>CAVXOG010000016.1:0-92985 GCA_963763395.1 Candidatus Acidiferrales bacterium | reverse complement strand
TGCGTCGTATCTTCGACCAACTCAGCGGCTGACTCCAGGCGTTTCGCCTCAGAACGGGATGCCCCTTCGACAAACTTAGTTTCGAAGGAATCCCTGATACGAAACTTCAACGGGCGCCACTACCTTCTAGACCCATCGGGCCCCGGACAAGCTAAACCTGCCGACACCGTCGCGCGTTGCGACGACCAGAAATCGTTGCGTGCCGACTAGAGGGGGAACCGTGAACATCCTTCGCGTTAAAGCCACAGTAGCCTTGCTGTTCGGACTGTTTTACACCCAGGCATCGTTCGGTGCACCGAAAGCGCCGCCTCAAGAGCCGCCGAAGGCTCGCGGTGTGTCCGCCACTGCCAGCTCCGAAGAGCAAATCTCGCCCGAGGAAAGGCAGAGGCGAAAACTCTGGAACGACGGGATCCTGCACAAACCTGCGCCAAGGAAAGGGTGTTTTACGGCCGCCTATCCCAGCACAGAATGGAGGGAAGTTGCGTGCGTCGCCTCGCCGTCGTTTCCGGCCATACCGCGGCACGGTCCACGGCCTTTCGTGGTCGGCAACAGCAACGACGTTTCGGCCGGCGCACCTTCGGGGCACATCGCTCAGGCCATCGGGCACTTTGAGAATGTCACAAACGTGACCAGCGAGAGTGGGCCGATCGCAAACAGCGGACCTGCGATTAACAACGCATATTCGCTTCAGATCAACACGAACAATTTCACCAGCAGCGTGTGTGCCGGATCTCCGAATGCGGGGTGTTTGGGCTGGCAGCAGTTCGTGTATGCCAACAGCGGCACCGCGGGCAACCTCTATATCCAGTACTGGATCATTCACTATGATGCGAATTGCCCCGCGGGCCAAAACTGGATCCAGTTCCCATACAACGGCGGGATCTATTGCTACAAGAACAACACCGCCGGGGGCACGCCCGTGCCCAACCAGCCCATCACCAACATGGCAAACTGGACCTTCACCGGCGCCGTCAGCTCAACCGGCGATAGCGGCACCCTCTCGACGGGGACCAACGCCTACATACGGACCGGCGACAATGCCGTCAATGCCGCGAACGGTTGGACGATAGCTGAATTCAACCTCTTCGGCGACGGAGGCAACAGCGCCGGTGGGGGTATGGCCAGTCTGAACACCGGAGCCTCGGCCAACACGCGGACGGAGATCATATACGGCGACACGAAGGCGCCGACCTGTGTGGCGCAAGGCTTCACCGGCGAGACCAACAACCTCACCTTTGGGCCAACAGCCCCGGCCGCGACAGCGCCCGGTCCAGCGGTGATCTTCCAGGAAAGCATTGCCGGCGGCGCAACCTCGAACTGCGCCGCCGCCACCACCATCGGCGACACGCATCTCCGAACGTTCAATGGACTTTTCTACGACTTTCAAGCGGCGGGGGATTTTACGCTGGCGGAGGTCGGTCGAGAATTCACGGTCGAGACTCGCCAGGTGTCGGGCGCGCCGACTTGGCCGAATGCGACGGTGAACAAAGCCGTCGCCGCACGCTTTGGCAAAACCCAGGTCGCGATCTGTCTCGCGCCGCCAGGAAGGGACGAGGCGGCGGGTGTCTACGTCAACGGTACGCTCACGCCGGTGCCCGACGGCAAGACGTTGGAATTGCCGGAAGACTCTGGCATCGCACGACAGGGCAACGTCTACCAGCTCACAAGCGAGAGCGGGAATTCCGTGCGCGCTACTGTCAACCCCACCTGGATCGATGTGTCCGTTGGCCTGGGTCAATGGCCGGTCGCGGTGCGGGGCCTGATCGCTAATTCGAACGGAAACCTCAACCAGATCGCGGCGCGCGATGGCTTCGTACTAACAAACCCGTTCAACTTCAACGACCTCTATCACCATTTTGCCGATAGCTGGCGCGTTTCGGGTGAAACTTCCATGCTGTCGGTTTGCAATCCCGGCAAGACAATCGAAGTCGGTATTCCAAAGCGAACCTTCTATGCCAAAGACCTCGAACCGGCCATCCGTGAAAAAGCGCAGGGAGTCTGCACGACGGCAGGCGTGAAGCAGGGACCTCTGTTTGATGCCTGCACACTCGACGTCGCGGTGATCGGTAACGACCTCGCGGCCAAAGTCTTCATCGACTCGCCTCCACCGGCGGCGGTCGGGACAATTACGGGTGGTAGTGGCGGCATCCTCGAGAAATGGTGGTGGCTCCTCCTGCTGCTGCTCTTGCTCATCCTCATCGTGTGGTTCTTGATGCGTAAGAAGCCGTAACGAAGAAGCTAGGAAGACAAACCATGACGTCACCGGAACAAGTGCCCTACAAGTCGCCCAATCCCATTCAGGTGCTCTTACAGCCTTTCGAGGAGTTCATATGCGTATCCTCAGAATCGCCCTGCTTGTGCAGTTCGCATTCCTGGCATCGGCTGCAACAACTGCGGCGCAGACGGTAACGATTGATTTCGATGCGCCCGATTACCTGTCAGGAACGGTCTTGAACCGCGTAGACAATATCAATTTTCATTCGCCAGCTACTCTCTTTACTCCGACGCACGTAGTCACTTACTCGGGCACGCAGGCTCTGCGTGTCTCCGACGTCTGCCAAACGACAGACTGCACTAATAATGCGTACCGCATGGACATTCGCTTTGGCCAGCCGTTGACTCCTACTGGGAGCATAATTTCGCCCAAACGGGCCGATAGCGTATCCATGATGATGGGCGCGGATTCGATTGGGCTTTCGTGTTTTCCGGAGGGCACCAGCTGCGCCATCTACGCACGCTTGTCAGGCTTTGATGACCAGGGCCATCTCGTCGCCGATTCCGGCGATGTTTTTCTGCTCGACTCGTCTTCGCTTTTCACGGGCGCGTATAGTGCACCGATCAACCACCCGATCGCCATCACCGATCCTCAAGCACGCATTGTTCGCGTCACTCTCGTCTATGGCAAGGGCACTTTCAATCATGACGGAGGAATCCCGTTTCCGGGCGAGCCGCAGATCGATCACCTGGTGGTAAATTTTCCCGAATCCTTGCCGTCGCAAGGGACACCTCCTCCAGCGCCGACCGTGCAGATCACAGCACCTATCAACGGCTCCCAACGCAGTGTGCCGTACCACGTGCACCTCCAGGGTTCGGTGACTGCGCCCGGCGGCCTCGCCACTTTTTGCTATGGCGTGAACACGCCCGAGCCCAACGAAAGCGGCTGCCACAACAACACGGACCTCCATCCCGACGATACCTTCGACATCGACATTCCCGACTACATGCTGGGTCCCAGCAACACTTTGTTCGTGACCGTCTGGGACCTAGCGGGACAGCACACGACCAAGTCCGTCTCGCTGACCGCAGTTGCTCCACCACCTCCTGTCATTACCCTCTATTCCCCAACGAACAATCAGTGGATTGATCCTACAAAAATCAATTCCATAAACGGCACCGTTTGGACAGTCGGCGCTCTCCAAGGATTCTGTGTCCGCATTGATTCGCCTACCGTTCCAACCGCTGGCACCTGTGTGCAGGACCTCTCCGCAATCAAATCGATTAACACGCAATGGCAGCCCTTGTCTTTCACCAAAATGCTCAGTCCCAACCAGCTTACGATCGGCGCGCACCACATCACCGTGTTCGCACTCGATCGTTGGAATCAATTCGGCCGCGCCGACGTCGACATCAGCACGCCGACCGATTTCCGCGTCGTCGGCATGGAAATCACCCAGGGAATCCAGACCATTGACATCCCGCTGAACATCAGCGGCTTTGCCCCTTACACCGGAGTGAACCTGAGAGTCGGCGTCCCCACCGTCGTGCGCGTTTTTGCCAACACCGCGTTTGCCGGTTCATACACTGGCGTTCGAATGCTGTTGAATGCATTTGCCCCAGATCAGCACAACGTCGAGATGCCACTTGGTTCTGCGCTGCCCGACAGTTCTCCCGCGGCACTCAACATGGGACCGCTGAGCGTTACGCCTTCTATGCGTGCGGATCCCGCCGGCGCCTATGTCTTCACCCTGCCGACAAGCTGGACCCAGCAAAACGGTCTCCGGCTCCAAGCGCAACTCATGCCGCCGTTCGGAGCTCAGGAATGCCCCACCTGCACAACCAACAATACGTTCTCCGTGACTTCCATAAATTTCGGTCCGGCCGCCGGCATAAAAATCGCTTCGGTCGCCCTGACGTTTGTCGACTCCACCGGAACGTTCAATTCGCCAGGAGCGCCGTCGACGGTCTTTGCGGAAGCAATAAACCTCATGGCCACTCCCGCTTCCAATGTCATCGTTCTACCCTACGCCGGGAGCATCGACGTCAGCGATCTAGTCGGCCCCATCGGCCCCGGCGGCACAACTGCCCCGTGCCGCGAGTGGACCAGCATCTGCCAAGCCCGAATCTATTCGCGCATGCGCATCTGGGAAGCGTTGCATCCACAGGATGCCGACTGGATGGGCGTCGGCCCCGTCGATGTCGGCTGGACTGTAGCTCCGATCGGAATCGCAAACTCGAATATCCTAATCAACGCCGTCGCACATGAACTCTTCCACGATCTCGGCTACTATCACGCCAGCGGCGCCTGCGGCGCCGATGACTTTATCCTGTGGCCTCCGGACGAAAGAGGCTTCATTCACGGTGTCGGTCTGGACCGGAGAAAGAATCAAGTGGACAGCACCGGGAAATGGACAGGCCGCTACAGAATCCTGATGGACGGTTCGGCGGGCGTCACAAACTACTACGACCTGATGTCCTACTGCACTTATAATCACGACGATATCGCGTGGATTTCTGTCGATAATTGGAACGTCTTTGGGGGGAGCTTCCCCAACGGACTATTTCCGTACCTCGACGCTTTCAGCGGAACCATAGGTTCCGGAAGTGCACCTCTCGCGAATCGCGAGACCAAACCGGTCCCGAAAGGAGAATCTCCGCTCGTTACCGCATTGCTCGATCCTCAGGGCCAAGTGCATTTTCTCTCGATTGCCACCGTCCCTTACGAGAGACCCAGCGCCTCCATTCGCCTTAAGTCCGACTACGTGTTCGTTGCAAGAAATCGCCAGGGTACAGAGACCGCGCGTATACCCGCGACTGTCGAACTCAATACCGGCCACCACAACGAAGGCCCGGAACCCCGCATCATCCTTTCTGCGCACATTCCTACCAAGGGCGTTGATTCTCTCGAAGTGGAATACAAGGGAAAGGCCGTCGCCAAGCGCGTGCGAAGCAAATCGGCGCCAATAGTCCAATTTCTGTCTGCCGAAAAGGGAATGTCGATTTCTCGCGCCGAAAGCGTGGAGACCAAATGGCAAGCGACCGACAATGACGGAGATCCGCTCGAGATCCGGATTGAATTCTCGGAAAGAAAAGACAAACCGTTCCGCCCCCTGTTCATTGGACCGAATCGTGGTGCCCTGAAACTCGGCGGCCACCTCTTTTCAACAACCACTCAGGGACGCCTGCGCATCATCGCCAACGACGGCTTCAACGAAACCACGCAACTCATGGAACCGATCGTCGTCAGCGCCGCTCCCCCAATGCTCGAAATTCTTTCGCCTGCGGACGCGACCGCGCTCCCGAGCACGACGCCGGTGCGCTTGCGCGCCGCCGCCTTCGGTGATGGCGACATGCCTCTATCGGGGGAACAGATTCACTGGTCGCTCGACGGTGCCGCAGTTGGCACCGGCCTCGAAGTCGAAGTGCGCAACCTCAAACCTGGCAAACACGTAGCCACAGTTACCGCCAGTGAAAACGAGCTCAACACCAGCCGCGACGTCGAATTCACCGTCTTCAACAACGTGCCTGAAGACCAAAAGCGCGGCGCTAGGACTTCCCAGTAGGAAACGACTTGAGGGCCTATCTGAAGATTCCGCAACTTGCACCGTCCTTGCAACGCCTCATCAAGGACGACTCAAATGAGATTCATATGTTGTTGATTTACAAAGAAAAATCTGGAGCCGAGAGCGAGAGTTGAACTCGCGACCTGCCGATTACGAATCGGCTGCTCTACCACTGAGCTACCTCGGCCCCGTTTAATTACGATAGCATTCGCTGAAAATGGGTGTCAATTCATGGTGAGACAATTCGACAATCTTTGTGCGGAAAAATTGCGCGCAAGTGGACACCCTCCAAGGTAGCGCGTAGATTTGCGTTGTTAGACGGGGGCAATAGACTCAGGCCAGTTGCTAACGACAGGGCTTTAGTTGGAGAAAACGGGAGGGCGCGTGCTCTACATTATTGTCAGCATCATGGTTGTGACGGGGATCGGTGCGTGGATAACAGCATCGCGGATGCGACGAAAGATTAGCGGCACGTTGGGGAGGAAAGCGACGGACGCGGATCTGACATCGATGACAACTTGGATGCAAGTTGCCGATGTGGATAGCGAAAATGAAGGAAAAAAACCTCAGCCCAAGTAATTATATAAATGTCGTCGGAGAACTCGTTCTCTTGCTGCCACTCAACGTGAAAAAGGATACATAGCCCAGCCTATACCCACGCCCACTGCAAGAAATAGGAAGAAAGACCACAAAATGTAGCGAATGCGGTCGGGAGGTCTGCGGCGGCCAAGATAACCAAAAGCAATCGAGATAACCGCAGCGAAAAGCAGGAATGCTTGAATATGCGTCATAGATATTCCGCCGCCGGGAGTCATGCTTTTCTTCCTCGCGCGGCTTCGTAAGCGTGCAGGGCCGCCAGAATGTTAAGCACACCTGCAGTGGCTAGAAAACGTGTGCCGTAATCGCCTTGTGCATGGGAAACGTCGGCACCGGTATGTTCCAGAAAGCGCGCGAAGAAGTAGAAGCAGCCGGTGCCCATATCGGCGACGTAGCCAAGTGTGTCGAACGCATCGCCGCCATTCGAGGTGAAGACGTTGCCCTTCAATGACGCGCCAGTATAAACAAGCAAACCCACCGCTGTGAACACCACGAAAGCACGTCCCCACATCTCCTGTAGCGCGTGGCCTAATCCTGGAACAAGCCAGCCTGCCAACGCGCACATCCACGACCGCAATTCCCGCTGCAGCGTCGGTTCAGGCCGTACGGGGACGGGCGACGATTCTTGCGTTGCAGGCGTTTGTGCTACGTCTTCGGTCATAGTTGAATGCGTTCCATTCCTCAAGCCAGCAGAGGGAGAATCTCCGTTTGCACGGCGCCGGTTACGCGCGCTTCCCTTTCGCCGATATACACGTCCACTTCGCTACGAATGCCGAATTCCGGAAGGTAGATGCCGGGTTCAATAGAGTTGCAAGTTCCCGGAATCAAGTGGCGTTCATCACGCGTTTCCAATCCGTCTATATTGACACCATTCCCGTGGACGGATTGGCCTATGTTGTGGCCCGTACGATGAAAGAAGTACTTTCCATAACCCGCTTTGTCAATTACGTCGCGCACCGCGTTGTCGATCTGCCATCCCTGAAGCGGTTTGCCGGCCTTGATGCTGTCGAGAATCATGTTTACGCCGCGGTCGCGTGCTTGCCGGACAACATTAAAAATTTTCGCGAATTTGTCCGGCACTTTCGCGCCAAGATATCCAGTCCAGGTTACGTCGTAGTAGACGCTGTCCGGAGATTTCAGCTTTCCCCAAACGTCAAGAAGCAATAGATCGCCTTCTTTTATAGTCGCGGACATCTCTCGCGATGGTCCGTAGTGCGGATCGCTGGCGTTTTTGTTCACGGCAACGTCTGGGCCTTCTTCAGTTACGATGCCGGCTTCTTCAAACTTCTGCAGAATCCACTGCTGCAGGTCATATTCGGTGATGGGAGTTTTTTCGCGAACCGATTTACCTGCGTGAGCGAAGGCGCCCTGAACGATCGCGTCGATTGCGCGACCGGCTGCAAGGTGCGACTCGAGCTGCGTTTTCGTCCAGCAAGCTTCGTATTTCTGGACCAAATCGGCGGAAGTGACAACCTTTACGCCCGCGCTGCGCACAAGTTCAATCGTTCCAGCGTCAACCATCGAAACGTAAGGAATAGCGTTTTTGGCGGAATACTGCATGGCGACGGTTCTGGCGCGCCCGAGTATTTTCTTTAGATTGCCGACAAGTTCGCCGTGCGCGGAAAAATATAATGTATCTCCCGGCAGCACCGCCAAAGAATGTGTTTCGATTTTATGAACAAGTTTTTTCGGCGTGCCTTTGGCGGGAATGAAATAAAACCAACGGCGCGTGCGCATGCCGGGGGAGAGTTGAAGCACGCGGTGAGCAATGGGGTCGCGTCCTCGGAAATCATAGAAGAGCCAGCCATCGAGTTTGGCTGCCCGCAAGTCCTTCTGGACTTCTTCAACCTTCAAACTCATACAAACCTCCCGCGCAATCGCGGTTGCCTCGGATTTCGGGAAACCGGGAATTAAGCGTCTTCCTGAAGAAGATCCAGGATTTGCAGGCGGGTGACGCCGCGAATTTCCACACGCTTGTTGCGGCTCTGCGCGCCGCTCTGGATTCTAACAGCGGATTTTGACGTTTTCAAAAGATCGGCAAGGAATTCGGTGAGCGCTTCGTTTGCACGATTTTCCAGGGCAGGCGCTCGGAGTCGCACTTTTAGAGCACCGTCCATAGTGCCCGCAATTTCATCTTTGCTGGCGCGGGGTTGTACGCGGACAGAAACCGTGACCGTGCCGCGTAACGTGTCTTCGGAAACATCGAGGAAACTCATAATCACCAGGCTCGCGCATATTGTGGAGGAACTGGCAATTCGGCGCGCAGTGCCTTGGCAGCGTGACGCGGCCAATAAGGATCGCGGAGCATTTCCCGGGCGAGGAAAACCATGTCTGCCTGACCGGTCGTGACAATTGTGTCGGCCTGCGCGGGATCGGTGATCATTCCTACTGCACCGGTGGCAATACCCACCTCTTTGCGAATCACCTCGGCGAACTCCACTTGATAGCCCGGCCCGAGGGGGATTTTCGCGGCGGGAGAAGTGCCCCCGCTGGATACGTCGATGAGATCGGCGCCCAGAGATTTGAGGTAGTGGCAAAGCTCGACACTTTGTGCCATATCCCAGCCACCCTCCACCCAATCGGTTGCTGAGATGCGCACGAAGAGTGGTTGCGACTCCGGCCAGACAGATCGGACGGATTTGGCTACTCGAAGCAGAAAGCGGATGCGATTTTCGAAGCTGCCACCATAGGAATCCGTGCGGTGATTCGAGAGCGGAGAAAGAAACTGAGTCAGAAGGTAGCCGTGAGCAGCGTGAATTTCCGCGATTTGGAAACCGGCAGCCAGGGCGCGACGCGCGGCGTCCTCGAACTGTTGGATGACCTGGTCGATTTCAGCGACGGACAATTCCTTTGGCACGGGATATCCGGCATCGAACGCCAGGGTGCTTGCAGAAATAGCTTGCCAAGCGCCTTGTGCAGCGGAAAGAGGTCTGCCACCGCGCCAAGGAACATCTGTACTCGCTTTGCGCCCAGCATGGGCCAATTGGATACCAGCCATGGCGCCATGCTCATTTATGAACTGCACAATGGGGCGCCACGCGTCGACATGCGAGTCAAGATATAAGCCCGTGTCCCCGGGAGAAATACGTCCAACGTCGCTAACGCCGGATGCTTCGGCCATCACCAACGCCGCTCCGCCGACAGCGCGGCTTCCCAGATGCACCAGGTGCCAGGCATTGGGATGCCCATCGATTGCGGAATACTGGCACATCGGAGACACGGCGATACGGTTCTTGAGTTCGAGCTTGCGCAATTGAAGTGGGAGGAACAATTTCACTGGCTTCACCGTTTTCTTCAGATAGGAGTTCGATGCATTAGAAGGCGGGGCGGGTGCCGAACAGCGCAGTGCCCACGCGGACTTCCGTCGAACCTTCCTGAATTGCGATTTCAAAATCATGAGACATGCCCATGGAAAGCACGGGCAATTTAACCTGCAGGCGAGTCTGAAGCATTTCCTGCAACCTGCGCAACTGGGCGAAATATGGCCGTGCTTCCTCTGGGTCTTCCGAAAATGGAGGAATGCACATCAGCCCTTCCAAGTTCAGGTGAGGCAGAGTGAGTATCTGTTCTGCAAGCGACACTAGGCCTGCTTCGGAGACACCGCTCTTCGACTCTTCTCCTCCTATATGTACTTCAATGAGTACTCGCAATCTCGTGGAGAATGACTTTTCGGAAGCGGCTCGATCCAACTTCTGTGCCAATGAAAAGTCGTCGATGGAATCCACGCGATCAAAATACTTTGCAGCGCGGGCGGCTTTATTGCTCTGCAGGTGGCCAATGAGATGGAATGTGGAGACGGAAGTAATGTCCGCAAGACCATCGCGCTTCCCTTCCCACTCTTGGACGCGATTTTCGCCAAAATGGCGGAGTCCCGTCTTGTACGCTTCACGAATCGCTTCGGCAGGATGAGTCTTTGACACGCCAATCAACGTGATTTCTTCGGGCTTGCGATGAGCCTTCGCGGCAGCAACGGCGATACGTTCGTGAATACGCGACAAATTATCGGCAATAGAGAGCGAAGTCATTAGAATGCGTCCGAAAGAAATCGTAACACGGCCGTGAAGTCGGCAAGGCACGACGCCTTTGCATTGCGGGGACTAGTCTCTACGGGTACACTGAAAAGCACTTGGTGACGTCCCCCCTCGGCCACGGATCGGTGCTATGACAACTCGCGGAATACTAATCACAATTGAGGGAATCGACGGCAGCGGTAAGCATACGCAGGCCCGACTATTGGAGCACTCCCTGAGCGCTGCAGGACACTCCGTGTATTTCACCGGATTCCCCCAATATGACTCATGGTTCGGCATGATGATTTCCAAATATTTGAATGGCGATCTGGGAACACTGGAGAACGTCGATCCGCGTTTTGCTGCCTTGCTGTATGCGGGTGATCGCTTCGAGGCCAAGTCGCAACTGGAAGGCGCCCTCAACGAAAGTAAGATCGTGCTCTGCGACCGCTATATTGCCTCGAATCTCGCTCATCAGGTGGCACGCGCACCGGTGGGAAATCGCCCGGAACTGCTGCGCTGGATTGAGCATCTAGAATATTCGATCTACGGATTACCGCGAGAGAATTTGATTCTGTACCTGCGCGTACCTCCCGCGGAAGCGCAAAAACTGGTGGCCAAGAAACCGGCGCGAGGCTATACCTCCGCCAAGCATGACCTGCAGGAAAACGACCTTCGTCATTTGGAAGATGCAGCGGAAATGTACGACATGCTTTCGCGAAGCCGTCCGTGGGCCACGATCCAGTCGTTCGATGCGCAACGGGGATCAATGCGTTTGCCCGAAGAGATCTCTGCGGAGATGCTAGCCGCAGTGCAGGGTGTTCTGGCGACAAAGGGTGCATCTTAGACGATGGGATTTTCCGAATTTTCCGGGAACGAAAGAATAGTAGAGGCATTGCGCGGAGCGCTCCGTTCTGGGCGTGTACCGCACGCATTGCTGTTTACCGGGCCGAAAGGCGTGGGAAAGTACACGTTGGCGTGCATGTTTGCGCAAGCCGCCAATTGTGTACGGCTGAATGATGATTTCTGCGGCGAATGTGCAACCTGCCTTGCAATTGCACCGTTGGCAAATCCTCAACCACTCATTGAGCAAGGCCTCGTGGAGCGCGGCGAAAGCGCGGATGCGGCAACGGTGGAGCGCATTCCTCTGATTCTGCAATCTTACCCGGATGTGTGGGCGTTGGTACCGGATCCCGTGAGGCTGAAGAGCCCGGTAGTGCGGCCGGTACTGCGTATCGGCCAACTTCGTGCGGTACAGCGTGCCGCGTATTTCCAGCCGATGGGGCGCCGCCGCGTTTTCATTCTGGATAATGCGGAAACGATGCGCTGGGATGTAGCTAGCGTATTTTTGAAGATCCTCGAAGAACCCCCTGGAAATGCGACATTAATCCTGACCGCGGCTTCTCCTTTTTCGCTGCTTCCGACCATTATTTCCAGATGCATGCAATTCCATCTGGCCCCTTTGCCGCAGCGCGAAGTGGAAAACGTTTTGAAGGCTCACTCTGACCGTAAACCAGCTGAGCTCAAGTTGGCCGCACAACTTTCCGAGGGAAGCCCTGGAGTGGCTATGGAAATGAACGTCGAAGAAGTAGTGGAAAGACGCCGGACGGCCTTCCGGATACTGGAAAAGGCGGCGCGTGGACAGGGCTTTGCGCAGTTGTTCGTGGATACCGCTGCATTGGGCAAGGATCGTGAGTCCTCGTTCGAAGAAATCTTGGGAATCTTCTACGGGTTGCTTTCCGATTTAATGGAATTGACCTCTGGGATGAAATCGCCGCTGCTGCGCAATCCGAACCTGACGAAGGAATTGGAAGCCTTGGCCAAGTCCGTGGATTCTGCATGGGTCTTTCGCGCGATCGCAGCGGTGGATGAGGTAGCTTCCGGCGCGCGCCGAAACTTGAATCGCCAGCTTGGATTGGATGCGATGGCGGCTTCCCTATCCACCAAATGAAACAATTTTCGTCGCCTCACGTAAATAGAGTATTGCCACCCGGGGCAGAAAAAGCGCAATAATAGCGGTACCAGCGAAACCTAACTTATGCGGCTTGCATCTAAACCCGTAGAAAACCCCGCTACCTCAAGGAGCAGTCATCATGGTAAATCGCCGGATGTTCCGTCCCAGCTTTGCCGAAGCCAAGGAACAGTCAATGCCGCGCCCACAACATAACAATGGTGGACCTGCTCCCAGCAAGAAGCCTGCCCCGCCTGAACTCACGCATGCCGAGAACTTCTATTGGGTCAAACAGATGCAAAGCCGCACGCCCATGTTGGTGGTGCTGGAATCCGGAGAAGAACTGCGCGGAATCATTGAATGGTATGACCGCGACTGCATTAAATTGACTCGCCAGGGTGCGCCGAACCTGATGATATTCAAGCGGTTTATCAAGTACGTCCACAAGGACGATGAAGAATCCGCCCGCGGCGGCAACGAAGAGTAATAGACCTATTTTTTCAGGATGTGGCCGGCCGCAGCAGTAAATGTCATGGTAGATTTGGCTGCCAGCGAACCCGATTCATTATAAATTTCGCACTCTACAACAATGAAGTTGTGTCCGGCGCGTAGAACTCTTGCCTCTGCTTTTACCGTGCCACCTGGCACAGGCTCCAGATAGTTGATTTTCAATTCCAGTGTGGCGAGTTCAACGCCTCGGGGAATCACCGTATACGCGGCGATCGCGCCCGTGGTGTCTGCCAGCGCGGCCAATATGCCTCCATGCACGACGCCGTGAATTTGTTTGTGTCGTGGGTGAACGTCGAGGCGAAAAACGGCGCGGCCGTCGTGAACACTTTCCACGTCGAAGCCAAGCAGTTCGCTGGATTGGCTCTCCTTCATCCTCTGACGAACCATCTCCGTGATCCGCTTCTCTTCATTTGTCAATTTTTTGTCAACCAATTTTCGCGACATGCTTTGAAGAACTCCTTCAGTAGGCGGTCAATCCGCCGTCCACAGGAATGGCCGTTCCCGTCATCCAGGAAGACTCATCAGAAGCCAGAAACACAGCGAGTCCGGCAATATCCTGCGGCTTGCCGAACCGGCCGGCAGGAATGGTGGCCATACGAGCTTCCTTTGCACGGCGGCCTTCTTCCGAATTGGCCCACAAGTCTCGAACCAGATCAGTTTCAACAACCGACGGGCAGATGCAGTTCACACGGATGTTGTCTTGCGCATGGTCCAGGGCCATGGCCTTGGTGAGCAAGGTAACTCCACCCTTTGAGGCGCAGTACGCCGCGCGATCTTTTACCGCGACCAATCCAAGCACAGAGCCGATATTTACGATCGAGCCTCCCCCAGCCCGGCGCAGGGCTGGCAATGCGGCACGCGACATAAGGAAAGGACCCTTCAGATTGGTGATGATCAGGCTGTCCCAATCCGCTTCGGAAATCGTTTCAATTGTGGAAACACTTAACGCGCCAGCATTGTTCACCAGCACATTCAGTCTCCCAAAGGCTTTCTCAACTGCCGCCACTACAGATTTTGTATCGCTTGCTTGGGTAATATCGCAAACGAGCGAGATAGCTTCGGCAGACGGCACATTTGCACGGATTTCCGCCGCGGTTTCGTCCAACTTGTCGCGACTCCTGCCAATCAAGGCAACCTGAGCGCCTTCACGAGCCAGGGCGATGGCAATAGCGCGGCCAATGCCCGAACCCGCCCCGGTAACGATGGCAACTTTGCCCGCCAGCCTTGTCACGTTATTCCTCACTCGTGCGTCTAATCGGTGTACGATGCGGTAGTTAGCGGTCGTACTGCGCAACGGCGTGACTGTAACATTCGTATTGGCCGCCCCGCAAGGAAGCGCACAAAGTGGCAGCGCAAATCAAGTAACCGAGGGTCTATGCGCATTGGTATTACGGGATATCCGACCTATGGCGGTTCGGGTGTGGTAGCCACCGAACTGGGCCAGGAACTTGCTGCACGCGGCCACGACGTACACTTCATCACCTACGCGCCGCCTATTCGCATTAATCTGAATCATCCGCGCATTCATTTTCATGAAGCAGCCGTCGTTTCCTATCCCTTGTTCGATCACTCGCCGTATACGCTTTCCCTGGCCGTGAAGATGCTGGAAGTATTCGAACAGGAGAAGCTCGACATTCTGCATGTTCATTACGCCATTCCGCACTCTGTGAGCGCTCTGCTTGCTCGGCAAATGGCTGCGCCGAAGCGCCTGCCGTTCATTACCACGCTGCATGGGACGGACATCACGCTCGTCGGCAACAATCATAATTTCTTGCCGATTACGCGATATTCAATTGAGCAGAGTGATGGCGTAACTTCGATCTCCAAATATTTGCTCGACCGGACTTTGGAAGAGTTCGCGATCAAGCGCCCCATTGAGGTAATTCCCAACTTTGTGAATTGCGATCTCTATTGCCGCATGCCCGATCCTGTTCTGCGCGCAGAATGGGCGCCTAATGGCGAACCGATTCTTATGCATCTCTCCAACTTCCGGCCCGTAAAGCGGATTCTGGATGCGGTGGAGACATTCGCTCTGGTGCGCAAGAAAATGCCCGCGAAATTGGTAATGATCGGCGACGGCCCAGATCGCGAGGCGGCGGAAGCGCTGGCGGAAAAACATGGTATTCAGAACGATGTGCTGTTCCTAGGCAAGCAAAATGAGGTGATGCGGAAATTGAGCCAGGCCGATCTGTTTTTGCTTCCGTCCCAACTCGAGTCGTTTGGACTGGCGGCGCTCGAAGCAATGGCCTGCGAAGTTCCCGTGATTGCCACTAACGTGGGTGGCTTGCCAGAGGTCGTCGAGTCAGGCATCGATGGCTATCTGGTGGAACCAGGTGAAGTCGAGCTGGCGGCGAAGTATGCCATTGAAATCCTGTCGCGAGCGGATCGTGGTAGAGAGATGGGCCACCTGGCACGCGTGCACGCCAAAAAGAAATATTGCGCAAATGACGTCATCCCGAAATACGAGCGCTACTACGAGCAGGTGCTGGAAGGCGTCAGCGATCGCCGGGCAAGCTATTTGGCTCATACCTCTTAGACTTGGTTGAGCCGTTGCCACCTGCAATCACATCAGCTTCGGCGAGATCTTTCACCTGGCGGAAAACCCGGTAGTGAATTTGGTGGACGATGCCGTCAGTCCAGATCCTCCAATAAGCAGCCGGCCACATGCGATTCTGGTAAGTGGTGATTCCGTCGAGCTGCGTGTGCCCGCCGGGAAGTTCAGTCAAATAAAAATCCGCGCGCAGTGGCCGAAAATCGTTGTCCTCCAAATGGCGGACGCGAATTTCTCCATAAGGTGACAATTCCTTCATCAGCGGCGGCTCTGCGGAAACGCCGAACGCAAAATGCTTCCCTTGTTCCCAGGCAAGAATCGGCTCGTGGAAGGATCCCGAAGAAAAGATACATTTTCGGTCCGCACTTAGACCTGAACCAACGATCTGCGCTTCCAGTGGATAGGAAATTCCCACGCGAAATAGAGGATTAAGCGGAGCATCAATACGGGGAAAGGCGATGATTCGCTTCCACACCAGATCTGGAGGCGAAGATATTTCGATGGACGTATGAGTCTGGAATTCTGGAGTAGGTAATGGCTTGAAAAACTCGCCGCTCGCCAGTATGGGAATCGCTAGGAAAAGACCGAGGACCGCTCCCGATTTCGTTTCGAGTTTCTGAACGGACTGCACGACCATGGCGAGGTACGCCCCGAAAACGGCTAAAGCAATGGCGATGGGTGCAGCCATGAGCACACAGATCAGTCCGTCCAAGGCGATTCCGATGATGATCAAGCCGCAGAGGCAAATGCTCAGTACGGCAACGCCGGCGCACTGCCCGAAACTGCGCAGATCTTCATGGCAGTAAATCCAGGTTGCAAGAAATCCGATGAAAAAAGGTATGGCCAGAAAGAGCGTAAAACCGTAGGCGCCAAACCAGCGAATCGTAGACCATCCCAGTAAGGCCCCAAAAACGGCGCCGGCGATGGCAGAAAACAGTGCTACGCCGAATTTTGATTTGGGAAGAACCGCGGACAACAGGTTTGAATCGCGATTCGTTCTCCTGTCCTTGGCATCGCGACTGGGAATTGTGCAGAGGAGCAGAAGAAAGAAGATATTGACGACCGGAATAAAGAAGAACAGAACCAGGCGAGTCAACATACCGGCGTCGCGCAAGCGCTTGACTGTCATGCTGAGCCCAAGCCATAGGAACGGCAGGGTCGTTAGCGCCAGAATCTGAAGAAAACCCCTTTGATTCGCGGCCAGCGGATAGGGCCCATTTTGCATTCCAAGCGGCACAAGATAGTTCAACAAGCCCCAGGGCTGGTGAAGAAAACGGGCAGCGAGGAAGTTGTCGAGAACGTGCTTCAGGAGGACGCCGAATATACCGGCCAGTGCGTAGGTAGTGCGGTCAACTCGACCTTGGAACGAAAACAATGTTCGCAAGTTCATCGACGATTTTCCTCCATGTTTGAAAACTCAGGAGTCTTCTACCTGGCCAGTGGCTTGTCCGTTTGCCGCAGCACAACTGCGCTGAGCAGCTATCCAGCGATAGGCTGCATCGAGCAAGGGGTGCATGCCAGGAATCTTGGATAGCCAAACGAGTGGGCGAGCCCACCAGATTTCCCTGGCTACCGCTATGACAGCGTTGGCACCACCGAATTGACTGCCGTCGGATAGTAGGAACTTCAGCTCGCGCAACAGCCCCTCTGGAGACAGGCCAAGCAGTGGCCCAACACGAGGATCCTGCAGCGGTGCGACAGCCAGTTCCCGGGCGGCCAAAATCGGTGCTAGCCAGCAGGCGATTCTGGTGCAGAAAACACAATCGGCGTCGTAGAAGAGCCAACCTCTTGCGTGGCGTCCTTTGGTGTCGGTGTATTCGCTGGTCAGAGAAATCATGGTTTCGACCTCGATTACAAACATAGACGGCTCTGTTCAGACGGCGTGAAGCCGCCCATAGGAATCATCTAACTAAGAGGGCCTGATTTATCGGCCCAACTGCGTCTGGAACTAGCCGGCCTTCTTCTTGTCGCTACCCAACAATGTGATCACCTTGCCGCGGAGCTTTCCTACACCCTTCAGTGCGCCTACAGGCATGCGGAGGACCTCGTCGAACAGGCCCGTCATGGTGGTCAGGAATTCCAGCATGCTTTCGAGCCGTTCGCGGGTATAGCCATCGCCTTGGGTGGTCCCTTTCAGCTCCTGAACGCATTCGGCCAGGACGCGGAGGGTTGGGTCGATCTCGCGCCTCTTCCGCTCTTCCGAAACCGTGCGGAATATCTCCCAAACGTCTTTGGTGGTCTCAAAATGGTCGCGCCTGTCTCCCAGGACATGAACGACACGGGCAATTCCCCAGCCCTGCAGCTCTCGCAGGCTCGTGCTGACGTTGGATCGTGCTACAGCTAGTGTGGTGGAGATATCGTCGGCAGGCAGCGGCTTGGGAGAAAGAAAGAGTAGTGCGTGGACTTGGGCAACGGTGCGGTTGATGCCCCATTTGGTGCCCATTTCCCCCCAGTGCAGGATGAACTTCTGGGCTACGGGTGTCAGTGGGTCTGGTGCGGTTCTGGGTTGCTCGCTCATGACGGTCTCCGGGAATGGGATTGGCGCTATGCTGACATCTGACAGGAACGATAGAACGGGTCGGTATGACTCCGTCTGTTATTTCTGTCAGAACTGAATATACAGTATTGGGAGAATCTGGTCAAGCACTTTTTTGAAGCTGGACAGGTGTGGGCGGGGGGCGGAACTAAGAAAGAAGGCTCCTAAAACACGCTGACTTCGGGGATGACCGGCACCAACTGCGGAACGTCTATGCGGATAGTGGTTCCCTGCCCGGCATGGCTTTCGATGTCCAAGTGGAAATCCATGCCGTAGAGGACGCGCAGGCGTTCGCGCACGTTGCTGAGGCCAATGCCCTCGACGTAGACATGAGGCATTTTTTCCTCGGAGATGCCCACACCGTTGTCCTCGATTTCAATGTGCAAACGCCCGTCGCGCGTGGAAGTTCGCAGACAGATCCGGCCACCCTCCAGTTTCGGAGCCAGCCCATGCTTCAGGCTGTTTTCCACCATGGGTTGAAGGAGCATGCTGGGAATAAATGTCTCCAGCGTGTCTTCGTTGATCTCTTTCACAATGTCGAGGCTGTCTTCGCCAAAGCGGGCGACTTCGATGTCGAGATAATCGTCGATAAAAGATAGCTCTTCGCGTAAGGGAACAAAGGTTTCATGCTTGCGCAGCAATCGTCGCAATATATTGCTGAGCTTCAGTACAACGCCGCGTGCGGTGTCGGGGTCCATGCGAATCAGTGCGGTCACCGTATTCAGCGTATTAAAAAGGAAATGCGGATTGATCTGGCTGGAGAGGGCGTCCATGCGAGCCCTTAGCAGGAGCTGCTGGTGCCGCTCCAGATTCATCTCGATTCGTGTGTTGTTCCAGATTTTCAGCGGGGCAGCCACGGACATTAGCGTGCCGATAATCACCACGCCCAGCAGCCAGTTCCAGTGCGGGTCGATGGCGAACAGCCATTTGGGCTTTGTGTAGAGAACCAGCATCACGCGGCCGAGTTCGAGTCCGACGCAGGCAAGGAGCGGGAGCATTTCCCAGGACATTTTTGCCTGCCTGATCAGGCTCATGATGGCCTTGGGAATGTTCAAGAAAGTGAACGGGCCAAAATTCCAAAGCGTTTCCTTGTCGGGGATCAACTGGCGAATAATCCCGCCAATCAGCCCTGCTGTAGCCGCCGCGGGCATGGCTAACCACTCATGTGCCATCAACGCCGGGATGGTGATGATGGCGCCGCCGATGGGTCCGACGACGCGACCTCCTAGAAGCCCCATGAGGAACGCGCCTTCAAGAGAAAGGTCCGCAAATTGGTAGGCACGGCTAACCAGACGAAGTGTCACACCAACGATCAGCGCCGGCGTCATGAACAACATCAACTTGAGCTTTTGGTCTGAATCGCGCTCTTCCGTAAAGAGCACGCGGCGAAACGTGTTCCACCGGGCCAGCAATGCGGCAATGGAGGAGGCCACGCCCACCTTCAGCAGCAGGGTGAAGAGTATTTCGCGAAGTGATGTGCCAGTATCCATAGTTGCACAGCGATGCGTTTACGCTAGCCAAACCACGGTGGAAAGTAAAGAAGAGTGAGCCCGCTATGCTCCGTCAGTTCCCTGACCTTCCCTTTATGAGCTGCCTCCTTGTCAGAAGGTCTGTCTGTTTTGCGATAGAGAGCCATTCCGAAAGAGGCCTCTGCGTGAACTGATATACTGAACGTTCCTATGGCCAAGAAAAAGAACAGTAAGAAGTCGCAGGCTGGAAAACAAGGCGGAGCACGGCAGGTGGCGGAAGCCGCTTTGCCCTCTAAGTTCGGCATGTTCAGAATCCATGGATTCGAAGGCACCGGGCCTCAAGAAGAAGCGGTAGCGCTAGTGCGCGGAAGCGTTCGAGGCCGCACAGCGCCACTGGTCCGTGTACACTCACAATGCCTTACTGGAGACGTGTTGGCATCGCTGCGTTGTGATTGTCGCGCGCAACTGGAGCTTTCTCTGAAGAAAATCAGTCGGGCTCCCAGCGGCATCCTGCTGTATTTACCGCAAGAGGGGCGCGGCATCGGCCTGATGAACAAGCTGCGCGCCTATCAATTGCAGGACGGCGGCATGGACACCGTAGAGGCGAACGAATCGCTGGGATTTGCCGCAGACGCGCGCGAATATGACTTCCCCGCCAAGATTTTGAAGAAACTGGGTGCGACGCGAATCCGTCTGCTATCCAACAATCCAGACAAGGTCACGCAACTGGAAGCGGGCGGAATCAAGGTAGTGGAACGAGTCCCCTGCCAGCCGCGTATCTCCAAGACTTCACGCACTTACATGGAAACCAAGCAGCGTAAAATGGGCCACTTGCTTAAAGGGCTGTAAGACTAGTCTGCGGTGGAAGCACTATGACTCCGATCATTCACCATGGAGTTCGTTTTCGCGCAACCCCAAAAGCGTTGTTTGGTATGTATATCGACTCGCGCAAGCATTCCGCATCAACCAGTGCTCCCGCAACCATCAGCCGCAAAGTCGGTGGTGCGTTTACCGCCTTCAGTGGAGTGATTCACGGGAAGAATTTGGCTATCATCCCCGAGCAACGAATTGTGTTTGGAAGAAAAGGGAATGGCCCGTACTGATTTTAACGTTCAGCCCAGTGGCTGGCGGCAGGGAGATTGATCTTGTGCATGTGCGTGTACCGAATCACGGCCAAAAAGGCGTGCGCGAAGGTTGGCCAAAATGTTATTGGAAGCCCTGGAAGAAATTCCTGGCGAAGTAGGAGGCGGATTTTGTAGGGTTCGCCTTGCGAGGCGGACCGCCGCCAACTTTGTAGCCCAGTTCAGCCGCCACCCACAAACTGCACGATTTCGAGGCGGTCGCCGGGAACGACTTTCGTCTCATTCCATTTTGGCTTCGGCAGGATCCGCATATTGTATTCGATGGCAACCCGCCCGGCGTTAAGCCCAAGCTGATCAAGCAAAGTGAGAACCGTCGTTCCTGGAGGCGTCTCTCGATTTTCGCCATTCACCAATATATTGATGGGATTCGTCATGGAAGTGCTCATAGCGACGGGACTTTAGGTTTCGCTCTAAGCGAGAACTTTAAGTGTCCCCTCCCGTCTTTCTCTTCCGCGTGTATCGCAATCGCGGCTTCCACAGCGGTAATTCGTGGCATGGCAAATTCTACCAGCGCCAATCCGTTGTTGCCAGAAACTGCGTTGTAGATTTGATGCTCCGCGCTGCCATCGATATGCACGTCAATTTTAGCGCCAACTACAGGATCGCCGTTCTCTTCCTTAACCAGCAATTGCAGCGCGGCACGTTTGCCGGATAGCCAGGATCTTGGATTCGTAAGATCGATGGTGAGCCTGCGCGACACGCGTGCAACGGGAGGTGCTGCGCTTTCCGATTGCGCAGGACGAACTTCTTCCGCGGGACTCGATAAAGTGGATGTGGCATTGACCTGCGCCTGTGACATGGCCGAAGTGGGCAGTGGAACCGCAAGCTGCAGGGCACCGGATTGCATCTCTTCCAGCACCGTCTGGTGCTGCTCGTCCAGTCGAAGTTTCAAAGCCTGTTGGCTGTCTTCATTCAACGGCAATAAATCAAAATAATTGTTCGTGCGGCGATGCAAGACGCGCCCGCGAAAATACACGGTTGTGTCGATCAGCGCGTGAGATTCGCCGCGATCTTCGGTTTGCACGTGATAGGTGACTCCTGCCAGCTTCACGTTCGTGTTGTGCCCAAAGACCATGACGATGCGCCTTCTCCGAGTAAAAAGTTTCCCATCGGGAACTTGTTGAAAACTCATCGGAACATTTGACCCGATGGCTCCCGAATCGCTATTATAACCCTTCGACTATGACCTCTTCCGGCCTACATGCTTACGTGCCACTTCTAATACACCTGGTCGTGGCTGCCATCCTTGCGGGAGCCTTGATTGGTCTGTCCACATTCGTAGGTTGGAGACGCCCGAGCAAAGCCAAGAACGCCCCCTACGAATGCGGCGTGGAACCTATCGGTGATGCGCGAGAACCCTTCTCCGTGAAGTTTTACCTCATTGCCATGGTCTTTATTTTGTTCGACGTGGAAGCAATCTTTTTATATCCCTGGGCCTACATTTTCAAGGATTTAGCGAAAAACCCGGCGACGCACTGGTTCGGCTTCATAGAAATGATGTTCTATGTTGCCATTCTGCTGGTCGGTTATGTCTATCTCTGGAAGAAGGGCGCGCTGGACTGGCATAAGTCTCAGAAAGAGCGCTAACCCTTCAAGTCGAGGATCTCGTTAACGTGACGCAACTTGCAAATGCAAACGCTAAGGTTGTAGGTGAGCGACTTCGCACCTGGAACGCCGACTCGGTTGCGGAGATTATCGAATATCGTGGCGAGATCACCATAGTCGTTCCCAAAGAGCTGTTGCGCGCTGCGGCGAACTTCTGCAAAGTTACTCCGGAACTGAACTTCAACCTGTTGAGCGACGCGACTTGCGTCGACCGTTTTCCCATCGAGCCGCGCTTTGAATTGAACTACCAGCTTGTTTCCATTCCCCGCCGCGAACGTATCCGCTTGCGGACCAGTGTGGCAGGACCGAATCCCGTGGTCGACTCTCTTATGCCGGTATGGCCAGGCGCAAATTGGCTCGAACGAGAGATTTTCGATCTGTTCGGCATCAAGTTCGAAGGACACACGGATTTGCGGCGCATTTTACTGCCCGACGGATTTCAAGGCTTTCCTCTTCGAAGGGATTTTCCCACAGAAGGACAACGCTAGTGGCCGCGCCCGCGGAATGTGAATCATGACAACGGTTGAAACAGCAGTCGGTACCGCAAAAACGATGGTCCTTAATATGGGGCCGCAACACCCGTCGACACACGGTGTATTACGCGTTCTCCTGGAACTCGACGGCGAAAACGTTGTTACCGCGGTTCCAGACCTGGGATATTTGCACACAGGGATTGAAAAGAGTTGCGAGGACAAGACCTACTCGCAGGTCATCACCCTCACCGACCGCATGGATTATTTGAATCCGCTAGGCAACAACCTGGTGTACTGCCTGGCCGTCGAAAAGCTCCTTGGCCTCGAAGTCCCCAAGCGGGCGCAATACGTTCGCGTCATGATGGTTGAACTACAGCGCATCTCGTCGCACCTGGTTTGGCTCGGCACTCACGCGCTGGATATGGGCGCGATGTCGGTGATGCTCTACTGCTTCCGCGAACGCGAAGAGATCCTGAAGATTTTCGAGCGATTTGCCGGCCAGCGCATGATGACCAGTTACATTCGCATTGGTGGCATCGCGCTTCAACCCCCCGCGGGTTGGCGTGAAATGGTGAAGAAGTTTGTGGACATGATGCCGGCGCGCATCGATGAGTACGAAGCGCTGCTAACCACGAATCGTATCTGGCAAGGGCGTTTGAAAGGCGTTGGCTACCTGCCGGCCGAGCAACTTGTGGCTTTGAGCACGACCGGTCCCGGGCTCCGCGCGGCTGGCATTCCCTTCGACAATCGCAAAGATTTCCCCTACTCCTCTTACGAAGAATTTGATTTTGAAGTGCCCACTCGCACGGAATCGGATTGCTACGCCAGGTACATAGTGCGCGTTGCAGAAATGCGCGAAAGCGTAAAGATCGTACGCCAAGCCATGGACAAGATCGCCGATGAAGGCCCGATCAAAGCCGAAGCTCCCGGCATCGTTCCGCCGCAACGTGAAAAGATGAAGACAGAAATGGAAGCGCTTATTTACCATTTCAAAATCTTCACGGAAGGCTTTTCGCCTGCTCCAGGAGAGGCATTTGTGGCCGTCGAGTCCCCTCGTGGTGAATTGGGCTGCTTTGTTGCCAGCGACGGTTCACCCAAGCCTTTGCGTGTCCATTTCCGTGGCCCATCGTTTGTTAACCTGCAGGCTCTTCCCGTCATGGTGCAGGGACAGTTGATCGCAGATGTGGTGGCTAGCATCGGCACGATCGATATCGTGCTCGGGGAAGTGGACAGGTAGAGATCATGGAACTATCACCCAAACTCGCGGCGAAGTTTGAACAATTGCAGGCTCGCTATCCGGTGAAGCGCAGCGCGCTGATCCCGATGATGATGTACGCGCAGGATGAATACGGATACATCACCGACGAAATGGTGGCCGAGATTGCGGAGCGGCTTGGTCTGCAGACCGTGCAGGTGGAAGAGACTCTCGCGTTTTATTCCATGCTGCGCCGCAAGCCCATGGGCAAACATCACGTGCAGGTCTGCACCAACGTAGCATGCATGCTGCGTGGTGGAACGCAATTACTGGAACATGCGAAAAAGCGCCTGGAAATAGGGCACAAAGAGACGACGCCTGACGGCGTTTTCTCCCTGGAAGAAGTGGAATGCATCGGCGCCTGCACCGGTGCGCCCGCTGTCCAAGTGAACTACGATTTCTACGAAAGCGTTACGCCGCGAAATTTCGATCGCATTGTCGAAGAACTCGACAAGGGCCAACACCCAGCTCCCGTGCCGGTGATTACCGGTGCGCTTCACGAGCGCAACAAGCTGGAAACGCCTTTAATCAGCAAGCGCTGGGGCATCAAGGACTCTTTCAAGATCGACGTTTTCCTCCAAAACGGCGGTTATCAGGCGCTGGAAAAAGCTCTGAAGCAGATGACGCCGGACTCGATCATCGACGAAGTAAGGAAATCCAGCCTGCGCGGGCGTGGCGGCGCGGGTTTCCCAACAGGAATGAAGTGGTCTTTCGTCCCCAAGGATTCACCTAAGGCAAAGTACGTCATCTGCAACGCCGACGAATCGGAGCCTGGTACCTGTAAAGATCGTCCGCTGATGGAAATGGACCCGCACCAGTTGATTGAAGGCATTGTCATCGCCGGTCGTGCCATCAATGCACACCATGGCTTCATCTACATTCGCGGCGAATATCGCTATGTTCTGGACATCGTCGACGCGGCAATTGAGGAAGCATACTCGCGCGGCTACCTGGGCAAAAACATTCTCGGCACCGGCTTCGACTTCGATTTGCTGATTCACACAGGCGCAGGCGCGTATGAGTGCGGCGAAGAATCCGCATTGATGGAATCCCTGGAAGGCAAGCGTGGAAATCCGCGCATCAAGCCTCCCTTCCCTGCCATCGTCGGCCTCTACGGCTGCCCCACGATCATCAATAACGTTGAGACTTTGAGCGCCGTACCTTCCATCATCCTGGAAGGCGGCGAAGCTTACGCGAATCGTGGCACTCCGAAGAATGGCGGCACGCGTCTCCTCTGCGTTTCTGGCCATGTCAACAAGCCCGGCATTTACGAAATCCCGCTGGGCATGAACATGAAGAAGTTCATCGACGAAGTCGCAGGCGGAATTCGCGGCGGCAAGAAACTAAAGGCTGTGATTCCCGGCGGCAGCTCTTGCCCCGTTTTCAAAGCCGACGAAGTCGATATCGCCATGGACTACGACACCATCGCCAAAGCTGGCTCTATGCTTGGCTCCGGCGGTATGGTCGTAATCGACGAAGACACCTGCATGGTCGATATGGCGCGGCGCATTATGCATTTCTACGCGCATGAATCCTGTGGGTGGTGCATCCCGTGCCGTGAAGGCACGTCTTGGCTGAAGAAGATGTTGGACCGCTTCCACGCAGGGCTTGGACGGCCCGAAGACATCAACTTGATTGGCGAGCTTTCAAAGAACATGCTGGGCCGGACATTCTGCCCACTGGGCGATGCGGCTGCAATGCCAACCATCAGTATCGTTACGAAATTCCGAAATGAATTTGAAGAACACTTGCAGGGAAAGTGCGCGTATAAATCCGCCGAAGCGCTCGTCGGTTCGCGATAGGGACCCATGGCAGAAACAAATCTGATTACGCTGAAGATCAACGACCGCGATGTCCAGGTTCCGCAGGGAACGCTGGTAATTGAGGCTGCGCGCCGCCTCGGCACCGAAGTCCCCTCGTTCTGCTACTACCCCGGATTGTCGCTTCAGGCCGCTTGCCGAATGTGCCTGGTGGAAGTGGAAAAGATGCCGAAGCTGCAGACCGCATGCACACTGGTCGCCAGCGAAGGCATGGTCGTGCGCACGGACTCTGACCAGGTTCGCGCTGCGCGCAAGATGATGCTGGAATTCCTGCTGACCAATCATCCGCTGGATTGTCCGGTATGCGACAAGGGCGGCGAGTGCGAACTGCAGGACATGGTTTTCCGCTATGGCGCGGACACCAGCCGATTCGTCGAGGAAAAGATTCACCGTCCCGAAGAAAAGTGGTCAGATCTTGTTTATTATGACGCGCCGCGCTGCATCCTTTGTTTCCGCTGTGTGCGCGTCTGCGATGAGGGCATGGACGTGAAGGCTCTCGGCGTGGGCATGCGCGGAGCCAACTCCATCATCATCCCCAACGGTGGCGATCACCTGGATTGCGAAGAGTGCGGAATGTGCATCGATATCTGTCCCGTCGGCGCCCTGACAAGCGGCACTTATCGCTATAAGACCCGCCCGTGGGAGATGCAATACGTTTCCACCATTTGCACTCACTGCTCAAATGGCTGCAAGACCACCCTCAGCGTACGTAACCACGAGATTCTGCGCGCCAACAATCGCGATCTTTCCGGCATCAACAAGGATTTCTTGTGCGTGAAGGGCCGCTTCGGTTTCGATTTCACCAAGCATCCGGAGCGCATCAAGCAGCCGCTGCTCCGCAAAGGTGACAAGCTATTCCCTGTTTCCTGGGAAGAAGCTGCTCAGGCTGCCGCAGCCAAGCTGAAGGAAATTCATGCGCTCAGCGGGCCGGACGCCATCGGCTTCATCGGTTCGAACCGTACCTCGAACGAAGAGAACTATCTCTTCCAACGTCTGGCACGCGCAACATTCGGCACTAACAACATCGATCATCACCGCACAGCGGATTACACAGGGCTCGTCACCGCTTTGGGCGGTCGCGCAGGTGATGCCATGCTGACCATGGCGCAACTCTACGATGTGAAAACCGTTCTGGTAATTGGCAACGATCCTTCCAATCAGAATCCACTGGTAGCGTGGCAGATTCGTTCTGGTATTCGTCACCATGGCAGCAATCTGTTTATCCTGAACTCTCGCGAAATTAAGCTCGATCGCAAGGCATCCCAGTTCGTCAAAGTTCCTGCTGGACAGGAAGCCGCCGCCGTACGTTGGCTGGCCACAGGTGAGGGACACTTCGAGCACGGTGTTGCAGAACAACTGGGAGCATTGAAACAGGCTTTGGAAGCGGCGTCGGAAGTCGCGATTGTATTCGGCTCTGAACTGACCGGCGCTTCCATTGCCGATCTCGTGGAGTTCGGTTCGAAGCTGCAGGGCAAAGTGGGCTACATGGTGCTAGGTGATTACGCAAACTCGCGTGGCGCGGCCGACATGGGTATGCTACCAGACCGGCTTCCCGGCTACGCATATCTCGACAACAAGGCCGTTGCGGAATCGTTGGAACGCGCTTGGGGTGGAAAGATTCCCACGAAATCTGGGCTTACAGCTCCCCAGATGGTCGAAGCAGCGCAGTCGGGCAAACTCCAGGCGCTCTACGTCGTCGGCGCGAATCCGTTGAAGCACTTTGGCAAGTCCGGCGCTGGCAGAGGGAAGCTCTCGCTGCTGATCGTCCAAGAAATGTTCCTGACGGAAACGGCGCAGCAAGCGGACATCGTGTTCCCGGCAGCCTCCGCCTACGAAAAAGACGGCACAGTGACCAACACGTCCGGCGAAGTGCAATTACTGCGCAAAGCCGGCGAAGTAATGGGTACCCGCTCCGATTTTGATTTACTGCGCATCCTTTCGCATCAACTGGAGAAACTGGCCCAAGGCAAAGCATTCCACTACAAGAATCCCGCCGCTGTATTCGAAGAGATTCGCAAGACTGTCCCGGGTTACAATGTGCAGCCCGCGGGATTGCTGACAGGTGGCGCAGAAGCGACCACGCTGCAATTTTCCAAGAATGGCCACGCGGCGTACGACGTTCCCGTGCAACTGATCCGCTCTGCGAACGATACCCTTTTCACCAGCGGCACGCTCGGCCGCTTCTGCACCATGATGCAATCTCTGCCGGAGGCTGAAGCCAAGCCGTGAACGAAATCCTCACTCAATACGCGTATCTGATTGTCCCGATCATCAAGATCGCGCTGCTGGTTTTCATTGTGCTGACCGTCGACGCCTATCTGACCTGGCTTGAACGCAAAGTAATTGCTCATATCCAGGCCCGTTGGGGGCCACATCGCGTAGGGCCTCACGGACTGCTGCAGCCGCTGGCCGACGGCGTGAAGTTTCTTTTCAAAGAAGATCCCATTCCAGTGGGTGTGGATAAGATTGCGTACTTCGTCGCGCCTTTCATCACGTTGATGCTGGCGCTCACCTCGTTGTCGGTCATTCCCTTCGGGCCGCAGAAGTTCACCCTCTGGGGCTATGAGTCGACTGTAGGCATCGCTGACGTGAACATCAGTCTCCTTGTATTGTTCGCTATCACCGCGCTGGGCGTTTACGGAATTGCATTGGCGGGATGGGGTTCGAACAGCAAGTACTCTCTCCTCGGTGGTTTGCGCAGTTCTGCTCAGATGATCAGCTATGAGCTTTCATTAACGCTCTCGGTTGTCGGTGTTCTGCTGATCGCCGGAGACTTCAGCTTACGCAACATCGTGGAACTACAGGGCACGACGGGGCACGGCCTGCTGACCTGGAACATTTTCCCGCAAATCATCGGTTTCACCTGCTTCTTCATTTCAGCCATCGCGGAAACCAATCGCGTCCCGTTCGACCTGCCTGAAGCAGAATCGGAACTTGTCGCCGGGTTTCACACCGAATACGCCAGCTTTAAATTCGCGATGTTTTTCATCGCCGAGTACACCAGCATGATTGCCGTTTCGTGTCTGGCAACGATACTTTTCTTTGGCGGCTGGCTTTCCCCTTTTCCTGCTACCTGGACGATTACCCACTATCTGCCATCGGTGCTGCTCATTCCCTTTGGCCTGTGGGTAATCTACGACGGCATCCGCTATGAAGATTTGTTCGGTCGGATCCTGCTGCCCGGTCTGGGAACAGCGTTCGCGGCCATCGGCGCGGCTTTGCTGGTGTTTCCCCAAGTGAATGAGATTGTGCAAGGGCCATTCTGGTTCTTCGCCAAAGTCTTCCTCTTCCTGTTCGTATACATCTGGATGCGCGGCACACTTCCCCGCTTCCGGTATGACCAATTGATGAGCTTCGGTTGGAAGTTCCTTCTGCCAGTGTCGATCGCCAATGTCGTTCTGACCAGTGCCGTGATTCTCTGGAGAATGAAGTGATGTCCGCGCCTGTCGTAATTTTCTTCTTGCTTGCCGCGATAGCCGTACTTGGCGCGGTGAGCCTGATTTTGCAGAAACACCCGATTCACAGCGCACTCTCGCTGATCGTGGTGATGGTTGCTCTGGCCGGATTGTACTTGCTGCTCGGCTCCGAGTTCGTGGCTGCCGTGCAGATCATCGTTTATGGCGGCGCCATCATGGTGCTGTTCGTGTTCGTCATCATGCTCCTGAATGACGGCGAAGAAGAGCGCACGAATTTCTCGAAGCTGGCAACATTTGCCGGAATTCCTCTAGCCGTGGCTGTCGCAGGATTGATCGGGGCAGCCGTCGTGCACTCCAGCAGCAGCCTGCCTGCAGCTACTGCCAACGCCACCTTGACCTCCACCAAGACCATCTCCATGTTGATCTTCACGGAGTTCGTCTATCCCTTTGAGCTGACATCCTTCCTGATTCTTATCGCCATCCTGGGCGCCATCGTTCTGGCCCAGCGGGAGGACAACTGACATGGTGCCTACAAATTATTACATCATCCTGAGCGCCGTTCTTTTCGGATTGGGCATCGTGGCTTTCATTTTCAAGCGCAACATCATCACGATTTTCATGGCGATTGAACTGATGCTGAATGCCGTCAACCTGGCATTTGTGGCTTTCAGTCGGGCGCTGGGAAAACCGGATGGCGAAGTTTTTGTGTTGTTTGTGATTGTAGTGGCGGCCGCGGAAGCGGCTGTGGGACTTGGAATCATCATTCTGACAGCGCGGAACCGCAAGTCGTTGAACGTGGAGCGCGCGAATCTCCTTAAACTCTAATGCCGATACTTGAAAATCTCTGGATAATCCTGCTGCTGCCGCTGCTCGGCTCAGCCATTAATGGTCTGTTCGGTTCGAAGTGGCCCAACAAGATCGTCAACACCGTTGCTATAGGCTCGACTGGTTTGTCGTTTGTCTGCGCGCTCGAAGCGGTGCGTGAGTTCTTCGTTAACGGCCAGCAACCCTTCCGCAAAGAGTTCTTTGATTGGATCGTGGCGTACCCAGCCGACTTGCGCATCGGGTTCGACCTGCAGTTAGACCAACTTACCGTGGTGATGCTCATGGTGGTCACCGGCGTCGGCTTCCTCATCCACATCTACGCCACCGGATATATGTCGCACGAGGGCGGTTATTACCGCTTCTTCTCCTACCTGAACCTGTTCATGTTTTTCATGCTGATCCTGGTGCTGGCCGCGAACTTCGTTTTGCTGTTTGTTGGATGGGAAGGCGTGGGTCTGTGCAGCTACCTGTTAATCGGGTTCTACTTCCTGAAGAAGTCGGCGTCTGATGCGGGCAAGAAAGCCTTCATCGTCAACCGAATCGGCGACTTCGGTTTCATGCTGGGCATGTTCTTGCTCTTCCGCGCGTTCCATTCGTTGGATTTTCAAACGGTATTTGCCAAGGCAGCGACATGGCAGCCTGACGCCATGGGGCAGTTCGGCACGCTGACTGTGGCTTGCCTATTGCTCTTTATGGGCGCAACCGGTAAGTCCGCGCAGATTCCTCTATATGTCTGGTTACCAGACGCGATGGAGGGCCCCACGCCAGTCAGCGCATTGATCCATGCCGCAACGATGGTGACGGCCGGCGTTTATGTCGTTGCGCGTTCACATGTACTGTTCACTCACGCGCCGACAGCCATGTACGTGGTGGCGATCATCGGCTGCGCCACAGCGTTCTTTGCCGCAACGATCGGTCTCGTGCAGTCCGACATCAAGAAAGTTTTGGCCTATTCTACGGTCAGCCAGTTGGGTTACATGTTCCTGGCCTGCGGTGTGGGCGCATTTGGCGCAGGAATCTTCCACTTGATGACTCACGCCTTTTTCAAGGCCCTCCTCTTCCTTTCCGCTGGCAGCGTGATTCACGCCATGGGCGGCGAGCAGGACATGTGGAAGATGGGCGGGCTAAGTTCCAAGATCAAAATTACGTTCGCCTGCATGTTGGCAGGGACCATCGCCATCGCAGGCTTTCCTCCCTTCGCGGGCTTTTTCTCCAAGGATGCAATCCTCTTCGGCGCGTACACTTCCGAAAACGGCGGAAAGATTCTCTATGGCGTGGGATTGTTGGCGGCCATCTTCACCTCGTTTTACATGTTCCGTCTAATTTATCTCACGTTCTTTGGGCCGAAGCGTTACGACGACCACAAGGTGCACGTCCACGAGTCACCAAGCAGTATGACTGTGCCCCTCATGATTTTGGCCGTGCTTTCCCTGGTTGGCGGTTGGTTCGCTCTTCCCTCTTTCTGGGGCGGCAAGAATTATTTTGCCGAGTTCCTTGCTCCGATCTTCGGAGCGGAAGAAGTTGCCGGAATTGAACCGACTCAGGCGCATTCGCTGGAACTGCTGCTTTCTGGCGTCGCGGTTGTCGCGTCCACTATCGGCTTGATCGTGGCATGGCGCATGTATGGCAAGGGAGCGAAAGAAGGAACGTCCACGGGCGTTCACAAGATTTTGTACAACAAATATTACGTCGATGAACTGTATCAAGCCGCAATCGTTGGCCCGCTTGTATGGCTGTCTCGCAACGTGTTCTGGAAGGTTGTGGATACGGGCATTATCGATGGCACAGTGAATGGAGTTGCCAGCGGGGCCACGGCTGTCGGCGACACTGTGCGCCACACGCAGTCCGGCAATACGCGCAGCTACGCCGTGTGGGTCGTGATCGGAGCGATCCTGCTGTTCGCCATTATCTTCTGGCCGGTACTCAGACCAGTAATCTTCTCCGGAACCGCTGCAGGAGGAATACGCTAATGATCCCTGGCGGCCATCTCCTCTCTGTGCTCATTTTCTTCCCGGCGTTTGGCGCCCTTGCCCTGTTGTTGCTGAAAGCTGACGACGAACTTTGGATTCGTCGCCTGACCTTCGTTATTTCTCTGGTTGAGTTTTTGTTCTCTTTATTGCTGCTTTGGGCCGTGAAGATCGATGCATCCGGTTATTCCATCGAGGAATTCCACAAATGGATTACCGCGCCGCCAATCAATTACCATCTGGGCGTTGATGGCATCAGCATGTTCCTGGTGATTCTCACAACCTTCCTTACGCCGATCTGTGTACTGGCTTCGTGGAAAGGCGTGCATCACCGCCTGAAAGAATTCCACGTCATGCTGCTGCTGCTGGAAGTCGGCGTTATTGGCGTCTTTTTCTCTCTGGACCTGTTCCTCTTCTTCCTTTTCTGGGAAGTCATGCTGATTCCCATGGCCTTCCTGATAGGCATCTGGGGCCATGACCGCCGTCTGTACGCCGCCATGAAGTTCGTCCTCTACACGATGGCGGGTTCCATCCTGATGCTGGTGGGGATCGTGTGGCTCTACAATTCCACCGGCACGTTTGACCTCCCCGCGATTCAGCAATTGTTGCAGACGGGCAGCCTGATATTGCCCGCACGCACGGAGATGCTGCTGTTCCTGGCTTTCTTCGTGGCCTTCGCCATCAAGGTCCCTCTCTTTCCTCTTCACACTTGGCTGCCCGATGCACACGTGGAAGCACCCACGGCTGGTTCCATCATACTGGCCGGCGTACTGCTCAAGATGGGCACGTATGGCATGATTCGCTTCTGTTTGCCGCTGTTCCCGGATGCCTCTCACCGTGCAGCGCTGTATGTTGGCGCGCTTGCGATCATCGGCATCATTTATGGAGCGCTTGTCGCCCTGGTTCAGCCCAATCTGAAAAAACTTGTCGCGTACTCTTCCGTGAGCCACTTGGGTTTTGTGGTGCTTGGGATTTTCGCCTTCCAGAATATCGCCATGCAGGGTGCCGTCTACCAGATGCTGGCGCACGGCATTTCGACCGGCGCGCTTTTCTTGTTGGTCGGCATGTTGTACGACCGGAGGCACACCTTCGAAATTTCCGACTACGGCGGGTTGGCAACTCCCATGCCTCGCTTGGCCGCGTTTTTCCTATTTGTCGCGCTCTCTTCTATGGGCCTGCCGCTGCTGAATGGCTTCGTTGGCGAATACTTGATTCTTCTCGGCACGTATCAAGTCCACTGGAAGTGGGCTGCCTGGGCCGCAACCGGCGTGATCCTCTCCGCATGCTACCTGCTGTGGGCCTGCCAACGTGTATTCTTTGGCGAAGTAACGAATCCCAAGAACAAAGAACTGCCCGACACTTCATCCCGCGAGAAGTGGCTGCTGGTAACCATGGCAGTCGTCACCATCTGGATGGGTGTGCAATCGCCGTTCTTCACGCGTCGTATCGCCGCTTCCTGCAAGAATGTACTGCAGCAGATGAACCACAACGTGATGCATGAAGTCGCTGTCCCGCCCGTGGCCATGCCACCCGCCGGCAGCCCCGCTGCAAACGCGGCCGAATTATCGACGGAAAGGTTGGCTCGCCGCTAAATGATTCCGCAAACGGGAGATCTTCTTCGAATACTGCCAGAGCTGATCTGGTGCGGCTTTGGCGTCCTGCTGATGCTGTTGCAGCCGTTCCTGAAGAATCGGCAAGGCCTCACACTCTTCGCCATGTTCGGCGCCGCGCTCGGAACACTCAGCACTTATTTTGGCATTCCCGGCATGGGGTTCGGCGGCCTGATTCAGTTCGATCTGTTCAGCTTGTTCTTCCACTGGTTGATCGGTCTGGTCGCGTTCCTCGTCATCCTGGCTTCGGATTCCTATCTCGAACGCGAGAAATTGGAAGCGGCTGAATTCTATGCACTGATTCTCTTCGCCACCGCCGGTATGGGTGTGCTGGCTTCCGCACAGGAATTGCTGACCGCCTTCATCGGCTTGGAGATGTCTTCCATCTCCAGCTACATTCTGGCCGGTTACCGCCGCGACTCCATCAAGTCCAGCGAGTCGGCGATGAAGTATTTTCTGCTAGGTTCCTTTGCTACGGCCTTTTTCCTGTATGGCATCGCCATGGTCTACGGCATCACTGGCTCAACGAATCTGATGACGCTGGCCACTGCCGATTCTTCCAAGACGGTTTTGCGCCTCGGCCTAACTCTGATTCTGATCGGCTTGGGATTCAAGGTGGCTATCGCGCCATTCCAGATCTGGACGCCGGACGTCTACGAAGGCGCGCCGACGCCGGTCACTGCGCTCTTTTCTGCCGGACCAAAAGCTGCTTCCTTTGCGTTGCTTCTGCGTATTTTCGCGAGCGTTGATGCCGCCACGGGCTACTGGTTCTGGGCCTTTTGGATTCTCGCCGCGTTAACCATGTTCGTGGGCAATCTGGGCGCGTTGGTGCAATCGAACATCAAGCGCATGTTGGCTTACAGTTCGATCGCCCACGCGGGCTATATCGTCGTGGCGCTGGCAGCAGTTACCTTTGCCAAAGCGGATATCCAGACGGGTGCATCGCAGGCCTACGCCGCTGTGCTGTTTTATCTCCTCAGCTATTCATTGGTTTCCGTTGGAGCGTTCACGATTGTTTCCGACCTGGGCGGCCAGGGCGAACGCTACCTGAATGTCGACGACTTCGCGGGCCTCGGCACGCGCCAGCCATTCACGGCTGCGGCACTGAGCCTGTTCCTGCTGTCCTTTCTAGGTTTGCCGATTACCGCAGGCTTCTTTGGAAAGCTCTACATCTTCACCGCTGCCGTTCATTCGAATTTGATCTGGCTTGCCATTTTGATGGCAATCAACAGCATCATCGGCTCTTACTACTATCTGCGCATCATCATCGTCATGTACATGCATGAGCACAAGGGCCCTGTTCCCGCGGATGCCCCTCGCGCACTCAGCGTAACGGCGTCCATGGTAGTCGCCGTCGCGATTCTGGCGACCCTCTACCTCGGCTTGGCACCAAATCATGTATTAAATCTTACGCTTTCAAAAGGCTTGATGCTCTCCGCCCGTTAGGTTCCACGGAAACCGCAGTTACCCCTGATTGTCATTCCGAACGAAGCGAGGAATCTCTTTCCGCGGATTGGTGCAACGTATCGACTGGTTCAGCGCCCGCCACCCATTGCCAGCACCGCCCCCGTTACAAACGAAGCTGCTGGTGACAACAACCATAGCACTCCTTCCGCAATCTCCTGCGGCGTTCCAGGCCGTCCCATGGGAATTGTAGGCAGCAATCGTTCCAGCCGCATTGGATCGCCGTTGGCCGCATGAATATCTGTGTCCACCAATCCGGGGGCAACCGCGTTGACGCGAATGCCTTCCTGCGCAACTTCGCGGGAGAGTCCAACGGTCAGCGTGTCGATGGCCCCTTTCGTCAGAGCGTAATGCACCCACTCTCCCGCGGAGCCAAGTTCAGCAGCACGGGAGGAAATATTCACGATGGCGCCGCCTTTCCCACCATGTTTGGTCGAAAGCCGCAGCACTGCTTCGCGAGCACACAGAATGGCTCCCGTTATGTTGACCGCCAGGAGCCGCTCGAGCATACCCGCTTTGACCTTGTCGATGCGGCTGAAACCGCCAGTAGTCGCCGCATTGTTGACCAGAGCGGTGAGCGGGCCAAGCTTCTCGTCCGATTCCTGAAAAAGGCGGAGGATCTCGTTTTCATTGCCAACGTCGGCCTGGATCGCCGCAGCGCAACCACCCTTGGATTGGATTTCTTCTACCAGCGCGTCAGCCGACGCTTTGCCCATATGATAGTTGATGGCAACCGAGTAGCCGCGCGCGGCCGCAAGGCGACAGATGGCGGCACCGATCCCTCGGCTGCCTCCGGTGACGATTAAAACGCCGGGGTCGGAAGTCATAACACGTTTTCCTGGTACAAAAGTCGAGGTACAAATCTACCAGATGCCAGGTAACAGGCGATACCGCACGCGTTGTGCGTACTCTTTGTAGCCAGGAAGCCCTTTGCGAAGCATCGCGTCTTCCAGAATCGTTCGTCGTAGAAAGAGCAGAAATATCGGTACTCCAGCCATCAGGCTCGCCAGCCATGACCCCAGCGCCAATCCAGTCAGTCCCATGTACAGAATGGCGCCCGTGTACCCAGGATGGCGGATGAAAGCATACGGCCCCTTGTCGACGACAAACTGTTGACGGTCTGGTTGCAAGCGCACCGCAGAAGAAAAGAAGCGATTCATGAGCACGCTCCAACTGATGAAGCCGTACCCTAATAGAGTGGCCAGTAGAGCGGCAATCTGGATGCCCGGAGCTAAAGGCGCGGTCCAGTGGTACTGTCCCACATCTAGCCCGGCGAGAACCATCATGAGCACGGTCAGTATGCTGCTGGCGATCTTGAACAGGCGATCCTGTTCACCGGGACCCGGCTTCATACGTTCCGCGATCAGATCGGGATTGGTGCGCGCCAGTACGGTGCTGAATACGAGGCCCAGCGCCAGATTTAAGCCGAAGTAATACCACGCTATGGGCAGATCCACGCGAGCGGCACACGCAAAGTAGAAAAATGCCGAAACGGCAAGGTACGCAACAAACGCCAGGATGCCCAGGATGGATTTCCTCACAGCTACCCCGCGACAGAATTCCTGACAATTATGGACGGTCAAGATGCGATCCGTCTGTACTTCGGATCACTCTTGCATTTGGATTTCGACAATGTGTACACAAAAGAAAAAGCCCGCCTCGATGCGTTGAGGCGGGCTCCAATTACAGAATTGAACTTGTTTACTAAACCTTGGCGAAAATAATCGCGAGGGTGAACAGTGCGAGGGTCTCGATAAACACCAGGCCCAGAATCATGGCCGTGCGGATGTTCGCCGAAGCGCCTGGATTGCGCGCCATGCCTTCGCAAGCGCTCGCTGCTACTTTGCTCTGACCGAGAGCGCCGCCGAATGCCGCAAGCGCCATACCAAACGCCGCTGCGATAGCCAGCGTCCCTTTTCCGGATGCCGCTGCGCCGGCTTCCTGTGCGAAAGCCGCAGGCGCGAACAGCACAACTGCTGTTAGGGCCGACAGAATCATTGCTGACTTCTTCATTGCTTCCTCCTTGGAATTACCGCCAGTGGGTGGTTCCCGGCTCTGCGCACTGCAACCGGTCTCACGCTGTTACGGCAAACTCAATGCGATTAGTGCTCTTCCGCCACGGCCTGGCCAATGTAGATCGACGGCAGTACTGTGAAAACGTAGGCCTGGATGATGGATACAAAGATGTGCAAACCAATAAAAGCGAGCGGAATGATTGCAGGGAAGATGGCAAACGCAACGCCTAACAAAGGGCTCTTAGCCCAACCCCACTGAACTGGCCCGATCAGCAATCCCAGGAAGATTACGTAGATCAAGTCACTGGCGAAAATGTTAGCCCAAAGACGAACAGTCAAAGAGAGAATGCGGGCAGCAGCACTGATCATTTCGACCGGACCGATCAGCCAGGACAACCACCACACTGGACCCGTAAACGTCTTCACGTAACCTACAGGCCCATGGTGCCGCAGACCCTGCCAGTTGAAATATAGAAAAGTGAGAATGGCGCAGCCCAGCGTGACGATGTAGCTGCCCGTCGGCGACGTAAATGCCGGAATCACGGCCAAAAGATTTGCCAACAAAATGAAAATTGAAATGGATCCCGTGAAAGCAATAAATCGCGCTGAATCATGACCGGCGTTCTCTTCCAGAAGATCCTTAATCCCGAAGCCCAGAGGATTCGTGAGGAGTATCTCCGCCACTTGCTGCACACCGCCCGGGCGATCAACCGAAAGGCGCGAACGAACCAGCAAAGCAAGCAGTGTGCCGATGATAAGAGTGATGATGGACATCACGAGGTATTCCGGAATGGGGCGTTCGTAATCCGTGGGCTGCAAATGAAGCGCGTGCAGGATCCATAGCGCGATCGGAGAATAGTGGTGATTGAACCACTCGGTGATTCGGCTTATGTGTTCTTCCATTCGTCAGTCCGGAGGATGCAGGATTTCGTGCACACTAACCGCAAACGTGGCCGCTCCCAAGGCACACAGTCCAAAAATCATGCTCAGAACGGGAACGTTTAGTAATTTAAAAATAACATAGACGGCGACACCTATCAACAGGTAGCGAAACGCGGCCCAGAAGTAAGTCCCAAACGGTACTTCGACCTTCGCATGTGTTGCTTGCGCGACAGAGGAAGCCGCGAGAGCATCCAAACCATTCTGCAACCAACTGAAGTTGAGCCACGCAAGACCGGCCCCGATGAGGATTCCGGCGCCCCAACGCCATCCATAAAAAAAGCCGACGGGAAGCGCCGCAACTGCGCCAATTATCAACGTAAACTGGGCAATTCGCTTCTCGGACTGCAAGTAACGCGAGATGTCGGGCGCTTGGTCTGCCACGATATCGCTCACGGGATGGTCACTTCGGCAGGCGGCGCAACACTTCGCGAAGGCCGCCAAAGAATCCCAGGAAGCCCAGTATGATCATGAGAATGGGCTTAGTGTGCAGCCAGCCATCGAGAAAGTAACCGATGCCCCCGCCAACTGCAATTGTTCCCACAAGAATGAAGGGCAACTCTGTGGCCATTGCAAACTGCTGCGAAAAATTCTTAGCTTTCTCCACAGTCGGTGGCAGTTCGGGTTCGCGCGTTTCGTTATTGTCCGAGGGCATAGCGAGCCAGATGTGTGAACGGTTCAGGATACAAGCCCGCGGCGAGAGTTACAAACACTGTAACGACCAGAACAAAGAGTTGCGCGAAACTAATCACCGGAATTGGCGCGTCCACGCCAGGCTTCTTCAGCCAGGCGTGCACAATCACCCGGAAGTAATAGTAGACCGCAGGCACGATGTACAGTGCAGCAAAAACTGCAAGCACCGGATGGTGCGACTGGATCAGCCCCTGGAAAATGAAGTACTTCCCCATGAAACCTGCTGTAGGTGGAATACCTGCAAGCGACAACATGAACACAAGCAGCAAGAGCGCGGCGCCGGGACTGCGCTGGTACAGCCCATCCAGATCTTCAATCTCGTCACCAATCAATCCTTTTTGGCGCAGCACCACGATGATAGCGAAGGCTCCGATGGTCATGAACGCGTACGCAATCAGATAGTAGAAGAGCCCTACGATCCCGATTTCGTTCCAGGCCACGATGCCCAGCAGAATGTAACCCACGTGAGAAATCGAAGAGTAAGCCAGCAGTCGCTTGAGGTTGTTTTGCGTTATCGCAGCAAGATTGCCCCACGTGAGCGAGGCGATGGCCACTCCTGCAATCACATAAATCCAGGTCGGCTGTGAAGCGGCAAATACACTGGTGAGCAACCTGAGGAACATCGCAAAACTGGCCGTCTTGGAAGCGACACTGACATACGCAGAGATTGGCGTTGGCGCACCCTGATACACGTCCGGTGCCCACTGGTGAAACGGCACCGCGGCAATCTTGAAAAACATTCCAGCAGCAACGGTAACGAATGCCAAAATCATCAGCCAATCGATCAGACTGTGTGCCGAGGTGTACCGCAGCCGGCGGTCCAGTATGTCGCCAATCTGAATAATGTTTGTTGAGCTGCTCACGCCATAGAGCAGCGAAAATCCGTACGTTAGAATCCCCGTACTGAAAGCTCCCAGCAGAAGATATTTAAGCGCCGCTTCGTTGGAGCGTTTTTCGCTGCGCAGAAACCCGGAAAGTGCGTAGAAACTGAGCGCCATTGTCTCAAGCCCGAGAAACAGCACGATCAGGTCGATGCCTGATGCCATGAACATCATGCCGATACACGCCAGCAGAATCAGTGCGTAGTATTCACCTTCCTGCTCGCGCTCCACATTCAGAAAGCGCACGGAAAGCAGGATGACCAACGCAGTGGCGGCCAGGAAGATAACGGAGAATATCAGAGAGAATCCGTCCACGATGACGGTGTTATGGAAACCCAGCACCGGAGCGGCCCCCATGGGATTGGCCGTCATCACGGCAAACTTCTTGTACTGCATGAAGAGCCCAAGAGCGCTCGCCAGCACGCCCAGCAGCGCGAGATATGCGTTCAGGTGCTTTTCGTTCTTCTCCAGCAGAAAATCAAAAATTAGGATACCTAGCGCGAACAGCAACAGTTCCATTTGCGGCAGGATGACCAGGCCATCGCCGTGGATGTAATTCAGGATCGGATCAAGGAAGGCGTGCATGAAATTCCCTACTTGACCTCCACGTTGGCGGGAGCGACCGGTGGCACAGCTGGCACGGCCTGTTTCGCCTGTTCATAGAAGCGGGGATTCACCTGCTCGACAATCTTCTGCACGGGCTTCTCGATGTAGGCAAAGAACGGTTTCGGGTAAATCCCGATCCAGAACGCCAGGAAAACCAGCGGCAGGATCACGACGTATTCGCGAAGGCTCAGGTCCTTCAAAGTCTTATTGACTTCGTGCGTGACCGCGCCAAACATCGTGCGCTGGTAGAGCCAAAGCAAATAGGCTGCGCCCAAAACGATACCGAGCGTGCCCCAGGCAGCCCAGGCCTTGTTCACCACGAAAGCCCCCTGCAGAATCGTGAATTCTCCAATGAAGCCGTTGAGGAGCGGCATGCCCAGAGAACTGAGGCTGATAATCAGATAAACCGCGGCAAAATTCGGCATCGGCGTGGCCAGTCCCCCGAATTCAGAGATCAATCGAGTGTGCCGTCGTTCATACAAGAAACCGACCAGCAGGAATAGCGCTCCGGTTGAAATCCCGTGATTGACCTGTTGCAGCACGCTTCCGGAAAGCCCTTGGGGCGTTAGCGCAAAAATCCCGAGTGTGCAGAATCCAAGGTGGCTGACCGAGCTGTACGCAATCAGCCGCTTCATATCTTTCTGCATCAGGCACACGATCGCGCCATACACAATGCCAATCAGCGAGAGAACAATGAGGATGTGCACGATCTTTCCGGAGAGCAGCGGATCCTTCGGAAGCATCGGCAACGAAAACCGCAGAAATCCGTATGTCCCCATTTTCAGCAAAACCCCGGCCAGTATGACGGAGCCCGCTGTGGGTGCTTCCGTGTGCGCATCGGGCAGCCACGTGTGGAACGGAAACATCGGCACCTTGATCGCAAAGGCAAAGAAGAATCCCCAGAATAGCCATACTTTCAGCGAATCGGGAAACTGCTGCGCGGCAGCCAGTAGCGCGGGAATATTAAATGTCTGGATACCGGTCGTCTTCGTGGCGTTGAAGTAGAGCGCCAGGATGGCGAGCAGCATCAGCACCGAACCAGCCAGCGTGTACAAGAAGAACTTGATGGCCGCATACAACCGCCGGTCGCTGCCCCAAACACCGATCAGGAAATACATCGGCACAAGCATGACTTCCCAAAATACGTAAAACAGGAAGAAGTCCAGTGACATGAACACGCCAAGCATGCCGGTCTGCAGCAGAAGCAGCAGTATGTAGTATTCCTTGGTGCGCATCTGGATCGCGTTCCATGAAGACAGTATCGCGATGAAGCCGAGAAAAGTGGTCAGCATCACCAGCAGAAAGCTGATTCCGTCGATGCCCAAAGAATAGTGCGCGCCGAGGTAAGGAATCCAATCGCTGTTTTCTGCAAAATTGTAGCCGTCGCTCCCTACAGGAAAACGTAGCACCAGCGGAATGGACACCACGAAGCCCAGCACGCCAAACAGATTGCCGACAAGGCGATGCGCAGACAGCGACCCGCGCGGAATGAACATGAGCAGCAGTGCGCCCACGAGCGGCGTAAACAAGATCACGCTCAATAGATGTTTCGCAAACAAGTGCACCATACCCTAAACCTTTCAGCGCAGATTGCGCACCCAAACCTGCATGTGATGCCCGTAATAGCCCAACAAAATCGCCAGCCCCAGCAGCATCCACAGGGCGTACGACGAAAACACACCCGTTTGGAGCATGCGAATAGGAACGCTGAGCGAACGCGTAAATTTACCGGTGAGGTTAACCAGTCCGTCGATGATCCATTTATCCCACCACATCGAAACACTCGAGAAGAATCGCGACAGCCATCCAGCTCCGTCGACACCAACTCCATCGATGATCTTCGCGTCTACCAGTCCCAATGCAATGCTCAGGTCCTTGATGCGATTCACGAACAACGCGTCGTAAATCTCATCCACGTAATATTTGTTGAGCAGAACTTTGTGAAGACGTGGCCAAGCCGCGGCAATCCGCTCATGCATTTTGGGCATCACCAGAAAGATCTGGTAGGCCAGCCAAATACCGGCACCGGCAACCGCCACGGATATCGCCATCAACAAATATTCTTTAAGCAGCGTGTGATTGCCCAGTTCCACCGTAGCGGTCTCCGGCATCACACCTTTCAATACCGGTTCGAGGAATTGTCCAAACGTGTTCTTCTCTCCCCACAGAACGGGCAGTGCGAACCAACCGCCGATAATCGAAAGAAACGCCAGGATCATCAGGGGCACCGTCATCGTCGGCGGCGATTCATGAATGTGATCTTCCAGTTCGGGGGGCACACGCGAGCGGCCAAAGAACGTGAGGAACAGCAGTCGCGACATGTAAAAAGCGGTGAGGCCCGCCGTGACCAACCCCACGATCCACAGGAACAGGTAGCGGTCCATCATCACCGAACGGTGAAAGGTGTGCCCAAGGATTTCGTCCTTGCTGAAAAATCCCGCGAACGGCGGCATGCCTGCGATGGCCAAAGTAGCAATCAAAAACGGCCGTGAAGTGGCTGGGATGGCATTCCACATCCCGCCCATCTTCCGCAAATCCTGTTCGCCAGACAACGAGTGAATCACGCTGCCTGCTCCAAGGAAGAGCAGGGCTTTGAAAAACGCATGCGTCATCAGGTGGAAAATGCCCGCCGCGAATGCGCCCACGCCCAACGCCAGGAACATGTAACCAAGCTGGCTGATCGTGGAATATGCCAGCACTTTCTTGATGTCGTTTTGCACCAGCGCCATGGACGCGGCGTAAATCGCCGTCAGCGCCCCCACAACGGCAATCAGGTCCATCGCGATGGGCGCGAGTTGATAGATTGCATTCATTCGCGCCACCATGTACACGCCCGCAGTCACCATGGTCGCTGCGTGGATCAATGCACTGACCGGTGTAGGTCCTTCCATCGCGTCCGGCAGCCACACATACAACGGAATCTGCGCTGATTTTCCCGTCGCGCCAACGAACAAAAGCAGCCCGATCGCTGTGAGGATCGGCGCCCCAAACACGAGCGCATGCTGACTGACCAGCGCCTCGAGTGATTGCACAATGCCCGGGAAAGCCAGCGGATCAGCCAAGCCTCGCGAGGTAAAACGTACCGTGCCGAAAGTCGTCGAGATCAGGAAGATCCCCAGTAAAAATCCGGTATCGCCAATTCGGTTTACGATGAACGCCTTTTTCCCCGCATCCGACGCCGACTTCTTCAGAAAATAAAAACCGATCAGCAGATAGCTGCAAAGGCCCACGCCTTCCCAACCTACAAACAGCAGCAACAAGTTATTCGCCAGGATCAGCGTGAGCATTGAAAACATGAACAGATTCAGATACCCAAAGAAGCGGTAGTAGCCGCCTTCGTGGCTCATGTAGCCGATGGAATATACGTGGATGAGGAAACCGACTCCGGTGACTACCAGAACCATCACGCACGATAGTGGATCAAGCAGGTAGCCCCAATCAGCCACAAAATTCGTCAAAACGCCGTTCGCCGGCATTGCTCCCGGAGTGATCCATTGAAACAATACCAGTTGGAAGAACCTGTGGTCTGGTGCCACGGCCATCAACTGCAGCACCGCTCCCGCTGCATGAACAAACGACAGAAACACGCTGCCCACACAAAGAACGCTGACCGCGATCTTGGGGAGTAGGCGGCCAATCAAAAGCATCAACGCTGCAGTGACCAGCGGAAACAGCGGAATCAGCCACAAATGCGACAGGAAGTAACCGGAGGGCGTCACGAACGCGCCGCCTGTCTGCCATATTCAAATGGGAAAGAAACTACCATTTCAAGAGATCCATTTCGTCCGCGAGCACCGTTTCACGGTTACGGAAAAAAGCGATAATGATGCCCAGTCCAACCGCAGCTTCCGCTGCGGCATCGGCAATAATAAAAAGCGCGAACACTTGCCCGGCCACGCCCATCCCACCCGGTTGGTCCCCAAACACGCGGGAAAATGCCACCAGGTTGATGTTCACCGCATTCAAAATCAGTTCGATGGACATCAGCACGATAATCACGTTGCGACGAGTGATGACGCCGATCGTCCCGATCAGGAAAAGCGCCAGGCTCAGAAACAGGTAGTGGCCGATGGGCATCATTCTGGTTGGCTCCTTTTCTTGGCCATGACCACCGCGCCGACCATGGCTACCAACAGGAGTACGCTGGCAATTTCAAATGGCAACAAATAATTACTGAACAGGCTTTGCGCCAGCGCTTCGGAGTTGGGCGGAAGCTTTTCCACGGGGGCGGCTTCCCGTACAAATAACCCTTGCCCTGGCATCTTTCGCGTTGCCCAGAACATCACGCCCACCTGCGCTCCCAGCGCCACCGTCACCAGCAACGCGACCCACTTCTGTTTCGAGAATTGAATCTGGTGCAGTGCCACATCCAACCGCACCAGCATGATCACGAATACGAAAAGCACCATGATCCCGCCAACGTAAAGGATGATCTGCGCGACAAACAGAAATTCTGCACGCAGCTGTAAAAATATCCCGGCGGTAGCCAGCAGCGCGGTAATCAGGAATACCGCACTGTGAATCGCATTGCGCCGCGTAACCATCATCGCCGCGCTCAGGATGGCGATCCCGGCAAAAAAGTAAAAGATGATGCTATCCAGCATAAGAATCCGTGGTCTCAACAGCAGAAGCAGATGCAACCGCAGCGGAAGAAGCAGCTGCCGTTCGCTTGTCGTGCAGATGCGTAAGAAACAGAGCCGCGCCAAGTGTGCATACGGTCGTAATCACCAGCGCAATCCAGCGATTCCAGTGATACTCCGACTCCAGCACCAGCGCGATGCCCACCGCAAACACATTCACAATCGCCAGGGGAATCAGGATGTACCAACCCAAATGCATCAACTGATCGAAGCGGTATCGAGGCAGCGTGAACCGCAGCCACATGAACAAATAAATGTATGCGGACACTTTCAGAAGGAACCAGAACGCCCCGTGCAATCCCGGCAGCAATAGAGGCACGAACCCTAGTGAGGCCGGAAGGAACCGCACCGGAATCAACGGGACAGCGAGAATCGCGGCTACCGCAAAACATGCCAACGCCACTGCCCACATAAACTGTGTTTGCACGCGCGCGGGTTGCTTCCCTGCTCTATAAATGGAGTAGACACCCACCACGGCAAGCAGTAGAGGCGGAACGAAGTCCAGCACATTCAACCAGTGTACTTTCGGAAATGGCCGCAACCATCCGCCAAGAAACAGCGTTGTAGCCACCGAACCGACCACGATCATGTTCGCGTATTCGCCCAGAAAATAGAGCGCCCAACGGAAGCCGCTGTATTCCGTCATGTACCCGGCGACAAGTTCGGACTCGGCCTCGGGCAGATCGAATGGGGCGCGATTCGTCTCCGCAATCGATGCAACAACATAAATGAAGAAGGCCACCGGCGCGAGGAAAATGAACCAGACACCATTGCTCTGCTGAGCATCCACAATTCCATGGATACGCAGTGTGCCAGCTAACAGAACCGCGCTGATCACCGCTAGTCCCGCCGCAGTCTCGTAGCTGACCAACTGTGCGGTGCTGCGAATAGCTCCGATAATGGAGTAATGGCTGTTCGACGCCCAACCGCCCAGCACAATCCCGAACAGTCCCAGCGAACTCACACCCAGAATAAACAGCAAGCCAACATTAATGTCTTTTGCCACCGTAAACGACGGGCCAAACGCAATCGCTCCCATCGCCGTTAGAGCCGCCGTCATCGAGATGACTGGAGCCAGCCAGAAAATCACTTTGTCGGCATCGTCGGGAATGATGTCTTCTTTGATCAGCAACTTCACCGCGTCAGCTATCGGTTGCAACAAGCCATGCGGGCCTACGCGCATCGGTCCCAGGCGAGCCTGCATGTCCGCCATCAATTTGCGCTCGACCAGCACGACGTACCCGGCGACCAGCGGCACAACAGCAACAATCACGACCCCGCTGACCAGTTCCACCCACCAGGTTTGCAGGAACGCAACGAGGCCTTGCAGCGCAGGGCTCATCGATCCACCTCGCCCAGCACTATGTCGAGCGTCCCGATAATTGCCACCACATCCGCTACTAGATGCCCCCGCGCCATTTTGTCGAATGCCTGCAAATTTACGAAGGACGGCGGACGAATCCGCACACGGTACGGCTGCGTAGTTCCGTCGCTCACGATGTAGTACCCAAGAATTCCCTTCGGCGCCTCAATCGAGTGATAAACCTCTCCCGCCGGCGGCTTCAACACTTTGCCAACCTTGCCCAGAATCGCCCCCGCAGGAATATTCTCAATGGCTTGCATGCAGATCAGGCGGGACTGCCGCATCTCTTCCATGCGCACCATGTACCGGTCATAGGTATCGCCGTTTGTCCCAATGGGAATCTCGAATTTGTATTGGTCGTATGCGGCGTACGGCATCGCCTTGCGCAAGTCCCAGCGCACTCCGCTGGCGCGCAACACTGGTCCGCTGGCGCCCATCGCGATAGCGTCTTCCGCAGAGAGCACTCCAACATTCCGTGTGCGCCCGATCCAGATGCTATTGCCGGTCAGCAAAGCTTCGTATTCCTGCAAACGCCGCGGAAAATCCTTGCAGAATCGCGCTACATCCTTTTCAAAAGTGTCGTACGCCTCGTACTGCAGGCCGCCGATTCGGAATGCATGCGTCGTCAGACGCGCGCCGCAATATTTCTCGAAAATCTTCAGGATCTCTTCCCGTTCTCTCATGCAGTAAAACAGTGGAGTGAGCGCGCCGATGTCCAGCCCATGCGTGCCGAGCCAAAGCAAATGGCTCGCGATCCGTTGCAGTTCCGTCAAAATCGTTCGAATGACGCGGGCGCGCGGTGGCGCTTCTACCATCAACAACTTCTCCACCGTCTCGCAATAGCCCAGCCCGTTGCTGACTGCCGCAACGTAATCCATGCGATCGACATAGGGCGCGAATTGTTGATACGACCTGTTCTCCGCAATCTTTTCAACGCCACGATGCAGGTACCCGATCACACACTCCGACCCGCGCACCCGCTCCCCATCCAGCTTCAGTTTCACGCGCAATACGCCGTGCGTCGACGGATGCTGCGGTCCCATGTTGATGACCAGTTCATCCGCGCCCAGCAGCGTTTTTGCCTTCTGCGTCTCGTCGTCGAACAAAGTTTTGCTCACGTCCTCATATCTTCCAGCTTACTGCCCGCTTTCAATGCCTAGATTCTCGCGGACCCAGGCTTCATCCTGCTTCAGGATGTCGTAATCCTTCCGCAGCGGATGCCCTTGCCATTCCTCCGGCAGCAGAATCCTCTTCAAATCCGGATGGCCCCTGAACACGATGCCGAACATGTCAAAGATTTCCCGCTCCAGCCAGTTCGCCGTTGGCCAAATCTCCACCAGACTGTTTGCCTCTTCGCTTGCGCCAAGCGGTATCTTCAAGCGCAGACGCAAATTGTGTGGGAACGAATAGAGAATGGCGATAAGGTCAAATCGCTTTTCGCGTCGCGGCCAATCCACGGCCGTATAGTCTTCGAGAAGATCGAATTTCTCCTCATCGCGAGAGTAGCGCGCAATTTCTGAAAGTTTCTCCGCATCAACAACCAGATAAGGCTGCTTGCGATCTTCCAGCGCATCCAGAATTCCCGCTCCAAAGCGTTCTCGATATCGTTTCGTCAAATCGTTGTCGAGTGGCGTCTGTAGAACTGCAGGCGGTTTGGGTGGAGGGGGCGCCGGCTTCGGTGCCGCAATGGGAGACGCCGCAGCGTCCGCGTTTTTTGTCGCGGCGGGCGGCGTCGATGCAGCGCCGGGCGCCTCCGGTTTCGAACTATCGAACGATTGGGGTGCCTTGGACTCGTCGTCTGCCATGGACCCTGGGACCATTGGGCTGCATACTTTGCTTACAGCTTCGCAAGCCAACCCTGATCTAGCTCTTTCTGAGAACGCCGCAAATTCAGTTGCGCGAGAGGAAGGAACGAATACGCGCAAACCCGCATGAAAGGCGGACAAACTCATCCGCGATCTCCAGCCAGTTACGATCGCTTGGTGCGTTTTTAACACACGAGGTGGAGGCAGTCAATGAGCGTGGACACATCTTCGTAGAGATTCTTTTCGCTAACTTTGTCTGGAGAAAATCGTTTACTACTGTATTCCAGTCATGCCACTTCCGACACTAAAAATCTGGAACTCCCGGATGTGCGCTTCTTTCGTCGAAGACAAAATGTTTAGCCGGATTCGCGACGCGGTAACAGAGGCGAAATGGTCGATGCGTTTATGGCCGATGGCCCCACCTTCCTCCACGCGTTTCCACTCGCCGCCTGACCACACTTCGATGCGAAATCCCTGCACATTCTGCCCATCATTCAGCCATTCCATCAGCAGCGAATGATCGAACGTCACCGGCTTCGTGAAATTCACTTCCAGTAATGCATGGTGCGATCCTGCTGGTGCGGACCAGAACGTCGCGGGATCGCTGTCCAGTGCCGCCTCCTTGGCTAAATCTCCACGCGCGTGAACGCTTGTCATTAGATTCTTTCCGAAGCGCTCTTCGATCGCGGCGCCAAATTCTTCCAATCGTTTCACATCCGCTTCCGGCAACAATCCTCGACGATCCGGAGCAAGCCCCAGCATCAATTGTCCTCCTCGCCCGATAGAGTTTTCATAGGTGGCAACCAGTTCGTTGACAGTCTTAAGTGTTGATTCGTCGTTGGGATGCCAGAACCAGTGTTGCTTGTGCAAAGGCGTGTCCGCTTCCACGGGACGCCATCGAAGATAGCCGTGCCGGTCCAGCACGTTCCAGTTTTCGTACGGAATGGTTCCGTCTTCATTGCCAGCCCAGCGAATGTCGCCATATTCAAAAAGTGCGGCGTCGGCAAAAATCAGCACATTCGGTTGATACACGCGCAAGTTCTCGATGATACGCGAGAAATTGTAGACATGGCCGCTGCTGCCCGCTCCGTCCAGCCAGAATTCCACTAGGTCGCCATAGCGTGTCGCCAGTTCTTCCATTTCCGCAATGTAGTAATCGTCATACTCGGCAGAATTCTTGTACTTTGGCTCGTGCCGATCCCAGGGAGAAAGATATATCCCAAACACCAATCCATGCTTTCGTGCAGCTTCAGACACGCGCCGCACAATGTCGCCCTGTCCATTCTCCCATGGGCTGTTTTTCACGCTGTAATCTGTTTGCTTCGTAGGCCACAGGCAGAAGCCGTCATGATGCTTGGCTACCAGCACCACGTACTTTGCCCCAGCCGCCTTGATCGCGCGCATCCACTGCTCCGGATCAAACTGGCTCGGCATAAAGACTGCCGGGTTCGCGGTACCGTCGCCCCACTCGCGATCCAAAAAGGTGTTCGTTCCGAAATGCAGAATCACCCCGAATTCGAGGTCCTGCCAGGCAGCTTGTTGCGGGGATGGTTTTATGTCAACGAAGTTCTGGGCGCGCGCTCTGGGTGTCTCCCCAAAACAAAACAGTGCCACACAGACTGCAACCAACGCGGCAGTATGCAACAGGAGAAAGCCCCGGTTCATATTGCCAGCAGCATTTTGAGCGTCGGTCCTGGCCGGTGACTGATCCGATCCAGCGCTTCTTGACCTTTTTCTAAGGGAAGTTTGTCCGTCCATGGAGTAAGGTCGACCGCGCCAGAAATCAGCAGTTCCATGGCACGCTGAAAATCTCCTGGCGTGTAGGCGAACGACATCACCACGCGATGTTCCTTCCGGATGCTGGTGACGAAATCCACCTCGCTCTTTTGCGCCCCCATTCCCAGCAACGCCACGCAGCCTCCCGGTTTGCATAGATCAAACGCCATCTGCCGGGCCGGTGCGCTTCCACTTGCATCGATGACTACGTCAAATCCACGTCCAGCCAATTTTTTTGCTTCGGCAACACCCTCCGGCGCGCCGGTGTTCAGAGCCGCCGAAGCCCCAAGCTTTCTCACCGTCTCCAGACGCTGGTCGCTCACGTCCACAACTACCACTTCGTTGACACCAATCCGTTTGCTGACAAGCAACCCCAGAGCACCCATCGTTCCGCCTCCTACAATTCCCAGGCGGAAAAAACTTGGCGGAGAAACGAGCCGGAACAAATGTACAAGGTTCGCCAGCGGCTCGCTCAAGACAGCCCGCGCAGACGGAAGCAAATCCGGAATTTCAAAGACTTGCGTCATCGGCAAGGCCACATACTCCGCAAAAGATCCCGCGGTCTGATCCATGCCCAGCAACCTCCAGCTTTCGCACAAGTTTTGTGCTCCAGCGAGGCACGCCGCGCAGCGTCCGCAACTGATCAACGGGTTCGCCACTACCCGACGCCCGTCGGCCAGACGGCCAATCAATTCGTGACCCAAGACCAGTGGCGGCTTTCTCCGAGTGCTGTGTCCCAGGAAGCCTGATATATCAGAACCGCACACTCCCGCGTATTCGATCGCCACTTCTATTTCGCCGTTACCTACCTGAGGGCGCGGCCGTTCTTCCAATTCCACTTTCCCGGGTGCTGTATAAACAAGTGCGCGCATCGTCGTATTCTCTCAACCTCTCTGCACATAAACTATCCCATAACGGATTTCTTGATATGAACTTTTTGCTGCGGGGGCTCACTTGAACTGGTTTCGTAGCGCTGGGCCCTTACTCCATCCTCCGTCAACATTTGTTTCCAAACAAATAGGCAACTAACAATGGCAAACAATCGGCACAATAAGATGGATCACGCGTAGTCATAACGTAAAAGCATCCAGTCAGGTTCGCTTCAGGATTTTAAACCGAGATGCACTTGACTCTACGTGTATAATCCATCCAATTCTCGCTTTTCCGAGGACCTACCATGTCGGCGCCGCCCAACGCTCCTGGGAACCTACCAGAACCTCCGCCTCTCAATGAACCTCGCCTGGAGTCATGGGGCGAAATCGCCAGTTACCTCAATCGCGACATCCGGACCGTACAACGCTGGGAAAAGGATTACGGCCTTCCCGTCCGCAGGCTCAAAATAGGCAGTCTAGGTCAGGTTTATGCCTATCGTTCAGAACTAGACAAATGGAGGCTGCAGCGCCAACCCAGGCCAGAGCCGAACAATGGCGAGGAAAACGAGGATCATAAAAATGAAACAAATGTTCCATCCGACCCTGTTAATAGGGCCGCCTCCGACAATTCGATCGAGGTAATGACTCCAGACCGGCCACAGCCCACACCGGCGATCTGGAAATTATGGCTTGGAGCCGGTGTCACGCTACTGGTCCTTCTGGCAGCAGGCTCCCTGTTGCTTCATAACTTTCAGAGTTCATCGTTCCTATCCACTGCCCGGCAGACAGACAAGGCGTTCCTCTTTGTACGGCCGTTCACCAGCGTTAGCGAGGAGCTGCAAGAGCGTCAATTTGTCGTCGGTCTAACGGATGATCTGATTACTCATCTCGGACGGTTGGACCCCGACCACTTGATCGTTTTTGCCCCGACAACCTCCAAAGAACTAGGCAACAAGAGCATTGAAGAACTCCACAACGCGCACAAGGTGAACTTTGTCCTTGAGGGCAGCGTCCGGCGGGACCAAAATCAACTGCGTATCGAAGCCGCTCTTATCTCTGCGGATGATCAGAAAGTGAAATGGACAAAGGCCTACACTGACGCACTTGGTAGCGTCCTGAAGTTCCAGGACGAGGTCAGCGAAGATGTACAAAAAGAGATTCGGCTGGTCATTCCGAACCTGGCAAATCAACCCAGGAGAGTCGATACGCTCCCCGTGCAACCCGCTGTGTACGAAGCCTATCTAAAGGGCCGCGTCTTCTGGCTCGACCGGGACATTGGCAGAGCTTTGAATGAATATCAACAATCCTTGAAAGTCGATCCAAGCTACGCTCCGGCGCTCGCCGGCCTCGCCGCCACGTACGTCCTGATGGGGGAATCACCTAACGATGTGATCTCCGCAAGTGAAGCCATTCCCAAAGCACGAGACGCCGCCAAACAGGCGATAGCCATTGATCCATCACTTGCCGACGCCGATTGGGTTTTGGCCCACATCGCCATGGTTTATGACCACGACTTCCCGCAAGCGGAACGCCTCTTCAAAAAGGCAATTGCCGAAGACCCTAGCAACGTCACGGCCCACGAATGGTACGGCTACTATCTGATGATCACTAATCAGATGCCTCAGGCTGAAATAGAAATGAACCAGGCCCTTCAAATTGACCCCGCGTCACCTTTGATCAATTCTGCAGTCGCAGAGGTCAGATACTTTCGTCGCGATTACGACGGTTCCATCGCTCAAGCCAAACGAACCTTGGAACTGCACCCCGGGTTCCTTTATTCCGTTTTCTGGCTGGGTTCGTCTTATCGTGAAAAAAAGATGTACAAGGAAGCCATCGAACAATTTGGCATGGCAAGCGCCGTGAGCAAGAACAATCCAGCTATGCTCTGGGCCTATGGGCATGCGCTTGGCGTTTCGGGAAACAAGGAGCGAGCCAACGCTGTACTTCAGGATCTGCTAGCCATGAAGCAGTCCAAATATGTCCCCTCTCTCTACATTGCCGGAATGTATGCCGGCCTCGGCGACAAGAATCAGACCTTTCATTGGCTCGACGAGGCTTTTAAAGAGAAGAACGATAGAATCATTTATCTGGCCGTCGATCCCCTGGCGGACCCCCTACGCAGCGACTCACGCTTCCCTTCCCTGATGAGACGCTGTGGTCTGCCGTAGTACTGGCATCACAAGTCCTTCCTCTTACCGTGCGCAATTTGGCCCTCTTCCCGTAGAATCGTCGCCTTTTTTCTTAACTTTCTTCCTCCCCAGCACGACAAACGACGGCATCTTGACTCACATACCCCATATCGTCTCTTGTCGCTTGAACGCCGCCATCTACTGCCCGTAACTTCACCCCACCGGAGCAGTTGCCGGCATTCCCAAGCGGAGGAAATTCGATGAGCAAACAAATTGCCCTGATGTTCACACTACTCTTTTCATCCGTTTTCCCAGCCCTAGCGCAGGAGAAGCCCACCATCGTGGTGCAGCCTTTCACCACGGCCACTGGAATCGCATGGCCTTATGACATGAAGCAACTTCACATCCAGACTCTGGCAGAACTGCAGAACAGGGAAGCCAAAAAGTATCTCGTCACCGCAGACGTGCCTGCCACTTGTGGCCGCTGCCTCGCCCTTTCCGTGGAAGTCCTTGAGTGGCATCCCGGCAACGCCGCTAAACGGGCTCTGGTCGGAATGGGCTCAGGCCGCGAATCGGCGAAGATTCGCTTCGCGCTTACCGACCAAACAGGCAAGAAAGTCTTTGAACATGAAGACACTATCCGCACGGAGTTCTATGGCAGCGCTTATGCGAGCTCGGTTGGACAGCTTGCGCACCCCTTGGCCGACAAAATCGGCCATCGCATCGCAGAGGCCAAGTTGGAATCGCGCCGCGGCGCAGGAGAGTGCCGCGTGCTCATTCCAATCTAAGGGAGAGAGCTTCGAAGAGTCGCTCTCTCCTTTCCGGCAATCAGCAACACCAAGGAGCATAGGTCATGGATTTTGGACTTGCGGGACTATCGCTGATCGGAGTGCTGATAACTGTCTCTGCTTCGGTCGCCGTGTCTGAACTGGCTGGCTACGCCTTGCACCGGTTGATGCATAGCGAACGATTCCCGGGTCTGAGCCGGGCTCACATGATCCACCACTTGTATCTCTATGGTCCTAATCAAGCCATGCGCACTCCAGAGTACAAGAACGCCACAAACGGTCGTTTCTCTCTTGGAAACATCGGCATGGAGTGGCTGCTTCCCTCCGCCGCTATCCTGGCCCTGTCTTGGCTCTTCCTCTGGGGTTTCGGCGTGTCTTCAGGCTATCAACTACTCGTGATGTCTACACTTCTCGGCTGGCCGCTATTTATGTTCAGTTATCTGCACGACCGCATGCATCTCGAGAATTTCTGGATGGAGCGGACTCCGATTCTCAACATTTGGTTCAAGAAGGCTCGCCGCTTACATGATGTCCATCACCGTTCATTGAATGATGAAGGGCGCATGAATCGCAATTTTGGAATTGGATTGTTTTTCTTTGATCGGGTGTTTGGCACCTTGGCCAAACGGCATTGCCGCCTCAATTGGAAAGGCTATCGTGCCGCCAAGAGCCGTCACGGGCTTCACTCCACTACCGAAGAAGACTTCTCCGACTTCCCTTCGAACTATCGCGTGTGACCCTGTGCGATCTGATCGAGCGCCCCCAGAGAGGCAAACTACAGGGTTGCCTCACAGCGTTTCCCGTTGCCCCTGGTCGTCACTCCGACCCACGGCCAACTCCCTGTTTGCATACTGGCATCTAATTGGGGAACGTTACCCGATCGCCTACCTGTACCCCAAAACAGGCTTTGCGGGTGTATTATGTAGGGGTCTCTTTAAAAGGATCATCTGGCTTGCTATTTGGCAACTCAAAGCGACTCTACTTCGTGGTCTTGCTCCTCGGAATCGTCTTTCTCGCGGCGCAAATGCACTGTTGCCTGGAGCTCAACTCCAGGACCATGGATTCGCATTTCTGTCCTATCTGCTCAACAGCGGGTAGCGTTATCGCCACCACTTCCCCCGTCATCGTTCTGGTTCCCTCAATTAACCACTTTGAAGTGGCCGGCATAGTAGTCACGATTCCTACCGTCGTTTCTCGCAGTATCGCACCTCGTGCGCCTCCTCTCTCCTAAGCAGTCGTCCTCTATACCCGGTTCCAAGCACATAGGATGTGCGTCCTTCTGACAAGGACGCGCGAGGAGTTATCCCGTGAGGAGAATTACGGCATTGGCTGCGGCCCTGCTTGCGTTGCCGACGTTCGCGCTGGCCCAACAGAGCTCCGCGCCTACTGGCACCACCAACCCGCCGACCGCTCAACAAGCCTCCGCCGCCCCGGCAGCCGCCCCCTCGGCACAGATTTCGCTCGACGATGCCATCCGCATGGCCCTACTGCACAACCATGCCTTGTTGGCTTTGCGCTCCACCATTCAGCAAAGCCTTGCGGAGGAAATCACCGCGAACCTGCGTCCCAATCCCACCCTGGGTCTCGACGCACAGTTCATCCCCATCTTTCAGCCAGACAAGTTCAGCTCCGACTACATCGACCAGCAGGCCCAGTTCGATGCTGGGGTTGGCTATTTGTTTGAACGCGGCCGCAAGCGCCAGCACCGCTTGCAGGCTGCGCAGGACATGACCAGTGTCACCCGTTCGCAGGTCTCCGATTCAGAGCGAACTCTTGTCTTCAACGTCGGCCAGCAGTTCGTTCAGGTTTTGCTCGCGGAATCCACACTCGACTTCGCTCAGCAGGATCTCGATGGCTTTCAGAAGACGGTGGACATCAGCCAGGAACGTTTCCACGTTGGCGACATGAGCGAAGGCGATTTTCTGAAGATTAAACTCCAGCTGCTCCAATTTCAGACCGACGTTTCTTCGGCCAGGCTGGCCAAACTTCAGAGCCTTGCCGCTCTACGCCAGTTGCTTGGATTCGAGTCCGTTCCCGATGATTACGATGTCCAGGGCACACTCGACTACCAGCCCGTACACGCGGACCTTCCAGGCCTGAAATCGATTGCCGCCGTCAACCGGCCCGACCTTCGCGCTGCGCAACTGGCTGTGACCGCTGCGGAGAGCCAATTGGCGCTTCAAAAAGCCAACGGCAAGATGGATGTCACCGGCACTTTCAATTACACCCACACCGCTGGCGTCAACACCGGCGCATTTTTCTTCAACATGCCCCTTCCGATCTTCAACCGGAACCAAGGCGAGATTGCTCGCGCTCAATACGCCATCACCCAAGCCCAGGAGCAAGCCAGTGAGACCACTCAGCAGGTTTCAACCGATGTTGTTCAAGCCTTCGAGAATCTCCTCACCAACAACCAGATCATTCAGCTTTACCAGGGTGGCTACGTGGATCAAGCGAAACAGTCGCGCGACATCAGTGAGTATGCTTATCACAAGGGTGCTGCCAGCCTTCTCGACTATCTCGATTCCGAACGTACCTACCGTGCCAACCAACTTGCCTACCGCCAGGCTCTTGCCAACTACATGCTCGCCCTTGAACAGATGCGCCAAGCCGTAGGAACGAGGAACCTGCCATGAAGCATTCAACTACTCCAGCGCGCTCCACTTTCTTGCTGTTGCTTGCTCTCATTTTGCTGGGCGCCACTCTCTACGGTTGCGGTTCGGGCCCGGGCGAATCGGAATCCAACATGACTTCTTTCACCTCCTCCGAATCGAAGGCGGACACCGCCGAACTGTTTACAGTCCCCAAGGAACAGATGGCCCATCTCCAAATCGCCCCGGTGGAAAAAGCCCCCCTACCCCGCACGCTCCGTTTAACCGGTTCTGTCGCCTACAACGCTTTTGAAACAACTCCTGTCTTCGCTGCCATCGGCGGTCCTGTCCACGAAATCCTGGTGGCACCGGGTCAGTTCGTCAAAGCTGGCCAGACGCTTCTTACTGTTACCAGTCCCGACTACTCCTCAGCTCGCTCTGCTTATATCAAGGCTCGCGATGCTTTCGCGCTCAGCGAAAGACTCTACGCTCGCTCTCAGGATCTTTTTGCCCACGGCGCTATCTCAGAAGCCGACTTGCAGCAGTCTGAATCGAATCGAACGCAGGCGCACGCCGACATGGAATCCTCCGCCGACGCTCTGCACGCGCTTGGTGTGAGGGATCCCGAAGCCTTGATCAAAGATTCGGCACATCCCACCTCGCAAATCCCTGTCGTCGCCCCGGTGAGCGGCGAGATTGTCGAACGCTTGGTTGGTCCAGGACAGCTATTGCTTACCGGTTCCACCCAGTGCTTCACCATCTCCAACACAAGCTCCGTCTGGGTTCTGGTCAACGTCTACCAGAACGACTTGCCCTATGTTCATATTGGCGACTCCGTCGAAATCAACACCGAAGCCTATCCCGAGGTGTTTCACGGCAAAATTTCCTACATAGCTCCCTCGTTGGACCCAACCACGCGCACTTTGCAGGCACGCATCGTCACACAAAATCCCGGGCAAAAACTAAAGAAGGATTTGTTCGTAACCGCGATCGTCAAAGCCGGGTCGGTTCCGAACGCGCTCACCGTGCCGGATTCCGCTGTTCTACGCGATACGGAGAATCAACCGTTTGCTTATGTGCAGTCGTCGAATCCCAACCAATTTGCACGTCGCATTCTTACCATCGGCGGTAGCTATCAGGGCCGTACACAGATCACCAGTGGCCTGAAAGAAGGGGACCGCGTCGTCGGAGACGGCAGCCTGTTCCTGCAATTTAAGAATTCCATTCAGCACTAACAGGAGCGCCACGGCGGCTTTCCATGATTCATCGCATCGTCCAATTCGCTCTTCGCCAGCGCTTTCTTGTGCTGATGCTCACTTTGTTGATCGTCATTGCCGGAGCCTGGTCATTCCGTCAGATGCCCGTCGACGCCTACCCCGATCTTTCGCCCCCGCGCGTGGAATTAATTGTTCAGTGGCCGGGCCATGCCGCCGAGGAAGTCGAGCGATTGATCACGCTACCCCTGGAATTGGCCATGAACGGCGCCCCCCAGCTCACCGCCATGCGTTCTATCTCCTTGTACGGACTCTCAGACCTCCGTTTAACTTTTGAGGATGGTGTCGAGCCTTATTTTGCCCGTCAGGTAATCTTTCAACGTATTAGTGACGCCACCCTTCCTCAGGGTGTAACTCCCAGCATGGCGCCGCTCTTCAGCCCCAGCGGTCTCGTCTACCGGTACGTCATTGAGAGTCCTGATCGTTCGCCAATGGAACTCCACACTTTCGAAGACTGGACCATCGAGCGCGCTTACAAAAGCGTCCCAGGCGTTGCCGATGACTCCGGCTTTGGCGGTCCCACGATGGAGTATCACGTCCTGCTCGATCCTGTGCGGCTCTACAATTATCACCTTCCCGTCGTGCAGGTGGTTGCCGCACTAAACGCTAACAATGCCAACACCGGCGGTGGTTTTTACACCCAGGGCGGACAATTCTATTACGTTCGTGGCCTGGGCCTGGTAAAGACTCCGGAAGATATCGGCGAAATCGTCGTCGCCAGCTTGAACGGCGTGCCCGTTCGCATCAAAGACATCGGTCGCGTCGATATCGGCCATGCTCCACGTCTGGGCATCTTTGGTTTCCAGACCAAACAGAAGAACGACGATGACGCCGTCGAAGGCGTCATCCTGATGCGCACTGGCGAGCAACCACAAATCGTCCTTGAGGCCGTTGAGAAAAAGACTGAGGAGATTAACCGTACCCTCCTGCCCAAGGATGTAAAAGTCCGTCCCTATTACGATCGCAGCGACCTGGTTCGCGTTACGACAGATACCGTGGAAGGAAACCTGCTGCGCGGCATGGTCCTCGTCTTCGTTGTGTTGATATTCTTTCTGGTCAGCTTCCGCGCCGCCGTAATCACAGCACTCACTATTCCCCTTGCGCTTCTCTTCGCCTTCATCTTTCTTCACTGGACGGGCGAAGCCGCCAATCTTCTCTCCATTGGCGCCATCGATTTCGGCATCATCATTGACGGAACCATCGTCATGGTCGAGAACATCTATCGCGAACTCGGCCTCCGCCATGGCACGGAATACAATCTCAAAGACGTCATCATTTCCGCGGCCCGAGACGTCGACCGTCCCATCTTCTATTCCGTTGCCGTCATCATCGCTGGCTATCTCCCCATCTATGCGCTCAAAGGTCCCGCCGGAAAGCTCTTCCATCCCATGGCAGACACCATGGGTTTCGCTCTCCTCTGCGCTCTGGTTCTTACCCTGACCGTCGTTCCTGTCCTGGCTTCCTATTGGTTTAAGAAAGGCGTAAGAGAAAAACAAAATCCGGTATTCAATTGGATTCGGGATCAATACGCCGGCCGTCTTGAATGGTGCCTCAATCATTCCTGGACCACTGTCACTCTCTCGCTGGTAATTTTCGGGCTTACTCTCCTGCTCATTCCTCTCATTGGTGGAGAGTTCCTTCCTCATCTCGACGAAGGCGCTGTATGGGTCCGCGCCACTATGCCGTACACGATTTCCTTCGAAGAGGCGGCCAAGTTTGCCCCGCAGGTCCGCAATCTCCTCATCGAGTACCCCATGGTCACCGTCACAGGCTCGGAGTTGGGCCGTCCCGATGACGGCACCGATCCCACCGGCTTCTTCAATTGCGAATTCTATGTGGGCCTTAAGCCGTACAACGACAAATCCTGGTCGCAATCGCCAGTTCACACCAAGGAACAGCTGGTCGCAGACGTTCAGAAGAAGCTTGATGCTTATCCTGGCGTGATCTTCAATTTCACTCAGCCTGCCGAAGATGCCGTCGACGAAGCACTTACCGGCTTGAAATCAGCCCTCGCTGTGAAAATCTTCGGCCCGGACCTCGACGTCCTAGAGAAAAAGGCCATAGAAATTAAGCGAGTCCTGGAGCGAATTCCCGGCTACAAGGAACTTACTGTCGTTCGTGAACTTGGCCAGCCGAGTCTCCTCGTTGAGCCGGATCGCGCCAAAATCGCCCGGTATGGCATAAACGTTGCCGATGTTGAGGCTGTCGTTCAGGCTGCCGTGGGCGGTCAGGCAGCTACTCAGGTAATTCAAGGCGAAAAGCTCTTTGACCTTGTCGTGCGTATGGATCCAAAGTTCCGCTCGGACGCGCGTGAAATCGGAAATCTTCTCGTTCCCGCCCCTGGTGGTCAGCAGATTCCTCTCATCGAACTTGCCTCTATCAAAGAAGCTTCGGGGGCATCCTTCATCTATCGCGAGAACAACTCGCGTTACATCGGAATCCAATTTTCCATCGAAGGAAGAAATCTGGAAGGCATTGTCAAATCTGGGCAGAAGGCCATCGCCAAAAACGTAGTTCTGCCAGAAGGCTATCACCTCGATTGGGGTGGCGAATATAGTGAACTACTCGACGCCAAGGCCCAGCTTTACATCATTGGCCCGCTCGCTCTTTTCTTGATCTTTCTAATTCTCTTTGCCCTTTACGGCAACTTCAAATACCCGGTCACCATTGCGCTGGGTGTAATTCTCACCGAACCCGTCGGCGCTTTGATCGCCCTGAAGCTTACGCATACCCCGCTTAGCGTTTCCAGTGCTCTTGGCCTTCTTGCGCTGCTGGGCGTCTCGGTGGAAACCGCAGTCATCCTGGTTAGTTACATCAACAAGCTTCGTCTCGAAGGCAAATCCATTCGCGTAGCCACACGCGAAGCGTCCCTGCTTCGCCTTCGTCCCATCATGATGACCGCTCTAGTCGCTTGCCTTGGCCTTCTACCTGCCGCCATGTCCACCGGTGTCGGTAGCGATACGCAAAAACCATTTGCCATCGTCGTAGTAGCTGGCTTGGTCTCGCGCCTGCTACTCGGCTTCTTCGTAAACCCGGTCCTCTATGAGTTAGTCGCCCGCGACGGCGACGTCCTGCAAGTATAGTCTCCAGTCCCTTGCCGCCCGCATGTAGCACCAGTACCACTGAGAGCGACGCACTCGAAGTCTAGCTCCAGGCCGCAGCGCTTCGTGCTCACATGCCTCTGTGACCGGCAAGGTTCCGCTGCTTAACACCATCGTGGTATCGTCCCGCCAGTGTTATTGCTTCGGAGAGTGATACTTATGAAGATTGCTGTTCTCTGTGGAGTTATGGCGGCTTCCTTGTTTGCTGCGGAACCACTTTCCCAAAACGAACGCGAATTTGAAGTCCGCTATATGCAGACGACCCGTGACAATTTTCTTTCTGCCATCAAGGGGCTTTCCGATTCGCAATGGCGGTTTAAACCGGCGCCGGAAGTGTGGTCGGTTGCCGAATGTGCTGAACACATTGCCTTGAGCGAAGACAGCGTGTTCCAGCTTTCCCAGGACACCCTGAAAGCTCCCGGAACACCCGAACAAAAGAAGGAAGCGTCAGGCAAGGACCAGTTCGTGATCAAAGTCATCACCGACCGTACCAAGAAGGCGCAAGCGCCTGCATTCCTACGGCCCACCAACCGATGGAAAACCAAGGACGAACTTCTGGCCTACTTTGAAAAGAGCCGGAATTCTCATATCCATTACGTTGAGACCACCAAAGACGACCTTCGCGGTCACTTTGGCTCAGACGAAGACGTAGGTGTGATTGATGCTTACCAGTTTCTGCTCTTGATGTCCGCCCATTCTGAACGGCACACCAAGCAGATCCTCGAGGTCGAACACAACCCGAACTTTCCTAAGTAGGAGTTCCGATCGAGAATCGCCATCTCCAAACTCACGGCCTTCTCCGCCGTCTCAAAGAGCGTTGGTTACTTGTCTCGCCATAAATAGATCGCCAGACCCTAAGTTATTTCTTAACTTGCGACGTGCTCTGCGCGAATTTCGCAATCAGCAGCACGCCCTCGGCTTTATCAATGGGAACCAGGACCATTTGCGGAGGCTCCACTTTAATGTTCTTTAAAGTCGCTCTGTAGTAGTACGTCTTTCCTGCTTCCGCATTCAAGTCTGCCGCCACACTGAGGTCCTTTGGCTCCAGCCTCACTGGCGCGTCGGCGCATAGCCGGTGCGCTCCCGGATCCACTCCAAATAACATATAGGTGGATTCATGGTTAGCTCCCATCCAATTGCCATCCATCCCCACTCGCGTGGTCACATGCCCGAGGTTGGTTGTCTGAGGGTCCGGGACATATTCAGAAAAAACATAAACCATCGCCTTCCCGGATTCGGGTTGCACCAATACGTGCTGCTTTTTGTCTGTTTTCACGCTGAATTCCGTTTTCATGGGGCCACATCCCGCCGCGGCGCGTAACTCGACCGCAGTGTTTTGTCCAAATGCGGGCGCCATCATTACCAGCGTCAATAACAGGTACTTGTGCATGAGCTTGCCCTCCTCTTTCCGACTTCCTGAACTTTAGACGCTCAATGCTGTTTTCCGGTTTCAATAGTTAAAGCAATCGTAAACTGCTTGCAAATGCGACAGCGAAAACTTTCCCTTCGAATCTCGCACTGTTCAGACGTTACCTGACGACTTTTATGGCCGGCCAATTATCTTTCTTGTAATCTGACTCCCATTTCTACACAATGCCGCCAGAGACCCTTGACTGGGTTTCTGCACTTCAGCCATGTTCCAGATTTCACCACTTTGGACAGCGCTCGGACTCCTTCCAAATCTTCATCGCGTTCAATCCCGCGACCTCTAACCCCATGAACCCGCAATCTGTGGATGTACTGGTCCGCGGAGAAGAGATTCACATCGCGCATGCAATAAGAATCCGCGACGCTCGACCTGCGGTTGCAGACCCACACGCGGGTGGCTGGGGCGCCCTCCGTGGCCATATGCCCTATCACGTGGCTTCGCAGCCAAACGGCACGGCGATCCTCACGTTTTCCGCTCCTTTTGCCCTCCTGGGCATCGTTGGCCAGTTTGCATGGGCTTTGGAGACATACAACTTTGATTCGCGCCAAGGCGTGGCACCCTAGGGAATAAAAGAATTTTAGGAGATGGAATTAAGCGGGAATCCCTGAATTGGGATTGGCTTGAGTAGTTCGCGCCACTCACTGCGGAAGTTTCGCGTACTCCGCCTTCGCTTCTTTCAGGATAGGAATGTCTGCATCCGCATCTTTCCAGAGAGTCAGAAAATCGTTGTACGCGACTCGAGACTTCGTTGTGTCTCCCGCCAGAGCATAGGAACGCCCCAAACCGAGATGGGCCAGCGCCCCGATGGGTTCGTTCACGACCACTCCGGGCCAACTTAGAATTCGCTGGAACTCTGCTGCAGCCGGGACGCCCTGCCCTGCCGCAAGATAAGCCTCTCCCCGCACGTATACAGGATAAAGGTTGGTCCAGAAAGTATCGTTGCCGGGAACCCCCAACTCATAAGGCGAAGCTACGGAAAGCGCCTCAATCGCTTTGACAGCTCCACCGGGAGAATTCAATGCCAGTTGCGCTCGCAACGTTGGCAAGTAATTGAAGCGAACAATCGTGTCCTCGGGAAAGCGTTTCTCCATATCATCCGCCAGCTGCTTTGCCTTCGCTGAGTCTCCCGTCAACGCCAGGGCAAAGGCGGCTGTGTATTGCGCGTCTCGCCCGTTAGACTGGGAAAGCGTGCTCCAAACGTGCAGTCGCGCTGGCGCCACATTTCCAAAAAGCGCTTCATACAGTGCCGCAGTCGCTTCGCATCCCGCCGTCACTTCTTTTTCGCCAGCATTAGCGGCCGATGTCGCTGCCTGGCGTGACAGTTCTCGAGCCTCGCTCAGCTTGCCTGAATAGACCGCCGTGTTCGCTTGCATCGAGAGCATGATGTTTTCTTTTCCCGGCTTACCCGACGCCCAGGCGGCCTGTTCCGCCATTCCCTTCTGGTCATTCTTCAAGAATGCAAGCTGGTATAGATTGAAGTGCACCTGCGGGCTATCCAGATTCTTTGACAGGGCTTCTTCCGCCGTAGCCCGAGCCTGATCCAGGCGATTCAACCGCAAGTAGTTGATCATCAGGTTGCCGAAATTCAGGCCATCCGACGGACTGATGCGGATAGCTTCGTTCATTTCCGCCAGGGCTTTTTCAAACTTCCCCATGGACTTGTATATTTCGCTCAGATTGTTGGGCGGAACAGACTCCCGGGGATAAATCTGCGACCAAAGTTCATAAACCTGCCGTGCCTTCTCCAGGTCCCCTGTTACAAAATGATGGTAATGCGACTCAATATAAAATTTTTCCCATTCACTCACGTGCCCGCGAAGCTCGTAAGCTTTCCTGGTACTTTCCGCAGCGAGAATTTTTTCACCAAGATTGTGCTGCGTGGTCCCCAGAATCGCATAAGCCATCGCAAAATTTGGATCGAGACGGATCGACCGCTCGAACAAGGGTACGGCAGCCGTATAGTCCGCCTTTCCCTGCAGCGTCTTCCGTCCAAGGCTATACGCTTGCAGCGCTTCCAACGATGGCGTTGTCGCCTGCTCAATCGGTGTATCGAGCCGCTGCACCGTCTTCAGTGATTCTCCCAACTGCTCACGCAGTTTGGTGGAAGCTTCCCCCAGTGCTTTCAGCACGCTCTCTTTCCCATCCGCCGTCACTTGCTCTTGAGCCAGCGAATCCCCTGTCTGACAATTCACTGCGCTCACACCAATCACATACTGGCTGCCCATTCGCGTGATCGACCCGCTCAAATAAGCTTTGCTTCCCGCACGCTGGCAAAGATCTCCTGCAATCGCAGGGGATAGTTTGCTGTCCGCCGGCTGCCCCATCAGCCGCAAAGTTTCCTGTATCCGTTGCTCAGAAACCAGGCTCAGGAATGGTGATTGTTGCAACTGCGCGGCAAGACCCTGCCGTAACGTATCTTCAAAAATCGGGTCGCCCGTTTTATTTGTAAAGTCGGCCAGCACAATCGTGTCTGCTTGTGTCAACGCGTGCGCTCTTCGTGTGTTGTAAAACCACCCGCCCACCGCCAACAACACGCCCACCACCGCGCCCCCCGCGACGAACGGCTTCCATCCAGAACGATTCCTCCCGGCAACCGGCACAGGTACCGCGACTGCTGCCGGTATGGTGGCTGTAACTGTCGCCGTTATCTGCCCTGATTCCGTCACCCGTTTCAGTTGTTGCAAATCGCTTCGGACTTCCGCGGCACTCGCATAACGCTGGCTTCTATCTTTCGCGATGCACTTGTTGATGATCTCTTCCAATTGCGGCGGAACCAGTGGATTCAATGAGCTTGCAGCTGCGGGAACGCGCGTCAAGATCGCTTCAATAATCGCGCCGCCCGTTCTTCCGCCAAACGCCTGCCTCCCCGTCGCCATTTCATACAGAAGAAGCCCCAGCGCAAATAGGTCCGTTCGCGGATCCAGGTTATCGCCTCGCACTTGCTCCGGCGACATATAAGCGGGAGTGCCGCTGATAATACCCACGACAGACACATTGTCTTGCGTCGCTTTGCTGGAAGAATTGGATGACGGATCGTCGGGCGTTGCCGGCAAAACATCCTTGTGTACAAGCTTTGCTAGGCCGAAATCCAGCACCTTGGCTTGTCCGCGTTTCGTTACGAATACATTCGAGGGCTTGATGTCTCTGTGAATGATCCCTTGCGTGTGCGCCGCGTCCAGTGCATCGGCGATCTGGCTTCCCAGGTCCAAAACTTGCTCCAATGGCAGCGGTTTGCCTTGGATGAACTGACGCAGCGTCTCGCCATCGATGAACTCCATGGCGATGAAAGGCCGCTGTTCCTGCTGTCCAATGTCGTAAATTGTGCAGATGCCGGGATGATTCAGCGCCGACGCCGCGTGCGCTTCGCGCCGGAAGCGTTCCAACGCCTGCGCGTCTTGCACCATATTGTCGGGGAGAAATTTCAGCGCCACCGCGCGCTCCAGCCGCGTATCAAACGCCTTATAAACCACACCCATCCCGCCAGCACCGAGCTTCTCCACTACGCGGAAGTGAGAGATGGTCTGGTCAATCATGGACGAGCTCGCGCTTCAATAAATGCTGCTCAGCCTAAAGTGTTTGGTCGTTCAAGCTGGCATCTTCAGCCGGCTTCTTCCGCTCGACATTCGGCGGTTTCGGCGATCCCAGCATATTCAGTACGCGTGCGCCTTCCCCGTACTCGCTCAAGTCCGCGCGATGCTCCAGTTCAAACGTCACGTTCTTATTGCAGACGCCGCACACCAATGCGCCATACGCTGTCCCATATTTTTCAACGAACACGTTATAGCGCATCACGCGCTCGCAACATACTGGAATCCAAACATTGGGGGTTTCCGCAGAGCTCACGATCCACCTATCCGAAACAAGTGCCCCGGATTATACACTGAAATTCCAGCCACAACCGCAAATCACAGGCCCCACAGCCCCCACGCCAAATCAACTATGCAGGAATTGACGATAACTGCGGCGTAGGTCTGGCAAATTGCGCTGCAATTCTGCACCTCCCCAGAACAGCCCCTCGGCCTGTACTTGGGGACGGGCCACCGGAAAAAATGTAGGCTAAATTGTTTGCCTGCTCGTTACATCTCCTAGACAACTGAAACGCCCCCCTCGGCTACGCTTTGGGACAAATTGACGGTGCCGTGGTTCTCAAATTCAATTGCAAGATGAGGGACGCGGTGCGTACGTGGTGTGTAGAGGCCAGGTAGAAGACACGGAGGAACACAAGGTGCCAGGAAAATTGCATTTTCATTTGTTGGGATTATTAACCATTTTACTCCTTACAGGTTGTGGTGGAGGTTCCTACAGCAACATGCAACCTCCCCTTGGCCCGCAGTCCGCCCAAATGAGCGTATCGGTGACCGATGCGCCTCCTACCGGTGTCACTGTCTTTTCATTTGAAGTGACGGTCACGGGAGCAACTCTGAATCCGGGGAACGTGGATCTTCTCGGCGGGAAAGGCCCAGTACGCCTTGAAGTAAAGAAGTTGGAGACGGAGAATGCTTTTCTCAGCACGGCCAGCATTGCCGCCGGAAACTACACCAGCCTCGCCCTTACTTTTTCCAACCCAGAGCTGACATTTCGCAACGATACGGGATCGCCGCTGGCGGGATGTGCCACTGGAAGCGTGTGCGAGATCAAGCCATCGGGAACTCTTTCCGCCACGGTGAATGGCCAATTCAATCCCATGGGCGGAATGCAGACGGGCGTGTTAATTGACCTGAACCTAAACAATTTGCTCACTCAGTCGCTGGGCGTGGACTTCAGCGCTTCCGGTGCGGTCACCGCTGTTCAACAATCGAAGGACGCTGAGGGACACCTGGAAGACCTCGATAGTCTCGATGGGATCGTCCAAAATGTCGGGTCGACGCAATTCACTTTGCAGACCGCTGACATGGGCAATGTCGCGGTGAGCATCGATTCGAATACACAGTTCGAAGACTTCGAGCCGTGTACCGCGAGCAATTCATGCCTGCAAAATGGCCAATCTGTCGAGGTGGACTTAATGCTCATGGCCACTGGTTCGTTTGTGGCCAGGAAGATCGAATTGCGTGACAATGTGATGGAAGCGGCCGACGACGAACTCGATGGAGTTATCTACAAAATTGACGGCCCCGCTCAGTTTGAGATGGTGGTTGTCGATGAGCTTCGCGATGTCGCGAACGTAGCTGTCGGCGATCCTGTGACCGTGATGTTGACCACCTCGGGTGGAGGCACTTCGTTTCGCGTGGATACAAATGGCCTGAACGTTCCTTCGTCCCTGCAGCAGGCCTTCGAAAACCAGACAGATACGTCTCAACTTGTGCCCGGCCAGACTGTGCAGGTTCGTAAGCGCGCTTTGACCGGCGGCCCTGCCCCTGCGGCGACCAACGTCACCACCGATCATGTTCGTCTGCGGTCTACTCGCCTCACGGCAACGGTCTCCGGGGCTCCGTCGGGCAGCAACTTCAACATTGGCAATTTGCCGGGGCTGTTCGGAATAAATGGAATCAGCCTGATTCAAGTGCAGGCATCGTCCAACACCAATTTTGAAAATCTAGGCGGCGTGAGCAGCCTTGCGGATGGCAACAGCGTCTCGGTACGCGGATTGCTCTTCGCCAGCTCGCCGAATCCAGTTATCGTCGCCGACAAAGTCCGTAAACGCTGAGCGGCAATAACGGCCTGAGACATAGGTAACACATTGTACCGGACACATAGGTGACACTTTCCTCCCATGAAGGGAGGGAGAGAGGCCTTGGAAGGAGTGTTCGGTAATGGATGAAAGACTGCAGTTTGTGGCTAGCTGGCGAGCCGATGGCGGAACTTTGCAGGGAGTTGTTTGGGATTTCCCGTAAGACGGGCTACAAGATCTCCTGAGGGTGGGGCGTCGGTGGTGAGAACGCGATGTCCTGCACTCAAGCCGATTTCCGGTTTGTTCTCAGGACCGCGTCCACGGGTATTTGAGTTGTTCGTCTTCACTTCGCCGTGGGTAGCGTTAGATGCATTAATCCCGGTAAGATCAGGCGGAACGGCTGAAGGCGGTACTCAGGGTTTCGTTTTCTTTTTTCTTTTCTTACAGAGTTCCTCAAGGAGATATTTCAACGAGGCGCATTCCTGAATTACCGCATCCAATTTGGGCACAGTTACTTTAAGTTCGCTCTCTTCGACATTTCCGTCTGCGAGTGTCGCGGCAACACTCTCCAGAGCCTCACCCACTTCCCTCAAGAGACTGGAGACAGCGAGAATTTCCTTGTCCGAAGTAAGATGTAATTCCGGGATCTTGAATCCAACGCGTCCGGCCTGGCTCTCCAAAAAATCCAGCGGTTCGTATGTCTTCAAAAGGAGGCATATCTGAGGAAGCAGGGACGCCGGTATCTGGCGTTCACCTCGAAGCCAATACATCAGGGACCGATAATTGGTGCCGAGTTGCTGCGCCAGCAACCGGATATCGTATTCCGCCTTGGCTTCTATCGCGCGACTCAATATGGAAGAAAGGTTTTCCGCAGGCACTAGAACCTCAATGTTTTGAATAATTGGGCATATGTGTTCAAAAACGCGTTCATATTGAACAGTAATTTTATCATTGTAGCTGAATTGCATGCCGAGTGATTATGGCGTTGAATTAGAAGCGTTCGGGAGCGTTAGGCATAGAGCATTCTGGGATAATGATTCGCGACGGTAGTGGGGCGTGGCTTAAATCTCGATGATAATCTCGATGATAACATTTGACAAACTTCTGGTGCGGAAGTACTTTGCAGGGAGGAAATTCCTCAGAGCAAGCTCCTGTGTCTGATGTTCGGTAAACTTCGCTCCAAGTTTTGTGTGTCCATGCGGAGGTACCATGACGAAAAAGTGGTACAACTATTTCGTTTCCGTTGACCAGAACTCAGCGGAAGAGCAGAATGCGGGAAGTTCACCAAATCCCGCACAAAAGAGTGCTTCGCAAAGTGTCGCGGAAATCGCCGCGAGCGTAGCCGCCGAGCCGAAGTTCACGAACCCGATCTCCGACCCCACATCTTTCGATGAAATCTATCGGGCCGCAGAAATTCCCGAAGCTACTCATGGCTATTCCATCCTAAAGGTGGCCCACATGATGGAGAGCGAGCATATTCGTTCTTTGCCATCAGATGTGAAGCGGTCTTCCGTTCTGGTTGGGCTGGACGCTGCTGGAGTAAGCATAAAAGACGTGATCCAGGATGCGATTCAACGGGATCGAGCCTTGGACACTTATGAGCGTGTACAACAGCGGGCCCTGGACGAGCTTGAAAGCACGAAGGGCAAAGAAAACGCGCAAATCCAGGCGGAGATTGACCGCTACGTCACAGAGCAGCGAGCCAAGATCCAAGAGAATAACGATGCGATAAACCAGGAGAAAGAGCGCATTACAGGCTGGCGGCTGAAAAAGCAGCAGGAAGAGAAGAAGATCGCCGAGGCAGTTGGATATTTTGTGTCTGAGAACCCAATAACGACGGGCGATGTGAAAGCGGCTTCGCCAAGTTCCAAGGCAGTGCAGAAGTCCTAATCAGGAGGACGATTATGTGGGAGCGCTTATCGAGGGTGTTTAGGTCATTCATCGGATTCTTTATCTCAGTCGCGGAGGACCCGGAGCTCATACTTCAACAGAACATCCGCGACATGAACGACCAAGTTCCGCGGATGAATGAAAGCATCGCTATGGTGAAGGCCAACGTGACGCTCCTCGAAAAAGAAGAAGCGAAGTACAACAGCGACATGGCCAACCTCACGGCAAAAGTGAAAGCTGCCATCCAGGCAAATCGGGATGATCTTGCCGGTAGCTTCGCTACGCAGCTCCAGCAAGTGAAGAGCGCGCTCGCGAGAAACCAGGGACAGCTTTCGACGGCGCGGGCGGCCTTTGAAAAAGCGTTGACCGTCAAGCAAGCGTTCATGCAGGAAAAAGAGCGCAAGACGCAGGAGGCTCTTGGTGCGATTGCGGATTATCGCAGGGCGCAGTGGCAAAAGAAAGTTGCTGACGCGATGGAGCAATTCGAGGTGGCAGGGATTAGCCAAACGCATGATGAGATGGTGCGTAAGATCGAGGAAATGACCGCTGTCAACGAGGCCAGGATGGATATGGCGATGAGCAATGTCGATCAACAGAAAGTGAAGATCGAGGAAGAAGCACAAAAACTTCAGGCGAATGAACTTGTAAAGCAATTCAAGATCGAAATGGGAATTGCAACGCCAGAGGCCGCCACCGGGAACACGCCGGCTGAAAAGACCATTGGTGGGAAAGAGCCGCAGCGTACTTCCTAATAGTGTGATGGGGAGTTCCACGAATTATAGCTTTCAGATTGAGCTGGGAGGAAGGCAATGGCCGTAAAAATTGAAAAAGGCGGATGGGTGTTGATCTTCCTAATCGGGCTGGCACTGGTGGGTTATGGCCTGAATAAATACAGCGTCATCGATTTGGAGAAGTGGACTGGGAAGAAAAGTGGAGGCTCCGCCGGTGAAGTCCTGGACGCTACGAAGCCTCTAGTGTTGCCGGCTTCTTCAAGTGATTCCGACGCAGAAGTTCGGGTTCGCGTGAACATCTGGGTCGGCTGCGCCGGTGGGCTGGTCGCCAACGGAGGTCTGGACACGGCGCCGGATTCGATCTTCGGGAAAGAGGGACTGAAAGTATCGTTCAAAATCATTGATGACTGGACGGAAGGGGCGGCAGCACTGGCGACAAACAATGTGGACATCATGCTCACCACAGTAGACGTTTACGCCAAGGACTACGCCCAGTTCAAGGAAAAGGGATTCGGCTCGCACGCCTTTTTGATAGTGGACTGGTCGCGTGGGGCAGACGGGGTAATCGGTAAGCAAGGGATTAACAGCATCGAAGATTTGGCGGGCAAGTCGATTGCGTTCGCTCCATACACTCCGTCACATTTTCTGCTCTGGAATGGTCTGAAGACCTCGGGGTTGAGCACTAGCCAACGCAACGAGATTTTCAATAAGGCCATACACACGAAAGACGGCATTGAACCAGCGACGTTGTTTGCCCAGGAAAAGGTGGACGCGGCGGTGGCTTGGGACCCCGACATGAGTGACGCGGTGGCCAAGCGCCCTGGATCCAAAAAAATCTATGACACCAGGATCGCGAACCGGTTGATTGCCGACATCCTGGTGGTCAGCGACCGTTTTGCCACACAACATCCCCAAACGCTTTTGAAGTTTTCGAAAGGATGGCTGGAAGGCGTGGAGTTCATCAAGACGGAGCCGGCGCGTGCGTATAACCTTATCGGCGCGGTCAAAGACTTCAATATCCCATCCGACCTGGCCAAGACAATGCTCGGCGGGGTGAAACTTGCCGATTATGCCGACAATCGCGCGATTATGGGAACATCGGGCTCGAATTCGGACTATGCCAATATTTTCGGGATGGCACAGGACATGTACAGGGAACTGCTGATTATCAAGCACTCAAGCAACCCCGAGGAAAGCTTGGATCGACGGTTCATTGAGAAATTGTCCGGGCGCTTTTCCACGGCATCCAGCGAGGCGCCAATCGAGTACAAAGAACCAGCAAAAGGGAGTATCCCGTTGGCAACACAGCACCGCTCCATTTATTTTGAGCCTAATTCATCGCATATGAGCCTGGATTCTCGGGCAGTTGTTGACGAACTTGGAAATACCATGCGCGCTTACGAAAACACCGTCGTGGACATTGAGGGGAATACGGACTCGACAGGGGCGCGTCCCTACAACGTGCAGCTTTCGCATGCGCGGGCAGACGAAGTTAGGGATTATTTGATGAAGAAGTATGGCTTCCCTGCGGCTCGCTTGCGCACTGCAGGCAATGGTCCCGACAAACCAATCGATAGCAACGCAACTCCCGAAGGACGTGAGAAAAATCGCCGGACGGATATCAAGTTGTACCCCAATCCGAGCTAACCTTGCCTGCAAAAATGAACGATCTTTTCACGATCCGGAAAGAGGTTTTACCCCGGGCCCGGGTGGCATTAGCCTTTGTCAGCTGGGGAACCATCCTGCTCATCTGGATTGCGCTGACACATTGGGAGATCCTCCCGCCTTTTTCATTGCCCAAGCCGCTTGGGGTGGTCCGAGCTTTTGGAAAGCTCTGGACGGATTATGATCTCTTGGGGAACGTGATAAAGAGCTGGTGGAGGATTGCACAGGCGTTCTTCTGGTGTACCGTTTTTGCCATTCCCCTGGGAATCCTCATGGCCAGCTTTCGCTGGATCTTCGAGCTGGTCAACCCAGTGGCGGCGCCCATGCGCTCCATGCCGCTAACGGCTTTCTTGCCGGCGTTCATTGCCTTGTTCGGGATGGACGAAACAATGAAGATCGCCTTTTTGTGGTTTGGGATGTTCTTCTATTTACTGGCGGTCGTCGTTGAAGAAGTAAATCGCGTGGATAACTCATTGCTGGAAACGGCATACACGCTCGGGGCCAAACGGCGCCATGCTCTGTGGTTAATGTTCCGGGCCTCGTTTCCGGCGATATTCTCTTCCTTTCGCATCCTCTACGATATCGGATGGACGTATGTGATTCTGGCGGAGATGGTGAACGCGCGAAAAGGCGTGGGCTACATGGTGGAAGCAGCGCGAAAAGTGCTTGATTTCGAACGCGTCTACGCCGGTATTTTCGCCATCGGAGTTGCAGCTTTCCTTTTCCGGTTTTTGCTCACATCCTTGGAAAGGCGACTTTTCCCTTGGCGCCAGACCACTTCACCTCTTGCTCCAGCTGGCGCTGGCGTATCCAGCGCGCACTTGAAAGAGGTGAAACGTGGAAGCTAAGAAGTCAAAAATTGCGGTTCGCAACCTCGGCAAGTGTTTTGTTTCAGCTGATGGCAATAGGGTCGAGGCTCTGCAAAACATCAACTTCGAAGTGGATGATGCTTATTCGCGGGAAGGTCGGGACATCGGTGAATTTCGCGTTATCCTTGGACCGTCGGGCTGCGGGAAATCCACCCTGTTGCGGCTCATCGCCGGCCTCGACCGGCCGGATTCTGGAGAGATTCTTGTCAATGACCGGCCGGTGCATGGACCGGGTAAAGATCGCGGCATGGTCTTTCAGAAATACACGTCGTTCCCTTGGCTTACTGTGGCTGATAATATTTCCTACGGACTAAGGATCAGTGGAGTGCCGCCGGAGAAGTGCAAAGAGACCGTCGCGCAACTGATCCAAGCAATTGGGCTGAGTGGATTCGAGAAGGCCTATCCCGAGACCCTTTCCGGCGGGATGCAACAACGAGTAGCTATTGCAAGGACGCTTGCCGTTCGGCCCGCGGTGATTTTGATGGATGAACCCTTCGGCGCTTTGGACGCACAGACCCGCAGCGAGATGCAGCAACTGCTTTTACGTATCTGGGACGAGACGGCGAGCACGATTCTATTTGTGACACATGACGTGGAAGAAGCCATCTATCTGGCTGACAGGATATTCGTCATGAGCGCGCACCCTGGCACAATAGTGGAAGATGTGCAGGTGTCGTTCGACCGGCCACGAAATCTAGAGTTGAAGCAACGCAATGATTTCCACGAACTGCAAAGCTATGTTCTGGGGCGGCTGCGTCGCGCTCCCGGCAACGGACAGGTCCGAGTGAGTATATAAATGAGATTTGACGGCCTCCAGGACCCACTGAGTGCGCGGCGCGACTGCGAAGAAATCAACTACGTGAAAGAGGCATTCAATCTTCAGTACAATTGGATCGCGCTAGCCGGTGCTGCTCTCTTCGCGCTGGTGAGCGGGAGCCTTCTGCCAATCATCCTGGCCGCGGGCGCGGAGCTCATGTACCTAGCCGTTGTCCCTCAGAATAGCCAGTTTCAAAGACTAGTGAAGTCGTGGAAATTTGGAGAGGAAATGCAGCATCGGCAAGTGCAATTTGCCGAAATGCTGAACAACTTATCGCCCGAAGCCAGAGCACGATACACCAAGCTAGCCCAAGTTTGCGCCTATGTGCGCGGCAACTTTTCGCAGTTTTCGACCACCTCGAAAATATTTCTTCAGCAGATGGATTCGCGACTGGACGGTTTGCTCCGCGGATACGCCCGGCTGCTTCTGGCGGCGACCCAACAACAGCAGTATCTAAAAGGCACAGACCCAAGTGAAATCCAGAGGGAAATCGCTGGACTCCAGAAAGACATGGATGGCGATCCGCCGAAGGTGCAGGAGATCAACAAAAAGCGGATCGAGATCCTAACCAAGCGGGTGGAGAAATATCAGAAGATTTGCGAGAATCAGCAAGTCGTCGACGCTCAATGCTCGGCCGTTGAGGACGTTTTACATCTCGTCCGGGACCAGTCCGTGACTATGCGCGACCCACAACAGGTCAGCGATCAATTGGATAACCTGGTGCGTGATGTCGAACAGACGGAGCAAACTGTCCAACAGGTAGAAGCAATATTCGGGAGTATGGGATCGGATCTCGACGGATTGATGTCAGTAGAAAGCCTGGGCTCTGATTCCGGCGCGGCCCGCCGTACTCGAACGACAAACTAAGTGGACACACCGTATTCATTCTCGATCAGCGCCCTAAATACTCTTCCGGCTTGGGCCCGTGAGCTTTCGGAGAAATATTATTCGCGTTCCTTCACTATGTTCGTATTGCACGGAAATGTTCGAGACCTCGTGCCCCTGCGTCGCCAAGAGGGAACGGATTTCGTTCCCCTCGAGCAATTCCTCTCGACGGCGCTATTCGGGCAGCGGGACCTCATTCTCCACTACGATCGCGGCGGCTTAAGTTTTGGATCGGCAGACAGCCAGGCCGATTTCCGAAGGGCTCTTGAGGGTTACGACAGTTTCCACGGCACAACTTATGGGCAGGGCCTTCCGCGCAATCCCGATGCCGTCCTGAATTTGCTGGACAACTATTTGCGGCTTCGCATCCAGGACAAGAAGAAAATTGCCTTGATCCTGGATTTTGCAGAAACCATCGCTCCCGCCGCGGATGTCTCTGGCATGTCCGCTGAAGACCGGAATTCCCTGGTGATTCTGAAGCGGTGGGCACGTAATCCAACATTTCTGAGCGCAGACCTCACAATCTGCTTGATCGCGGAAAATCAGATCGAACTAAATCAGGGAATCGTCCAAAACCCCGGCGTTTCCTGCATCGAGATTCCCCTGCCGGCCGGCGACGACCGGCTTGAGTTCATCTGCGCCCAACTGAAGAACACCAGCCTGCCCGAAGGATCCCAAGTTTCCGACAAAACTCTCTCGACGCTTGGGGCGGGGCTGAAGCGTGTGCAACTGTTCAGCCTCATCGCTCACGCAGTCCAGAACCGGCAACCCCTTACGTTGAAATTCCTAGCTGAGCGGAAAAGAGAGTTGATTGAATCGGAATCCGGAGGATTACTGGAGTTTATACAGAGCCGGTTTGATCTCTCCTTTGTTGCTGGAAACGACCAGGCAAAGCGGAAGCTGCAAGATGCGGCGACCGCAATTCGAACCGGAAACACCGATGTCCTGCCGATGGGCTACGTCATCTGCGGACCAGTGGGTACCGGGAAAACTTTTATCACTACTTGCTTCGCTGGGGAGGTTGGCATTCCAGCGGTGACACTGAAGAACTTTCGTAGTATGTGGCAAGGCGTCACGGAGGGAAACCTCGAGCGGGTTCTGACTTTGCTTAAAGCCATGAGTCCGATCGTGGTCATTGTTGATGAAGCCGATGCGCAGCTTGGAGACCGCTCCAGTTCTGGAGACAGTGGCGTCAGTAACCGTGTTTTTGCCCAAATCGCACAATTCATGGGCAATACGGAGTTCCGTGGGAAGGTGATCTGGTTTCTCTTAACTTGCCGTCCCGACCTCTTGCCGATCGACCTGAAGCGGCAAGGTCGCGCCGAGGAGCATATTGCCCTCTTCTATCCGGAGACACCAGAAGAGAGGCTCGCCCTCCTGCGTGCCATGCAGAAAAAGATCGGTATGCCGCCGTTTCCGGACGAGATCGAAAAGTTCTTCTTGGAACGCTCCGGTAATCTTTCCGGGGCGGATATCGAAGCCGTGCTTATTCGCAGCGAACTCGGGAGCCGCTTGCTCAAGAAAAAATTAGTCGACATGGAGGATCTGAAGTCTTCCCTGGAGGATTTCATCCCGCCCTATTATCCAACCGAGATCGATCTTCAGAATCTTGTGGCGGTCCTCGAATGCACGAGCAAGAACCTCCTGCCCCTAAAATATCGCGATCTGGAGCGCAGCGAATTGATCCGCCGAGTCAACGAACTGCATTCTTCTTCGCGTTAGGCGCACCCATGGCCGTCGACTCAAGTGGAGGGGGGCAACTGCCTTACTTTCTTAGGTCGATAATCTGGTAGCAGCACCTACTGAACGAGAACACCCACCTTACACCGAGCGAATATCGCTCACAAAGAGTGCGGATGGAAGGATGGCGACAGGGGCGGCTTCGCTGAATGGGAACAGAAAGAATGAAAGAAGAAAGCGAAAGTGTGCCTTGACATCAACCGGCCTTCTCGTGGAAGGAGTTGACTGCGCTAAGCTTGGACCTAATGAGCGTATTGGCCTGCCCTCACAAAATGTCGTTTTCATTTTTCATGGCACTTCTGTTGACTGTTGTTGCATTGGCTTTGGGAACTCCACGGGAAAAACAGAGTGACAAAGAAAGTGAGCAGCCACTTGAACTTCGCATCACTGAGATTCGATGAATACCGCTCGAAGGAGGTTTGCTCCGCAAGGAATAGTGTCCGGTTGGAAAAATCGGACTTAATGCGCTGATCCTCCACTTAGGTACTCGGCCGTGCTTGGCCAGCCGGAACACTAGCCTGGCTAGGTTTTGACCCCGAACGGCCAAACAGATCGCTTCTCCACGAGGAGGATTGTAGGAATCAGCTGATTATATGGTGTTGCATCGACCTGTCGAATGCACCGCGTTTACCAGGACTTGTACCGTCCGGTCAAACGGGACTGAGGGAGGCACACTCCCGGTGACCACCAACACACTCGGCATTACGAGTTAATGGTAATCTCCGGTTCGAGGAAAGAATTACGTCGGATTGCTTTGGAAGCGGACTCTTCCCATGCGCTCATTCGTCATTAGCATAGCGGTCGGTTGTGTTTTGGCGCCCGCCCTGGCACAAGAAATCAAGGATGGGCCGACGAACGAAAAAGCACAGAAAACATATAACAATGCCCTCAAACAATTAGCCGCGCACAGAAGTGACGAGGCTCTGGAGCGGTTCAAGAGAGCAGACAAACAGGATGGGGGGCATTGTGTGGCGTGCCAAAAACAAATGGTCAAGTACGGGGTACAGTACCGCGATTGGAAAGCTGCCGAACTCGCCGCCGAGGAGATGGTCGGGGAAGCAAAGAACGATAGAGAAAGGGCCTTGGCGCACTATCAGTTTGCGGAAGTTCTCCTGGAAGAGGGACTGCAAAGACACACAGACGAATTTTTCACCCGGGCGCACGAAGAAATAGGCAAAGCGCTTGCGGCTTATGGAAATTTTCCAGATGCACTGTACTTGGATGGAAGGGCTCTGGCAAACCTGCGGCAGGACGATGCGGCAAGAGTGCGGTTTGAGGAATACGTGAAGGCAGGGGCCGGGAACGACCGCGACCGCCAGCGCGCCCGGCGATACATCAACCACCCCGAACTCGCCAGGGCCCGGATGGTACCACCTTTCACGGTGACCACCGCGAGTGGACAGCTGTTTTCCATGGACGACTTGCAGGGAAAAGTCGTGCTGCTGGACTTTTGGGCCATATGGTGCCCACCCTGCCACGCGGCCCTGCCTCATCTCCGGGAAATAGCCAAGAAATTTCAGGGACAGCCACTGGTTATCCTGAGTGTGAGCCTGGATGGCGATGAGCAGAAGTGGAGAAATTTCATCGCCAAAAACGGAATGACTTGGCCACAGTATCGAGAGGCGGGAGTTAATGGAGTAATGGCGCGGATGTTCGGCGTAACCGCTATCCCTCGCACTTTCATAATTGACGCTGATGGCGTCATGCGCGACGAGCATCTTGGAGACGCGCTCATCGAGGGAACGCTGGAGGAGCTAATCGCCCAGGCTCGCGAAATCCAATCGGCGGACTCACCTGGGAAATAAGCGTCTGCAATCTGGGGAAATATAATAGTCGTTCGCTGGGTTGGTATTGGGCGGTAAGTCGGGTTATCGCCTATGTGGCTCATACCGACGCAAGTAGGCGATTACCGCGTTTGGACTAAGCCGGCCGCGATTGCGGCGGACGCGGACCTATGCAAATTGAATGGAGGGGAGAGGTGGCGTAGAGGTGTGCTTGGGTGATGCGGCGGAGCACAGGGGATGACACGAAGCGCCCGGAAGCTGGCTAGTGCGAAAAAATGTTGTGAAGAGAGTGTCTGGGGAAGCCGGAAGAAGGAATTTGTTCGGCGATAAGGCGAGAAGCGACGGAGCGTGCCGAAGAACGCAGAGTGTTCGTGATGTTGAGAGTTGTTTCATGCGGCAGCGTGCACCAGAGGTGGAGAACGAAGTTGCATCTCGGCAGCCGTGAATCTCTCGACGACCACCATCGGTCCAGCACACTTGGGACAGAGCCAAAGATCGCTGGCGTTGCCGACGCCTGACGTGTCTTGTTCGGTCGGTGGGGTTGCAGCCGCGCCGAGCAACTGAAAACAAAGTGGCAAAGTGGTGGCACGTCTGCGATTGGCCAGGAAGCCGAAGTGGCGGATGCGCACGAAGCCTTGCGGGAGCAGGTGCAACAGGAAGCGGCGCAGGAACTCATCGAGCGCAGAGAGTCATCAGCTTCTGTTCGTTGTTGTGAGCGGAGTCACGCCAGCGAAACGTGACCTTACCGTCGGCGAAGGAAATCAGGCGGTGGTTGGAGATGGCTACGCGATGCGTGTAACGACCGAGATAGCGCAGCACATGCTCGGGGCCTCCGAACGGAGGTTTCGCGTAGACCACCCAGTCCTTTCGGAACAGTGGTCTCAGCCACGCAGCAAAGGTTTTCGGCTGAGCGAGGAGCTTCAGGTCTCCGTGAAAGCTGAGCCTGCCGTCATGAAAGGCGCGCTTGAGCGCGGCGACGAACTTGCCGCGAAAGACGCGACTGAGCACTTTGACCGGAAGAAAGAAAGCGTAGTGTGGCTTGATCCAGCGCGTGTGATCGGCAGAGAGTCCACCGGCCGGAACCACGCAATGCACGTGCGGGTGAAGTTCGAGTTTCTGACTCCAGGTGTGCAGCACGCTGAAGAAACCGATCTCGGCGCCGAGATGTTTGGGATCGCGAGCGACTTCCAGAAGTGTTTCCGCACTGGTCCGGAACAGCAGATCGTAGACGACCTTCTTGTTCTGCAAGAGCCAGCGGGGCCAACTGACGAGGCAGCGTGAAGACCACATGGACGTAGCGGCGTCGGAAGAAGTTCCCGGCGGCGCTTCTCGAGCCAGCGTTCGCGAGCTCCGGCCTGACACTTCGGGCAATGCCGATTTCGGCAAGAGTTGTAGGAGATGGCGCGATGTCCGCAGCGCGTGCACTCATCGAGATGACCGCCGAGCGCGGCCGTGCGACACCGCGCGATGGCCAGCAGCACTTTGACATGCTTCCAGCTGATCCACTTACGGCTTCGTTCGATGAAGGCGTCTCCCGCGGCGCGGACCAGATCGGCCACCTCGAGGGGTGGCCGGCTCCATCTACTCCGTCCGGCGGTGGCCGGTCTTGTAGCTCCAGCGAGTCCAGCGGACTCGCGGTCGCGTTCAGGTGACGTTCAGAGAGGTGGAGGTAGATGGTGGTTTCTTCCAGATCGCGATGTCCTAGCAAGATCTGGATGGTGCGCAGATCCGCGCCGGCTTCGAGGAGATGTGTGGCGAAACAGTGCCGCAGCGTATGTGGATGCACGTCGTTTCTTGATGCCCGCTCGCTGGGCGGCTTCCTTGCACGCATTCCAAACCACCTTGGTGGTGATCGGTGATCGCCGGTGTGCCAGCGGTTGCCTGGAAACAGCCAGGTGCTTGGTTTGTCGCTGCAGGCCGCGCCAGTGCTCACGCAGTACTTCGAGCAGTTTTGGGCTGAGCATGACATCGCGATCTTTGCGGCCCTTGCCGCCCTGGACGTGAATCACCATGCGTTGGCTGTCGATGTCGCTGACTTTCAGGTGTGTCAATTCAGCGCGTCGTACTCCGGTGGCGTAGAGCGTCATCAACAGAGTGCGCTGGAAAGGAGTCAGAGCTGCGTCGATGAGTTGCGCGACTTCTTCCTGGCTGAGAATCGTCGGCAGGTGAAATGCTCTTTTCGGATAGGGCGTCTCGGCGATGCTCCAGGATTTCTTGAGTGTCTTGATGTAGAAGAATCGCAGAGCCGCCAGATCGTTGCGTAACCGTGTTCGGCGACAACTTCCGCTTCTTGAAAAGCTCGGCCTGATATTCACGAATGTGCTCGAGGGCCCAGACGGTCCGGAGGAGCGCTTGAATCGTCTTGAGCAAAATCTTCGACTGTGCGGAGGTAATAGCGTGTGGTAGTCTCAGAGTAATTACGACGCTCGAGTTCTTCGAGCATCATTTTGCGAAGTCGGGTCATAGGAGGACCTCCTTTGACCCGACAACTTACCTCAGCCGTTCGTCATAAACTGCTCCGTTCGCCTCACGCGAAGCGTCCGCCGCACGGGCGGCTTCGTTCAAGTCGGCTTACCGTCTATCTGCTGCTGCTGGTAACCAAGTAGACCGTTTGCTCGTTAATCGGGACTTAGCCGGACAGGCCGCCGACACGCGCCTTTTTGCGTTTCTGCTGTAAACTCGTGAATACGTTCATGAGCATACTCATCAAGATAATCAAGAAGAAAACGGCCAGGGGTAAGTCGAACAATCGATATGTATTCCTCGGCTTTGGATACGAGGGCGTGTTTGACCTTCCCTACGAATCAGACACTCACAGGCGATTGGTGTTAAATGAAATTCGTTCCCTAACGAGCCGACCGATTTACACTCGGGGCCGGAATCGTGCAATTGCGTTCAAGATGAAGGAGGCAAAGCGTTGGAGCGAGGCTATTGGTCGGAACGCTCCTCTCCTGAGGGGATTCTTCCGCGATGAACCGGAATGGCGAGACAAGATGCTGGCATGGTGCGAGCGAGTTTTGGCGAAGCCCCATGGAAGTGGTGGCTAGTACCCACATGTACGGTTAACGCTAATCAGGAGCTAACGGCTTAGTTGCCCATAAAAGTTTTCACTAGGTGCTTACGGCTTCAAATTTGTCGAGTCGTCAGCGATGATAGAGCCAAGTTTCCGCCGTGGCCTGATCGTTATTGGGGTAGCCGCCGGCGAGCAGGACGTTGCCGTCTCTCAGCTCTGTTTCGGTCATGAAGTGTCGCGCGTCGTTCATTTGTCCTGCCGCAATCAGGAATTTGCCACTCGCTGGATCGTAGACCTCAACTATTTTGCTTCCTCCAGCAACCACTATTTGTCCCGAACTGAGCCGTGCCGCTCGTTCGGGAAGCTTGAAGCGGCTGTCGTTTAATGGAGACGTAGCGCTGAATTTTCCTGTGCGAGGATCATAGATTTCTGCGCTGTTCAACTTTCCATGCCAATCGCGGTCGTCCGATCCGCCTACGATGAGTACACGACCATCGAGAAGCACTCCAGCCGATTGCTTATAGCGTGCAGTTAGCATACTGCCAGTCACAATGAACTGTTTTGTCTCGGGGTCATAAATTTCGGCACTGGCAGTTACCGTGTCGCCGCGTCCGCCGACGATCAGGACGCGCCCATCGTTGAGGACGGTGGCGGTGTGAGCAATGCGTGCAGAGTGCATCGAACCCAGGGACTCGAATTTGGAAACCGCTGTGCGAAAAAGTTCGGCGGATGCGACTCCGCCTGGGGTGTCGTGGTCCCCACCCCCTGTTATGAGGACGTCACCGGTGTCCAGCAGCGTAGCGCAAGGACGCCCGCGTTTAGCGTTCATTTTCGCAATTTCCAAGAACCTACCAGTCGCGGGATCGTAGAGCTCGGCCGAATCCGTACTCTCGTGGTTCACCCATCCTCCGACAACGAGCACCTTTCCTGATGGCAGCAAAACTGCGGCGTGTCCGACACGCGCGACAGTCATTGCGCCAGTTGCCCGAAATTTTCCCACGGCAGGATCGTACAGTTCGGCGGAACGGTAAAAATCCTGATTGCGGCGCATTCCCCCGGCGATGAGGACTTCGCCGTCTTGCAAAAGCGTCGCAGTATGGCCCGAACGCGGTTCAAGCATGGGCGAGCCGGAGCTGACCGAACCTGCCGACGAGATATTGGCAAGAACGACGCTTCGGCTGCAACGGGATGTCAATACGTAAGCAATACCGCTGACTGCAAAGGCCATGAGGATACATGGCAATCGGCGCATAGGACCTCCATCGTTCTTAGGACGAATTTGGCTACGCGAAGGTTAACACGACCTTGCAAACAAGAAAGAGTTAAGTCGAAGCAAAACAGAGCCACGTCAGGGCCTGAGGGGGAAAGTAGAGTGGCCAAATTACATTGCCACAAGTATCGGTCGCGGGGTCGCGGGCTAACTCCTGATTACCGCTGCCGTAATCGGAAAAGTACGCATCAATACCCCGCGGCGTTAGAGCGCCGCCATCACTGACCAATTACAGCGACTTTGTACATGAGAAGAATGATTACGGTCACCAGAGCGATCCAGGCGGACAGCGCGTAGTGTCGGAAAAAGTACAAGGCTACGCTTGCCCAGCAGAAGCATGCAGCTATTAAGGCGCCACCAATATATAGCGCAGCGACTGCGGCCGAGAAACTCGTGCCATGGACATGCCTGAGCCGGAAGAACTCACCCAGTGTCCTTACCACGATGAGGAATTGAGCCGTGATTCCAATCTGAGCCCAGCGTTCTCTAGTCACGGGGAATATTCTAGCTGGCCGGGAAACGCTTGGCGAAGTGGGCACTACCGGAACCTGTTCGGTCCAAACGCTGCCCGCATGTTTGGCCGCAGGATGTAGACGAGTAGTGTACCAGCTATTGCGACACCTATCCCGCCCTCAATCACCTGACCGCGGGTGACGTTCACAAAGTCTCCGCACATTTGAGTGGCAATTATAAGTATGGCTAATTGCCACCCCCAGCGTCGCCGTTTGAGCCAACCCAGACCTGCAATTGCCAACGCCACGGCAAGTAGCAAAAAGGGAATGCCAACGGTTCTTCCGAATGGTGCAAGTTCGTTGTGTGCACGGGGATTCAGTATCCACATTCGGTCCAGAACAGTTCCGGGCCACACCAAAGTAGTTCCCGCAACACTCGCCATTGTGGCCCCGAATAACAAGAAAACACCAATTGCTGCCAGCCCTCGCGGAGAGGCAAGTACTGTTGCTGGAATTGCAGCGACAGGCATATGCAGACTATAAGCTGAAATCTCACTCCATGTGGACGCGGTAGGGACGATCATCGCTGATCGCCCCCCGCACAGATCCGTACGAGCGCTTCTACGCATACGGCTCCCACCTTGGATGTGTGGCGAGGAAGCGCACGACAGGATAAGGATGCAGAACGCGTGGGGCTGGAAGCCACCGCGTGAAGATCGGTAGGAGCCGATCCCACGCCACTTGGCGTTGACTGCGGCGGCGAAGAGTGAGCCACCACAATCGTCGCAAGCGTTGCCCGAAGACACTCAACCGGTCGATGTTCCCCGGGATCGCATGGTAGCGGTAGTAACCAGTGACAACCTTTCGTAGCCATAAACCGACGTCGGCGGCCGGCTCGTGCATGCGCAGGCGCAACTCAGCCTTAATGGCTTGTAGTTTCGCCGCCATGCGCTTCTTCGCCGTCTTCCGCCACACAGTAAATGCTCCGTTGCTCCGGCGTTTCCCGCAGTAGTGCGTGAAACCCAAGAACGTAAAGGTCTCCGGCTTTCCTGCTCCACGCTTCTCCCGATCTCGGGCGGCGAACCGCCCAAACTCGATCAGTCGCGTTTTCTCCGGATGTAGTTCCAGTCCGAACTTGGACAATCGCTCCCGAAATGCTTCCAGGAATCGCTCGGCTTCCATTCGGTTTTCGAAACCCACCACCAGATCATCAGCGTAGCGGACCACGATTACATCGCCCGTGGCCACTTTCTGGCGCCAAGCTTCGATCCACAGATCGAATGCGTAGTGCAGGTACACATTGGCGAGCAATGGAGAGACCACTGCCCCTTGCGGTGTTCCTACCTTACTCTCCGACCACTGGCCGTCTTCCGACACCCCCGCCTTCAGCCATTTCTGGATCAGGCGTAGGATCCGGCGATCGGCCACGCGGTGCTCCACAAACTTCATCGTCCATTCGTGGCTCATGTTGTCAAAGAAACCTCGAATGTCGGCGTCGAGCACCCAGTTCACGTGCTTCCTTTGGATGCCCACCATCAGCGCGTCCAGCGCTTGGTGCGGGCTGCGTCCGGGACGGAACCCATACGAGAATCCTTGGAAGTCCACCTCGTAGATCTGGTTGAGAATGGTCACCACAGCTTGCTGTACGATCTTGTCTTCCAGCGCCGCGATGCCCAACGGGCGTTGCCGCCCATCGGCCTTCGGTATGTAGACTCTTCGTGAGGGCTGCGCTCGATACGCTCCACGGTGTACCCGGTTGTGTAGATCGGTAAGCCGATTTTCCAACCCGGTCTCATACTCCTGCCATGTCACGCCATCCACTCCCGGAGCCGCGTGCCGCTTTAGGGCATAGTAGCTATCCCGGAGTAAATCCACGCTCACATGGTGAAGCAAAGCCGTGAACCGTTCTTGTCTCCTTTTCCTTGCTGCTTCTCGCACACCGCTCAATCCCTGGGACACCCGTTCCCCGCTCTGTGTCGAGTTGGTGTTAGGTTGAACGATGTTCTCCTTGGCCCGCACCCTTTTCTCCCCAGGCTCCGCCGAAGATCGCTCTTCGTTGTTCGTCTGGTTCATCGATGTCGGGTCGGAGGAGGCGCACCGAAGCGCTGGCCTCCGTCCGCCGCTCAAACTGCACGGACGGTTTTCCCGTATGCAGCTTTCACGAAGACGCGACACTACGAGATGCGAGAGAAGGAATTAACCCCACCAAGTTCACAAGCTCATATTCACCGTACAGCGTGGCCGTAGGCAGTTGCGTCCAACCTCCATTCCGCCAACGCTTAAATCGATGCGACCAGATCCGCCGCACGATCCATCGGTCGAGTTGATTGAAGAGCTTTCGGACGTGGGCTCGTTTGTAATATTCGCCCCATCCCCGCAGAAGTGGGTTAAGTTCTCGAATCAGCTCCTTGGTGTGCAAAGGCACCCTCCGCTTAGTTCGTTGCCGCACCTGGTCCTGAAAACGTTGGATCGACTTTTCACGCGGGTACGCGTACAGCGCACCGGAGCGTGCCTGGCTACGAATCTTGCTCTCGGGTAACTGCAGTTTCTTCCCGCGCTTGATCTTGTAACCAAGAAACTCGAAGCCATGCTGGACGTGAACGATCCGCGTCTTCTGCGGATGCAACTCCACTCCCAGCTGTTGCAGGATTCGGCGAGCCGCGTCCACTGCAGAACGTGCTTCCGCTACCGATTTACAGGTGACCACCCAGTCATCGGCATACCTCGTCAGCTGATATCCTCTCAGCCTCATCTCCCGATCAAACGGCGTCAGGAGTATGTTGCTGAGCACTGGCGAAACCACTCCTCCTTGGGGAGTGCCGCGCTCGGTCGGAAAGAGTTGCCCTTTCCCGTAGCTTCCCGCTTTGAGCATCGCTTGGATAAGGCGAAGCACTCGGCCATCTGCTACTCGTTGGGCGACCAGCGTGAGAAGTTTTTCGTGATCCACAGACCCGAAAAAATCTCGGAGATCTGCGTCCACGATCCACTCCGACCCGCTTTGAATCTCCTTCCAGATCTTGCGCAGCGCGTCCTTTGTCGATCGCCTTCGCCGATAGCCAAAGCTGGCATCATCGAATATCGGCTCGAAGATGGGCTCCAACCGATTGAGTAGCGCTTGCTGACATACGCGATCATAGATCGTCGGCACACCGAGCATGCGATACTCGCCGGGTTTGTCCCGCTTCGGGATGGGGTGTTGTAACACCGGCTGAGGTCGATAGGTGTCTTCTTTCAGCTCTCTCTCTAGCCGAGCCAACTGCAAGCCCTGCTGTGATTCAAAAGCCGCCAGACTCTGCCCATCTACCCCTCCACTGCCCCGGTTTTCCTTCACCTTTTCCCAGGCCATCTCCAGGTTCTTCCGCTTGTACACTTTGTCGATTAAGGAATGGACCTTCTTGGCACCCGTCAGGTTGATCCAGTCCACCAGTCTCCTCGGACGAGAGCGTACGGGTTTTTCCTTTAAGGAACTGTTCCAACCTCTCTCATCCTTACTCATCTGGCTTCCTTTCTCTTCCTGACCGTCTTCGTCGGCTGCCTTCCCGACCCACTCTGGTCGCCGATAACTCGGTCACGCAGCTTTCCCCGCGTTTCAGGTACTGTTCAGCCGTCCGTCTACTGACAGAACCTCGCTCACCCTTTCGCTTCCGCTTATGGGCTCGCTTACTCCGGTGCCACCCGGAGATTCTGCCAGTCCTCCTGAGGTCACGCTTTGTTCTTCCCTACCGTGCCGTCCGCAAACACCTTGGTGTGGTGGGTGAATGAGAATGCCTTCGCCTCCATAGTGCAGGCTCGACCTTGCCCCACCTTTGGCCGACCGGTTCATCTTCGGGGCAGCCCCCATCGATTACGGCCCGGTAGTTCTCCTCATGCCCTTCGGATTCCATCTCGCGATGGACACCCTGCCCTCCGAAGGATTCCTCCTTCGGCCGACGACGCGTTACCGCCGTCTTTGGATATAGCACCCCTCATTCGAGTGCCAGAGGGACTTTAACCCTCCCGAACAACGCGCTGCTCAGCACACACTATGGTGCGGTCCGACTCCTCCGGAGCGTGCGTGTCCGCCTTGTGGCTTTGCACCTTCGCAGACCGGCCTCGCTCCCTTTCGGGTCGAGGCGCTCCAGAGGTCTCCCGGTTCTCGTGCATGTTGTTTCTCGACGTGCGCGGGTTCTCCGACTACGCAGGACCGACTGCTCGCTCGCGATTATCGCGACACAGCCGTGTTGCCTTCCTCCATCAGGAAAGAGTCGGCGTCCTGGTTTTGCGTTTTTCGAAGCTCAATAGCCCGGCCCACCGATGCCCCTGTCTACGCTTCAAGCGACATCTTGCGATGCCACCTGCAAGACTGAGGGCCAAGATGGAGTCGCTGTCTCCCTTCTTGTAGGACTCTTTCATTCCTTACAACATGCCGGTTTAACCCGGCGCTCCTTGATTAACGCGGAAATCGTCTACTTGGATTCTATGGGCCACTTAGGCGGTAACCGGACTTCTCGCTCGTTTCGCCGAATTCACATTGACGAGATCCGCGTTAGGTGTTTTTTGCCCGGACGTACATCACTGCCAACGCAACACCCTCGCATCGAAGTCGAATTCAATTCGTTTTGCCTGCAAGGATGCAGGACCTAAATAGCCGTCTACTCCGGGCAGAACGTCTTCATCAGGACCGTCAATTAATAAGACGGTGGTTGCCACTTCCGCGTCTATGATTCGCACGCCAGGCAGTCTTACCTGTGTTGCTCGTAAACGCCCCATCGCCACGTTGGTAGATTCTCCGTCAATTCTCATCATCGGCAGTCGTTTGCGGAGGTGATTCCCATACAGGAGGATGCCCTGCATTCCGGTATCGACTACGAGATGGATTGGAATCCCCTGAACGACAAGTGGAATGACAAAGCATGAGGAGGGGGAACGTTCAGGATTCCCAGCTTCTGTCAGCTGAAGAGAAACAATCCTTCTATCGTAATCGATGGTTAACTTCTTACTTCTGCCCAACAGATCAAGACCAATAATTCCGTCCGCGTTTTCCGCCAACTCGGAATATTCGGCCAGTTTTACCACCATGACCCGGACGGCCTGAACTCGCATGGGTCCAACTCGGAGGTCCTGAATGTTCGACCACTCGACAGGGATGTACTTGTCAAAATTCATGACTTTTCCCGCGTGCCGCTGCAACCGCAGTCTGTCAGCCACCTTCCGGTCAATCAGGCTATGTGTGGCACCGGTGTCCAAGATGAACTTTAAACCGCCCAGATTTCCGATCTGTCCATCGACGACCACAAGGAAACCTGAAACCAGCTCGAACGGTATCACTAGACTTGGAGTGGATTTGATAACGTCCTGGGCGTGTACCTGCGAACCGAAGATCAGCCCGACCAGCAGTACCTTGATGCATGCAACGATATTCCCTTGGCCCACGGTGCTCACCTCGTCCGCAGTGGCGGTCGAGATGAGACTGGGTCACACCAACAGGCAGCTCAATGGACTGGGTCTGACGCGGCTCTGGAATGTCTGTGGCCCACCAAATGTCGATTTCGCAGCGGGTTACACCTAAAGGTGAAGCCCCTTGGATAATAGAAAGGTGGTAGACTGACTCAATTTTCCTGACGCGCTGAGGTACTTGGAGTGCCTTCCGAAAACCCTACCATCTACCGTTTCGGGGTGTTCGAGTTTGATCCTCGTGCGGGTGAGCTTCGCAAGAACGGTGCGAAGCTGAAGCTGCAGGACCAGCCCTACCAGGTGCTCCTCAATCTGCTGGAACACCCCGGCGAAATCGTAAGCCGGGAAGTGCTCCGTGCCGCGCTGTGGCACGGGGACACCTTTGTTGATTTTGAAACTGGTTTGAACACCGCGATCAAACGCTTGCGTGAGACGCTTGGCGATTCTGCCGGCAATCCTACGTTCATCGAGACTCTCCCACGGCGCGGTTATAAATTCATCGCCCCAGTCGAGCGCTCCTACAACGGTGAAAGCAAATTCGCGGGTCTCGTCGGCAAGCAGGAATCAGGCTTCCGTAAGAATCTTCTAAATCGCACCCTCCTCGTCGCGGGCCTTGCGGTCCTCGTTCTCTTCGCGCTGAACGCGGGCGGTTGGCGTGACCGAATCTTTCGCCCTCGAACCGCACCAATCCGCTCGCTGGCGGTTCTGCCGCTCCAAAATCTCTCCGGTAGCCCCGAGCAAGAATATTTCGCGGATGGCATGACCGAGGCCCTGATCACCGAGCTGGGAAAGATTAGCGCCTTGCGGGTGATTTCGCGCCAGTCAACGATGCAATACAAGGGTACGAAAAAGTCGGCCCAACAGATCGCACAAGAACTGAACGTGGAGGCAATCGTAGAAGGTTCTGTCCTCCGTGTCGGCGACCACGTGCGCACGACAGCGCAATTGATTGCGGTCAAGCCGGAACGTCATCTTTGGGCGAATAGTTATGACCGAGAGCTGCGCGACGTCTTGGCGCTGGACAACGAGATGGCCCGGGCTGTCGCTAAGCAAATCCAGGTCACCCTCACGCCACAGGACGAAGCGCGTCTCGCCCGCGCCCGCGCGGTAAACCCGGCAGCCCAGGACGCCTATCTGCAAGGCCGCTATCTCCTCGACAGGCGGACGAAGGAGGACGCTAACAAAGCCCTTGCCCATTTCCAGAAGACGATTGAACTCGCCCCCACATATGCGCCCGCATATGCCAGTCTTTCCGAGGTCTACCTCACCCTCGCGATGTACGATCCAACACAAGAAACAGAACTGGTGGCGAAGGCCAAGGCTGCGTCACTGAAGGCGCTGGAGCTTGACGACTCCCTGAGCGCAGCCCACTACACACTCGCTGCCCAGCGTGCCCATGCGTGGGATTGGTCTGGTGCTGACGTCGAGTACCGGCGGGCCATCGAGCTCAATCCAAACAATGCTTTAGCGCACTTGTGGTACGCGGACGTCTTGATCATCCTAGGCCGGATAACCGAAGCAGAGGTGGAAACTCAGCGAGCCGAAGAATTGGACCCAGTTTCCCTTGAAATATATTACGCTGCAACCGCGCATCTCTATTACGCCCGCCGCTACGACGAATTGATCAACCGTTGCCAAGACTGGGTGAAAAGAAATCCGAACATGGAATGGAATTATCATCACTGCCTAGGGGCTGCCTACGTACAAATGGGTAGGCAAAAAGAAGCGATTAGTGAGCTTCGAGAGGCGCTTAAGTCATCCACGATGTATGAGCATACTGCCACGGAGCTCGCTAACGCGCTGGCTGTAGCCGGTCACCGAGAGGAGGCTTGGAAGGTGCTTGACCGAGTGAAAAACGTCCCATGGAGAGGTTTTGGTGACGCCCTCGTCCACACTGGCCTGGGAGAAAACGACGAAGCGTTCCGCTCCTTGGAGAGAGCTATTGATCTCCGCGCACCACTCGTCACTCTCCTGAAAGTAGATCCGCGATTCGATACCCTGCGTCAGGATTCGCGTTTCCGGAGTCTTCTTCTCCGAATGAATTTCCCTCAATAGTCGGTTTTTTTCAATTGCTTCGACAACTCTTGGCCTCAACTCCCGAGAAGTCTTAGTGCAGGTCGCATACTCGGAAAAGTGCCGGTCACTGGCCGGAAACGGGGTTGTGGGAAATAGGGCGTCAGCTGTCGTGTACTGATTGCGAATACATTTGGGTGCAGGATTGGGTGCAGCTAGAAAAGTAAGAATGGCTCCCGATTTCATGTAAGCGACACCAGACGCGGCACTTAGATTTTTGTCCCGCTCGGCTGTTAACCGAATGCTCCGAGCGCGTTCGACTGTGCACCAACTGTGCAAGAATTCAACATTTTCAATCCATTTGAGTTATCTTTGAAAAGCAGATTCCCCGATTTATTGGAAACTTTAGTAGTTAGAAGTAACGGACGGAGTTGTTGGAGTCGAGTCGTGCGCCCAAGGCAGGCGCGCTACCCCAAAAAGAAGTCGAACCAGCTGTGAAAAGCCTTAAAATCCATATTGGACAAGCTTTAAGGACAGCCACGGAAAACGAGGGTGAACTCGGATCAAGAACCAACCAACAATTCGACAATTCATGACTCTACTTGCTTCTACTCTTGATTGATTGAGGGCATCGGATCCCCATTGGAATCTGGCGGTTGGAAAGAATCAAAAACGCGTATTGAAAACAAGAGACATACCAACGCTCATCAACCCCTCACCTCCCACTCACCAACGGAGGCTTCAATCCCCCCTCTCCGCTACAGCACAAATCATCAGTAAACATGCGGCTATTTGAGCCTTGCTACTACTTTTGTGATAATTACTATAATTAAATCTACCCTTGTTGAAATCAAAGCCGGTTCGAAATTGTAGGGGATATGGGTTCCCCTTGGAGACGGTTTCGCAGCCACAGCCGTCTCGAAAACCGTCGGCTTCGCCCCTGTAAGCGGAATCCAAACTCACGCATCGGTTTGTGACCGAAGGGCATAGACACTGATCGAGCTACGTACTCTGGGCCTCCTGCGATAGTCTGTGGGTTCAAAGAGGAGAGCCTTCCATGCCACAGACGCCACATGTTGAGAGTCATTTCACGGGCAGTGAGAGTGTGAGGGATGTCGTCATCGGAATGTCTGATGGGCTGACGGTCCCATTCGCCCTAGCCGCGGGTCTTTCAGGCGCCGTTGCCTCGGCTCACGTAGTCGTTGTAGCGGGATTGGCTGAAATCGCGGCGGGATCCATCGCCATGGGACTTGGTGGCTTTCTTGCGGCCAGAAGTGACACCGAACATTACGAACAAGAGCTCGTCCGCGAGAGAAAGGAGGTTGAGTCGATTCCGGAAGCGGAGGCTTCAGAAGTTTCTGAGATCCTCGAATCGTACGGCCTGAATGAGGAAGAAAGCCAGACGATCGTCAATGCCCTAAAGAAAAAACCACAGGCATGGGTCAAATTCATGATGCGATTTGAACTCGGCTTGGAAGCACCCCTTCCCGGCCGCGCACTCAGAAGCGCGCTGACCATTGCTGGCGCATATGCTGTCGGCGGTCTCGTGCCCCTGCTTCCCTACATGTTGGTGACTCGCATACATTCCGCTCTCCTGCTCTCGATGACTGTTACTCTCCTGGCCCTATTCATTTTCGGGTACATTAAGGGACGATTTACCGGCGCAGCACCCATGCGCGGTGCAATTCAAACGCTATTTATAGGAGCGCTTGCGGCTGGTGCGGCATTCTTGATCGCAAAGTGGATTTCCTGAGCGTAGCGAAAACCCGCTACTAAGATCAGCGGGCGACGCAGCTATCGATGGAACAAGTTCCAAATTAGGGCGAAGATATAACCAATAGCGAAGCCAATGGTGGTGGTCGCCGACACCAGAGCAAGTGCGAGCCCGATATTGAATGGCTCAATAACGTAAATCGGCTTTATGAAATGAATCCAGAAAACGAAATTGATGATTGCCTGTGCCCAACCAAATGCTACTAGCGCTGCCCAGAAAGCATGGCAGAGACCGAGGAGCACTCCAAGCGCGAGTCCTGATTTAGTCGGATTGATCGTGATCATGAATTACCTCCGCAACCCAGGTAAGGGCTGCGAGCATAAATAACTATTCCCCCTGCGAGTTCTACGTATTAACGCTTCATCCAGAAAATGAGACCATTGCAGCTCCCGCCTCCATGACGTTTACGCAGCACTGTGTTTGAATTGCGTCTGAGTCTCAGCCCCCCGCGTGAGGTAATATAGCGCGTTGTCGAAGAAGTCCCCGACGGTATAGTTGAGTTCTTGCACGTTGTAGAGTTCATAGGGAATCAGTTCGTCTGGTCGAGCTCGGTCACCCGAGAACACAACGAACGCATGTTCACGAATGTACCGACGTAAGTGTCGCTTCGTCACGATCAAGGAATACACAATCTCGCTTATTGGAATTCCCTGTCGAGAACGAATCCTTCCCCACTCTTCGTACTCGGTGCGCACCGCGTCTTCCTTTGGATCCCCGATCCAATTCCCGAGATTCCGGTAAAACGCGAAAACACGCGGCTCGAGTTCTGCTCTAGGAATGCGACGAAAAGCAGAAGTATTCTCGTTGGTCAACAAGTCTTGCACCACTTCTCGAGTCAAGGATTCGGCTTGAGTTTCGATCAATCTGATTAACCGTACTGAGAGCATTTGACCTCCTCGTGGCACACGTAGTCTGTTGAGCAAGCTGAGCATTGCACGCGGAGGTTGGGCAAGCCGCCTTGCGATTACCGATCCGCGCTAGGAAGAGACTAGATCGACGGTGAACTCAAGGGCTTTGTCCGCACTACCAGAACCGAGCATGTGGCGTGGCGGACCACTGATTCAGCTACACTGCCAAGCAACAAACGTTCCAACCCGGTGTGCCCATGGGAGCCTACGACGATAAGGTCAGCTCTGTAGTCGGCAGCGGAGTCAAGAA
>CAVXOG010000015.1:0-278376 GCA_963763395.1 Candidatus Acidiferrales bacterium | reverse complement strand
AAGGGAGCGCAAAAGTCGGAGTACTTTTGCGCTCTTTCTCTGCGAGAAATGCCGATTTTGCCGCCTCCTCAAGGGGAGCGCTGGGGACGCCTCCCGGAAAGCGTGACGGCGAGAGTCCAAAATGGCTCTGCCGCAGGAATAGGCTCATCAGAATATGGGATGTCTGGAGGAAAGATGAGCATTCGCGTCCGCGAGGCGAGCAACTGTGAATCGGACAGGGAAGTGATCGTCCATCACCGGCGAGCGATGTTTCACGATATGGGGCACAAAGGCGAGCAACTGCTGGAGTCGATGAGCGAGAGATTTCGCGTGTGGCTAAAGAACAAAATGGAGGCTCGGGAATACCGGGCTTGGTTTGCGGTCGAAGGAGACAAGGTCGTCGCCGGCACAGGATTGTGGTTGATGGACTGGCCGCCACATGTAATTGCCGGCGGGAAGTGGCGCGGGAATATTCTGAACGTTTATACGGAGCCAGAGTATCGGAAGACAGGGTTAGCTCGGAAACTGATTAGTGAAGCGTTGGACTGGTGCGAAAAAGAAGGCGTCGAGGCAGTAATCCTACACGCCAGTGACCAGGGGAAACCATTGTACGAGCAGATGGGTTTTGAAAGGACGAATGAGATGAGGTTGAAGAAACGGGTTCGGTAATGCTGGGCGTTGAGATCTTTCACACCGCTCAGGATGACGCCTTTCAAAATCACTTCGTCACAATTCGCTTGTCAACTAGCGTGCAGCAGTTGCGGTAACGCCCAGATCCTTGAGTTTGGCGCGGGCGCGGCGTTCCTCTTCTGTGCCGGGATAACGCTTTACGACTTCACGCAGTTCTTTTACGCCGGCGGTCCTTTGATTCAGCTCGATCAGAGCCATGCCTTTTTTGAGGCGGGCAGGCGCCAGTTTGAAGCTTTTGGGGTAGTTGTTGAGAACCTTTTCGTATTCGTCGACTGCCTGGTCGTACTGCTTCTGAGAGTAAGCAATCTCGCCGAGATAGAACTGGGCGTTGGACGCAAGATCGGTGTCACCGTAAAACTTCAAGTAGTCCTGGAATTCAGACCGGGCGAGATCGTATTTTCCGCTGGTAATATCGCGCAGGCCGTTGGAATAGAGGGTGTCCGCGGAAGGTGGAGGCCCTGAAGGAGAATTGTCTGTAGCGGGGGCCGACGATTTTGGGGAAGAAGCCGCTGAGGTGCTGGGTGCAACCGCCGCATAGCTGGAAGCTCCGCCAGATCCTGAGCCTGCGCTGACGGGTCCACCACCGGCGATGCGAGAGTCGATATTCTGAACAGAGTTTTGCAGATCGGCTAGCTGCTGATTGAGTTTGCCCAGGCGCGATTTGATTTCCTCGAGATTGTCGGAAAGACCTTGCACCTGGGTGGACATGGTGTCGAGGCGCGCGCCAGAGTTAGCCTGCACATCTTGAACCGATTTCTCGAGGCCGCTCATGGTGGAGTTGAGTCGACCGACGGTGTCGGAGGACTGTTCGATCAGAGTTTTCTGGACAGTGTGTTCCTGAGTCATCTGCCGCTGAAGGTCTTTCTGGCCTTCGAGCAGCGTAGTAACGTCACGCTGCAATTCAACCATTTCACGGTTGACGGCCTGGATCGGTTTGGGGCCGATGAGGCTGCCGACAAGGGCGCTGGCGAGCATGGAGCCAGCAAAGAAAGCAATGTTACGAATGCGCATGAGACTTCCTCCACGGATACAGGCGGTTCATAGGAAATTAGCGAATGAACCCCAATACTTCAATGTAATGGGAGATGGGAGAGAGGGCAAGTGGTTGCTTGGAAGAAATCGCTGTAGGTTGCGAATGGTTAAGGGTCGATTGGTGCTGGAATAATACCTGTAGGTCAACCTTATCTGAGGTAAGCAATAACCCAATCTGCGACCGAATGCCAGGCTGCGGTCTTGCCAATGGGCACGCGAGTTTGTTGAACCGTGATCAGGAAGAGACCACCCCAAAGTGTGATGCGGTGGAGTTTTCGGGTAGACCAGAGATCGTAAACAACCAAGGCGAGTATAAAGAGATCGGAGAGCAGGCTATCGACAGGATTATTGCGGGCGCTGAAAGCGAAGGGCAAACGAGCGATGGCGGCGACCATGATGGTGGTGTTGGCGATAAAGATGGACCGTTTATGGGCGACAGGATCGCGTCGCAAGAAAAAGGCGAAGGCAACCATCGTGCCGAAGATGACCATGTCCGTCACGGGGATGAGATAGAACATTTTGGGGTCCCGGCCGAAAGGATCCAGAGTGTTTGCACGACGCAGGAGTGTGTCCGTCCCCGCAGCGAGACCGGAGACGATCATGCAAGAGGCGAGAAAAAATCCCGCCACGCCAAGGCGGCGATGGATGTCCGTGCGACCAGCGGCGACCAGGGAGGTCTGCGTCAGGAGGAGGAGCATCCAGGTCGTGAAAAGCGCGCCGTGAATATGAATGATGGGGCTGGGTAAGGGAGCGTTGAAAATGCCCGCCAGGAAGTAGCTTCGAGCGAAGCCAAAGAAGACAGTGAGGAGCATGAGGACAGCAGTCGCGGAGAAAAAATAGTGATCGTAACGGCGTCCGGGTAGCGAGACTGTTTTAGACACAATTTCGCTGGCTGAACTGCTGAGTGTGGCCAAGTTTCCTCCGTCTGCAGAGCCGTTGAGGCTGCTGAAATCGGTGGGTATTGTAGCAGCCTCGTATGGTGCTAAGCCAGACCCGGGGAGAGTCTCTGAAGTGCGGCTAATGGTGCGCTAGCGAGCGCTGGCTTTGGATTGGGCGTCGGTCAGGAAGTCTTCGTATGTGCCTTTGAAGTCGTAGATTTTGCCTTCGCGGAAGTGCCAGATGCGAGTGGCAACTTCATCGAGCACGTCTTCGTCATGGGTGACCAGTAGAACGGTGCCTTCGTATTTTTGCAGGGCAATGTTCAGTGCGTTGATGGATTCGAGGTCCAAGTTATTCGTCGGTTCGTCAAGGACCAGAAAATTTGGCTTCTGGATCATCAGGCGGCAGAAGATCAAGCGGGCGCATTCGCCTCCAGAGAGGGCTGCGGTTGGCTTAAGGGCGTCTTCACCGCTGAAAAGCATTTGACCCAGATAGCCACGGATTTCCTCCTGTGTAGCTTGCGGCCAGAACTGCCAGAGCCATTCGAGGGCGGTGATGCCCTTGGTTTTGTCGATGGTGTAGCCGAAATCTTGCGGGAAATAGCCGACGGTCACCTCATGGCCCCATATGACGTTGCCTGAACTGACCTGGAAGGCATGCTCAGCAGCGCCGATGAAGGGGCCTGCGTTTCGAATGATGGACTTGAGCATGGTGCTCTTGCCTGCACCGTTGCGTCCCGTGAAAGCGATTTTTTCGCCACGCGTGATGCTGGCGGAAAAATTCTCGATGACCTTCAAGTCGTCATAGGACTTGGAAAGGTGCTTAATCTCGACCGGCAAGCGGCCGGAAGGATGATCCGTGGCGAACCGGATGTAGGGGCGCTGGATGTTGGAGCGGGCCAGTTCGGAAGTTTGCAGCCGCTCGACTTCTTTCTTGCGCGAAGTGGCTTGCGCGGAACGCGTACCGGCTGAGAAGCGCGCGATAAAATCGTTCAGTTGAGCGATTTTCTTTGCGCGGACGGCATTGTCCGCTTCCATACGGGAACGGATCTGGGTTTTGGCGAGCACCATCTCGTCGTAGCCACCGGGATACATGATGATGGTTTCGTAGTCTATGTCGGCGGTGTGAGTGCAGACGCTGTTGAGGAAATGGCGGTCGTGAGAGATGACAATAAGCACGCCATGGTATTCGTTGAGATATTCCTTCAACCAGTGCACCGAATCGAGGTCAAGGTTGTTGGTAGGCTCGTCGAGGAGTAGGGCAGAGGGGTTACCGAATAGGGCTTGGGCAAGCAGGACGCGGACTTTCTGACCGCCCTGGAGCTCACCCATCAATCGCTCGTGGAGCGTGGCTTCGATTCCCAGACCGTCCAGTAGAACACCCGCATCGGCTTCCGCCGTGTAGCCGCCTTCTTCACCGACGATGCCTTCCAGTTCGCCAAGACGCATGCCGTCTTCGTTGGTGAGGGCGTCGTGGGGCTTGGCATAGAGCTGGTCACGCTCTTCGAGAGCCTGCCAAAGGATGCTGTTGCCCATGATGACCGTGTCAATGACACGAAATTTATCGAACGCGAACTGATCCTGGCGAAGAACGCCCATCTTTTTGGGGCGGGTGATATTGCCCACGGTGGGCTCTTGTTCACCGGTCAGGATTTTCATAAAAGTGGATTTACCGGCGCCGTTAGGCCCGGAAATCGCGTAGCGCCTGCCCTCCATAAACGTGGTGGTTACGTCTTCAAAGAGGATACGGGAGCCAAAGCGCATAGTGACTTCATTCACAGCGATCATAAGATTTAATTTTAACTTAGGAATCCACGGAATGCGAAACAGTGCAGAAGTTTTTTGAAGATTTCTTGCGGGAGAACGAATCAGAAACGAGCGACGAACATTCCTGAAGACAATCGCAAGTGAGGACAGTAAACAAAATGACAAGTGATTGCTGGAATAGGGAAAACTGGTGCACATCTGCGAAGAGCGGGCAGGATAGCGGAAATATGCAACAGGCGTAAGTATGAGATTAAAAGCAGGTTAATACCGGGCTTGGGGAAGAGCAGCTTTGCATGCCTTGGCAGCGAAATTTCAGTCCTAGTATCACGTTACGTGTGTGGTGTTCGCCTAAGACTCGGAGAGAAAAATGCGCAAGTTCTTCACAATAATGACTTTGTTGGTGGCAGTGCTGCTGCTTCCGAACACAAGCAAAGCCGACAGTATCACGGCGACGGCTACCCATGCAGATGGCACCTCCACAACATGGTTCAGTGCGCCGGGAAAGACTATTACGTTGAGTTTCCCCGAACCGACCAGCTTTATCCCTGACGGCTCTGGAGACCTAAAGCGCGTTCGCTGATTCCCGTTAACGTTAACTTCAATGGGAAGAGTTTTCAGAGTTGGCCTTGGTGACGTTCTATACCGGCGGAGACCAGGGAGGCCTGTTCGGTCTTTCTTTCCTAAGTGGCCAGGGCGTATTCGACTGGGAGTTCTTCGGTTCACAGATATTTGATGCCAAGGACCATTTTACGCCAGGCACATTCTGGATCGACCCACCTGGCAATACGGGTAGTGCCTTGTACAGAAATTTTGACTACGAAAATCCGATCGGCACGTTCGAATCAGGGGGCACGGTGGTAGTTGGTGGGGCAGCGGTTCCAGAACCGACTTCTCTGTTGCTTCTTGGTGTGGGTCTTTTTGGGTTGGTTCCTGCTGCGCGCAAGCGGTTCGGCATCAAGAAGTCAGCAGCAAACGGCACAAAATAACAGCAGCTGAATTTGCGAGATGGTCAAGAGGAAGGCGTACCTGCCTTCCTCTTTTTTTTGTGCTCATTTATCGATTCTTCGCCGGTGTGCTACATTAGATTTCCCTCTTCATGCCGATGAAATCCACTCATTCACAACCTATAGCGGTACGATCCAGTTCTGGTGATTACGAAGTGTTGTGTCAGACCGGGCTGTTGAGGCGCCTTGGCAGCGAGCTTAAGGAGTTGGGGGAATTCTCCAGCGTTCATCTGCTCACATCACGGCGGGTGTGGAAGGCCTTGGGCAAGACCGTTAAGGGCGGGTTCGGCGGCAAAGGCACTCCACAGATTCACTTGTTGGACGATGGAGAGTCTGCCAAGACGCTGGAGACGGTGGAGAACGCGTGTAGATCATTAGTCAAGGCTGGGGCGGACCGCCATTCGCTGGTGATTGCGGTAGGCGGTGGGGTCATTGGCGATGTAGCAGGATTCGTAGCGGCTTCGTATTTGCGCGGGGTGTCGCTTGTCCAAGTGCCTACGACGCTGGTGGCACAGGTGGACAGTTCGGTCGGAGGAAAGACCGGCGTGAACTTGCCGGAAGGGAAGAACCTGGTCGGATCGTTCTATCCTGCAAAGTTGGTTTTGGTGGACCCGGAAGCGTTGCGGACTTTGCCGGATCGGGAATACCGAGGCGGTCTGGCGGAAGTGATCAAGTACGGAATTATTGCTGATGCAAAGCTGTTTCATTACCTGGAAGATAATTTTGACAGGCTGCTGGAGCGCGACGAAGAGTCGCTGATGCACATTGTAAGGCGGTCAATTGAAATCAAGGCGGATGTTGTGAGCCGGGACGAACGGGAATCGAACTTGCGGGAAATTCTCAATTTTGGACACACGTTTGGGCATGCATTGGAAAGCGTTACGAGGTACAAGGTCTATCAACACGGCGAAGCCGTGACGGTGGGCATGAAGTGTGCGGCGTTGCTGGGCCACGAGGCGGCAGGGACGCCCGCGGACGAAGTTGCGCGGATGATTACGCTAATGCGACGAATGGGTACGCTACCCGGGTGGCCAAAGGCTACAGCGGAGAGACTGATCGACGCGATGCGTTCCGACAAGAAAAGTCGAGGCGGGAAGTTGCGCTTCGTGCTGGTGCCGCGGATCGGGAAGGCGAAATCCTACGACGGGGTGAAGGAGAAGAACGTGAAGTGCGTGCTGCGCTTCATGGCTAAAGGCGTACCGAACATGGAAGTGGCTATCGGTAAATTTCATGGCTGAGCAAGCTGCACTGCCACAAGGAACAAAGCCGGAAGGTGCGGTTAACGAGCAAGACGCTTCGCGAAAAGTACGAGAGATGTTTACGCGGATCGCGCCACGTTACGATCTGCTGAATCACCTGCTATCCGCGCAAATGGATCGCCGTTGGCGTGCCAGAACGGCGAAGGAGTTGCGCTCCATTTTGCAGGATTCACAAGCGATGGTTCTGGATTTGTGCTGTGGAACGGGAGACCTGGCATTTTCTTTGGCCAAAGAAGCCAAAGCGAAGATTGTGGGCGCGGATTTCTCTCACACCATGCTGGTGCGGGCCAGAGAAAAAAGCGCGCTCGAGGAGCCGGGAGAGTGGCGCATTCCATTTTTTGAAGCGGATGCCTTAAGGCTCCCTTTCGGCGATACTTCATTCGACTTGGTTACAACGGCATTTGGATTTCGCAACCTTGCGAATTACGAAGATGGGTTGCGCGAAATCCTTCGCGTGCTGAAACCGGGCGGGACGTTGGGGATACTCGAGTTTACGGAGCCTGCCCCGGGCCTTGCAGGCAGCGCCTACAAGTTCTATTGCCAGAAACTTCTTCCCAAGATTGGCGGATTGATTTCCGGGGATGCGGCAGCTTACGCCTACCTGCCAAAGTCTGTAGCGCGGTTTTTTAGACCCGAGGAACTGTCGGGGCTGATGCGGCAAGTGGGATATCAGGGTGTTCGGTATCAGTTGATGACCCTGGGATCCGTAGCCCTGCATGTGGGCGTGAAGAACTGACAATGATGGAGCGGCTTCACATTTTCTCTGCGAAAATTTACAAAGTGGGAATCATCCGTTACGTAGATGTACCTGCGGAAGTGTCTCGATCCATTAAAGCTGCGGAGGCCTATGTTCCGGTGCGTGGAACGGTGGAAGGCTTTCCTCTGATAACGACGCTTGTATCCCGTGGTAAGGGGATGCACCGCGTGGCAATCCATGGAGATATCCGGAAGAAATTGCGCGTTGACGCCGGCGCGTGTGTGGAAATTGCCCTAGAGCGGGATGACGAACCGCGAGAACCCTTGTTACCCCCGGCGTTGGTATTGGCTCTGCGACAATCGCCAATAGCAGGGGCGCGCTTTCGGGCAATGAGCGTGGCGCTGCGGCGTCAAATTGTGCGTTATTTGACCGCTGTGAAACAGCAGACCACTCTTGAACGGCGAGTCGAGGGGTTTGTGAGGCGACTGGAACAGATGGCGGTTGAGAAGAAATCGAAGAGTAAACGATCGGAATAGCCGGCGAAGAGCAAAAGAATCAGCAGGTTCCGTTGGCATAGCGCACGTACAGCAAAAACCAAACAAGTCTAGGTGAAAAACAAGACAGGGGCTCCGGAGCAATGGCAGAGTGCGTGCTCTGTGATTGTGCAGAGTCCTATATTGACTGATAGGAATTGGCTATTGTCGCAGCAAGATCGACCCAGTAGTCTCTGCGTTACGGAAAGCAGCTGGCAAGGGAGAACAGCATGAAAGCTGGACAAAACGCGGCCCCGAAAGCACGAGATGGGATGAAGGGCACGTTCGCGAGCATTGCTGCGCAAGAATTGCAGATGCGCATCGCCGCCAGCGGACTGGGCGATGCGCTGGCGCGCATGGCGTGCGAACTCTGCCTGGAGGATGTTTCTATTGAGGAGGCTTTTCAGAAGATCCAGGAATCGGCCATCGAGAAGATGGTGCACATGCTGGATTCGACGATATTGGCGGATGAAAATGCGCTTGCAACTTGCCTGGAAGCGGTGACGAAAGAGTCGGAACGGGTGGCTTGGCAGGCGCTGGAAAAGGGAACTCAAGAATTGCGAGACGGGTTGACGATATTGGAAGAGATTAAACAGCGGGAAAACGGCGGATACGTGAATTAGTTTTTTGGTTTTTCCGTTAATGGATTCAAAAGAGGCGAAACTTCGGTTTCGCCTTTATTTTTTTGGAATGGCTAGCGTGCCCAACCTGGATCCCCGCCTGCCTTGCGAAGGTCATCTTCCAAATCGCTCAGTTGCTTCTTCAGGGCTTCGACCTCTTTTTGTTTTGCCTCGAGCTTGGTGCGATTGTCATTTATGTCTTTGCGATCATGTTGCTGCATCAGGGCCTTCTGCGGGTCGGAATAATATTGAACTTGATTCTTGTCCAGTTCACGCTGAAGCACTTCCACTTCCTTTTCGGCCATAGAGAGCTTGTCGCGAACCTTACTGAATTTCTTGCGCCAGTAGACTTCCGATTTCGGATCATTCTCGGGGTTTTGATCCGCATCGGTTTTGGACGCGTCTTCTCCTTGGACTGCACCCGGCTTGGCATCGGTCTTAGGTGGAGGGGTGGAAGTAAAGTCGTCGTTTGTAAAAACCTTTTTGGGTTTGGGCGCGGTCTGTTGCTGCGCACGGGCTTTGCGAGCCGCGTCGGCCACGGGATCGGAGGAGGCCGGATCCTGAGCAGGAGTGGAGAGTGCCGCCAGGAGTCCCACCGAGAACAGGCCCATGGTCCGCACGAAGATTGAAAAGCGCATAGACACCTTCCTCCACGGAGCAGGCAGGAAGCTCCCAAGAATGAATCAACTGCTGAGGGTATTGTAGCGCGGAATCTGAGGCGGCGCGGCAGGAGGCGCGAAATGGTTAAGGGCTAGCGGGGAAAGTAATTATCGAGCGTGCGGGCCGCAAAAAGGTAGAAAAGGGCAGCTACGCCGAGGAAAGTTCCCAGCGGAATTTGGTATTGAGAGACGATTGACCAGCGCAAGGAGTTGATTTCACCGAGACCCCGGCGATGGGCACGTTCGGCCAGGTCGCGCTTCCATCCGGAAAGGTAGAGCACGCCGACCAGGGCAATTCCCACGATCGAACCCAGGAATGTGCCAATGAGGATCGTGAGGAAGGCTCCCGGGAGACCAAGAAAAGCACCCACCATTGCCATCATTTTTACGTCCCCCATCCCCATGCCCTCACGGTGACGAAGGCGTTTGTAAATGGTGGCAGCGGACCAAAGCAGGAGGCTGCCGAGCGCGGCGCCAAGCAGAGCATCGGCAACGCCAAATACAGCGGGAGCCTGTGGCGGCAGTCTACGAAATCCCAAGTGGAAATAGAGCGCTACAGAGGTGCCGTCGATGGGAGGAACGCGCGTGGCAAACGCCAACCCCACGCCGAAGCCAGGCCAGACGACGGCATCCGGGAGAAGCCGGACGCGAAGATCGGTGACGATCAGGATGATGAGCAAGCAGCCGAAGATGAGCCATTTGAACGTGGGAAGAGTGATAGTGAAGGTCCGGTAGGTAAGGACAAAAAATATGCCGGTCAGGAATTCGATGATCGGGTACATCGGCGAGATGGGGAGAGCGCAGGTGCGGCACTTGCCGCGAAGCCACAGCCAGCCGAGGATAGGCACGTTGTCATAGGGTTTGATGGGTGTTTTGCAGCGAGGGCAGCGAGAGGCGGGGGAAACGATGGATTCCCCTTCCGGAATTCGTGTGATGCAGACATTCAGAAAGCTGCCGATGACAATGCCAAAGAGAAAAAAGAAGAACGTGATCATTGAATTGACTTTGACATATTCGCGGCAGTGGCTCAACGCAAGGGGCTAACCGCGGTGTCGGATGGTTCACTGGCGCCAAAAAGTGAACTATAGAAGTAATAAAGCAAAGAAACAGTCAAACTGACGCTGCAGAGATTGAGGTTCCACCCATAAGAATCAGGCAGAACGCGATGAGGTTGTCGAGTTCGCATAGATGCCTAAACAGCGTAAACTTAGACTATGGCTATGAGTTGGTTTGAGCACGCGATTCGGCGTTATGAGCACCGCCGGTGGACCACGGACGATAACCGGATGGTGAGGCCGTTTGAGTGGGGGTTGGAGCATATCAACGGTAAAGCCGAACACGCAGACCCGCGTGCATTTTTGCAGGAATATGCTCAAGCGGCAATCGCGGACAGTAGAACGTGGTATGCAGCGGATCAGGTGAGCGATTACCGGCTGGATGCGGAGAATGTTCTGACGTTCACGAGTCCACTGGAGTCGGCGTGGCCAGAAAACAATACGGTCCATGCGCAACTGTTTCGCGGGAAGAAGGTGGGCCCCGCGGTGCTGATCCTGCCCAACTGGAATGCCAAGTGGCATGGACAAGTGGCCCTGTGCCACTGGTTGCAGCGCATGGGAATTACGGCGATGAAGATGAGCTTGCCGTATCACGACCGCCGGATGGCCCAAGGTCACGAGCGGGCCGATCAATTGGTAGGACCGAATATCGGATTGACGTTGCAGGCAAACCGGCAAGCGGTAAAAGATGCGCGGGCATGTCTGACGTGGCTGGAACAGCAAGGATATGACCGGCTGGGCATTCTGGGGACCAGCATCGGATCGTCGGTGGGATATATCACCTTGGTGCACGATAACCGCGTGCGTGCCGGCGGATTCTTTCACGTGTCGACGTATTTTGCGGATGTGGTCAGTCAGGGAATGACGACCAACCACGTTTGGGAAGGATTGCGTCACGAGGTTAGCGTGGAGGAGTTGCGAGAGTTCTGGGCGCCGGTGAGCCCCATGCCCTATGTGGAACGGGGGATGGGAGCGAACCGCGACACCTTCATGGTCTACGGAAAGTATGACCCAACATTCCTGCCGGAACTGACAAAGGAGATGCTCTTGGCTTTGCGAAAGCACGGCGCAGAGCCTCGAACACTTGAGTTGCCAGTAGGGCACTATTCACTGGAATTGGCGCCGTTCAGCTATGTGGCGGGATACCGGATGTTTACGTATTTCCTGGAAACGCTGGGTTGAGGAGCACAGATAGCAGTCGACAGCCTTTCACTTAGAGCCATTTTTGATGGAAGAACGAAACTCGTGCGTTCGTGTTACACGGAATCAGTGGTGTTATACATGTGCATGAAAACCAAACTTAAAAACGTGACCGTGGCGCCGGAGGCCGAATTAGCGGGCTGGGCTCGGGTTGAAGCTGCTCGACAGGACTAAGTGTGTCCCGATTTCTTGCGTCGCTTTTGAAGAAGGAACAGGAAGAGAAGGACCAATACGCTGCCGCAATGAAGCGGGCGCTAGGGCAAAAGGCGTTTATGAAATCAGAGGGGAAGTACTTGTCGCGCGAGGGAGCGAATGAACGAACTGGTCTTCGTTGACACCAATGTTCTTCTCTAGGCTGTTGATGAGGCTCATGAGGAAAAACACAAAAAGCGCGTCAGTGGCGTGAATGGTTGTGGAAAACGCGCCAAGGAAGAATAAGTTTTATGCGAATGTCTGCAGGAAGTTGCCAAGGGAAGGCCGCGGCACGGATGGAAGTTATAGATTTGCTGGCATGGAAGCCCGTAGCTGTAGATCGGCAATTGATGAAGTCTGCCTGGAAAATCCAGGACCGCTTTGGTTTTTCGTTTCGGGATTCGCTGATTGTCGCTTCGGCCAAAGCGAGCCGGTGCCAGTGGATTTTGACGGAAGACTTCCAGACAGCCAGGATCTGGATGGATAGCTGGTAGTCAAGCCTTTCCTGACATAACCCGCCGCTATTTGAAAAAGGAACCCTGCAAGCTGCAAATTCCAAAGAAAACATCTACTCCTAATATGCTAATGCAGGATTTTGGAAATGGCCCCACCTGCGATGAGGTTGTATACGGCGTTGATGTCGGGGGCTAACGGACGATCTTGTGTGACTTTGGGGGAGACGGCACGGACAGCCTCGTAAGCTTTACGAGCTAGCGTGCCGGTTTGCAGAGGGGCAAGCAGGTCGATACCTTGGCAGGCCGCTAGCAACTCAATGGCTAGGATGTGGCGAAGATTGTGGAGCATGCGTTCCAGCCGACGGGCTCCGCTCATGCCCATGGAGACGTAATCTTCCTGATTGCCTGAAGTAGAAATCGAATCGACAGAGTGGGGAGTGGCTAGCGCACGATTTTCACTGGTGAGAGCCGCAGCCGTGACTTGCGCGATCATGAAGCCGGAATTCAGGCCTGGTTCGGGAGTAAGGAAAGCTGGTAGCATGCTGGTGAGTGGATTGGTCATTTGTTCGATGCGGCGTTCCGCTATTCCACTGAGGGTGGCCAGAGCAATTGCGATTTGATCGGCTGCCATTGCTAATGGCTGGCCGTGGAAATTGCCGCCGCTGATGATGTCGCCTTCACCGTTTTCCTTCAGAAAGACCAGTGGATTATCTGTGGCGCTGTTCAGTTCCACGAGCGCCATTTCTCTCGCATAAACCAACGAATCGCGGACTGCTCCGTGTACCTGGGGCGTGCAGCGGAGGCTGTAAGCGTCTTGCACGCGAGGATCTTTTTCCGCGGCTCGGTGAGATTCGCGGATCTGGCTGCCATCGTTCAAATGAGCGAGGTTGCGGGCGGTGGTGCCTGCACCGGGATACGCGCGTGCATGCATGATGCGCGAATCGAATGCGCCAGGACTGCCGCGGAGGGCGTCAAGAGAGAGCGCGGCGGCAATATCGGCGGTATCGGCGAGGATGTCTGCGTCATATAGAGCGAGACTGAGCAGGGCCAGCATTCCTTGCGTGCCGTTCAGAAGAGAGAGCCCTTCCTTGGCGTCTAGTGTAACGGGAGTGATGTTGGCTCGTTTCAGGGCATCGGCACCGGAAAGTTTTTCACCTTTGTAGAGTGCTTCGCCTTCTCCAATCGCGACTTGGGCGAGGTGGGCAAGCGGGGCAAGATCACCCGAAGCGCCCACGGAACCTTGCGAAGGGATCACAGGATGTACGCCAGCGTTCAGCATCGCACAAAGCGTTTCCACGACGACGGGGCGGGCGCCGCTGAGGCCTTTGGCCAGTGCGTTGGCACGGAGAAGAATCATGGCGCGAGTTTCCGGCTCGCTGAGGGGCGTGCCTACTCCACAGGCGTGAGAGCGAACCAGATTGACCTGGAGTTGGCGAACCTGTTCGGTGGAAATGCGGACAGACGCCAGTTTGCCAAAGCCGGTGTTGATGCCGTAGGCGGTCTTGCCGGAAGCGACGAGCTGATCAACCACAGCGCGCGACCCTTTCATGCGCGCGACCGCTTCTGGAGAAAGAGAGACGGATTCGTGTCGAAATGCTGCGGCGTAGAGCTGATTGAAGGTCAAGTCGTTGCCGTTGAGGACAATGCTCATGCGGTGCTCCGGTCGTGAGTTGCTGCGGCGATGGAAAGAAAAGCGGCTTTGTACTTGTCGGGAAAGTGCTTCACTTGCCCAGCGCGAGAGCACGCCACGTGGATGGTGTGGCCGGTGGCGAGGAGTTTTTGATCTTCCTGGCGGAAGAGTTCGTAGCCGAATTTCAGTGTGCGTGTTTTTGCTTCGAGGATGCGGGTGCGGACGGTGACGAGTTCATCGTAGCGAGCTGGATGATGATAGCGACAATGAACGTCAGCGACGACGATGTAGGTATCGTCGTCGAGTTCCATGCGCTTGTAGTCGAAACCAAGGGAGCGCATCAGTTCGACGCGACCGATTTCGAACCAGATGAGGTAGTTGGAGTGGTAGACGACGCCCATCTGATCGGTTTCGGCATAGCGAACGCGAATGGTGTGGTCGTGATGAGTGAGCATGGCGTGGACTAGTATGCCGGAAAAGAGTCGGTAGTCGGTAGTCAGTAGTCGGTAGTTAAGATACGGAAGAGTTGGCCTGAACTTTTTTGCGTAGGGCACTCAACAACATCTTGAGGAGTTCGGTTGTTTCCGCGAGATGCAATTTGCCAAATCTGGAGGGAGATAACCGAGTTTTCGACTGACGAGCACCAGATATTCAGTCTCGGAGAGAGAGCCCTCTGGCAATACTCAGAAAATGGGCATATTCCTTCGAAGCGGAGCGCCGGGAGCCTTCCGCAATATTGGTTGGCATAGTAAGAGCAGCTCGTCCGAGCTGAGAGATCAGGCCAAAACGTTCGATGGGCGGAAACGTTTGAGTGGCCCAGTAGATGCCGAGAACTAATTGATGACCGCATTGCCAAACCTGCAGATGACATAGTCTAGCAATTAAGTGTACCTCTGCAGCAAATTCATCAACAATTATCTGGTGCAGACTAGCAGCTACCGACTACATACTACCGACTAACAAACTTCCTTAGTCTTGCCAGTGAGGTTTGCGTTTTTCGAGGAAGCTGGCGAGGCCTTCTTTGAAGTCGGGAGTGCAGCGGATTCGGGCGTTTTCGAGGATGGCCCGTTCCAGATCGTGGTCGAGGCTGGGGGCTGCGGCGGAGATCAGGAGATGTTTGGCACGGGTGACGCTTGCGGGGCTGGCAGCGATTAAAGTGTCGGCTAGTTCGTGGGCACGTTGCATTAGATTTTCGGGGGGAACGATTTCGTTGATCAGGCCAAATTCCTTGGCTTCCGCGGCGTCTACCAGACGGCCAGTCAGCAAAAGGTCCCGACTGCGCTTTTCGCCGATTTGACGGGTGAGAAACACGGAGACGATGGCGGGGAGAAATCCAATCTTTACTTCGGTGTAACCGAACTTTGCTTCCGGAACGGAGAGGGTAAAGTCGCAAAGAGTGGCAACGCCACAACCTCCGGCCAGAGCGTGTCCGTTTACTGCCGCGATCAGCGGTTTGGTGTAACTCCAGATTTTGCGAAACAGTTTGGCCATGCGGCGAGAATCTTCCTGATTCTCGGAAGGGGATTGGTGGGCGATGGCTTGGAGCATTTCCAGATCCATGCCGGCACAGAAAGCCTTGCCGTTTCCGGTGAGAATGACCACGCGTGTGCGGGTTTTTTCGAGTTCATCGAGCGCTGAAAGAAGTTCAGCAATCATTTGCGTGGAGATGGCGTTACGCTTTTCGGGACGATTGAGTGTGATGGTAGCCAGATTTTCAGATTTATCGAGAAGAAGGGTTTGATAGGTCACTGTAGATGTTCTCCTCCTTTTGCGGCCGGCTCTTGTGAGTATTTTGCGCGGATAGCGTCACTCATTTCCACTAACTTATTTAGATTGGCGAAATTGATATAGGAGTCCACGCCCACTTTTCCGAGAGCCGACAAGACGGACTCGGTGGGGATATTGCCGACGAGGTCGTCTCCAGCAAAGGGGCAGCCGCCCAGGCCGGTCAAAACGCTATCGAATCGGCGGCAGCCTGCGGCGTATGCAGCGAGTATTTTATCTTCAGCGTCCTGAGGCTTCGAGTGGAGGTGAACGCCCAGTTCGATACCTGCCACGAGATCTTTGACTTGAGAATAAAGTTCATGCACAAGATCGGGAGTGGCGGTGCCTACCGTGTCGGCCAAGGAAACCGTTTGCACGTTGATTTCTTTTAGCCATTCCAGTGCGTCGTGAACGATTTCGGGGCCCCAGGGTTCGTCATAGGGATTGCCAAAAGCCATGGAGATGTAGATGACCAGATTCTTGTTTGCGGATTTTGATTCTTTCTTCAGCGTTTCGACCAGTGCGCGGGATTCGGCGCGATTCATGTTGGCGTTGGAGCGGCGGAAATAAGCGGAGATGGAATAGGGATAGCCGATGGTGGATAGCCCGGGGGTGTCGAGGGCCCGCTGAAGGCCTTTTTCATTCACGACAATGCCGATGATTTCGGGAAGAGTTGTATTGTCGGGAAGGGAATCGAGGAGTTGCTTCATAACGGTTTCACTGTCGGCCATTTGTTGGACGTGTTTGGGAGAGACGAAGCTGACGGCGTCGATATGCTGGAACCCCTGGAGGATTAATTCGCGGAGATAGGCGACTTTTGTGGCGGTGGGGATGAAATCCGGCACTCCTTGCCAGGCATCGCGTGGGCATTCGATCAACTTGATGGGTTCAGTCATTTAGTGATGTTTTTCCTGATTATTTTTGGACATGAGAGAAAAGAGGAAAGCGAAAAACAAGAGCATACCAATGATGCCGAGTGCACCCAAAGTTTTGTTGAATGGGATGATGTTGCCCATTACAGCTTCGATCGTTCGGTGACCGACGTAGACAGCGGTCAGATAGTAGACCATGCCAGCGAGGAGACCGAGGATACAGATGCCGAAGGCGGCAGACATGGCGATTAGAAGGATGCGGGAAGGGCGAGTCATGAGTTTTTCAAATTGGACAACTTTAGTTTACGGGCCTGCAGCGGAAAGAGGAAGCGCGAAGAAAAAGCCAAGTCTCGAGTGTCAAGGTAACAGAGGGAAGCTGAGGCCACAGGAAGAGAAATATGAAGTAAGCTTTTCTACGATTGTCGAAGTAGAGGGAAACTAGCGTCGGTAGGGTGCAACGAAAGCCCACAACAGCCAAAACCAACAGAACGGGAGCCCAGGGCAAAAGCGTGACCTTCCCAAGCTGCGAAGCCTCCTCGATCGATAGATGTCGGGGTTAGACCTGTAGTACAACCCAGATTTCCATGGACCAAGTGGTGATGAGGGCGGATGGACCTATGAGGGTCACCCGATCAAGATTTTGGATCGGCGGCCAATCATGTTTGTAACACCCCGGTTTTGAATTCGGGGATGGTTGCGTTCAGGGAGGCGGCGTTCAATGCCCAGATCAGGGCGTCGCGGGTGTGGGCTGGGTCGATGATGGCGTCGAGCCAGAGCCGAGCGGCGGCGTACCGGGGATCGGTCTGGTGTTCGTAAGTAGCGCGGACCGAGGCAATCATTTCCTGCCGGACTTTCTCGTCTACTTTTTTGCCTTCGCGTTCCAGTTGCTTGAGTTTAATTTCGGCTAACGTGTTGGCGGCGGCGTCTCCGCTCATTACGGCGAATTTTGCGGTAGGCCAGGCGAACATGAATCGCGGGTCGTAGGCCTTGCCGCACATGGCGTAGTTACCGGCGCCGAAACTCCCACCTAGGATCACGGAAATTTTGGGGACTACGCTGTTGGCCACGGCGTTGACCATTTTTGCTCCCGCCCGGATGATGCCACTCCATTCCGCGTCTTTTCCAACCATGAATCCGTTCACGTCGTGGAGGAAAATCAACGGAATGCGATTCTGGTTGCAGTCCATGATGAAGCGGGAGGCCTTGTCTGCGGATTCGGTGTAGATGACGCCGCCGAACTCGATGCGCTTCTGGTCGGAGTGCGGCGCGTTGGTGGTGATGTGCTTTTTCTGGTTGGCGACGATTCCGACAGCCCAGCCACCGATGCGCGCGTAACCACAGAGCAGCGTTTCGCCATACTCTGCCCGGTACTCTTCAAAGGCGCTGCCGTCCACGATGCGCGCGATGATTTCACGCATGTCGTATTGCTTGGCAGGATCGCCGGAGAAAATGCCGTAGAGTTCTTCAGGCGAGTGAAGCGGTTCGTGAGGGCGTTCGTGGCTGAAAATCGGCGGGTTTGGAGCGCCCATCTTGTCGGCGATGGCGCGAATGCGTTTCAAGCAGGATTCATCGTCTGGTTCGCGGAAATCCACGGTTCCGCTGATTTGGGAATGCATTTTTGCGCCGCCCAGTTCTTCCGCGGTGGATTTCTGCCCGATAGCGGCCTGGACCAGCGCTGGTCCGGCAAGGAAAAGGCCGGAGCCTTCGGTCATTAAAATGTGATCACACATGACAGGGAGATACGCGCCTCCCGCTACGCACATGCCCATGATGGCTGTGATTTGTGGAATGCCCTGAGCGCTCATCACGGCGTTGTTGCGAAAAACACGCCCGAAGTCGTCGGTGTCTGGGAAGACGTCCTCTTGTAGTGGCAGAAAAACTCCCGCGGAATCGACCAGGTAAATTGTGGGGATGCGATTGTCGATGGCGATGTTCTGGGCGCGGATGACTTTTTTGGCGGTCATCGGGAAGAAGGCGCCGGCTTTTACGGTGGCGTCATTCGCTATGATCATGAAGAGACGGCCGGAAACGCGGCCAAGCCCGGTGATGGTACCAGCGCTGGGCGCGCCGCCCCATTCTTCGTACATTTCGTAAGCGGCAAAAATGTTCAGTTCGAAGAAGTGGGTGCCGGGATCGATCAGTGAGGCCACGCGTTCGCGCGCGGTGAGCCGATTCTTTTTGTGTTGCGACTCGATGGCCTTGGTTCCGCCGCCTTCACGGATTTTTTCTTCTTCATTCTTGACGGCTGTCATCAGCTCCACCATGCGCTGGGAGTTCTTTGTGAATTGGGGCGTTTTGGGATCGATGGAAGATTTCAGGCTTGACACGATTGACCTCTCGCAGTGGGTGGACAAAGAAGTATACGAAGGTTCGTAGGTTGTAGGCAAAAGAGAAGCGGCGATGACATACGAATTTGAGGCAGATGGGATAGACTCTGCGGATGCAATACCAACTTTTGAGCTTGGAATTAGCCCGACGGATTGAACTGGCGGAGGCAGAGGCTGCGGTTGCGGGTGCGGAGGCGATGAAGGAAGTCGAGCACGCCTGCAATCCAGACGTGGTACGGATTGCCGGTGGATATGCAGTGTATTGCGGAGCGGGTTCTCCCGTTACGCAAGCGGTAGCGCTAGGATTGAACAGGCCGGTGACTTCGGCGGAGTTCGACCAATTGGAGGAGTTCTATTTCAGCCGGAATGAGCCCGTAAGAGTAGAAACGTGCCCCATGGCGGATATGTCGCTGTTTGCATTGTATGGTGATCGCGGCTACCGAGTGACGGAGTTTTCAAATGTGATGGCGAGACCGGTGGAGATGGATCGAACCTGGACGGCGCCCGCCGAGGTGGATATTCGATTGGTGAAGCGGGAAGAGATTGACGCGTGGACGCTGACTGTGGCACAAAGCTTTGCGGAGTATTTTCCGGTGACGCAAGAGTTGCTTAGCGTGATGAAGATGTTTGCACTCGGGCGAAATATGGAGTGCTATCTGGCGCGGATTGCTGGGCGATTGGTGGGAGGGGCCGCATTGTCGCTGCGCGGAAAAACGGCCGGCTTCTTTGGGGCAGGGACGTTGCCGGATTTTCGCAAGCGGGGAGTGCAGACCGCTCTGCTACACGCACGAATGAAGCGGGCAGAGGAAGTTGGATGCGATCTTGCGGTGAGCCTGGCGCTGCCAGGAAGCGAGTCGCAGAGAAATATAACGCGATTGGGTTTTCGGACACTGTATACACGGGTGAAGTTTGAAAGAGAAAAGAAGTAACAACGCAAAGAAGCGCTGGTAATCGGCAGTTCTTGCCATCGGACAGGTTGAGATCCTTCGCTTCGTTCAGGATGACAATTCCATGGCCGGGGTTGAAGGGTGGGGAAGTGTAAAGAGTTAATGCGGTTGAGCCAGCTGTTTTTGGATAAAGTCGACGATGTCGTGCGTGGAAGTGCCGGGCAGGAAGACTTCGGCTATGCCGGATTTTTTCAAGGCAACAATGTCAGGTTCGGGAATGATGCCACCGAGAAGAACGATTACGTCGTCCATGCCCTTGTCGTGGAGGAGTTTCATCAACTGAGGGCAGATGGTATTGTGAGCGCCGGAAAGAATAGACAGGCCAATCACATCGACGTCTTCCTGGATGGCAGCGGTGGCGATCATCTCTGGTGTCTGGCGCAGGCCGGTGTAGATGACTTCCATGCCGGCATCGCGGAGGGCGCGAGCGATTATTTTTGCGCCGCGGTCGTGACCGTCGAGGCCGGGTTTGGCGATAAGTACTCTGATTTTTCTCTCGGTCATTCCTCTGCGACCTCTGCTTCTCTGCGTTCAGATTCTTCTACTGCGGGATGATAGTTCCAAACATACCTGTGAACCCCATCTTTTAAAATAGCCGAATGAAAATTGATCAGGAAGCCGAGATGGCAACCTGAGAGTCGAAGGTACTTGAGCATTACTGCTTGATGTATAGGTGCCACAGCAGCAATCGTTTTGACTTCGATGATTACGCAGCCGCATACGACGATGTCGGCGCGGTAACCACAATCCAGCTTGTTTGAGCGATAGATTGCAGGGATGGTTTTTTGTCTCTCTAATTGAAGCCCGGCAAGTTCCAGTTCGTAGCAGAGGCATTCCTCGGAAACTGCCTCCAGAAAGCCGGGACCAAGTTCACGATGAACGGCGATTGCCGCACCGATGATTCGGCTAGTGAGGTTGGAGTCAGTCATAAGACGCAGAGGTCACAGAGAAGAAAGCAGAAGGAGAAGTTGCTCTGGGCCGCTTACTATCCCAAAAGTATTATTAAGGAATAGTATATCACAAAGAGATCAGGTGACCGAAACTTCTTCATAGGGGCCGAAGACGGTGCGCATGGATTCGCAGATTTCGCCGAGTGTTGCGTAGGACTTCACGGCGTCATAGATAAAAGGCATCAAGTTTTCGGAGCCTTCCGCGGCTTTGCGAAGGGCGTTCAGTTTGCGATCAACTTCGGCGCTGGAGCGATCTTTGCGGAGCTTGCTGAGGCGAGCGGCTTGGCGGTGGGCGACGGTTTCGTCGATTTGTAGGATGTCCAACGGCTTTTCTTTGGCGACGAAATCGTTGACACCGACGATGATCTTCTCTTTTTTGTCGATGGCCATCTGGTAGAGATAGGAGGCTTCCGCAATTTCACGCTGCGGATATCCCTTTTCAATTGCCGCCACCATTCCGCCGAGCGCGTCGATGCGGTTGATGTAATCCCAGGCAGCTTTCTCGATTTCATTGGTCAGAGTTTCGACAAAGTAGGAACCACCCATGGGATCCACGGTATTGGTCACGCCGGTTTCGTGAGCAATGATTTGCTGGGTGCGAAGAGCGATGGTCGCGGCAAATTCGGTGGGTAAGGCCCAGGCTTCGTCCAGGGAATTTGTGTGGAGAGACTGCGTTCCGCCGAGAACTGCAGCCAGGCCTTGGATGGCGGTGCGAACAACATTGTTCATGGGCTGTTGCGCCGTAAGTGAGCAACCGGCGGTTTGCGAGTGGAAGCGCAGGGCCCAGACTCGCGGATTGGTGGACTTGTAGCGCTCGGTCATGGCTTTATACCAGATGCGGCGAGCGGCGCGGTATTTGGCGATCTCTTCGAAGAAATCGTTGTGGGCGTTGAAGAAGAAGGAAAGCTGCGGACCGAATTCGTCCAGCTTCAGGCCGCGGCGCAGAGCGTACTCCGCATACTCCATGCCATCGCGCAGGGTGAAGGCCAATTCCTGAATGGCGGTAGAGCCTGCCTCGCGAATGTGATACCCGCTGATGGAGATGGTGTTGAATTTGGGGGTGTTTTTTACGCCGAATTCGAATGTATCGATCACCAGGCGCATGCTGGGTTCAGGCGGGTAGATATATTCTTTTTGCGCGATGTATTCCTTGAGGATGTCGTTTTGCAGCGTGCCTGAGATTTTCTTCCAGTCAGCACCCTGTTTTTCCGCTACGGCAAGGTACATAGCCCAGATGACTGCCGCAGGGGAATTAATGGTCATCGAGGTCGTAACATCGGCCAAAGGAATTTGGTCGAAAAGAACTTCCATGTCGGCAAGAGAACTGATCGCTACGCCACACTTGCCGACTTCGCCCTCCGCTAAAGCGTGATCGGCGTCGTAGCCCATGAGTGTGGGCAGATCAAACGCGGTCGAGAGACCTGTCTGGCCTTGCGCAAGGAGATAGCGGAAACGTTCATTGGTGTCTTCCGCCGTACCAAAGCCTGCGAATTGGCGCATGGTCCACTGACGGCTGCGATGCATAGTGGCGTGGATGCCGCGTGTGTAAGGAGGTTCTCCAGGAAAACTCAGATCGCGCGCGGAATCCCATCCATCCAGATCAACCTGGGTGTAGAGGCGGCGAATGGGATAGCCAGAGACGGTAGTGAACTCTTTTTGGCGCTCGGGAGTTTTGTCCAGCGCGAGCTTAAGGGTGCTCTTTTCCCACTGTTCCAGCCTGGATTTGTAGTTAGAGGAATCACTCATGAAATGGCGCTCCCGGAGCGTGAAGTCGCGGCGCAAGGGCTTGGAGAAGTATATGACATTCGATATGTCCGCCCCTGCATGAATTTATGCTATGCGAACGGATGGCAACGGGCAAGTGAGGTTCCGACCCTGCGCCCGGAAATAATCTCGCCGTAGGAGAGCCTTCTCGGTCCCGGGAAGGACGCCTGCGAACATCTGAAAGTCTTTCCAGAACTCGGGCCAGCCCTTCAAGGGAGGGCCGCAAACGAAGATATCCGGATGTTCGAAGGTTTCTTCATTCTCGATCCCGTAGTAATTCCAGACGTGGGCGGCCAGCCGGCAGGAAGCGAACCGATCGTCCACAAATTCTTTGTAAAAGCCGACGATGATGAGGGTTTGCGGAGGTGGATTGCCGTAGCCACGCTCCCAGGAGGAATTGACCCCGCTGATCACTGGCGGCAATCCGAATTTTGGTCCGTAGAGGTTGATAGCGCCGACCTCACCGTAATTTCCGGCCAGAACGCCCACATAGACGCGTTGCTCGGCAGGAAGAGAGTTGCGTATTTGTGCGATGGTGGCGACAAATTCGGGCCAGCCCACTTCTTCGGGCAGAGCAGTGTCGATTTCCGAAGCGGCGTACCACCAACGAGAGTTTACAGGTGCAATAGGCAGGGCGATGGCGATGGCGCCGAGGATGCTGATAAGTAGCCCGGCCCAGAGCGTGGGGCGCAGGATTTGAGTCAAGGAAGGTTTTGCGCTGGCGAAAAAGTCTTCGCAGACGACGCCGCCAGCGGCGTATAACATCGGATAAGCTGGGGCGAGATAGTATCCACGACCCTTGGCGATCAAAAAAAGAACTAGAGGGATGATATACATCCAACCCAGAACGCGGAATCGCCACCCTTTTGTTGAAACGAAATAGAAACCCAATCCGGATAACCATAACGGGACAGCAAGAAGAGTTTGCAGGAACTGGTCGGGCAGGAAATCGACCGTGAGTCCAGCGGCGACGTCCCGGGCATGCAAAAAGCGGAGAAAATCCAGCGAGATAAAGTGGTGGCGAACTTGCCAAATAAAATTGGGGAGAAAAACAAGAACAGCTAAACCGCATCCACGCCACAACCACTTGCTGGCGAGGAATCTACGCGCATCCGTCAAAAGAATGCCGCCAACCACGCCACAAACAAAGAATGCCATGGTGTACTTGGAGAGCATGCCAAAGCCGATGGCGGCTCCTATGGCGGGAAGCCAGCGTGGATCGTTAGTGCGCAAGAGGCGCGTCATGAAGTAAGCCGTGAGCACCCAGCAGATGTAGTCGAAAGAGATGTATTGCATCAAAGCGCCTGCCCCCAGACAAAAAGGAACAGCCGCGGATGCGGCAAGCAATTGTGCGCTGCGTTTCCCACCTAATTCGCGTGCCATCAAGCCGGTGAGAAAGACGGCGACTGCCTGGACAACGGCGGCGAACAGGCGAAAGCCTACGAGCGAGGTACCGAACAGTGTCAGCGCAAGACGTCCAAGCAGGGGAGTGATCGGAGGGTAGACGACATATCCCCACGCGAGATGTCGGGCGTCGTCCAAAATAGCGAGTTCATCGCGGTGGAATCCATAGCGATTACCGGTGAGCAGGTGAATGAGGATGGTGGCCAGGGCGACATAGGCCAAACAGGCCGTATCACTGGTCCAGCGGAAGCGGTGCGCGGGGGCAGAAGAAAAGGCGGATGGCATTGTCGGTCGGCGTCACAAAAATGCTACGAGAAATGGAGGGTGAGAGCAAGAAGTGAGGCGCGTAAAAGGGATTAAGAAGTTGGCCAAAAGAAAAGGCCCGACGATGACCGAGCCTTTTCTGGAACGAGAGCTGGGTCTCAGGATTAGCGATGGCCGGAAGAGTTGGTTCCGTCCAGCGCTTTGAGGAGGGCATCTGTGCCAATGACTTGGCCGTTGCGAGTGCCGGGGATCAAGGTGTCTTGGGGAATTTCGCCGGATTTAGCGCCAGCGATCGTCACGCTGTTGACGTCGAGAGTGCGGCCCAGAGCGCGTTCGTAATCGGCTTTTGCCTTGGCGAGATCAGCCAGAGCGCGCAGTTCGGTGCCCTGCGCGGTGATGAGGTCGCGCTGGGTCAAGATGACGTTGTAGACGGTGGAAGCGCCGAGTTGATATTTCTTCTGTTCGGCGTCAAAAGTCTGCTGTTGAAGCTCGCGCGCTTTGTGAGCGGCGTCGACGCGGGCGCGATCTTGTTCCAGGGCGATAGTCGTATTCCGAACGTCCAGGAGAGCTGTGTTCTTGATCTGCTGGGTTTGCGCCTCGAGTTGACGGCGAACTAATTGCGCATGGGTATTGTCCGCTTGAGCCGCTCGATTGCGAATGGGGATTTGAAGATTCAGAGCCACCTGGTAGTCCGGGAAGTTGTTGTGAAAGATCTGCGATTGCGCCGTGCCGAAACCAGCGTGGGAGGTGCCAACTACGGGGGCCGTAAGGCTACCCACAAAGTAGGGCACGCCACCAACGATGATCGGGGCGCCAGTGGTGTCAACCACGGGCAGACCTGAACTGATCGTGGTAGGAGTTCCGGTGATCGATGCGTTGCCGGCCAAGCCAAAGGTGCCGTATTGAGCGCTGAACGTAGCGGTCGGTAGCAATGCGTTCTTTGTCGCGTTGACGTCTACATCCGCGTTCTTCAGGTTCCAGTATTGCTCCTGGAGGTCGGGACGCTTGGCGAATGCTTCCTTAATGGCATCTTCAAAGGAGGCGGTAAGGACGGATGCGGGAGCATCCGGCTTGTCCGTGGGAATGATCTCGACGTTAATCAAGTTGGAAGCGAGAGGATCCTTCGAGATGAAATTCTTCAGGACCAGTTCGTCTTGCAAGCGAGTAGTCTGCGCGACGATCAAGTTTTGCTTGTCGGTGGCCATTTCGGATTCGGCGCGGGTAACGTCAAGTGGCGCCATGGTGCCGATTTCCAGTTGCTTCTTGTTGTCGTTGTAAAGCTTTTCGGCAACGGTCAGAGCCTGCTGCTGCACGTTAACGTTCTGTCGGGCAAAGGCCAATTCCCAATAGGCGTTGATAGTGTTGGTGATGGTGGTGATGGCCTGCTGAGTGAAGACCAGATCAGCAATCTTACGATTATTTTCGGCAATGATCATGTTGCGACGGTTGACCGAGCGGCCCGCGCCCGCGAGCAATTGTTGCTGGAACCCAACGGTGAGAGCTGATTGCACATAGGGATTAAAGAAGTTGGCAGCGTTGGAAGAAGCGCGTGTGTTATCCCAGTTGACGGCGACTGAAGTACCGGTAGTGAAGTTCTGCGTGAACGAGGTGTTGTACTGGTCGTTATGAGATTTTAGTGCCGCAGCGGTCTGAGGCTTGAGCCCCTGAGTCGCTCCCGTGCCCGAAATGAAAGGGTTGTTAATCGGGGTGGAACGATCATCGAAAGCAAAAAGTTGGGTGATGAACGGGTCATAGTAAATGGGATTGAAGTTGGCGGTGGAGGAGTTGAAAACAGCGCCGCTTGTGCCGTATCCAAACCCACCAGCCTGTGTTTTCAGAATACTGGCATCCGCCATCCAGGGGTTGTAGCGCTGGACGACGATGTCCATGCTGTTCTCCATGGAGAGGGCGATGGCGTCTTGCAGGCTGAGTTCCAGCTTGTTGTCACGAATCAGCTGCTGCAGCCGAGGAGAGTTGGTGAGTTCGCCAGGATTCACGAATTGGGTTCTGTATGGATTGAAGATATTCGGGAAATAGCTGGGGCCATGGGAGAAATTGAACTTGGATACACCCAGGGACACCGGAGCGCCACCTTGCGTGGCGGCTTTCAGCTCTGGAGTTGGAGATTGCGCCGGCTCCTGAGCGTGCAGAGGAACGACAGGCGCACCTGCCAGGATGCCAGCCAAGACGGCGGCGAGCAGGGGACGAGCAGACAGCTTCTTCATAAGTATCCTCACCATAGGTTCAAGTACGCAAACCGCGCGCTTCTGAAGCTCTTACTGTGTAGAACGTTAGAGACAGGCAATTTGTTTCATTCGACCGTATATTAGGAGAGTTGCCAGGCCCGATTTGGAAGCGATAACCGGGATATTGCAGTCTAACAGGGGCATGAATCATTTGACAACGAACTCCCTGGCAGCTAGGCTGCTGACATTTCGACGTTTAGGAGCAATCGCTGGTTAGCGACATGATGTTAACAAAGGAAGAGATTCTGCGAATTTTCGAGACTTCGGGTGCCATTCGGCATGGACATTTTGAGCTGTCCAGCGGGCTGCACAGTGGTACGTATGTGCAATGCGCTTTGGTGTTGCAATATCCCCGGTTTGCGGAAAAGTTAGGGCAAGCGCTGGCTGCTTTATTTTCGGACGCGCGGATCGATGTGGTTGTCTCCCCGGCTTTGGGTGGAGTGGTGATCGGACAGGAAGTGGCGCGTGCTTTGCCTGCTGGGAAGGACACTCTGGGCGGAGGCGTGCCAGCGATGTTTGTGGAGCGTGATGCCAGCGGCACGTTGTCACTACGAAGAGGGTTTTCCCTGAAGCCCGATCAACATGTGCTGGTGATTGAGGATGTGTGGACAACCGGCGGCTCGACACTGGAAGCGATTCGGGTGGTGGAAGAGGCGGGCGGTCGTGTCATCGCGGCTGGCGCGCTAATTGACCGCAGTGGGGGCAAGGTCGAGGATCTGTTCACAGTTGAGGCCAGTTCGTTGCTTGGACTCAACATCGACAGTTATCCGCCGGATGAGTGCCCTTTATGCCGGCAGGGAAATGTGGCGGTGAAGCCGGGCAGCCGGTTCGCGCGGTCGGCCTCCTAACTTATCTAATCCTCCGTTCATGCGTTATTTCAAACTCACTATTGCCTACGACGGAACCGACTTCCACGGCTGGCAAATCCAAAAAAATAAGCCGACGGTGCAGGGCGAGATTGTCTCTGTACTTCGCCGATTGACGCAAGAAGATATCCAGTTGAATGGATCCGGTAGAACGGATGCAGGCGTTCACGCGCTTGGCCAAGTGGCCAATTTTCGGACACAGTCGGGGCTGTCTGCGCTGGAATTTCAACGCGCGTTAAATGCATTGCTGCCGATGTCGATCCGGATCACTGGTTCAGAGGAAACCGGGCCGGCGTTTAATGCGCGGTTTTCGGCAAAGGGAAAGATCTACCGCTACCGGCTGTATCGCGGAAAGGTGGTTCCCCCATTTCTGTGGCGCTACGTCTTGCACTATCCATTTCCGTTGGATGAAGAGGCCATGGGGGATGCGGCAACTCGGTTTGTGGGCGTGCACGATTACTCATCGTTTGCGGCGTCGACGGGTTCTGAGGATGACGACCGGGAACGGAACATGATCCGAGAAGTGTTCAGCGCGGAATTGAAACGCACCGAGGACGGGGAAGAGTTGTGGTTCACTGTTCATGGGCATTCGTTTCTGCGGTACATGGTTCGAAAGATGGTAGGGACGCTGTTGGATGTAGGGCGAGGGAAGCTTACGCCTGCCGACATCGACAGATTATTTGAGTTAAGAGACCGATCCAAATCAGGCCCAACCATGCCGCCACAGGGATTGTGCATGGTGAAAGTGGAGCACGAGGAAGGGTATCGTCTGTAGAGGAAATACCTGTCTATTTCTCGAGTGAATTTTCGTTGTTCAGGCGATATTTAGCGAACCGAACTCACGCCACGATCCTCCGCTTCGGCCCGCTGACTGCGCGGGCCTTCGCTCGGAATGACACCATTTACAGCGCGGTTCCTATTTATGGTGTTTTGACGCGTCAAACGAAAGATTCTTCGAGAAAAATGGCACCACTTGCGTCTCAATGCGATCGGCAATGTGGTTTAGATGATCACCCGAATACACTTCGAAAGAGTGGGTGATTTTGTAGGAAGTAAGAACACGGTCGAGGTCCTTGGTGGTGGAAGTAATGCCATGGTCGTTGTCGCCAACATCCAGGCCGAAGGCCTTCAGGCTGCGAAGGTTGTCGATGTACTGATCGATCTGTTCCAGAGGTGCGTTGGCCGCCCATTTGTTGTGCACGCCCTTGCGCGCTTCGTCCTTGTCTCCCGGAAGCGTCAGGTACAACGGAGGATTATTTGGATCAGGCGACCATGCGGCCGCTGAAGCCAGAAGAATCTTGGAATAGAAGTCGGCTTTTTCCACTTCAGCGGGATCCTTTACCGCCTCTGCTTTGGCCAGTTGTTCGTCCGTGAACTTAAAGAAATCCGCGGTCAGGCAGCAGGCGCTGAGAAGATAGACGCTAGAGTAGATGTCTGGATGCTTCATGCCGATTCGCATTGCTCCATATCCACCCATGGAATGTCCAGCCAGTCCGCGGCTGTCTCGCTTGGCGATGGTGCGGTAATGAGAGTCAATGTAGGCAATGAGGTCCTGAGTGACAAATTTCTCCCAATCGCCAGTGGTTACCGAACTGGAATACATGCTGCCCTGGTAGCGAGTGAAGGCGTTAGGGGTGACAAAAATCATCTCTTTGTTCGCGGCGTTCTGCAGTGCCTTGTCGAGCACTGTGGGAAGATTGATCCAGTGCTTGGTGGGGCCGTACCACTTGTCGTCGCTGTCGGTGAAGCCGTGGAGGAAATAGACCACCGGATAGTGGCGCGATTTGTCTTTTGCATAGCTCGGCGGGAGATAGACAGAGACGTCGCGGTCTGGTGAATCTCCTTCAAGATTGCCCATCAGAGACATGCCGTGAACTTTGATGTGTTCCACGGTGCCCGGCGGAGTTGCCGCGCGAGTGGGAATCCAAATCAGCGTTATCGCGAATAAGATTAGTGCGGTTAAGCGTTTCATATTCATTTCCTGACTACCTCCCGAGAATATTTGCCTATACAACATAAAATTGCCCGTCGCCCTTACTTCCTTAGCACAAGCGCAAGGCGGCTTCTAAAGATGCCAGTGAATTCGAAAGTCGAGCATAGTTGCCAAATTCGCCACCATCTTACTCCTGCTCGGCTGTATTGAGCAGGATGTTGTGTGAGGCGGTTCATTGAGTATGTTGGGGAGTGATAGAATGACGGTCATGGTGGCGACAACCTTGGTGGCGGTAGAGACAATTCCATCGATTGATCCGGCTACGGGCCGGGTACTCGCAAATTTTGAGAAGACATCGCCGTTGCTTGTGCCGCAATTGGTATCAAAGGGACGGGCTGCACAAATCGGCTGGGCTGCTAAGAGTGTCCGCGAACGCTGTGCGCGGATTGACGTCTTGCGGCAGGAAATACTGAAGGCTCGCGACATTCTGGCGGACGCTGTAGTAAGGGAATCCGGGAAGCCGCGCGTGGAGGCATTGTTTGCGGACGTATTTGTGGCGCTGGATTCCGCAACGCATTTTGCGAAGAACGGGTTGAACTCTCTGCGAGCAGAGTCAGTACCGCACCGCAATACGGCCGCCAAAGCCAAGAGTGGCACGCTTCTTTACGAGCCACTCGGAGTAGTGGGAATTATCAGCTCGTGGAACTATCCCCTGGCGATTCCGCTGAGCCAAATCATTGCCGCCCTGGCAGCGGGGAACGCAGTAGTCTGTAAGACGAGCGACTTCACACCGGAATGCGGGGCATTGATTCAGAAACTATTCCGCGACGTGGCATTTCCGCCCGACCTGGTAACGATTCTGCAAGGCAGTGGGGAGGTGGGACAAGCGCTAATTGAGGCTCGCCCTGACAAGATTTTCTTTACGGGAAGTGTCTTCACCGGGAAGCACGTTGCGGAGGCTTGTGCGCGCCATTTGATTCCGAGTGTCCTGGAGTTGGGCGGCAAGGACGCAATGCTTGTGTTGCGCGATGCGAACCTTGACGTGGCGTCGAGCGCCGCAGTGTGGGGAAGCTTCACCAATTGTGGGCAAGTGTGCCTGTCGGTGGAACGCTTGTTTGTTGAAGCACCGGTTGCCGAAGAGTTTATTAGCCGGTGCGTTGAGAAAACGCAAAAGCTGGGGCTTGGACCGGGCAGCGAACCGACCACCGATATCGGGCCGTTGATTCGCCCGCAACATGTGCAAAGGATGAGTGACCTGCTCGCCGACGCGGTGCAGCACGGCGCGACCATTGTTTGCGGAGGAAAGCCGAAGCCGGATCTTGGGCCAAATTTCTTCGAACCGACGATTGTGACGGGCGTAAATAATTCGATGCACCTGTTTCAGGACGAGACCTTCGGGCCAATCATGGCGATTCAAGTGGTGTCCGACGCGGAAGAAGCGGTTCGCCGCGCGAACGACACCGAGTTTTCACTGGCTGCCAGTGTTTGGACTGGGAACGCCGAAAAAGGCAAGTCGATCGCGCGGAGGCTGAAAGCGGGAACGGTGATGGTGAACGATGTGCTTACCGGATTTGCGATTGCTGAAGCTCCCCATGGGGGTTGCGGATTGAGCGGTTGGGGCCGCACGCACGGCAAAGCAGGGCTATCTGAAATGGTCTATGTTAAGTATGTGGATGTGGATCGTCTGCCAAAGACGGCCAAGCCCTGGTGGTTTCGCTACGGTCCTGAGTTGCAGAAAGCAGCGGATGCATTTCTGCAGTTTGAGTTCACGGGCGGACTGGCAGCGCGAGTACGGCACGCACGTCTGGCAATGAAAACGATGTTCCGCGATCATGGATTTTAGAAACGAGAATGTAGAGGAGGACGTCCTTGGCTGAGGAAACCACAGCAGCATCGGCGGCAGCAGCAGTACCAGCGACAAGCGAACCGGAAACAAAGGCAGCGCCGAAGGTAAAGACGCGGAAGATGAAGCAACGCTCGTGTGACGAGAAGAACGAGAAAGGGAAGGTTTGTGCGGGCCATCTGAAGCGCTGGTTTGAATATCCGGCGGAGATTGAAGCCGTGATTGGAAAGGGAGCTGAAATTTACAGGTGCGAGTTTTGTCAGACCCTCTACCGGCCCGATCCGCAACAGCAACCGAACAGTTACACCGTGCGCTATTAGCGTTCCACGAGGGAATGAGGTCGCTCCGGCATGCCCCAGCACGAATGGATTTATGATTGGAACCTTGCGGGTAGGCTTTCCATCCCTCCTGGTACGCAGGTCCTTTTAAATGACGAAACCTTGCGGGATGGTCTGCAAAATCCTTCCGTTCACGACCCCACGATTGAAGAAAAAATAGAAATCCTGCATTTCATGGAAGCGATTGGAATCCATTCGGTAAATATTGGACTTCCCGGAGCAGGTCCGCGCGCCTTGGCCGACGTAGAAGCGCTGGCAAAGGAGATCGTGAAGCACCGGATGAAGATCAAACCGAATTGCGCGGCGCGCACGGTGGAAACGGATATCCGTCCAATTGCCGAGATTTCGCAGCGCGCGGGGATCGCCATCGAGGCCGCAACGTTCCTGGGATCCAGTCCGATCAGGCGGCTGGTAGAAGATTGGACGGTTGATCATCTGGAACGCATCACGGAGAAGGCGGTCAAATTCGCCGTCGCCGAGGGATTGCCTTCGATGTACGTGACGGAAGATACGGTGCGCACCGATCCCGACACGGTGCAACGTCTTTACCGGACCGCGATTCGGAGCGGTGCTAAGGCCATCGTGCTGTGCGACACGGTGGGCCACGCAATGCCGGAAGGCGCCTACAATCTCGTGAAGTTCGTAGTCGATACTGTGGTGAAGCCTTGCGGTGAGACGATTCGTGTGGACTGGCACGGGCATCGCGACCGAGGGCTCTCGATTGCCAATTCGTTGGCGGCAATTGCGGGGGGAGCGAGGCAGATCCACGGCGTGGCGCTGTCGTTAGGAGAGCGTGTTGGAAATACGCCGATGGAATTGCTGTTGGTGAACTTGAGGTTGATGGATTTGATTCAAAATGACCTGAGTTACCTGAGAGCGTATTGCGAGAAAATCGCCAAAGCGACGCACACGGTTATCCCACCGAATTATCCGGTATTCGGCCGAGACGCCTACCGGACCGCAACGGGCGTTCACGCTGCCGCGATCATTAAGGCCATCAACAAGCACGACAAGTTTCTTGCGGATGCCGTGTACAGTGGAGTTCCGGCGCACCTGGTTGGGTTGGAACAAATAGTGGAAGTTGGGCCAATGAGTGGAAAATCCAATGTTTTATATTGGCTGGCGCGGCACAAGATTCCACCCACAGACGAACTGGTGAATCGACTGTTTGAGGCTGCAAAACAGTCAACTCGGGTTTTGACCGACGATGAGTTGCGAGTTCTCGCCGCGGAACCGAAAGCTCCGGCGTAAAAAGAATTATGCGACCGTCATTTCGCACGGTGAAACACAGCGCGCTTTGCGCTATTCTTCTCGTCATGCCCCTTCGCTCCACGGCCCTCTCTCAGGCGGCACGCCAAGCCAATCCTGCTTCGCTGGTGGAGGACTCGCGCGTACAAGCTGCGTTCGAATGGATCAAGAAAAACCTCACCTGGATTGACGACCAGCAGATAAAGCTCACGGAAATCCCCGCCCCTTCGTTTCAAGAAGAGAAGCGCGCCCAGGCGGTAAAAGAACTCCTTGCGGCGGAAGGGCTCGCGGTTCACACGGATAAACTCGGCAATGTGATCGGGGAACTGAAGGGCGCGAACGAGAAGGAAATAGTCCTGGTTACCGCTCATCTGGACACGGTTTTCCCGGCAGACACCCCGGTCAAGGTGCAGCGAGAAGGCCAGCGGATGATTGCGCCGGGAATTTCGGATAACGGAACGGGACTGGCGGGATTACTTGCACTGGCACGCGCTTTACACGTTTGTGGGATTAGCCCACAGCGGACAATTCTCTTCGCGGCGAATGTGGGGGAAGAGGGTGAAGGGAATTTGCGTGGGATGCGCGCGTTGATTGATGCGTATCGCCCCAAATTGCGGGCCGTGATTGTGCTCGATGGATCGAGCATTGACCACGTAACGACGAAAGCGCTGGCTTCACGGCGGATGGAAGTTGTGATCACTGGGCCCGGCGGGCATAGCTGGTCGGATTTTGGCATGCCGAATCCAATCAATGCTTTGATACGTGGAGGACAGCGCTTCATTAATTCGAAGGTGCCCGTCAGTCCTCGAACGACGTTTAATTTGGGTCAAGTCGAGGGCGGAACCTCCGTCAATTCCATTCCGCATGAAGCCAAGCTGAAAGTGGATTTACGCTCGGAAGGCGAAGAGGAGATCGTACGGCTAGAAATTGCTTTTCGCGAGGCGATGGGGGCTGGCGTAAAAGACGAAATGGATAACGCCCGAGACCGAAGCAAAGGCCGTCTGGAGTGGAAAATCAACGTGATCGGTAGCCGCCCCGGTGGAGAGTTGGCAGGGGATTCTCCGTTGCTGGCGGCGTTGCGTTCCGCGGATGACTATATCGGAAACCAATCGCGGATTGAGCGCTCTTCGACAGACGCGAATATCCCACTCTCTCTGGGTATCGACGCACTGGCGATTGGCGCAGGTGGAAACGGCGGCGGAGCGCATTCGCTTCAGGAGTGGTATGAGCCCGCGGAGCGGGAGATTGGATTGAAGAGGGCCTTGCTGACTTTGCTTGGTGTGTCTGGTGTGGTACCGGAAAGAGGGGGCCGATGATGAAGCGCATTGGCGTGCGGTGGGGCTTCGCTCTGTTGGTTGGCGGATTATTCTTTGCGTGGCCTTCTGCGCTCGTTTCCCAGACGAAAAATCCCGGTCTGCACAAGACGACCTTCTACCTGCACGGCAGGATTTATACCAACGATCCGAAACATCCGTGGGCCACGGCGATTGCCGTGCGCGACGAAAAAGTGCTCTGCATCGGAACGATAGCCCACATTTTGCTGGATTGCGGTGGTGCGGACGCTCCTGGCGACACCTATCAGCTCAACAACCATTTTGTGATGCCTGGCTTCAACGATGCGCACACCCATCTGGGCGGAGCGGGACGCGACAAACTTTCCATTTCGTTGAACGGCGTGGAATCGGTTACAGAACTCCAGAGCAGGGTGAAAGCCGAGGTGGCCCGGCACAAGCCTGGTGACTGGATCCTGGGAAGTGGATGGGATCAGACGCTGTGGCCAGACAAGAAATTTCCTTCCCGATTGCAGTTGGACGAAGTTGCGCCGAACAACCCCGTCTTTCTGGTGCACATCTCGGGACATGTTGCGGTGGCCAATTCGCAGGCCTTGAAGCACGCCGAAATCAATGCTGAGACCAAGAATCCAATGGGCGGAGAGATTGAACGTTTTGCCGATGGAGAGGCAAGCGGCATGTTGAAAGAGGGAGCCGCCATGGAGATGGTGGCGCAGCGTATTCCCGACCCTTCGGATGACGAGCGGCGTCATGGCATTGAACTCGTACTGGAAGAGTTGGCCCGCAACGGGGTGACCAGCGCGCAAGACAATTCGGAGTGGGAGGATTTTCAGGTCTACAAGGATCTGAAAGAAGAGAAGAAGCTTACCGCACGGATCACGGAGTGGTTGCACTTTACCGATCCGATTACCGACCTGGAAAATCGGCGCTCGCAGGGAAGCGTCAGCGATCCATGGCTGAAGACCGGGGCGCTGAAGATGGTGACAGACGGTGCGCTTGGTTCGCACACCGCGGCGATGCTCTCGCCGTATTCGGATGATCCTTCCGCGAGCGGGATCATGACCATTGAAACAGAAAAGTTGAAAGCAATGGCAATCGAGCGAGACCGACTGGGATTCCAACTGGCATTTCATGCCATCGGAGATAAAGCGAATCGTGTGGCGCTGGATGTATTCGAATCCGTGGCACGGATTAATCCTTCGCGCGACCGCAGAGACCGCATCGAGCATGCGCAGGTAGTTGCGCCGGAAGATATCGCTCGATTCGGACAGTTGAAAGTAATTGCGTCGATGCAGCCTGCCCATGAGACGAATGATATGCGCTGGGCGGAAGATCGCGTGGGAGCAGATCGCGCCAAAGGCGCCTATGCATGGAATTCGCTGCAAAAAGCGGGAGCCAAGTTGGCGTTCGGCACGGATTACGACGTGGAACCGATCAATCCGATGCGCGGAATCTATGCTTGTGTGAGCCGGGAACTGCCGACGGGCGGGCCGGCCGGTGGTTGGGAGCCGCAGGAGAAGCTTTCTTTGGACGATTGCATTCAGGCGTACACGACGGGTTCGGCTTACGCGGAATTTGAGGATGGTAAAAAGGGACAGCTTGTCGTGGGGCAGTATGCGGATTTTGTCGAGCTCTCCAGCGACCTGACTAAGGATACGCCAGCCGAAATCCTAAAAACGCAGGTGTTGAGAACTGTTGTTGGCGGTCGAGTGGTGTATCAGAAAAACTGAAGCGTGCTGAGCTCGCCGTAAAACTGTTTGTTTTTCAGCTTATAGAAGAAAAGAACAGCGTGACGCCCTTTCCACTCTCCGCACGGTGGCGGATGGCCGGACACATCTACGGTTTTCTGCAGAACTTGCAGCTCGCTTACCTCTGGAATTACGAAGTTCAGCGTTTTCGTGTTGACTGACAGCGCCAATTTTCCTGGCACACCCGCACGACACTCCGCGGAGAGAATCGTGCCGTTCACAGAGTACTCATCTTCGCCAGAGTGCTTGTTGACGAACGGTGGATCGTAAGTAAGGTGAGCGTCGCTGCCGGGAGGATGTGCATTGGTGGCCGAGTTTCGCGGAGTGCCTGGTTCCTGAGGCTCCCGTGCGTTTGCCGCTATCCGAGCGTCATAGCGTTCGCGTTGCGAGATCACATCCAGCAATTGCCTGGCGGCGTATTGGTCTTCCTGAGTTTTGGACGCCACCTGGATTTTTTGCGCCATCCGTTTGGCATCGGCAACTTTTCCAATCCGCAATAAAACATAGCCGTAGCTCAATGCATAAGAGAGGGTGCCCGGCTCCAGTTGAATGGCTTTTTTGCCGGCAACGATTGCTCTGTCAAATGCCGCGGGGTCCAGTGAATAGAGCGAAGATAGCGCTTCATAGGCCGGAGCGAAGTGCGGATTGAGCGTAACCGATTTCTCCAAGTCGGCGATCACCTCTTGCGTGTCATCCGGCCCGGTCATCTCGTCGCGCATGCGAATGCGAGCGTTGAAATAGTAGGCTATAAAGCTGCTGGAATTGAGCTGTACCGCTTTGGCAAACTCCGCTTCGGCGTTTTCCGTTTCGTGCTGAGAGAGCGCCAGCAAACCCAAACCTTCGTGGGCAAGAGCGAGCTTAGGATCTTGCTGGAGTGCAGATTCCAGAGCGGCTTTGGCGTCTTTAGGACGATGCGTGCGGGTGAAGAGATCCCCGCGCAGCGCATCGGCTTCTGCAGGCGTCAATGAGCGGCTGGAATAGCTCTTTGGATTTCCGCGTACGGAAGCATCTACACGGCCAACCAGGAACTCCGATCGCCGAGAGTAGTCCGCCACCTTGTCCGCGAACTTGCGGAGATCCCCGAAGGCCTGCTTCGCGGCTTCATTCTGGTTTCCCGTGCGTTGGTAGATAGTAAGAAAGTTGTTCAGCAAGTGCGCTTGAATTGCATCGGCATCCATCAGTAAGTAGCGAACAATTTCCCAGGACTCGGCATAGAACAAGGGAGAGCGGTCTTGTTCGATGTAGTAGGGCGACTGTTGATCGACGTCGAGAAGTACATCAATGGGGATGAGCTTATTTTCACGAAGGACGCCAATATGGTGTGAGGAAGCAGCTCCTACCTCGACGAAGCCCTCGTGAATTCTTGAGTTACCAAGAAATTCCGCGATTCCCTCGGACAGCCATAAAGGCAGTTCCTCGAAGTTCAGATTCTCAAGCGCGTGGCCATACTCGTGATAAATCACCTGATAGGGGTTCGCAGTCTGGGCGTTGACGCGAACAACCGCGCAATGCTCGTCTTCCCCTGAAATGAATATCCCAGCAGGATGCGCGTGGCCTTTGATCTCCCAATAGGCCGGCAAAAGGGATTTCATGGAATCTTCATTTTTCAGCGCGTAAATAATCACCGGCTTTCCGAAGTCGGCATGAAGGGTGGGGAAGGCGCGCAAAAAGGCTTCGCGAATCTGCTCGAACTGGTCGGCGACCTGTCGTGCCTGCTTGTCTCCGGCGTCACTGACCACCGTGAAATGAGGAGAGCGGACCTCCACCCATTTCGGGGCGCCGTTGCCCGCGACTCCGAAGGCAAACGGGAACGTCAGAACAGAGACGCAAAGACACAAGCGGAGAATGGCGAAGCGTGCACACATACAAGAAAGAATGTGGCTGATTCGGTAGCGGGTCAAGCCACGCGGCCTCGCTGTAAAGGGCGAAGAGAAATTTGGGATTTCGGATACACTGACGAGGTTAATCATTGGAACTTCACGAATGGACCGAAAGCTAAAAGCCGATTTGGCGTTGATGTTTTGTTCGCTGATCTGGGGCGTCACGTTTGTGGTGGTGAAAGACGCACTGGATTACACATCGGTATTCGTGTTCCTGGCCATTCGCTTTACGCTGGCCGCCATTCTGATGGCCATGCTGCGCCCCGGAGTGTTGGCACGAATTGACCGGGAAGAGATTTTTGCGGGGATGCGACTGGCCTTTTTTATGTTTGTGGGCTACGCGTTCCAGACTACTGGATTGCGGTATACCACGGCTTCCAACTCCGGGTTCGTCACGGGTTCGAGCGTTGTTCTGGTACCTCTGCTGCTTGGTGTGTTCTGGGGACGACGCCTGACACAGTGGATTTATGGCGGGGCATTTGCCGCGTTAGTGGGATTGTATTTTCTTACCGTGCCCGCAGAGGGATTGCGGTTTCTGAATTACGGAGATGTGCTGACTTTTGTTGGCGCGGGATTTTACGCCGTTCACATCATTCTGGTGGGCGAGTACATGCAGGACCATTCCGTTTCTGCCTTGAGCCTGATTCAGGTGGCGGGATGTGGGCTGATGTCATGGTTCGTAACTGGTGCTGGGGCTGCGATCCACTGGCAGCCGGTCCATTTTGCGTGGAGATGGGAACTGCTGGCAGCGCTGGCCGTTTGCACGATTTTTGCCACGGCTGTCGCGTTCACCGTTCAGCTTTGGGCGCAGCAATATACTTCGGCGAGCCACGCGGCGATTTTGTTTGCCTTGGAGCCGGTGTTTGCGGTGAGCACTTCGTATCTGGTGCTGCACGAACGGCTGACTTCACGCGCGTGGGTGGGAGCGGCGCTGGTGGTGCTCGGAATTTTGATCGCGGAATTGTTGGGAGAACCGGCCGCTCCGGAAGCGCCTGAGCCAATATTTGAGGGCCGGATTTATTTCAGGCCGTGGTGGCGGCGGATTTAGAAGAGTCTTCCCTCGTCAGTTTACGGTTTTCGGTAAGCCATGGGAAAACGACGCCGCAGCGTTTTAGCCGGCGTTGGTGTAATTCTTAACGTCGACCGCGTCATACATGGTGGCCGTGGCAGCATGCGCTTTCTCGTAAGTGTCGATCGAGGCGGCGTGGAGCATGGTGGTCCCTATGTCGTCGAGACCTTTCAACAGAATTTCTTTACGAGAGGGTGCGATTTCGAATTTGTAGACCAATCCGTGTTTGTCGCTGATGGTTTGAGTGGGCAGATCGATGTCCAGGGAGTAGCCCTCTTCTTTTTCGGTACGCTTAAATAGTTCGTCTACTTCTTCCTCCTTCAAAATTGCCGGCAGAATGCCGTTCTTGAAACAATTGTTATAAAAAATGTCGGCATAGCTGGGTGCGATGATGGCGCGGAAACCGTAATCGCGAACGCCCCAGGGTGCGTGTTCGCGGCTGGAACCGCAGCCGAAATTGGTTCGCGCCAGCAGGACAGAGGCTCCCTTGTAGCGAGGAAAGTTCAGGACGAAATCCGGATTGGGTTTTTCACCGGGAAGATAGCGCCAGTCGTAGAAAAGAATGCGGCCGAATCCCTGGCGCGTAAGCGCCTTAAGGAACTGCTTCGGTACCATCTGGTCCGTGTCGACATTGACCTTGTCTATGGGCATGACCAGACCGGAGTGGGTAATGAATGGTTGCATTGTCTAAAAGCTCCTAACAAACTTGAAGTAGGTCTTAAAACTCAAATAGGACCATTGACTTGTTCTGATTTTTTCAACTTGTTCAGATTTTATTTCGCGCTGTCCCAGGATGGTGAAGATCGCAAATGTCACGCAAGCCGTAACATGCAACATGACGAAAATGGCTGGTATGCGACCAAAAGTCCCGTATAAGGCAAGCATGAAGGCGGAAGCTGTCAGGAAGATCGCCGAGCCAGCAATCTGTTTCCGATTCTTGGTGGAATTCATCACTGTATCTCCAATCTACAGCCGCTCAATCCGTCAGACACATGCCGAATAGCCTACATCCTTCCGTCATATTCAACTAAACCCTTGGCCGAATTCCTAGGCCCCAATATTTGATTGCTTCGATCGCTCCCCAAGTGAACAGAAAGCCTCCCGAGAAAACAGTGACAGCAAAAGCGACGAAAATCGGCATGGAAACTTGGTAGTGCGAAGCGTAAATAGCCACCATAAAAGGCGCAGCGGTTCCCCCAATGCTGAGACCAGCAATGACCTTGCGGTTGCGGGGTAACCGCACGGCCGTTCTTCCTCCGTATTGTCGCTACCTCAACAGTAGCCTGAGCAGTCCGGTTCCGTACGCCGGCAGTTCCTGCGCAAGACAAACCGAACTACTCCACCTGGGTTACGTCAAAATCCCTGACATCCACAAAATGGCCCGCGATGGCAGCGGCAGCAGCCATTACCGGGCTGACCAGATGGGTGCGGCTGTCGCGACCCTGGCGGCCTTCGAAATTGCGGTTAGAGGTGCTGGCGCTACGTTCATGCGGCGGAAGAACGTCGGCATTCATGCCGATGCACATGCTGCAACCTGCGTCGCGCCACTCAAATCCGGCGCTGGTGAATATCTTGTCGAGTCCTTCGGCTTCGGCTTTAGCCTTGATGCCGCGTGAGCCGGGAACGATGAGAGCCTGTTTGATGTTCTTGGCGACGTGCTTGCCCGCGACGAAGTGTGCGGCGGCGCGCAGATCATCGATGCGCGAATTCGTGCAACTCCCGATGAAGACGCGGTCAACGGGAATGTCAACGATGGGGGTGCCTGGCTTCAGGTCCATGTATTTCAGGGCGCTCTCCGTGGCTTTCTGGTCGTTGAGGTCCTTGAAATCGTGTGGATCGGGAACTCGTCCGTTGACGCTGGTAACCATGCCGGGATTTGTTCCCCAAGTGACTTGCGGAGCGATCTGTTCGGCCTGGAGTTCGATGGTCAAGTCGAACTTGGCGCCTTCGTCTGACTTCAGAAGCTTCCAGCGATCTACAGCCCCCTGAAATTCCTTGCCGCGCGGGACGAAGGGACGGCCTTCCAGATAGGCAAAAGTAGTTTCATCAGGCGCAACCATTCCTGCGCGCGCTCCGCCTTCGATGGTCATGTTGCAGATGGTCATGCGGCCTTCCATCGAAAGGGTTCGGATCGCTTCACCACCGTATTCCGCCACGTGACCCGTGCCGCCACCGATGCCGATTTTCCCGATGATGGCGAGGATAATGTCTTTGGCCGTGACGCCCTTGGGTCGTTTGCCATGAACCAGAATATGTAGTGTTTTCGACTCGCCTTGCACCAGGCATTGTGTGGCAAGGACATGCTCTACCTCGCTGGTGCCGATGCCGAAAGCCAGCGTGCCGAATGCACCGTGCGTGGAAGTATGGCTGTCGCCACAAACGATGGTTTGACCGGGTTGCGTGATGCCAAGTTCCGGGCCGATAACGTGCACAATGCCTTGATGCTTGCTGTTCATGTCGAACAGGCGGACTCCGGTTTCTTTGCAGTTTTGCGCCAAGGCCTCAAATTGCAGCCGCGCAGCGTCATCCAGAATGGGCAGCGTACGATCCGTGGTAGAGACGGAGTGGTCCATCACTGCGAAGGTGAGGTCGGGGCGTCGTACCTTGCGGCCCTCGGCTTTTAACCCGGCGAAAGCTTGCGGAGAAGTCCCTTCGTGGATCAGGTGGCGATCGATGTAAATGAGCGCGGGTTTGCCGGGTTCCTGGTGAACGAGGTGGTCATCCCAAATTTTTTGGTAAAGAGTTTTTTGTGTCATGGAAGTTCATTCATAGTTTAGCACTGTTGGAATTGGGGGCAAGACGAAGGAAGAAGTTAACGCGGAGACGCAGAGTACGGTAGAGAACCGAGGAAGACCAAATCGAGAATCAAGGGCTCTGTTTTTTGGGGCGAAAAAAATATAGGCCTAGTCCCGTTAAATTCGCGGCGGTAAGGACCGCTATTGTCTTCGACGTATATGCCGATTGGCTGGCCACGGGAATGATGGGGAAGACGGAGAGTACGACGAAGAGCAACGTGAGAAGAGATCCGGAAACGGCAAGCAGCTTCATCCAGAGAGGGCCACGGAGTGACGCGTTTTTTGATGCGAACAAAGGAATGGCGAACAGAGCCAGATAGGCGATCGCATAGAAAGTGAATCCCCAGATCTGGAGGAGTTCGAAGGCTTCCTGATGCCCCACGCCGATGAGCACTGCGGCGCTTGCGGTCATGGTCACTCCTCCCAGAAAGAGAATGGAGTTAACCGGAGTGCGATATTTGGGGTGCAGGCGCGTAAACCATGCGGGTAGCAGGTGATCCCACCCAGCGCACATGGGCAAGCGGGTGTTGGCCGCAAAATTCAGGCTAAAGCTGGAAAGGTAGTTAGTGAGGAGCAAGAGGATGGCGAGGGGAACGATGGTCTGCGCGACGGAAGAACTCCCGAGAGCTACTCGCAGCGCCTGTGGAATCGCGCCGATTACGTCGATCTTTTCGGCGGGCACGTAGGCCAGAATAGAGTCTGTCCCCAAAATATAGAGCAGGGCAATGAGAGGTGCCGCGAAGAAGATGGCGCGGCGCAGATGAATGGCTGGGTTACGCGATTCTCCAGCGAAGATAGCCGCGTATTCAAAGCCGCACAACGCGCCAAAGGTCATTTTGCTGAATACGCTGAATTGAAAGAGCGTGAGCGGAGGCGAAGTCAGGCGGAGTGGATGGTACTCCGTAAGGGTGGAGCGTGTGGAATGAAAAAAGGGAAGCGCGGCCAGGATGGCGATAATCAGGACAGTTAACGCACTGCCGACGTTGGTAACCCACTTGCCAACGCGCAAGCCCAAATGGGCGACGAGCATCAGGGCGCTCAGGATGGAAACGGAAGACGCCAGAATGATCCACTTATTCGAGGCAATCGCGTCGGCGTCGAGCCCGAGTGCGTAAGCGGCATACGTGGCGGAGACCAGACCGATTGAAGCGACATAAAGCACCACGTAAAGCCACAGGTTCCACGCCACAATGAATCCCACGGCATCGCCGAACGCGTGTCGAGCCCACTCGTATAATCCACCTTCGATTGGCATGCGCTGGTTCAAGTGAGCGACCACCAGCGCTTGTGGAACGAAAAAAAGAGCGATGGCAATCAACCAGAGGGCGACGTGGGATGGACCAGCCTTCGCCGCAGTGCCGAAAAAATCAGGGATGACCACCAGAAGGATGGAAGCGAGAACGAGGTCGGTGAACCCAAGTTCCTTGCGAAGCCCGGATGACTGCGAATCTGGAAAGGTATCGGCGTTGGTAATCGATGTGCCCGAAGCAGTAGCCAAGTCGCCGGACCGAAGTCCTTGCCTCCGAAAACAAAGTGGCGCTAGTTTGCAGCGAGCGCGAAGCAGAAGCAAGATGTTTCCGAGTTCGCGACACTTGTAGCCGAACCGTGATAGCCTGCGGGGAATTGCTCGCTCGCCCGTTCGCCCGCTCCGTTCGGAGACGCAAAGGATAGCCAAATGCGAAACATTCTTAAATTTATCTGGCTGGTTCTCGGGATTTTGTTGGGAGTAGTAGCGCTGCGCACACTCTTTATCCCCTCAAAACAGGTTACTGGCCTGACCCACACACCAGTGGGCGTCGATTCCCATAAGGCAGCCAAGGAACTGGCCGACGCCATACCGTTCCAGACGATTTCGTATGAGGGCGGGGGCACCGCCGAAGAAAAACTGTCAACGCAGGCCGCGTTCGTGGGATTGCACGAATATCTGGAGAAGACGTTTCCACGAGTTTACAGTTCGCTGGGGCACGAAGTCGTTGGCACAAACAGTCTGCTGTTCGAATGGAAGGGAAGTGACTCCGCACTGAAACCTATTTTGTTGATGGGCCACCAGGACGTGGTTCCCATTGAACCGGGCACAGAAGCAACGTGGACGCATCCCGGCTTTTCCGGCGAGATCGCCGACGGTTTTATCTGGGGCCGCGGCACAATGGACGACAAGCAGACCATTGTTGGAATTATGGAAGCGGCGGACCTTTTGCTTGCGAAAGGATTTCAGCCCAAAAGAACGGTTTATCTGGCGTTTGGTCAGGATGAGGAGATTGGCGGACTGGAGGGCGCTGCCAAAATTGCCGGCTTGCTGAAATCGCGAGGCGTGCAACTGGAGTTTGTGCTGGACGAAGGCGGCTTCATTTCAACGGGAATGGTGCCCGGCGTCAGCGCCCCCGTTGCGATGATCGGAACGTCAGAGAAAGGTTACTTGAGCCTGCAACTGATCGTGGATGGCCCCGGTGGCCATTCTTCCGTGCCTCCCCAGGAGTCCAATATTGGAGTGTTAGCCGAAGCGATCCGCAAGATCGAGAAAAATCCCATGCCCGCGGACATGGATGGGCCGATGGGAGAGTTTCTGGAATACGCCGGAGGAAGTGCTTCTCTTCCCATGCGCGCGGTTTATCAAAATATGTGGCTTTTCGGACCCGTGGTGAAGCAACTTTTGCAATCATCGCCAGATACCAATGCGACCTTGCGGACCACCGCAGCGGCAACCATCATCCAGGCGGGTACGAAAGACAATGTGATGCCCAGTCATGCCCGCGCAGTGGTAAATTTTCGCTTGTTGCCGGGCGACACCTTGGCAGCAGTGACGGAACACGTCAGGACGGTCATTAACGATCCGCGGGTCAAGCTGCTGCCAATTGATGGCGAACCACCTTCTGAGCCTTCCTCACAATCCAGCCCAGCTTCAGCGAATTTTAAACTGATGCAAAAAACGATTGCACAAGTGTATCCGGAAGCGGTTGTGGCTCCGTTTGTGTTTGTCGGTGCCACCGATTCAAAGCACTATTCCGCCTTGACGAAAGATACCTACCGTTTCGCTCCGCTGCTCACTAACCCAGAAGATGTGGCGCGTTTCCACGGAACGAACGAACGCATCGGCATCGACAATTTGGCAAAATCCATCGACTTCTACGCGCAGTTGATCCGTAATTCGTGTGAGTGATGGTAACCGCACTCTTTGGCTGCGCACATCTGTACTCTCTTCGCAAGGTTTGTGTAAACTAACCGCCTACTTTCCTTGGGGAGGCCCCCTTGAAGAACTTCGCCAGAATATTCGTGATTGCGGCTGTATTTTTGAGTGTCCCACTTCTTAGGGCGCAGGACGATGCGCCTAAAGATGCGGAGGGATGCAAGGATTCTCCCCTGGTCACGCGGTTTCCAGGAGGCATTATCGCCTCTTGCGAAAATAAAGAATTTGACCAGTACGATTTCCCGCTGCCACCGGACAAAGATGGCAACGCCGCGGTAAAACACGTCGAAGGTAAGTACCAATCATGGGATATCACGACGCACGAGGGAGTCAGCGAGTTGCAGGTATTCCGAAATTTTCAGAATGCCCTCAAGACCGGTGGTTTTATCGTCGACTATGCCAATTCACCCGTGAGCATCACCGCGCACAAGGGAACAACGTGGATTTTTATTGAGAGCAAGGGTACGTATTACTACCAGACGATCGTTACTGCGGAAGAGATGAAACAGGAAGTGACAGCGGATGCCTCCAGCCTGAAGAGTGAAATTGAGAAGACAGGCCACGTGGCAGTTTATGGAATTCATTTCGAGACGGGGAAAGCCGCGATCCAGCCCGATTCCGAGGAGACTTTGAAGCAGGTAGCCGCGTTGCTGCAGGAGAATGGTGATCTAAAGTTGCGAGTCGAAGGCCACACCGACAATCAGGGGAATGCGGCGGCAAATCAGGCATTGAGTGAAAAACGGGCCCAGGCAGTCGTGGCGTGGCTAACTGCAAATGGAATTCCGGCGGACAGACTGAAGGCGCAGGGATTCGGACAGACTAAACCAATTGCGGACAATGGGAGCGAAGAGGGTCGGGCAAAAAATCGCCGCGTCGCACTGGCGAAACTCTAGGGATAGGAATCAGCCGCCGGCGATGGAAGGGACCAGCAAGACGCGGTCGCCGTCTTTTACAGTGCATGACTCTCCGCCCAGGAAGCGAATATCTTCTTCATTCAGATACACATTGAGGAACTGGCGGATTTGTCCCTGATCATCTCGGACGTGCCGCGAAAGTGCGGGAAAGCGCGAGGTAAGATCGTTCAGCGCCTCGGCCACCGTTGTAGCGCCACTGTCCACTTTCGGTTCGCCTTCGGTAAAGCGGCGAAACGCCGTGGGAATTTCGATTGTGATTGCCATGCTTTGGTACTCCCTGTTCTATCTAGTTTAGCTCTTCTGAATCTTTCCATCTAACTCGACTTTGCCGGCTTCATAAAGTAGCCCCAACACGGTCCGTGTAATTCAACGACCTGATTGGAACCACCAGCGCCGTATTTTTCCGTGACCGACGAGAAAAACACGGCGCTTCTTCCGACCTGGCTCAGGTGGTTGGGCGGCGGAGCAACTCAATTCCAATCTTCATACCGCTACAGCAGTTTCCTTCAACTGCTCCTTCAAGAGCGCTTCAAAAGCTTCAATGCGCGGCTCGATGGAAACAGTCACCGGGAAGTCGGCGGCGATGGCATCCGTAGTCTTCAGGCCGTTGCCGGTAATCGATACCACGGTGGTTTCTTCCGGCTTGATGCGGCCTTGCTGAATCAGCTTGGCAGTCACACCTGCCGTTACGCCGCCGGCGGTTTCGGCAAAGATTCCTTCGGTTTCTGCCAGCAGTTTGATCGCGTCGATGATTTCCGGGTCGGAGACGTCTTCGGCCCAGCCGCCGCTTTCCCGAATCAAGCGAAGGGCGAACGGCCCGTCGGCAGGATTACCAATCGCCAAAGAGCGCGCAATCGTATTCGGCTTCTGCGGCTCAAATCGCGCCAGGTTGCGCTTCACTCCATCCGCGATCGGTGAGCATCCCGTAGCCTGTGCGCCAAAAAACTTCACTTGCTTGGGCTCGACCCATCCAAGATGGGCAAGTTCGCAGAATGCCTTGGCAATTTTGCCGATCAAAGATCCGCCTGCCATTGGCACAACGACGTTGTCGGGGAGCTCCCATCCAAGCTGCTCGGCGATCTCATACCCGTGCGTCTTGGAGCCCTCCGCGTAGTAGGGGCGCAGATTCACGTTGACGAGTCCCCACTGGAAGCGGTCTGCCACTTGCGTGCATAACCGGTTGACGTTGTCGTAGTTGCCGTTAATGCGGATGATGCGTGCACCATAGACAGCCGTGTTAAGAATCTTCGCGGGTTCCAGGTCCGCCGGAATGAAAACACAAGCGTCGATCCCTTGCTGTGCGCATTGCGCTGCTACGGAATTCGCCAGATTGCCCGTGGACGAGCACCCGACGGTTGAGAAGCCGAAGCGCTCCGACGCGGCCAGAGCCGTTGCCACGACGCGATCCTTAAAGGACAGCGAAGGGAAGCACACAGCGTCGTTCTTGATGAACAGGTTTTTCAGCCCAAGTTTACTTGCCAGATTCCGCGAGCGTACCAGGGGCGTGCCACCGATAGCCATTGATGGCGCAAAGCCAGCCGGTAGCGGTAACAACTCCGAATACCTCCACATATTAAAGGCGCGGCGAGACAGATCCTCGCGCTTGATGGCCTGGCCGAGCTTCTCGTAGTCATAACTGACTTCGAGCGGCGCGAAGCACTCTTCGCAATAGGATCTTGGTGCATTTGGGAAGCGTTTCCCGCATTCCCTACAACGTAAAAAGTAAGCTTCTGACATAAGTCACCTCGCTGACGGACCCAGGACTTAACATCACGTACAGGCTGGGAGCCATCGCGTGAAATGACGTGGAGATGAATTTGGGGCAGCGCGGAGGGGACACCAATAAAAAACCCTCCGTGCCAAAAAGCCTGGAGGGGTCTCAGAATTTCCTTCTGTGAACTCTACCCGCTCTTTAGCAGTTTTTTACGTGGAGCAAGTCGCCCTAAATCGCCACGTGACACCGCCGAAGCGGCTTTAACCTTTATGGGGGAACCGGAGTGAAATGTCAAGGGCATTCTTTGGGGTCGCCTTGGAGTACCCTCGATGCCCAAGCCACCTGACAACATTTTGGTGACTTTTCGCGTCCAATACCCAGAGTGCGCTCACGTTTCCCGCGTACCCGGCCAGGGGGACAGTAATTCTCCCGCTGCATCAAACGCTAAGATCTCCCGGTCCCCGGCACGATGTTATACTCTGTGACTCAGTCCGGGACTGGGACCAGATAGACAGGAGCAGGACAGATGGAACTCGTTCGTAACAACGTTGTGGAGAAGTCGCGACGCCGCACAATTTTGGCGGCTGTGTTAATCGCGGCCACTTTAATTCTTGGCATTCTGATTGGCACGATTGTGAATGGCAGAGTGTCGGCCATGCGCGCATTGACGTTCTCAGGCACTACCGCCGCGCCGCTTGCCTTGCCCGACCCCATCCCCTCCTCCAATTCTTTTTCCAGCATAGCGAATCGCGTCGGTCCTGCTGTGGTGAATATTGCTACCACTCAGGTAATGGATCGCAAGTCCGCCAGAAAGCACCGTGGGCAGGGCGATCAGGACGACCCGAGCGAAGACTTCTTCTTTCATTTCTTTGACGGTAAGCCAGACAACGGCCAGCCGCAAACAGAGCGCAGCCTGGGCTCTGGCGTTATCGTCGACAAGCAGGGCTACATCCTGACCAACAACCACGTCGTCGATCAGGCGACCAAGGTCCAGGTGATGATCGCGGGCGACACCACAAAATACACTGCCAAAGTGATTGGCGTCGATGAAGCCACGGATCTGGCAGTAATCAAGATTGATGCGGGCAAAGACCTTCCTTTCGCGAAATTGGGCAATTCGGAAGGTGTGCAGGTGGGCGATTGGGTGCTGGCTATCGGCAGCCCCTTCGGATTGAATGCCACCGTCACTGCCGGAATTATCAGCGCGAAAGACCGTAGCGGAATCGGGCGGCAATTCCAGCGCTTCCTGCAAACCGATGCCGCGATTAACCCAGGCAACTCTGGCGGTCCGCTGGTGGACATGGCGGGACAAGTCATCGGTATCAACACGGCCATTATTACCGGTGGGCGCGGTTATGAAGGCGTTGGGTTCGCCATGCCTTCATCCACCGCAATTAACGTTTACGACCAACTGGTGAAAAGCGGCCGCGTGACCCGCGGTTCGATTGGCGTCAGCTTCCAGGAAGACCTTGGCACCAACCAGATTACTTTGAAATCCCTTGGCGCACCGTATGGCGTGGTGATTGAAGGCGTGGAACCCGGCAGCCCTGCGGAGAAGGCCGGCTTGAAGGGCGGAGACGTCATCACCAACATCAACGGTACCGCCGTGAAGAACGGAAACGACCTGGTGAACCCAATCGCCTCTGCTCCCATTGGAAGCAAGGTGAAGATCGAGTACTACCGCGACAAGCAGAAGAAGGAAACATCCGCGGTTGTGGAAGATCGCACCCGCGTGTTCCCCAATTCCGATAGCCGCGTCAGCGATAAGCCCGGCGAACCGGCTCCTTCAGAGTTCGGCTTGCACGTCGAAAGCCTCACTCCCGCACGCGCCCAGAAAGTTGGCGTGGAAGGCGTGAAAGGCGTGGTCGTGTCGGAGGTAGAACCGGCCAGCTTTGCCGAAGATATCAACTTTGCCCCGGGCGATGTCATCTCCGAGGTGAACGGCCAAACCGTCACCACCATTGACGAGTATCGCAAGGCCATCTCCAAATTGAAGGCTGGCGACAATGTGGTCTTTAAAGTATTGCGCCACGGCTTCAACGATCGCGTGATGACCGTGTTCTTGCCCGGCGTTGTGCCTGCCGACGGCAAGTAGTTTCAGGGGGTCGGACCTTCAGGTCCGACATCTTAACCAGAGCACAAAAGGGCTTTAGCCCCGAGGAATTTGCTCTTACTTTGAGGAGAACGCATTAAGCCGGCGATGCGCACTAGATTCTCTAAACTGACTCAAGCTGGACTTGTCCTTGCGGCAATCGCCACGGGTGCCATGATGGTATCCGTGGCTTTTGCGCAATCTACGACAACCACCCACAAAAAGCCAACTGGCGCTGCCACGCCGTCTACCTCCACAAAATCAGGGAAGAAATCTGGCAAGAAATCCAGCCGAACCAAAAAGGTAAAGGGGCAAGCAGCGCCGACTACCGACCGCATTAGCGAGATTCAGGAAGCCCTGGCAAAACAGGGCTCGTTTGATGGCACGCCGACAGGGAAGTGGGACGACTCCACCGTCGAGGCAATGCGCAAATTCCAGGCCGCGAACCATCTGAATCCAACAGGCAAACTCGACGCACCAACACTGCAGAAGCTTGGCCTCGGTTCAGAGACTGCCGGAGTCGCCGCACCTACGCCGCCTCCCAATAGCAGCGCCAATCGGTTGCTCACCAAGAATGCGCAGCGCGATCCCGAACCCGCCGATAACAACTAAGCTTCTTTTCTCCTTACCCGCATTTCGTGATTCAGGTAGTCGAAAACGAGGAAATTCGTCCGGGCCACGATGGCTGGCCCGCTTTCCTACCCACCCGAGATAATTATCGAGAGCACCATCGACCTGCCGCCAGAGTACAATCCGCCCGAACATCGAGGTATTGGCGTTGAGATAGGTTGCGAACACCCATCAATTTCCTGCCACTTCTTTACGGTATCGTCGTGCGAGAGAATTTTGCCGCGATCTCCATTCTTGCCGAGTGCGCCGCCGTCGAAAGGCACCAGCGGATCAGCGGTTCCCTGCATCACCAGTACGGAAACGGGCTTTTCCGGATGGCAAGTCGCCGCTGTGTTCTCTGAAAGAGAAGCGGCCACGATGGCTACCACGGCAATCTTGTTGGAGAGATCGCAGGCAAGCCTTCCGCTCATGAAACCGCCATTGGACATTCCGGTTGCGTAAACTCGGCTGCTATCGACGTGATATTCCCGGGAAAGCTTGTCGATCAGTTCGGAGACGAACTTGACATCGTTGACACCCTTCTTCTCGGACGGAGAGGCGCCGCGGCCGTCGGCCCAACTGCGCTCCAGTCCATCTGGATAGACGACGATGAATCTATGGGCATCGCTCACGGTATCGAAATGGCTAAGTTTCGCCTGTCCCTGACCTGTGCCGAGTCTGCCGTGGAGTGCCAAAACCAAGGGCACGGCGTGAGCGTTTTGATCGCCTGCGGGAAGGTGGACTTCGTACGTGCGTTCGCGCCCATCCACGCGGATAGTGCCGCGCAGATTGTTGGAGCTTCCATGAACGCGATGAATCGCCAGCAAGGCGATGCCGGCAAGCAGGCTGGCGAATAGCAGTCGAGTTATTCGCATGGCTGATTCCTTATCCTGAGTCTTACCCATACAACGCAGAAACTCGAAAAAAGTAGCGGACCAATTCATAAATATTATGCGGCCCGGATTGAGGCAGAGCCGTTACACGAGCGCTTGTGAGATTACAGTTACTTGGTAGACTCAAGAGATTCCAGGGGGAGATATGGCCACGTCAGGAAAGCTGCGCGTATACCAGAATTTTATCAATGGAAAATGGATCGCACCGAAGAGCGGGAAGAGCATCGAGAATCGCAATCCTGCCAACACCGATGAGGTGATCGGTGTTTTCCCCAATTCCGGTCCCGAAGATGTTGATGCGGCCGTGAGCGCCGCGCGAGAAGCATATAAAAAGTGGCGGCTCGTCCCAGCTCCGAAACGCGGAGAGATTCTATATCGCGTGGCGGAATTGCTGGTGAAGCGAAAGGAAGAGCTGTCTCGAGACATGACGAGTGAAATGGGTAAAGTGCTGGCCGAGACGCGCGGCGATGTGCAGGAAGCCATCGACATGACCTATTACATGGCTGGAGAGGGACGGCGGTTGTTTGGGCAGACGACTCCTTCGGAGCTGCCGAACAAGTTTGCGATGAGCGTGCGCCAGTCCATTGGAGTATGCGGAATGATTACGCCATGGAATTTCCCCATGGCGATCCCCTCGTGGAAGATGATGCCAGCACTGATTGCAGGGAACACCGTGGTGCTGAAGCCGGCCGAAGATACTCCTCTTTCTTCCTTTCACCTTGTTGAAGCGATGACAGAAGCGGGAATACCTGCAGGCGTGGTTAATCTGGTGAGCGGCGACGGACCCGGTGCGGGCGGACCGTTGGCGGCACACAAGGATGTGCCGGTAATCAGTTTCACGGGTTCTACTTCGACGGGGAGAATCATCGCGCAGACATGTGCGCCGGATTTTAAGCACTACAGCCTGGAGATGGGCGGGAAGAACATCATTCTGGTGATGGATGACGCGAATCTAGATTTGGCAGTGGATGGCGCGATCTGGGGAGGCTTCGGTACGAGCGGTCAGCGGTGCACGGCGGCCAGCCGCGTGGGAGTACACAAGAGTGTTTACGGCGAGTTCATTAAGCGCTTTGTGGAACGGGCAAAGAAACTGGTGGTCGGCGATGGGCTCAGTGCTTCCGTGGAGATGGGTCCTTGCATCAACGAGCAGCAACTGAAAACTGTGATGAATTATGTGGAGATTGGTAAGAAGGAAGGCGCCAATTTGCTGACCGGCGGAAGTCGCCTGCAAGCCGGCGCACATGCCAAGGGTTGGTTCCACGAGCCAACGGTATTTGGCGATTGCAATCCGAAAATGCGGGTGGCGCAGGAAGAGATTTTTGGCCCAGTGGTTTCCGTGATCCCGTTCGACAACCTGGAGCAGGGAATTGAAATTGCCAATGGCGTTCCTTACGGGCTTTCCGCTTCGATTTACACGCGGAACGTAAATCGCGCGTTTGCGGCAATGCAGGATCTATTTATGGGGATCGTTTATGTGAATGCGCCGACGATAGGTGCGGAAACGCACTTGCCGTTTGGAGGAACGAAGCAAACGGGGAACGGTCATCGCGAGGCGGCGATTGCAGCCATCGACTTCTTCACGGAGTGGAAGTCGGTATACGTCGACTACTCCGATAAGCTGCAGCGAGCGCAGATCGATAACAATTGAAAAAGGCAATGGACCAGCACAGAGACTCCCGGAACGCGCGCGTCGCTTGGAATAAGGTTGGGCGGTGACCAGCGTTGAATCCAGTCCTGTGGGGCTTGTTAAGTGCTTTACGTTTTGCTAGAATGTAAAGCATGGCTATCGCAACACTTTCCTCCAAGAACCAGATCGTCGTCCCTCGAGAAGCGCGCAAGGCTTTGGGCCTGAAACCCGGCGACAAATTACTGGTGGTCGCGCATGAAGGCCGGCTGACAGTCATGCGTAAACCACGTTCTTATGCCAAGGCCTTACAAGAAATTGGAAAAGGCTGGTATCCGGAGGGCTATCTGGAGAAAGAGCGCGCCAGTTGGGAGTAGTGAAGCTTGGAAGTTTTCTCTCACGACACCGAATCATAGCGCTGGATACGAGTATCTTTATTTATCACGTCGAAATGCATCCGAAGTATTTGCCGTTAACGGAGCAGTTAGTCTCATGGCTAGCAAAGTCGGGCAATACTGCGGTGACTTCCACGCTCTCTTTAACTGAACTTCTTGTCCCTGGATACCGGGAGGGCAATCAATTGCGTGTCGATGCTTTTTATTCTCTGGCGACAACCTATCCGAATTTGAATTGGTGTCCAGTAACGATGGAAGTGGCCGATGTGGCCGCACAATTTCGAGCAAGACATGGTATGAAGACACCGGATGCGATTCAAGCGGCAACCGCCGTTGTGAATAGGGCGAGCGCTTTTGTGACAAACGACATGGCATTTAAGAGATTCAAGCAACTGGAAGTGGCAATACTCGACGATCTGCTTTGACTGGGGTTGACAGCGTTTCTACAATAGTAGACAGGGCATTCTGAAAGGCAAATCGATGCGGAACCCAGCCCTACAGGAACGGCGGAACCGGCAGATATTGGCCGATATCGTTCGCACGTATATTGAATCGGGCGAACCGGTCTCTTCGCGTGCAGTCTCGAAACGCGGCGAAGAGTCTCTGAGTACGGCGACGATTCGCAATGTGATGGCGGATCTGGAAGATGGCGGATTCCTTTATCAGCCTCATACATCCGCGGGACGAGTGCCCACAGCAGCGGCTTACCGTTTCTTTGCGCAGGAGATAGCCACGCAGGCCACGCTGAATATCGACGATCGTGAGTGGATTCGACGCGAGATGGCTGCCGGCACTTCCGCTGAAGAAATTACGGAACGTGCGGGGCATGTGCTCGCGGAAGTGTCGCGTGGGGTAGGAATCATCGTCTCGCCACCTTTGCGCAAGACGGTGCTGGAACACACCAGGATGTGGCTGCTGCCAGATGGGCGGGTAGTAGTGGTGCTGATTTCACCGGGCGGCCATACACGAGACAAGGTATTGCGGCCGGTACGGCTGTTTACGCAAGAAGAGTTAGACGCAACTGCTGGCTTTTTGAACAGTCATTACGGAGGCTGGACGCTGGAGTCGATACGAGCAGACCTGCTTCAGAAGTTGGCGACGGAGCGGGAACGCTATGAGGCAATCGCGGGCCCGGCATTAACCCTGTGCGATCCAGTAGCGCTGGGAGAGAGCCCGCTACAACAAGTCTACGTAGAAGGCACGGCGCAGATTGTCGGTTCTCCAGAATTCGCCGATCAGGGTCAGTTGCGGGAGTTGCTGGCAGCGATTGAGGAGAAGCATCGACTGGTGACGGTTCTGAATGCGTGCATCGATACGCCGGAGCCTGTTTCGGTGCAGATTGGCGTAAAGGAAATAGCAGAGGCAGGTGAGAATATAGCGTTGATCAGCGCGGCGTATTCCCAGAATGACCTGGCCCAGGGTTCGCTGGGGGTGATCGGCCCAACGCGCATGCACTATGAACGAGCGATCACAGCCGTGGCTTATGTAGCGGAAATGTTTACAGAGGCACTGAAGAAGATCGAATAGAGGCAGTGCCCAATAGAGAGATTCCATGAGTAAAAAGGACATCAAAATGGTAACGCCCAACGACCCGAATCTGGAACAGAGCGAGGAGGAAAAGGCTGTAGCTGATGACACCACTCGCGAGACTCTGGAGGTCAATAAACTGGCCACGGACCTGGACGATCTCCGTCAAACGCTTTTGCGACGCCAAGCCGATTTTGACAACTATCGGAAGCGCGTCGAAAAAGAGCGTGGAGAGGATCAAAAACGAGCCACAGGGCGAGTGATAGAACAACTGATTCCGGTGCTGGATGGATTTGAACAGGCTTTGGCTGCGCACAAGGAAGCCGAATACGAGAGTTATCGCAAGGGTTTCGAACTCATCTACAAACAATTGCTGGACAACCTGGCGAAGCTTGGAGCGGAGAGGGTCGATCCTGCCGGCAGGCTGTTTGATCCACATTTGCATCAGGCGGTGGATCGACTGGAATCCACGAAACATCAAGATGGAACGATTCTGGAAGTGTTCCAGCCAGGGTATGTATTCCACGGCCGAGTATTGCGCCCGGCGATGGTGCGCGTAGCTGTACATCCGAGCGGTGCATCGAATGGAGTTGCAAACTAAGTTGGAAGGGAAACTCACGAACAGGACATGAGTCGAGCACAACAACGCGATTTTTACGAAGTGCTGAGCGTCAGCAAAACGGCAACAGTGGAGGAGATAAAGTCGTCTTACCGAAAATCGGCTATGCAGTGGCATCCGGACCGCAATCCGGATAATAAAGAAGAAGCCGAAATACGATTTCGAGAGTGCACGGAAGCGTATGCGGTTTTAAGCGATCCCCAGAAGCGGCAGATTTACGATACGTATGGACATGCGGGCTTGGCGAGTTCTGGCGGTCAGACGGATTTTAACGGCACGATCTTCCAGGATTTCCACGATATCTTTGGCGACTTTTTCGGCTTCGAGGATTTGTTCGGTGCGGCGGGAGGCCGTCGAGGCGGAGGTCGCAGCCGCGTTCAGCGGGGAGCCGATCTGCGATACGACATGTCGCTGGCGTTTGAAGAAGCTGCTACCGGGGTCACCACCAAGATACGGATCCCACGGCAGGAATATTGCGAATCCTGCAACGGAACTGGGGCTAAAAAGGGAACTGGAGTCGCTGCTTGCCAGACATGCGGCGGTCGTGGACAAATTGTTTACCAGCAGGGATTCTTTACGATTAACCGGACATGTCCCGCGTGTCAGGGAGCAGGGCAAATCATTAAAGAACGCTGTGCCGATTGCCGCGGCCAAGGACGCATTGAGCGCGAACGGTCCATCGAGTTGCGCATTCCACCCGGAGTCGACACCGGCACACGTCTGCGAGTGTCGGGCGAAGGCGAACCCGGACCAAATGGCGGGCCAGCTGGCGATCTGTATGTTGTCCTCGACGTAAAAGAACATAATTTCTTCGAGCGAAGGGGAGCGGACCTTTATTGCACGATTCCCATCAGCATCGCACAGGCAACGCTGGGGACGGAGTTGCAGGTGCCAGGGTTGAACGGGGAAGAGAAACTGAAGATTCCGGATGGCACGCAGAGCGGAGCGGTGTTCCGTGTGAAGGCGAAGGGATTGCCCGACCCGCATGGTGGGGGGCGCGGCGATTTGTATTACCTGGTGCGCGTGATTACACCGTCGAAGCTGACCAAAGAGCAGCGCAAGCTGATGGAACAGTTGGATGCGACGCTGAAAGTGGAAAACAAACCGGCGGAACGCAATTCGTCGATCTTTAACAAGATGAAGGATATTTTCGGCTAACCAGGCATGCGCCGCCGCTTCTTCGTCGAGAAGTTCTCCGACCGCAGTGCGGTCATGGAAGGAGACGCGGCCCACCATCTGGGACGTGTGTTGCGAGCGCAAGCCGGGCAACTATACGAATTGAGCGACGGGGAAGCTGTGTGGCTTGCTGAGGTTGAAACGGTTTCACGAGATCGTGTAAATTTCAAACTCACCGAGGCGCTGCCTGCCTATCGGATTCCTCTTCAAACAACTTTGTTGCTGTCCATTGTTAAGTTCGACGCTTTTGAGTGGGCACTGGAAAAGGCCACAGAACTGGGTGTTTCTCGTATCGTCCCGCTAGCCGCAGAGCGTAGCGAAAAGGGGCTGCTGGCCGCGGCGGTGAAACGATCTGAACGCTGGCAGAAGATTTTGCTGGAAGCTTCGCAGCAATCGCGTCGCGTGCGGTTGCCGGTCCTGGAAGCTGTTGCCAAGCCGACGGTGGCGTTCGCTGCTGTTCAAGAGGGAATGCGCGTGATGTTATCGGAGTCAGCGGATGCGCCCGCATTGAGAGCGGTCCTGAGCGGGAAACAATCCAGCAATCCAGTGCTTGCCATTGGGCCCGAGGGTGGCTGGACGGATGCTGAGTTTCAGGCTGCGCGCGGTGCTGGGATTCAGGAGGCTTCTTTAGGGAAACTGATATTGCGCACGGAAACGGCTGTCGTCGCGGCACTTGCTGCTTTCAATTACGCCCTGACACCAGAGTAGTGCAGAGAGGGTAAGCCCCAACGGGACACAGTCAAGAACACAGTCGGAAGCCCGCGCTCCTGGTCAGGCAACACGCCAGAGGCAACCTGGAATCCAAGCAATTGGGCCAAAAATCCTCCTCAGGTAGCAAATCGTATCTAGCGTCATTTCCGCGCGGCATGTTATAAATGAAAGGCAGCACGAGATGCTGAAACGAGACGACCAACCGATTCCGCTCCCGCCGGGCGAAACCAAATGCGCCCCTGTATCGTCATTGCCAGTCAGTACTCCTTCGACGCCTGAATCTACCGGAACTCCGCCAGCTTCCTCTCACCACCTGCTTCGCCACGAAATTCGTGTGTGGACTCGCGACCTGCTTATCGCGATAGGGTTAGCACTGATCATTATCGTGTTCCTGTACCAGCCGGTGAAAGTCGAAGGCACCAGCATGGCGCCTCTGCTTTCTGACCAGGAGCGCATCTTCATCAACAAATTTGTTTATCGATTTGAATCCATCCATCGTGGAGATGTTGTAGTCTTCTGGTATCCGCTGGACCGTTCGAAGTCGTTCATCAAGCGCGTCGTCGGGCTTCCCGGAGAGATGGTGGAAATTCGGCGTGGCGTTCTATACTTGAACGGGCAGATGGTCCCCGAGCCCTACGTGCCGGCGCGGTATACCGACGTCACGGATTACGGCCCCATCAAGGTTCCGCAAGGAAGTTATTTTGTAATGGGTGATCACCGGATCAGCTCAAACGATTCGCGTGTGTTTGGGCCGGTGGCGAGCCAGTTTATTTATGGGCGCGCCGTATTTGCGTACTGGCCGGTGGATCATTTCGGCTCGTTATCTGCCACGGAAGCGAGCGAAAGATAATGAAGTTGCACGGAGGCCACACTGACGGAAGTTCAGCATCGACCCGCAATCCTCGCGCTCGAAGACGGGCGCGTATTTAACGGCCGCGCTGCCGGCGCCATCACGCGCCGCGGCGGCGAAGTCGTTTTCAATACCAGTCTCACCGGCTATCAAGAAGTATTCACCGACCCAAGTTATTCCGGTCAAATCGTGTGTTTGACGTATCCGCACATTGGAAACGTTGGCGCGAATGTGGATGATGAAGAGGCTCCTCGTCCGTATATCGAATCGTTGATCGTGCGAGAGTTCTCGCAGATCTCTTCGAATTGGCGGTCTGCGGAGACGGCACAACTGTATTTGAACCGGCAGAAGATTCCGGTGATCTGGGATATCGATACGCGCGCGCTGGTTCGGCATATACGGAACGTGGGTGCGTTGCGCGGGGTGGTCTCGACGGATGGCACTCCGGCAGATCAACTGATTTTCGAGGCGAAGCAACTTCCTTCGATGGTCGGGCAGGAGCTGGCCGGGCGCGTGACTTGCGGTAAAGCGTACGATTGGACGAAAGGCTCGATTGAACTCGCGAGTTCCCCGTGGTCGGAGCAGATGGGTGAGTCTGATGCCAGCCCAGAGAACGGACGGTTCAAGGTAGTAGCCTACGATTACGGCATCAAGCAGAACATTCTTCGGCTGCTGGTCGATCATCATTGCGATGTGACGGTCGTACCCGCGAACACCAGTGCAGAGGACGTGCTGGCGTTCGGACCGAACGGTGTATTTCTCTCGAACGGACCGGGCGATCCTGAGCCAATCAACTACGCCATCGACAATATTCGCAAGCTGGCTGGACGAGTGCCGATTTTCGGGATCTGTCTGGGCCATCAGTTGTGCGGACTGGCTCTTGGCGGCAAGACTTTCAAGTTGAAATTCGGTCATCACGGATCAAATCATCCCGTAAAGAATTTGCTGACGAACCAGGTGGAGATTACCGCGCAAAATCACGGTTTCTGTGTTGATCCGGAATCATTGCCATCGAGCGATGTTGAAATCACGCACGTCAATCTGAACGACAATACTAACGAGGGCATGCGGCACAAGAACCTTCCGCTGTTTAGCGTTCAATATCACCCGGAAGCATCGCCTGGTCCTCACGATTCGCACTATTTGTTCACTCAGTTCACCGATCTGATGAAGGAATTCCAGCAGCCGGGAAGTTCGAGGGGATGAATTTGTCTTCGAAATTACGGCCGTCAGGGCACGGCTATAGCCGACCACCTCAGGGGCTGAAGCCCTTTCAGAAAGGGGAAGCGGTTTTGCGGCACGGCTGAAGCCGTGCCCTGACGTACCCGCACTCTAAGAAACACGATGCCCAAACGCACTGACATCAAGAAGATTCTGATTATCGGCTCGGGCCCCATCATTATTGGACAGGCTTGTGAATTTGACTATTCGGGAGCGCAGGCTTGCAAGGCGCTGCGGGCCGAAGGATACGAAGTTGTGCTGGTGAATTCCAATCCCGCGACGATCATGACCGATCCGGAGTTGGCGCACAGAACCTATATCGAGCCGCTGACCAAGGAATACATCGAAGAAATCATCATTAAAGAGCGGCCCAACGCGCTGCTTCCTACAGTTGGCGGACAGACGGCGCTGAACCTGGCAGTGGAATTGGCCGAGAGCGGTATTCTAGAAAAACACAAAGTGGAAATGATCGGCGCTTCTCTGCGCGCGATTAAGGTTGCCGAAGACCGGCTGTGGTTTAAGGATGCCTGCCGAAAGATCGGGCTGGAAGTACCGGCCTCTGCTTTGGTGAATAACGCTCAGGATGCGCTGCGCTTATGCGATCAGCTTGGTTTTCCGTTGGTAATTCGTCCTTCCTTCACACTGGGTGGAAGTGGCGGGTCGATCGCGTACAACAAAGAAGAGTTTGCAGAGGCGATTGCACACGCACTGGATATGAGTCCGGTACACGAAGCGCTGGTGGAAGAGTCGGTGCTCGGCTGGAAAGAGTACGAACTGGAAGTTATGCGCGACTATCGCGACAACTTCGTGGTCATCTGCACGATTGAGAATTTCGATCCCATGGGCGTACATACGGGCGATTCCATTACTGTGGCACCCGCGCAGACTCTTACCGACAAGGAATTTCAGCGGATGCGGGATGCCGCAGCGGCCATTATCCGCGAGGTCGGCGTCGAGACCGGGGGATCGAACGTGCAGTTTGCCATCAACCCGGAAAACGGGCGGATGACGGTGATTGAAATGAACCCGCGCGTTTCGCGGAGTTCGGCGTTGGCCAGTAAAGCGACGGGATTCCCGATCGCGAAGATTGCGGCACGACTGGCGGTAGGCATGTCCCTGGATGAAATTCCCAACGACATTACCAAGAAGACGCCAGCCTGTTTCGAACCGGCAATCGACTATGTGGTGGTGAAGATACCGAAATGGCAATTTGAGAAGTTTGCCGGAGCGGACAGCACTCTCGGAACGCAGATGAAGTCTGTCGGCGAGGTGATGGCCATCGGGCGCACGTTTAAAGAGGCGCTGCAGAAGGGCATCCGGTCACTTGAACCGAGTACGCCATGGCGGGCCCCGGCGGAGACTCCGGTCTCCCTGTTGCGCGAGAAGCTATCCACGCCCCGGCCAAATCGCATTCACTGGTTACTGACGGCGGTTGAGCGCGGGCTGCCAAGTGAGGAAATCTGCGAGTTGACGAAGATCGATCCGTGGTTCATCCACCAGATCGAGGAGATTATCGCCACGAACCGTCGTGCGGCGGCCGTTACGGTGGAGACGGCGTCGAAAGATTTACTGAGGGAAGTGAAGCGCGTTGGCACCAGCGATGAGACGCTGGCGCAGATGTGGAAGACGACTCCGGCGGCGGTGCGGTTACAGCGCGCTCGATACGGGGTTTCGCCGGTGTTCAAGCGGGTGGATACGTGTGCGGCGGAATTCGAGTCCTTTACGCCATACATGTACTCCACCTACGAGGATGAAGACGAAGCGGAGACCACGACGCGTCAGAAAATCATGATTCTGGGCAGCGGGCCGAACCGCATCGGGCAGGGAATCGAGTTCGATTACTGCTGTTGCCATGCATCTTTCGCGCTGCGTGAAGACGGATTTGAAAGCATCATGGTGAACTGCAATCCGGAAACGGTGTCGACTGACTACGACACTTCTGACCGCCTGTACTTCGAACCGTTGACGCTGGAAGATGTGCTGGCCATCGTGGAACGCGAGAAACCAACGGGTGTGATCGTACAGTTTGGCGGACAAACGCCGTTGAATCTGGCTCTTGAATTGAAGCGTAACGGCGTACCCATCGTTGGCACGGCTCCGGAGTCCATCGATCTCGCTGAAGATCGCCGCAGGTTTGGGCGTCTGCTCGATGAACTGAAGATTCCGCAACCACGCAACGGCACCGCCCTGGTCCCGGAAGAGGCAGCGCGGGTGGCTGGAGAAATTGGAATGCCGGTGCTGGTGCGCCCGAGCTACGTTCTTGGCGGCCGAGCCATGGTCATCGCGTATGACGTGAACACCGTTCAGGAGTATGTGGCACAGGCGGCGCTTATGGGCCCGGCACGGCCCGTTCTGATCGATCAGTTTCTGGAAGAGGCGACCGAAGTCGATGTTGACGCTTTGGCCGATGGCACGGATGTGGTCATCGGGGGAATCATGGAGCACATCGAAGAGGCGGGCGTGCACTCTGGCGACTCTTCGTGCGTGCTGCCGGCGGTGAGTCTGTCGCCGACGGTCCTGAATACCATCCGTGATTACACCAAGCGGCTGGCGCTCGCGTTGAAGGTGGTTGGATTGATGAATGTGCAGTATGCCATTCAGCGCGACACAGTCTACGTGCTTGAGGTCAATCCACGCGCATCGCGCACGGTTCCGTATGTCAGTAAGGCAACGGGAGTGCCGCTGGCGAAGGTGGCGGCGCGACTGATGGTGGGGAAGCGACTGGCGGATATGAAGCTGCCACTGGTGGTGCACAACGGCGTGGCGGAAGTTGCGACGCATGATTATTACTCCGTGAAATCGCCTGTTTTTCCGTTTAACAAATTCCGAGGCGTCGATACGATTCTTGGCCCGGAAATGCGCTCCACAGGGGAAGTAATGGGCGTCTCCACTTCGTATGGACAGGCGTTTGCCAAAGCACAGCTTGCAGCAGGACAGAAATTGCCAAGCTCCGGGACGGTGTTTATCAGCGTGAACGATCGTGATAAGCGTCAGATTGGCCCGCTTGGTAAAGAGTTGGTGGCGCTGGGGTTCAAGCTGGTGGCTACGCGAGGGACGGCGACAGCGTTTCATGCCGCTGGCGTTCCCTGCGACGAAGTCTTCAAAGTGAATGAAGGCCGTCCCAACATCGTCGATTTGATCAAAACGGGGAAAATAAACCTGATTTTCAATACGCCGTTAGGACGCGAATCGTTTTACGACGAGAAATCGATTCGGCGCGCCGCAATTCGGTACAACATCCCCTGCATTACTACTCTCTCCGCGGCGCATGCTGCGGTTCGCGGGATTCACGCCATTACAGAATTGAAACGTGAAGTAGCGTGCCTGCAGGATCTTCATCTGAGCAAGGTGGCTGCTTCAGGGACGCAGGGTTCGGGAGATTGAGCCATGCAGATCAGCGGTGTTTTTCCAGCGCTTGTTACTCCTTATGACCCGTCAGGAGCCGTCTCCCTAGCGGCTCTTAAGCACAACATAGGTCTCTACAATCGGACGCGCGTCTCGGGCTATGTGGTGCTGGGCTCAACGGGAGAGTCTGTCATGCTCTCTCGGGAAGAGTCGGATTCGATCCTGGTGGCGGTACGAGAATCGGCTGCGACCGAAAAAGTACTGATTGCCGGGACTGGCGCAGAGTCAACGGCAGAGACCATTGCCCGCACCAAGCGAGCGGCGGACCTTGGATACAAAATCGCACTGGTCAAGACGCCCTACTATTACAAACCAGTCTACAAACCCGAGACCTATTTGCATCACTACCGGGCGGTTGCAGACGCGTCGCCAATTCCCATTCTCCTGTATTCTGTGCCGCAGTTCACCGGCGTGTCTCTGGAGACTCCGGAGATTCTGGCTCTAACGGAACACCCGAATATCATTGGTATCAAAGACAGTTCTGGCGTGATGCAACGGGTTGGCGAAGTCGTAGGAGCGGCGCGGCCGGATTTTCAGGTGCTGACTGGGGGAGCTGCGGTGATCTACTCGGCCCTGGTTGTGGGCGCCCGCGGTGCGATCCTCGCGCTGGCCAGTGCTCTGCCGGAACACTGCACGCAAGTGTTTGAATACGTGAGATCGGGTCAGCACGAAAACGCCAGGGAATTGCAGCTAAAGTTGGCTTATGCCTCGAAGCGCATCGTCTCTGAGGGGGGCATTGCGGGCGTAAAATTTGCCATGGACTTGCGCGGATATAAGGGTGGGTTGCCGCGATTGCCCTTATTGCCTCTGAAAGAAGAGAAAAAGCAGGAGATTACCGCCATTATTTCGGCACTCCATCCGGCTGTTGCCTCCGTCTAACTATTCTGAGTTTGCCGTCACTTTTTTGAACGTCTATCATCTAAATGCCCATGGACTGTCGCGCCCTCCTACCCAATCAACTGCCGCACACCTCAAAGCTCATCCGCGACTACGTTACAAATTTTTCCAAACTGGAAAGTTTCTATTCCCACCCTCCCGATCTGGCGTCGGTCTTCGCTGAAGCAAGAAAACTGGAATTTCCCGCCGAGCGTCGTCGACAGGTAGTAGACATTCTTCGAGCGCAAAACACGCAGTTCGGCAGTAGTCCAAAAACGATGGAGAGCCTTGACCGGCTTGGCCGCGAAGCCGTAACTGTCGTCAGCGGACAACAAGTCGGTCTATTCGGCGGTCCTGCCTACGCTTTTTACAAGGCACTGACGGCGATTCGCACGGCTCGGCAACTGAGCAAAGAAGGCATCGAAGCTGTTCCCGTTTTCTGGATGGCCACCGAAGATCACGACGTTGACGAAGTGCGGCATGCTACGTGGTTCCACGAAGGGAAGCTACATCGTTTTGAATTGCCAAAGCCTGTGGAAGCGGATATTCCCGTGGGCCGTATTCCGTTGGGCCCGGACATCAACGGGCTTGTTCAGCAAGCGATAGCTTTGCTTGCTGGTCCGGACAGTCAGATGGTTGCGGGTATTCTGCAGCAGTCCTATGTGCCTTCTGCCACTTATGGCTCAGCTTTTGCACGACTGTTCGCCCGTGTTTTTGCTGATGAGGGATTGATTCTGCTCGATCCGTTGGACGATGGATTGCATCTCTTGGCTGCGCCAGTGATGAAGCAAGCGTTGGAACGGCGAGATGAATTGAACGCGCTTTTGTTAAAGCGAGGAAAAGCACTTGAACATGCGGGGTACGTCGCACAAGTCAACGTAACGTCAAACAGTACCGTGTTGTTTTCTCTGGAAGGCGGCAAGCGCCACGTAATATCGGCCGCCAATGGCGATGCATTTACCAGTGGCGGGCACACGGCACCTCTCCAGGAGTGGCTGCAGAAGTTGGAAACAGACCCGAAACTCTTCAGCCCGAACGCTTTGTTTCGTCCTGTTGTGCAGGACTACATGCTGCCCACCGTTGCCTATTTTGGTGGACCAGCGGAAATTGCCTATTTTGCACAGTCGCAGGTACTGTACGAGAATTTGCTCGGCCGCATGCCTGTCATGCTTCCGCGCGCCGATTTTACTCTCGTCGATCCAAAAGCAGTGCGCATCCTGAAGAAATATGGATTGGAAGTGGAAAATGTGTGGGAAGGGAAACAAACGCTTCGAAAGCGCATGTATGGCGAGAGCGTTCCGAAGAAGCTGACGCGTGAATTTGACACCAACCTTCGACAGATGGAAAAGGGAGTAAAGAAGTTGCAGAAGGCAATTGCGAAGTTTGATCCCACCATACAGGGCACGATCGCGCGCGCCGAGAAACGCATTCACTACCAGATTGAGAAATTGCGCGAGAAGACCGGCGCCGCACTGGACCGTCATGAAAAGGTGATTGACCAGCACGAACAGTTTCTCGAGAACCTACTCTATCCGCAAAAGGGGTTGCAATCCCGCGACCTCTGTTTCCTGCCTTTTCTTTCCCGCTGGGGCTCGCCCGGACTGACCGAACTGGAGAAGCACGCGAGCGCAAAGAAGCCAGGACTTCATTTTCTGGTTCCGATTCCCTGATCATGCAAGTTCTTCACGTAAAGACCAAAGACCGCACGCAACTGTTGGACATTACCAATGAAGTGCAACGGATTGTGCAAAACTCTGGAGCTAAGTCTGGAATTTGCTTTCTCTACGTTCCGCACACTACCGCTGGCCTAGTGATCAACGAACATGCAGATCCCGACGTAGCCTCCGATGCGGAAGGCGCGATTGACGGACTGGTGCCCGATGATCCGGAGTTTAAGCACGCGGAAGGAAACACGGATTCCCATGTCAAAACCATGCTCGTTGGAATGAGCCAGTTTGTCTTTGTCGAGAATGGCAAGCTGGCCCTGGGTCGTTGGCAAGGGATATTCTTCGCGGAATTTGATGGTCCGCGCGAGCGCAGCTTGTTCGTGAAAATCCAGGAAGATACCAAAACGGACGGCCGCTAAGACTGACGAGCCATCGCTCGGCACACGGTGCCCTGTGTTACAGTTTTGCGATGGGCAAACTCGGCATCTACATCCAGGTTCCGTTCTGCCAAACGAAGTGCACCTACTGCAACTTCCACACAGGGGTAGTGTCTGCAGGCCGTTTTGCGCCTTATGCGGCTGCGGTTTCGCGAGAGATTCGCGAGTTTCGGGACAACTATCGGATCGCCGGCATCGAACTTCCCACCAACACCGGGATCGTAGATACGGTTTACATTGGCGGGGGCACGCCCAGCTTGCTCGAGACTGAACTGCTTGGCGGAATGTTGGACGCTGTCCGAGAATCCTTCCCTTGCGAGTTTGCTGAAATTACTCTCGAAGCCGATCCTGAAACAATCGAAGAGAAGAAAGCGGTTGCCTGGGCCGCTGCGGGGATCAATCGCATCAGTTTTGGCACCCAATCGTTTATTGACGAAGAGCTGAAAGCGGCAGGCCGGAGGCATCGGCGGGCGGATATCTATCGCGCGGTGCCAATTCTGCGCGGCGCTGGAATCGGCAATATCAGTTTCGATTTGATTGCGGGCTTGCCCAAGCAAACCACGGATTCCTGGCGCGAATCGCTTGAAGAATCAATTGCACTTGCGCCGGAGCATATTTCCATTTACATGATGGAAATCGACGAAGGCAGCCGTCTGGGGTTGGAGGTATTGCAGGGCGGTTCGCGTTATAGCGCCAAAGATTTGCCTGTCGAGGAATCCATGGCGGAATTCTATGAAACTGCTCAAATGGTGCTCAAGGCCGCCGGTTATGACCAGTACGAGATTTCGAATTGGGCGAAGCCCGGTTTTGCGTCGCAACATAACTTGAAATATTGGCGGCGGGAACCCTACTTCGGATTTGGTGCTGGCGCCCATTCGTTTTCCGGCACGCAGCGCTGGGCTAACGCGCATGACGCTCTTGCGTACGCTGAGGCCATAACCTCAGGACGTAGCACCACTCTATCGGTTGACGCGGTAACGCCGGGAATGGCGTTGGAAGAAGAACTCTTTCTGGGCTTGCGCCAACTATCTGGGATTGATCTGGCTCGCATCGAAAAACAGTACCGTGTGGACCTGCAAGAAAAGGTGGGGCAACTGGCTTCCGCGGGCATGGTGGAACAGAACGGACAGCAGGTACGCTTGGCAGCGGGAAAGCTGGGCATCTCCAACGAGATAATCGTGGAACTTTTGCGCTAACGGAATGCGCGATGATTCATGCAATTGGATTTTCGGCCGAGTGAGGGAAAATGAGCTACACAGTAGCAAAAGGAAATCAGTTGGTTGATCCGGATCATGTGGGGGCGGTGGAGAACGCCATCGATCTTCGCAGCGACACCGTTACACGCCCCAGCGAGGAGATGCGCCGGGCCATGGCGGCAGCGGAAGTGGGCGACGACGTTTACGGCGAAGATCCAACCGTAAATCTGCTGCAAAAACGGGCCGCGGAGATCTTTGGTAAAGAGGCGGCCCTCTTTGTTCCAACGGGATGCATGGGCAATCTCATTGCGATTAAGATCTGGACGCATCATGGCAACGAAGTTGTCTGCGAAGAGCGCGGACACGTGAATCTGTACGAACTTGCTTCGATGTCGGCGATTGCAGGATGCATGCCGCGCGCAGTTCGTGGTGGTGAAGATGGCATCATGACCTGGAAACAGGTGGAAGCCGCCATTCGCCCGAAGATCTACTACGACTCGCAAACCGCGCTGATCTGCCTGGAAAACACCAGCAATATGGCGGGTGGAACTGTGTATCCGACCGAGCGTGTCGATGAAATCTGCAAAAACGCCCATGCCCTGGGTTTGAAGGTACATATGGACGGTGCGCGGATTTTTAACGCCGCAGCGGCGCTGAACGAACCGGTTTCCGTGATGACCAAGAGCGTTGACTCCGTCATGTTCTGCCTTTCAAAAGGGTTGGGCGCTCCGGTCGGGTCCCTGATTGTTGGTCCCAAGGAATTCATTGAACGCGCGCGGGTATATCGCAAGATGTTTGGCGGTGGTATGCGACAGGTCGGTGTGCTTGCGGCGGCGGGATTGGTGGCGCTGGAGAAATCGCCGCAGCGTTTGCATGAAGACCATGCCAATGCGAAAGCGCTTGCCGTTGGCATAGCGCAGATTCCCGGACTTAAGATTGATCCGACTCGCGTGCGTACCAACATCGTGATTTTCGATTGCAGCGGATCGGGGATGAATGCCGTCGAGTTATGCGACGCCCTCCACGAAAACAATGTATGGGCGCAGGATACCGCCCCGTATCTGGTTCGGATGGTTACGCACTGGAATGTGGACCACAACGCCATCGTTCGCGCGCTTATCGAATTGCATTCTGTAGTGGGAAAAAGGCTCGGCGCCAGTTCCTGATAGAGTGCCGGTGACTGGCTGGTTGCACGCTCGTTGGCCGTCACATCGGTTGCATGGCGGTTTGTGAGATAGCTGGACGAGAGCAGTAGTCGCGCACACCAAATTTCAGTTTGATACGTCTGAGTACCTGAAAAGGGAGGGTACATGAATTGTGCCTGTCATCGAACAAGAGTTCTCGGGGTAGCAATCCTCGCAGTCAGTTTCACAGTCACGCCTGCCAGTTGGTCGCAAAGCAAATCAGCGGCGCCCACCGTGGAAGAAGCAACAAAGTTCATTAATGATGCGGAGCAGAAGTTGCTTGACCTTGGAGTGAAGGCTTCGCGCGCATCCTGGGTAGCGGAAAATTTCATTACGGAAGATACCGAGCAGATCGCCGCGGATGCGAATGAGGTAGTGAACACGGCCAGCACGAACTATGCGAAGGAAGCGCACCGTTTCGACAAGCTGCAATTGCCGCCGGAGTTGGCCCGTAAGCGACTGTTGCTGGAACTTGCCACGGGATTCCCGGCACCAAATGATGCTAAATCACAAAAAGAACTGGCGCAGGTTCTAGCGTCGCTCGATGGCGATTACGGGAAAGGGAAGTGGTGTCCCGACGGGAATGCCAAGCCTTGCCTGGATGTGACCGCAGTTGGCAAACTGCTCGCCACAAGCCGTGATCCGGAAGAGTTAAAGCGCGCATGGATCGGGTGGCACGCGGTTGGCGCACCGATGCGCCAACGCTACGCTCGCATGGTTGAACTAGGCAACCAAGGATCGAAGGAACTGGGTTACTCCGACGTTGGCGCGCTGTGGCGTTCGAACTACGACATGCCGCCCGACCAGTTTGCAAAAGAGCTGGATCACACGTGGGACCAGTTGAAGCCATTGTATTTGTCCTTGCACGCGTATGTGCGAGGCCAACTGGCCAAGAAATATGGCGCGACGGTCGTGCCGCCTTCAGGGCCCATTCCCGCTCATTTGCTCGGCAATATCTGGGCGCAGGAGTGGAACAACGTCTATGACTTGATGGATCCGCCGAAGCCCGCGCAGAGTTACGACCTGACGAAGATTCTACAAGAGCGCAAGACGGACGCCCGCGGAATGGTGAAGTACGGGGAGAACTTCTTCTCGTCATTAGGATTCGCCCCGCTTCCTGCCACTTTCTGGGAACGGTCATTGTTTACGAAACCTGCTGATCGCGATGTGGTGTGTCATGCCAGTGCTTGGGACGTGGATTTCAAGGACGATCTGCGGGTGAAGATGTGCATTCAGACCACGGAGGAAGAGTTCCGGGTCATCCACCACGAACTGGGGCACAACTACTACCAGCGCGCCTATAACACGCAGCCCGTGTTGTTCCGGGACAGCGCCAACGATGGTTTCCATGAGGCAGTTGGCGATACGCTGGCCCTCTCCGTCACGCCCGAGTATTTGAAGCAGATCGGACTGATTGACACAGTGCCGCCAGCTTCGGGAGATACGGACTACCTGTTGCAGCAAGCGCTGGAGAAGGTGGCGTTTCTGCCGTTTGGCCTGGTCATCGATAAATGGCGTTGGGAAGTGTTTTCCGGGTCCGTGAAGCCTGAGCAGTACAACAAGGCATGGTGGGACCTCCGCTTGAAGTACCAGGGCGTGGCGCCGCCCGTAGCACGCAGTGAAGCAGATTTTGATCCTGGCGCGAAGTTCCACGTTCCGGGGAATGTGCCGTACATGCGGTATTTTCTCGCGCGCATCTATCAATTCCAGTTTCAGCGGGCGCTATGCAAAGAAGCTGGTGTGGATGGTCCGCTGCATCGTTGTTCTATTTACGGGAATAAGAAGGCCGGCGAAAAGCTGAATCAGATGCTGGCGATGGGCAAAAGCCAACCATGGCCGGATGAATTACAGGCGTTGACCGGCAAGCGAGAATTGGATGCGACAGCCTTGGCGGACTATTTCGCGCCGCTGAAGACCTGGCTCGACGAACAGAACAAGAAGAATAACTATCCTGTCGGGTGGTGATGTTGGCGGCAACTACGGGCGCGGATGTCTGTTGCGACCTTCAGAACCTCGGGATGCAGAAAATCGCATCATAAGATAAACTTAGTCTGACTATTTGTACAACCTTCAGGCGAGGTTCCCGTGGATTTCACCTTTTCCGATGAACAAAATCATCTCCGTAAGACGGTACGCGAGTTTGCCGAAGGGGAAATCGCTCCCCATGTGATGGAGTGGGACGAGGCGTCTCATTTTCCGGTCGAAATCCTGCCCAAGCTGGCCGAAATGGGCCTGATGGGCGTCATTTTCCCTGAACAATATGGTGGCGCGGGACTTGGGTACGTAGAGTACGCCACCGTGATCGAGGAACTTGCGCGGGTGGATGGGTCCGTGGGGCTTTTTGTCGCCGCGCACAATTCACTGTGCTCCAACCACATCTTTAAATTTGCAACAGAAGAGCAGAAACGCAAATACCTGGTTCCGCTTGCGGAAGGCAAAAAACTGGGTGCCTGGTCCCTGACTGAACCGGAAGCGGGTTCGGACGCAGGCGGAACCCGAACAACGGCGATTCGCCAGGGCAACCAATGGGTGCTTAACGGCGCCAAAACGTTCACCACGAATGGCCACTATGCCGACATCTGCGTGGCGATGGCGGTGACAGACAAATCCAAGGAGTCTCACGGCATCAGTGCTTTCATTCTGGAGAAGGGGTTGCCTGGATTCAAACCTGGCAAAAAAGAGAACAAGCTGGGCATGCGCGCCAGTGATACGTCTGAAGTTGTTTTCACCGACTGTCACGTCCCCGCGGAAAATCTGCTGGGGCCCGAAGGGGAAGGATTCATCAGCAGCCTGAAGATTCTGGATGGAGGGCGCATATCGATTGCGGCTCTGGCGCTGGGAATGGCCCAAGGCGCTTTGGAGGCGGCAACGAAGTATGCCAAGCAGCGCAAACAATTTGGCAAAGCCATCAGTGAATTTCAGGCGATTCAATTCAAACTGGCGGACATGGCCACGGAAGTTGAAGCAGCAAGACTGCTGGTTTATCAGGCGGCGTGGCTCGCCGATCGCAAGAATGTGCGGTTTACGCGCGAATCCAGCATGGCCAAACTGTTTGCCAGCGAGGTGGCAGTGCGTGTTGCCAACGAGTGCGTGCAAATCCACGGCGGCTATGGCTTCATCAAGGATTATCCGGCCGAGAAGTTTTACCGCGACGTAAAGCTCTGCACGATCGGCGAGGGCACCAGTGAAATCCAAAAGTTGGTCATTGCTAGACAGCTGCTTGGGAATAAATAATAGAAGAATGTCTTCGTGCCGTTTGTTTCTTCAGCCAGGATTCTCGCAAGAATGAGTTCTCAAGTGCAGGACTGGGCTTCCAAGATCCGCGAGGGCGACGTTCGCGCGATTTCCCGGGCAATTACCGCTATCGAGAACCACGCACCGGAAGCCGAAGAACTGCTCCGCCGGCTGTTTCCGCAAACTGGTAAAGCGTACCTGACCGGTATCACGGGAGCGCCCGGCACGGGCAAAAGCACGCTGGTTGACCGTCTGGCTGCGTATCATCGCAAGAACAAGGAAGCCGTTGGAGTAATTGCGGTCGACCCGACCAGTCCCTATTCCGGGGGTGCGATTCTGGGTGACAGGATTCGTATGCAAGGACATGCCGGCGATGAAGGCATGTTTATACGATCGATGGCTACACGCGGGTTCCTGGGCGGCTTGGCACGAGCTACGGCGGAAGTAGCTCTTTTGCTGGATGCTGCCGGTAAACGGCAGGTACTGATCGAAACAGTAGGCGTCGGGCAGGATGAGATTGATATTGTCCGGCTGGCTGATTGCGTGATGGTGATTCTGGTTCCAGGCATGGGCGACGACATACAGAATATGAAGGCTGGGCTGATGGAGATCGGCGATGTCTTCGTCCTGAACAAATCAGACCGTGAGGGCGCCGACCGACTGGAGCAGCAACTCCACGCGATGCTCTCGCTGGTGATGCCGCGCGACGGTTGGCATCCCCCGGTGGTTCGAACGGTGGCATCGGAAGATAAAGGCGTGGATGTGCTGGCGGAGACGATTGCAAAATTCCGCAAACACTTTGAGTCCAGTGGCGATCGTGAAAAGAAACATGTCCAGCATTGGGAGAAGCGCCTGGTTGAGTTGCTCGAATCGCGCGTGCTTCAGAAGATTCTGGGTAGAGAGGGCGGCAAGGAGAAACTACACGATTTTGCGGCACAAGTGGCAACTCGAAAGATTGATCCATTCACAGCCGTAAGCCGGATTTTGAAAGAAAGCCGTTTCGTCGACTGAGGGCTCACGTTCATGCATCTAGGCGATATAGAAATCAAGTACCTCGATGGCGGTCCGTTCGGTCTGGACGGCGGCGCGATGTTCGGCGTGGTGCCGAAGACACTGTGGGAAAAGAAATCGCCACCGGATGAACGAAATCGGATCCGCATGCGTGCAAATTCGCTGCTGGTTCGTGCCGCAGGCAAGACGATCGTGATCGAAACCGGAAATGGCACCAAGCTCGAGACCAAACTAAGAAACATTTACGGGATCCCGGAGGGAGATCCTCTGCTCGATTCGATGCACAATGCGAGCGTCTCACCCAGGGAAATCGATATCGTGATCAACACGCATCTGCATTTCGACCATGCGGGTGGCAATACTCATTTTATGGATGGCCGGGCCGTTCCCACTTTTGCGCGCGCTCGCTACGTGGTGCAAAAGAACGAATTGGAGCATGCCTTCCAGCCAACAGAACGCGACCGTGCCAGCTACCTTGTGGAGAACTATCAGCCGATGATCGATACGCGACAATGGGACCTGGTCGATGGCAACGCGGAGATACTGCCAGGCATTTCCGTCGAACCCGTTCCCGGCCATAACGCGGGAATACAGGCGGTAAAACTGACCGGAGGTGGAAAGACGCTGGTCTTTGTTGCAGATTTGCTTCCGACCCGTCACCATATTCCATTGCCTTGGATCATGGCGTATGACTTGTATCCATTGCAGACCCTCGAAACGAAGCGAAAGTGGGTTCCTCAGATCGTGAAAGAGGGCTGGATCGTTGTATTTGGGCATGACCCTGATGTGCAGGCAGCAACGCTCCACGAACACAACGGCAAAATCGAGATCGAACCGGTGGACCTGAACCGGTAAATTCCAGGAGAACAGGGAATGGCAAAAGCGAAAAACACGAAGGGGAAGTCTGCGGCGACGAAAAATGGCCCGGCGAAGGGGAACGGCCGTGTCGCAGACATTGGCATCATCGGAGGCAGCGGACTCTATTCGATGACCGGACTGGCGGATACGCGAGAGATTCGCGTGAAGACTCCCTTCGGTGATCCCTCGGACGCTTTCGTTGTTGGCACACTGGAAGGGAAGCGAGTGGCCTTTTTGGCCAGGCACGGACGGGGCCATCGAATTATGCCCAGCGAACTGAATTTTCGGGCGAACGTTTATGCCATGAAGCTTTTGGGCGTACAGCGAATCATTTCTGTCAGTGCCGTCGGATCGCTCCAAGAGAATCTTCGCCCTGGGGAGTTCCTGGTGGCAGACCAGTTTTTCGATCGCACCAAGGGGCGTGTTTCGACGTTCTTTGGGAACGGGCTCGTTGCTCACGTGACGTTTGACAAGCCGACATGCACGCAGCTTTCCGGTGTGCTTGCCGATGCCTGTGTTTCCACTGGAGTCCCGGTGCATCGCAAAGGCACGTATGTGTGCATGGAGGGACCGCAGTTCTCAACTTTGGCAGAAGCGAATTTTCATCGCGCGATGAAGTTCGAAGTGGTCGGCATGACGAACGTGACCGAGGCCAAACTGGCGCGCGAAGCAGAGATATGCTATTCGACGATTGCGATGATCACGGATTTCGACTGCTGGCACCCCGATCACGAGTCGGTAACGGTGGCGCAAATCATTGCGACGCTGAACCAGAACGCGACGAATGCACAGAACGTTTTGCGAGAGGCGGTCAAAACGGTTCCGACGGACCGCTCCTGTAAGTGCGGCGATGCGCTGAACCACGCAATTCTTACCGATCCCAAAGTTGTTCCGGCCAAAACAAAGAAAGATCTGTCTGCCATCCTCAAGAAGTATTTGTCCTAGGAGATCTCCGTGTCCTTACTCGTTGTCGGTTCGGTTGCTTATGATGCGCTGGAAAGCCCCTATGGAAAGGTGGAACGCACACTGGGTGGCGCGGCAACTTACTTTTCCATCGCCGCTTCGTTTTTCACTCATGTGAATCTGGTGGCTATCGTTGGCGAAGATTTTCACGCCAAAGACGAAGCCATCTTCCACAAACGTTCGATCGATATTGAAGGGCTCGAACGTGCCCCAGGCAAATGCTTCTTTTGGGCCGGACGCTATTCAGAAAACCTCAACGAACGAGTCACGCTGGCGACGGAGCTGAACGTCTTCGCGGACTTTAAGCCTCGTTTGCCCGAAAAATATCGCAATTCCAAGTACGTATTTCTTGCGAATATCGCCCCTTCGTTGCAGCACGACGTTTTGAAGCAGGTGAAGGACACTCCCAAGCTCGTAGCTATGGACACGATGAATTACTGGATCGAAGGCAGTAACGCGGACCTGAGAGAGACTCTGAAGCATGTCGACGTTCTGATGATCAATGATTCCGAAACTCGGCAACTGTCCAGCGAATACAATCTGCTGCGAGCCGCCAAGCACATATTCAAAATGGGCCCATCGGCCCTGGTCGTCAAACGCGGTGAGTATGGAGCCATGATGGTGGATAAGCATGGAGTGTTCTGCATTCCTGGTTTCCCACTGGAGGAGCCCCACGATCCCACGGGTGCTGGAGACAGTTTTGCCGGAGGTTTCATGGGCTACCTGGCGGGGGCTGGAAGCACAAATGATGTCGCCCTTAGACGCGCCATGGTGTTTGGCTCCGTGCTCGGCAGTTTTGCGGTGGAACGCTTCGGATTGGAGCGATTGTTGAAGCTGAAGAGGGCGGAGATACACGCCAGAGCACGGCACTTTGCGAAATTGACACAATTCAAACTGTAGTTCAGTAGAATTTCCAGAGAAGGGCGTGGGCCCAATCCGGAATGCTCAGTTTTCATGAAATACTGATACGGCTGTTATTTGCGGGCGCTCTCGGCGCGGCAATTGGTGTCGAACGAGACCTCCGCCGCCGTCCCGCCGGGATTCGCACCAGCATGTTCGTATGCATGGCCACGGCACTGTTCACAGTGCTCTCGAGTGAACTGTCTCACCGCTGGGGGGACACTGGTTCGACTCGCATCGCATCGAACATCGTCCAGGGCATTGGTTTTCTTGGCGCGGGGGCCATCCTCCGCGATAGCGCAGGCGTAGTAGGCATGACCACAGCCGCTACGATCTTTGTTGAAGCTGCCATCGGCATGGCCGTGGGCGGCGGACTGTACGCGGTGGGGGGAGCCGCAACCTTAATCGTGTTATTTGCCTTGGTTGTGCTGGCATGGGCAGCCGACCGCTTTGGACTGAAGGGGCACGCCGTTTTATTTCGGATGACTACTTCGCATGCCGACAATGTTGCCGGCGAAGTACAGCGTTTTCTGAGCGGTTTAAAAATCAACATGCAGCATTTCCGTGTCTCGATGGTTGGGACAAAATCGATCGTGGAATTCGAATCCGAAGTAAGCCATCACCAGCAGGAACTGATCATCGCGCAGTTCAACCGCCAGGATGTAATCACCGAAGTAGTTCCCGTCGAAAGCCGTCACTCATGAGCGCAGGCCCGATGGCGGTACGCAAGCCTAAGGCACTTCGCAAAGGATCGACTATCGCTTTTTTTGCGCCTGCTTCTCCTCCAAACGATGACATGGCGATCCGCCAGGGATTGCAGGAATTGAATCGCCTGGGTTTTGGGGTTGTGCAAGCGCATGAAATTCTCCCCTCAGGCTATTTTGCCGGATCCTTAGAGGGACGAACGACAGGGTTTCTGAGTGCTCTGCGAGATAAATCGATCACTGCTTTGGTGGCACTGCGAGGCGGGTACGGTTCAACCTATCTACTCGATTCGTTGCTCGACGCAGAGGTAGGTCCTGCAAAGTGTGTGATCGGATACAGCGATCTCACCACGCTCCAGATTTTCCTTTGGCAGAAGCACGGTTGGGTCACATTTCAAGGGCCAATGCTCCTGGCCGGGTTCTCCGGGAGTTCAGATGCTTCACCGGGCTATGACGAAGAGTCTTTTCTCAATGGCGTGACGAAGACGATTGGAACGTGGTCCGTGAAACTTGGTGGAGAATCTTTGCGGCGGGGCAAGGCCGAGGGAAAAGTTCTGGGTGGGTGCCTCACGATCCTGCAGACCACTATCGGCACTCCCTGGGAACTGGATACGGAAGGCGCAATTCTGGTGTTGGAAGACACGCACATGAAACCCTACCAGGTGGATCGTGTGCTTATGCATTTGAAGCAGGCTGGCAAGTTTCAAAATGTTCATGGAATTGTGTTGGGAGACTTCCCGGGATGCGAGCCACCGGTGAAGGGCAGTCCCTCGGTCGGTAAAGTCTGCGAACGGATTCTGGGGCCACTGGGCATTCCCGTTGTTTTCGGAGCTCCCATTGGTCACACCAAGCGGGCAATGCTCACGGTCCCACTGGGTGTGCAGGCGCGACTAGACGCCACCGGGGAAGGCACACTGGAAATTTTGGAACCAGCGGTTATCGATTAAAATGGAAGAGGCGTAACGAGCGATGAAGCATATCCACATGATTGGTATCGGTGGTTCGGCAATGTCTCCGCTGGCTGGCATGTTGCGAGAGCGCGGCTATCGCGTCACTGGCGCAGACGCCGGGGTCTACCCGCCGGCATCCACGTTTCTCGAATCGCTTGGCATCGCGTACTTCACTTCTTTCGATGCGGCACATCTGACGCCTGCGCCAGACCTGATCGTTGTGGGAAATGCGATTTCGCGCGGGAATGTGGAAGTGGAGGAGATGCTGGAGCGCAGAATTCCTCACCGTTCACTTCCGGAGATTCTTGAAGAAGAGTTTCTTCCTGGGAAGCACTCCATCGTTGTCAGCGGAACGCATGGGAAGACGACGACAACCGCCATGCTGGCCTGGATCTTTGAAGTTGCGGGACGGCACCCAAGCTTTCTGGTTGGCGGAATCGCGGAGAATTTTGGGAAGAGTTATCAACTGGGAAGCGGAGACGACTTTATCCTTGAGGGCGACGAATACGACAGCGCTTATTGGGATAAAGCGGCCAAGTTCTTTCACTATCAGCCGGACGATTTGATTATCACGTCGCTGGAGTTCGACCACGCGGATATCTACTCGGATTTCGAGGTGTACCAGCTGGCCTTCCGGCGTCTAGTTAACCTCGTACCCCGACGGGGAAGCGTTGTTGTCTGGGGAGACTCGGAAGCGGGTGAAGCTCTTCACAGTGTGACGGTCAAGGCGTTCTGCCCGGTGATTCGGTACGGTTTCGAAAAGGGCAACGACTGGATAGCGACGAATATGAAGTCCGATGGGGAGGGTATGGCATTCTCTCTGTCGCAAAAGGGACAGCATTTCGGCGAATTCCGATTGTCGGCAACGGGGCATCACAACGTCCTGAACGCGATGGCCGCCCTCATCGTAGCGCATGGCCGTGGCATTCCTCTTCCTGCCATTCAAAAGGCATTGGAAACGTTTCGCAGCGTTCGCCGTCGAATGGATGTTAAGGGAGAGGTGGATCGTATTCTGGTTGTAGACGATTTCGCGCATCATCCTACCGCGATTCGCGCGACGATTCAGGCAGCGCGACTACGCTGGCCCGATCGACAGCTCTGGGCTGTTCTTGAACCGCGTTCCAACTCCATGCGACGCAAGACGTTTCAAGACACCCTTCCGGAATCCCTGGCGCTGGCCGATCACGTGGTGCTCGGAAGTGTGCATCGCGCTGGACTCCTCAATGAAGAGCAACGTCTGGACCCGGAAACAGTCGCCACCACGGTGCGAGCCTTGGGCAGGGATGCGAATGTGCTTCCAAACGCCGATGCCATCGCGGAGATGCTGGCAACCGAAGCCAATCCAGGCGACCTCTTACTAATCATGTCCAATGGAAGCTTTGACGGGTTGTGCGAAAAGCTGCTGAAACGACTCTCTTCACGGCAAATTCCTTCCGAGGCTCACGCGCGGTGATGGCGTTTCGCGGTTCTGCCAATGCGGGCATCCCATTTCACGGCAAGGTGATCAGGCATCGCCGTTGGCAGATTGCGGTTGTGGCTCTGACGCTACTAGCGCTGTTCACGCAGCCTTCGTCGGCTGCCATTCGCTACACCGTTTCTCTGGTGCACCCGGAGCAGCACCTTTTCAGGGTGATGGTCGAAATTCCGGATGTGCACGGTGAACTGAAGCTACAAATGGCTGCCTGGAACGCCCTGTATGAGATTCGCGATTTCAGCAGCCACGTGCAGCAAGTGGAAGCGTTCGCAGATGGCCAGAAAGTTGGCGTCACCAAGCTCGACAAGCTGACTTGGCAGGTTAACGCGACTGGAACCGTAAAAGTGACGTACGCGACGTTCTGGGACGACGTTGGGCCATTCAGCACGCAATTGAATTCCGAACATGCTTTCGTTAACCCAGTAATGATCCTTCTGTACGTGCCCGATCGGCGCAGCGAGGATTGCTCTCTGGTATTGCAGGATATTCCGGCCGGATGGAAAGTGGCGTCGTCGGCATTGGTTGCGAATCAAAGCGACGGGACGCTACTGAAAGCCCCGAGCTACGATGCCCTGGCAGATGCGCCCATTGAAGCATCTAACTTTGAGCAATTCACGATTCACGACCTCACTCCACCTGTCGAGGTGGTGATTCATGGGAACAATTACAAGAAACACGACGTGGAGAACGCGCTGCGCAAGATTTGTGCTTACGAGCTTAAATTAATGGAGGGAGCCCCCTACCAGAAATACACATTCCTGTTCCACGTGGGGAAAGCGGCTGCGGGCTCGGGTGGTGGGATGGAACATGCGAACTCCACGGCTATTTTCGTTCCCTCCGATGCCTACATGTGGAATGTATCCGCTCATGAGTTTTTTCATCTTTGGAATGTAAAACGTATCCGGCCGGCAACGCTCGAGCCTGTCGATTACACGCGAGAGATGTACACACGCTCTCTGTGGTTTGCCGAAGGGGTTACGAACACGTACGGTTCCTATACGTTGGTGCGTACGGGGTTGTGGAGCAAACAGGAGTTCTACCAGGATTTGGGCAGTCAGATCAGCGAGATTGAGGCTAGTCCCGCAGAGCAATGGCAGAGTGCCGAAGAATCCAGCCTGGACGCCTGGTTGGAAAAGTACGCCCTGTACACGCAACCGCAACGGAGCGTTTCGTATTACACAAAGGGGCAGGTCCTCGGGGTGCTCCTGGACATTGTCATTCGAGATCGAACGGATAACCAGAAGAGCCTCGATGATGTGTTGCGTGCCATGAACACGGAGTTTGCCAAGGAAGGAAAGTTCTACCGTGACAGCCTGGACGTTCGCCTTACCGCGGAAAAAGTGACAGGCGCTTCGCTGGGCGAATTCTTCAAAGACTACGTCAGTGGCGCCGTGCCGTTACCGTATGACCAGGTCTTTGCCCTCAGCGGATTAGAATTGCGCGCTCGCGAAACTGTCCGTCCGATCCTTGGCTTTGCCGTCGAAAATCAGGGGAATGGCCCGATCGTTGTTCGCAGCATCGATCCCGAAGCTCCCGCCACCAAATCGCAATTGCGCACTGGGGATGAAATCCTGAGGTGGAACAACGGCGATCCTCCAAGGCGGCCGGAACGCTGGGTCCTTTCGCAGAAGATTGGCGACGAAATCATTCTTCGCGTGCGCCACGCAGGCGCGGAGAAAGAGGAGGACGTCCCGGTGCGACTGGGAGAACTTCGCGAGAAACGCTACCAGGTGGCCGAATCTTCGCACGCTACGGAGCGCGAGAAACATATTCGCGAGGGTTTGCTCCACGGCACGACGGCTCCGGTTACAGCCAATGCCCGGTAATAAGCCTTGACGATTCCTGTATGATTCGAGAAAGTTTCCTCAATCCATGCTTCGTGCAGCGTTTATTTGCATCTCCATCACACTGTATATCCTGATTGCGGGACCGCCCCTGCTGATTTATACCGCTATCACCAAAAACGTCGAGCCATTGTATTGGGCGGCCATTCGCGGGGTCATGTTCTTCATCAATTGCGTGGGTGTCCATGTTCACGTCAAAGGAATTGAGCGCATACCCCCTGAGACGTGCATTTTCGCGGCAAATCACACCAGTTCCGCGGATGCGCCGGCCGTGGTCGGAGCTATTCCGCGGCGGATCGCCATTCTTCTGAAGCGCTCGCTGTTTAGGTACCCGATCGTCGGCCAGGCATTTACTCTCGCGCATTTTATTCCGGTCGATCGATTCAATCGAGATTCCGCGATCGTCAGCCTCGAGCAGGCCACGGAGTCTTTGCGACAAGGACAGTCCTTCCTGATTTATCCGGAAGGCACGCGCAGCCCGGATGGACGTCTTCAACATTTTAAAAAGGGAGTAGCTGTGATGGCGATTAAAGCGGGTGTGCCGATTGTGCCGGTCGCCTGCTCGAACGCTCATCGCATCATGCAAAAGCGCAGCCTCTTGATCAGTCCTGGCGACATATTGGTGGAATTTCTTGCACCGATCAACGCGGCAGAGTACGCGTTTGAACATCGCGACGATTTGAGCCGCCGATTGCATGACGAACTTGCCGCGGGATTACCACCCGACCAAATGCCGCTGGGGTTTCCGGGTGCGGAATAAGCTTCTTTTTGGTCACGCTGCCTTTGTTAGACACTTCCTACCAGCGCTCTCCTAACATAGAATGCGGTTGGTTATGGTGCGGCTTCGCTGATTGGAAGTCTCAGTGAGGACAGGCATTGCGGCATATTGCGTTTGCCAGTGCCTACGCACAAGGTCCGAGTGGGCCAGGAAACAAATTAATTACCGTTAGTACCATCGGAGGAAATCATTCACATGCGTTCCACAAAGTCAGTTTGTCATGCTGCATTTGTAGCATTCACTTTTGTGACGATGGGCTCATTGGCGCTTGCACAAGCGCCGGCAAGTACGCCCGCTCCTGCGGCGAAGCCCAAAGCAGCGACTACCACTGCGGCGAAACCTGCTGCTGCCGCCACATATGACCGGGCTCTGCTGAAGCCGGCGTTGCTGAAAGAGGTGGCTCCTGTCTCATTTCAAGTTAAATTCGACACTTCCCGCGGGGAATTTACCATGACCGTCACTCGTGCCTGGGCGCCCCTGGGAGCGGATCGCTTTTACAATCTGGTGAAGCACCATTATTTTGACAACGCCAGTTTTTTCCGCGTGATACCAGAGTTCGTGGCACAGTTTGGCATCAGCGCCTACCCGTCGGTTGCTGCGGCTTGGGAAAAGGCCACGATCAAGGACGACTCGCATAATCAGAGCAACAAAAAGGGAACTGTTACGTTTGCAACGGCTGGTCCTAACACGCGCACCACACAACTCTTCATCAATTTGAAGGACAATCCTGGGCTGGACAACCAGGGATTCACACCGTTTGGCATTGTCGATGGCGACGGCATGAAGGTCGTCAATATGTTTTACGATCAGTACGGAGGCGACTTGGACCAGGAGGCCATTACCAAGGGCGGCAAGAAGTACATTGAGACGAAGTATCCCAAGATGGATATCATTAAATCCGCAACCCTCGTCGGAGTAGCCGTTACACCCGCGAAACCTGCTACCGCGCCGAAACCGGCGACTACCGCCAAGCCTGCCGCTAAGCCGGCTAGTACTGCTCCCAAGCCACAGTAACTTTATCCTGCTGAAGGGGGCGGCTTCGTCCGCCCCGGTCAGCAGAGGAAGAGTTACCCCACTCTCTGAGCTATTCAATTTCTGAATTCAATTTATCCAATAATTGCATTCATGACGCAATTGACTTCGAGTTCACCTGCACGTACCCTAAAACGGATATGAATTCTTTCTGCCAGAGCATCTGTTGCTGCGCGACAACCGTCTGTTGTTGTCCGCTTGATTGCTCTGGCCAGTTGCGCATTCGAACTTAGCTCAGTTTCACTCTAAGACTCTCGAAGCCCACGTGCCAGATTCCAGGCCACGTGGGCTTTTTGTATTTCTGGAGCAAATTGAATGTCATTACCGCAGGAAACCAAATCAGAGCGCGTCGAACGCCTGAAACGCGAGAAGAATGCCTGGGACCATCTGGATGAGATCCGCGAGTTTGCACGCAAGGGCTTCGATTCGGTGCCACCCGAATGGCTTGGAACCTATTTCCGCTCTTGGGGCATTTATACCCAGGGTGATGGATTGGGAGTCGTCGGTGGCAAGAACGGTGAAGGGAAGTCCGTGCAGTACTTCATGGTGCGGATACGGATCCCTAATGGGCTCCTTACCGCTGAGCAAACCCTGCTCATTGCCGAGCTTTCTGATAAATACGGAAATGGTGTGGCCGACATTACGGTCCGGCAAAACATCCAGCTCCATTGGATTCGTATCGAAGACATTCCTGAGATCCTCGAGCGCCTTCAGGAGGTGGGTTTGCGCACTACCGGGGCCTGCGGTGACGTGGTGCGTAATATCACGGGCTGCCCACTTGCCGGTCTACATGCCCATGAGATCGCAGACGTCTCTTCGATTGCCCTAGCTCTGGACAAAGAACTGGGTGGCAATCCTGAGTTCTACAATCTCCCGCGTAAATTCAAAATCACCATTACCGGTTGCCCCGAATGGTGTTCGTATCCAGAAATTAACGACATCGGATTCACCGCCAGCCGCCGGTTCGCAGATGGCCGGGAGGAGATTGGGTTCACGGTTCGCGTCGCTGGCGGACTTTCTACCGAACCTCATCTGGCTGTCAAACTGAATGCATTCATTCGATGGGAACAGGTGATTCCGGTCGCGCGAGCAATCACCAATGTATTTCGCGCCAGTGATCCGTTGCGAGAGTCCCGTAAGAGGGCTCGTATGAAGTATCTGTTCCTGCAGCATGGTTGGGCCGCAGATTCGTTTCTTAGCGCTGTCGAGGCCGAACTTGGTTACGCACTTGATCCCGCGGTTGAGGAAGAACTTCCTGCCGGTGTTCATCGCGATCACCTTGGTGTAATTCCACAAAAGCAACGCGGCCTGTTTTCCGTTGGCGCTGCTGTAGTACGTGGCAGAATCACGCCCGATCAGTTGCGCATTGCCGCCAGCCTCACCAAGCGTTACGCCGACGGCCATCTCCGCGCTACCCTGATGCAGAACCTCCTGCTCATCAACATCCCGGAACAGCATGTTCAGACCGTTGTTCGGGAACTCTCCGCCGCCGGTCTTCCTGTGCAAACCTCTTCTTTCGTGCGCGGCACGGTTGCGTGCACGGGATCGGAATTTTGCAAGCTTGCGCTGACCGAAACAAAAGGCTTCGCTCGCTGGCTTACAGAACAGCTCGAAGAGCGACTCCCTGGCTATCAGGACGACATACGGATCCACATCACCGGCTGCCCGAACTCCTGCGGCCAGCACTGGATCGCGGACATTGGCATCGAAGGAAAAAAAGTAAGACTCGATGGCGTCGTGCTGGTCGATGCGTATTACTTTTGTGTGGGCGGCAGTGTCGGCCATGTTGCATCGATCGCCCGTCCGATTGGCTTCCGCTGCGCTTCCATCGAAGTGCCCGATGCTATTGCGCGTCTGCTCAACTTTTTCCACGGCAACCGCCGTCACGATGAATCGTTGCAGCGATTTCTCGCCAGGCATTCTGTTGAGTCGCTGCGGTCCGTCCTTTCTGGCAAACCTGCAGACGAAGTCGAAATAGCGCTTCGCGATATTCCCGTAGACCAGGTGCCACACACAATCGAGGACCGTCCATGAGCCTGTTTCCCGTATTCCTTAAACTCACCTCGGAACCAGAGGCCACGAAACGTTGGCTGCATGCTTTGGCAAGCCAGCCCATGTTCGAGAAATTCATGGAACAGGCAAATTCAAGCAATTCGAAGCAAGGAGTCGCCTGATGGGAAAGGTATTTCTAGTAGGAGCGGGTCCTGGCGATCCGGAACTCCTCACACGCAAGGCGTTCCGGATACTCCAGAGCGCCGATATCGTTCTGCACGATTCGCTGGTGAGCGAAGAAACTCTGCGACTCATCCCGGAGACTGCCGAGCGCATTGATGTGGGTAAGCGCCACGGCTACAAACTGCTCACGCAACCGGACATCAATTCTTTACTGATAGCTGCTGCGCGACGACATGCGCAGGTTGTTCGATTGAAAGGCGGCGATCCGTTGCTGTTTGGCCGTGCCGCGGAAGAAATTCACGCTCTTCGCGAAGCCGAGATCGAGTTTGAAATCGTTCCGGGCATTTCCGCCGCGTTTGGAGCGGCTGCCGCTGCGGGCGCACCGCTGACCGATAGAGCGCTGGCTTCTAATGTTCTGTTCACCACATTTTCGCGCTCACCGGAAGCGCAACAATTGCTTCGAAGCACACTCACGACGGACACCACTGTGGTGGTGTACATGCCTGGGCCAAATTATGCCGAGGTGTCGAACTGGCTGCTGCAAGCGGGAGTGCCCTCGGCGACGCCGTGCGTGCTGGTTTCCAAGGCTACTCAGCCCGATCAAGTTACGCAGATATCGACCGCCGCCTTACTGGCAGAGACTTCACCATTGCCTGCGCCTACCGTCCTGATTGTTGGGCGAGTAGTAGCGCCAGACGCAATTGTCTCTGCCGGCGCGGATTGGCTGGAGAAGTCGGCAGATGCCGGAGTCTTGCAGGACGCGCTGATTTCTTGAATTTCTACAAAGGAGAAATGGCATGACGCAATCGTCAACGAGGAAAGAGGAGACCAAGAAGAGTCGTCTTTCGCTGGATTCCTGGGCTGTAATCCTGGCCTTTCTTGCGGCGCTCTTGATTCGCACGGGAGTGATCCCGCGCGTCAACTGGTAATGCACGAACGCAATTCACATGGGGGAATAAATGGCTGAGACGCTCGTTTTGCCACAAGCAACACCCATATCGTTACGCACCCAGTGTTTTCGTCTGATTCCCGGGATTGCGTTGCTGGCCGTAATCGGCTATGGCGGCAAGTTGCTCGAGAGGAACGTCAATCTCTACGCGAAAACGCATCACCTGATTTTTCCCAACATCGAGTACGTGCTCTGGGCGATCCTGATCGGTTTGGCTATCTCGAACATTTTCGGGCTTGCGGAGATTTTCAAGCCCGGTGTTGCGACGTATGAATTCTGGCTGAAGGCTGGAATCGTGCTGCTCGGCTCGCGGTTCTTGCTGGGCGATGTCTGGAAGCTGGGCGGAGTCAGCATCCTGCTTGTGGGCATTGAGATCACGGGCGCGATCGCGTTCATGACGCTGCTAGGACGGGCGTTCGGGCTGCGGCCGAAGCTCACGACGCTGCTGGCAGTGGGCTCCGCGGTTTGCGGCGTCAGCGCCATCATTGCCACGAAAGGCGCGATTGAGGCTGATGATGAAGACTCTTCCTTCGCGATTGCCGCGATTCTGGCATTGGGCGCGATTTCCTTGTTCACGTTTCCCTTGATTGGCCACTACTTGCACCTTAGCGATCACGCTTACGGCGTTTGGGCGGGGTTAGCCGTGGACAATACTGCTGAAGCGACGGCTGCGGGCGCGCTTTATTCCGATGCCGCGGCGAAACTTGCGGTGCTGACCAAGACGACGCGCAACGCGCTGATCGGTTTTGTCGTGCTTGCGTACGCCATCTACTGGGCCAGCAAAGGACAGGCGCAGGTTGTCGGTAACAAGGCGAAATTTCTGTGGCAGAAATTTCCTAAATTTGTTTTGGGCTTTTTGCTGATCTCGGCACTGGCTACCGCTGGATTCTTTACGAAAGATCAGAACACTGCTTTAGCCAATCTCTCCCGCTGGGCGTTTCTGTTGACATTCGCGGGTGTCGGTCTCCGCACAAACTTCAGGGAAATGCGCAAGCAAGGGTTACGTCCCTTTGCCGTCGGCTTCATCGGGGAAGTCGTCATTGCGGTATTTACTCTGGGGCTAGTGATCGGTGCAGGGAAGCTGTTCGGTTTCTGAACGAGCCGAGCAGCTTCCTCTCTTAAAGCTCTGCGCTATGGCTCCAGGCAGACCTCGATTGTGTTACCGTCTAGGTCCTGGAACTTGAAGAAGCGATTTCCGCCAGAATCGGTCTCAACGGCACTGGCCGGGATTCCGCGCTTGACGAGCCAGTCTCGCGCCTTATCCAACTTCGAAGCGTAGAAAATGATATGTTGCTGCGCTTGCGTTTCTTGGTTTTTCTCTACAAGAGATAGCGCAGTACCCTTGTCTGCGAGCTTAAGTCCGCGGAATGGCCGTCCGGAGTCGTCTTCGTCCACTTCCGGAGCGTCACGAAAGCCCAGTTTTTCTTTGTACCAACTGCAAGCTGCTTCGAGATTGCTGACATCAATTCCGTAACCATCAGCGACTTCGAATGGCGGTTTGTCCAAGCCCCACATAGTGCCTGGATTTCGCTAAATACCGAGAACGGTGACTAGTTCCTTCACGCTGGCTGCGCTCTTTTGTAGAGCCACATTCTCTTCGGCGGTCAGTTTGATCTGGATGATCTCTTCGGCACCCTTTGCGCCGAGCTTTACGGGCACTCCAACGAACAGACCTTTGATTCCGTACTCGCCTTCGAGATAGACGGCGCAGGGCAGGATTTTCTTTTTGTCCTTGAGAATTGCCTCAACCATTTCAACGGCGGAAGCCGATGGAGCGTAATACGCTGAACCGGTCTTCAACAGGTTCACGATCTCCGCACCACCCTTACGTGTGCGGTCCACGATCGCGTCGATCTTTTCTTTGGGCAGCAAATCGGGCAGGGGAATACCAGCGACGGTCGAGTAGCGCGGCAGTGGAACCATGTCGTCGCCATGTCCGCCTAGAACGAAGGAGTGAACGTTTTCGACGCTGACTTTGCATTCCTGTGCCACGAAGGTGCTCATGCGCGCGGAATCCAGCACGCCTGCCATGCCCAGCACGCGGTTTTTCGGGAAACCGCTGACCTTGAACGCCGCTTGCGCCATGGCGTCCAGAGGATTCGTGACGACAATGATGATGCAGTTGGGCGAATGCTTAACAATCTGCTCGACTACTGCCTTCACTACGTCGTAGTTGGCCTTCAGCAGGTCGTCGCGGCTCATGCCAGGCTTGCGGGGGAAGCCAGCAGTAATCACGACCACATCGCTGCCAGCAGTTGCGCTGTAATCGCCGCTCGCCGTGGAAATGCCTGTGGCATGCGAATCGGTGCGCGTAACCGGGCCGGATTCCATCATGTCGAGCGCTTTGCCTGCGGGTGGGCCATCCAGAATATCGGTTAACACTACGTCCGCGAGCTCCAGATCCACAATTCGTTGCGCCGTGGTCGAACCAACAAATCCACCGCCCACTACCGTTACTTTGTTCCTGCTCATTGCGTGCCTCTCCTTGTGCGTAGTGCCTGTAATCCTTCGAGCGAAATTGTTGTCCTACTGGTTCAGAGTAGAGAGCGTATTGAGTCCTCAGGGGCTAAGGCCCAGTGTCTGCCAGCATACTAATGCAGGAGCCGAAGCTCCTGCCTCCTGAAGAATCAATCGATCTCGACTTCTACATATTCGCGACAATCGCATCGGCAAATGCCGATGTGCCCAGCTTGGTAGCGCCGGTCATTAGCCGCTCCAGGTCGTAAGTGACTTTTTTCTGCTGAATGGTCTTGGCGATGCCGCTCTCGATCAGTTTTCCCGCCTCGCCCCAACCCATAAATTCAAACATCATCGCACCAGACAGCATGACGGAGGCGGGATTGATGACGTCCTTATCCGCGTATTTGGGAGCGGTTCCATGAGTTGCCTCAAAAACTCCATAACCATCGCCAATGTTCGAACCGGGAGCCATGCCCAATCCGCCCACTTGCGCGGCGCACGCATCACTGAGGTAGTCTCCATTCAAATTGGAAGTAGCAAGCACACTATATTCACTGGGTCGCAGCAACATCTGCTGGAAGACTGAATCGGCAATACGGTCGTTAATCATTAGTTTTTTCTTCCACTGACCTTTGCCGTGTGTTGCGTAAATGGCGTCGAGTGTCGCTTTCACTTCGGCGAACACACCTTTCTGGAAATCGGCGGTAGCTTGTTCCAATCCCGGTTCGATCAGCGCGGCAGTGGCTTCGATCGAAAGCGCCGGATTCTTATCAAGATTATCCACGATCCAGCTCTCGCGTTCTGTGACGGTCTGCCCACGGAATTCTTCGCGGGCCAGATCGTAACCCCAGTCGCGGAATCCACCTTCCGTAAACTTCTGAATGTTGCCCTTATGTACCAGAGTGACACTCGGCCGGCCACTGTCCAGGGCATACTTGATCGCGCGACGGACTAATCGCTTGGTTCCTGTCGGCGAAATCGGCTTAATTCCCACTCCGGAATCCCAGCGGATTTGCTTCTTGCCGTCCTTCAGCATTTCGTGATTCAGGAATTCGAGCAGTTTCTTGGCCTCTGGCGTACCCGACTTCCACTCGATGCCCATGTAGACGTCCTCGGTGTTTTCGCGATAAATCACCACGTCCATTTTTTCGGGCTCTTTAACGGGAGAAGGAACTCCCGGGTAATAGCGAACCGGTCTGACGCAGGCATACAAATCCAGGATCTGGCGCAGCGCTACGTTTAAGGAACGGATGCCGCCACCCACTGGGGTAGTTAGCGGACCCTTGATGGACACTCGGAAATCGCGCGCCGCTTCTACCGTCTCGTCGGGCAACCACTGCTTGAAGGTCTTGAATGCTTTTTCACCGGCAAAAACTTCGAACCAGGCGACGTGGCGCTTTCCGCCGTACGCTTTTGTCACCGCCGCGTCAAAGACTCTTCGTGAAGCCTTCCAGATGTCTCGGCCGGTGCCATCTCCTTCAATAAACGGGATGATCGGATTGTCTGGCACCTGCAGCAGGCCGTTACTGTAGCCAATCGCCTTTCCATCACCTGGCACAGCCAATCCGTTGTACGAAGTTTTCATCGGGAACTTCCCCTGTAACTCGGGCCTTCAGGCCTGAGGAATTGACGGTCAATGCCCCTGGGGCATTTCGCGGAGCGAGAGCGAATCAAAAACAGTATCACATCGCGGCTATTTCCCAGAAATCCTACCTGACATTTCTTCCTTGTTGTCGAGATGAACCTGTTGCGCTATGAATGGAAAGGTGAGCATTCCTTCCATTCAAGTGCGATTGTTGACTCCCGAGGATGCGGAATCGTTTCGAGAGATTCGACTGGAAGCCCTGCGTACCGACCCCGAAGCCTTTGGCAGCACCTACGAAGCGGAGAAGGACGCGCCCGTTTCAAAATACGCGGCTTGGATGATCTCATCTCAGATGTTCGGTGCATTCCAGAGCACGAAGCTTGTCGGTATCGTGGCACTTACTTTCCTGGAAGGGAGCAAGGAGTGCCACAAGGGACTTCTGCGCAGCATGTACGTCAGGCCGAAAGTCAGGAAGGCCGGGGTGGGACGTCAACTGGTAGAGGCCGTCATTCAAGCCTCGCGCGGCCGGATTGAACTTATCCTGCTTGTGGTAGTCAGCGAGAATGAGGGAGCAATCCGTCTTTATGAAGGTATGGGTTTCCGCCGATATGGTCTGGAGAAACACGCACTAAAGCAAAGTGGCAAGTATTATGACGAGGTTCTGATGTCGCTCGACCTTACTTCACGGTAGCGCATTTGCTTCCCGGCTTCGTCAGGGCCCGGTCGGTGGTTTTAGAGGCTTCAGCGCCTTGACGGTAGTGACTTCCAGAATCGCGACTTCGCCCGTTTCGACTCCATGGCGGTGCGTTACCGTCCCTTGGCTTTCACACGTTTGTTTACGTATTTTTCAGCCAGCGTGGGATCGTTGAACTTCACTTCAATTGAACTCACTTGTTTTCCCTGCACCGGAGTTTGATTATCGAATTGAATCGCCCAGCCCGTCGACTCACCGCCAATCGCCATCACGCGCGTCAGTGTGCCGGTAACGGTTATATTGGTAGCGGAAGTCTGTCCTCTTGCAATCGCACAAATCCACAGCGAAATAAGTAACGCGCAAACTCTCCAAGTCTTCATGTTAAATGCCCCAAGATTGGGTTTCCTCATCCTCTGTTTCGTCAATCTCGTGTAAACAGTTCGCTCAATTCCAAGCAAGAACGCTTTGCGGCCACTCGCTATCATATAATCGGAACCTGCACTACATTCCCGCTTCAGAAAGGAAGCACGATGATTCTCGACTGGAAAAGTTATCAATCCGATCTGCTAAAGGCTATCCCGGAATTCGGAAAGCTCTCTCCTGACTCTTTGAAGGGTTATCAGACCCTTTCCGGTGCCAATAGCAAAGATTCTCGCCTGGGCGAAAAGACCCGGCAACTGATATCGCTTGCCGTGGCTGTAACCACGCGATGCGACGGGTGCATTGTATTTCACACGGAAGCCGCTCTTAAGGCGGGTGCTTCACGGGAAGAAATTTCCGAGGCCCTTGGCGTGGCAATGGCTATGAACGCCGGCGCAGCCCTGATTTACTCTTTACGAGCCATGGACGCTGTCGCCGCTCACACGGCGCAAAAGCCCTAAAATGACTACACATCTGTTCCCGGCAGTCTCTAACGAGTCCGGCGGCCCTGCGTGAAAAGGGAGCTGGTCAAGGAGATGACAAACAGTACAAAGATCGCTAACGTGAGGATCACAACGATCAAGGGAAGCGCCTCCAAACACGTAGTTTGGAGGCACGGTTATTGCCAGAAGTCTTGTTTATTGTAATGAGCGACTTACAGCCACCCGCTTCAGCGTCTGTATCTTGGGAAGGGCAACTTTGTTCTCCGCAACCCACAGAATTGCAGCCTAGTACTGCTATAGCTTTTGAGCTTAGCTCTTGTTCAGGTGAATCGATCCGTCGCCCGTCCGGACGATGATTGGTGTTCCGCCGCCATTCATCTTTCCATTGATACGGGAGGAGCTGAAGGTTCCTTCCACCGTTACAGGGATATCCAGGCTGATGTGGCCGTCGTGTGTGCTGGCATCAATGTTGGCTTGGAGTTCACCAGGAAGCTCTAAATCGACGCTGCCGTCGCCTGTATGGATATTCCAGGTTGATTGCACTTTCGAGCCGCCATTGGCCTTCGCGGTAACGCTGCCATCCCCTGACTTAAGGTTCAGGGAGTCAAACCGCCCCTGGATGTTGATATGGCCATCACCTGTGGAAGCGTCCACACGGCCATCCAGGCCGCGGCCTTCAATTGCACCATCACCGGTACGCAGCCGAATGTCGCCTTTCGCGCCCTGCACCGTAATGTGTCCGTCACCAGTCTTAATATCCAAGTTTCCCATGATCGAGTCCGCCTCTACCGAGCCGTCGCCGGTAGTGGCATCAAGGTCGGCGTCCTTAGGCATATGGACTTCCACCCGCAATTCGCGGTGGTTTACGCCCCAGTTCCAACTCCAGCTACTGCCGGTTTTCGCAACGACTTCGACGCTATCGCCGCTCTGGGTTGCGGAGATCCGAAGATCCTTGTCCAAAGTGTAGCCGCGGTAGGTCACGCGGACTTCCACCTGCTTGATATCGCCCGTCGAAACCCGGACCGCCCCATCGTCCGTTTGCACGCGTACCTTGGCGTGCCCGCTGACGGTAAATGACTTGACCACTTCCTCTGCTGTCGCAACGGGGGCTTGCAAGGTTCCTGCCACCAGCAAAGCAGCCAATCCCAGCCCCAGACCACCCAACCGACCAGTCAGTGTCTTCATGGAATCTCGCCTCCAGGCGCTTCTAACCCTATAAACGAAGGTACCCTGTAAAATGTTCCCAGAGAAGGCGCGCCGCCCAAGCTCCGGGCCTGAAGAGTTACAGGCCTACCCGCCCTTGGCGGCCTTCTTCTTAGCCCCTTGTTGACGAGTGCTTACGCCGGGCTTGGCTCGTAACGCGGCAAGGAACTTGTCCGTCGGCAGGGTATTGATCACGTCCTTCTTCTCCAGCCAGCCGCGCCGGGCCATGGTCACTCCGTAATGAATGAAGGACAAGTTTGACGCTGTGTGTGAGTCGGTGGAGATTACCACCTTCACGCCTCGGTCCTTGCACATCCGGAGGTAAACGTCCTTTAAATCCAGGCGGTCAGGGTAAGAGTTGCACTCCATCGCCACGCCCTGTTTCGCGCAGGCATCAAGTATTTTCTCCATGTCGTAATCGAGGGGATCCCTACGCAGCAGCAGGCGCCCGGTTGGATGACCGATGATCTGTGTGTAGGGGTTCTCAATGGCAGCCAGCATCCGCTCCGTCATTTCCGACCTCTGGATATTGAAATACGAGTGGACGGAACAGACCACGACATCCAGTTGCGCCAGAATCTCGTCCGAATAGTCCAACGCGCCATCCTTCAGGATATCTACCTCGGAGCCCACCAGCACCCTGATTCCTAACCCCTTTGAGTCGGCCGCTCGCAGATTCTTGATATGCTCTGCCATGCGTTTTTCGTTCAGGCCATTGGCTACTGTGACGGCTTTCGAGTGATCGGTAATCGCGATGTACTCGTGTCCGAGAGCCTTTGCCGCCGCAGCCATCTCCTCAATGGAGTTCTTTCCATCGCTTGCGGTTGTGTGCATCTGAAGGTCGCCCTTCATGTCCTTCAGCTCGATGAGCTTTGGCAATTCGTGATTTTCTGCTGCGGCAATTTCCCCCGCGTTTTCGCGCAACTCCGGTGGAACAAAGTCCAGTTTCAATTTCGCGTAGATCTCTTCTTCGGTCCTGCTGGCAACGTGCTTTTCGGCTTTGAGAGTTGCCAACTGGTATTCATTCAGGGTATAGCCGAGGTCGTTTGCACGGCCGCGCAGCGCAACGTTGTGTTCTTTCGAACCAGTAAAATACAGCAGGGCGGCGCCGAAATTCTTTTTTTCCAGCAGACGGACGTCGACCTGTAAACCGTCCTGCAGCGTGAAGCTGACCTTGTTCTCGCCATGTGCCAGCTTCTGGTCAATCAGCGGAAACGTCAAAATGTGTTCCGCGATACGGTCCACTTCCTTTTGCGAAGTGTGCCCCTCGGCCAGGGTGAGAAGCAAATCCAGGTCGCCTACGGTTTCTTTGCCGCGCCGCAAGGATCCAGCCGGCGTAACTGATTCTACGGCCTTTCCTACCTGTTGAATGTGCGCGGTGATCGCGCGTGCAGCGGCTTCAGCTACGCTGATGAGGAATCGCCCGGACGACTTCTTGAAGACTTCCACGGCTTTGAGGATATTCTGCTCGCTCTTTTCGCCGAATCCCGCCAGATCGCGCAGCTTTCCTTCTTTGGCAATCTTTGCCACGTCCTCGACAGTGGCGACCTTGAAAGTCTTCCACAAGAAGGCCACTTTTTTCGGGCCAAGTGACTGGAGTTGCAGTAAATCGAGAATCGTCGCCGGATATTTCTTCAGGAGTTTCGCGCGCAGGCTGTAATCTCCCGTTTTGACGATTTCCGCAAGGTGTTCGACCATGCGGTCGCCGATGCCTGGCAACTCCGTCAACTTCTCCGGGGTTGCCACCAGTTGTTCCACGGAGTCGGGCAGGCTGGCGATCAGCTCAGCTGCTTTCTCGTAGCTGCGGTAACGCCCGATGATGGCCCCATCGATCTCCAGGAGTTGTGCCGTCTCCTGCAAAATTCGTGCAATCTGTTTGTTGTCCATAGCGACAGTATAATCCGGGTTGGTTTAGAAGTGGCACTGGCAACCTATCGTGCTCGCCTTCCTATTTAGCACCTCTTGCCACCAACAAAAACCGGCGGAAAGGCCCTCGCCCACCGCCGGCAAATTGACATTCATGACTTCAATTATTTCGACTACCCCGCTTTGGCAACGTTCGAGGCTTGCGGTCCCTTGGGACCTTGCACGATCTCAAACTCTACCGGGTCTCCTTCCTGCAGCGTTCGGTAACCATCCCCGACAATTGCCGAATAGTGCACGAAGACATCCGGACCGTCTTCACGTCCGATGAATCCGTATCCTTTGGAATTATTAAACCATTTCACAGTTCCTTGCACTTCGTGTCTCCTTTTGACGGTGACTCCTTGGGCGGACATCATTTAAATCGCCGCAATGAGCACGAATTGCGCGGAGTCTATCAAAATGAAAATTCCAGTCAATAGGACATTTCAACGGTTGTGGATGCAGGCACAGTTTGGCCTGTGATAAATCGAATTAAACTGTCAGGAAAAGAATTCTACTTTAGAAAAGTAAGATAATAGAGGATCCCTGCGATGGATTTGGCATCGCGCAATTGGCCCTGTTGCATCATTTTTTTCAATTCATTCGGCTTGTAAGCGTGGGAAATTATTTTCTCGTCAAATTCCGGTTCAGCCTTCCCGGCTGTGAGTCCTGTAGCCAGCAGGATAAGCATACGCTCTTCCAGGAAACCGGGAGTCGGAAATACATCGAGGAATACCTCGAACTTCTTCGCCCGGTAGCCGGTTTCCTCAATCAACTCGCGAGCCGCCGCCTTCTTTGGCGATTCGCCTCCGTCAATACGTCCGGCCACCAGTTCCCACAGGTATTGGCGAGTGGCATGGCGATACTGCTGGATCATCAGGATGCGGCCATCCGCGAAAACTGGCAGAACCACCACTGAACCAGGGTGGGTGATCACCTCTCGTTTAGTGTGCAAGCCATCCGGTTCGATGACTTCGTCTCTGCGTACGCCAAAAATCGGACCATCGTAAATCACGGTGCTGCTTAGGAGCTTTTCTTCGCCTTTTACCGGTGCTTTCGCCTGTTTCGCCAAGTTCTTTCACCCCTCGGAAATGGAATTCAGTATCATAACTCGCATCTGCCGGAGCCGCATCCTTCGATCGAAAGGTTGCGCTATACTCGCTTCATACGCCCATGCCGATCAATACCATCATTGTTGACGACGAAAAGCCCGCTCGCGACGAACTAGCCTTCCTTCTGAAAGCTTTCCCGGAGATCAACCTAATCGGCCAGGGCAAGAATGGCCTCGATGCCGTCAACTTGATCAAGGAACATTCGCCTGACTTGGTCTTCCTCGACGTGCAGATGCCCGGCTTGGACGGTTTTGGCGTCCTCAAGAAACTCGTCGAACGAAAGCTGAAGGTTCCACACGTGGTGTTCGCGACGGCATTTGACCACTACGCGGTGCAAGCCTTCGACGTGAATGCTGTGGACTACGTTCTAAAGCCGTTCGACAAAGCACGCATCGCGAAAGCCATTCAACGCGCCCGCCGTGAAATTGAAACTCAAGTAAGTCCCACGGAACGACTGGAGCAGCTTGTCAACCAGCTCGGCGCCACGAAGCAGGCCACATCTCCCTCCAAGATACTGGTCAAATCGCAACAAAGGTTGCTGCTTGTCGACGCAGAAGACCTGATTTTCGCTTCTATTGAGGGCGGGCTGATCACCGTCGTGGCCAAAGATGTCGAAGGCTCGTCAAACTACCGCACGCTGGAAGAACTTTTCGACGCGCTGCAGTCCGAGTCGTTTTGGCGCTCGCACCGCTCCTATCTCGTCAACATCCATCACATTAAAGAAGTGGTGCCCTGGTTCAAATCCAGTTTCATGCTGAAAATGAACGACAAAAAACAGTCTGAAATCCCGGTGTCGCGCCAGCAGACCAAGCGCCTGCGCGAATTGTTCAAGCTGTGACCTAGTTTGGAGAGGCCGCAATTGGCAGAACTATTTGGTTCCGGGGACCATCGGCAACCAATTGTCAGTGACGAAGCGGAACCGACAAGGAACGACCTCGTCGTCATGCTGTTTTTCTTTTGTTCATTTTTTGGCGCAGGATTCTTGCTTAAGCACTATCTGTCGCCAGCCAGTGGTTGGGATTTCTACGCTATCTTGCTTCTGGCCAGCACGTATTCGAGTTGGCTCTTTAAACAGTTTCGCAAGAGAGGGTAGCAGGCGGTGTACCCTTCGATTGGCCCCCACCGTGGCCACTAACGTTGCAGGTTTAGACTGAACTTCAATCGCTGGCTCTTCGGTCGGGATGACAACGCTTCCAACGTGCCCGATTTTCAACTATAAGCTAATGACTACCGGCTACAGACTGCCTCATCTCCCGTGTTAACATTCCCTCCTGCCATGGACTTCTCTCTCTCCGATCATCAACTCCTTATTCGCGACACGGTTCGCGAATTCATGGCCACCGAAGTGCGTCCTCACGTCAAAGACTGGGAGAAATCCGACCACTTCCCGCTCGACATCATCAAAGAGCTTGGCGCCATGGGTTGTTGCGGCATGCTGATGCCCGAAGAGTGGGGCGGCCCCGGGCTTGACACCATCTCTTACGTTCTGATGATCGAAGAAGTAGCCCGCGTGCACGCTGCGATTTCCACTGCGCTGGCCGTGACCAATTCCGCCGTGCAACTTCCGCTGCTTGCGTTCGCCACCGATGAGCAGAAGCAGCGCTACCTGAAGCCGTTGGCGTCTGGCGAGATCATTGGCGCATTCTGCTTGACTGAACCTGCCGCCGGCTCGGATGCGGCCGGCATTCAGGCGCGAGCCACACGTGATGGCGACAACTACAAACTGTCTGGCACGAAAACGTGGGTGACGAACGGTAGCGCGGCTGGCGTCTCAATCGTTTTTGCAAAGACGAATCCTGAAGCTGGTGGGAAGGGGATTACCGCCTTCCTCGTGGAGCCAACCTTTGCTGGTTTCAAGGTAGGCCGCCACGAAGACAAGATGGGACAGCGCTGCTCGCCATCGGTCGAAATCATTCTGAAGGATTGCGTCGTGCCTGTGGTTAATCGACTGGGGGAAGAGGGCCAGGGTCTCAAGATCGCTCTGTCCGCGCTCGATGGAGGACGCATCGGCATTGCCGCGCAAGCTGTCGGTCTGGCGCAAGCCGCACTCTATGAATCCGCAAAATTCGCCCGCAACCGCAAAGCATTTGGCAAGTCCATCGCGGATTTCCAGGTGATCCAATGGATGCTAGCTGATATGCATACGGAGATTGAAGCTGCTCGTGTGTTGTTGTATCAAGCGGCATCCATCAAGGATGCAAATGGTAAAATGGGTTCCGCGGCCTCGCGTGCGAAGCTTTATGCCAGCGAAATGGTCAATCGCGTGGCGTACAAAGCCGTGCAAATCCACGGCAGCCAGGGTTACTCGCGCGAATCCGAGGTGGAGCGCATCTATCGCGATGCTCGCGTAATTTCTATTTACGAAGGCACCAGCGAAATTCAACGGACCATTATCGCCCGCGATCTGCTGGCGAAGTAACGCAATCAAAAGGGCAATTAGCAGGAGCGGACGGGCCCCACGGGGCGGGCTTAATCTGTCATCCCGACCGGAGAGCCGACGGTTTTCCGGCTGGGAGTGGAGGGATCGTGCCAAAGCCTCGCCGCCACCACGGTTCGACTGAACGATCAAAACCTGGCTCCGCAGGTCTCATCGCCGATATCTGATATGCTTTTTAGACAAGCACGATCATTCCTATTTCATCGAGGCTCGTTTCTTGAACACCACCGCCACAAAACGTGTACTCTCCGGCATGCGCCCCACCGGCCGTCTGCACATCGGCCACTACTTCGGCGCGCTGCAAAACTGGGTCAAGCTCCAGAACGATCCCTCTTACGAATGTTTCTTTTGTGTGGTGGATTGGCACGCGCTGACCAGCGATTACGCGGATACCTCCGCCGTCGCCGAAAATTGTTTGCAAATTACCATCGACTATCTCGCCTCAGGTCTTGACCCCGCGAAATCCACGATCTTTCTGCAATCGCTGGTTCCTGAACACGCGGAACTGCATCTGCTTCTTTCCATGGTCACGCCACTGGGCTGGTTGGAACGCATTCCCACCTACAAAGAACAGCTTGAGAATATCAAAACCAAAGATTTGCACACCTACGGTTTCCTCGGCTATCCCGTTCTGCAAGCTGCCGACATCGTGATGTACTCGGAAGCTGGAAAAGGCCTCTTCGTCCCCGTAGGCGAAGACCAGGTCTCTCATGTCGAGTTCACCCGCGAACTGGTGCGCCGCTTTAACCTTTTCTATGGGTTCAACATCAATCTCGACATTTTCACGCCGCAAAATCGCAAACTTGGCCGCAACGTCCTCTTTAAGTTATTGGACGTAGCCGCGAACGACCCCATCATTCCCGAAGGCGCAGAACTTACCGGCGAACAAAAAACAATTGCTACCGCTTACATACGCCAGCGCGTGCTGGAAATGGGGCTGTCTAATTTTTTTGAGAAAATCCCACCCAGCCTTAAGCCATTCCTCTCGTTCAGTGGGGTTCTGGAAGAGCCGGGAGTGCTCCTCACACCCACTCCTCGGATTCCCGGCCTCGACGGTCGCAAAATGTCCAAGTCCTACGGCAACGCGATCACGCTTTCTGAATCCGACGCCGACATTCGTTCCAAAACCAAAGTGATGGTCACCGACCCGGCGCGCAAACGTCGCACCGACCCGGGCAATCCCGACATTTGTCCCGTGTATGATTGGCACAAACTCTTCTCGTCAAAAGAAACGCTCGACTGGGCTGCGGAGGGGTGCCGCACCGCGGGGATTGGTTGCATCGAATGCAAATCTAAGATGGCCGATCATTTGATCACCTGGATCGAACCGGTCCGCGCCCGCCGCCTCGAATTTGAGCAACATCCCAAGCGCGTCCTGGAGATCCTGGACAACGGCTCTTACGAAGCCCGCAAATCTGCGCAGCTGACCATGGAACGCGTCCGCACCGCCATCTTCAACTGGCCCCACAAGCGCCAGGAAATCACGGGATCCTAGGGTTAGTATTCCCCGGGAGCGCCATTCTCCTGAATGGCAAGCTGACGGGAATCCAAGACGCCAATCCGGAGATTGGCGTTCCCAGGACCATTTTTCCACCGGCACCAATATTTGGGACTTATAGGGTTTCCGGTATTGGCTGTAGACTGGTGGCTGTCGGCTGGCAGCTTGGGACTGAGAACTGACAACTGAGAACTGAATCACGATGGCCACTCCTTACAAAATCACCATCCCCATGTACGAGGGTCCGCTGGACCTCCTGCTCGACCTGATCAAAAAGCAGGAGATGAATATCCATGATATTCAAATCTCGAAGATCACCTCGCAATACCTCGACTACTTGCACCAGCTCGAAGTGCAGAACATCGACGTCTCTGCCGAATTCATCTACATGGCTGCAACGCTGATCTACATCAAGTCCAAAATGCTGCTGCCGCCCGATCCGCTGGCCTCCACCGAAGAACAAGCCGTTGATCCTCGCGAAGAACTCGTTCAGCGCCTGCTGGAACATGAAAAATACAAGAACGCGGCGCAGCTCCTCTATCAGAAACAGCAGATCGAGGAAAACGTCTGGTCGAAGCCGGATAAATCGCTCTACAACGATGAAGGCACCGAAGGAGAGTTGGTTGTTTCGCTGGTCGATCTGGTCCGGGTATTTCAGCAAGTCCTCGAGCGCAAGAAGGAAGTCACGCGCATCGAGTTGACCCACGACGTTTTTACAGTGGCGCAAATGATCACGCAGCTTCGCGGCCAGATCCTTGCCAGCGACACCAGTTCCGTCAATCTGATTCAGTTCTTCGAGGCCTGCCCCTCGCGTCACGCCATGATCGTAGCGTTCCTCGCCGTCCTCGAAATGGTCAAACTTCAGGCCATCCTGCTTGGCCAGGAAAAACAGTTTGGCGACATCGTTGTGAAAAAGGCAAAAGCGTTCGATGTAGCCTTCGACGAGACTGGCGCGTTACGCATCGATGCCGAGTACCAGTGAGCGCCAGGCACTTGGAAAGCTGCAGCCTGGCTGCCGCCTTCGCGATCTTGGCTTCTCCTCTTCCGCAAAAGCAGGAGCTTGGCTCCCGCACTCCAGAAAATGATGTACAATTTCGTGTCCCCCAGACCCGAGCCCATGATTGTCGTTTTTCTAAGAGAAGATTGATAACTGAGAACCGAAAACTATTCACAATGACTAACGAAGAACGCAAAGCCGCACTCGAAGCCATCATTTACGCCGCCGATGAGCCCGCCACCCTGGAGCAGTTGTCTACCGCACTTGGCGAAGAAAAGCTTGCCGTGCAATCCTCCTTGGACGAGTTAATCGCTGCTTGTGCCAACGATGAACGGGGCATCGAAGTCCGCGCCGTTGCCGGTGGTTACAAGCTCTACACCAAACCGCAGCATCATGACGTTGTGCGACGCTTCATCAAGAGTCTGCGCCCGCCGCTGCGCCTCTCCATGCCTGCACTCGAAACACTCGCGGTCATCGCCTACAAGCAGCCCGTGACGGCTCCCGAGATTTCCGAAATTCGCGGCGTCAACACCTCCGGCGTCATTAGCACGCTTCTCGACAAGAAGCTGATCACCACCGCGGGCCGCAAAGAAGTGATGGGCCGCCCGATTCTGTACAAATCTTCCAAAGAATTCCTGATGCGTTTTGGTCTCAGCGATCTCGACGAACTGCCCAGTCTGAAGGAATTTGAAGCGCTGGCACGCGAAGCACTGGGCACCGATGAAGGCATTGCCGTTTCCCCGGAATCTACCGACGAAGCTCTTCTCAATTCGCCCACGGCTGACACGCTCGAGAATCTTCCTCTCCCGGAAAGCTCCGCTGAAGTCTTCGCGGCAACGCATTCCTCTGCGCGTACGCCCGAGCAGAGAACTGCCGCTGCAATCGAGGCCGAAGTTCTCGCCGATGCGAATGCCGACCCCGTCCTGCGTGAAGAAGAAGTCACTGCTACCGGTGAAGGCATGCCCAGCGGCCAACTCGACGAAGCCCCTCCCAAAGTCGACGCCAAAGCCGCCGGAGAGTAAGCCCAGGCTGAAGCCCTTAGTTGTTCCTCCCTATTTCAGCTACCATAGAACTACATGCTTGAACGCTTACAAAAAATCATCGCGCACGCCGGTATCGCTTCGCGCCGACATGCGGAGCAACTCATCCTTTCTGGCCAGGTCCTGGTCAACGGAGTCGTCGTTCGCGAGCTTGGCAGCAAAGCCGATCCCGCCATAGACAAAATCGAAGCCGCGGGGCGACTTGTTGAAGAAAAACGCGCGCCCGTTTACCTCGTCATGCACAAACCGCCCGAGGTGGTTTCCACTCTCGTCGACCCCGAGGGCCGCAAGACTCTGCGCAATTTCCTGCGCGGCTTTCCGGAACGGGTATATCCCGTAGGGAATCTCGATTATTCGGCCAGCGGGCTGATCTTCATGACCAACGACGGCGCGTTGACGGATACCATGCTCAAGTCGTGGTCCAATATTCCGCAGCTTTACCACATCAAGATTAAGGGCCGCCTCGATCTGGGCCAACTCGACGCGCTCGGCCAGAAGACCAACACCATGGTTCGCGTGATTCGTCAGCCGGATTCCACCCGCGGGCATGCGCAGAATTTCTGGTATGAGGCTCAAGTGACCGGCTCGAAACTGGATACCCTCAGCGTTGCGCTGATGAAAGACAATCATCCGCTGGAGAAGGTGAAACGCATCGGCCTGGGGCCACTTTCGCTGGAAGGCGTTCCCGTTGGCCACTACGTCATCTTGAATAAAGAACAGGCCGAGGCATTGCGCCATCCCACGCGGCCGATGAAATTCACGCCGCACCCAAGGGCAAAGACGTTTGTGAAACCTGCCGTGAAGCCCGCGAACCGTCCCGCTTCTTCTCCCCATTCGCATCGTCCGCCAAGTCCGTTTGGCAAATTCCAACGCTTTTCGAACCCTTCCTTCGCAAAAACACAGGATCGGCCTGCGCACTATGGCAAATTCCAGCGCCGCCCTTCTACGCCTCCTAATGCTCCTGAGAACTTCGACGAGTTTGACGACGAGCGTCTGGAAAGCAGGGAAGCGCCGCGTGCCCCATGGCTGACCACGAGCCGTCCGCCAGCAAATCCATCGCCGGCATTTCGTTCCGGCGGCAAGCCTGGTCGGGACTCTAAATCGTTTCGGCCCAAGGGACCTCGCAAATTTGGTTCAGCCAAGAAGGAATCATCCGGCAAACCTCATCATCTGGGTGGTTCCTCTTTCTCCAACAAATTCGATCGTCCGTCGCATGGTTCGGGAAAGCCCCCACGTCGCTCCTCGGCGCGGCCCAAATCTCATCGCAGTTTTCCGCCACGCAAACCACGGCCGCCTCGCTAGTTTCTGTCGCCGATCTCTCCCATGGCAGCCGAACGCCTACAAAAAATTCTAGCCGCTGCGGGAATTGCGTCGCGCCGCAAAGCGGAAGAGATTATTGCCGCGGGCCGCGTCACGCTGAACGGCAGTGTCGTTATCGAGCAGGGAACGAAAGCGGACCCGCTGGTCGATGCCATCACCGTTGACGGCAAGCCGTTGAAGCGCGCCGAACCTTTCGTTTATTTTTTGCTGAACAAGCCGAAGGGTTATGTCACCACGGTCACCGATCCCGAAGGCCGTCCCACCGTCATGGAGTTACTGGGAAAGTTAAATCAGCGCGTCTATCCTGTCGGCCGATTGGATTATGCGAGCGAAGGTTTATTGCTGATGACCAATGACGGCGCCCTGGCGCAAAAACTGACCAAAGCCGGCTCGCACATACCGAAAACGTATCTGGTGAAAGTCAGTGGCAAACCGAATGAACAGGCCATCCGGAAGTTACGCGCAGGAATCAGCATCCCGTTGGAAGATGGCCGGCGCGTGAAGACTTCGCCTGCAAAGATTCGGCTCACCGAGGACGCCACCAATCCCTGGTATGAGGTGGTCCTGATTGAAGGCCGCAACCGGCAGATTCGCCGGATGTTTCTGGAGGTCGGCTTCCTGGTGGAAAAAATCAAACGCGTTCAGTTGGGCCCCATCACACTGGATGTACCTCCAGGGCAATTTCGTCCGCTCAGTAAGGCCGAGATCTTCCAGTTAAAGAGTCTTGCTGCCCCCACTGCGAGTGCACGCACTGGGCCCTAAGAAGGGCAAGTCAGGTGGCCGGTTCCTCTCTCGAACATCTATGCCCGCGGTCACTTCACTCGGCGCCCCATTTGTGCATAATAAGCATATCGATATGCAGCCCATAAGTTTTGTTAGTATGCGAAGGCAACGACTCTCATGACCCACACCCTCGAAGAACTCATCCCCGATTACATCCAGGGACTCCCGGCGTACGTACCCGGCAAGCCGGTCGAAGAGGTAGAGCAAGACCTGAAGATCCACGCGGTGAAGTTGGCCTCCAACGAAAACCCACTGGGTCCCTCTCCAAAAGCCATTGATGCCGCTCGCCGTGCCCTTGGCGATGCCAATTGGTATCCCGATGGCGGCAGCAAGCGGTTGCGTGAAGTTCTGGCTGCCCGATACGGCGTTAGGTCCGAAGAGGTTTTTGTCGGCCTCGGTTCCAGCGAAATCATCGACTTGGCTTCCCGTGTTCTCCTGCGTCCCGGCCTCGAGGGTATAACCAGCGATGGCTCGTTTGCGTTGTTCTCCATCGCCATTCGCGCCAGTGGCGGCAAACTCGTCCTGACACCGCTGAAGAACTATGCGTTTGATCTCGACGCCATCGCCCGGGCTGTAACGCCACAAACCAGGATCATTTACATCGCCAATCCCAACAATCCAACAGGAACAGCTTTTGGCGCTGCTGAATTTGCCGACTTCATGAATAAGGTTCCCGGCGACGTTCTGGTGGTTTATGACGAAGCGTATAAGGAGTACGCGGAACGCACTGATTTTCCTGACGCCATGAAGCTCTTCCGGCAATACAACAACATCCTCACGCTGCACACCTTTTCGAAGGTCTATGGATTGGCAGGACTGCGCATCGGCTACGGCATCGGGCACCCCACGTTGGTTGCCGAAATGAACAAGCTTCGTACGCCATTCAATGTCACCAGCATTGGCCAGGCGGCGGCGCTTGCTGCATTGGACGATGCGGAGCATGTACGGCGCTCTGCCGAGATGAATCGCGTGGAACGGAAACGGCTCTACACGGAACTACGTTGTTTGGGGTTGAACCCAATTCCCAGCGAAACCAACTTTTTGTTTATGGAGTTGGGCCAGAACGCCAAGCCATTCTGCGACGCTTTACTGCACGAAGGCGTAATCGTGCGTCCAATGGCTTGGATGGGGTTTCCCGATGCGATCCGTATTTCCGTTGGCAATCCGGCGGAAAATACGAAGCTTCTTGGCGCGATCGCCCATTTACTGGAGCATTCGGTTCCTGTGGTGACCATTAAGCATTCTTGAGGAAACTTACGGCAAGAGTTGACCGCTGATTAGAGGAACGGCAGTATTCTCGTCTATTTCCTCACTGTCTCACGTGTTAACTTCATCGGAGATTAGCGCATCCAATTCAACATGAAGGTTCATCTGCCAGACAACTCCACTACGTCTTCTGATCCAATCGCCGATGTGCTCCGCGAAACGAAAACCATTGCCGTGGTCGGTCTCTCCTCCAATCCCGCCCGCGCCAGTTTTGAGGTTGCGCAATATATGCAGTCCGTGGGCTATCGCATCATCCCCGTCAATCCCAACGAGAAGGAAGTGCTGGGTGAAAAAGCCTACGCGCGTCTCGAAGATATTCCCGACCCAATCGACATGGTTGACGTTTTCCGTCGTGCGGAAGATGTTCCAGCGGTTACCGACGCTGCGATCAGCATCAAGCCCAAGTCTCTCTGGTTGCAGCTCGGAATTGAGAATTCCGTCGCTTCGGAAGCCGCGCGATCCGCTGGCCTTCTAGTTGTTGAAGATGCGTGTCTGTTGGTTGAACACAAAAAAAGGCGCCGTCGATAGGCACCTCGAGTCTCTTCCTGTCCCGTCTCCTGGCTACGAGCTACTAGCTACAATGCTTATTTCATCGCGAAAATCTGCAGGTTCCGTTTTCCCGGCAAAACAATTCCGATGAATCGCCCATCGGGTGATACTCCGTATTCGCGTATCGTTAAACCGTGCAGCAGAAAGTCGGGAGTCGGCTCGCTGACGGGAACTTCTGCCCGATTTGGGTAAGCTTCCAGATGCGGCACCGTGAAGCTGACCAGATCCGCCGATTTCTTCTCGACAGTCCGTTTCAAATATATCTTTGTCTCATCTGCGGACCACTGCAGCACGCCTAATCCGATGCGCAGGCGCGTAATCCGTTTTGGCGCGCCAATCTCGCGAATCTCCAGCACTTCATTGTCGAGATAATAGGCGGCGTAGTCGCCTGAAGGAGACAGAGTCAGCCCGCCGGCATAAGCGTCCAGCGTCGCCACTTCCTTGTCGTCCTGTGCCAGCAGTTCCAGCAATTGCAGGCGGGGAGGACCGTCCATGCTGCGGTCGCGCTCCACGGCGATCGCGGAGTTGGTGCCGGAGATTCTTGCCGCAGCGGCAAACGTTCTGCCTTCAAACGCCTTGCCTGCCGGCCCACTGTAAATGTTCATGTACTGCATTGAAAACAGGGTCCGCGGCGTGACTTCTTCCGACATGTAAAGCACGGTCGCATTGTCGCGCAACCACACAGGATTCTCCGCATTCAGGAGCACGCCCTTGCTCGATGGGCGCAGCTCTCGCCCCGAATCGTCGATGAACAACAGCGCCCGTGCTTCGTCAGTGTGGCCATCTTCAATGTCCACTGTGATGGTGTTCATCTGTACGGCCAGAATTTTGCTGTTTGGCGACCAGGTAAAACTTTCGATCAGGTACGTCAGCGGTTTGTCACCCGTAGAAAACTTCTCACCCGAAAAGATCTTCTTTCGCTTGCCGCTGGTATCCAGCATGAAGATGTCGTCGCGTTCCAGGTCATACTTCTTGGCCTTGTACATACGCCTCACGGAGTAAGCGATTCGCCCGTCAAGCGCATAGGCAAACGCGGTTACCTCTTCGTCGACGGTGGTAACCGGCTTGCTCATCTCCTGTGCCCGCGCAGGAGTGGGAGCCGCGCAGGGAAGCAGCTCCAAAACCAGGAATAGAGCGACTGATCTCGCCACAACTCGTCTCGTCATGGTTTAGGATGGATCCCCGTGAACTCGGAACAGCAAGGTTTTTCCACTGGTGTAAATTCCATCAATTCCACTCGTGTTTGGTCGGGATCATAGAGATTTAACTGCCACTTTCCGTCGCGGCCGATCTTTGGCTGCTCGGTTAGTTTGACGCCATTCTTCTCCAATTGGATGGCAGCCTCTTTTACGCTAGGCACGCCCAGCGCGATGTGATTCATCACGCCGCGCAGATGTTGATCCGCGTTCGGATCCACGTTCAGCATGTACTCGATCCAATCCGTCCCATCCGGCACCTGCATCGACACCCAATTCGTCTCCCCATCCTTCATCCCGCCCGACCAATACAAATGAAATCCTAAAATGTCCCGGTAAAATTTGTCCATCGCCGCCCGATCCTTCACGATTAAGCCGGCATGGAGCATGGGAGCCCAACGGCGTCCCCCAGACGCATAAGCGCCCGACAGGCCAGACTCAGAAGGTGAGTTAGCATTTCCTTCCACAAAGGCGAGCCGATGCTGTTCGGGGTCTGTCGCGGAAAAGCCAGATCCGCCATTCCATATTTTCAGGGAGCTAACCTTAATTCGGTTCTTTTTTAGTAGCTCGTGCAGCCCTTTCGCATCGTCAGTGCGAAACGTGATCGATTTCAGAAGATTATGAGGGGGTTTTCCATGAATCGGGTCAAACTCGATTGGCCATACGCCATCCCCAATCGGTGCTCGTTCGCACCAGTCACAAGGACTACTCTCAGTTCCTGTGGGGCTCACTGTTCGCAAAATCCCATAGTAGAAATCGTTAGCCTGCTTTTCATTGCTCACCAATATTCGAACTTGGGAAATACCGCGAATCTGCGGCCGTTTAGGTTGTTGTCCGTGCGTCGAAAAGGCAAGGCAAACAAGAATGAATAATACAAAGGTTGACTTCATGGCTTTGGCTGCGTTCCTCCATATTCCGAACAGCACGGCTTTTCTGCAGGTGTAAACTCCATCACTTCCGCTCGCGTATCGTCCGGATCGTACAAGGTCAGTTGCCATTTCCCATCGCGCCCGAGCAACGGCGGCCCATCCACACGCACGCCTCTGGCTTCCAGCCACTTTGCGGTCGCTTTCACGTTCTGCACGCCCAGAGAAAAATGATACTGAATTCCTAACTCGCGGTGTTCCGCGTCCGCCGGAATATTCAACATGTACTCGATCCAGTCGGTGCCATCCGGCACCTGCACCATGTACCAGTCCGTTTCATCATCCTTGAATCCGCCATGCCAATAGACGTTGAACCCCAGCAGATCCTCATAGAAGCGGCTCTCTGCCTTGCTGTCTTTGGCCACAAAGCCCGCGTGAAGCAGGCGATTGCTGATCGCCCCTTTCCTCATCTCCCCAGACTCACTTGCCATTCCTTCGATGAATACGAGTTGATGATGTTCGGGGTCGAGTACTTCAATGTATGGGGCTCCGCCGGGGCGCCGCAGCACTTTACTTGCCGAGATTCCTTTTGCCGTCAGGTAGCTCAGCATCTGCGGCACGCTGCTGACCGCCAGTCCGATCTCCGGCAGGAACGGGCCTTTATCTCCGGCATTCGTTTTTAGCAGTTCCACGTGTTGTGCCGCATTAATGCTGAAGCAAGCATTCGAAACGCCCTTACAGCCAGGTCCTCCCGGCTGTAACCCTAGAATCCCTCCATAGAACTCCTTCGATTTTTCCAGGTCGGTTACTTTCACTTTGACGTACGCAATGCCGTAAATCTTCGGCCGCCCTGCCGTCTCCGCCGCAAAAATCGCCGACGTCCCAATCATCAGCGTCACTACGCTCAAAAGGGCCCGTCTCATCATTTTCATTTTCCGGCTCCCCGCACTTTCAACTTCCGAATCTCTTCCATTCGAGTGCGCAGCCTGACTTCAAATCCTTGGTCAGTCGGCCTGTAGTACGTATTTCCCGCAAGGTTGTCCGGCAGGCACTGCATGTCGGTTATTTTGTCTTCAAAATTATGCGCGTACTTGTATCCATCACCATATCCCACATTCTTCATCAATCCTGTCACCGCATTCCTTAAGTGAAGCGGAACCGGATCGGCTTCTGTTTTGCGCACATCCTCCATCACTGCGCCATAACCCGTATAAAGGGCATTCGATTTCGGTGCCAGGGATAGATACACCGCCGCCTGCGCCAATGCCAGATACCCCTCGGGGGCACCTAGAAAATCAAACGCATCTTTCGCGGCGAGCGTAACAGCCAGGGCACCCGGTTCTGCCAATCCAATATCTTCACTGGCCATGCGAACCATACGCCGCGCCAGAAACAGCGGCTGTTCGCCACTCTCAATCATCCTGGCCAGCCAATACAGGGCCGCGTCGGGATCAGAATTTCTCACGGATTTGTGTAGTGCCGAAATCAGATTGTAGTGTTCTTCGCCTGCCTTGTCGTACCGCAGCATCTTCCGTTGCAGTACGTTGCCGAGCAGTTCGGCGGTAATATGCCGCTCTCCAGACGAATCCGGTTCCGCGCTCCTCGTGCACAACTCCAGTGTGTTGTAGGCCGTCCTTGCATCTCCATTGGCAAACGCCGCGATCCGCCACAACACCTCGTTCTCCTGGCGTCCCGGTAGGGGCGGCTTTACGCCGCCCGGTGATTCTTCAACCTCGATTCGTTCATTCCCCAAGCCGCGTTCCTTGTCCGTCAACGCCCGCTCCAGCAACTCGACAATCTGAGGAGTCGTCAGCGACTCCAGCACGTACACCTTCGTCCGTGACAGTAAAGGCGAAATCACTTCAAACGAGGGATTCTCTGTGGTGGCGCCAATAAACAAAATATGGCCAGCCTCTACGTGCGGCAGGAACGCGTCCTGCTGCGACTTGTTGAACCGGTGAACCTCATCCACGAAAACGATCGTGCGTGCTCCGCCGCGCGACTTATGTTCCGCTACCGCCATCACTTCTTTAATCTCTTTAATTCCACTCAATACCGCGCTGAATGAAATGAACTCCGCCTTGGTCAGCCGCGCGATGACACGCGCCAGAGTCGTCTTGCCACACCCCGGCGGTCCCCAGAACAGCATCGATCCCAAATTGTCTGATTCGATTTGAACTCGCAGAGGCTTGCCGGGCCCGAGGAGCTTTTCCTGGCCCATAAACTCATCCAGCGTTCGCGGACGCATCCGTTCCGCCAACGGCTGCAATCCTGCCGCTGTCTCCGGTTCAGGCAATGCCGAAAACAATCCCATAGCCCTACGAGTGTAACTCAGCCCTCCTTCTCACGCCGCGCCTCGCTTCCGTTGTGCCCTACCTATTCCCCTTGAGGATGCGAGGCATATAAAACTCAAAGAACTGATCGGAGTCCGATCGCAAGCACACTTGCGCGTTGGCTGCTCCTTCTTCCACTCTTGTGTTTCCCTCACTATCTATACGCAAGCGCATCGGCTTCGTGGGGCAAAGCTCTGGCTGGATGGCATAGGCCACGGCAACGACATCAAACAGCGTTGGTGTTGGCGAATTGGTCGTAGTGCTCCACTGTTGCGTCAACACGGTCAGCGCATCCGTCAAGGGAGTTCCTCTGCTGAAGATTCTGGCGCGCTCCAACTCTTGCAGCCGTATCTGCGTGGAATCCAACGGCATCACGTACAGCGGAACTCCTGAAGTGAACACTTTATTCGCCGCCGCCACGTCACAAAGGATGTTCCATTCGGACTGTGGATTTGGGGCCGCCGTTGGATACGAAAACCCTTCATAACCCCGATAGATCGATCCACCCATCAGAACAATCCGTTTCAACTTTCGAAATGTTGCCGCGTCTCGGTCAATTGCCGCTCCCAGGTTCGTTTCGGGCCCAATCGCAATCAGCGTAATTTCCTCTGGATGTGCCCGAATCTGATCCAGCAGGAAATCAACAGCGTCAGGCAATTGTCTTTGTGGACCACGCATGGCATATCGTTCTTGCGAGAAAGTGAGTTTCCCCTTTTCCGGATATTTCTCAACGCCGACTGCTACCGGTATCTCTTGCCTGCCGGTCTCTTCCAACAAACGTGCAACCAATCGTGCGCGTAGTGACGTATTTCCCCAGGCTGTGGTTATCCCCAAAATCTTCAACTCCGGACTCTGCAGCGCCAGCCCAACGGCATACGCGTCATCGACATCATCGCCAATATCCGTATCAATGATCACCAACTGCGTTCCCGGAGGGCTCATTTCTGTTGGCTTTGATTGCCCTCGCGCTATTCCTGTGAATACAAGTCCCGCGATGACCATCCAGGACGAGGCACACCTCACATAGCTGGCACAATCTCGATCCCTCTTAAGTCCCTTGACCAATTTCATTCGCAACCTACTCTCTTCTCGATCTCTGTCGATAGGCTTCATAGAACAAAACTGCTGCGGCAGCCGCTGCGTTCAACGACTCCACCTTTGTTGCCATCGGTATGTGAATTCGTTCATCCGCACTGTGCACAACCTCTTCCGGCAGACCCGCACCTTCATTCCCAACCAGCAGAGCCATGGGTTCGCACCAATTCACTTCCCATGGACACACCGGAGCTTTCAGGTCTCCTCGCGCATCATCGTGGACGCAAGAGGCCACGGTCTTGATCCCCTGCACCCTGAACTGTGTCATCAGGATCGCCAGGGACATACCTTCCATCACAGGCAAATGCAGGGCCGCCCCGGCCGAAGCACGCAACGCCTTAGGACTAAACGGACTCGCCGTTCCACCTTGCCCCGTTGACGCAGCAACCGCTGCAGTCACCCCAAATGCCGCTGCCGTCCTCAAAATCGTTCCCACATTTCCTGGATCCTGCACGCCGGCTAAAACTACCAAGAGGGGAGAATGCCTTTTGTCCGGCACGACCAGCAGGTCTTCGAGTTTCATCACTCGTGGCTTTACCAGGGCCGCCACACCCTGGGGATGTTCCGTGTCCGCGATTCCTTCAAACAACCGATCTGTCGTTCGCAAGACGGGAAATCCCAACTCTTCACGGTCGATCAGCGGTGCCAGTCTCTCGCGGTGCCGTTCGCCAGACTCGCTCAGAAGCACTGCCTCGACAGTCGCGGTTGACCGCAGTGCTTCTTCGACCAGCCGGACGCCTTCTACCCCAATGCTGCCACTCTCTGTTGCCAGCCCACCGCGCAAGGTCAATCGAAACGCTTTCAGCCAGCGGTTGTCCCTGCTGGTGATAACCCCTGCTTCCGGTCCAGGCAGAGACGTTGCCGCACGTCCGCCACTACGCCGTGTTTTTCCCCCATCAGCCATCACCGCGACTCTAACAAATCAGCTTCTTTCACGGTAGGGTGCAGTGTCCGCATTTCGGTCTCCGAGAAGGGAATTACTCTTACGCGTCGCGCCTTCCTTGGCATACAACTTCTCGGCTCGGCACGCCATCTATCCCGTTACTCTGACAAGTAGTGAAGAAAACGCTGTCTCTGCTGTCTATGGAGAAACACTTGCGTCGTATTTCTTTCCTTGTTCCTGGTGTCTTGTGCGCACTCCTGTTTGCCTGTGCCGTGTCCGCTCAGACCATCCCTTCAGTTAAGGCCAAGGCTCTTGACGATTCGGAGGTCACCTTGCCCAAGCCTTCCGCGCAACAAATCCAGATTCTGATTCTTGGTTTCTCCAAGAAGAGCGGAGAAGTTTGTCAGCCTTGGGCAAAACATGTCAGCGCTGAACTCCTGCTCGATCCCCGCGTGAACTACTACCAGTTGCCACATGTGGAGGGAGTGCCCGGCCTCGTAAAACCCATAATACTTCGCGGGCTGCGCAGAGACACGACTCCGGAGCAATTGGCGCATATCGTGCCTCTCTATGACAAACAGGAGGATTGGAAAAAACTGGTGAACTTCAGCGCTCCCGACGATGCCTACATCGTCGTTACAGATTTCGATGGCCATGTTTTCTGGCAGACACACGGGCCCTTTTCCGATGTGCCCTATGCCGACCTGAAAAAGGCAGTCTCCGATCTTCTACAGAAATATTCCAACTGAGAAGCAGTAGATCGCGATAGGTTATCGGAAGCCAACAATTAGTTCACTGACACCTGTTAAACTCTCCGTTCGCTTGCATTGCGGAACTGGCAAACCGTGTGGTAGCGTCACGTTGAGCGGTGAACGCTCCCACCGTAAATCCAGATTCGCCAGGAACGTCACTTGTCCGCTGAAGTTCTGAAGTTAAATCCGGAAAAGCCGGACTCGCGCTCCATCCGTTATGCTGCGCAATGGCTCAATCGCGGCGCTATCGTAGCTGTGCCTACCGATACGTTATATGCGCTGGCCGCGGATCCCGTGAATCTGGCTGCCGTGGATGAGATTTTTCGCGTCAAGGGACGTCTTGAGACACGCGCCCTGCCGATTCTCATCAATTCTCTCGACCACGCAGCGATCCTTGCGCGGGAACTCCCTGACAATTTCTATCGCCTTGCGGAAGCGTTCTGGCCCGGCCCGCTTACTCTCGTGGTGGATGCCTCGACGCGGCTGCCCTTAAAGGTGACTGCGAATACTCGGCGCGTTGCTCTGCGCTGGTCTGCTCATCCCATCGTCTCTCAATTAATTAACGAATTGGGCGTACCCCTCACCGGCACCAGTGCCAATATCTCTGGCTCTCCTACCTGCGCCAGCGGCGATGAGGTCTTTCGTCAACTGGGTGATCGGATCCCGCTGATTCTCGATGCGGGCGAAACCAACGGCATCATGCCGTCCACGATCGTTGAACTTAGAGGCGACCACTGGTGCGTGGGACGCGAAGGAGCTATCCCAGCCGATGATATTCGCGTCGCACTGGAAGGCGACGATGGCGTGCTTAGCTAGATTACTGCGCCAGGAAATCGAAATCTCCAGTCGGTGTCAACTGTACCTTCAACGCCCGCCGATGTACGCTCACCACATCCACGTACCATAGCGGTAAGTAGGGCAAATCTTCCGACACAATATTCTGTACTTCGCTGCACAATTCTTTGCGCTTCTCCTGGTTCATCTCCGCTCGGATCTCACCAATCAATTCATCGACACGAGCGTTTCGGTAATGTCCGCGGTTCGATCCGTTGGGCGGAATTCGTTTTGACGAAAACACCAGATCAAATACGTCGGGATCGTTATTCGCCCCAATCCAGATGGAGTAGCTCAACTGAAAATTGCCTTTGCTTAAATCCGAAAAGAGTGTGGCGAGCTCGAGAGGCCGGACTTCCAAATCCACACCTATCTTTTTCCACTGATCTTGTAGAGCCGCTCCGATCAGTCGCGCTTGCTCCAGCGTCGAAACTTTCAGCGTCAAGTACAGCCTTTTGCCGTCGACCCCTCGCCGAAAGCCGGCCTTGTCCAGTAAACGTTCCGCTTCCGATGGATCGTATCCATAGAGGTTGACGTCGCCGTCATAGGCCCAGTGATTCGGTGGCAGGATCCCAGTAGCCAAACGAGCCTGTCCATGCAGCAGATACTTCACCAGCGATTCACGATCTGTAGCATAGGCCAGCGCTTGACGCACTTCCTTGTGCGACATGATGGCATCTTCAAGATTCAGCCCCAGGTAGGCAAAATTCGTTCCTGGCTCCTCGCTCACTTCCAGTTCCGGGCGTTTGGCCAACACGGGAATCATGTCTGGCGAAAGGGAACTCATCTCCACGTCCGCCGAACCTTTCCGCAACTCCAGCGCTCGCACGATCGAATCCGGCACGATGCGAAAGTTCACTTTGCTACAGTGCGAAGGAGCACCGTCGAAGTAGGTTGGATTTCGTTCAATTACGACGGTTTCATCTTGCGCCTGACTCACGAACCGGAATGGCCCAGTGCCAATTGGACCTCTCCCAAAATCGTTGCCAGCATCTTCGGGGACGATTCCGACGGCCGACCGTTCCAGATTCCACAAAAACGATGCATAAGGTTCCTTTAGGTGGAAAATTACCGTCAACGGATCGGAAGCCTCAATCGACGCAATCATCGTAAACGCTCCACGCTTTGGCGACTTATTTGCCGGATTCATCATGTACTCGATCGTGGCTTTTACATCTTTTGCGGAAAGCGGAAGGCCATTATGAAATTTGATCCCGGATTTCAGGTGGAACACATAAGTAAGGGGATCGGGATTCTCCCAGTTCGCCGCCAAATCCCCATGTAAGTCCATTTTCACGTCACGCTTCACAAGCCCATTGAATAGCAGGCGGTCGATACGTTGCGAAACGCCGTCCGTTCCAAATCGCGGATCCAGATTTGTTGGACTTGATTCGATAAGAAATGTAACTGCGGAGGGGTCATGGGGGATTCGCGAACACCCGCCTAATAGTCCTGCGGGTATGCACATCATTGCGATCAGACGAGCGTGCAGGTGCTTAACGACCGGACGCATAAGAAATTTTCCCCAGGATCGCTGATTTTTTTGCTCCAGTAGCTGACGGCAGATTGCCGGGATGCTGATTCCAGGTCTCATACGCTAGCAAGGCGAACGCGAATGCTTCCTTCGCGTCGGAAGCGACTCCAAACTCAGCCGACGGCATCACCCTGATTGGCTCCAAGGCTGCCGCAAGTTGCGCCATAATCACCGGATTATGCGCTCCGCCCCCCGAAACGATGAGCTGATCGATTTTGGTTCGGGGCACGACAAATCGTTTTAGCGCATCTGCGACAGATAAAGCGGTAAAAATGGTCGCCCCTCGAACCATATCATCCGGAGACGCGCCAAATCGGTTCCCCAACTTCAGCAATCGTTCCACGTAAGCGCGTCCATAGTATTCGCGGCCGGTGCTCTTCGGTGGCCGCACTTTCAGATACTTGTCACGCATCAATTCGGCCAACAACTTCTGGTTGCTCGCGCCTTGCCTGGCGATTCGTCCGTCCTCATCAAACCGTTTGCGGCCCTTCGTGAAGTGCGTAACCAGCGCGTCAATCACCATGTTTCCGGGACCCGTGTCGAACGCGTACACCTGCGATGCGGCGGCGCTTGCCGGAAGCACGGTTACATTCCCAATCCCACCCAGATTCAGCGACACCCTTCCGATTTTCGAGTGCGAGTACAAAAGCCAGTCCACGTACGGTACGAGAGGCGCTCCTTGCCCACCCACCGCCATATCCGCGGTACGAAAATCCGTCACGGTCGTAATTCCCGTGCGTGCGGCGATCACGGCACCTTCGCCAATCTGCAGTGTGGAAGCCGTTGCTCTCCCCAGGAAGGGAACTGCTACACCCTGATGAAAAATCGTCTGTCCGTGACTCCCTACCAGATCAATCTTCGACAGCGATACGCGAAACTGTTTACAGACCCGCACCACTGAATCGCCAAATTCGAGGCCAAGGCGAAAATTTAGCTGACTAATCTCTCTCGCGGTTGTTGCACCGCCTTCCGCAACTCGCAAGATCGCTCTCCTGACTTCCTTGGGCAAAGGAAATGTTGCATGAGCCTGCAATTCTCCTCGAACGCGAGTTTTCCCGCCGCCACTCACGCGCGCCAGCGCCACATCGATACCGTCCGCCGATGTACCCGACATCACGCCTATCACCAACATGTCCTTTTTTCCCATGCGCTCGTTGTAACACACCTCTACGGAAGCATCCATTTCTGCCTGATGGAAATGTTCCTGAAAGTCAGTGTGGCCAGAATTGTGTTAGAAATTACTCGACCTGTTTCTTTAATTCCGCCAACAGATTTAGCGCATCAATTGGCTTCATCTCGTCCAGGTCCGCTCCGCGCAGCTTGTCAATCACGGCGCGATCGATCGCCGTAAACAACACGTTCTGATTCCCATTCTTATGTCCAAACTCCGTCGCGCCGGGCGAAAGCGTCTCGCTCAACTCATGTTCACTCTGCTCGTGCTTTCTTAACACCTCGCGCGCCCTCTCGATCACGCTTTTCGGCAATCCTGCCAGCCGAGCTACTTCAATCCCATAACTTTTATCCGCGCTCCCCGGTTCCACCTTGCGCAAGAAGATGATCTCGTTCGGAGTTTCTTTTACAGAAACATGGACATTCTTCACGCCCGGCAGCAAATCGCCAAGCTCCGTCAATTCATGATAGTGCGTTGCGAACAACGTGCGCGACTTGGTGTACTTCTGGAGATGCTCGACAACAGCCCAAGCGATGGATAGCCCGTCAAAGGTCGATGTTCCGCGCCCCACCTCGTCGAGCAATACCAGGCTTGCTGGCGTGGCGTGATGCAAAATCGCTGCCACCTCACTCATCTCTACCAAAAACGTCGATCGCCCTCGTGCCAGATTGTCGCTGGCCCCAATCCGGGTAAAGATCCTGTCAGTTAATGGCAATCGCGCCTGCCGTGCCGGAACAAAGCATCCAGCCTGTGCCATCAGCACGATCAACGCGGTTTGCCGTAGGTAAGTAGATTTACCGCCCATATTCGGGCCGGTGATCAGCAGCAACTGTTGCGATTTCGGTTCAAAGCAGAGATCGTTCGGGATGAAGCGCTCTCCCTTGCCTCGTAGCAATTCTTCGATGACGGGGTGCCGCCCGCCGACGATCAATAACTCTCCCTGTACATTAAACTCAGGCCGCACATAGTTGCGGTCAGCCGCCAGTTTCGCGAAGCACGCCAGCACATCAAGTTGTGCGATTGCGGCGGCCGTTCGTCGCAGCCGTCCTGCTTTCGCCGCGATGTCTGCGCGCAGGTCCACAAATAGTTGGCGCTCAATTTCCAGGATACGTTCATCCGCCGCCAGTATCTTTCGCTCGTACTCCTTCAGTTCGGGTGACGTGAATCGTTCCGCGTTCACCAGTGTCTGTTTTCTCTCGTAGTCCGCGGGAGCCAGATGCAGGTTCGCCTTCGAAATCTCAATGTAATACCCAAAAATGTTGTTGAATCGGATTTTCAGTGAGCCGATTGTCGTTCGTTTCCGTTCGCGCTCCTCCATCGAAGCAATAATCTGCTTGCTGTGCTGGCTCAAATTCCTCAGTTCGTCCAGTTCGGCGTTGTATCCACCGCGGATAATCCCCGGATCGTTGGCTGTGGCGGGAGGTTCGTCAGCGACGGCTTTCTCCAGCCGTTCGCGTACGTCGCTTAACTCATCGATCTCTCCATATAATTCCCGCAACAAGTCGCTTCCACCAGTTGCTGGCGGAGTCACGAAGTTTTTCAAAATGGGTAATTGCGCCAACGACTTCCTTAGGGCCACCAATTCTCTCGGCGTTGCCAATCCCAGTGTGATCCGGCTCGTCAACCGCTCCAGATCCTGGATGCCGCGCAACTCTTTTCGAATCTCTCCGCGAACGACGGTCTGCTGCAGCAGATGTCCTACTGCCCCTAACCTCTCTTCGATGGCATCTCGATCGATCAGCGGTTTCAGGACCCATGCTCGCAAAAGCCGTGCGCCCATGCCGGTCACGGTAGAATCCAGGGCGGCCACCAGTGTCGTTGGTCCGCTTACCTTACTGTCCTCGCTGAAAATCGGTGAGAGGAGCTCCAGGTTTCGTACCGACACGGGATCCAGAAGCAACGCTTCATGCTGTTGGTAATAGCGAATGTGATCGAGATGGCGCAGCGCCTCGACACTAGGTCCGTCTTCTCCTCGAGCCGAATTTTCGCGCAGGTAGTGCACCACCGCTCCAGCGGCAGAAAGCGCGTGCGGATGTCCATCCATCCCGAAGCCCGTCAGTTCTGCCACGCCGAACTGCTCTCGCAGGATTCGTTCTCCATAATCGAGGTGAAAAATCCATTCTTCCAGCCTTGTCTCGACGCCGCCAGCTCCCTCCAGCAGGGAAGTTTTTGCCGTCTCAAACAATTGTTGTGGCCGTGGCAGCAGCGTTTCTCGAGGCCGTACCAATTGCAATTCGTCCCTCAACGAATCTTCCGCCCCAGGTCCGGAAAACTCCGTGGCCTGGAAATCGCCTGTGGACAAATCCACCAGCGCAAGGCCAATCTTTGCTTTCGCCGAGTCTTGCCAAACCGCCGCCAGGAAATTGTTTTCTCGGGCATCGAGCACCGAAACATCAGTGGCTGTGCCCGGCGTAATTACGCGTGTAACTTCGCGCCTTACGAGCTTCTTGCCCGGTCCCGGCAATTCCATCTGTTCGCAAATCGCTATTTTGAAGCCCGCCCGAATCAACCGCGCGATATATCCGTCTGCCGCGTGATAGGGCACGCCGCACATGGGAATCGGCTGTCCTTTTTCCCGGTTCCGGGAAGTAAGAGTTATCTGCAGTTCGCGCGAAGCGATGATCGCGTCTTCGTAAAACAATTCGTAGAAATCGCCCAACCGAAATAGCAACAGCGCATGCGGGTAGCGGGACTTCACCCCGTTGTACTGTTGCATCAGTGGCGTTGAAGCTTCACTCATCGAGCGGTTTCTGGCCTTTTCTGCGTGGGGACAGTTTTCCGGGCGCTTGCCTCAATTTCCCAAACCCATCTGCGTCAGCAAAAATGCGTAGTCCAACGCAATCTCGCGTAAATAGTCGTATCGGCCGCTGGCACCGCCATGGCCCGCCCCCATATTTACCTTGAATAAAAGTAAATTGGCGTCGGTCTTGAGCGCTCTTAGTTTCGCCACATACTTCGACGGCTCCCAGTACATCACCTGGCTATCGTTTAATCCCGTTTTCACCAGCATGGTTGGATAGTCTTTCTTCTCCAGGTTGGTGTAAGGGCAATATTTCTTCATGTAGAAGTAATCCTGCTCCACTTGAGGATTGCCCCACTCCTCGTACTCTCCCACCGTCAGGGGCAGGGATGGGTCCATCATCGTGTTCAACACATCCACAAACGGCACGTGCGAAATTACCAGGCGGAACAGATCTGGTCTCAGATTTACGACCGCACCCATCAACAGGCCGCCAGCGCTTCCGCCCTCAATGGCCAGTTTGTCTTTCGACGTATAACCCTCAGCGATCAAATGTTCTGCAGCCGCGATGAAATCCGTGAAGGTGTTCATCTTATGGTACATTCGCCCCATGTCGTGCCATGGCTTGCCTAACTCGCCCCCGCCACGAATATGCGCAATCACAAAAATCACACCACGGTCGAGCAAGCTCAAACGGTTTGAACTGAATGTTACCGGCATGGAGATTCCGTAGCTTCCGTACGCGTAGAGCAGCAAAGGCGCTCCGCCATCCCGAATCGATTCGTGGCGATACACCACCGATAAGGGTACTTGCGTCCCATCTTCGGCTGTCGCATGCAGCCTCTTGCTTCCGTAGAGGGTATTGTCGTAGCCGCCAAGCACGGGTTGTTGCTTGCGCAGCACTCGTTCACCGCTCTTCACGTTGTAGTCGTAAACCGAACGCGGCGTAATGAAGGATTCGTAGGAGAATCGCAAATGCTCGGTGTCGAACTCTGGATTTGCACCAAACACCGCGTTGTACGCAGGTTCCGCAAACTCAATGCGGTGCGAAGCAGATAACGCCGAGGTTGCTGCCCGAGTTAAATCGACTATTCTCAGGTAGGGCAATCCGTCTTCCCGCTCGCAAAGCACCAGGTGATCGCGGAAGCAGGCGATCGCCGACAGCATCACGCCTGGACGATTCGGCACAACTTCATGCCAGCGCTCGCGAGCAGGTTCAATGGTGGGAGCGGTCATCAGGCGGAATGTGCGGCCATTGCTGTTCGTGCGCACGAAGAACACCCCGCCAAAGGCGTCGTCCGAACTTCCCGGATGATGATCGACCGAATACTCGTGTTCATCCTCTCTCACTGCCACCACTTGGAACTCTGCGTAGGGTTGGTCCGCCCGCAGATACCGCACTTCGCTAGTGGTGTGGCTGTTGGCCACAAGCAGCAAGTAGGCTCCGCTTCGTGTCCGCTCGATCTCAATGCGGAACCGCTCGTCCGGCTCTTCGTAAATCAGATCGTCGGCAGCGCCTGAGCCCAACACATGCCTGTACAGCCGGTGCGAACGCTTTGTTGTTTCGTCTTCCATAACGTAGAACAGAACACTATTGTCTGCCGACCACGCCACACTGGTTACCCGTTCCACCCTGAAGGGAAGTAGCTCTCCCATCTGAAGGTCTTTTATCACCAGGGTATATTGCCGGTATCCCGTCGTGTCCGTGGCGTAGGCCAATTGGCGGTTGTCGTCGCTCACCTCAAAGCAGCCCAGCCCCAAAAAAGAATGCCCCTCAGCGACCGCATTCAGGTCCAGCAGCACTTCTTCGGGAACGGAATGACTGGTGGGATCGGCCGTTGTGGCCTGGGCATCGCCAGATTCCACAATTCGGCAATAGATCGGATACTGCCTGCCCTCAATCGTGCGCGAATAATACGAGTACCCACGCAGTCGCGATGGCACGCTCAAGTCCGTTTGCAGGATCCGTCCCAGCATTTCCTGGTACAGCGTTTCTTGCAGTCCCTCGGTCGGCTTCAGGATTGCATCGGTATAAGCATTTTCTTCATTCAGATGAGCCAGTACTCGGGGATCTTCTTTGTGCCGCAGCCACGCATATTCGTCCACCCGCCTGTCCCCGTGCGCGACGTGTTCCACTGCTTCCCGATGGGCTACGGGCAGCTGAGCATTCCCGCCATTGGCCTGCTCTTGGGAAAGAGAAGTCAAAGCCGAATTGAAGTCGGTCGCCATAGTCTCTTTGTCTGAAGCCCCCAGGTGGGTGTCAATCGCCCTACCACTCTTCGTGCATTCGACATACTAGCCGAACTCCGCTCCTAGGCAAAGACACCGCCGTATGGAACCAACCTGAGGTACTCTATTCACGAACTGACAGTGCCGCTCCTCGCAGACGGTTCATCCAATCACCATGCCACGCGAAACCGAAATCAAGCTGCATATCGACGATTTGAAATCATTTGCAAGAGCTCTTAAACGGCTGGACGCCCAGCCTGTCTTCCCTAAAGCGCCGCGGGTTCATGAGTTCAACCTCATTTTTGACACGCCACAAGGGGGACTGGCCAAGCACGGGCAACTCTTGCGGATACGCACCGAAACTGCTGCTCCAGCGAACAAAAAATTCGACCCGAGAGCACCTCGGCGGCATGTGCTGACCTTTAAGAGCCCTCCAGAATCACTGGCGATGGGCGCGCAAGCTGCCGACTTCCACACAGATGCCCCTCCGGTCGGCGGCCGACGCTACAAAGTTCGCGAGGAGACGGAGTTGGTAATTACCGACGCGGGCTCGCTACAGAAGATCTTCGAAGGGCTGGGACTTCGCGGATGGTTCCGCTACGAGAAGTACCGCACAACATACAAACTCCCGGGTCGAGCCAAATGGGCGCAGGGACTGTTGATTGAGGTGGACGAAACTCCGATTGGAACCTATGTAGAACTTGAAGGGGCCGCGGACGCCATTGACCGTGCTGCGCGTGAACTTGGATTCACTCCGTCCGACTACATCTTGAAAAACTACCTTGTTCTCTACCTCGACGACTGCAAGAAACGCGGACAACAGCCTGCAGATATGCTCTTTGTGGCCGATAAATAGGCTCACCGCAAGCGGGAGTCATCGCTACGACATTTTTCCGCATAAAAATTCAAAAAATATTCTCGTAAAGACTGATTTTTCTTGACATTAATTCGTGACGGGCTTATTCCTAATTTCGGAGTGAATTTTCCACGATGAGCGCGTCCAGCGATTTCGACCCTCACCCTAGTCGCCCCCGGGTTAGGCGCCGCCACTCGACCGCTTTGCCCCCTTCGTCTCGGGGCTGTGCCAGAACTGTCCTCGTGGGAGCCTTCACCTCCGGCTAACGGTAAGCCTAGAATCGCGTAATTCTTGCCCGCGGCCGCCTCAACAGCATCGCGGGTTTTTTGTTTTTAGGAGCAGGGCGCCCCGTCCCCCGCCGCTCTGACTCCGCAGAAAGTGTGCTTTTATGTTGTACGCAACCGAACTGATGGGCTCCGCTGCCTACGACGCCAACAACAATTTCGTTGGGCGCGTCCGCGAATTTTTTATTGAGCCCGCCGAGCAGCCCAATCGCGTATCTCATTTCCTGATCTCGCGTGGCCGTTTTCAACCGCTGGTCGCTCGCTACGATCAAGTTTCAAAAGTCACCCCTGGACGCATCGATCTCAACGTAAACGAGCGCGCTTTGGACGCTTACCAGCCCAATGAATCCTGGCTCGCCGTTCGCAAAGATTTGCTCGACCAGCAGATTATCGATACCGAAGGGCGCAAAGTCGTCCGTGTCAACGACGTTGACCTCTCCGAGTTCCGTACCAACGAGCATATCGAACTGCGTATTGCCCAGGTGGACGTCGGCCTTCCGGGAGCAATGCGCCGTCTTTTTCAGGGTCTCGCGCCTTCCAAAATGATGCGCCGCCTGCAAACCAAGCTTCCCCAGCGCGCGATTCTCTGGGAATTTGTGAACCTGATTGAGCCGGATCCACTTCGGCGCGTAAAGCTTCGGATCACCCACGAAAAGCTGGAAGATTTACATCCCGCTGATCTGGCTGAAATGATGGAAGAACTTTCCGCGGCCGAACGGCAGGGAATTATCGCCTCTCTTGACGAGGAAACGGCCGCAGCCGTGCTCGCCGAACTCGATGAGCGCCTCACTACGCAGATTGTAGAAAAACTCGATCCCGAAAAAGCGGCCGACATTATTGAAGAGATGGCTCCCGACGCGGCAGCCGATTTGCTCGCCGACCTGTCCAAGGAGACTTCGGAAGAACTTCTCGACGAAATGCCCAATCAGGAAGCAAAGGAAGTCCGTGAACTCCTTGCCTTCGACCCCTCCACTGCCGGCGGCATGATGAATACCGAATTTGTATATGTCAGCGAGCTTTCCAACCGCGACGAAGTGCTTCAATGGATGCGCAATCAGGAACTTAATCTGGAACAGCTGGACACCATCGTCCTGATCGACAAAATGGCCAATTTCTCCGGCACCGTTCCGGTGGCGCGCATGCTTCTTGCTCCTTCCGATCAGCTCATGTCCGACATGAAGACCGAACCGCTCATCAGCGTCACATCCGATGCCAGCGAAAAAGACGTCTTCGAACTATTCGACAAGTACAATCTCCGCATGCTCACTGTCATTGACGAGCATCAACATCCCATCGGCAGCGTCACCGTTGACGACGTAGTCTCCCGGCTAGTCAATGCCTAGCTCGCTCTCAAATTTCGGCTCACTCGGGGACAGCTTTGCGCCACACACCTTGGTTGTTTGTGGCACCCTTCCTCCAGACTGTGCTCCTTGGTTTCTCTATAGAGGGTCGGACTTTCAGGTCCGACCCTCTGTGTCCTTAAGCGGCCGGGCTATAGCCCCTGAGGACTCCGGAGTCTTTTCTTTTTCAGGTTTCGTCTTTCAGCGTTCTACGGCCTTTCCGGGGTGCCTATGCCCCTGAACCTCACAAGCATCAACAACCTCATCGACCGCAGTCGCGCCCGCACCGTTGATTTTTTCTCACGCGGAAAGGCCTGGCGCCGTCGCATCGCCCTTTTCCTGGCGGTTGTCGGTCCCGGACTGATCACCTCCAACGTCGACAATGACGCTGGCGGTATCGCCACCTACACCCAGGCTGGCTCCGCCTACGGTTACACCATGCTGTGGTCCCTTGTCCCCATGACCATCGCCCTCTACGTCACCATGGAAATGTGCGCCCGCATGGGCGTGATTACCGGCAAGGGCCTCTCCGATCTTATTCGCGAAGAGTTCGGCTTCCGTCCCACCTTCTTCGTTATGATTACCGGATTTCTCGTTGATCTCTTCAACGTCGTGGCCGAATTTGCCGGGGTTGCCGCCGCCGGCCAAATTTTTGGCCTCAACAAATATGTCACCGTACCGCTAGCCGCGATCATCGTCTGGATTCTGGTGCTGAAGGGTACGTACCGGTTCGTCGAACTCGTTTTCCTGGTGCTCTGTTCCTTCTATGTCAGTTATCTTTTTTCTGCTCTCCTGGCCCATCCGGACTGGGTTCTCGCGGCTCGCATGACCATCATCCCCTCGGTCCATATGGACACCAGCTACCTTCTTATTCTCACCGCGCTGGTAGGAACCACCATTGCTCCCTGGCAGTTCTTCTATCTACAGGCGGGCTTCGTCGAGAAGAAAGTTGGTCCGCGCCAATATCCCCAGGCCAAACTCGATGTCCTTGTTGGCAGCATCAGTTGCATGGTCATCGTCTTCTTTATCATCATTTGCACTGCCGCAACGCTGAATCGCAATGGCTTGACCAACATCACCGACGCTGCCGAGGCTGCCACTGCACTTATGCCACTGGTTGCGCAGTGGGCGGGAGCAAAAGCCGGTGCATTTGCCGGTTACGCGTTTGCCTTTGGCCTGCTCAACGCCTCGCTCTTTGCCGCCACCATTCTTCCTCTCTCCACCGCGCACGTAATTTGCGAAGGAATGGGCTTCGAGGCTGGCCTCGACCACAAATTCAAAGAAGCCCCCGCCTTCTACTGGCTCTATACCATCCTAATCGTCGTCGGAGGCGGTATCGTCCTTCTTCCGAATGCTCCACTCTGGAAGATCTTCATTTTCTCTCAGGTCGGCAACGGCATCTGGCTCCCCATCGTCATCATCTTCATCCTGCTCCTTGTCAATCGCAAAGACTTGATGGGCGAGCATACCAACACGTTAGTCTTCAACATTGTCGCGTGGACCACCGCCATATTGATGATCATCCTGACCTTTGTCCTGGTCGGCCAGGCCATCTACCAGTCCATCCGTCCGCCCGCTACCTAAGTTTCCGTTTCCCCCGGCCTTTCTGGGCCCATCATCAGAACATGTTGTCTCGCCCGCGATTTCACCAACTTTTCACAATCCACCAGTACTTCTTCCACAACACCTGATTGCCCTACACCCAATCCCTGTGTTAGCTTTGCGGCATAAAGAGGATTCACCGGACCGGCTGACTGTGCCTCATTCTCGACTCCAACTTCCGACTCTCCCTTCACTGGCCGACGGCTTCGGCCCCGTTACTGCTGAAGAGTCGAAACTCCTCGGAAAACTTGATCTCGCACGTCTACCCCGCCATATCGCCGTCATCATGGATGGCAATGGACGTTGGGCCAAGAAGCGCATGCTTCCTCGAATTGCCGGGCACAGTGCAGGTACGCAATCGGCACGAATCTCCATAGAAACCTGCGCTCACCTGAATATTGAGGCGCTGACCCTCTACGCATTCTCTGTGGAAAATTGGCGCCGTCCCAAGGCTGAAATCGAATTCCTAATGCAACTCCTCCGTGAGTATCTGCGCAAAGAATTGCCGCTACTGCAGCGTAACAACATCCGCATGCGTTTTCTGGGTCGTCCCGAGGAGCTTCCCGAAGGCGTTCAGCGAGATACTCGCGAGGCCACCGAGGCCACCGCCAGCAACACCGGAATGATCCTGAACGTTGCTCTGAACTACGGCGGACGCGCGGAAATTGTTGATGCGATGAACGCTATTCTCGCGGAACGCAATGGCCATGCTGAGCAAGAACCGATCACCGAAGAGCAGATTGCTCGTCACCTATACACTTCGGATCTGCCAGACCCCGATCTCCTGATTCGCACCAGCGGCGAGATGCGCGTCAGCAATTTCCTTCTCTGGCAAATCGCTTACGCCGAAATATTTGTCACCGAAACTCTCTGGCCCGACTTCAATCGCGCCTGCCTCCTGGAAGCCTTGATTGATTTCCAAAAGCGCGAACGCCGCTACGGCGGCATTGAGGCCCCCCCAGCTTCCACCGCCCGCTAACGCTCAAGCCATTTCCCACCGGGGCGGCGGGTGCCGCACCCGACGTCTTTAAAGGTGCGGGTTTACACATTCAACCAATTCCCACAATCGAAATTTGACCCGCACAAATCCAGCCGTCCCTTAGGGACGGCTTTACGTCGCCCTTTTACCTTTTCTTTTCCCTGGATGTCTCTCTCTGTATAATCCCAACAAGCTCATGCCTGACTCTCTCATTCAATTCATGCTTCGGACCTTGTTTCGATGACTTGGAAACGCGTCGCCACCGCCGCCGTCTTAATCCCGTTCGTCATCGCCATAGTCCTCTTCACTCCCACTTACGTAGTCGCCATCGCCACTGCGGCCATCACCATCCTCGCCCTTCGCGAATACTTTGCCCTCGGCGACGCCATAGGCCACCGGGCCTACCGTCTCTGGACCATCGTTTGTTCTTTGCTGCTTCTTTTGCCTGACCAGCGCCGCCTCGGTCCATTGGTGCGAATAGATTTTCTTCTTCCGTCCGAGTCCGCAGGGTCACTGAGATACCATGCCATCTCTGGTTCTGCGCTTCACCGACTCACTGCTCTTTACTCTCCTGCTGCAGTGATTTTTCTCTTCGTCATTGGTATTACGGTTTTAACTCTTTGGACGCGCCGTCCTCTGGTCGAATCTCTTCCTGCGGCCGGAATCTCATCAAGCGCACTTCTCCTCGTCGCCTTTCCTCTCTCTTATGCCGTGCAGCTTCATGATTATAGTGGTTTCGGCCTCGGCCCTCGCCTCCTCCTTTTCGCCCTCGTCATCACCTGGGCCGCCGACACCACCGCCTACTTCGTCGGCCGCGCCCTCGGCAAACATCCCCTCGCTCCGCACATCTCTCCGAAAAAAACCTGGGAAGGCTCCGCAGGCAGCATGATCGGCTCTCTAATCGTTGCCTACGCCTTCAGCTTCTGGATTCCTATCCCATTGATTCATCTGCTCATCATGGCTGCTCTCGGCAATATCGCGGGACAAATGGGAGACCTCTTGGAATCCGCCTACAAACGTTCCGCAGGCGTAAAAGATTCCGGTGGCTTGCTCCCTGGGCACGGCGGCGTCCTCGACCGCATAGACGCACTCATCCTCTGCATCCCCGTAATCTGGTACTACTTGGTTTTGATGAATCCCCGCCTGATGTAGATGCGTCCCCGCGGTTGCGTGATTCTTTCTTTTGGTTGTGCAACTTTCCCTGCGTGACTGTGTTCAATCCCACAGAACCAAGCGCGGTTGCATAACAGTTGAATCTCCTAGTAACCATCCCGGTTGTGCAACCGCACTCTCTATCTCCGTCTTCAAAAATTAAATTTCAACGCCATCTGCAGCACTCGAGGATCCCCTGCCGACGTAATCGATCCAAAACCCGCTGCTCCCGCTACCACGCTAGGCGCTCCCAGCGGCGGCGTGTTCGTCAAATTAAAAACTTCCGCGCGAAAATCCAGTCTGTAGCGTTCCGTAATAGTCGTCCGCTTGATCAACGCCAGGTCCGTATCCTGATACGACGGCCCTCTCACTGGATTCCTCGAGCAAGTTCCCAGCTGAAACTGGGGCGTAATTGCAAATGCTGCCACGTTGAAATATTGCGCCGTACTCCGTGCCGAATCGGGCAGGGAAGTGTCGCCAGTGCAGCTGGGCCGCTGCGTTCCATATCCTGCAAACGCATTGAAGTTCGTTATCTGCGTCACCGCCAGTGGCAGCCCCGATTGCAGCGACACAATTCCTGCGATCTGCCACCCGTTGGTAAACTTCCCGGCCACTCCCTTTGGATTCCAATTGTGCCCCGGCCCTATAGGTAACTCGTATGTCCAGCTCACCGCCGTAACATTCGGAATGTCTCCGTTGGACAGGTCTCGGTCCAGCCGCCGATTAAACGCATTGGCCACCGGATAGTTCGCCACCGGCCCCGTGAACACCGAAGAGTCAAAGACCGACGACGCATCATCGATCAACTTGGATCGCGTGTAGCTCGCCAGTAAAGACAGACCATTCGAAAATCGCTTTTCCAGCTTCGCCTGAAACGCGTTGTAATTGGAATTCCCGATGTTATTTCGGAAGTAAGTCACATTCGTGAACCGTGGAAACGGTTTATCCAGTTGCGCCACAGTGATCTTGGGCTGTCCCAAAGAAGACGACGAGGGAATCTCCCCGAAAAATGGATTGGTTAGTTTTACCAGCAGAGGCGCTCCCTGTGCCAGTTGATCCCGCGTCAACTGATTGATGCTCGCGTCCGGATCGCCCAGATGCGTTGCCTTGGAGCCAACATAGGCCACCTCGAACGCCAGATTCCTTCCCAGTTCTCGTTGTATCGCCAGGTTCCACTGTTGCACGTAACCTGATCCCAGGTGGCGATCCACGGTGAATACGCCTTGCCCCAGTCCCGCATCTGGCGTCAGTCCCACCGGTTGCACGGTAGGCCCGTTCGACAGTACAAATGCCGGCGTTACGTTATCTAGAGTTGCCTGCGAACTGGTCTGCACATACGGGAATTGCGGATTCGTAAACGGCGTAGTGATTCCCGCCTGGTCGAAGTACGTCAACCCGAATCCGCTTCGAATTACGGTCTTCTCAGTCAGCAAATAAGACACCCCAATGCGCGGCCCGAGATTTCCCCAATGCAGCACTCTCGACGAGCGAGGGATTCCGTTCTGCCCTAGATAGTCCAACTGCTCGGTCTGCAGATTAAATACGGCTCCCTGGTTGTGGCCTTCGGTGGACGGGAAATTCAAGGTGTAGCGGACACCCAGATTCAGCGTCAGCCGCGAGTTCGCCCGCCAATCATCCTGCACAAACCATTCCTGGAACCACGCCCGCGGCTCCAGCACTTGTTGCTGCAAGTCGATCGAAAACTGCTGCACCTGCCCCAATGCAAAACTTGCAAGCGAAGATCCCGTTCCCGTCACGCCGTTCAAACTTGTAAACAACGTATTGAAGGCGAAGAGTCCTGTCGGCGATGGAGGCTGAACCACATCCAAGCGAGAAATCCGGTTGTCGACTCCGAATTTGAAGGAATGTCGCCCGCGCGTAAACGAAGCTGTATCCGCAAATTCCGTCACGTCTGTCCGAAAATGCGAAGCCGTATTGGCAGGCTGACCCAGTTGCTGATAGCCGCTGATCGTGAATGTCGGCAACTGATTTTCGAACGCAGAGTCAGTCGGTATTCCTGGAATGCCCAGGCTCTCCGAAGGTGGCGCGCTCAACAACAAGGGCGCACGGTCCACTCGCCGCCTGGTGTATCCGGCACGGACCTCATTCGTGAAGATTGGCGAAAACAGGTGAATGTAGCTCCCGGCGATGGATTGTGCCAAGGTGTCTTGCGGCCCCAGCGCGGAAGTGCCGCCAACGGTACCGCTTCCGTCCGGCAATGCCGTCACTGGCTGTGTGAGATCTTTGAAGTAGGAATAGCGTCCAAACACTTGGTCTCTCGTCGAAAATCGATGATCGATACGCACGTCGAACTGGTCCTGGTTGTCCGGTTCATTTCCCCTGCGCGTGAAATTATTCGCCAGAGCCGTCGACGTGGGTTGCGGATACCGCGCCAGCAGTCCAGCCGCAGCGGGATCGAAAGTGCCAACGGGAATCAGGCTTCCCGCGTAAGCAAGATGGTCTGTCGGTCGGAACACCATACCTTGGCGCACCTGGATCGTGTTGCCATTCGTGTCCTTGGTCACTATCGGCGTGTTGCCGCTTGCCACGGTTGTAACTGCACCGCCAGGAGTGCGGTACAGCGGCGCCGCCAGGAGTGCCGAGAAATCTCCGCCCGCCTCCGCCACGGTTGGCACCGTCGAAGTCACTACTCTTCCGATTAATTGCCGCGTCCCTTGGTAATCCGCAAAGAAAAACGTCCTGCCCTTGCGAATCGGCCCACCCACCACAAACCCGAACTGATTCCGGCGAAACTCCGGTTTGCCCGGATTTGTCGCGGTCGAAGGTGCAAATAGATTTCTCGCGTTCAGTGCCTCATTTCGCAAAAACTCAAATACCGTCCCGTGATAGGCGTTGCTCCCCGATTTCGTGGTCAGGTTGATGACTCCGCCGTTGAATCTTCCAAACGCCGCCGACGAATCATTCGTCTGCACATTGAATTCGCGAATCGCATCGATAACCGGGAAGAACGCCACCTGCCCGGGCTCTGGCTGCAGCACGGAAATCCCGTCGTACAAGTATTCGTTTGTCCGAGGACGGCTTCCGCTCAATCTAGGCAACGCCGATCCTGGAGGGAGTGCAATCCCTGGCGCCAATCCCACCAGGTTTATGAATGTCCGTCCGTTCAATGGGAGCACCGGAATTGCCGTCGAATCGATCACTTGCCCCATCGTGGCGGAGTCGGTGCGCATTAACGGCGCATCTTCCCGCACCACCACACTCGATGTCACCGTGCCCACCACCAGCGCAACGTCCGCCCTGATTCTCTCTCCCGTGCGCACGGTGATTCCAGTTTGCTCGTATTTCTGGAAGCCCTCTTTCTCCACATGCAGCGCATAAATTCCAGGCTTCATCCCCGTGTAGTGGAAAATTCCGTCACTGTTCGTCTCGGTCTCATATTCCAGATTCGTGCTCAGTTCCGTCAAAACGACACGTGCTCCCGCGACATTCGTCTTCGACGGATCCGATACCAGTCCCGTAATCTCACCGCTTCCGGATTGTCCCCAAGCCGCAAACGGTACCAGCAACGATAGGAAAACGAAAAACAGCAGGCATCGATTTAAACTCAGTCGCACCGTTGGACCTCGCAAAGGTATTTTGGAAGGGGCAAAGCGCCACCTGGTTGTTGGTTGACCAGTCCTTAGCCCCGGAAATAGGTATACGAGTTAACGCGGTATGAGTCGCAAAGTCAAACCGACTTAATACGTATTGAATTGTTACGAAATTACGCGATTTCACGTGCTAAAGCCTGCCCTGTACCTCCTCTGTCCCTCATTCCGTTTGCGCCCTGCTCCGCATTCCACTACGCTGTATTCGCACCCATGTCAGACACCAACATGCTTCCCTGTGACGGTTGCGGGCAATTCGCCCCTCCTGCGCATATCGCTCGTCGCCTTCAACGCCTCGAATGGGCAACCCGTTACCGCCCGGTCCACATTCAAACCGTCCTCCTCGGCGCCATTGTGCCCGCTCAACAAGGCTCGTATCTCTATGCGGATAGCGCTCCCTTTTCAGGAGAAGCTGCGCATCTCCTCGAAGCTCTTCAACTGCCCACAGAAGGGAAGTCTCGCGATGATGTCCTCATCGAATTTCAAAAGCGGGGATTGCTCCTGATTCACATTCTCGAATGTCCACTAGAGGGCCATCTTTCACCTTCTGAGATCAACGGCCTTCTAGAACGACAGTTGCGTTCCACACTCGTTCGGATTCGCCGTTCCCTCAAGCCCAAGCGCGTCCTCCTCTTCTCCAAAGAGTTGGGCACAATCGCATCCAAGCTCACAGAAGCCGATTTTGACGCTCTTCTCTTGCTCGACAACGGCAAGCCCTTTGATTTGAATGAAGATGCTGATTCCAATCGCTTTGCGGCATTCCGGCAGGCTATGAATCGCGAGCTTTCTCTGCAAAAGTAGGTGCGGACGTGACGACCGTCACTGAGAAAAGTGACCGGTTAACTGAAAGTAGGACTGGAACGCACATGTTGCTGGATATGTTAGACTTTAGCTCTACTGTGCTGCATAAGGGGTGATTTGTGCAGAATCGTGCAAAATTCGGCGTCGGCATCGGGGTCATCATCCTAGCTATGGCGTTTATGGCCTGGCTCGGCTATGGCGAAAGCAAAACCTACTACCACACCATCGCGGAATATCAGACCTTGGACAGCTCCGCTCGTGGCCACCGCATGCGCCTCGCCGGCACGGTTGCACCCGGCACCATTAAGCGCTACCCCGGACGCATCGAGTTCGTTCTTGAGGAACAGGGCAAGACACTAGCCGTCAGCTACACCGGAACCGAGCCACTTCCCGACACTTTTATCGACAAGTCACAAGCCTTGGTCGAAGGCCGTCCCGGTTCCGATGGGCAGTTCGTTGCCGAGCATGTGCAAGCCAAGTGTGCGTCCAAGTATGAGGCGGCACCTGGCGGTGATAAGCCGGCTCCAGCGGTCAAGCCGCAGCAAAGCAGCATGTAGTCAGGTTCATTTCTGACATTAACTAGCCTGGGGGAGGGCAGAAAGCATGGATGTATTTGGAGCATTTTCGCTTCTGCTCGCGTTTATCTGCGCCGTCTACGCGTTCGTAGCCGGCATCGCCGCTATCAAGACTCGGCATCCACTCCTCATCAAAAGCGCTCGTCAGGCGGGAATAGCGACTTGCGCACTCATCTGGGTCGGCACCTTCAGTGTCATCTATCTCCTCTTCACCGACAATTTTTCGATGGCCTACGTGGTCTCGCACAGCAATCGAGACCTTTCCACGTTTTATAAAGTCGCTTCCTTATGGGCGGGGCAGGAAGGCTCGCTGCTTTTCTGGAGCTTCCTACTTTCCATCTACGTTATCTCTGTTCTGATCGCGTACCGCAACAAGAATGGCGAATTGATGCCTTACGTCGGCGTCATTCTCGCTGGCGTGCAGATCTTCTTCCTCACGCTAAACAATTTTGTGGAAAGTCCGTTCAAAGCACTCGGCCTCATGCAAGCCAACGGCACGTTTGAATTCTTCACGCGCCAGGACGGCAACGGACTGAATCCTCTGTTGCAGTACCCGGAGATGGTCATCCATCCACCGAATCTCTATTCGGGCTATACGGGTTTCACCATTCCATTCGCATTCGCCTTGGCCGCACTGCTTGCCCGTTACCCCGGCGAAAAGTGGATTCACCTCACTCGCAAGTGGACCATGATCGCTTGGTGCTTCCAAAGCGTTGGGATTCTTCTTGGCGCGCATTGGGCCTACGCTGTCCTGGGCTGGGGCGGTTACTGGGGCTGGGATCCCGTTGAAAATGCTTCGCTGCTTCCGTGGCTGACGGGCACGGCGTTCCTTCACTCTGTCATGATGCAGGAAAAGCGCGGCATGATGAAGGTCTGGAACGTCTGGCTGGTGTTCTCCACCTTCTTGCTCTGTATCATGGGAACCTTTCTTACCCGCAGTGGTGTGGTCAGTTCCGTACACGCCTTCGCCAACTCACAAATCGGCCCGTGGTTCGTTGGCTTCATGGCATTTGTCCTTCTGGTTTGTTTCGGCGCGTATCTCAAGAACCGCGATTATCTGAAGAGCGAAAACCAGCTCGATTCCATGATCTCTCGCGAATCCAGCTTCCTCTTCAATAACCTGCTTTTCGTCGTGGCCTGCATCGCCGTTCTTTCAGGTACTCTCTTTCCGGTCTTCTCCGAATGGTTCTCCGGTTCGCGCATCAGTGTCGGAACTCCGTTTTTCAACAAGGTGATGATCCCCATCGGCCTCGCCATCCTGTTTCTTACCGGTGTCGGCCCCCTGCTCGCCTGGCGCAAGACTTCCCCGGATAGCATGAAGCGCAATTTTGGCTGGCCGCTGATCGTTGGCATTCTCGCGGGTATCGCCTTCTACGCGATGGGTTATCGCCACGTTTACTCTGATCTCAGTTTCATTCTTTGCGCCTTCGTCTTCTGGACCATTGCACAGGAGTTCTACCGCGGCGCCAAAGTCATCTCTGCCCGTACAGGAATGGGTCTGGTTATGTCTGGCCATGAACTGGCCATGCGCAACACGCGTCGCTACGGCGGATACGTCGTCCACTTCGGCATGGTTCTGATTTTCATCGGACTAGCGGGAGCTGCCTTCAACAAAGACGTTCAGAAGTCCATGAATCTTGGCGACTCCCTGAAGATCGGCCCCTACACACTGATTCTTCAGAGCGGTGACACGAAAGCCGAACCCAATTACACCGCGCAGCGCATGATCCTCGAGGTGTTGAAGAACGACAGCCAGATGATGATGCTTTATCCAGAGAAGCGTAACTTCCAGGCCAATCAGGAATCCGGCACCATGGTCAGCATTTATTCTTCGTTGCGTGAAGATCTCTACGTTGTCTACGCCGGTCAAGACCCCGAAAGTGGCATTCCCGTCATTCACGCGTATCTCAACCCACTCGTGAAATGGGTCTGGCTTGGCGGGGTAATCGTCGTTTTTGGAACGCTCCTGGCGCTGATGCCAAACCGTCGCGTTGCCATTTCCCTGGCCGCCGTTCCCGATGCAACTCCATCGGGCGCCGTACCTGTGCTGCATCCAACGGCTACTTTGCGAGAGGGTCATGATTAAGACCTCACGCTTTCTATTCCTAACCGTTCTTCTGAGCCTTGCCATCGTGCCGCTCTGGACTTCGAATCTCCTTGCGCAATCCGACCGCGCGCGTCAGGTCGGCATGCACCTCAAGTGTATGTGCAAGGGTTGCGACATGTCGGCCGGTGGTTGTTCGCATCCCGGCGGTGCTTTCTCCGGTCCTTGCCCGACTGCCAAATCCATGATGATGGAAGTTGACCAGCACATCGCCAAGGGCGAAACCGACGAGCAAATCATGAAAGCCTTCGTCGCCGAGTACGGCGCGATCGTCTATGTCGAGCCGCCGAAGAGCGGGTTCGGTCTCGTTGCCTGGATCATGCCTTTCGCCTACACCCTTCTTGGCCTCGGTCTCGTCGTCTTCGTCATTCGCAAATGGCGCAAAGAACCTGTCGCCGCCAGGCCCGAATCCAGCGGACCGAAAATCTCTCCCGAAGCACTGGAACGCGCTCGCGCGCAAGCCAATCGGGAAACTGAGGACTAATCCATGCTAGCCGCCACCCTGGCCCTTTTGCTGCTCGCGCCCGCCGACTGGGCTGTGCTTGGTGCTTGTTTTGGCCTTGCGGCCGTCGTCATGCTTTTCGTTTTCTACATTCAGCCAGACGCTTCGGACCTCGCCCCTCATCGCACCAAACTCGACCAACTCCTTGAACGTCGTGATAGCATCTACGAAAATCTCCGTGACCTTAAATTTGAATATCGTGCGGGCAAATACTCCGAAAGCGACTATGAAGGAATGAAAACCAGTTTGGAAAATGAAGCTGCCATCGTCCTGACCGAAATTGAACAGGTCACCGAATCCCAGATCCGGCGCCCTCGCCCGGCGCGTCCCGCCGGTGCAGAGAAGGGCGCTCGATGAAGTCTTTGCGGTCGCTACTCCTTCCCACAGCACTACTCACCATCATCGCGGCCTTCGTCCTTGCTTCCATTGCACAGGCTGGCACGGCCAGCGGCACCGTAATCAATCGCACCACGGGCAAGCCGGTTCCCAATGCCGATCTCGACCTCCTGAGCCCTACACAAGGCATGAAGGTCCTCGCCTCTGTGAAGAGCGACGCTCAAGGTCAATTCACTGCCACCAGTGACGCTATTGGCGCCGGTCCAGTTCTTATTCGCGTCACCTACCAGGGCGTGAGCTTCAATACCTTTCTTCCTCCCGGACGCCCGCAAATCGAAGTGGAAGTCTATGACGTCTCTAAGGATCCCAAGCTCATCACTATCGCTTCCCATGTCGTCATCTTCCAACCGCGAGGCGACAAGCTCATAGGTGCCGAGGAATACGTCGTTCAGAACAGTTCGCAACCTCAGGTAGCGTTTTTCCGCACCGAAGGGAATTTCGATTTCGTTATACCGGAAGGCGCCACATTACAGCAAGTTTCCACCACTGGCTCTCTGGGAATGGATGTGCCTCAAGCCTCTATCGAAAAGGGGAAAGGACGCTTTGCCATCGCCTACGCTTTTCGGCCCGGCCAGACCAACGTCCGACTCTCCTACGAACTTCCGTATCCCGATTCGAAAGCAACCGTTAAGCTGCCTACTGCGTTTCCTGGGATGAAGCTCCTTGTTGCCGCACCCGTCGGCGTAACAGTCACGGGAGAAGGTCTTAATGCCGCTGGCCAGGAACAGGGGATGGCCGTATTTACCCACGAACCGCTTGCCGCTAAATCCTCTCTGACGGTCAATATCTCCGGCACCAGCAGTGCCACACAGACTGCCGACGCAGGTGGCACCCCCGACCAATCGGGTGGCCAAGGAGGCGCTCCGCAAGAAGGGAACTCGCGCACTGGAGGTCAAGATGTGCAAGCGGTTCCCGGTCGCCTTGACGCTTTGAAGTGGCCCATTCTGATTGGGTTTGCAGCTCTTTTCGCATTGGGTGCCGTGGTTCTCTCTCGGAAACAGATTGTCGTGGCACCGGCAGCCTCCGAAGACTCTGATGACCAGGCTGCCGTTCCTGCTCGTGCTGCCAAGAAAAAGGCGTCTGCCATTCCGCCGCCTGCACCTGCCGTTACGACCAATGCTCCAGCCTCCACGGTTGCCTCAGTTAGCGCCGATGTTACCAGCAGTCTCGATGCCCTTAAGGATTCCATCTTTCGTCTGGAATTGCGCCGCCAAGCCGGCACGATCTCTGAGGAAGATTACGCTCGCGAACGCGCGCAAATAGAAAAAACGTTACGCGACCTGGTGCGTGGCTAAGCTGTCCATTTGCCAATTGTCTGGTTTTTTCGCGGGAGCTTTTTGTACACAGACTGTTTGCGGCTGGCTGGCAATTGTTTTTAGGGGGTCGGAGCTTTAGCTCCGACATCTTGAATCCCCGGTGAGGGGCTCTAGCCCCTGAGGAAATGATTTGTCGGTTTCGTCCACACTACCGCCAACCGGTCTACGCTTCGAGAAGATCGATAAACGCTACGGCGGACTTTACGCCCTTCGTCGCATCACCTTCGAGATTGCCCCAGGCGAATGCGTTGCCCTTGTAGGCCGCAACGGCTCCGGCAAAACCACCCTCCTTCGCATCGCCTCTCAAATCGTTCGCCCCACCGCGGGCAATCTCACCTTTCCCCGCGCTTCCGGACAAACCGAGCGTGTTGGCCGTCCTGGCTACGTCGGACATTCCACCATGGTCTACGACGAACTTACCGCGGAAGAGAATCTCCTGTTCTTTGCTAAATTGCAGGACGTCGATCAACCCGCAGCACGCTCCGAGGAACTTCTCAAAGAAGTCGGCCTCTTTGAACGGCGTGCCTCTCCTGTCCGCACATTTTCCCGCGGCATGCGTCAACGCATCGCCATCGCCCGTGCCCTGATTCATCGCCCCTCGGTTTTGTTGTTCGATGAGCCGGCCACCGGCCTTGATCCGCTTGGCATCACCTGGCTAGCCCAATCCTTGCAGGCTCTCAACAAATCCGGCTGCACCATTGTCATGAGCCTTCATGGCGAATCTGAAATCTCCGCCCTGGCCACTCGCGCCGTCCGTCTCGATGCCGGCGCTGTTGTCGAAGACACGAATTCCGGGGCAACGCTTCGTTCTGTACTCAATTTCGGAGGCGCCTAGACACTTGCATGGGCCTCTTCACCAATACCGTCACTCTGCTCGGCAAGGAACTTCGCACCGAATTCCGTTCTCGTGAGCTTCTCACCACCACGGTCGTCTTTATCCTCGTGGTGCTGATCCTGTTCAGTTTTGCCATCAGTCCCACTGCCGAAGAGTCTCGCGAGTTCGCTCCCGGCCTTCTCTGGCTCGCGATTCTGTTTGCCGCCTCACTGATGCTTCAGCCGTGCTTCCTGCGCGAACAGACCAACGACACGTTAAGCTCTCTCCGTCTTGCCGTTACCGACCCGTTCGCGATTTTCCTTGCCAAACTCATTGCCAATACCGTTTTCCTTCTGCTGACCGAAGTCCTGATGCTCCCGTTATTCGCCGTTTTCTATAACGTTCCCATCCTCCCGCAACTTCACTACCTTCTGCTTGTACTTTTTCTCGGCAGCCTGGGCATCTCTATCGCCGGCACCGCACTGTCGGCCATCTCCGCGCAAGCCCGCATGCGCGAACTCCTTCTTCCACTTCTTCTTTTGCCGCTGCTTACTCCCGTGCTGGTCGTCAGCGCCACCGTCAGCGTCAGCTTGCTAGACCGCACTCCGGTCGTTCAATGGAAGGGGTACGCCTTCCTTGGGGTTTTCGATCTTGTTTTTTTGACGGCGCTATGGCTTTTCGGCGAATATCTCTTGGAGGAATAATCCACCATGGCAAAGCGCATTGCTTTTGGCGTTGTGGCCGTGCTGCTGGTGATCGCGGCGGCCTACGCTAACTTCTACGTCGCTCCCGAAGAGCGCACCATGGGTGTCATCCAGCGCATCTTTTATTTCCACGCGGCCACGGCATGGGCCGGAGAAATGGTTTTCTTCGTTTGCTTCGTCGCCAATCTTCTCTACATCTGGAAACGCAGCCAGAAATACGATTGGCTCGGCGTCACCTGTGCGGAAGTTGGCCTCGCCTGCATCACTGTCGTTCTCATCACCGGCCCCATCTGGGCTCATCCCGTCTGGGGTATCTGGTGGACCTGGGACGCGCGTCTGACCTCCACATTCGTCCTCTGGCTGCTCTATGTTTCCTACTTGCTGCTTCGTTCTCTGATTGAAGAGCCAGACAGGCGAGCACTTCTCAGTGCGCTCTTCGGCGTCTTCGCGTTCCTCGACGTGCCGCTGGTCTTCTTCTCCATTCGCTGGTGGCGCACCCAGCATCCCGCCCCCGTCATCATGGGCGGCCAGGGTTCCGGGCTGGATCCCACAATGAGCAAAGTTTTCTTTTTCAACGTTTTCGTTATGCACGTTTTTGTGGCATTCCTGATTGTCGAACGCTACATCCTCGAAAAGATGCGGCATGACGTGGACATCCTGCAGCGCGAAGCGGAGGCACAATGAAGAATCTGGATAGCGTCTTTGCAGCCTACACCATCGGTTGGGGCATCTTCTTCCTGTTCTTTCTACTTATCGTCAAGCGCACCTCCGACCTGCGCGCTGAAATCGACCGTCTCAAGAACTCGCTACCCACCGCCAGGAAGTAGATGTGCGCCGGTAGGGGCGGCTTTACGCCGCCTTCTTGATTTCGCTTTTGCATTTGATTTCTCTATTTATCGATTTTCTTCGTGCCCGAAGGAAAGGGAACTAGCAGTGGCCAGCAATCATAAAAAACGCGTGGGAATCGTACTCTTCCAACTCGGCGGGCCAGACTCTCTGGAAACCGTTCAGCCATTCCTCACCAATCTTTTCCTCGACCCTGACATCATTCCTTTAGGACCTCTGAATTTCATCCGTGGCCCGCTGGCTCGCTACATTGCAAAAAAACGCACTCCCCCCGTAGCTCAGCGCTATGGCCAAATCGGTCGCCGCTCTCCCATCGGCATCCTCACCGAACGTCAGCGCACCCGTCTGGTCGCTGCCCTTGAGCCCTACATCGACCCTGTCGCCGTCACCGCCATGCGTTACTGGAAGCCGCTCACCGAAGACGCCGTCGTCAAAATCAAAAAGGACAACCATCTCGACGAGTTGGTCCTTTTGCCGCTCTACCCACACTATTCCTTTGCCACCACCCTCAGCAGCCTCAAAGAGTGGCGCAAAGTCTACGGCGAGCCTTCCGACACCCTCCCCGAGCGCACGGTCGAGCACTTCTTCAATCATCCACTCTACATTCAGGCCCTGGTCACCAATATCGGCAAAATCCTTCGCCAATTCGCAGACAGTTCCCGCATCCATCTGGTCTTCAGCGCCCACAGCCTTCCCATGAGCCTCGTTGAAAAAGGTGACCCTTATCCGCGCCACATCGAAGAAACCGTTCGCCTGGTCTGCGAACAAGGCGCCGCGAAATTTCCGAACTGGCCCAGAACCCATCTCGTCTGCTTCCAAAGCAAGGTGGGGCCTGCCAAGTGGCTCGAACCTTCCTTTGTGGGAACGCTGGAAAAATTGGGTCATGAAGGCGTAAAGGAAATGCTGGTTGTCCCCATTTCCTTTGTCACGGAACACATCGAAACCCTCCACGAGATCAATATTGAAGGCCGCGCCGACGCCAAAAAAGCTGGCATCGAACGCTTCCGCATGATGCCTGCCGTAGGAGACTCCCCCGCTTTCATCGGCGCTCTAAAAGATCTAGTCCTCCGCGCCGTGGAAGTTCCTTCCGATCCCTCTTAAGCCAGTTCAGTGCCGCAGGGAGGCTCTCAGGGAGCTATCTCGAACACTCCTACCTTGCCTGCTGGCTACGCACGTGTGTTCCTATTTTTCGTGGCACTTAGGCGTACAATCGAGTGCGAGGTTCATACTGATGTGGCCGACTCTCTTTGTCGCGGCATTGCTTGCTTCTTCAGCTCAAATTCGAGTGGAAATCCGCAATTCCGAAGTTTGGGTCGTCCGTGATGGGCGCGAGTATCAGCTTACTGACGACGGCAAAGCTAAGTCGCAGGCGGAACTGTCGCCGGCGCAAAACCGAAAAGAGCTGCGTTCTACTCTTTGTGGTCCAATGGTTTTCCGTCGGGTCCCACTTGTATTTCGGACTTTTTTCCGTCCGTCACGACCCGCGCTTCATAGGCGACCAACTTATCCTTTTTAATAATCGATTCTACTTTCGCGATTTTGCCTTTACCTGCTTTCGCCTGCAGCCCAGCTCTTACCTCGGCTGACACAGCCTGCAAGTCCACTTGTTCCTCGACCTCAATCACCCCTCCATTCGCGTCTATCTGTACGTCTTTGGTATGACCATTCACTAGCATCTCAGCTTCGTAAGTGGCTTGACCGTTTTCCTTCTCTTCACTAAACCCGAGAATCATTGCTCCCTTACTCTGCTCTAGGACGGTTTTTTCAACCGCCGCAGGCAGTTCCGAGCGTTTGATCTTTTTTTCTTGCGCAAAAACACTCCCCACGAGCACCAAGCTTACAACCAGCAGATGGATTTTATGGTTTATCTTCATCTTCTCTCCTTATAGCGGATTAGAAAGTGGACAAATGCTTTCTCCCCCGCTTTAGGAAATCTACCAACTCCTTCCTAGACAGACTATTAACTCCTATTCCGATGTGTAACCCCCTGGGCGGTAGACTAACTCCTGGTGAGTTTGAATGTATGGGTCGAGGAGGAGCGGCGACTGGGCCACAGAGTAGCGGTTGAGTGGGGTTGCTGTTCGCTAATTGTGTGCGTGCAGTGCTTTTCGCGCAATTGGTTCACCATTGAGAAAGATCGTCTCTATCGAGTCATACGCCGAAACATTCGTGAGCGGATTGTCCCTGAGCAGGAGCAAGTCACCTCTTTTGCCAACCTCGATGGAACCTAGTTCATGCGACAGTCCTAACGCCGTTGCGTTGTCGAGCGTCGCGGCGCGCAAGATCAGAGATAGCGGAGCACCGGCGTCCGCCCAATTCTGTAATTCGAGCCGCCCGTTCAGTCCCGGCGGATTGCCGAAGCCCTCGACACCGGGTGTGTCGCTCCCGAAAACGAGAGAAACATGGTCCTGCAACATGATTTTGAATGTCGCCCGAGCTCTTTCAATTGCGACCTTGAGCAATGGCTCGAAGCCGGGTGGTGGCGAGGCTTTGCGGTATTCGCCCAGCAGCGCCGTGCGGGCCTTCACGCCTTCAGCTGATCGAAGGTAACCTATCAACCCTGGCGGCAGTGCCATGGTGAGTCTGGGATCGTCGAGCAGGCTTGGGTCAATCATCGCGCGCTCACCGGCAATTGTTTGCAGCGTCGGCTGTACATGCGTGCCCGAGTGCGCCGCGCCTGCAATAACATTACTTGCGGCCGTAGGTGGCACGGAATTGCCGAAATCGCCCGGCCAAACCCAGAGACCGTGCGCGATGATGTCAGCATGAGCATCGATGGCCGACTGCCAACTGTCAACGCTGGTGGCATGAACCATCAGCACCAACCTGCGGTCTTTAGTAGCGGCCTGGATCTTTTGCAGTGTTTCAGTGTGCAAATAGGGCCAGTGGAACGTGCCGAACCCAGATTCCACAAAGGCCTTCACGCAAATGGCTCCGGCATCCGCCGCGCGCGATACCGTCCGTTCCGGTGTGTAGTCACGAGGATTCATTGATTTGGGCCAATGTTCCGTTTCGTTCGGTTCATAGACCAAGTTGGGAAAGTTCGGCGATGAGGGCGGAGGAACATTGAATGCCATATATCCGCCAGCGACCTTTATTCCTCTGCCACACGAGTAGAGGTGGGGATGCAACGGCGTGCCTTCAAACCATGCCTGGTCACTTTGCGTGAGGTCGAGATCAACAATAGACGTAAAGCCGAAGGCGAGATAGGCACGGGGAGCCTGCGCACGATAAGCGGCCCAAAGTTCTGGATGCGCGTCGATTGCGTCGTCATCCAGCGCCGCGGAGTGACCCACATGCACGTGTGAATCGATCAGTCCGGGAATCAGAAATCGTCCGCTGCCGTCAATCCGCCGCGCATGCGGGCCGGGAGCCAAGTTTGTGCCGATTTCAACGATCCTGCCGTCCCGCAGAACGATATCAGCATGAAGCAGCGGAGCGGCGCGTTCTGGCGAGATCAAAGTGACATTTTCGATTACTATGCCCTGATCTACAACGCGCTGCGCTTGTGCCGCAGAGCCAACACTCAGGGCGATGAGCGCACTCAGCGTCCTTGCTAACAATCGAATACTCAAGAACGCCTCCTAAAGATTACCAACGAAATGGGCCCAGGTTAAACCTGCCCGATCTACACAGTGACCCGTTGCTACATAGAGGACCATACGAACTCTCCAACCTGAAAGTTCCATCGGCAGCGAGGTAGGCGCGCGCTAAGGGACGCCCCTTCCCCGAACTCGCATCAGAAAAGTGATGCGCTTCACTCCCGATTGATTAGGCTACCCCTCCCTTTCTCGGAAGGGAGTTCGCCTAACTCATCATGCTGCCATGACCGAACAGATGGTTAGTCGCCAATGCCGAAGCGATGAAGCGACACGAAACCGAGCCTGTTGGGGTGAACACCACACAGGCCAACGACCGCAGCGTTTACGAAATGCAAAGTGCCGCACGGGGAGAATGATTCGGCAACTACGACAGCTGGGATATCGGATCGAATCACCAAATCCTCAACCCAGCCAAGCACAAGCGCAGTGATTTTCGACCCTGATTTGTTTGAATGAACAGGTCAAGGAGAAACGCTTCGTGCAATAACGCCATCCCAGTCCCTTTCTCTTTTCTCCCGTGCTTTTCAAATTCTCCTTCCCATTCAATTCCTTCCCAGCTAGAATCCTTCCCGGTTCAGAGCCATTGTGCCGCACGCACCTGTTTCTGGTTGCGGTATAATTCCAGTTTCGGGTCGGGGCCCGAAATTATGAAGGCGACTTATCATCCGGGAATTCATAAATTCTCCATCTTCGTGGTGTGTTGGACCGCCCTGCTTCTCACCGCTGGCGCCCTGGTCACCTCCAAAGACGCCGCTCTCTCCGTTTCCGATTGGCCTACTTCCTTCGGCCGCTGGTTTCCGCCACTACGCATGCTCTCTGGTGGAGCGTTCTATGAACACTCTCACCGCGTTATCGCTGCCATCCTCGGCATGTTCATCATTGTGCTCACCACGCTCCTCTGGAAATATGATGAGCGTCCCTGGATAAAGCGCCTGGGCTTCCTGGCACTAGGCGGAGTCATCTTCCAGGGCATTCTCGGCGGACTCACCGTAATCAAGCTTCTCCACTACTGGCTCCCCGTCATGCATGCGTGCACTGCGGAACTGATGTTCGCGATTCTCGTCAGCATTGCCTTCTTCACCAGCCACTGGTGGATGGAAAATCTGCCGCAGTACGAAGATCGCGGCACCACGCCGATTCATTCCATCGTCACACTCAATGCTGGCCTTATCTTCTTGCAAGTCCTCGCAGGCGCAGGGTTCCGCCATCAATACATCTCCGTCAAGCCCCATGTGATGGGCTCGGTCGTGATCCTCGCTTCCGTACTGTGGACCGCCTCGATGCTTCGTCGCCGGTTTAGCCAGGTCAAAGAAATCTCGCGCGTCCGCCTTGCTCTCCACTCCATCGTTGGCCTGCAAATACTTCTTGGCATCGCCGCGTATTGGTCGCGCATCTCTACCGCTGATGATCCGCAACCGATGCCCGTGATGATCACCTTCACCGTGATTCATACCGTGGTCGGCGCCTTGCTCTTCGCCACCTCTATCATCGCCGTGCTTTTGTGCTATCGTCTGGTGCCTCGGAAGAGGGAAATGCTCTTTGCCACCACTCGCGGTGAGGTTCCCGCTCAATGAACACCAGCACTGCCCACGCAGCCACGCTCGCGCAACCCGGCAAGCTCAGCGCCTATGTATCTCTGACTAAGCCTGACGTCTCGTTTCTCGTCTTGATGACCACGGGTGCTGGCTATTACATGGGCGTGCAAGGCCCCGTCTCCTGGCTGAAGTTACTTCACGTAGTTTTCGCCACCATGCTCATTGCCGCGGGAACCAGCGCGCTCAACCACTATATCGAACGCGAATCCGACCGCTACATGCGCCGCACTGCCTCGCGTCCTCTCCCCACCGGCCAACTCACTCCCGTCGAAGCGCTCCGCTTCGGCATTCTGCTTTGCCTTGCCGGTGCTGTCGATCTCTTCCATACAGGCGGCTACCTCGCCTGCCTCTTGGGAGTCGTCACCAGCATCAGCTATCTGCTCGCGTACACCCCGCTGAAAAAACGCACCATCTGGGCCACGTTTATCGGCGCTATCCCTGGAGCGATTCCTCCCATGATTGGTTGGGTCGCTGCTACCGGTTCACTTGGTACCGGCGCATGGCTGCTCTTCGCCATTCTTTTTCTCTGGCAATTCCCGCACTTCCACGCCATCTCCTGGATGTACCGCGAAGACTACGCGCGCGCCGGCATCCAGATGCTTTCCACAGTCGACAAAGACGGCACGCGCACCTTCCGCCAGATCATTCTCTATGCTGCCACTCTTGTAGCGGTCAGCTTGCTTCCTTCGATGGTTGGTCTCACCGGCGTACTCTACTTCTTCGGCGCGCTGGTCACCTGCACGGCTTCCGTGCAGTTTTGCCTTTGGGCCGCCGCTTCCAAATCCAACTCCCGCGCGAAGTGGCTGATGCACGTGACCGTCATGCACATCCCCATCCTCCTGGGCCTGATGATGTATGACAAGCTCCCTCGCTGATGCGCCCATCAAGCAAATGATTTACGCCGCCTCGGCACCTTTGAATTTCTTTGGAATTGTTTTTGCTGTACTGACGTCAGAAGGGAACTAACCATCCAATGTTTTCCCACGCAGCCCTTAACGCCACTCTCAACGGCACCAGCGCCGTTCTTCTTGCCCTGGGCTATAACGCCATCCGCTCCGGCAAACGTGAGCTCCACAAAAAATTGATGGTCTCCGCATTCGTGGTTTCCACCGTCTTCCTGATTTCCTATCTCGTCTATCACTACCGGGTAGGCCACGTCCGCTTCGAGGGGCAGGGCTGGATTCGCCCCGTTTACTTCGCCCTCCTCATTTCCCACACCATCCTGGCCATTGTCATCGTACCCATGATTCTGGTAACTCTTCGCCGCGCCTGGCTCCAGAAATTCGACAAGCATCGTCTCATAGCTCGCTACACCCTGCCCCTCTGGATGTATGTCTCCGTCACCGGCGTCATCGTCTACCTTCTGCTCTACCAAATCAATGTTCCCAAGTGATCTTCGATAGGAACGGCTTCAAACACATCACGACGAATTCAGTTTTGGCAACCATGTTCCGCAGGCTGCTGAGCTCGCGGGCTACTTTGCGATGGGTAGTTCTGTCGGCTGCTCGAGGCGAAACTCAAGCAGAGTCTCACTAGGAATGGAAAGTTGCTCGCCTTTTTTTGAACCGGCGACTGCTGTTCCAAGGCCAGCGCCCGCCAGCGCCCCAATTCCGGCACCCGTACCACCGCCTGCCAAGCCGCCAATCAGCGCACCCAATCCCGCACCACCGACAACCTTTTTGGCGGTGTTGCCGCCTTCACCTTTTCCTTTGACCTCATACGTACTCGTCATCAATGGATACGTGGTTCCGTTGATGACGATGTCTGTCAGTTCCAACTGGAGCTCGGAACTCCCCTTGAATTTACCGGAAGAGGAAGCCGCCGCAAGTACTCCATAAAGGGTGGTCCCTTTTTTGGCTACAGTCACTTCGTACGCTTGTAGATTTGCTTCCAGTGTGGCCGTAAAGCGGTACCCCTTTTTTTGTTTACTGGAATCAATCGAATCCACCATGCGAACCAGGATTCGAGTCCCTGCAGGTACCGCGACCCGCTTGGGACTCTGCGCCGCTGTCCAGGATGAAATCGCCAACGCAGAGATCACCACCGGCAAAACCGCCAGTCCCTTCACCACCATGGCATGGTTCAACACACTGCTCTTTAGGTTGTTCATGATCCCACCACCGGCAGCGAAGAAGTAACTTTCAGGTCAATGATCATCAGTAACTGGGTCTCAATCTGCGCAAAACGTGCCGCCGTAATCGCGCCCAATTGCTGTTTCATTAGTTCGTAGTATTTGAATAGCAATTCGCCGCGCTGCTTCTGGTAAGAGATTGAATTCTTGACCAGTTCGTCTGCCTTTTCATCGGTCATCTGCATATAGTTGTGCGAGTACTCCATGATGTTTGCTATGCGCAGGTCGTTTACCTTACTTAGCTCGGCATCATAATCGCGATAGATGGGCCAGAATTTTGCGGCATCTTCCGCGTCCAACTGCATCATCGACCCCAGGATCTTTGCCTTATTTGCACTCACATCCTGACGCAGTAGCGTGATGTACGCTTGGATGTTCAATTCCTCTGGTGTTTTGGCTTTTGCTGTCGTTTTGGAGGGTGTCTTCGGGGTGTCGGTCTTCGTTTGCCCCAACAACGCCGGAGTCGAAGCCACACACAGGACGAGAGAAAGTGCTATTGCTCTTGGACCCATTGTTCGTCACCTCAGTTTTCTTGCGCACGTCCGATCAGACCTTTCGGTCGGCTATGGATTCCATCGAAACCATAATCGGCCGAACAGTAACGCCGGTGCAGACGATTGTCAATCCTCGCCTCACATGCTGGATTGCCCGGGCCGTCCATGGATCGATTCTTGGATAACTCATGAGAACGCACGGGCCACTTTACCGCATTGCTTCCCCCGTTAAGGAATATGCTTCAGGAACGAGCACTCTTTCTTCGAATGAACGTCCTTCAAGCGAGGTCCAAAATGTACTCAGTTCATTGTCTCTCAAAGGGAATGTGTATCCTCAGACGCGAGAATCGCGCACAATGCAGCGCGGCCCACGCCCGAATGTCCGCTATTGTCTGCGTTTTCGCCTTAACGACGCTGGCACTCTTCTCGCTGGTCTCACCTGTGAATGCCAATGACGGCGCCACCTATTCCGCGACGGTGATTCCTTCCGTTGCGCAGTCCGGCGGCAGTGTAAACGTCAGGCTGCAAATCACTGCCTTCACTTCTGACGCGGAAAAGGCGCAACTCAAGGAAGAGTTTTCAAAAAGTGGATCCGACAAGGGACTCGCGCTGCTTCGAACCATGAGTAAGGGGTACATCAATATTGCGGGACAATCTGGGCGCAAAATCATGGCTGCATTCACTCTCCCGTCTCCGAACGGCAAGCGCCTCATTCTAATTACGGAGCATGTGCTCTCTGCGTATGAACAGAGGCAAGGAGTGCAGGCCCAAGACTATCCGCTCACGATCATTCACATCCAACTCGATCCCATTGGCAAGCCAGTGAGTGGACAAGTCTATCCTGCAGCCAAACTCACTGTCACCGAGGAAGGTTTCGTGGACGTCAGCACGCAGACCGTCAACACCGCGACACTGATCGACATCGTTCGCGTCAACTAATTCGCATCCCCTTGCTGCCAGAGGTGGCGCTCCGGTGTACTCCTCGGAGATCAGCGCACGGTATTTTACCCTGCGGGGAAACGGCTGAGTGCGCTCTCCCATGGGCATTGCCACCTACGAGATACTGGCATGTCTGCTCTACGCAAGAAATTTCTTTGGCAGGAGCACCTCGCTTACGCACATCTGGTCGCTTTCCCTCGAGGAGCAGTTCTATTTCTGCTGGCCCGCTGTCTTTAACCTCATCCGCCAAAAACGCGCCCTGCTTGTCACCGCGCTGCTTACTTCAACAATCACCATTTGGCGTGGATTGGCCATTCACTATGAGCTATTCGAATACCGTCTCGGCATCTACTACATGCGCCCTTATTTTCGTTTCGATTCCATCCTCATCGGAGCGGTCCTGATCATTGGGCTGCAAACCAATGAACGCTTTCATAGCGCAGCGCTGAAATTCTCAAGAATTGTTCCTGCCGGTGTACTTTGGTTGTGTTTTGCGTTGTGGACTTATTATGGCGAGGCTCTTAGCCGTTCGAACTACTTGACCCTGCAAATGCTTTTGATTGCGGCCATTCTTTGCCAGTTGGCGCTTGGCGAAAGCTCGGTATCACAGTTTCTGTTTAAAAATAGATTGCTCTGTTATTTTGGAAAAATATCCTACGCCCTATATTTGTGGCAAGAGATCTTTCTGGTAACCAAAGTTCCATCCTGGGGAATATTGCGGCAATTTCCAGTCAATATCGCTGTTTGCATCCTTCTGGCGATGCTTTCCTACCACGTCATCGAATCGCCCGCTCTGCGCCTGAAACAACATTTTGAGTAGGTTCGCCGCTGTAAGCGCCTTCGAGCCGGGTTGCGCCAACTACTTCAGCGCGGCAATCACCGCATCTGTGAACTCTGTCGTTCCCGCTTTGCCGCCTACATCCTTTGTCGTGTGTTTGTTCTCGCGATATACCTTGATCAGCGCGGCATCCACCTTTGCCGCCGCATCGCGCTCGCCCAGATAATTCAGCATCAGCACCGCGCTCATAATCAGCGCGGTGGGATTTGCCAATCCCTTGCCGGCAATATCCGGAGCCGTTCCGTGTACCGCCTCAAAAATTGCGCACTCATCGCCGATATTTCCGCTGGGCACCACTCCCAAACCGCCCACGAGACCCGCTCCCAGGTCGCTCACGATATCGCCATAAAGATTCGGCAGCAGCAAAATATCAAACTGCCCCGGATCGATCACAATCTGCATGCAGGCGTTGTCGACGATCAATTCCTTATATTCGATGTCCTTATAATTCTCCGCCACCGCGCGAATCGATTTCAGGAACAGTCCATCGCCCAATTTCATGATGTTGGCTTTATGAATGGCGTGGATCTTCTTCCGCTTGTTCTTCCGCGCATATTCAAACGCAAACGTCGCAATCCGCGTCGACGCCTTCTCCGTAATGATCTTCAGGCTTTCCACCACGCCGGGCACCACTTCGTGCTCCAGCCCCGAGTACAGATCTTCGGTGTTCTCTCGCACGATCACGATGTCCACATTGTCAAAGTGCGACTTCACACCGGGCACATTCTTCACGGGACGCAAGTTGGAATACAGATCCAGACTCTTTCGCAGCGCTACGTTTACGCTTCGCGCCCCGCCGGCAACCGCCGTAGCCATCGGACCCTTCAAGCCCACCCGATTCCGTTTCACCGACTCGATCGCTGCCTGGTTCAGCACTTCCGCTCCAGTCGTGCCTTTATCCGTGTTCTCTGCGCGCGCCCCAAGCTCTTCCCAATCGATCTGAACTCCTGCGGCATCCAAAATCTGTCGAGTTGCGGCCGCAACCTCCGGTCCGATTCCTTCACCAGGTAGCAATGTCACTTTGTGTCTCATAGGTGCATCCTATTTTAGGTGAACCACTGCGTATTGTCGAAAGACCGTCAGCAGGGAAGTACGCATTGCGAAACACCGAAATTGGCCTTTTTAATGACTGTGTTATACTTGTGTAGTAGTGAGTTGTGCGGGAATTCGCCTCCGGAGGCCAATGAAATATTATGATTAACCTCACCCCGACCGCCGCTGTTAAGGTCAAAGAAATCATGAGCATGCAAAACCCTGTTCCCGTGGCGCTGCGCGTCGCTGTGGTGGGTGGCGGCTGCTCCGGTTTCCAATATCACATGGCATTTGAGAATCAGACCACCGATGCCGATGAAGTTGTGGACTTCAACGGACTCAAGGTTGCCGTCGACCAGATGAGCTCCATGTACCTCGATGGTGTCGAAATCGACTACGTGGAAACTCTCGAAGGTGCTGGCTTCAAGTTCAACAATCCCAACGTCAAGAGCACCTGCGGCTGCGGCAGCTCCTTCAGCGTCTAATTCCTTCTAGCGCTGGCTTTTGTCCAGCACTTTATTTTTGTTCCAGCAATGGCCGGTCCCCTGATCGGCCATTTTGTTTTGTGTCTCTGTCTGGTCCCTGGGCCTTTCGATCCGTAAGCAGTCTCTGCCTCACTACTTCTTTCCATCTTTACTTCTCCTTTTTCCAGGTTCAGTATATCCGTCTCCAGGAGAGTACCAATGTCTTCCAACCAAGTAATCCTCATCACCGGCTCCAGTACCGGATTCGGCCGCCTGTTCGCTGAAACCCTTTCTCGCCACGGCCACACCGTGTTCGCCACCATGCGGGATATCAACGGCCGCAACGCTACCAACGCCTCGGAACTCCGCGAACTTGCCAAAAGGGAATCTCTCCCTCTGCACATCCTCGAAATGGACGTCACCGATGATCTCTCCGTCGAACAAGCCGTCCGCGCCGTAGTAGAACATTCCGGCCGCATCGACATTGCCATCAACAACGCCGGCTACGGCCTCATCGGAATGACCGAAGCCGTACCCATCGAACAGGCCCAGCGCATCATGGACACCAATTTCATGGGCTCAGCTCGTGTCAACCGCGCGGTCCTTCCTTACATGCGCCGTCAACACAGCGGCCTTCTCTTGCACATCAGCAGCGGTGCTGGCCGCGTTGTCGTTCCATCCTTCGCCTTTTACTGCGCCAGTAAATTTGCCATGGAAGCAATGGCCGAGGCCTATCACTACGAATTAGCCGCGCAGGGAATTGAATCCTGCATCGTCCAGCCCGGCGCTTACAAGACCCCTGTGTTTGGAAACATCGTTGTGGCTTCTGATACGGCCCGCACCGAAACCTACGGCCCGGCGAATAACATTCCTGGCAAGATCAATCAGATCCTCACTACGTCCGCTGCAGACCCGCAGGAGGTAGCCGACGCTGTTCTCCGCATCGTGGAAACGCCCACGGGCCAACGCCAACTCCGCTATCGCGTCAGCCCCGTTGACATGGGCATCGACGCCATCAACTCCCTCTGCGCTACGATCCAAACCCGTATGCTGGAAGGTTTCGGTCTAACTGCCGACACCGCCTTCACCCAACGCGCCGCCGCCTCCACTGACTGAAATCCCCAGGCTTTTGAAGTTGTTGTGGCCCATCTTAGATACCCCAACCTTATTTTCCTTCGATGTGGCACCGTCACTCCTAACTGTGTTCTCGGACCGCACGTTTCGACACTCTGTCCTTCTTTGTCATTGCTGAATATTATTGAGATGCGAAAGGAACTCCGCAGTCCGTGCCAATCCAACTGAATGACGCCATAGAATCCCTTGGACGAATACTCATCATCTATGGATTCGAGACTGCCTCGCTGCGATTGGGTGCGCCGAAGATAATCTGCAGGCCTATCTAGCGGTATGGCTTGTTTCCACTTCTCCTTCAGCACTCGAAAATCTTTCTCACTTCATCGTGAGCAATAGGGAATACCTCTCAAAAGGAAAACTCCAAAATGCATTTTGGGCAGAAAGGCAGGCTCCATCCTCGGAGGGTCGTTAATTGGTTGTTTGGGGAAGACGTACGAAAATCGCTTGCCGACGTTTCCGCGCGAACCTACCCTTACGTGTCTTGGTCGAAAAGGGCCTTGGAAACTGTCGATCTTCTCCGCGATTAAACTCCGCTCCCCCATTTGCTTTCTCCTCACTCCCCACTTATCCTAATCTTCTAGCCGAATGAAAATAGCGCTCGCCCAATTCAATCCCACCGTAGGCGATTTTGAAGGCAACGCGGCTCGCGTCCTGAGCCTCGCGTCGCAAGCCAAACAGCGCGGCGCTGAACTCGCCGTATTTTCCGAACTTTGCCTCTGTGGCTATCTGCCCTTGGATCTCCTCGAACGCCCCGCCTTCATCGATCGCAATGAGGAAACTCTGACAGAAGTCGCCTCCCAGATGCCGCTTCCTGCCATCGTCGGTTATGCCGGACGCGTCGATCACGACCACCACCGCGCAGGGAAGTCCATCGCCAATAAAGCCGCCCTCATCTCCGAAGGCCGAGTTGTCTTCGAACAGAGCAAAATGTTGCTTCCCACCTACGACGTCTTCGACGAGTCTCGCTATTTTCAACCCGGCGACAAACAATATGTCTACGGCCTTGGCCGCGAACAACTCGGCATCACGGTTTGCGAAGACGTTTGGAACGATAAAACTTTCTGGTCCAACCCGCTTTACGCCCGCGATCCTGTCAGCGAACTGGTCCAGCAGGGAACCAGCGTCTTAATCAATATCTCCGCTTCGCCTTACACCATCGACAAGCGCACCTTGCGCCAGGAAATGCTTCGTTCCATCGCTTTGCGGCACTCCCGCCCTGTCATCTACGTCAATCAGGTCGGCGGCGACGATTCCCTGATCTTCGACGGCGCCAGCTTCGTCATCGACCAGCATGGCGAACTCGCTGCTCAGGCCAAAGCCTTCGAAGAAGACATCGTCCTCTACGACACCGTCACCTGTCAGGGAGACATCCACCAACAGCCATCCGACGAAACAGCCTATGCCTATCAGGCACTCGTCACCGGCACGCGAGACTACGTTCGCAAATGCCGCTTCAGCAAGACCATCGTCGGCCTCAGCGGTGGAGTCGATTCCGCCGTTGTCGCCAGCCTCGCCGTTGCCGCTCTTGGCCCTGAGAATGTCCTCGGTGTTTCTATGCCCGGCCCTTATTCCTCGGAGGGCAGTAAGACCGACGCCTGCGCCCTGGCCAAGAACCTCGGCATTGAATTCCTCACCATCCCCATCGGCCCTGTCTTTGAGGCCTATCGTACGGTCCTGACTCCGGTCTTCGCTGGGCGTCAGCCCGACGCCACCGAAGAAAATATCCAGGCTCGCATTCGCGGCAATTATCTGATGGCGCTCTCCAATAAATTTGGTTCGATGGTGCTCAGTACGGGAAACAAATCTGAAAACGCGGTAGGCTATTGCACGCTCTACGGAGACATGGCAGGAGGCCTTGCCGTCATCTCTGATGTTCCCAAAATGATGGTCTACGAGCTGGCTCGCTACATCAACCGCGAAAGGGAATTGATTCCCCGCTCAACCATCGAAAAGCCACCTTCGGCGGAATTGCGTCCCGATCAGAAAGACACGGACTCCCTGCCGCCTTACGAAATTCTTGATGCCATCCTGCGCGTCTACATCGAAGACGTACAATCCCCTGAACAAATTGCCGCTCATTTTCAATTCGATGAGAAAATGGTTCACGATATTGTTTTAAGAGTCGATCGCAACGAATACAAACGGAAGCAGGCTGCACCCGGCCTGAAAATCACTTCGCGGGCTTTCGGTTTTGGCCGTCCGTTTCCAATTGCGCAGCGATTTATTCCATAACACTATGAGGCTTAGCGTGAAACTATCTCTGAAGCTCGCCACACTTGCACTCACACTCTTCGCGGCAGGCGCCTTGTCCGCGCAACAACCGGCAGCCGCCCCCGCTGCAGCTCAATCTCCGGTTCAAAAAAGCGTTGAAGCCTTTCTGCGCAACTACTACGCCTTGGGACAGGACATCCAGATCACCGTCGCCACTCCCAAGGAACTCGGCACCTCCGGTCTCATGGAAGTTTCCGTCGACGTCAAGACTCCCGAAGGCGCTGAAAAAGTCAAAATGTATATGTCCAAAGACGGGCGCTACCTCATGCGTGGGGAACTCAACGACCTCACCGCCGACCCCCTGGCCGAAAATCGCTCCAAGATTGTCTTGGCCAACGCCCCGGTGCTCGGCAATGCCAACGCTCCCATAACCTTGGTCGAGTACTCCGACTTCCAATGTCCCGTCTGCCGTATTCTGCACGATAGCCTTCGTGGCCTGATTCCCAACTATCCCCAAGTCAAAGTCATCTTCAAGGACTATCCCATCGAGACGATCCATCCTTGGGCTAGGACCGCCGCCTTAGCTGGTCGCTGCGCCTATATGCAGGATCCCAAGACCTTTTGGAAGGTTTATGACCTGATCTACGACAATCAGGAACTCATCTCCGCTTCTACCGCCTACGACAAAGTCGTCGACTTTGCGGCTCAGGCTGGCCTGAATCAAGCTGCCTTCAAGTCCTGCCTCAGCGGCCCCGAAGCTGCCCAGGCCATTGACGCCAGCGTAGCCAACGCCAATCTCCTGGAAGTCCGTAGCACCCCGACCGTCTTCATCAATGGCCGCCGGGTAGTAGGCGCCGACGCTCACACCATCCAGCAATATATCGACTACGAAATCGCCCAACAAAAAGCCGCCAAGAAGCAGTAGCCCAGGCTTCAGCCTGTGTTCTTTTTAACGTCGGCGTACTGGAGGCCATCGTTCAGGCCGGACTTTAGACGCATACTTTGCACACGAATCGTCCCGACCGCAGGCCAAATGGGAATGCTGGCCCGAGTGGAGGGATGTGCACATCGATCTCGACTAGGCGAATGTGATGTCAGATCCGTCCACTCGGACCAAGCAACACCAGTCAATTGCGTTGTGAATTTCGAAAAAGAACAAATATCAAATAATTTTGGCCTAAATATTTTTGCCTTTGAATTTCACACGCGGCAGGGGAGTATCTCCAAAACGCAGGGCATCCAGCCCATCCACAGGGGCTCACAGGAAACGGAAACTATCGTCATTTCGTAGTTAACATAATATATCTTATAGGACGTACTATTAAGCCCTTTCTTTGCTTTTCTTAATCCTTTTATAGGGCTTATACCGCCTCTCTCATCCCGCGACTGGTGCGGCGGTGCGCCAGTCGCGGCCAAGGCTTGGGCGGCGACGGGTCATCCCGACCCATAGCCTGCGCTTTTTGCAGGCCGCAGTGGGAGGGATCGTGCCAACACTAAATTCTATTTACTCTCGATGGATCGAACCATTAACCGTTCGTACAATAAAAAAGCCCCGGACGCATTGCCGGGGCTTGGATACACTTTTCTATGGCCGAAGTATACGCGTCCGTTAATGATGTAAAGAGAATTCTTCAACTATTTTCATTCCCTCTCTGCGACCTGCTTTTCTCTCACAACACCGCACTTCCCCTGTTTCCTAATTCCTCTCCCATCAATGCCTTTTCACTTGACACTCTCGTCCCGCGGGTCCACTCTCAAAAAACGCTCCGAAGCCCCGCCCTCCGGAAAATTGAGAGGCGTTATGTCCTACTTCTGCCATCAAGTCAGTTTCACTTCCAATGCTTGGCCGCGTGTTTCGCAACAGCCCGACGATCGTTTTGAAGCCATCCGTGTTCCTATTGAAAACCTGGGCGGCACTATTCGAGCCGCTTTCTTTACCACCGGCCGTTACGATGTTCTGGCAATTACCGAATTTCCCAAGCACGTTACTCCCGCGGATATCTCCATTGCCTTCGCCCGTGGTGGATCCGTTGCCCATATCGATACAACTCCGCTTCTCACGGCCGCCCAGGCCATAGAAGCACATTCCTTCCGCCGGGCTGAGCCCATTTATCCCCGCAAGCAATCTATGGTCGCTAGCGCCGGTAGTTGACCCAATCTGGAACGCAGCTGTTTTTTCGCTGGGGCACGATTCTTCGTGCCCCTTTTTTGTCTTTACCTGTCTTCCCGAGGCTTCCTTATTTCGTTACTTCTTTACCTCTTCTTTCGCTTCCTTTTTTCGTAATCTCCGCCCTCTGCTAAACTACTCCCGTGTTCCCCACTACCCCTCCCCATCCGCACCTGGCACTAATTCGCCTCCATCCAATCAAATCTCTCGATCCCATCTCAGTTCCAGAATCCGCCATCGGTCCCTCTGGTGGACTCACCCACGACCGTGCCTGGGCCCTCTACTCCGTCGATGGTAAGTGGGTCAACGCCAAGCGCACACCCGTCATTCACCTCATCCGAGCCAACTACTCTCCCGACCTTCGCTCCGTCACTCTCTCCGTCCCTAAAGATCGCCGCAATATTCCTGCGCGCACCTTCGCCTTCCCTCAAGCCCACGAAGACGCCGCCGAATGGTTCAGCGTTTTCTTCGACCAGCAAATCATCGTCCGCAACTCCCCAAATGGCTTTCCAGACGATCCCATCGCCAACGGCCCCACTATCATCTCTACTGCCACTCTCCAAACCATCTGCGAGTGGTTTCCGGGCATCCCCATCGACGAAGCCCGTCTCCGCTTTCGTGCTTCTCTCGAGATCGACGGCGTTCCCGCCTTCTGGGAAGATCAACTCTTCCCCAATAATCCCCGCAACGTAGTCCGCTTCCGCATCGGCGAAGTAAGTTTTGAAGGTAGCAACCCCTGCGCCCGCTGCCCCGTCCCAGCTCGCGATCCCTACACCGGCATCTCCCACGACGGCTTTCAAAAACTCTTCACTCAACTCCGCCAAGCCTCACTCCCCGCCACATCTCCCCGCGAACCTTTCGACCATTTCTACCGCCTGGCCACCAATACCCGCGTCCCCTCCACCGAATCCGGCAAACTCCTCCGCCAATCCGATCCCCTGGTCTTGTAGACTCTGTTTTGTTCGTTATTCTCGCCTTAATGTAGGGGCGGCTTTACTTCACGCCGCCTTTATTGTCTTCGTTGTCACTCCGATCGGAGCGGAGGGATCATGGCAATGCCTTACTAACTTCACAAACAAAAAAGGGACGAACCACTTCGGCCCGTCCCCAAATCATACTTCTTTGGTCTCCCAGAACTATCAGCTACCGGCTACCAGCCACTGACTTTCCCCTTACGACTTCGCTCCTGCCGGCAATTTCCCTTTCGTCGTCTCCAGCATCTGTTCTTTCCGGTACACCAGGGAATTGATATCGTATGTAGCCAGCTCAAATCCATGCCCGTGCGTGATCGCATCCGTGGGGCAAGCCTCTACGCAGTATCCACAGAATATGCAGCGTGAATAATCGATGTTGTATACCTTCGCGTACCGCTCCCCTGCCGAAATCCGGCTCTCTTCCGTGTTCTCTGCTGCCTCAATATAGATGCAGTTCGATGGACAAGCCGCCGCGCACAAAAAGCATCCAACGCACTTCTCCAGGTTGCTTTCATCGCGATGTAGCACATGAATTCCGCGGTATCGTGGCTGGAAATTGACCGGTTGGTGCGGATAGTTCTCCGTCACCGTCTTCCGAAACATATTCTTCATCGTAACGCTGAATCCCTGCACCAGCGCCAGTGCTGTTTCCCCTACTTCTCGTATGAGCGATGCCATAGGCTTTCAGTCTAACAAACCCTCCGATTCACTCCAAATCAACTTTAACTCCAACACCGCGCACCTCGAATTCCCTCGAAATATTCGTCTCCGGTACCGGCCGGGTGCCGCACCCTTCGTCTTTAAGGGTGCGGGTCTAGATCATTCCTAAGCTCGACTTCCCAATGGTACGCCCGCCCTGTAGCGCTGGCTTTCATGCCAGCGCCTTTCCCGTATCGTCATCTCGACCGAAGCGTAGCGCCGTTTGCGTAGCGCAGCGGAGGGATCGTGGCAACCAAATCATCAACCACTACCTACCGGTTGAAAGCTGCCGGCTTTACTTCAGCGCCTCCACAATCTGCTTCCCATGAAACCGCCCATTCTCAATAAAAATCTCCCCGGTATTCTTTCCCGCAATCACCACCCCGGCCAGATATATCCCTTGCACATTGCTCTCCAGCGTCTCCAGATCAATCTCCGGCCGCCGGCTTTCCCGATCCAGCCGTATTCCCAAACTCTCAATAAACTCATAATCCGGATGGTATCCCGTCAACGCAAACACCTGCCGAGCGCCCAATTCCCGCACACCTTCACGATCCGAAATCACCACTCCCTCCCGCGTAAACTCTTTGATCGCGCAATCGAATATCGCCTGAATCTGCCCCGCCTTGATCCGGTTCTCAATGTCCGGCCTCACCCAATACTTCAGCGAAGTCCCCAAATCCGGTTTCCTCACCAGCAGCGTCACCCGAGCTCCATTGCGATACAAATCCAGCGCAGACTCCACCGCCGAATTCTTTCCTCCAATCACTACCACATCCTGATTCCAGTACGGATGCGGCTCCGTATAGTAATGATTCACATGAGGCAGATGCTCGCCCGGCAATCCCATCTCATTCGGCAAATCGTAATAACCCGTCGCCACCACAATCTTCTTGCTCTCATAACGTTCTTCGCGTCCGCTGGCTGTCTCCGTCACCACCGTAAACGCGCCGCCGTGCCCGTCCACCCGCAATACTCGCTCAAACAGCCGCAACTCCAACTCATCGTGCTCCGCGCACTTCCGGTAATATTTCAGCGCCTCCAGCCGTGTCGGCTTATCCCCGCCGCACACCATCGGCAATCCACCAATCTCCAAAAGCTCCGGCGTAGTGAAAAAAATCATGTTCACCGGATAGTTGTAAATCGAATTGCAGAGGCAGCCTTTGTCCACCACCAAAGCTCGCATCCCCGCCCGTTTCGCCTCAATCGCGCAAGCCAATCCTGTCGGCCCCGCCCCAATGCACACAATGTCGTAAGTATTCATAGGCCTTTGATTTTGCAGGCACACCGGCGGTTATGCAAACGCGGCGGACCGCTTAGGAGTCGGAAGTTGAGCGTGGAAGATCAAAAAGAAAGCGTTAGAGCCATTCTTAATGCTCCAACGTTTTGAAAAAACCAAGTAACCGAAATCCCGAATACTCGCTCCTGGGAATTGATCGGTAGTAGCAATGCCAATAGCTCTGGATTCGTTGTCTGGTTTGGTCAAGAAAGTTGGGATTTGCTCCTAGGAAATCGCCGTAGATTGATTTGTTTAGGAAAGCTCGATTTTCCCAAATCAAATTCACTATTTCGACCACATATTCCCCGCAAAGTTGAACGACAAATGGTGGCACCCATACTTCACTTAACTTCACGATTCGTTCCAAATAATGCTGTCGAATGTGGCCGTCTGAATGTCTCGTCAGAAGACACTCCAGGAGTTGTCGTCGCTTATCAGGAATCCGACATGTCTCAAGACCCGACGTGTCGTGATAAAGGCGATGGGGGATCGAAACCAAATCTTTGCCGACATTTAATTCAAAAATCCCATAGGCAGGAAACTGTTGTCTTCCGGCAAACATGCAATCGCTGCCCGCGCTTCGTCTTGCAGTTCCGACGGAAATGCTCTGGCTATAATTATGTTGTCGCTCATTCCCATTTCCAACAGCCTCAGATACCGGGTGACCCACACGGTGTGATCTTTGGGCCTCTCTACTCTGCGCTCTCTGTGCCTCTGCGTTAAATCTTCTTAAAGATCCTTACTGAAATCTGACAACTATTCCTTCCCACTCACTGCTCCCCGCCCAACTCCAATATCCCCACCAATTCCTTCCTGAACTCTTCCAACTCCTTCAACCTCCCCGCCGTAGCCTTAAGCGAGTCCTTCTTAAACACAAATACCTCGCCATTCCCCCTCTTGATCCTCACCCCCAAATTCCCGTTCACCAGAAGCGTAGGCGCCGCCAACAATTTCAATCCGCCATTTTCTACGGGAGCCAGCAATGCCGCGCACTCTCCCCGCCGCATGCACAACGCCTTCTCATAAGGAGGTATCGCGATCGGTCGAAATCCCGCCCCAATCAACCGCTCCGCCACTTCCAACTGCTTCGCCGTCAACTCAAACATGTCTCTTCTCTTGTCTGTGTAGGGGCGGCTTTACCCCTCCCTCGCTATTTAGGCCGTCATCCCGACCGAGCGAACCGCCTTTGCCAAACGCTGCGCCACTTGTCCACCCTCTCTGCTTTTCACCCGAGCACACAGATCGTGCGCGACAATACCTAAAACACACCTCACCCATTGGATCATCCAAACCTCGATCCCACTCAGCTCATTTCTGTAAACTGTGAACTGTCGACTGTGAACTGTTGACTGCCCTTCTCACGCCGCCGTACTATCCGCCGCCTCCGCCCCTTCCAACTGTGCGAGAATTTCTCTCAATGTCCGCACCAACTCTTCCCGCGTCACATGACTCTTCTTGAATTGCAGCCGAAACTTAAACGCATCATTCTCCGGCTCGTAGTGGAATACAAACGGCTGCGGCCTCTGGGGACCACCCTGCTCCCCCTGCCGTTCCTTCCTGGCCTCGTCACGAGTCAATCCGCCGGCCAATATCCGCTGAAACATTTCCAGCATCTTTTTTTCGGTAGGTTGTCGCGCAATCTGCAACAAAATCGACTTGGAATTAATCCCCAACTCCACGCACTTTTTCCGTATCGACTCCGGAATATTCCGCAAAGACATCGTCTCCGTCACCGAAGACCGAGACCGACCAATCTTCTTCGCCATATCCTCGTGCGTGTATTCAAACTGCTCCTGCAGCCGATGCAATCCATCCGCCTCTTCAAACGGTGTCAAGTCCTTCCGCTGAATATTCTCGACCAGCGCAATTTCCAGCGTCTCCGCGTCATCGACTTTCTTCTCGATGCACGGCACTTCCCGTAATCCCGCCGCGCGTGCCGCGTGATACCGCCGTTCACCGGAGATGATGTGGAAGAAGTCTTCGCCGGCGATCATGCGCACCAGCAACGGTTCCAGCACGCCTTTTTCGCGCACTGATTCCGTCAACTCGCGCAAATCTCCCAACGCCTTACGCGGTTGGTCTGGATTCGGCCGGATCTGATCCACGGGGATCATCCGTCCGATGGCCGCTCCGCTATAGCTTGTTAGTGACTCAATGTAATGCGCGTCATGCCGCATCTTCAGCGTGACGGGCAACCCGACTCTCTTCGACACGTTGTACTACCTCCGCTGCCAGCTTTTTGTATTCCACCGCCCCAGGGGATTTGGGCGCGAACGTTAAGATCGTCTCCTTGTACGCGGGACTCTCTTCCAACCGGACATTCTTGCTGATCTTCGTCTTGAACATCACTTCGCCGAACACCGACCGGATCTGCCCGTTCGTGTCCTTCGAAATATTCGTCCTCTTGTCATACAGCGTGATCACCACGCCCAGCATCTTCAAACCCGGATTGGGCCGCGCCCGTATCCGTTCGTACGTCTCCAGCAAATCGTCCGTGCCTTCAATCGCGAAATAAGCCGCCTGAATCGGCACCAGCAAATGCGTGGACGCCACCAGCGCATTCACCGTCAAAATCCCCAGCGACGGCGGCGTATCCAGCACCACATAGTCGTAATCTTTCAGCACCGGTGCCAGCGCATCCTTCAATCGATACGGGGCGTCAAACTGTCCCGCCAGAACCGTCTCCAATTTCGCAAGAGCCAGCCGCCCTGAACCTATAAACAGATTCGGATCCTTCGACGGCTTGATCGCATCCACCATTGGCGCGTGTCCGTCGCCCAGCACGTCGAACATCGACACCGTCACTTCGCCCATATTGAAAAACGCAATCGTCGAGTTGGCCTGCGGGTCTAGGTCGATCAGCAGCGTCTTCCGTCCACGTGCCGCCAGCGCCGCAGACAGATTGATCGCCGTCGTCGTTTTCCCGACTCCGCCCTTCTGATTTGCCACTGTAATAATCGCTGTCATCGACGCTCGCCCTCCGTCCGCGCACAATCTCTCGCACGAGACACGGGGACAACTTCTTTTCTGTAAGTTGTTATGCCGGCAGAAAGGCCCCAAGGCATACGTGAACTTTACGTTTCAAAGCCTTACCGCGCAAGGAAAATTATCCCTCTCTAATTCCGCCAGTGGAAATCTTACCCTCCACTCCCTCTCATTGCACGCCTCTAGCCATTCCCCTGCCCCAACTTGAACCTCCTCCGCTCCTCTTCTCCGCCCTTGCTTCTGTTCTCATCCCGACCGGAGAGCCGCGCTTCTTGCGATGCGGCAGCGATCACTTTGACCTCCCATACCCCACACCGTCCGTGTCATCCTGTCTTTTGCGACGAAGGATCTCAACGCATACCCAACTACCAACTCTCCGTTCCCTCTGCGTCTCTGCGTTACTTTCTTCTTCTTCTTTCTCCTTTGTCTTCCCCAAAAAACAAAAACGGGGCCGAAGCCCCGTCTCTTCCTACCATCTTCTCAAAATCTCTTTGCCTAAAAATCCAATCCCCAAAAATCCCTTGGAGGATTGTCCAGTTCTAATCCCAACTCCCACCCCGTTCGTCCTTCATGCCCGCGCCAGATCAGCCGCGCTTCCGACTCATTTCCATTGATCGAATTCCGCATCTTCATTCTCTGCCCTACTGCAAATCCCTGCGGCACCACCGCCAGGCATCCCTTCGGGCTGATATCCACCGTGTACCCGGAAACCGCATGAACCTTCCCCGATTCTTCCCATTCCAGGGTCACTCGCACTCGGGAGTTCAGCCGCACACCCGCCCGCATTGTTTGCAGCTTTAGTGCAAGATTCGCTTCACTCATGATTTCCACGTCCCAACCTCCGCAACTCGTCCCATGCTTACTCTTTCTGCTCACTTCAGGCGAGAGTCTTCCTACGGATTTACGCTACGTTTGCCATTCTCCCCTGTCAATGGGACCCACCATTCCCCACGCCGCACCAGTTACCCCCTCCACTCTCCAACAGATCTCATTTCTCCGCTTTCCCTTCCACTCCCACCTCTTCTCCCCGTAGACTCCTAAAACGCCCATGCTTACCTGGTCCACCTTCCGCTCCGAGCTCCGACCCACCCTTCGCCTCGCCCTTCCTCTCGTCCTCGCCGAAATCGGCTGGATGAGCATGGCCATTGTCGACACCATGATGGTCGGCCGTCTCCCCAGCAGCGCCGCCTCCATCGCTGCCGTCAGCATCAGCTCCAACATCTTCCACGTCCTGGCATTTTTCGGCGAAGGTATCCTGATCGGTCTCGACACCCTCGTCTCGCAATCCTTCGGTGCCGGACGCCGCGAAGACTGCTACCGCTCCCTCCTCAACGGTGTCTACTTAACCCTGCTCATGACGCCGCTTCTCTCCGCGCCCGTCTTACTCTTCCGCCCATTTCTCCAGCGCATCCAGGTGGAGCCCTCGATCATTGACCTCGCCATCCCCTACACCTACGCCCTCGCCGCCGGCATGCTCCCTCTTCTTCTCTACTTCGCTGTTCGCCGCGCACTCCAGGCTATGGACATGGTCCGCCCCGTAGCCTTCGCCCTCGTCACCGCCAACCTCGTTAATCTCTTCTTCAACTACACACTAATTTACGGCAAGCTCGGCTTCCCCCAAATGGGTGTGGAAGGCTCCGGCTGGTCCACTGCCATCGCGCGTCTCTACATGGTTCTGGTTCTGATCCTCTATCTCTTCTGGTTCGATCGTCGCCACCACACCGATCTCCTCAAAACTCCTGTCGAGATCGACCTCAAACGCATTCGCCATCTCCTTACGCTCGGCTTTCCCGCCGCTGTCCAGATCACTATGGAAGTCGGCGTCTTCGGGCTGGTCGCCGCACTGATCGCTCGACTCGGACCAGTCGCTCTCGCCAGCCATCAAATTGCACTCAATACGGTTGCCTTCACCTACATGATTCCTCTGGGAATCTCTTCCGCCGCCGCCGTTCGCGTGGGCCAGGCCCTCGGCCGCAAAGATCCCATGGGAGCCGCTCTTTCCGGCAATACCGCCATCCTCATCGGTGGCAGCTTCATGTTCTGCATGAGCATCGTCTTGCTCGTCTTTCCTCGCTATATCGCTCTTATGTATACCAACGACTCCATCGTCATCAAAAGCTCTATCGCTCTTCTCGCCGTAGGCGCCGCTTTCCAACTCTTCGACGGCATTCAGACCGTGGCCACTGGCGCCCTCCGCGGCACAGGAGACACCCGCACTCCCATGCTCTGCCACTTCTCCGCCTACTGGCTCATTGGTCTCCCCCTCGGCGTTTACCTCTGCTTTCACCGGCACTGGGGCGTAATCGGTCTCTGGACCGGCCTGAGCCTCGCCCTGATCCTGATCGGCATCCTCCTTCTCTATTTCTGGCGCAAAAAATCCCACTCCCTCCGCTCTGCCTGACCTTGTCCGTCATCCCGACCGTAGTGCCGCGCCTCACACGGCACGCAGTCGAGGGATCGCGGCACTATCCGTCAACCAAGCACCCACACAGGCACCCGCAACACCGCGCGCACGGAAATGCCCTGCCCATCTACCGCCACTCCCATTTGTCATCCCGAACGTGCGTAGTCTGCACGCGAGGGATCTGCTTTTTTTTTCAACAATTACCCAACAGGCAGGAACAACTCACACCAACAACCGAGTCTTGCTTTAAAAAACCTATTACTGCCTTTCTCACATCTTGTATCTTCCCAAATCCTCATCCGACAACCCGTCCAGGTAATTCCTCCACTGGTCATTGGAATTCCGTTCCGCCAGCGCCGTCGATACCTTCGAATTCTTCAACACCTGCTCTTCCACAAAAATCGGGCAATCCATCCGTAAAGCCAGCGCCAGCGCATCGCTGGGACGCGAATCAATGCTCATCAATTCTCCATCCCGCTCCACCCAGATCAATGCAAAAAAAGTATCGTCGCGCAGATCGTTCACTACAATCTTCTGCACTACCACGTCCAGTCCCAAAAACACATTCTTCAGCAAATCGTGCGTCATCGGCCGCGGCGTCTGTACCTTCTCAATCTCCAGCGCGATGGCATTCGCTTCGTACGCCCCAACCCAGATCGGCAATACCGCCTGCCCCTGCACATCCTTCAAAACCACAATCGGCATCTGCGTCACTGGATCCATCATCAGGCCGCGTATCTTCATCTCTACTTCCATCGCGCCCTCCTAGTTTGCCTGCCGATCAAATCCGTCTTCCCCTGAGAACTCTGCGTCTCTGCGTTAAGCTCTTCCGTATTCTTCCTCTATTCCACCGCTACTCCCACCAAACTGTTAGCCCCTCCACTAATCACCTTTACCTGCACATACTTTCCCAGAATGTTCTTCTGCTGTGAAGTGAAATTCAATATCGCGTAATTCGATGTGTGTCCACTCCATTGATTCTCTCGCCGAGATTTCCCTTCCACCAGCACTTCCATCGTCTTTCCCACCATCCGCGCGTTCCGCACCAGCTGAATCTCTCTCTGTCGAGCCAGCAGCACCGCCAGCCTGCGGTTCTTTTCCTCTTCCGGAATCGCATCCTCCATCTTCAGCGAAGGAGTGTTCGGCCTCGGGGAGTATTTGAACCCGAACATCAAGTCGTACTGCGCCGCATCCAGCAAGGTTAGAGTTTCCTCAAAATCCCTCTCCGTCTCTCCCGGAAATCCCACGATCACGTCCGTTGTGATGTTGATGTCTCGTTTCGCCCCACGTATCAGTTCCACCTTCTCCAGATACTCTTCCCGCGTATACGTCCTTTGCATCGCCCGCAGCACGCTTGTCGATCCCGATTGCACTGGCAGATGCACGTGCTCGCAAAGCTCTGGAGTAGCATCAATCGCGTCAACTATATCCTTCCCAAAATCTCTTGGATGTGACGTCATGAACCGTACCCGCCTGATGCCCGTCACATTCGCCACCGCCACCAGCAATTCCGAAAACCGCATCTTCCTCTGGGTGGGGTCCACATACGAATTCACCGTCTGCCCAAGTAACTGAATCTCCCCATAACCCATCTCCGCCAACTGCCGCACCTCTTCCAATATCGAGGCGCTTCCCCGGCTCCGCTCCGGCCCCCGCGTAAACGGCACCACGCAATACGAACACGCCTTGTCGCATCCCTCGATAATCGTCAGATACGCGCGCCACGGATTGTCTCGCCTCGTCATCTCCGTTTCAAACGTCTCGTCTGTGTCCTGGTCCAGCCCCATCACCCGCTTGTTACCTGCTTCCAATTCCGCTATCAATTGAGGTAATTTCCGGTAACTCGCCGACCCGCACACCAGGCTCACCCACGGCGCCCGCTCGAAAATCTCTTCGCCTTCCTGTTGGGCAAGACACCCAAGCACGCCAATCACTTTTCCTTCGGCCTGACGCTCCCGAAACTCCCCCAGCCGCGAAAAAACCTTTTGCGCTGCCTTCTCGCGTATCGAACACGTGTTGTACAAAATCACGCCTGCATTTTCGGGTTTCTCCACCTGCTGGTACCCACGCGCCATCAGTACCCCAGCTACTTTCTCCGAATCGTGATCATTCATCTGGCACCCAAACGTCTCCAGATAAAATGTCCCATCCACCTTCCGATTTGTCTCCCGTAGGGGTGGCTTTACGCCGCCTTCCTGGTTTTCCCCACCATCGCCGGGTGCCGCACCCTTCAAATCTATGCGTGCGGTTTTTGAATTTCTCCCATGCGCCCCACTCTCGGTTTCTGAGTGTAGGTCTTTTTCTTCGTCTCGTACTCCCGCGCCAGCCAAACCTTCCCGCTCAATCCGTGCGGCTCTCTTCTGTGCTTCCCGTGACCGCCTCTTCAATCGCTCCGCCATCGCCAACGCCGGGCTCTCCGCTGTCTCGCTCGCCTCTCCACCACCCACACCACTGTCCTCAACCTTGGGTTCTGCGCTATTCCGCGCCCCAATCAACCTCTCCACTCCAAAATCGAATCCATTTCCCATAGCAATCTCAGTTTACCATACAGATTTTTGCGGTGATCCTCTCGACATTTGACTGCGTTATACTCTGCCTGGCAATTAGCTTCGTGAATCGACTCGATGACCGTCAGTTCGCATTCATCTTTCCAGGAGCCCTCGATGAAATCTCTTCTCCGCTTTTTCTTGCTGCTTACCCTCGTCTTCATCCAACTCCCCATCCTCTGGGCCCAGCAGCCTCCCACCAAATCACTCGCCGAACGTCTCGGCTATCCCGCCAACTCCCGCCTCCTCATCATCCATGCCGACGACTTCGGCATGATGCACTCCGTCAATCGCGCCACCAGCGAAGCCCTCGAACATCACTGGATCACTTCGTCCAGCATTCTCGTTCCCTGCCCCTGGTTCCCCGAAGTCGTTCAATGGACCAAGTCTCATCCCGACGCCGACCTTGGCATTCACCTGGCACTCAACGCCGATTGGACCAGCTACCGTTGGGCTCCTGTCTCCCCTCAACCGAAAAACTCCAGCCTCCTTGACGCCGACGGTTTTCTTCCTCTAACCACGGAGTTCGTAGTCGCTCACGCAAGAATGCCCGACGTGGAAACCGAAGTCCACGCGCAAGTCGATAAGGCCAAGTCCGCTGGCATCCCTCTTTCTCATCTCGACACCCACATGGGCACCATCGTTTCCACTCCCGATCTTCTCGGCGTCTATCTATCCGCTGGCCGGTCCTACAAACTCCCACTCCTCCTCTCTCGCGTTTTCGACGGCCGAGAGACAGACCTGTCCGCTCTCCATCTCGCTCCCAACTCCATTGTTCTCGACGGTGTCTTGGAAATGATGCCCGGAGTTCCCCAGTCCCAGTGGCTCGATGCCTACAAGAAAATGCTGCAACCTCTTAAGCCCGGCACTTATCAACTCATCGTCCATCTCGCCTATAACGATTCCGAAATGCAGGCCGCCACCTTCGACCATCCCGATTGGGGAGCCCAGTGGCGTCAAAATGATTTCGATCTTGTGCGCAATCCCGAATTCCAGAAATTCCTGAAAGACCAGGGATTCATCCTGGTCTCATGGAAAGATCTATCCAAAGCAGCCAACGCCAACTGACTCTTCTCTGCAACCAGGCGCTCTCACCGTCTCCGCGCTATCTCTATCTCTTCCTTTGTTCTCTCCGTTATCTCCGCGCTCCTCTGCTAACTCTGCGGTAAGTTTCTTCCTGCTTCTCTCTCCTTCTTGTCGCCACCTGTTCTCCAGTACGCCAATATAAATAACACTCCCAGCGTCATGTCCGTCGCCGCAAACACTATATCCGTCTCCCGCGTCTTTCCCTGCATCACCAGCACCACCACCGCGATCCCAAAAGTGAATTTCTCCACCACGCTGGGAATCATCATCGGCCGAAATCGCCCTGGATCCGTCGCAATGATCAGAAACGCAATCTGCCACGCCAGTCCCAATCCCACAAATCCGTAATAAAATCCCGGATGCGTAATCGCAGGCGGGTCCTTTCTCCCAATCTCATCAAACAGGAAATACAACGGAGCAATCACCAGCACTCCCCAAATTCCCGCCACCCAAAACACAACTTTCGCAAATTTCATTCTCCCCTCCTCACCAATAAATTCTCACCATCCGCGCCGCCATCCAACCGGGTGCCGCACCCTTCGTCGTTAAGGGTGCAGATTTTGGCTTGGTAGCTTTAACTCTCAACTTTTGACTTTCAACTCTAAACTCTTACTTCTGGACTCTCAGCCCAGCCTCCCCACGCATTTCACACCCTCCCCTGTGCAACTCACTTCCGCACACTACCATCTCATTTCTTTTGACCATGTTTCACGCGTATGCTACGTTTTCTTTGTCACTTAAATTTCGCTTCAACTGAGGGGTTCCCGTTATTTTTCTTCTCTCTGCCATCTATATCGGCAACATTTTCGATATTCTCGCCCAAACTGGTTGGGTCGCTCGCGCCGTTCTGCTTCTGCTTCTACTCTTCTCGCTCATCTCCTGGGCGATGATTTTTCAGAAGCTTTCCCTCTTTGGCCGCGTCCGCCGCGAATCCGACCAGTTCCTTAAGATTTTTCGTGCCACCAAGGGAGTAGCCAATCCGCAAGGCCTGGTCTCTGCCGGCTCTCCTTTCGCCAACGTCTATGCTTCCGGCTATCGCGAACTCCAGTCTCAACTCACCCCCACCAGCACCACTGCCGCCACGCCAAAACTTAAATCCATGCAAGCTGTTACCGTCAATATGCAGCTTGCCTCCAGCGAAGAAATTCGCCGCGTCGAAAAAGGCATGTCCTGGCTAGCCACCACTGCCGGTGTCACTCCTTTCATCGGTCTCTTCGGCACCGTCTGGGGCATCATTGACGCCTTCTCCGGCCTCGGCACTTCCGGCTCCGCCAGCCTTCGCGCCGTGGCTCCCGGCATCGCCGAAGCCCTGGTCACCACAGCCGCGGGTCTCTTCGCCGCCATTCCCGCGCTCATCGCCTACAACTATTTCCTGCAACTCATCCGCGACCTCGCCCAGCGCCTCGACACTTTCTCAAACGAGTTTGCCGCCCAAGTTGAAAAGACCTTTACCTGATAATGCTTCGCACGTCTCCATTTCCGATCCTCACCGCCCGTAGGGGCGGCTTTACGCCGCCTTCTTTCCAATGTACTGGCCGATCTTTAGTTCGGCACACTCTCGTGCCATTCAACTTTCAACTCTTAACGGCGGCCGTCACCTGTCATCCCGACCGGAGCGGCCCGGCTTTTTCTTGCGCGCCGCCGTGTGGCGCGTCGGGCGGCGCAGTGGAGGGATCGTGGCACGATTGCTCCATCTCCACCCAACAATCTCCCGGTTCCTGCTTTCCGCAATCTCCAACAAGGTCTATCAGCCATGCCGCAAATTAAATCTACGCAATCCTCCCTCTCAGACATCAATATGGTCCCGTTCATTGACGTGGTCCTCGTCCTTCTCATCATCTTTATGATCACCGCTCCCATCCTGCAATCCGGCATTGAAGTCGATGTCCCCAAAACGCATACCGCCGCCAAAGAACTCACTGCGCAACATATCGTTGTCACCATGGACAAGAATCAGCTCATCTATCTCGGCAACGACCCGGTCAACATTCACCAACTCGGCGACAAAATTAAGAAACTATCCAAATCTCAACGAGATGTCATCTATCTTCGCGCCGACGAAACCGTTCCTTTTGGTGCCTTCTGCAGTGTGATCGACTCGCTTCGCCAGTCGGGCATTTCGAATATCAGCATCGTCACGCAACCCATCACGGAGCGCGCCCAAACGCGTTAAACTGAGCTATGCCGTACGCTGCCACCAACTCGCAAGGCTCTTACGACCTCAGCTTCAAGCCTTTCTTCACCTATTCCCTCCTTCTTCATGCGGGGTTGACCGTCGCCATGCTCATAGGCATCTACATTCAACGCAACAGCGTCCCCTGGGGCGGTATCGGCGGCGGTGATTCTGGTACCAAGGTAAATTTAATCAGCAGTGCCGGCCTTCCCATGCCGCAACCAACTGTTCCGACGGAAAGCGCCACGGTTGATCCCACCAAGGGCCTCTACAAAGAAGAACCGAAGAAGCTGCCCGAGCCCAAAGAAGACGCCGTTAAAATTCCGAAATTCGATAAACTCAAACCGCCGCCGCCGACCAAGCCCTCAAAAACAATCGAAAACAAAGCCCCGATTCCCGACAATGCTGTCAACTACGGTAAGGGCGGCCAGCCCAACATTCCCTCAAGCTACAACAACAACCCCGGTCCGCTGACCGGCGGCAATATAGGCTTCCAAGGCCAGGGCGGAGGCGAATTCGGCGCACGCTATCCCTGGTACGTGGAAAGCGTCCGCAAGCGCATCTCCGAAAACTGGCTGCAAACCACCATCGATCCCGCCGTCCGTGCCGCTCGCACTGCCCACACCGTAGTCACATTCACGATCCTTCGCGATGGCACTCTCAAGAATGTTCGTCTCGATACTTCCAGCGGCAATCGTTCCATGGACGACTCCGCCATGCGCGCCATGCAATCCATCGAGAAAATGCCATCCCTTCCCGCCGACTGGCGTGGCAGTACCGTAGACGTAACCTTCGACTTCGACTTCGGCCTCACCCGTCACTGATCCGGTTATTCCATATCAAGCTAAACGTTGTCATCCTGAAAAGCCTGTGACAGTAACCTGACAAAACGCACCTAAGAAGTCACAGCCTCTGAGCGAAGTGGCCCCACCTTTTCTTCGCGCCGCCGTTCGGCACGTTGGGTCACGCAGTCGAAGGATCGTGGCACCACCTAATCCGCTCCAAGTTCGACGAGACCCGCCGCCGAACGCGCCAACGATTAACTCCACTTCACCGCTTGTTCACAACTGCACACTATTTTTCTTCTCTTTCCTCCCCATCTCCCATTTCATTTTTGTTATTCTTGTACTTACGACACGCCCGCATCGCATCCGCGGACGACATCCTTGGAGGCGTCGTTGTCCCTGAAAATTCGTGCCCTCATTCTTCTTTGCCTCATCGTCCTTACAACCAGATTAGTCAACGCCCAGGAAGGCTGGTTCCGCACGGGCACGGGCATTGGCATGGAGAAGCCTCGCATCGCCGTCCCCGATTTCGCTCCGCGCTCCACGGAAGCCGCTTCTCACGCCACTCTTTTCACTACCGTCGTCCGCAATGACCTCTCTTTCTCCGGCATTCTCGAACTCGTCAGCCCCAGCTTCTATCCCACCACGCAGCCCCTTACCCAACCCGGCGAACTTCGCTTCCTCACCTGGACCGATCCCCCTCTCAATTCCAATTTCGTCGCCTTCGGCAATCTCACGGAAACTTCTGCCGAAGTCGTCATCTACGCGTGGATGTATGATGTCCGGAATCCTTCTACTCAGGCCGTCATCGGCAAAGTCTATCGCGGCGCTCCCACTGATGCGCAGGTTCGCAAATTCGCGCACCAGTTCGCCGACGAAATCGTTAACAAACTTTCTGGCGGCGCCAGCAGCATCGCCTCCACACAGATCGCCTTCATCAGCTCCCGCACCGGCACCAAAGAACTCTGGCTCATGGACTACGACGGTTCCAACCAGCACCCTCTCACTTCTCTAGGCAGCATCTCTCTCACTCCGCGTTGGTCTCCCGACGCCTCGCGCATCGCCTTCACCTGTTTTGCTCCCGCCAACGGTGTCACCAGCGCGCAAATCTGCATGTATTCGCTTGACGCCAACAAACTAGTCACCTTTGCCCGTTTTCGCAGCACCAACAACTCTCCCACGTGGTCTCCCGACGGCTCCCAGGTCATGTTCTCCTCTTCCATGCAGGGCAATCCGGAGCTCTACGTTACCGATCCCAACGGTAATCGCCCCACGCGTCTCACCTTCACCTCGCATGGAGCCAGCACTTCCCCCGCCTGGAATCCCAAAACAGGTCAAACGGTGGTTTTCGTCAGCGATCGGGCGGGAGTCCCTCAGCTCTACACCATGAATTCCGATGGCACAAATACATTGAGAATCGATCTTCCTGACATGGGCTACGTCATCGACCCGGCCTGGTCTCCCAATGGTCAGCTTCTTGCCTTCAGCTGGCGTCGTCCCAGCGGCAATTACGACATCTACATCATGGACGCCGCCAGCCACTCCATCCGCGAAATCACCCGTGACGCAGGCCGCAACGAACGCCCCAGTTGGGCTCCCGATGGCCGCCACATCGTCTTTGAATCCACCCGCGGCGGCTCTCGGCAGATTTGGGTCATGCTCGCCGACGGTTCCGATCCGCGCCAGTTAACCACCAAGGGCCACAACGAATCTCCTAACTGGTCCACTCGCTGACCATGTCACCCGCCGCCAATTCAACTCCTCCGGATGCCGCACCCTTCGCCTCCAAGGGTGCGGGTTTAAACTCCCGTTCAACTCTCAACTTTCAACTCTTAACTTCTCATCTCTTCCCTGCTACAATATATCGTGTCACGACATATTTCCTGATCTACACCCGCTCGCTCTACTTGTCTTGCTTCGGCGGGCCATCTACCCCCATACTTTTGTTACAAGGAGAAATAGAATGACTCTGTTCAACCGCCCGCTAGTCCGCGTGCTCTCAATCGCTGTATGCTCTGTCGCTCTGCTCGTTTCCGGTTGTGGACCCAAGAAGACGAAGCCCGCTCCGAGCACCAACACTCCCCCGCCCTCGGCTACCAAGCCCACGGCTTCGCTCACCGCGGACAAAACTTCCATCAATCCAGGTGAATCCGTTCGACTCTCTTGGACTACCACCGACGCGCAAAACGTTTCCATCGCTCCCGAAGTCGGCGCCGTCACCGCGCAAGGCAACACTTCCGTCACTCCCGGGGCTTCCACCACCTACACTCTCACCGCTAGCGGCCCCGGCGGCAATGCAGACGCCACTGTTCGCATCTCTGTCAGCACGCCTCCTCCTGTCGCCCAGGCGCCTGTCAAGACTTCCACTCTCGATGAACTTTTCCTTCAGGAAGTCACCGATGCATACTTCGATTACGACAGCGCCGAAATTCGTGGCGATGCCAAGGAAGCTCTTCGCAAAGACGCCAATTTCTTCAAAAACTATCCAACCATGCGCATCACGATTGAAGGACACTGCGACGAACGCGGCTCCACCGAATACAACCTTGCTCTCGGTGATCGCCGCGCCAGCGCCGTAAAAACCTATCTCGTCGGTCTCGGTATTCCTGCCGACCGTCTCAACACCGTCAGCTACGGCAAAGAAAAACCGTTCTGCATGGAAGCCGACGAATCCTGCTACACCAAGAATCGTCGCGGCCACTTAGTCCAAGCCAAGTAACCAACCTTTCCAAATGTAGGGGCGGCTTTACGCCGCCTTCCCACTCTTCTCTTCGAGTGCCCCACACGCCATCTCAGCGTGTGGGGTCACGCAGTCGAAGGATCGTTCCACGATTCCAGCCAGAGCATCCAAACCAAGTTGCGTAAGCTTCCCGCTAATCCTCATTCTTTCCCTGTTCAAAACCGAAAACTGTCTACTGAAAACTGCCACTCTGTTCGTGTTACCATTCTCTTGCGCCTGAATAAACGCTCATGACTCTCTCCCAAAAAACCTATCACGTAGACTATCTCGTCGTCGGCTCCGGCGTTGCAGGCGTCCGCGCCGCCATCGAGTTAAGCCAATCCGGCAGCGTCCTCGTTCTCGCCAAATCCGATCTAAGCGAATCCGCTACCGCCTACGCGCAAGGCGGCATCGCCGTAGCCCTCTCTGACGAGGACGAGATCGGACTTCACGAACAAGACACCATCAACGCCGGCGATGGCCTCTGCAATCCGCAGGCGGTTGCCCTCCTCGTCGAAGAAGGACCCCGCTACATCACGCAATTGATCGAGTGGGGCACCGAGTTCGATCGCTCTGGCACCAAACTTTCCTTCACTCGCGAAGCTGCCCACTCCCGTTCCCGCATCCTTCACGCCCATGGCGATTCCACGGGACGCGAAATCTCTCGCGCCCTTCTCGCCCGCGCACACACCATTCCTCATCTTCATCTCCGCGCCCACGCCTTTACCACCGAACTTATCGTTGAAAATAACCGCGCCGCAGGCGTCTGCTTCCTCGACGAAAACGATTCTTCTCTCCACGAACTCCGCGCCGGAGCCACCCTTCTAGCCACCGGCGGCCTCGGCCAGATCTATCGCGAAACTACCAATCCCGAAGTAGCCACCGGCGACGGCATGGCCATTGCCTACGATGCAGGAGCCGTTCTCTCCGACATGGAGTTCGTCCAGTTCCATCCCACCGCGCTCGCAATAAAGGGCGCCCCGCGCTTTCTTCTAAGCGAAGCACTTCGCGGCGAAGGCGGCATTCTCCGCAACATTCATTTGGAACGCTTTATGAAGCGTTATCATGAAGCGCAGGAACTTGCTCCCCGCGATGTAGTCGCCCGCGCCATCGTCAGCGAAATGCATCGCACCAATTCTCAGCACGTCTATCTCGACATGACCACCAAGTCCAAAGAGTTCATCGAGAAGCGTTTCCCACGCATCTATGCCACCTGCCTTAGCTACGGCCTCGATCTTTCCTGCGACGTTGCTCCCGTCAGCCCGGCCGCCCACTTCATGATGGGTGGTGTCAAAACCGATCTCTGGGGACGCACCTCTCTCCCGGGCCTCTACGCCGCGGGCGAAACCGCGGCCACCGGAGTTCATGGAGCCAATCGCCTTGCTAGCAACTCTCTTTTAGAAGGTTTGGTCTTTGGCGCGCGCGCAGGCGACGCCATGATGAAAGATGCCCCGGTCTCTAAGAAGTCTCAGGGCCTGCTCCCCGGCACTCCTGCGCCCAAAACTTGGAACGATGCGAGCAATTCCACTGCTGAGAAGAAGCCCAAGGCGGCTCCCTCGGAAGCCTTACAGAAACTTCGCGAACTGATGTGGCACGATGCCGGAATCATGCGCAGCGGCAAAGACCTCAAACACGCCATCGAGACTCTGTCCAAATTAGAAATCCTGCAAACGCCTAAAAACAATCGCACCGATCACGAACTTAAGAACCTTCACAACCTCGGCTCTCTCATCGCCCGCTCCGCTCTCGCTCGCGAAGAATCACGCGGTTCTCACTACCGCTCCGATTTCCCCTATCGCGACGACGACGATTTCCAAAAACACTCCCTTATCTCCAGGAATCACGAACCCACCTTCGAAAAGTAGTTTCTTCGTAGTATCTCGCCTTCGGCTCGGCCATTCCGTCAACTTTGTAGCGGCTACCTTCAGGTGGCCATCCTGGGTTCGCTTTCGGTTTTTGTAGTGGCCGATCTTTAGATCGGCCACCCTTCTCGTCTACCGCCTGCTCCTCGTCCCACAACAAGGCCCCCACCCCAATTTGTCACCGCTCACGTGCGCCCTCTGCACGTGAGGGATCTGCTTCTGCCTTGCGCGGTCATCCCGACCGAAGTGCCGTGCCGTCAGCGGCACGCAGTGGTGGGATCGCGGCAACACCCCTCCGCAACCACCCACCACCGTCACGCGCAACATCCGCGCGCACTAATACCTCTCGACTCTCAACTTTTGACTTTTGACTGTGGCCGTCCCGCCCCCCTACTTCGCCTGCAACTGCTTCACCGACTCCAACACCACATGCCCCACCACCGCCAATGTCTTCGCACTAATCTTGTCCATCGTGTCCTGATCCGTATGCCAATAAGGAACATCATGTGTCGCGTCCAAATCCATAATATCCACTGACGGCACTTTCCTCGCCGTAAACGAATAATGATCATCCCCGCCAAAATTCGTCGCCGCGGTTCCGAAAATATCTCCGTATCCAAGCTTCCGCGCCACGTCCCACACAAAATCCTTCAACCACTTCGTAGACTCGCCATCACGCAGGAAATGTGGATTCTTTCCACCCACCAGATCCACCAGGATGAACGCTTTAATCTTCGCCAGATCTCCGCTGTTCGCAAACTGCGCGGCCATTTGTCGGCTTCCGTAACGGTTGTCCGGGTCTTTCCACTCGACGTTCACCGCTTCTTCCCCATCGAAAAATGCGATCCACACCGCATACTTTCCGGGGGCCTTCTGCCCGCACAAATTTCGCGCCACTTCCATCATCACGCCCGTTGACGACCCACCGTCATCCGCGCCAACAAAATTCGGCAGTCTCTTCGTGTCGTAATGCGTCCCCAACAAGATAATTCCCGGCTGACTCCCGGGAATCTTCGCCAGAATATTCTTCATCGGCAAACGCCCTGCTGGAGTGTCCGCCGAAAAATCGTCCGTCTCCACCGTACAGCCGTACGACTTCAACTCTCCAATCATGTACTCCTGCAGTTTCGCCAGCTCCGGCGAACCCGCCACTCGTTGCCCAAAACTTACTTGCTTCTCGACCAGTTCATACGCCCGGTGTCCGTCAAATCCACCGGTAGTCTCCGGCGCAGGGGCCTTCGCATCTTCCGCCAATGCCGCTCCATCGCCTGCCACAGCACTCATAAATGGCGGCTTCCCCACTTCCTTGTTTTCCGACTTGCATCCAGCGAAAAGCACTACCAGGCAGGCAATCGATATCCACACTCGTCGACTAACCGACGCCGCAGGTGCGACAGACGTTAGCCCTGCGCGTAAGCGTCGCAAAATTTCTCCGGCTGGCACACTCTCTCCAGCCTGTGCTGTTGGGTTCCCACATTCCTTTCGCCTCATCTCCCTCACGTCGTGGTCCCCGTCCCTGCCGCTTCCGCCGCTTCTCTTTTCTTCTTTTTCCGCACCACTACCGCCGAAACCAATATCCCCACAAAATACAACCCCACCATCGGCGCCATGAATATCAACATTGTCGTCGCATCTGGCGTTGGCGTAATCACCGCCGCCACTACCGCTATGATCAAAATCGCATACCGGAAGTTCGCCCACAAAAACCTTGGCGACACAATTCCAAACAATGTCAGAAAAAAAATCAGGATAGGCAGTTCAAAGACCAGCCCCAGCCCCAGCAAAATCATCAAAATCAAATCGAAATACTCGTTGATGCTTAGCAGGGGCGCTACTGTTCCCCCAAAATTTTGAAAACTCACCAAAAACTTCAGGATATACGGCAACGTAATGAAATACCCGAACGCAATCCCCGCCAAAAACAACGCCACTGTCGAAAACAGGAATCCCGTCACCGCGCTTCGTTCATGCTTGTACAACGCCGGCGCCACAAACAACCAGATCTGGTACAGCACCACTGGCGACGCAATCACCAGTCCTATATAAACCCCCAGCGTGATCACCAGGTTTACCGCTCCCGCAGGGTGGTTGTAATACATCTTGTCGGCATAGCCGGCCGAAACCAACGCCTTCTGCATTGGCTCGTTTATAAAGTGGATTACCTTTGGCGCAATATAGACCCCCACAAACGCGCCAATCCCGATCGCGTACAGCGAATTGATAATCCGCTTTCGCAGTTCGGCCAGGTGTTCGAAAAATGTCATTTGGCTTCCGGCTTCTTCAAGCCGGGCCGCTAAGGAGGTATCAGGCGGGTTGCTGTTGGTCATGAGAGGGGTCGGATTCTGCCGCCGTCTTCGCGCCGGCTACTTCGCCGTTCGAGTTCTCGTTGCTGAAGTTCAATTCACTCTGTTTGGCTTCCGCGGCTATTTCTTCAGCCACTCCACTTACGCTTTCCCCCGCCGCCACGTCTAACCGGGGAACAGCCTCTGCCACCGGCGTGATCACCGGAGCTTCCGTAACTTGTTCTAAAGGATAGGGGTTGGGCAACGCAGCCGTTCCCTCCGGGGACGCTTGCGTAGCCGCAGGAGCGGTTGCCGTGCCCACCATCGAATTCGTTGCCGCGTTCGCCGCTGCTAGCGCTTCAGCCGCTTGCTTCTTCAATTCCGCAATCCGGGCCTGCCGTTCTAGGTCCCTCATCTCTTCCTCAAACGCGTTCTTGAAGTCTCCCGAGGCTTTTCGAAATTCTGCCATCAACTTCCCAAAACTGCGCGCCAGTTCCGGCAGTTTCTGGGGTCCGAACACCACCAGCACCACCAAGAACACCACAATCATGTGCGGAATGCTCAACATAGCCCGATACTGTCCTTTTGTACCCTGTGTGCATCATAGAAAGGGCAGCCATCTCTGTCAAACACCAGTTGACGGTCCTCATGTTATACTGTCTTTTCGTGCTGGTTTCCCGGCTTGCTTTGCTGTTGCGCCGGTTTTTGATTTGCCCAGGCTGTGTAGCGGCCGCCTCTCGAGGCAGACATCTTGTTTTGGGGCTATCAAGCAAACGATCTCAGCTACTCCCGGTCTAACCACCGGTATATTACGAGGTACACATGAACGCTGAACGACGCGGCTTTGTTGTCGTCATCGTAGTCCTAGCACTCTCCGCTGGCTTGGGCGCCATCTACGGCCCCTCCGTCCGCGCTACCTCGTCCAACTCCGACGACTACCAGACCGCGGTTCGCGATTTCTCTCGCGTCCTCGATGTCGTCCAGAATAATTACGCCGACCCTGTCGATGTCGACAAGGCCGTCTACCAGGGCGCCATTCCTGGCATGTTACGCATGCTCGACCCCCACTCCAATTTTTTCGATTCTCGTCAGTTCGCTCTTCTTCGCGAAGATCAGCGCGGCAAATACTACGGCGTCGGCATGGTCGTTGCACCTCGTGATAATCACACGGTAGTCATGTCTCCCTACGTTGGCGCTCCTGCCTATAACGCTGGCCTCCGTCCCGGCGACGTCATTGCCAAAGTCGACGAGAAGTCCACCGACGGCCTCTCCACCAGCGAAGTCGCTGACCTCTTGAAAGGCCCCAAGGGCACCGTCGTAAAGATCACCGTTACTCGCGAGGGCTACCCCGACTCTCTCGTCTTCACCGTTACTCGCGACGAAATTCCCCGTCACTCCGTGGAAATCGCCTTCCTGCTCAAGCCCGGCATCGGCTACATTCGCCTTTCGCAGTTCAACGAAACCACCGATCGCGAAATTGCCGACGCCCTCAAAATGCTCGGTGCCAACTCTCTTGACGGCCTCATCTTCGACATGCGCGGCAATCCCGGCGGCCTTCTCAATGAAGCCGTTGCCGTCGGCGATATGTTCCTTGAAAAGGGTCAGACCATCGTCTCCTACCATGGCCGCAGCGCGCCGGAACGCCGCTTTACCGCCATTCGGGGTAATCAGGGCATGACTGTTCCTCTCGTCGTCCTCGTGAACAACAATTCCGCTTCCGCGGCCGAAATCGTCTCCGGCGCCATTCAGGATCATGATCGCGGCTTGATCGTTGGTGAAACCACCTTCGGCAAGGGCCTCGTTCAGACTGTTCAACCTTTGGCCGAAAACACCGGTCTCGCCCTCACCACCGCTCGCTATTACACCCCCAGCGGCCGCCTCATTCAGCGCGACTACAAATCCATCTCTCTTTATCAATATCACTACGAGCGCAAAGTTCCCGATCATCCGTCAGAGATTCGTCAGACCGACAGCGGCCGCCAGGTAACCGGTGGTGGCGGCATCACTCCCGATATCGTCGTAGCCGCTCCCAAGCTCAACAAGTTTCAACAAAACATGTTCCGCAGCGACGTTTTCTTCCCTGCCGAACAAGGCGTAGCCGGCTTCACCCGCTACTATCTCGGCACCAAGCCGAGCATCACCCACAGCTTTGAAGTCGACGATAAAGTGCTGCAAGACTTCCGCAGCTATCTTTCCAAGCACAACGTTCACTACACCGAACCTGAATTCGCCGAAAATCTCGACTGGATCAAGCGCAAGATCAAGCAGGAAGTTTTCATGTCCGCCTACGGCACTCAGGAAGGCTTCAAAGTTCTTCTCGAAGCCGATCCCCAAGTCCAGAAAGCCGTCGAATCCATTCCGCAAGCCCGCGCCCTCTACGAAAACGCTCGCAAAGTTGTAGCCCAGCGCGCCGGCCTAACCCCCGACCAGCCCTAATCTTCTTGGAGTGCGGCAGCCCAGCTGCCGCTTTGTAGCGCCGGTCTTCTAGACCGGCATCTTGGGTGTGTTTTGGCTTTGAACAGCTCGCATTCAGACCGAGATCTACTTTCCAGGTCTTTTATCTCTTTAACGTCCCTAGCCCGTCACAGATTCAAAAATCGTTATTAACGTTCACTCATATCCACTAAAGCTCTCACCCATTCCGCCGATATTTCCCATGAGGAGCATCCCACACTATGAGTACACCCGTATCCGCTGTTACGCCCTCCCACACCACTCTCCCCCTGTTCAGGTTCAGGCAAAGCCACCAAAACACAAGCCGCAAACCACCAATAGCCACACCGTAGAGATCAGCAGTGCTGCCCGTTCCGCATCTCAGCAAAAGATAGAAGACCACACCAAATAAACCAGGCACCAAACCTCCGCCCAGCATGCCGCCGCTACGCAAAAAGTAAACGCACCGCTTTCTCTCACGGGATGCACCCCCGCTGCATCCCGCTCTTCAAACCGTCTCTGCTTCGTTGTTTCATTACTTCACTGGCTCCTGCTTCTCTTCCCCCGTGACTCCCATCACATCCCCTCGGCCTATCCGCCTGACACACTCCTCATGTGAAGCACGCGACGCTCACCACTCTTCGCCGTCTGTCGCAAATCTTCTTCCTCGCCTTGTTCGCGTTCCTCCTGCTCCGCACCGAGCTGCGTGGTTCCCTACAAGCCCAGGGAGACGCTACCCGCCTGCCTTATCCAGTCAAATTCTTCTTCCAGCTCGATCCACTGGTGGCTGTCTCCAACGCCCTCGCCAGCCACGCCCTCTACCGCGGCCTTTTGGTAAGTCTCTTCGTCCTAGTCCCCACCCTGTTCTTTGGGCGCTTCTTCTGCGGCTGGATCTGTCCTATGGGCACTCTCAACCATTTTGTCGGCTCCCTCCAATCGGAAGCCAAGCGCGGCAAGCACCTCATCGAATCCAATCGTTACAAACGCTGGCAAACCACAAAATACTATTTGCTCATCGCTGTTCTCGTAGCCGCTTTCTTTGGCTCGGGTCTTGTCGGCTGGCTTGACCCTTTTTCCTTGCTCGTCCGCTCCTTGGGACTTTCCATTCTTCCCGCCGCAAACTACGCCGTAAACTCCACGTTCGATTCCATCGCCCACGTGGTCATGATCCCTTTGCAGTTTCTCCTTGGCATAATTCATCTATTACTCAACGCCACGGTCCTCAGCTTCAAGCAGCCGCACTTTCGCCAGGGATTCTTTCTGGGTCTGCTTTTTATTTTCATTCTCCTTCTGAATTTCCGCGTTACACGTTTCTGGTGCCGCGCCATTTGCCCTCTTGGCGCTCTCCTCGGCATCGCTTCCCGCTGGTCGATCCTCGGCCTCGAGAAAAATCACGCCTCCTGCGACAACTGCAATCGTTGTCTGCTCCACTGCCAGGGCGGTGACGACCCCATCGGCGGCGTCCCTTGGCGCAAAGCCGAATGCCATCTTTGCCTGAATTGCCTTGGTGAGTGTCCGCACAATGGCCTGGCCTTCAAACTCTTCCCGCAAAACGCCGAAGCCAAGATCGGTCCCAATCTCAAGCGTCGCCAGGCACTGGTCTCCATCGCCACCGGCGCCGCTCTCATTCCAGTTATGCGCAGCACCTCCAGCTTCGCCGCTGAGAAAAACGATCGCCTGCTTCGCCCTCCCGGCGCCCTCGAAGAATCCGATTTCCTTTCTCGTTGCATTCGTTGCGGCGAATGCATGAAGGTCTGTCCCAACAATTCCCTGCAACCGTCTTTCTCTCAAGCCGGCATCGAAGGCGTTTGGACTCCTGTCCTCGTTCCCCGAATCGGCTATTGCGAATCCAGTTGCGTGCTCTGCTCCACGGTTTGCCCTACAGGAGCCATCTGGGAAATCACTCCCAAGGCCAAGGGTTGGACCGTCGATATCGCCTCTGATACAAAGCCCATTCGCATCGGCACCGCCTTTTACGATCGTGGCCGCTGTCTTCCCTGGGCCATGGCCACCGATTGCATTGTCTGCGAAGAGTGGTGCCCCACTTCTCCCAAAGCCATCTATATGCGTCCCGCCGAAGCTATCGACGCCCGTGGCAACCCCAAACAAATCAAGCAGCCTTGGGTCGATCCCTCGCAATGCGTCGGTTGCGGAGCCTGCGAATACGCTTGCCCCATTCACAACAATCCCGCCGTCTACGTCCTCAGCATCGGCGAGACTCGCTCCAAAACAAATCAAATCCTGCTAAACAGCCGCCGCAAGGAGAAACCTCACCAATGAATCACGCGTCCCATACCCTAACTCTTCTCTTTCTTTCCCTACTCCTCACTGCCTGCGGCTCAAAATCTCCCGCCGCTTCCCCCGAATCACTTTTCCCCGCATCCCTTGCCCCCAACTGGTCTCGCACAGACGAAATCCGCACCTACCCACCCGCTAAACTCTCTGAGTATATCGACGGCGACGCCGAAAAATATCTCCGCGCGCAGGTCCAGTCCACTTCCACCACCGATTACAAATTCCAGAACAAATTTGACGCCGTAGTCGACGTCTACACCTTCACCGAACCCACAGGCGCAAAGGCCATCTTCGACTCTGAACCCTCTTCCGGCGCCGCCACTCCCCAGGTCGGCGAAGCTGCCCGCCTCTATGAACAAAGCCTCATCTATCGCAAAGGCCGTTATCTCGTCCGCATCGTCGCCTACCAGGCCACTCCCCAACTCCAACAAGGGCTTCTCGACCTTGGCAAATCCATAGAACCAAATCTATCCAAATGAGTTCGATTTCCATGGAGCCATCATGACCAACTCTTGCAACAACACCCGTCGCGATTTCCTGAAGACCTGCGTCGCCGGAGCCGCCTCACTCACCACGGGCAAGTTCTCTCTCGCCGACAAAGTTCTCCCCACCTCAGCCTCCGCCAAATCAAAAGTAGTCATCGCCCGCGACCCCGCCGTCTACGACGCCAGCGGCACCCTCGACTCCACTCGCGTCCAGAAACTGCTCGACAACGCCATGCAATCTTTTTATGACGTTCACGATCCCATCACTGCCTGGAAAAAAGTAGTTCGCCCCGGAGAAGTCGTCGGCCTCAAAGTCAATACCATCGCCGGTCCCGGCCTCTCTACCCACGTGGCTCTCGTCAATGCTATCTGTGAACGTCTCAAGCAAGCCGGCATCAAGCCCAACGACATCGTCATCTGGGATCGTTTCACCCGCGAACTCGAACGCACCGGCTTCCCAATCTCCATGGACCCGAATCGCGAACGCATTCTCGCCTCAGACCACAAAGATGTCGGCTTCGAAGCCGCCCCTTTCTCGAATGGCAGCGTCACCACCCGTTTCTCCAAACTCCTCACCCGTACCTGTACCGCAATGATCAATCTCCCGGTCCTCAAAGATCACAGCATGGCTGGCATCACCCTATCCATGAAGAACATGTATGGCGTCGTCAACAATCCCAACGAATTCCATTCCAACAATTGCTGCCCTTTCATCCCCGATCTCTACGCTAGTCCCATCATCAAAAATAAATTCCGCATCTCCATCGGCGATGCCTTGACTGCCTGCTACGAAGGCGGCCCCGGCTACAAGCCCCAATTCACCTGGAAATATAACGGCCTGATACTCGCCACCGATCCCGTTGCACAAGACCACACTGCTTGGCAAATCATCGAACGTCAGCGCGCCGAAAAAGGCCTCAAGCCACTCTCCGCCGTCGGCCGTCCGCCAAAATACATCGCCGTAGCCGCCGACTCCGACCACAACCTCGGCACCAACGACCCAGCTCGTATCCAAGTAGTCGAGGTCTAGAGAATGCTGAATCTTTCTGTTGTCATCCCGATCGGAAGGCCGCGCGATTTGCGGCTCGGAGTGGAGAGATCGTGGCAAAACCGATCCCCACTGGATCTCATTGTGAATGGCAAATCTTACTTAAAACAATTTTCCGATAACTGAACACTACCCGAGGTCGCCATGCCAACCACACCACCACTTCCCCCCACTCCCCTGACCCGTCGCGACGCCATGCTCCGCATTCTCCGCCTTGCCGGAATCGGCGCGGGAACCACCTCTGCCGCTCTCTACCTCTCCCGTCGCAGTCAGCGTCCTATCGACGAACTCATCGTCAACGCCAAGCGCGATCACACTATCCCCATAACTTCCACCCTTCCTCAACTTGCCGTCATCACCAATGGAACTCCTGAACAATTAGTCCAACGCGCCTTGCAGGAACTCGGTGGCATCAACCGCTTCATCTCTCGCAACGACGTCGTCATCATCAAGCCCAACATCGCTTGGGACCGCACTCCCGAACAAGCCGCCAACACCAATCCCCTCCTGGTTGCTGAGCTCGTCCGCCAGTGCACCAATGCCGGGGCAAAAAAAATTATCGTCACCGATGTCAGCTGCAATGACCCCCGCCGCTGTTTCCAGCGCTCCGGAATAGCCGACGCCGCCTCGCGCGAAGGCGCGCAAGTCCTGATGCCCGACTCTTCCAAATTCAAGCAAGTGGATTTAACGGGGGATGTCTTACAAGCGTGGCCCGTCTTTCAACCCTTCCTCGAAGCCGACAAAATCATCAACGTGCCCATCGCCAAGCATCACAGCCTCACCGGAGTCACTCTCGGCATGAAAAACTGGTACGGAATCCTCGGTGGACAGCGCCAGCAACTCCATCAACACATCCACGAAAGCCTCGTCGACCTCGCCGATTTCATGCGTCCCACTCTCACCATCGTCGACGCCTACCGCATCCTTCTCCGCAACGGCCCTACCGGCGGCAATCTGGAAGATGTTCTCCTTAAGAAGTCCCTCGTCGCCAGCACCGATCCCGTAGCCCTCGACGCTTACATCGCCAAAGCCTTCTGGAATCTCGATGCTTCCGCCATGCCCTATCTCCAACAAGCCGCCGCCCGCCACCTCGGCACAGTCAATTTCGAATCCCTCCCCACCGCCCACGTCAACCTCGCATAGCCGCCATCCCATAATTGCTTCTCAGGGGGTCGGAGACCGCTTGGGGCCATCGCGTAGCTCCCGTGCAGACCTGTGACCACGTCTTCGTTGCCACCAACAGCGAACTCACGGCGTTCGACGCCACCAACGGTTCGATTCTGTGGACAAGCTACTCATCACAAGTTGAGCCAGAGGCGACCATCGAGGTCTACGACGGGGGCGTAATGACCGTGAACCTGGATGCGCGAGACAGCATGGGGCTGAGGCCAGACACGTAGGACCTCACCATTAACAGGCTACGAAGCTCAAGCTGATAAATGGGGCTCAGGAGCAAAAGGCCGTAGTCGGTCGGCGCGATACTGCCTTGCGTATCGATTTGCTCGATTGGCCATCAACCTCAATTTGTCCCACGCACAACTTATGTTAAATTGAATATGCTGCTTTAAACGGGCGTGTAGCTCAGCTGGGAGAGCGCGTCGTTCGCAACGACGAGGTCGCAGGTTCGAACCCTGTCACGTCCACCAAAACACCCAATAAAGCAAAGGGTATTTGCAAGGTCGCAGAAATGCGCACCCTGTCAAAAGTGCTCCATCTTAGCTACATCTTAGGTTTTGAGGGATCAGGTGACGTTTTCGCACTCTTCCCGCTGTCTGCGGTCGTCGAGTGCTTTCTTGCTGATTTGACGCGCGGGCAGCGGCATAGAGAAACCAGGCAGTTGCACCGAACAGCTGAGCTCGACCGCCGAGTTTAGGCGACTGCGACTAGGTCCTGGCCCAACTTCCCTCGTAAAGAGAGAGGCGGAGGACGATTATCAGGTGGCAGCGCCTACTGAATCGAGAATACCCAACTGGCACCGAGCGAACATCGCTCACCAAAGAGTGCGGATGGAAGGGTGGCGACAGAGGTGGCTTGGCTGAACGGGAAAAAAAAGAGAAAAACTCATGTAGAGAGCAAAACACTCTTGACAGAGACCGGCCTTCTCATGGAAGGACCTGTACCCGGTCAAGGACGAATTTCAACCGGGCTATTTGGAAGTCGGTACTTGCGGGCTACGCCAGTTCCACACGTTGTAGGAGTAAAGCGCAATACAGAATAGATTCGCGGGGATGAACCCAAATTGCGCGGTTCGGGCAGCAATTACACAGACGATCACGCTATTTGCACCAGCTACCATCCACCCTTGCCAGAATTTTCTTCCTATAAGGATGGTTGAAAGGACTGTAAGAACGCACGAGATGTAATCCAACCGCAGCATCTTAACCTATACCTGACCACCGACCTTTTGGTGCCGGTTCATACCAGGGCCACTTCTTCGTGGCTTGAAGTCAGCCTAGCATTTCAGGTTTCAGTTAATAACTGGTCTGTGGTTCAGTTGTAGTGGCGAAGTCAACTCCTGGCGAGTTGTTCTGCCACATAACGCGGTACCCACTTTGCCGGTAACCGCGTTTAATCAGTTGGTCAGTCCAAGGCGTTTCGCCCATTCAACCAAGCACCTGTCCCTCGCACTGAAGGCCTCCGCGCTCCCCGCATCTCAAGCAGATCCGGCGCGCGATCTATCGGCCGCTTCGCTGTGGCGCTGCAAGAATTGCAGCGTCTTCTGATTGAACTCCTCGACATTCTCGTAGATGGGCGCGTGCGCACACCCCTCAAAGATCAGCACCTCCGAATTCCGAATATTACCATTCATCTGATCCGCGAAACGTGTGGAGGTCGCCTGGTCGGTACGTCCGAAAGTGATCTGCGTCGGTGCGGTGATCCGACCAAGCTGTGACGCAGCGTCATGGGCGATTACCGCATTCGACTGCTGGATGAAAGCTGCCACAGGCTGCGCCGGGCGGCTCAGAACAAAGTCTGCCAGTGACTGGATGTACTCCGGCTTAGTGGAGTATAGCTCGGGGGTAAAACACCAAGGAAAGATGGAGAGAACGACCATTTTGGGAACACTCTCCAACGCTCTGGCCACTACCTGCCAACCTTCAACTAGCTGTTTAATGAACGGATCTGTCTTCGGCCAACCGCTATGCAGCGACAACGACTGGACCTTGGCGGGATACTTAGCGGCCAGCCACATGCCTATTGCCGCGCCCAGGGATAAACCGGAGATGTGTGCCTTCTGGATCCCCACGGCCTGCATGAAAGCGGCAACATCGTCCGCAAGAAGCTCGGTGGAATAGACGCCTTCGGGTTTGTCCGTTTCACCAGTCCCTCTAAGGTCGAGCGAGATGCAGGTAAAGTGTTTGGCGTATTCTGCCACCTGGAACGCGTAACAAGCGTAATCGGCGGCTAAATAAGGAATGAGAATGAGAGGCTCTCCTGCCCCCTGTTGGTCATAGTTCATGGTGATCTCGTTGGCTTTGACTCTAGGCATGGGGGTCCCTCCTTCGACGACATTAATCGAAGTAGTTCCACCAGGCCACTATTTTTTGGAGTTCTTACAGAGAAATTCTATCCGTCCATTCAACACAGTCTGACAGGCGCCGGGCCAACTCCCGATGTCGGGTGGTCTCAATAGGTCGATGCAACACTCTGTTCAAACCCACTTTGCATTGAAAACAAAAGCTAAAACCCCTCGCTAGGTTCGATGAGTCGGAACGCTACCCTGGCTAGGTTTTGACCGAGTGTAGCCAAACAGATCCGATCTTCATCGGAAGTATTGTCCGATCAACCGTTTAGATGGTGTTGCAACGGCCGGTTGAGCTGGCACGGCAAACCGTCCGGTTTGCTCGTTTACTAGGACTTGACCGCTTAATTTGCGACTTTCAGGATTGTTTCCGGGTTGCCGACAATCCGGGAGTTATCGCGTCGTGGCTCGAATCGAAATACCGAGTACAGCCACTTCTACGAGCGCGGCGTTCCACAATCAAGTGAGTGGCTCTAGCTAGCTTGAAAGAAAAACGCGTCGCTTTCGCAGAGCGGTCTTTACGGTGGGAGCCCGATGCGACGCACCAGGTCGGCGAAACGCGGGTCAGACCGCAACGGGTCCCAGAGTGGCTCCACTTTAAGGTAGGCGAGACGACTGGTGCGCTCCCCGTAAGCCTTTTCGAGCCACGCGAAGGCTTGGTCCTTCTCGCCGAGCCCGGCATAAACAGCAGCAAAAGAAACGGCGGGTGTATACCTCTCCTTCGAGGCCGCCTCAAGATGATCGAGTATGCGCAGAGCCTGACTTCGCTCACCCAGCCGCGCATGCGCGTACCCCAGAAGAGCAAGGGACATGGCCCTGCCTCGGCTCAGTACGGAGTACTTTTCCAGCGTAGGCAACCCTTCTCGGTACATCCCTTTTGAGATATACACTTCCCCCAGCGTCGCGTATGAAATGGCAAAATTCTGATCCAGCTCCAGCGTCTTATGGGACTGCTCGATAGCTTGGTCAAATCGCCTTGCGAGGTAAAGCTGCACAGTCAAGCTATGGCTGACGGCAGGTGAAGCTGGATCGAGATCAAGGGAGTGTTTTGCCACTGCCAAGGCTTGCTGCGACCGTCCGAGAGAGCTGAGATAGAAAGGATAAAAGGTATGCACTCTGGAATAAGCCGGATTCAGGGTGAGAGCTTGCTCAAAGTGCTTTCCTGCGGCCGTCCAATTCCAATCGTACATGTAGCTAACGTATCCTAGGGAGACGTGGGCTTCACCCAGGCGGTCGTCAATCTCGAGCGCCCTCGCGGCCGCGGCCTTTGCTTTCGGCATAGCTTCCCGCGGAGGAACCACGTCGAAAAACGAAAAATAGGTGTAGGTGTCGGCCAAACCCACGTAAGCCAGCGCGTAAGCCGGGTCTTTGGCGGTAGCCTGCTGGAAGTATTCAATGGCTTTTTGGAATCCTTCCAGGGTCCGCTTGTTCCAGTGGTAGCGACCCTTCAGGTAAAGCTGGTAAGCTTCTGGGTTAATCAGGTGGCTGTTTGCCAACCGCTCCTGCTCCTGCGCAGTGAGTTTCACGCGAATCTCGCTGACGATGGCACGCGTGACCTCTTCTTGCATAGACAGCACGTCACGCAGATCGCGCTCATAACTGGCCGCCCAGAGATGATGATCCGTCGGTGCTTCAATCAACTGTGCGCTTATCCGCACTCGGCCGCCCGCCCACATAACAGTGCCTTCGACCACGGCATCCACGTGCAGCTCCCGAGCGATCTCCGGCAGGGACTTCTTCGTTCCCTTGTACCGCATCGCCGATGTTCGAGAGATAACCTTCAATGCGCTGATCTGGGTCAGATTGGTGATGAGCTGGTCGGTCATTCCGTCAGCGAAATATTCCTCATCGGGATTCTCGGAAAGGTTTTCCAATGGAAGTACAACAAGAGATTGAATCTCTGGGCTGCTTAGCTCCCCGAGCAAGTTCTGCGAATCATGCAAACCCACCGCGCTGATAAAACGGTAGCCGCGCCGAGGCAAGGTCTCGACATAGTTTGGCTTTTCCGCCGAATCGCTCAGCACGTCCCTGAGTTTGTTGACCGCAGCATTAAGGCTGTGGTCAAAGTCTACGAACCTATCCGTTGGCCAAAGCCTTGCGCGTAATTCCTCGCGCGTTACTAGCTGGCCGGGACGCTCCAGCAACACCACCAGGACTTCGAATGGTTGCCCCACCAGCTTGAGCTTCACCCCGTGCTTGCGAAGTTCCCCGGCTCGAAAGTCCGCCTCAAACGGACCGAACCGTACGACTGTTTTTGATGAAATGATCTTCGCCACTGCGTTGCCTTGACCGACCCAGATTCTAGCACCTGAACATGAAGTGTAGAAGCATGTGCCAGCTGCCATGCCCGCAAGGCGTTGTTTTTTCAATCCGTTCCCGGATGACCTCCAATGGACTAAGAAATGAGGCCCTCTGCATTGAAGTAGCTGGGATCTGGCGTCAAGCTCAAGCGTGTTAATGACCAGAGTGAGTTGTAAAACAAAAATACCCCAACTTTTCTCTTTTCAATAGAAGTTAGGTAATAAGAAATCTGGTATTCAATGGAGGATTCAATGCAATGGAAATCAATTTCGAGAATGTCGATGCTGGCAATTCCCACAATGATTGTTTGCGGTTTATTGGTCGCAGCTTCCTCAATGGATCCGACAGCGCGGGCGGACAACAATGGGTCTGACAACGACCTCCAGGGGGCGTGGCGCGTCCAGCTCACGGTGCGCGACTGTCAGACAGGCGTCGCTCTGAGGACCTTCCCGGCCCTGTTTACCTTCGCCAAAGGGGGTACGCTATCCGTGACCACCGCAGGCCAACTCCCCGCGCTAAGCACTACCGGCCTGGGCGTCTGGCGGCACACGCACGGTCACGCTTACAGCGCGGTGTCCGAGGCCTTCGTTTTTGACACTGCCGGCGTCTGGACGCAGACACATCGGCTCACGCGGGCCATCGAGATCGGCAATAACGAGGACGAGTTCACCGATACAGTTTCGCTTCAAATCTTCGACACCAACGGTAACGTGATTGTAACAGGCTGTGCCACGAGCGTCGGGAGTCGCTTCGAAAACGAGTCGGGGAAAGATACGTCAGAGTAGAGGCCAATGAGAGTTGATGAAGGGGCGAGGTGATTCGCCCCTTTCCGGTTCCCAGAAGACGATCGCTTGAGGTAAAGTCCGCTTTTTTGATCGAGGAGAAGGGTTGCACTTCACCGGTAAGGTGTGGGTACCGGATCGAGCTTTCCGACAGAGTCAGGCGACTTGGTCTAGGAGCGCTCGACCTTTGGCGTCGACTGAGCTCCTAACGGTTCGCGGAAAGGATCCATCGGAATCGGCGCGTACTCGACCTCGATGATCTCAAGTTGCTCCGTCTTTGCTGGCGCGCACAGATCCACGCGGTCGCCGGGGCTCGCCTTCATCAGGGCATTAGCCAGAGGCGAGCGCCAACTGATGTAGCCGCGGTCGAGGTCTACCTCGTCGATGCCTACGATCGAGACGGCGTGTTCGAGGCCGGCGGCGTCCTTGTAGGTCACGGTTGCGCCGAAGAAAACGCGCAAAGCGGCTGACCCTGGCCGCGGAGCTGCGGGATCGACGACCACGGCCGCGTCAATGCGTTTCGTGAGAAAGCGAATCCGCGAATCGATCTGGCCTAACCGTCGTTTGCCGTAGAGGTAGTCGGCGTTTTCACTTCGGTCCCCGTTACTAGCAGCCCACGCTACGACCTCCACCACCGCGGGCCGCTCGCGACTCAGTAGGAACAGATGCTCGTCTTTTAGTCGCTGCAACCCGGCGGGCGTGATGTAGTTTTTGAGTGTCGGCCCCGCGTCCTCGCGCACCGGTCCTCGGAGCGGCCGCTTTTTTCGCATTTGCCAATCTGCCATAGGATTTTGTGTACTTGTGGGTGACCCAATCTCGGAAGGTCCGCGCCTCGGTCCCGATAATTGCTCGTACGGTGAACGTGACGTACCCGGGCTAGATGTCGAATGATACATCGGTCTTTCCTGTGGCACTCTTAGAAAATGCGGTGACCGGTCCGATTACATATCAAGGCTAAGAATTGCGCGGTTCACCTATTCACACTAACAATTCTGCGGATGCGATTGTGAGAGAAACCATATCTAACGCGGTGGTCTCAATGGGTGGACGCAACACTTTCTTGAAGTTTACTCAGGCCTTTACTTTACAGATTCTCTTTCACTTTTCGCGTTTCTTTTTCACACCAATTGACGAATCCTGCTTGCTTGTTCGCTGGCTGACCTCAGATTCAAAGCAGCTTCCAGGGAAAGCATCAACGCCAGAACGAATATCCCTAGCAGTTGAGTTTCAACCAACCTGCTCCCATAAATCCCATAGAGCACTCCCGCAATCATCACCATCGGTCGAATCGCGGTCAATGGACCCAGCATAAAAACACTGGTTGCGCTTCGTATATCTGTCGACGGAACAAGCCGTACCGCCAGATTCAAGACCACCAGCGCAGCGTAGGGCAGAAATACCCAAAGCATCCGTCCCGCCGCCAATCCTAGATCGCTTCTCAATTCACCACTCCGCGTCGACAAAGCCATCGCCAGCAGTAGGGCAGCAAGCGCCACACTACTCACCACCTGCGCACCAACTACTCCCCGAACCATCGCCCGAGCGTAGTAGTCCCGTTTCCGGATCAGCGGACATCGGCCCATCGATGTCCGCAGTCCACACAAGAGACCGTCCAGCAATGCCAGGACATATAGGGCCAGCAGCGACATCATCGCAATTCCCCCAGCTTCTTGGATTGTCGACCGAGTTGCTTTCGGAACTCCGACTCGACCGGACGCTGTATCCCCACCAATGTATGAAACACTCGCGGTGCCGGCGTGCCCCAGATTTTCGCTCCATAGATTCCTGTAGCAAATTCCGGAGCTGCCAGTCGCGCGGCATCGGTCAGAGTCCTTGCATTGTGAGCCCGCGCGGCAGAGAGCACACCGTCGTGCCGCGCAATTGCCGTTCGCATCCGCAGGTAATGAAAGAACCATGCACCAAAGGGGGCAAGAACCCAAGGTTGAAAATCGAAATGGAGAAAAGCCTGGATTCCCGGCTGGTTGTGCTGCCGCAAAAAACCCACAAGTGCATCATTTCGAAAATGGTGAATCACACCCGTCGATAGAACAATATGTCCGGAATGTTCGCGTGAGAATGCATCCCCATGCACAAACTGGCATGGCAATTTCTCCACTGCGGCAAGGCGAGTCGCTTCCGCAATCAATCGGGAATCAAAGTCCATGCCAATCAATTCAATTTGATACTCCGAGAGCGGAATCCTTGCGGCCAGCCAGCGCGTGGTATACCCGATTCCACATCCCACGTCGACAATCCGCAGTGTCTCCCGATTCCCTACTGCGCGAACTGCCGCAATCACCGGACTCAGCAATTCCCACACCCGGCGGCCGTGATAAAACTCCTCCGCCAGCCGCTGCATCTCCCAGTGCACCGTAAGCAACAATGCGTCTATCTGGCGTTCGTCGAGGTATCCATCCCTCTCTAGCAGCTTCTGGACTGCCCGCACCGCTTTGCGGTTGCCAACGCACGAAAAAACGTCCAACACTTCCTGTTTGCGCACCTGCACACGTCTCAGTGTAGCGGCATCGTACCGAACAATCAGGTCTGTAATCTCTGGCTGATTGGGATTCCATGCAGCGAGCATGTCGCTGAGAATATCCCATTGCGAGGGTCCACTGAAGTTTATGGCATCAACGAAGAGTCGAATCCGTTATCTGAAGTCTTCGGCAACCTCTACCACTTTGCCTTGCGCCGCTTTCGTCGAGGTGCGAACATACCCCGTCGGAGCCCCTCAACATGACCAAGCTTTTTCTTTTCGTTGTCTTTGCAACACTTACTCTGTCTTCCCTGACAGTTCCACTTCCCGCCCAAACGCCCTCTCCCTCTCCCCAATCTCCCGCCAAAAAGCGCATCCTCTTCATCGGCCAGAGCAAAGGCTTTGAACACGACTCCGTCTCCTATGCCGCCGCAACCCTCTGGAAACTTGGCCACGACAGTGGCCTCTGGGAAACCTATATCTATACGGACACTCGCCCCATCACGCGCAAGCCACTCCCACGCAATCAGAAAAATCTCGACTACTTCGACACCGTCGTCTTCTTCACCACTGGTGAACTCGACATGGACGATTCCCAAAAAGCCGACCTCATCGCCTTCGTCAAGGAACAAGGCAAAGGGTTCCTGGGCTTCCATAGTGCTACCGATACCTTCTATCAATGGCCAGCCTACGGAGAAATGATCGGTGGGCATTTCGATGAGCATCCCTGGATGACCTTCGATGCTCCCCTTGTCGTCGAAGACCCGCAATTCCCCGGCATGCAATATCTCCCCAAAACTTTCGTCATGCGCGACGAAATCTACCAGATCAAAGAATTCTCTCGAGATAACGTTCGCGTTCTTCTTCACCTCGACGCCGGCAAAGTTGACCTCAGCAATCCCAAAGTCCATCGCACCGACAAAGACTTCCCCGTCATCTGGGCGCACAACTATGGAAAAGGTCGCGTGCTCTATAACGGCCTCGGTCACGTCGAAGCCACCTGGGACCGTCCCGATTTTCAGAAAATGGTCATCGCGCAAGTCCAGTGGGTTCTAGGCGTGATTCCCGGTGACGCCACGCCAAGACCCAAGCCGGCTCAGTAGATTCCCAATCCACTATCGTGCCGCCGCTCGCCGAGCCTCTCGCAGCCAGCCGCCCATTCCTCCCACTCGTTTCAGTTCCGCCCCCGCTTCTCCATTCACGATCGCCAGCTCCACTTTCTGGGCGCTTACAAGTTTAGGAAGCACGTCACGCAGTGTTGTCGCATAACGTGTTGCTCCGCATTTTGCACAAACGGAATTCGCACTCCGGTCCATGCGCCAGCACTTGCTGCAGCAATACAGGTTTAGCTCCAGGTCCCGATGCAAAACCAGGGCTCGCACTCGCCCCTTCTGCAGTTCCGTCAGCGTTTCATCAACCCCAAATATCACCCCGTTTTTGCTGCCAAACAGAACCTTGACCGGCCCTTCTCCATTCCGTTTCTCCTCCTCAGCAATCAGCGGTTCCAGGGTCTTCTGCACTTCGCTGTCAGAAAGTTTGCCGAGATCTTCTTTTATGCGCCTCACAGGTGAATGGAATCCTCGCGGAATCTCTGCCTGAATCATCCCCACAAGCTCATCCGTTCCCACCAGATATATCCCCGCAAGTTTCTCGCTTTTGCAAAATACCATAGCCCGCTCTGCCGTTTGACTGCACAGTCGAGCATACTGCGCCCTCAGTCGATCCTTGAACACATTACGCTGGCTTCCCCTCGTCTTGTGCACGCCCTGTCCCGTTACGTGCCCCATCTCTTCCCGTTTCCACTGCGAACTATCGATAACAAACTCCTGTTTCTCCAGCAAAGCCCACTCGTGAAGCTGGTACCTGAAGAATCGAGCCCCCTTCCGATCCACAACCACAACTTCCATTGGCTTATGGGAGTGCATCAGCCAGAACAATTGCGCCATGTTAGGGCTTCCCCAACGCAACTCGTTCCGCACTCGGGTTTGCAGTGCCACCAATTCCCAAATTCCCTCCCCTGCAAAAATCACCACGCTCCTCTCCTGTGGATGCCTGCTCTCAAAATACTTCCCAATTCGGAGGATTTGCTTCTGGAATTGCGCACACTCCCCTGCCGGCAGACCCCGCGCGATTGACTCCGCCTCATTTTTCATCCAGGTCAAACCCGCGGGAACAACGGGATGGTGAGACGGCTCGGCAGACATCGTGTTCAAATAAGCCGTAACCACTGGAGCCGGCAACTCTGAAATTGCTTGGACCTGCTTCGCATTCAGCATTTGATCCCTCCTTCTCGCAAATCCTTGGCCGCTTCTTCGACCGAAAACTGCTTCCTCGTGCTTTGCCAGGCGATTCACTCGTCCCCGCGCACTACGTTGTACGCGGAACCTTCCCCACCGTTGGAGCAGGTTCCACCAGCGCACATTGTTTTGGTCTTAGACAACCGGCAGTGCCGAGTCTGGAGAGTGCGGTTCCGTTCAACTTTTCTTCGACGTCACGGCAAAGAAGGCTGCAGCCTCCTGGTGTATATGTTCGCGGCCACACTTGGGGCATTTGATCTTGCCTTTTTCGTATTCCGCGAGGGAAAGAATCGCTTCGAATGGCTTCTTGCAGTCTTCGCAATAAAACTCATAACGGGGCATATGACCTCCGAAGGACATCAGAGGGGATGGACTCCTAGCTCCCATGTACGCTCAGGGAATGTCGCTGTCAAGCCAACGTTACGCTCACCTCAAGGATCGCCTTTTCCCGCATTGTCCAGCCGCTATTTCTCCAGCAACTCCAGCCATCTCTTGATTACTTTCTTCATCGTCTTCTCTTTGGCTTTGACGTCCTTCAGCCCATAAAACATCGCCAACCGCCTTCCATCCTTGTAATTGCCTTCCAGCAATCCCGATGTATCGTTCACTTTGGCTCCCGATGGGAATACCAGCCGTATGCAGTCCTTTTGATATAGGTTGAACACCACGATGTATCTCTTGTATTTCTTTGGATCCGATGGCTTCATCTCTCCCGCATAGAAAAACGTGGGAGCGTTCCATTTGATCTCTTCCCCAATCTCTTTGTCCGTGCTCAAAATGACTTTTCTCAGTGCTTCCACCACCGGCAGTAGTGGATGCTTCAGTTTGCCGATGTACGTGTCAACCTTTTCTGGTTCTGATGGCTTTGCGCTCATCTCTTGCCCTTGCTTCATGCTCACCTCCGCGCTCTGAATTCGCCGCCGAGAAATGTCTTATATCACGCTCAACGGGCTTAGTCTCTGAAGTTATGTTGCTTTAGATTGTTTAGCTAGTCTCGGGACACCACATTAGCTTCCACTTTCGCCTTGGCCCTCCTGCGGTTCATAATGTGCAGCTTGGAGGAGTCGCGATTTCATGCCATCACAATCGGCCAAAACACTAGCGGAGATCCGCGATGTACTGCTGGAAACCTATGCTGTAAACGACGCTCTGAACCAACTCCTCCTCGCCAACCTCGACCCTGCCGCCTGGCGCGCCGAGCCTCACGGCCTAACCGGAAATGGACGGACCATCGCCGCCATCTTTGCTCATCTGCACAACAATCGCCTTTCATGGTTACGGAATTCCTCCCCACATCTCGAGTGCCCCTCACCGCTCGATCCGGATCGCTGCACCCTAAAACAAGCCTCAGCCGCTCATCAAAAGAGTGCCAAACAGTGCCTTCGCATGCTCACCGATGCGTTGTCCGCCAGCCCCAACAGGCGTGTCACCAAATACTCGCGAGGTAGCTGGGCACAATCCTGGCCGGCGGGAGGCACCATGTTCGCCTACATGTTTGCCCACGAAGCCCATCATCGCGGCCAGATCATCATGCTCGCCCATCAACTCGGTTATCGCCTCCCCGATGAAATCGCCAATGGAATCTGGCACTGGGAAAAACGATGGAAACAAGCCGGCCTGAAAACCAATCCCCGCTGACGATTCACCGCTACAGTCGCTTTGCCACCAATCGCTCTCTCGTGATTCGCCTCGCACGCCTCTTGCATTTCCCCTTAAGAGGCCGGCACCGGCGTAATCGCTCTATTCTTCATCGGGCTTTACCCCCTGAAACTATGTTGCTATAGACTGTGGATATTCCGGTGAAGTCGAACAAAGAGCAGATAACCGAGACTAAAGGAGAGGGCCTACGAAGTAGTCTGGGTCGAATAAATGAACCACAGTTTTCGGATGAATCGCGTGGCTACCCAGATGAGAATCACCACGACGCCCAGAAGACCCATCAGTTGCCACTTCAACTGACTCACAGTCTGACGGACAATTCGTAACTGGTCGAATGAAGTCCATTCGTCACGAATTTTTCCATCGACCATGCGCCACACGGTGATACCTCGTTCCTCGATTCTCACTCCCGTTGCCGGTAGGCTGCCAATTGGTACGCTGTTGGTTCCGCGTAACGTCCACACTACCGTGACCAGGTCGCCCTCAGCCACCATCAGGTCTACGGTCATCTTTAAATCTGGAAGATGTTTCTTCTCCCAGCGAACTGCTGCTTGGTCCTCCTGCAGACCAATATTTCTGTGCATGCCATGGTTTACGAAATCCCTGCTGTAGATTTCGTTCGCAACCTCGAACTTCCCCTGGTTGAAAATCTCTTCAAACACTCGCCGGGCAATTGCTTTGTTTTGGTCCTGCTCAGAGGGGCCTGCCAGCAATGAGGGCGCCACAGTCTCCGCGAAGACCGCGGGTAGAGGCGCGAGTATTAACAGCATGAAAGCCAAGACTGTTTTCATAGCCGTTCTCTCAGATATAATGTAACAGTCGTTACGCTTCTTCACAAGGGAGACTCTCATGGCCAGACTTCCTGATCCACGCATCCGCGAAAGGCTCCTCGATCAAGCCGTCGATTACGTCCTCTCTCAGGGAGTGGGGGACCTGACGCTTCGCCCCTTGGCGAAAGCTCTGCGGACCAACGCTCGTATGCTTATCTACCACTTTGGCTCGCGCGAGGAGCTCATGCGTGAGATCCTCGCGCGCCTGCGAGAACGCGGGGACGCTCGCATCCGAGGCTGGTTCCGCGCGAGCAAAAAGCCCCGCACCTTGCCCGAGTTTTTGCACTGGCTGTGGCAGCGTCTAAGCGCACCACGGGCGCGGTCGGCGGAGCGTCTCACCCTTGAACTGTACACGCTGGCACTCCGGCATCCACGTGACTACCCTGGCGTCCTCGAAGATCCACTAGCCTACTGGGGGAAGCTAGCTGACGAAGCCGGCGTCGACTCGAAAACCAGGGCTATCCAAGCAACGCTGCTTCTCGCTGTGACCCGCGGTCTGCTCCTTGACCTCTGCGCTACGGGAGACCGTGATCGTGTGGGAAGAGCAATGAGCATGTTTGCCCACCTTGTCGAAAACCGTGCTACGCCAGCGAAGGGACAGAAATAGGTAGGCCCACCTGCCTCTCTGTGGCGGGCAGTCACTCCTTCTTCTTGTGAAATATTTCGTTCCAGAACTGTGCCGTTCCCTTTTTGCCGACACTTTGCCTTATACTGCCCCACGCGGAGAATTCCAACTTATGGAAATAACTTTCAGACGCGCACGCTTGCTCCAGACTATTCGGAGAGTAGTTTGCGCACTCTTTCTTTTTTTGTCCCTCGCCGCTTTGGCCCACGCCCAGTCCAACTCCGATTGGACCGAGCCCTTTCCGCCTTTCCGCATCGCTGGCAACCTCTACTACGTTGGCAGCAAAGGGCTGGCCAACTTTTTGATCACCACTCCCCAGGGAAACATCCTGATCAACAGCGATCTCGAAGCCAATGTGCCCTTAATTCAAGCCAGCATTGAGAAACTCGGTTTCAAATTCAAAGACACAAAAATCCTGCTGATCAGCCACGCCCACTGGGATCACGACGCCGGCAGCGCCAAAATCAAACAGTTGACCGGCGCGGCCTACATGGTGATGAATGCGGATGTCTCCGTGGTGGAATCGGGCGGCAAAACTGATTTCGCCTATGGCAACAGCCCTGCCAATCTCTACCCTCCGGCGAAGGTCGAACGCGTATTATACGACGGTGACGAAGTGAAACTCGGGGGCACCCTTCTCGTCGCTCATCTCACTCCGGGCCACACCAAGGGCTGCACCACATGGACCATGAAGGTATCGGAAGGCGGAAAAAGCTATAACGTGGTTATCGTTGGCAGCCCCAATGTCAATCCTGGCTACAAGCTCGTCAACAACTCCGCCTATCCCCAGATTGCCGAAGATTACGAACGCATGTGGCGCGTGCTTAAATCACTTCCCTGCGATATATTCCTCGGCGCCCATGGCGGCTATTTCGGACTCGACGAAAAATACCCTCGGCTCAAAGAACAAGGCGCAACCGCATTTATCGATCCCGACGGCTATAAAAACTTCGTCCAGCAAAAGGCACAAGAGTTCCACACGGAACTAGCAAAGCAAAAAGCAGCGGCCAAGTGAAAGGTGACGGGAAAATGATCCTCGAACAGTTCTATCTGAATTGTCTGGCGCACGCCTCTTACCTGATCGGAGACGAGACCACTCATACGGCCGCGGTCATCGATCCGCAACGTGATGTGCAACGCTATCTGGAAGCCGCCGAGCTCCACGGCCTACAAATCCGTCACGTTTTTCTCACTCATCTTCACGCCGACTTTCTTGCCGGCCACCTCGAACTTCGCGACAAAGCCGGAGCCAAAATTTACCTCGGCGCGCGCGCCCAGGCCGAATACTCCTTCACGCCCATGAAAGATGGCGACACTCTCGAATTTGGCAAAGTTCGTCTGCAATCTCTCGAAACTCCCGGTCACACTCCCGAATCGATTTCCCTTCTCGTCTACAACCTGGAAAAGGACGCCAATGCTCCCTACGCCGTCTTGACTGGCGACACCCTGTTCGTCGGCGATGTGGGTCGCCCCGATCTGCGCGCTTCGCTCGGCTGGATGCCCGCAGATCTCGCGCGGCTTCTCTACACTTCGCTCAACGCCAAACTTCTTAGCCTCCCAGATAGCACACTGGTCTATCCAGCCCACGGAGCAGGCTCACTCTGTGGCCGCAATATCAGCAAAGACACCTTCTCCACCATCGGTGAACAGCGTCGGGCCAACTATGCCCTCCAGCCGATGAGCGAAGCGGACTTCGTAAAGATGATCACCGCCGACCAGCCGGAAGCTCCTTCCTATTTCACCTACGATGCCGTCCTGAACTCTAAAGAACGACCCACTCTGGATTACACCCTTGAGAAAACCCTGAATCCCTTTGAGCTGGACGTCGTCCTGATCCTGCAGCAGGAGAGCGCCCAACTCATCGACGTGCGTGACCCCGATGAATTTTCCAAGGCGCACCTCGCCGGCAGTATCAACATCGGTCTCGGTGGACAGTACGCTACATGGGCCGGAACGTTGCTCAATCGAGAAAAACCGATCGTCCTTATCGCCAACCCAGGACGCGAGCAGGAAGCGGCCACGCGCCTTGGGCGTATTGGCTTCGATCACCTTGCGGGTTTTCTCCAGGATGGAGTCAATGCACTGGAACTCCGCCCCGAACTCGTCGAAGGCACGGACCGCATCGCCCCTGCGGAACTTGCCGAAGCACTCGCCTCGTCCAATCCCCCACTCGTGCTCGATGTACGTGCTCCCAGGGAATATCAGGCGAAGCGAATCGAGGGCAGCCTCAACCTCCCCTTGAACCATCTCGAAGAGCGTCTGAACGAATTGCCCCGCGATCGCAAAATCGTTGTCCATTGTGCCGGCGGCTATCGCTCTTCTATCGCCGTAAGCGTCCTGCAAAAGCACCACATCAAAAACCTGGCGGAACTTTCCGGCGGAATGGCGGCCTGGCAAGCCGCGAAACAACCCGCCTGAGCTTACTTTTCAAGGGCCTTTCTGATTGTGGCCTCTGTCACTGACGTGATTTCCCTTCCGACCTAGAATGAATATCGCCACGAATGACGAGCAGTTTTCCGTTTGCTCCCATCCGTTTCCGGGAAGGGGGTGCCTATGGTATCCATCGCACCCGCTGTTAACATCGACTTGAAATCCGTCCTCGTTGCCTTTGATTTTTCCGAAGCATCGCAGAAGCCTCTCCGCCACGCCCTCGCCGTTGCCCGTCACTATGGCGCAAAATTCTATCTCGCACACGTAGTTACCTCTCTCGGATATACCATCGCGGGAGCGGAAGCCTTGGAACTTGGTGTGGACGCGGCCCAGAGAGGCACGCAAAAACTGGAGCGTGATCTACTCGACAGTGGCGCCCTCACAGGTCTAAGCCATGAGTTCATCGTCTGCAAAGGCAATGTCTGGGAACAACTGTCTCGCATCGTCGCTCAGAAACAGGTCGACATGCTCGTCACCGGCACTCACGGCCGCGGCAGCCTTGGCAAGCTGCTGCTGGGTTCTGTCTCAGAGCAAGTCTTTCGACATGCTGACTGCTTTGTGCTTACCGTGGGTCCGAATTCCTACAAGGACTCCCTGCTCGAGAAATCCTCGACCCTCAACACCTTTCTGTTTGCCACAGATTTCGGCCCGGCGTCTCTGCATGCGTTGCCCCATGCCATCTCCTTTGCCAATCATTTCGCCGCAAAACTCGTCGTGCTCCACGTGCTCCCCACCGTTCCACTCACCGATGGTTTTCATTGGTCCACCACTGCGGGCGATATCACGCAATTACGAGAGAATGCTCGCGCCGAAAAACTCAAACAGCTCGAGCAATTGACTCTGCAGCACGCCCCTACCGCACTTAAGCCTGAATTCCTCGTCGAATTCGGAATGCCGGGCGAAAAAATCTTGCATGTGGCCCGCGCCCTCAAACCCGAAGTAATCATCATGGGTTTGAATCGTTCCACTCACATCGATACCGCATCTCACATGCCATGGACCACCGCATATCAGGTTGTCTGCCATGCGGGTTGTCCCGTCTTGACCATGAAGAACTAGGGAGCCCTCTTTACCTTTTTCTCAAGCAACATCCTTATTCACACAAAACTTCCTCTTGCTAGAGTAAGATGATTCAGCACCACGTCGTCGCCGCTCAGGAGCCCCGCATTACGCGCATGTCTCACACAAGGATGGATCTAACCACCTTCGCCATGGAAGCCGTAGCCGACTTTCGCACCGTCGGCGCTGTCGCTCCCAGTTCGCGCTTCCTCACGGAGGCTATGCTGCGTCCGCTTTCTCTCCAGGGTGCCCGTGTTGTAGCCGAAGTGGGTTCCGGTACCGGCGCTATGACCCAGCCCCTGCTCAATCTACTTCCCTCCGATGCGTCTCTCTTCGCTTTCGAGATCAATTCCCGGTTTTCCAGTTATCTTAAATCCAATGTTCCGGACTCTCGGCTGGATGTCATCAATGCCAGCGCTGAAACCCTCCGCAAAGAGTTGCATGGTCGCGGCCACGATCGCGTCGATGCCGTAGTCTCTTCTCTGGCTCTCGGCTTTATGCCCAATCGCACCAGACGTACCATCCTCAGCCAACTGGGAACCCTCCTCGGCGAACATGGTGTCTTCACTCAATTTCAATATCTCCATAGTCTCCAAATAAAAAACGGGCACGTCCGAAGATTCGATCTCTTGCATCTTCTGCGGCAGTATTTCCGTTCCGTTGAGCGCAGAGTCATCTGGCGAAATCTGCCCCCAGCCTTCGTTTTCGTCTGTCGAGGACCTCTCTCCGCCGATTCAAGACGCGCACAGCGCTCCAATGTGTTATCGCCGGCGCGATCCAAGTTTAGGAATGCCCGCCGCGGCCTCGCTGGCGCAAAAAGTTCCAGAAAAATCTCCTAAGCACCCTCTGCATCGGTATTTTCCTCTCCTCAACACACAGTTTGTTTATCTCTCAGACACTTTTGCATTATTTTCTTCAATATTCCGGCCTGTAACCTTTCCTTCGATTCCCTACGTTGTATAATTTCTCCGATTCAGAAAATTTTTATTTTGTACCAGTCAACCTGGACAGGTCATACCGCCTATGCCTGCTTTCTATAAGATTGACCGTGAGAATCGCCTGGTCATGACCACCGCTTCCGGGGTGTTCACCCTCGCCGACATACTCGCCCACGAGGAAAAACTTCGGCTCGACCCGGATTTCGACCCTTCCTTCTCTCAGCTCCTCGACGCAAGCCATATCACCAAGCTGGAAATAACTAGCGAGCACATTCGTAGACTAGCCCAGGATTCACTCTTCTCCCCCGACTCTCGGCGCGCCCTCCTTGTCTCCAACGACGCCGCCTTTGGTCTCGCCCGCATGTTCGAAATCCTTCGCGAATCCGCAGGCGACACCGGCATAGAAGTCTTCCGTTCCCTCGACGAAGCCCTGGAATGGGTACTCTCTCGCCGCGCCTCCGCCTGATCCCCTCGCGCAGACACCAAACTGATTCGTCATTCCGAGCAGTTCCTCAGACCTCTGTTCCTTCATGTGTAGGGATGTAGGGGCGGCTTTACGCCGCCTTCTCAACCAGTGCGCATTGCACTTGCCTAGCCAGCAGTGGCTCAACTTGTCCTGCCTCAGCTGGAAATGCTGAAAGCGTTCGACCGTTAAGATAATGGAGCAAACGTGTGAGGAAAGAGCGGCAAGCACTACACTGCGGAAGAGAAGGTTGCAGTTCTGAGGCGGCACCTTCTGGATAAGGTGCCAGTTTCTCGACCTTGCGGCAGGAGGGTGACGACGTTTTCGAATGGTGGGTATTGAACCGCAGCCGGCCGGGGATGGAGCCGGCGTTGCAGCAGTGCACCGTGTGCCACTCTAGAGGAGGAATCAACTCGCTGAACAGCCGCGCCCACCTGCTTAGGCCAAATGGTGCTCAACCAGACCCAAACGAAGTCCCGAACCGCCCGAGGGATGCGGCAGCGCAGTGGTGGGCAAGCGATAACAATGAAACGATCGACTGGAAGCACGACCGCTACGACTGGGGCCTGCTAAACGGCTACTGGAGGTCCGGTAACAGATTGCACTAACGCCCTTGGACCAGCTTTCGAGAGGATATATAGTCATTGAGACAGTCGGATCGAAAAACCCGATGCCTTGAAAATCCCCGCCTTGAAGGGGCGGAATCTACACTAACAGTTGTGGGGCCTGCATCGGCAGCGGCCGTCTAGGGTGCCGCTACAGCCGTGGTCCTGGTCGACTAGCATGCTTGAAACGGGACGGAGTCCTTGTGCTACTTCCCAGCGGCCTTCTTGCGTTCTTCATCCATCTTACGCACAAAGTCCTCGAACTTTGGCTTCTGTTCTGGCGTCAATACTTCTCTCATCTGTCCTCGCGCATTTTGCCGGATTCCATCCAGGTCCGCATCCGATCTTTCCCGGACCTTTTTCATTTCTTCGTGCGCCGATAAGATGATTCCGTCTACCTTCTGGCTCTGTTCCGCGGTCAGGCCGATTTCCCGCGTCATTTCCAAAACTCGTTTCGCCCGCCGCTCTGGCTCACTCATCGACGGCTGGGATGTCGATGCATAGCTTCGATGCGCGAAGCTATACCCGAACGTCCCCCCGATCGCAATTCCCAGCACAAACACTAGCGCAAGCCACAACCGCGCCTGCATTCTCGTCTCTGGGTTCATCAATGTGCCCCTGCGTTGCTCAATACGTCGTCATTTTGCATTCCCGCCGGTCCCGAGTCAAACAGGCTCTCTGCAGGCGCTCTCATCTGCCTCGCTTGGTACTCTCGCTGCGTCTGCATCGCCCAAGTTCCCACCAGCGCCAGCAACAACGCGCACACCGCCGCCAGCCTTGGTGCCAGCTTCTGCACGCTTATCCAAAAGCCATCTCGTGCTTCGATCTCTTGCTCCTTCGCGGCAATGGCGTTCATCACCTTATTCGAGAACCACGGCCCCGGCTCGGCCGCTCCACCCTTCGCCGTCACCAAAGTCACCAGCAGGTTCCTGGTCTGTACTACGTCCTCCAGCGCCTCTCGGCAACTCACGCATCTCCCCGCATGTTCTCGAAGTTCCAAAGATAGTTCCGCCAGCAATTCCCCTTGCTCGATCACCGCATCGCCAGGCACACGTACCAGTTCCAGTTCTTCCTGGAATCGCCCGCACGATCCTTCCCGTTTCTCTTTGCTATTCACCATGTAACCCCCACCTCTCTAACCAAATTCCTGTCTGCCACCGCACTCACGTCACTTTTCAGTTTCGCGACGCCTTAACTTCTCCGTGATCTTTCGCCGCGCCCGGAACAATCTCACTTTTACCGTATTCCCGTTTATCTCCAACATCTCCGCGATCTCTTCCACCGAAAACCCTTGTACTTCCTTCAGCACCAGCATCGCACGGTCGCGTTCATCCAGAAATCCAAGCAACTCTTCCACTCGCTGCCGCGATGCCATCCGGTCGCTCACATCTCCCGTCGGCGCTTCCACATCTTCAGAAGCTTTATACTGCCTCGCCTGTTCTTCACTCAACTCCGCTTCAAAATACAGCGGCCGCGACTTCTTCCTCCTTAGCACATCCCAGCACTCGTTCACCGTGATCTTGTACAGCCATGTGCTGAATGCCGCTCGCTGGTCAAACCGCTTCAGCGAAAAATATGCTTTCACAAATACCTGCTGGGCCACATCCTCCACATCTTCCTTGTTGCGCAGTATGCCATTGGCTACCGCAAATACGCGTGACTGGTGCCTCTTCACCAGAATCTCGAAAGCCTCCTGGTCATCTCCCTTGGCCAGTCGCACCAATTCCCGGTCGTCGTCGCGTTTTAGCGCGTCCGCCGCCGGCGTCAACACAGGAGCGAGCACCGTCGTAGCCATCTCTTCTGATTTTGGGACGTGTTCCATACTCATTTGGTTACGCCTGTTTTGCCTAACGGTTACTCTCAGGCAACCCGGTTCCTTCTCTCTATCTTACGCAATTCCTTCCCTCCTTATCTCAGCTTCCTTCCATGCCATCGTGCCTTCCGCTTGCCTCATCCACCAGGTCTCCCCAAGTCTCAGCGTCTCAGGGCCATCAGCCCTCGGTTTCGGTCCAAGTTCCTCCTCCCACCTGACGGCATGTCGTCCCTTCTTTAACCTCTAGCCCTCCGGCTTCGCCACTTTTTTTACTCCCCCACCCCTGACATCCAAAATCGTTTGTGTAGGCACTCCTTCTTGATTCCCTGTTCAACTTCCATATATGGCCTCATACCCTGAAGCCATTACCTCTTCCGTTATACTAAAATCTTCCACATTTTCCTCTTGCCCTCTTCTTCCCGGAATTGCAGCATATCGTTCCGCAACTCCAAACACTCTCCTAAACCCATTTAAACGGGCCGTTTAGCGACTCCGGCCCTTCTCTCGACGCTTTCCTCATCTCTCTTCTTTTGCTGATGCACACATATGTTTCATATACTTCCCATAAGTTTCGACTTGCTACCTATTACGCTTTGTGGAATACTCAACCCATGATTATCGGTGACCGTCTTCGCGCTCTGCGCGAAGAAAAGAAACTCTCCCAGGGTGATATCGAGAAACGTACCGGTTTGCTTCGTTGTTACATCTCTCGCGTTGAAAATGGTCACACAGTTCCGGCCATTGAAACTCTTGAGAAGCTGGCACGCGCTCTCGAATGCCCACTCTATCAACTCTTCTACGACGGCGAAGAGCCGCCCCAACTGCCAAACCTTCCCAAGCGCAAGTCGTCCGACGACATCGCCTGGGGCAGCGCTGGCAAAGACGCGCGTTATCTCAACAAGCTCCGCCGCTTGCTGAGTAAAGCGGATGACGAGGATCGTAAACTCCTTCTCTACATGGCTCAGAAAATGGCCAATCGGTAGAAAAACTGTTTACTCGAAAGTCTGCCCGAAATACCAGGTTCAAAGAAAAAGGCCGCTCTTACTCAACCAGAGCGGCCTTTTTCTGTCTCTCAGCTTGCTAACAAAACTTCCCGCGCTCTTGCAACCAGTCCCGGAACTCTTATTACTCCTCTCTTCTCGTTCCCTATCCTTCCTTACTCCCATTCAATCGTGCTCGGTGGTTTGCTGCTGATGTCGTACACCACCCTTGTAACTCCCGTCACTTCGTTCACGATCCTCGTCGACATCCGCTCCAATACGTCCCCCGGCAACCTCACCCAATCCGCTGTCATCGCGTCATCCGACTGCACCACTCGCACCGCTACCGTCAATCCGTAGGTCCTTCCGTCTCCCATTACCCCCACGCTTCGCACTGGCAATAGCACTGCGAACGCCTGCCACACCTTCTCATACAGCCCGGCCCGTCGTATTTCTTCCACCACGATCGCATCCGCTTCTCGCAGAGTTACTAGATCTTTACTGGTGATTTCGCCTAGTAGCCGTACTGCTAGTCCTGGCCCTGGAAACGGATGTTTCACCAATATCTCAATTGGTAACCTGAGTTCCTTGCCTATCCGCCGCACCTCGTCCTTGAACAAGTCCCTTAGCGGCTCAATCAGCGCAAAGGGCATCTCCTTCGGCAACCCTCCTACATTGTGGTGCGACTTGATGGTCGCCGACGGCCCCTTAACTGACACGGATTCAATCACATCCGGATAAAGTGTGCCTTGCACCAGCCACTTGATATCCCCGTGCGCTTCGCCCGTTTGCAGTTTTTCTGCTTCCCCCGCAAACACCGTAATAAACTCCCGCCCGATGATCTTCCGCTTCTGCTCCGGGTCGCTCACTCCCTTCAACTTCTCCAGAAAATGCTCCGAGGCGTCCACCCCCACCACCTTCAGCCCCAGCCTGTCACGGTACATCTCCAGCGTGTGTTCGAATTCGTTCTTCCGCAGCATCCCCGTGTTCACGAAAATGTTCGTCAACCGTTCGCCCATCGCTCGGTGCACCAGCACCGCGGCGACTGTCGAATCCACTCCCCCGCTCAGCCCGCAAATCGCCCTGTGCGTCCCCACCTTCGCTCGGATCGCTTCCACAGTCTCTTCAATGAACGCCGCACCGCTCCACTTCGGCTTCGCCTTGCATACCCGGAACAGAAAATTCCGCAAAATCTCCGTTCCCTGCTCTGTGTGATTGACCTCGGGGTGGAATTGAACCGCATAGATCCTTCTCTTGTGGTCTTCTGCTGCCCCGATCGCGTTTGCCGTCGTGCCCGTCAAATGGAACCCTGCGGGAAGCGCCTCCACGTTATCCCCATGGCTCGCCCAAATCTTCAGCTTGTTGGGCAATCCGCCCAAAATGTGGCTCTCCGTCGCCTCCATGCAAAAGTGCGCTGGGCCGTATTCTCGCCGATCTACCGGGACCACTTTTCCGCCCAATTCTTTCGCAATCCACTGCATCCCGTAACAAATCCCCAGCACCGGAATCCCTTGCTGCAGCACCGCCGGATCGCATTTCGGCGCGTCCTTGTCATACACGGAACTGGGTCCACCCGACAAAATAATTCCTGCCGGTTCAAGCCTCTTGATCGCTTCTAGGGAAGTCGAACATGGCAGCACCGCCGAAAACACTTGCTGCTCGCGAACTCGCCGCGCAATCAATTGCGTATACTGCCCGCCAAAATCCAGCACAACAATTCCGCCCAACTCCGCTTTCAGCGCCACTCCGCCCCCCGCCTTCTCCACCTGCTTCATCTCCGTGGCCCCTTCCATTTCTCACCTCCTGCTCTAACCGCGCCTAAAAGACGTCCGAAAAAGACGTGTTATCCTGAGAAGCGATCTTCCCGATGAAGGTAGCTGTCGACTGTGAACTGTCAACTGTGAACCGTTTTCCTCATCCCGCCACAATATTCAAAAGCTTGTCTCCCACGTAAATCACCTTCCGTATCGTCTTCCCTGCCAGATGCCCCGCAACTCCCCCATCCGCGGAAGCCAGCTTCATCATCTCCTCCTGCGTAGTCCCTGCAGGCACGGTCAATCTTCCGCGAATCTTGCCATTAATCTGCACCGGAATCTCCACCGCTTCCTCCTTAGCCAATTCCACATTGAATCCCGGCCAGTCCACCGTCCACAATCCATCGCGATGTCCCAGCATCTCCCACAACTCCTCCGAAAGATGAGGAGTCATCGGCGCCAGCATCAACGTAACGAGTTCCAGCACTTCGCGACGCACCTCTGGCCGCACACCTTCGCTCAACGGCTCCGCCGCATAAATCGCGTTCACCAGTTCCATGATCTGCGCTATCGCAGAGTTAAAGTGCCAGCGGGTTTCAAAATCTCCGGTCACGCGCCGCAAAGTCTGGTGTGCCTTCCGCAAAAGCCCCTTTTCCTTCTCGCTGTAATCCGCCAGGGAGGGTGCCTCATCCGGAGCGCCTTTTGCGGAGGGTGGGTCTTGGGCGTTCTGCTCATGGCTGTGGGCTTTCGGCTGGAGACTGTTGGCTTCTTTGTTGCCAATGACCTCCCCCGCGTGCTTATCCACCAACCGGAATACCCGATTCAAGAATCTCCATGCCCCTTCAATGCTCTCTTCGCTCCACTCCAGATCCTTTTCTGGAGGAGCCGCAAACAACGTATACAATCTCCCCGTATCTGCACCGTACTTCTCTGCCATGTCGATGGCACCCACCACATTCCCCATCGATTTCGACATGGCTGTTCCACCCTTCAACACCATCCCTTGGGTAAACAGCCGGGCAGCCGGCTCGCTGTTTTTGATCATCCCCAAATCCCGCATCACCTTCGTCCAGAATCGCGAATAGAGCAGGTGCAAAATAGCGTGGGTGATTCCGCCAATATACTGGTCGATCGGGAACCAGTATCCAACCTTCGCCGAATCGTAAGCCGCTTTATCATTCTGTGGATCGCAGTACCGATAGAAATACCACGACGAATCCACGAACGTATCCATCGTGTCTGTCTCTCGCCGAGCCGCCCCGCCGCACTTCGGACATTTTACATTCACGAATTCCGGATCAGTAGCCAGCGGCGACTGCCCTTCACCCGTCAATATTGGATTCGGAGGCAGTACCACGGGCAAGTCCTTCTCCGGCACCGGAACCATGCCGTCCGTCTCGCAATAAACTACCGGAATCGGCGTGCCCCAATACCGTTGCCGCGAGATTCCCCAATCCCGCAACCGGTAAATCGTTTCTGCCTTCCCAAACCCGCCCGCCTCCGCGTCCGCTGCCATCTGCTTGATCGCATCAGCACTCGCCAATCCAGAATACTTCCCCGAATTGACGCTAACTCCGTACTCAGTAAACAACTCTGGTGGCACAGTCACTCCTGACTGTGCTCCCGGGTTTCCTGCCGTGTAGGGGGTCGGACCTTTAGGTCCGACATTGGAGATTTCAGTAGAACGGGCTTTAGCCCCTGAGGAATCCTCTATGGTTTTCTTCTTCACCACCACCGGAATCTTTAACCCAAACTTTGTTGCAAACTCAAAATCTCGCTCATCATGTGCCGGAACCGCCATAATCGCCCCGGTCCCATATTCCATCAGCACAAAATTTCCCACCCAGATCGGTACCTTCTCCCCGCTGAACGGATTCACCGCATACCGCCCCGTGAAAAATCCATCCTTCGCCGCGGTAGCCAAATCCTCCATCTTCACCGACAACCGGCGCATCTCCACCAGTTTCGCTTCTGAAGCCGCCTGGCTCGCCGTTCCGGCAATGAGTTGGTCCACCATCGGATGATTGGGCGCCAATATCAACGAACTGGCCCCATAAATCGTGTCAATCCGCGTTGTGAATATTTCGATCTTGTCGGGTGCCGCACCCTTCGATTCTAAGGGTGCGGGTTTTAATTTCTCCCCGCTATCCGCCACCGCAAACAAAACCTTTGCGCCAATCGATTTCCCGATCCAATTCTCCTGCATCGCAATGACACGATCCGGCCACCCGCCCTGCAACGTCTTCAGATCATCAAGAAGCTGTTCCGCATAATCCGTAATCCTCAAAAACCATTGCTCAATCTCGCGAGCCTCTACCACCGTATCGGGATGACGCCAGCAACGCCCCTTCTCCACCTGTTCGTTCGCCAACACCGTGCAACACTTCGGGCACCAGTTCACCCGGCTCTTCTTCTTGTACGCAATCCCACGCTCCAGCATCTTCAGGAAAAACCATTGGTTCCACCGGTAATATTCCGGTTCGCACGTAGATATTTCTCGCCGCCAGTCGTAACTGAACCCAAAGCGCCGCAGCACTCGTTGGAATTCCGCAATGTTTTTGTTGGTCCACTCACGCGGATGCGTGTTGTTCTTGATCGCTGCGTTTTCCGCTGGCAGCCCAAACGCGTCCCAACCCATGGGGTGCAGCACGTTGAACCCCCGCATGCGCTTTACGCGGGCAACCACATCTCCAATCGCGTAATTCCGCATGTGTCCCATGTGCAGAGTTCCCGATGGGTACGGCAGCATCTCCAGCACATAGTATTTTGGTTTCTTTTGTTGCTCGAGTGGCCCAAGATTGCTTCGTGAACTTCGCTCTTGGATTTGCAGTGCTTCTCGGGTTGTCTTTTCAGGGGTTCGGACATTTATGTCCGACTTGGCTGGTCGAGAGGATGGGGCTTCAGCCCCCGAGGATTCCGACTCTCCGATCTCCGCTTCACTCTCAAATACGCGATTCTCTTCCCATCTTTTCTGCCACTTCGTCTCTATCGCCTGCGGGTTGTAATCCGCCACGGGTAATCATCCCCTCCGCACCTGGATTGTCTCTCTCGCTCCAAATCCGATATCTTTTTCTCTACGTCCTCAGCGCTCTCAGTGTCCTCTGCGCAGGTACTTTCTTTCAACTTTTGACTTCCTCTTCCGATCTTTTTTCTCCCCCGCTTCCGCCTTAGCCCGAATCTTCTTCTCTGTAGCAGTCAGCCGCGCTGCATCCTTCGCTATCGTCTTCCGCATCTTCTTCATCGCGGAAGTCAGCATCGAATATCCTTTTTCCGCTTCCGGTGCGATCGACGTCAACCCCGCATACTCCCACAATTTCGCCACATTGGCCCGATCATCGCCCGGATTCTCGATCGGGGTCTCCAGCAAAAACGCCCGGCCCACCAATCCCGTATTCGCCGCACTGCTCAGCCGCGGATGTTGCAGGAATCTCCGGAATCCCTCTTCTCCAATTTTCCCTTCGCCCAGATTCTCGTGCCGGTCCACTTTCCCGCCCAGTGCGATCTTAGAGTCGTTCACGTGGATCACCGGCACATTGTCCAAACCAACCGTCTGCTCAATCTTCTCCAGCGTTTGCTCCAGACCTTCTGCCGACTTTATGTCATACCCGGCCGCAAACAGGTGCGCGGTGTCCAGGCAAGCTCCCGCATTCAACCCACGCAATCCATGCACCAGCACAGCCACTTCTTCCAGCCGCGCTCCCACCGCCGTTCCCATACCGGCCGTGTTCTCAATCAATATCCGCATCTTCCCCATCGGCACTCGGCGAGCCGCCTGTTTCACCGACTCTACAATCGTCGCAATCGCCAATTCCATCGACGATTCTCCTCGGGCACCCGGATGCACCACCACAAAATCCGCGCCTAGCGCCAACCCGCGCACCAACTCTTCATGAAATGCCTGGATCGATCGAGTCCGCAACATTGGCTGCTGTGCTGCCAGATTAATCAGATAATTCGCGTGAATCACCAGCGGCCCAAGCTGCAATTCTTCCCGCCGCGCCCGGAACGCCTTCCCGTCCTGCTCCTGAATGCGCACATTCCCCATCTGCCACATGCGGGGACTCGCCGAGAATATCTGCAGCGCGTTGCAGCCCAGCTTCTTCGCCGACTCCAGCGCATTCACATAGCTCCCCGAAATCGAGCAGTGAATCCCAATCCGGGTGCTCCCATCCATCCAGACCGGTACCAGTGGTTCCGGCGGCGGTTCAGGCCGGTACTCGTCCTCAGGGTCAAATTGTGTGTTATCTACCAGCGGAAATTCAGACATGCTTAAAATTCACCATTTATGTAAACATAAATTGTAACACACTCTTTCTCGCGTTCGGAGCGCCTTCGTCTCAACATCACCTGTACTCTGTTGATTTAGCGTGCCTTACAGGAGCGATTCAACCACTGGCCGTTGCCCTTTCACTATGTGCATTCACGCTACACCTGACCTTTAGTACTGTAGGCCCCACCCCGGGCCAATGCTAAAAATGTTCAAAGGGGTTACCTCGATGAAAAGGCTGCTTCTTATTCTCTGCGGCGCCATATTACTGAGCTGTTTTGGCCCATCTCCATCCGTCCGCGCTCAGGCACCGCAAGGCGCCACCGTCGAGCACCAGGAAAAGCATCACTGGTGGAACTTCCACAAAAACAAAGTCCACAAAGAAAAAGTCAAAAAGGAAAAGCACCACAAAGACGGCCAACAGCAGTCCGCTCAGCAACAATCCGCAGGCGGTCACCTCTACAACTTTCCCAAGTCCTTGGGTTGGTGGCACAAAGGCCCAGGCCCTGCCGGCGCCGGCGTCAACTAGAAGCCATCTCGTAATTGGTTTTTAGGCGTCGGAGCTTTAGCTCCGACATCAAGAGCCTCGGATGCCACATCCTGCGCCGTTCAAGGTGCGGGTACAGATCCATTCCAGATGATCACCAAAGGTGCGACACAATCCATGTCACGGACGGCTTCCTCTTGTCCGTTGCACAAACCTTTCACCTGCGCCATCATTCCCTAGAAAATTCTGAGTCTCTTCGAGGCTCCCTCCATGTCCACTGCCCCGCCGCCAACTCCCAACGTCAAACAAGTTGTCCCTTTCCTCCGGGTCGCCGACATGGACACCTCCCTCCGCTTCTACATCGACGGCCTGGGTTTTACGTTGAAAAATAAATGGATCCCTGACGGCAAGATCCGCTGGTGTTGGCTGGAATTGGGCGGCGCAGCACTCATGCTCCAGGAGTATCGTAAAGACGACCCAAACTCTCTCGCCGGCGCCAAACTCGGCTTGGGAGTTTCTCTAGCCTTTCAGTGCAACGATGCACTGGCTCTCTATCACGAATTCCTTGCGCGCAACTTGCAGCCATCCGAACCCTTCGTCGGTAACAACATGTGGGTCACTGGGCTGCTCGATCCCGACGGCTATCGCCTCGAATTCGAAAGCCTCACCGACGTCCCCGAAGAAACCAAACTCTCCGACTGGAAACCGTGATTTCGCTGTTTCCCCTACACCCAACCCTTCCCCCGAAAACTCTTCAATCCCATCTCCAGCGCCTGCTTCACTCCCTCTTTCACTTCCGGCGTCAACGCCTTCATATGAAAGCAGCATCCGCCCTTTCGCAATTTCCCCAACTCAGGCGCAACCTTCTTCATCGACGCCCCGTCCATCGGTGTGTAGTAAAACCCCACATACCCCTTCTGGAAAATCAGACTGGCCATCGCCGCGGGATACGGCTTCCCTCCGTAGGCCGTCGGCGAAATCACCACCGGCACAGGCACCGTCAAGTGGTAATCCCGCTTATTCCGCACCATTCCCTTCGTCACCTTGAATGGCGGCGCATGCTTCGCCAGCATTCCTTCCAACTCGTCAAACACCAGGCTCAATTCTGCATCCTTCCCTACGCCCATCGCCACCGGTGTCGATTTTTTCGCCTTTACTACCTTCTTCACGTTCACATTCTTCTTACCTGTCTTCTTCGTAGCCATCCCCGCCTCCGAACTAAGTACCATCATCTGCAGCGCTAGATTTCGCTTCCATCAGGGGGTCGGAGCTTCAGTTCCGACATAAACCAGTCAGCGCGAATTGGGCTTTAGCCCCTGAGGAATCTTCGCCAATCAATTCCAGCTCACACTCCAATGACGTCCCCAGTCCTTCGTCTTAAGTTCCGGCACTTCCCCTTGCCGCCCCGAGATCGGGTTGAGCTTCATAATACCGGTGCCGTCAGTCGCAACTTTTACCGCGCTAATCAACCCATAATTACAGCATTGCCAATCTGGCAAATCCCGTTTTGCATCCCACACCGACCAGGTGTCGCCTCCATCGGTAGTGACGGCATACTTCCAACCCATGAATACAAATCCGATCCGCTCATTCACAAACTCAATTTGATTAACGGGAATTGGCACCTGGTCATCGTGTCGGAATGTCATAATCTCGCGCATGGAACTTGCTCCGCTTCGTGCGGAAGAGAACACATAATAAGCCCCGGGGACGAGTCCTCCATTTTCTTCCCCCTGCAACGTCACTCTCACATGAAATACGTGATTCGTGGTCTCCCAGAATTCGAGCTCCTTTCCCTGCCTTGGTGCACCGCACGAGCAACAAAACGCAATCGCGATAAACAATGTCCTCGTCAAACCAAGCGGCGAAAAATACCTCATCTCCTCTCCCACTACCCCACTTGCCCCTTCCACGCCACGCACGCCTTCACTAACGCCGTCACCACCGGATGTGGCTCCTCGGCAGTCGATTGCAGTTGCGGCTGAAACAATGTCGCTATATAAAATTTGTGTCCCACCAATTCCACCGCGCGAATCTCGCCTTCACTTCCCCGTGCGCTCACACGCAATCCCGCCTCTTCAAACCGTTTTTCATAGTCCGCGTTCACGCCGTAATTGCAAAAATAGTCGCCCAGCAAAGTATCGGCACCCACCAACTCCCGCAACAACGTCCCCGGCGTCACCTTCACTGGATCTTTCCCATGCATCTTCGGGGCGCCTTCAGGACGATTCGGCAGCGCGCAGGCAATCGGCGTGATCACGGGATTCTCCGTGTCCGTCATATTCTCCACGGTGTCCGCATCCATCAGCTTCAACACATTGCGCGCATGCTCTAACAGAGCATATTGGAACCCACCTCAAGTGCCGAGGAACGGCCAATTCCTCGTTCGGGCAAACTCAATTCCGCGCAGCATTCCCGCAAAACTTGCGTAAGGGCTCCCCGGCGACGCCCACAATCCGTCGCACCGCTCCATCTCCCGTTCACCCCTCTCCGTCAGCAGCACTGGCGTGGGAATCCACACGCGCTCAGCTTCCACGCCTAATTTATCCGCGGCATGTTTCACCGCCGCCGTAGTAGCCCAATGCGACTTGTACTCCTCATTGAAATCCCCAAGTATCCCCACCCGTATCGTCTTGGTCATTCTTGCTCCCCGTTACTCAAGTTCTCCGCAATCCTTCTTCGCCTCCATCAGGGGGTCGGAGCATTAGGCTCGGACATTAAGCGCCCTGGAAAACAGGGCTTTAGCCCCTGAGGAATCTTCGTCAATCAATTCCGGCTCACACTCCAACGTCCCTAGTCCCTCGTCCTAAGATTCTCAAAACCTAATCCTAACCACTCAAGAATTTCTCACCCTCACTTCGCCCAAGCCATCCCGTCCGGCTCATTCCCAATCACAAACGTCGTCACCACTTCCAGCGTCTTCAAATCCACCACTGCCAACTTATTCTCTGGCGTCACCGCCACAAACGCCCGCGCACCATCCGGCTGAATCAAAACTCCCTCCACGCTCTTCCCCAAATGAATTCGCTTCTTCTCTTTCTCCGTCGCCACGTCAACCACTACCAAATCTCCCGCTCCCATGTCCGTAATCAACACCGTCTTCCCGTCCGGCGTAAACTTCAACCGGTTCGATCGCTTCGTATGGAAGTCCATCGTCCCCGTCACCCTCTTCGACGCTGTATCAATCGTCGTGACCGTTCCATCTCCCGAATTCGCCGCCCACACCTCCTTCTCATCCGGAGACATATCAATCCCTTCCGGCCCTTTCCCCACCGCAATCTGCGTGGTGCTCCATGTCTTCGTCTTCGCATCCAGAGTAAACGCCGTGATATTGTTCGACCCGATATTCGCCGTGAACACTGCCGTCCCCGCCTTCGTCTCCACCACCATGTGCGTCCCGTTTTGTGAAGTCGTCATACTCCAGCCCGCAACTTCATTTTTCACCGGATCGTAAGTCGCAATCGCATTGCTTCCCTCTGCCGTAAAAACAAATTTCCCATCCTGCGTAGCCAGAATCCCGTGCGGTGATCGCAGCGGCAGAATATCCACGCGATGCGTTTCCTTCTGCGCCTTCAAGTCAATCGTGCTCAGCGTGGTCCCACTCCGTTCCGCGCCATAATTCGTCACCACCGCCCACTTTCCATCCGGCGAAGCAGCCACCTCGTGCGGCACCGCGCCTGTCGGCACTTTCGCCACAACCTTCAAAGTCGCTGGATCAACAATCGCCAGCGCCCCCTCCGCCTTGCTTAGCACCAGCAAAGCCGGCGAAGGTGTAGCACCCATTGCCTGTCCACCCGAACCCGCTGTCACGCGGAGCAGTTCCGGATTCGCCATCGGCTTGTTCATAGCCGTAACCGCCAGACAAGCCGTCGCCACAATCCCCAGCACCACCACACATCCCATTCCTTGCGCCCAATTCATTTTGGATTTATTCATATTCCTCATCCTTCCCCTATCATTAGCCCGCGATTATACCCAATCTAGCGTCATCGGTATCATCGGTGACGCAGTCTCCAGCCTGTGCTCTTGGGTTTTCCGCTTGGCCAGTTCCCCATCTGCTGCACTCATCCACCACTGCGTTATCATCCTGTCTGCGACGAAGGATCTCAACCACGAATCCACCTGAGCATCTCTCGATTCCCTCCGCGGCCTCCATGGTAATTCTTATGTTTCCCTTTAAACTCGAAAACAAAAATGGCCCGAAGCCGACCATCCAGCCCGGGCCATTCTATCCGCACTGCAAACTGACAACTACTTAAAACCGAAGAAACGGTCCAAACGCCACCCGCAAATTGTTGTGCGTTCCAAGATTAAAATAAAATGATTCGCCCGCAGATTATCCACCGAACTGAAAAATGTTCCCACTGTTGCCGGAGCACCGCTCAACTGAAAATCCGCGAACCCGCCTTTCACAAATAAGAACGGTTGAAATTTACCATGCCCCAATTCCGACTTTGGCCCAGACTCTCCGTATCCGTCCGCTCAACGCTCAACAATCCCGTTCCCGTATCGGTGAAACCTTCCGTGAACGCGTGGCTGAAGTCATACGCCATTTCCCCCTCCAGCTTTACGCGATGCAAAATCGGAAATGACAGCCGCGCCCCCACGCCAAGCAAATCCGAATCCGTTTGCGATACACGAAAGTAGTCGCCGTACCTTGCCTGCAAATGCTCGGTTTCTTGTGCTGAAACTCGCCGCGCTCCCCACAACGCAACCGCCGCGATGGCAATGCCCAACATGCTTCTTACACGCTTCATAACGCACTCCTATGTTTTGGAATTGGCTTATCGCAGATCTGAGGCTGGCGGGCGAGGGTCTCTGCTTACCAAACTTTCGATGCATATTTTTGCATTCGAGATTTCAAAACACACCGCCGAGTTGCCTGCAATTCCACTTGAAAAATATTTGAGCGCCACTCAACAATTCACCCGACTTTCCAGTTTTCGTACATCCCATTTTTCATTTCTACCTTTTTTGGAAAACTGCATTTACTGGGAACGCCGATCTCCCGATCGGCATTCGTCTATACCAACCACAAATGCAGCAATCAGCTCTCCCTTTAACTCTGCGCACCTCTGCGACCTCAGCGGTAATCCTTTCTTTCTTCTCATCTTTGCTTCGTTACATCGCTACTTCTCCAATTTGCCGCCCCACTCCATTCCACGTAAACTAATCCAACACGCAAAATGGGGTGATCCATCAATGTTAGTCGTCATGCAATCCCAAGCCACAGCTACGCAAATCAAGGACGTCTGCGACCGCATCGAATCTCTCGGCTTCAAGGCTCACCCCATGCCCGGCGCCGGACGAACTGCCATCGGTATTACCGGCAACAGCGGCCCTCTCGATCTCGGCGATCTCGAATCCATGCCCGGAGTCATTGAATGTATTCCCGTCACCAAGCCCTACAAATTAGTCAGCCGCGACGTAAAACAAGAAGACACCGTCGTCCGCATTCCCACTCCCTCCGGCGACGTTCTCGTCGGTGGCTCGCACCTGGCCATGATCGCTGGCCCCTGCGCCGTGGAATCCGAAGAGCAATGCATGGCCACCGCCGCGCAACTGAAGCCCACCGGCGTCCGCCTCTTCCGTGGAGGCGCCTACAAACCGCGCACCAGTCCCTACAGTTTTCAGGGCCTGGGCGAAGCCGGCCTGAAGATTCTCGCCAAAGTTCGCGACACCTACGGCTTCGGCATCGTTACCGAAGCCATTGACGCGGAATCCCTCGATTTAGTGGATGACTACGCCGACGTGATCCAGATCGGCGCCAGAAACATGCAGAATTTCTCTCTACTCAAAAAAGCCGGCCGCGCCAAAAAGCCCGTTCTTCTCAAACGCGGAATGTCCGCCACCCTCGACGAATTCCTCATGGCTGCCGAATACGTTATGAGCGAAGGCAATTACAACGTGATGCTCTGTGAACGCGGCGTCCGTACTTTCTCCGATTTTTCTCGCAACACGCTCGACCTCGCCGTTGTCCCCGCCGTCAAAAAGCGCAGCCATCTTCCCATCCTCGTCGATCCCAGCCACGGCACCGGCAAGCGCCACAAAGTCCTTCCTCTCTCTCGAGCCGCCGTAGCCGTAGGCGCCGACGGTCTCCTTGTCGAAGTCCATCACCAACCCGACAGAGCCCTCTCCGACGGCATCCAATCCATTCTTCCCGCCGACTACGCCAACCTCTACTCTGAAATGCAACAAATCGCCAACGTCCTCCACCGCACCCTGAACTAATCGCATCACATTTGTCATCCCGAGCAACGCGAGGGGTCTACTTCTTTGTTCTTGTTTGTCTTTGCTTGTCATCCTGTGGAGCGACTTTTGCGAGGAAGGATCTCAACATGAACGCTGTCACAATCTATCCAGCCACCACAACCCACTGTCATCCCGACCGGAGAGCCACGCCTTCTGTGGCTCGGAGTGGAGGGAGCGTGGCAACACCGCGCACCAGGAAAATCACAGGGACCCTCTCCCTGCAGCAATCGCCACTCTTGCCCTGCATCTCTGTGCTGTGTGGCGCACAGGTCTTTTCCCACTTCGCGTTCTCTGCGCCTCTGCGTTAGATATGCCTTTGCCGTTCTTCCTTTAACTTTTAACTTTCCACCCTCAACTTCTTCGTTCTCCTGCGTTAAACTGAATCCACGACATGTCCCGTCCCAAAAACTTCCGCATCTACTTCGCGCTCGCCATCCTCATCGTCTCCGCCATCATCGTCCTCCTCCGCGAGCATCGCCCATCTTTTCTTCGTCCCGGCCTGCACCTCCATGCCTACGTCTCCAGCGCCAGCGACGGCACTGTCACGGTGATCGACCTCATCAGCCTCCGCGCTATCGCCAAAATCTTTGCCGGTCCTGCTCTCGCCGACATCCTCGAACATCCCACCCGCGATGAAATCTGGGGTGTCAGCTCTTCTGGCGGCTATCTCTACATCATTGACGCCAACACCAATCAGGTTTCCGGGCGCATCCCTGTTGGCCCCCAACCTTATTCGCTGGATTTTTCTCCGAAAGGCGATCGCGTCTACACCGCCTCTTCCCGCTCAGACCAACTCATCGCCATCGATTGCGCCACCCGCTCCATCCTCGGTCGCGCCAAAACCGGCTCACAACCTGTCCAGGTCCGCCTCACTCCCGACAACAAATTCCTTTTGGTCGTAAACTACCGCGCATCCACCCTCGGCATTCACGATGCCGCCACTCTGCAACTGCGCGCCTCCGTCCCTGTCATTCCCAATCCAGAAGAAGTCGTCGCTCTACCCGACGCCTCCGTAGCCTTCGTCATGAGCCGCTCTGAAAAACATCTCTCCGTAATCGACATTAAACGCGGCGTACTTCTCGCCAATCTCGAACTGGCCGGCAAGCCCTCCCAGATGCTTCTCAAGCCCGATGGCGGTGAACTCTACGTCATCTCTCCCGAAACGCACGGCCTGCAAGCCGTCAACACCTGGACCCACGAAATGGGTGACTACATCTTGCTTGGTTATTCTCCCGCCACCGCCATACTTACCTCTGATGCCGGAGAAATGTACGTTTCTGATCAATCCGCCAATCGCGTCCTTCCCATCGACATCGTCAATCGCCGCGTCGGCCGTCCCATCAACGTTGGCGCATCTCCTGGAGCCATGCGTTTCGATCCCACTGACTCTGGCGCTCCTCCCACCATGCTCCTCGTCATCAACGAATCCTCCGGCGATCTCGCCGTCCTACGCACGCGCACCGACAGCCTCCTGACCATGATTCCCGCCGGCAATCATCCCCAGCGCCTCGCCGTAAAACTCTTCTAGCCTTCGCTCATCTTTCTTTTTCTCTTTCTTTTTCTCTTCCTTTCTCTTTGCTCTCTGTGTCCTCTGTGGTCAATCGGTTTTGACTTACCGCGTATCTGTCCATCCGCTTTTTATACAAAAACAAAACGCTCGGTCCAAACGACAGCAGCATAATCGCCAGACCTGCGGCAATTCCGAAGCTCGTAAGCACGGGCGCGCAGCAATGCTCTTTTCGCCGCACAATCACATGACTTGGCACCGCGATCAACAGTTCCAGCACGCTACCCTTCAGCAACCAAGAAATGATCCGGCTCTCTACCTCTGATTTATTTCTCAGGTACATATAAAACGCGATTCCCCATGCCAGCCAACTCCCCGCGCAAACCAGCAAAATGCTCGTTCCTGTAATTTCCAACGAGTCCAGGCGATCCAGAAATTTCTCCCCCTGAATTCCAGCTCCAAGACTCAGGTACATCCCCCACATCAACAGCGCCGTCAGGACGCCTGCTACCACACACGAAATCCAGATATGCGTTTGCGGCTTCAACCGTTTCTGGGAAGTATCGACTGAAAGAAACAGCAGCAGCATCTGACTGCCTAGCACGACGGCGATCAGTATCCACGTCAGCCACTCACCAAACGTGTCCTTCACCGCTCTGGCGAATCCCTGCCATCCAGAGTGCTCACTGGCCCCCGACAGCAACACCGCCAAGGGAATCAGCATCCCCAGCACAATCACGGTATAAAACAGGGAAATAACTAGACCCCATTTACGCATAGGTCCTCCCATCCACTCCTGATTCCGTCTCTATCACAATGCACACGGACTTGCATGTGACCGAGCGTTCAGCCGTAGTCGCTATGCGCTGAACATTCCTTTCCGGTTTTCCTCTTTGCTCTCTGTGTCCTCTGTGGTAAAAGTCCTTGCCTCTCTTCCAGTCCCATTTACTTCTGCCCTTCACTTCGCTACCCTGAATTTCCGACGCGTGCCTTCCTCCCCTGGCCCAATATTTCCCTCGGGCAAGCCGGCAAGGAGCCAACCATGCCTACACGTCCCGTTCGCAAGAAGTCCTCTTACCCCCAGCAGCACAAGCCTCACTATCCTATCCGCATCGTTCCCCTTCATCCCCACGTGCGCGATGCCGCTGCTCCCGCGCCACATCTCACCTATCGCAATGGTCCGCTACTGACCAAAGTCGAAGTCTTCACAGTTTTCTGGGGAAAAGCCTGGCAGGATTCCGCGAACGTCGCCTTACTCAATCAACTCAACCAATTCTTCGATTTCATTCTCACCAGCAGCTTGCTCGATCAACTTGCCGAGTATAACGTCCCCGGCAAAGCCATCGGCCATGGCTCCCACTCCGGCACAATCACGCTTATTACTTCCGAGCCCGGCAAATCCATCGCTGATTCCGCCATCCAATCCATGCTGCAAAAACAGATCTCCGCCGGCACGCTTCCCGCCCCAAATGCCAACACTCTTTATTTCGTCTATCTCCCTCCGGGCACAACCGTCACCATGGTGGGTTCCGCTTCCTGCTCCGAATTCTGCGGCTATCATGACACCGCCAACGCTTTCTTCTACGCCGTAATGCCCTATCCCGGCTGCACGGGCTGCCAAGGAGGCCTGGCCACTCTCGATGCGCTCACATCCACTTCTTCCCATGAACTCTGCGAAGCCATCACCGATCCCATCCCCGGCCAAGGCTGGTACGACGACTTCAACGGTGAAATCGGCGACATCTGCGGGTGGAAAACCAAATCCGTAGGCGCCTACACCGTTCAACTCGAGTGGTCCAACAACTCCAACTCCTGCCTATGAAGTTTTGTTTGTCATCCCGACGAAGCAGCCCGACAGTTTCTTTCACGCTGCCGTCTGGCGCGGCGGGCCGCGCCGTGGAGGGATCGCGGCAAGAGTTCCCAAATTCACCCGAGCCTGAGGGTGCCCCATACGCCATATCTGCGTTTGCGGCATATACGGGTTGAATCTTTCTCTTGCTGTCGGGATTTGTCTTACTTAAGACTGTCAACTGAACACCGCCCACGGAAACGCCTACGGGTCAAACCAAAACTTAATCGTCACTCTCACTTCCGACCCTACACCCTTCCCACCACGCGTAGCAGCCGCATACTCATACTGCTTGAACGCAGCAATCGCCGACTCTCGCAGCGCCGCAGGACCGGACACAACCTGCACGTTTTGCAACTTTCCCTTTTCGTCGACTTCCGCTTTTAACTTCACATCTCCCGTAATGAAATTCCTCATCGCATCCGGGGGATATTCGGGACTCACCGACCGCAACAATTTCGCCGCCACCACCGGCCCTTCCGTATCGACAGGTGCAGATTCCACTGGCGCGGCTGTAGCTTTAGTCTCAATCCCCGCCGTCTTCTTCGTCGCAGTATTTCCGCGTTTCACGCTATCGACTCGGCTAACAGACTTTTTCTCCACTACCGCCTTTTTTGCGGGTACTGCCGCAGGCGCTTCCTCAACCGCTTTCGCCTTCTCATCCACAACATTTGCCGGTTCGACTTTCACTGCCTCTGTCGCATCCTTCGGCACAGCTGCCGCACTTGCGCCGGGATTAACGCTGGCACCGAGTTTCGCTGCGTCTTGTGAAATTTCCGGCCCCTTTGTCGGGGTAGTCTGCTGCTTCGCTTGTGCTTGTGTCGCTGCTCCACCCGTTTTCTTCGCACTCTCCATCAAACGATTCACCAATCCCAACTTCCAAGCTCCTAGCCCGACCGCCACCATCAATCCGAATACCAACAGCAGCAGCACCAATTTCCCCACTCTTGCTCGCGTAGGCTTATAGATCGAGTAAGGATCGTTCGGATCCCTCTCCAGCTTCGGCGCTTTCGAAAAATCCAGTCCCGGCTGCGGCAACAACTGGTCGATCACTTCCTGTTCTGGATCAATCTTCGCCAGTGGCAGACTCGGCAGCTTCATCCCTACATGCGAACTTCGCGCTGCTATCGCAGGCACGGCAGCAGGAGCGACTTCAGGTACAATTTGCGACGGCGGCGCAACCGGCATTTGCATTGGCACTACCTGCGATTGCGACTCGTGAGCAACCTCCGCCAAATTCGCCACCGATTTTGCCGCTGCTTCCGCTCTCTTCATCTCCTCCAATTGTTTCCGCAGCGCCTCTATTTGCTCTCTCAGTTCCTCAACTTCTTTCCCCGTCGGCTGGACTGTCTCGGCCACAACACTTTCTTCAATCGGCTCCGCAGACTGCACCTCTTCGGCTACTGCCTCCTGATGTGCCGCCTCGTTCACCACCGCTGCTGTCCACACTTTTACGGATTCTGCTGCCTGCTTCGGAAACTCCACACCCCAAAATTCCACAAGGTCTTCCGTAAACTTCAATTCAACGTAACAACTCGTTGGCCGGTAGACACGCTTGCCCACTACCTGGCTCACCACCTCAATATTTGTGCGCTTGTTCGTCAGGAAAATCAGCTGCCCGGTCGCCACTGCCGCGGACAACCGAATCACCGCGCCATCCGGAAACACCAGCACCGTCTCCGTCTCTTCCGAAAACAGCTCGCGTTTGTCTGGGCCGCTTCCGGGACGAGTTCCTGTGGCGTTTACGGGAATTTCCGCGGCTAGCGCATTCGCGCGTGTGTTCCCCAGATTGCCCAGGGAACCTCCCGCGCCGCCGCTTCCCGCTGTTCCGTCTTTGGTTTCCGCTGTCGAGCCCACCGCGACCGTCCCTCAGTGTGTCATACGACCTGACGTGCTACCACCCACCCCCTTGAACACACATCAAGCGCACGCACTTCAGTCTACGCTTTCCCATTTTTTCAGCTAATTTCTTACCTAACCATAGTACCCACGTACTCCCGTCCCCAATTTGCTCAAAGAGTCAGTCCATCGCGACCCTTGTCATCCCGACCAGAGAGCAGCGCCGTTTGCGGCTTGGAGCGGAGCAATCGTGGCACCCACAAAACTCCAAGACAATCACAGTCACGATCGAAGCCTTTTTCCTCTGCGGAACAATCCACCTTGAACAGGCCTCCCCCTTGCCTCATCCTATCCCCAAGAGGAACTCATGAAACCCAACCATCCTGCTCATCTCCTCCTCGCCTGCTTCGTCGTTCTGGTATCCCTTCCTCCGGTGCAAGAGCAAAAGCCGCCTCCACCCGACAAACCCCTCACTGCAAACGCCGACAAAATGAAGAAATATGAAGACGCAATCGCTCCCTACGTCAAGCAGGCGCGAGAGACGCTTCCCTCCGCCAAATCGAAATTCCTGGCAGGCCTCAAGCCGGGTGAGATTTTTTATCTCACCATTCGCATTTACGATGACCAGAAACGTTTTGAGCAGGTCTTTCTCAAAGTCACGGAGTGGAAGGACAATTCCATTCAGGGTGTAATCGCTTCAGAGGTAGCCTTGGTAAAAAAGTACAAGATGGGCGACAAACTCTCCTGCAAACCGGAAGAGGTTTACGATTGGACTATTTCAAAACCCGATGGCACCGAAGAGGGCAATTTCGTAGGCAAATTCCTGGACACTTACCATCCCTAGCCCCAGCCGCCCTTGTGGAATTTCCAAATGTAGGGCGAATCGAATCTTCCCTGTGCCCTGTGTGTCTTCTTTGCCTCTCTATTCCTTCTCGTTCACCACCGCCCAAGCGTAATTCTCTTCGCCCAACTGCACATCCAGGTACCCCTCCGCTGGCAGCACATCGATCGGCAATCCCCCTTGCCACAACGCCACTCCCAGTCGGAACTTCGCAAGCCCCGCCAAATCCAACACTTCCTTCGTCACCGCCACTTCTAGTATTCGATCGAATTCCACCGTAACGATCGTCGACGGATTCAGCAAACATACTCGGTTCTTCTCTAACGCGAACTCCTTCATCCGTCCGCGATCCAGATTCACCACCACGGTGGTCTCTTCCGTTCCGCCAAGCACAATCCGGAATTCCGGATCATCCAACTCCGCCAGTACTTCCGGGAAGCAATCCACCCTCAATACGAATCGTTCCTCTTCAAATCCATACCGCAGTTCCTTCAAATAGAAAATCCGCCCGTGCATGGCTCCGCCGCGACGCTCCGGTGAATACACGCCAGCTCCTAGCCATTCGAAGTACGACGAGTCCCTTCCATCCACCTTCACCTTCAGGAACGTCGACGGCACCAACTGGTACGCTCTTTCCGGACGCCGCTTGATCGGTTTTGCCAATTCTTCCGGCGCAACCTGTCCGAGCGCCACGTAAATCCCCGTCAGGTGCTTTCGATATAGCGCGTCAAACTCCGCATCATTCGCGGTGCTGTGTTCCGGGCCATACCACCAGCACCAGTCGCTTCCTTCGGCGGCTAACAACGATTCTTTCGCTTCCGCCAATTCCGATTCCGTTGGAGCATTGGTGTGTCCTTCAGCGTTTGCTTCGACTCCCCGGGCATAGGTTTCCCGCGCATCCCACAACAAGTCCCACGCCGTCACGTCTTCCCTATCGCCGATCCACACGTCAAAATTCGCGTTGATCCATGAAGCGGGAAAAATCCCAGTCGTGCTCGGCACATCTCCCGCCGCTGCAATAGTTTCGCTCGCCGTCAACGCCCGGAAGTCCGTGTCGTCGCTGATTCGCCGGTAGAACTCGCGCAGGAATTCGCGTCCGTTCCCCGGATAATATTCCCAGGCATTCTCCCCATCAAGGAAAAGGCAGATCGTCAACGGATGCGAGCTCTGCACTTTCTCGCCCAGGTAACGAAGCCTGTCGTGCAAATCCGCTGCAGCCGCTTTGCTGTCCATTCTGCTGTACACAAATCCGATCAAGTCCGACAAGTGGTGATCGCGGAACAGTCCCGTAATCCCGGTGTTGCCCATTTGCACTCGCCACGGCTGGTACATCCGATCCGCGTTCGCCGCTATTCCCTGCGCATCGCGAAAGAATCCCACATTCAGCGTCCGCCCAAGCACCCCTTCATCCGTCCCAAACCACTGAAAACCTTCTTCCGCGGCAATCGACAGTGTCTGATCCGATACCGATCCCTCTGACGGCCACAATCCCACCGGCTTCATCCCGAATATCTTCTCGTGATATTCCTTCGCTCTGCGCAACTGCTCCCGTGCATCTTCCGGCCGCCGAAACGCCCGGCGAGGCAGCGGCGTTCCTGGGTTCGCCACCCGCGCAATATCCGAATCGCAAAGCAGTGGCAAGATCGGGTGATAGAACGGTGTCGTACTCAATTCCACCTGCCCACGCAACGCCGCTTCCTTGTGCGCCGGCAACACCAGCCCGATCAGCTCAATAGTCTTCGCCTTCAATTCCTCTTTATCTTTTTCGCTGTAATCTTTCCCGCGATTCGCCAACCGGCATACCACAGGGTCCTTTGCAAGCCACTCCTCGTCCATCCAGGCCAATTGCGACAGCAATTGCAAATCCCGCCAGTCTCTCGGCGTAAATGTAATCAACGCCTGTGCTCCGCCTGCTGCGCGAGACCACTCGTGCAACTCTACAAATCGCGGCCATCTCGCCATCAATCGTTCCAGATTCACCTGGAACGCCCGCGCCAATATCTCCGCTTTGTCTTCCCGCGTCAGCTCGTCCGCTTTTTTGAACGCCAGGCTGAACCAAGGCTCGTCAAACTTCCCGCTGGCATACTCCACCAGCTGCAAACACAAAGACGGCACCACGTTCACCGTCGCATGGAATGCCGGGAACTCCTCAAACAGCTTGATCATCCCGTAATAGTCTTTGGTGGCATGGAGCCGCGTCCACGGCAGCACATACTTCCCCGTCTCTGGATCGCGATACTGCGGCTGGTGCATATGCCATAACACCGCCAAATTAATTCGATTCATCCGTCCTGCTTCCCCTTGGACTCCGGCAGCCTCACTGCCGTTGCTTCATTATTCGTTGCTTCATTACTTCGTTGCTTCGTTACCTCGTTACTTCACATCCTTACTTCTTTCCCTCCCCATGCTACACTCCTCATTCGCGCCATGCGCATCCTGGACCGCTACATCGTTCGCGAAGTTCTTCGTCACGCACTCCTCGGACTCCTTATCTTCACATTTGTTCTCTTTGTTCCCAAGCTTGTGCGTCTCATGGAGTTGTTTGTTCGTCACTCCGGCTCCGGCTCGCAGATCGCCACGCTCTTCCTTTGCATCCTTCCCAGCGTCCTGGTCTTTACCATCCCCATGTCCGTCCTCGTCGGCGTTCTGCTCGGCCTGGGCCGCATGTCCATGGACAGCGAAATCATTGCCCTCACCGCTCTCGGTGTCAGCCGCAAACGCATCCTCTTGCCCGTTGGCGTCCTCGCCCTGTTCGGCGCCAGCCTCACCCTCCTCATGACCATCTGGCTCGCCCCGAAAAGCCTTAGTACCTTCCGCAACATCGAAGGCAATCTGCTTACCTCGCAGATCTCCTTCCAGGTCCAGCCCCGCATCTTTGACGAACGATTCCCCGGCAAAGTCCTCTTCGTCAACGACGTCCTCGCGAGTGGCACCCGTTGGAACGGCATCTTCCTCGCCGAGGGCGGCGCCGAAAGCGGTTCTCGCGTCACTTTAGCGGAAAGCGCGATTGTAATTGCCGATCCCAGACAGGGCAAGTTAGAGCTGCACCTCAACGGCGGCACAACCCACGAATTCTCGCGCCAGGATCCCAATAATTATTCCGTCACCGCCTTTGGCCGCAGCGATTGGCCCATCGAGGTCAGCGGCCTTGGCAGCGCCAAAGAGCGCACTATCAGCAATGCGGAACGCAGCCTCGTGCAACTTTGGTACGACCGCGGCAAAAACTGGCGCGAAGCACGTGTCGAACTCCATCAGCGTTTCGCCTTCCCCATCGCCTGTTTCGTTTTCGCTTTGGTTGCCGTTCCGCTCGGCGCACAGCCTCGCCGTGGTGGCAGGGCCGCTGGCACACTCCTATCCATCATTGTTATCGGCGCTTATTATCTTCTCTTCGTTATGGGAGCAGGACTCGCTCGTCAGAGTGCCGTTCCTCCCTGGTTCGGCATGTGGGCTGCCAACGCCATTCTCGCCTTTACCGGACTCGCCCTTCTCCCTCGCATGGAGCGCTATCGTGGTGAAGTCAAATCCGGCGGCATCGCGGAACGCCTAGCCGTCTTCTGGCGCTTCCTTCGCCGACGCAAAACCAAAGTCATCTCTCGCGCCGTGGCCATTCGTCCGGAAAACGGCTACGCCCGCGCGGAAAACGGGGTTGACTCTTCTGGCCTCGCTCCTTCCCGCATCCATACCATCATGGACCTCTACATCCTTCGCCGCTTCCTCTACCACTTCGCCATCGTCATGGGCACGTTCATTCTGCTCTTCCAGATCTTCACCTTCTTCGAACTCCTGGACGACATCGGTCGCCACCGCATTCCCTTCCTCGTCGTCGTCAACTATTTCCGTTTCCTCATTCCCTATTTGCTCTATCAACTCACGCCACTCGGCGCACTGGTCGCTGTACTCGTCACCATCGGCACCATGAGCAAGAACAACGAAATCGTCGCCTTCAAAGCCAGCGGCATCAGCATGTACCGCCTCGCTGTTCCTCTTCTCATCGCGGGCTCCATCCTCGCCGGAGCATTGCTGCTGCTCGACAGCACCTATCTCCCCTACGCCAATCAGCGTCAGGACGCGCTTCGCAACCAGATCAAAGGTCGCCCGCCGCAAACCTACACTCGTCCGCAGCGCTGGATCTTTGGTGAAAACGCCAAAATCTACAATTACGATCTTTTCGATCCCACACAGAACCTCTTTGGTGGACTCACCGTCATCGAGCTTGATCCCGCCACCTTTGAAATGCGCCGCCGTGTTTTCGCCACCCGCGCCCGCTGGCTGGCCACCGAAAAAACCTGGGTACTCGAATCCGGCTGGACCCGCGAGTTTGCCAAAGGCGAAGTCACCCAATACACTCCGTTCAAAGTCACCACGCTCCCGGAACTTATCGAGCCGCCCACCTATTTCAATCGCGAAGTGATTCAAGCCATTCAAATGAACTGGCTGGACCTCGAAAAATACATTGCCGGATTGCAGCACGCCGGATTCGATGTTTCGCCTCTGCTGGTCCAGTGGCACAAGAAACTGGCCTACCCGCTGATCGCTCCCATCAGCATGCTCCTGGCTATTCCCTTCGCCCTCCTGGTCGGCAGCCGCGGCGCCATCAGCGGCATCGCTATGGGCGTGGGCATCGGCATCGCCTATTGGGCCATCTCCGCACTCCTTGAAGCCATGGGCGGCATCGGCCAGCTCCCTCCCATGCTCTCCGGCTGGTCCCCCGACATCATCTTCCTCTTCCTGGGCCTCTATTTCTTCTTCCGCATGCCCACGTAGAGCACAATCGTCCTGTTCACGCGTTTAATGGGACTTGGCACTGAGGCATGGTATTTTGAATGTCGATGTGAACGCGGAGATGAGTAATGACCAATGACCTGGAACTGGATTCTTTGGATACCGCGAAGTACCTATACCTGCGAAAACTCACCGAGCCGCAAGACAATTCCCTGCGTTTGATCCATTCAGGAGGCTGTCGTTAATTCCGCCGGCATTGGTCACTCTTCCTTTACCGAGCTTCCCGAATTAGAAGAAATCACGAAAGGTGGTTCGCCGATAGAATCTACAAATTCTTGTCGAACCTTCGAGTTACTTGGAAATACTACGTAGCTCTTTGTTTCTCGACCAAACGCCTCCGCCAAAATGAACTTGAGGGTGCCCCACCCTCTGCACAGTTGGCATAGGGTGGGTTCCAACGATCTAAGGTCAAAATCGTTCCGTTCCCCGCCTCAATTTTTTCTCGGCGAACACCGCGCTCTCAGCCGACTCTGCGTTGAAGCATTTACCTTTCCTGCCTCACTTAGAACCGACTACTGAATACTGCCCCCACTCCTATTCCTTCACCCAAAAATCCACGACCAGCACTTTTTCCAGATACGGTTTCAACACGTTGCCGAATTCCTTGTGCGCGGGATCGACCAGATACGCGTCACGATCATGGTCAGAACTAAATGTCAGCAGGAAGCAGTGCGTATAGCCCTGCGCCAGATTCTCTGGACTGACATTTGTACCCCACTCGAAACCCTTGACCTGCTTGATCTTTCCGGGGAGCGCGCGGAACGCATCCTCCACTTGCTTGACCTGTTCCGCGGTAGTTCCCTCTTTGAATTTGAAAAGCACCACGTGGCGCAACACTTTATTCTCCCCCATAGTTCTCGTTGCACCCCCAAGGGCCGTGATACCGATCAATAACGCTGCGACAACAAGAATGGTTTTCATGCCCGCTATTCTAGGCATCCTCCCATCCAACAGCAATAGTGCCGAATGCCTCACACCCCGCCTGATGCTTCCAGTCTCCCCCCTTCAGTGCTACGCATCTGCTAGCATTTCTCACATCATTTTTCGATTTAGAAACACAGTGAACATCGTAATCCAACAACGTCAGTTCTCCCTGCCTTCCGAATACGAAATCTCCACACCCGGCTGCATTTACGCCGCTCGGAAGATACGTTTCTTCTGGCGTGACAAAATCACAATCGCTGGTCCCCGCGAAAAGGTATTCGCACGGATCAGGAGCCGATTTTCCTTTTTTAGACTTAGATACGATTGCGAACCGTCCGACGGCACAACCTATCGCTTCTCAAGAAAGAATTACTGGAAAGGCGTTTTTCTCTGCGAGAGCGGCGATACGTCCTATGTGCGCTGCGAACACGCAGATCGTAACTATTCAATTCTTCAGAACGACCGACAGGTAGCTGCATTCACCAAGGACCGCGCCTCAATTGGTTATGGTGATCGGTATGAAATCCGGATGAATAACGATGCCAACCTCTTCATCGTCATCTGCATGGTTCTGACGATTGACGCCTCGAAAAACGAAGGCGACCGCGCCACCTTCACATACGATTTTGGCAGAGTTGGCTCCGAAGAGCGCCCATTCGACAAGTCATGGGAGCCTGACTGAATCACGATCGGCATACCACTTACCGCCTAAACCCCTCTTCTCTTCCGCCCTCAAACTGCCCGTCCGGTCAGGTATATCGTCGGCCACGCACAGCTCCAAGTACCTTGCCCCAAACAGCCTCACAAGCTTGAATAAAACTACTATGAAGACTCTCAAACTAGCCGCCGTCGCTCCGTTCCTTCTCGGGTCGCTCTGCGCCGCTTCCTCCGCTCAGCAGCAAAAAGTCTTCACCTGGCAACCCGCCAACGACGAAAGCGTTCGACTCGATCCCGCCTACTACCATTCCGGACGCACCTACCATCCGGGCCCCAATGGCGGAAACATTCACGTCGACATCAAAGCGCAAAAACCAGTCACCATCTTCATGGCCGATGCCGATGGCTGGATTCAGGCGCAACAGCACCCCGGCACCCTCGCCAATCTGCCGCACATCTGCGCGCAAGAACACGTCGTGGAAACAACGTATACCTGCGAATTGCCTCCCGCTGCCATGACCCTCGTCATTCGCGATGAGCGCAACAATCCCGACGCCGCCGTTTTCGCGGGACTAGGCGCCATTCTCGACAGGGGTGATCAAACGCAGCGTGCCATCGGCACAGGAATAGCCACCGTCCTGACTGGCAGCGGCTCGCCTACGCGCAAGTTCACTTCGCCAAACGACGTGCACATCCAGTATTACGCCTGGAAATGCGCCGAAAACTGCATCCAGCCGGAGTTTCAGTGGATTCGCCAGATCAAGGAAAAGTACGATCTCTCTTCGTTTCTAAAAGTCTACGGCGGATTCGCGCCCGATCACGACAATACCGAAGTGAGCATCAGTATCAAATCTCCCGCGCCCATGATCGTTGCGATGCTCCCATCGGATGTCGCGAACAGATTGCACTCCAGCCCCGATGCGCTCGAAATCGCCTTACAGAAGAGCGCCTGCCAGCAGCGAGGCGTACAAAAACTCGAATTCCAATGCACCTTCAATGTCACCGACGGTCCTCAGTCCTTGATCGTCGTCCCGGAACCAACTGAAAAAGTTCCGCACAAGAAAGCCGAAGTGGAAATGTCCGCCGTGAAGTGCATTGCCAATTGCCAGCTCATCGACGACAGCCCAAAATCCGGCGCCATGGCAGCCAACCCAACTCAAGACTAACTAGACTCTACGCCTCACAAATCGTCTTAGCGTGGAACGACACCATGTCACCATGCAAGCGTACCGCCGAATGAGGACTTTGGTTCTATTGTCTCCTCCACATTCCAATTGCTAACTTTGCTTCGCTTTATGAGCGAACCAACCCTCTGTGAAGCTCGCCGGTTCCGGCGCATTTCCCTGCCCAAGGGCATGTTCGTGGCATGGTATGGCGGCGGCGAGTCCGGTGTTTCTCGCGCCCACACAGTCAGCATGGGAGGCTTGTCCATCCTGGCCCCCAACGCACCCCCCGTCGGCACAACCTTGATACTGGCATTTGAGGTGCCCGGTGGCAGTGTTCAAGCGAACGCGATCGTGCGGAATATAACTCCTGGAGAAGACATCGGCGTCGAATTCACGAAGATGGCGCCCAAAGACCGAATCCTGCTTGAACGATTGCTTAAACGCTTGTTTCGCTGACAGGCAACAGCCCCGCCACATTGCGATTTTCTACCTCGCGCCTTCCTCGATTACGGCGACTCCCCACGCTGACAGCGCGACGGTGCCGTCTTGTTTCACAACATTCCCCGACAGCAATTCCTTCCCTTGCGCAAAACCGTAGTTCACTTGCGCCGCATCCGCCGAATAGTTCAGCAGATAATGAACCGGGTGTCCGTTCGCCAGCGTGCCGCTTCGCACAATCGCCGGAAAATGGTGCGATTGTTGTTCTCCCCAGAGTCCCGCGCGTTTGACGGTTTCTTCCAATATCTTTTCCGTCAGCGCATCGCTCGGCATGAAACCAACGTAGGTGACTTCGCCCTTTCCATAACTATTCCGCGTAACCGCTGCGTACTTTCCCCAGACCGGATGGTGATACCGTGCCACCACGGTGGCGGTTGTGGGGGTCAGCAATTCCATCCACCAACGCGCGGTATTGTCGGCCGCTCCCACATGGTACGGATCATTCTCAAGCGAAACTCCTTCCGGTACGGCGAACTGGTTGTACTGCACTCCTGCCGCCTGCGCAATCTGGCCCGGTTGCGTGGTGGATCGCACCTTCACATTCTCGTCAGAAAACCCGCACTTGAATGTGTAAAGCACATGACCTCCCGCCTTCGCAAACGCATTCAGCCGGTCCATCTCCGCGTCCGACGCGGTGTACAGCGCGGGTACAATGATCAATTTGTAGGCGGAAAGATCGCTTGTCGACGGATCGACGAAATCCGTCTCCGCATTCATCCGGTACAGCGCGTCGTAGAATGGCCGAAGCACATCGTTATAAGTGGCAGTCGATGTCCAGCCAAATTTGAAAGCGTCAAAAGCGGTCAATGCGCGATTGCTCACGTAAATGGCGATGCGATTATGTTTCCGCATGTTCACCAATTGCGGCCCCAACCTCGCGAAGTCTTTTCCGATGGTTCCTGCTTCGTCGTAAGTGGGATTTGGCTTGAAGTCCTGGCTCAACAATCCCCGCCAATACGTTTCAATCGCGTTCGCGGTCGTGCCCCAGTGCCAATACTCCACCATATTCGCGCCATTCGCCAGATGGCTGAAGGCCTGCAGCCGAAGCTGGCCGGGATACGGTGTCCATTCCGCAAACCCCTGCGCTTGCGTTTCCATCACCAGATAATTTTGACCGCCCTTCATCGAACGAGCCAGATCGCCACCCAAAGCGATCTCCGCACCCGTCAGGTGACTCTGTCCGGGATGGTAAATATCAATGCCCGCCACATCCATCGCTCGAGCCGCCGCGAAATGATTCACCTCCGGCTGTATCCCGTGCGAATAACCGCGCCAACCCAGATCGAAATTCTGCGTAACGAACTGGTCCTTTCGCGCGTGCGCATGCACCAACCCCCCCTGCCAGGCCAGATACTCCGTAACCAGCCCGCGCTGAAACTCGGCAAACGCGGAAGACAAGCTCGCATTGATCGACCCATTCACCGAAGGAAAGTCGGCCCAGTCGTTGATCCGGTTGCTCCAATAGTCGAGCCCGAATTCCTTGTTGAACGCCGCAAGATCCGGAAATCGCTGCCGCATCGATTCCACGAACGCTGCCTGAACGTTTGCTCCGCTCGTGCCATACGGCTTCGTCTCGTTGTCCACTTGATAGCCAATCACCGATGGATGATCTTTCACATGGTCCACCAGCGCCACAATCACCCGCTCAGCCGCTTTACGAAATTCAGGATTCGTGATGTCCATGTTCTGGCGTGGACCGTATTCCGCGCGTCCCTTGGACGTAACCACCAGCACGTCCGGATGTTCGCGCGCCAGCCATGTCGGAATCGCGTAGGTGGGCGTTCCCACGATGACCTTGATTCCAGCCTTATCCATTGCGTTCAGCACACGGTCGACATGACTGAAATCGAATACGCCACGCTCCGGTTCCAGCGTTCCCCAGGTCGATTCGGCAATGCGCACAACCGTGATTCCAGTCGCCTTCATCATCCGCACGTCTTCATCCAGTCGATCCGTTGGCGCATATTCCTCGTAGTAGGCTGCACCATACAGAATCGTGTCTTGACCCTGAGGCTGCTGGCCCTCCGCCCGCAATCCAAGCGTAAGAGAAACGCCGATTATCGCCGTGAAAGTCGCCAGCCACTTTGCTTTGCTGAATCTCATCGCTCGTCTCCGCGGGATGAATCGCATGCGCTCGCCACAACATTCATCGTTCATCCCGTCGAATCGTCTCACAAAGTAGTTCCACTGTCAGGAAAACTCCCCGCGTTGCTCCTCGCCGCGCGACGCCGTGGTTCCTGCTGCTATCCTCCCGCGCCCCCTTCGCGTCTAAGATACCAACCATGCGCCGTCTACTTCTGTTTCTGCTCGTAGCTGTGTCTCCGCTCCTCGCGCAATCCCCATCGGCCCGTGATCAATACTCCACACTTGCCAAATCCCTTCGCGAAGCTCGCACCTCTAAGAACTTTCCCGGCTACCTTGCCGCTGCCAAAGCCTACGCGCAGTTCCTGAACAATTCTCCGGACTCCCTTATTCCGCTCGCCCGCGCCTATGCTCTCAACAAAGACTTGTCCGCCGCGCTACGCACCACGGAGCAATTCATCGCCATGGGACAATCCACCAACGAATTTCGCGATTCCCCAGACTTCGCCGCTCTCCGCGCCTTGCCCGAATTCCCCGCTCTCGCAGCCACAATGAAATCCAATGAATCGGCGGTCTCCTCCAGCACCAGGGCTTTCCCACTCGACACTCTCTCCGGCCAAATCACGGAAGATGTCGCCTACGACCCTGCCGGCACCAGGAATTTCTTCTTCACCACCGTTCTCGGCAGAAAGATTTTCTCCGCCACTCCCGACGGCAAAATCCGCGAATTCGTCAACTCTCCCAATGGCTGGCCCTTCCTTGCCATAAAAATCGAATCCTTGCGTGGCCTGCTCTGGGCCACCGCCGTAGCCCTTCGCGACTTCAACGGTGTCCCCACCACCGCCCAGGGAAAATCCGCCATCTTCTGTTTCGCCATCAACTCCGGCAAACTGCTTCGCCGCATCGACGGCCCTCCCAACAGCGCTTTGGGCGATTTTGCGCTCACCCAGACCGGCGACCTCATCCTCTCCGACAACGAAGGCGGCGGAATCTATTCACTCGCTCTCGATTCCTCCACCCTCCAGCGCCTCGACTCTGGCCAATTCGTTTCTCCGCAAACGCCCACTCTCGCCGCCGATGACAATCTGATCTTCATCCCCGATTACGCGCGCGGCATAGCCATACTCAATCGCGCCACGCATGAAGCCCGCTGGCTCGATTCCCAAAATAAATTCGCTCTCTCTGGAATTGACGGCCTCTACTATACCAACGGAAAACTGCTGGCCACGCAGAATGGCACTTCCCCGGAGCGCGTCGTTCTTTTCACGCTGGATAGCTCGCTTACCAACATCACTTCAGAAACCGTGATCGAACGCTCCACCGATTCCCTGGGCGATCCCACCCACGGCGTTCTTCTCGGCAACGACTTCTACTACATCGCGAATTCCGGCTGGGACACCCTAGACGATCATGGCAATCTCAAGCCCAACGAAAAGCCCACGCCACCTTCCCTGATGCGTTTCACCATCGCCCATCCCCATCACTCCTCAGCCCACAAGATGTAGTGTCGCCAGGAATGCAAGACAATTCCTTCTCCTCACGATGCCGGTAAAGGCGATTGCGCCGGTTGCCCTTGCGATTTTCTTCTCAGCACCCCGGCAGAGATCAGCGTAATCAACAGCCCGACCGGAAAAGGCTCGATGAACGTCATCGCCGCGTTATACAGAGGGTTTTGGTACGACTCCTTAAGCTTTTTCATTTCCTCAACTTTTGCCTGGACCGCCGCCGCACTCGCGCCCGAAGCCTGCAGCCTCTCCACGGTTTTGGCACTATAGGTGTCCATGAAATCGGGCATGAAGTTAAAATAGATAATTTCCCAGGTTACGACGTAGAAGGTGCACGAAATTAGGGTAATGGATATCCCGACAGCAAAGGCTTTCGCGAACGAGATCCGGCCGTTGCCGACGTTGTCGCGGTAGGAGCGGATGCCGAAAAACACCAGCAAAAACGAAAGCACAATCGTCGTATAGCCGAGGATCAGAGCCTTGTCAAAACCGATCTTGTGCGCGAAAGGCACTGTGGCCATCATCAGCACCGAGGAAATAGCACCCGAAATCACCCCAAAGATGAGAATCGTCTTTTTCATTTGTATCTCCTGTCGTATTTAGACATGCACTCACCGTGCGGGAATTGCCTGCGCCCGGATTGCCTGCGCACTTTACGCATCGGCCAGGGTTCTTGTCGTCATCCTTTCGAGTGATCTTGCGGGGCAGAGCCTGAAATCATTCCTTTGGGTGGGCCGTTCAAGAGAGCAGGCCGAACTCCTTGCCAAACTGCACCGCTTGGGTCCGTCGTTTGGCCCCCAATTTGTCGAAAACTCGGCTGGAATGGGTCTTCACGGTGTTCTCGCTCACAAACAGCTTCTCCGCAATCTCGCGGTTGCTCATTCCCTCGGCGATCAGTTCCAGTATCTCCAGTTCCCGTGGCGTGATTCCCAGGTCTTCGCGCTTCTTCTCGTCCCTAACGAACGGCCCCCCTGAAGGAACGCGCACCTCTTTGACCACGACCGTCTCGCGCCGCTTCGTCAGCCTCAGTCCCAGCCAGATACCAAGAGCCGCAAATGTCGCCGCGATCAGTCCCCCGTAAATCTCGATGGAATGTTCCATCACCAGGAAGCGGTATTCACTCCACTTCAGCACCGCAATCAGCACTCCGCCGATTAACCCGTAAATCACCACGTGGCGCTTCATAAGTTCCTGGGAGAGAAGGATTCTTCCCCGACATTATCCTTGTATTCGCATTCGCGGCAAGAGCACCGTGATTCGCGCGCGGATCAATGCAAAACTTCAATGTGCAGGTTCTAGTTCTCCACTTTCCACGCAATCTTTCGCATCATCCCCAAAAACACTTCCGCATCCCCCGCATTCAGCTCAAATCGCCGCAACATCCGCCGCAATTTCTCTTCCGCCAGCGCCTGTCCTCGGGGAGCCACATAGCCGCTCTTTCGCAAAACTTCCAGCATCACTTCCGTAATCATCTCCACCGTTTCAATCTTCGCCTCGCTCCTCTGTGATCTCTGTGCTCCGGCCTCTGTGTCCTCTGTGTTAAAAGTCTCTCTCCGCAACTCCCACAAACACACTGCCACGGCCTGCCCCAGATTCATCGAGTAGTGTTCTTTCCGCGTAGGAATGTGCATCAGCCAATGGCAATGACTCAAACTCTCATTCGACAATCCCCACTTCTCCGAACCAAACAAAATCGCCACTAGCCCCGCCGCCATCTTTTTGCGAATCACCGGCGCCGCTTTTTCCAACGTACGCAATGGCTGCTTGATTTCGCGATTCCCTATCGCCGTCGTCCCCACCACCAGCGAACAATCCGCAATCCCCTCCGCCAACGAATCAAACTCTTCCGCCTTCTTCAGCAATTCCGAGGCGCCCACCGCCGACCGCGCCTCTCGATACGCCTTCTCATACGGAGTCACCACGCGCAAATGCAGCGCTCCAAAATTGCTCATCGCCCGCGCCGCCGCCCCAATATTCAACGGATTCCGCGGCGCCACCAAAACCACCCGCAAATTTTCCATCGCCTCCCTCACGTCTGCACTTTATCTCACCTTACCGACTCGCACCATCGCGCATGGGCCATGGCCCCGCTGTGCTCAACCAATCATCCACTAACCTTCCGTACAGTATCGCTAGGACAAACACTTTTCTAAACTTTCCTCATGGCCTACACACTCGCGAACACCCGCTTCTTGCGCTCCCAAGCCATTGCTCTCCTTCTCTTCACCACTACCCTGATCATCCTGGGTTGCGGACATTCCAGCGCGGCCAACCATGCCCCCGCCATTCCCATGTCTACCGTCATGGACGCCATCCAGCAATACGGCAAAGGTTCGTCCTACGCCACGGCAGTTCCGCCCAGCAACACCAAGCCGCTCGATTTTGCTTCCAATCCGCTCAACGATGCGCCGGAAATCGTTTTTGGCCCGCACATGAAATCGCTCCTGCTCCAGGAACGCTTCGACGACCTGGAAAGCATCGCCGCGAAAGCCCGCACCGAAAAATCTCATCATTCCGGCGGCATCTGGGCAATCTATGTTTTTTATGAATCGGTCGCGGCGCCTCTCGCAACTTCTCCGTCACCCAAGGACTGGGACGCGCAAATGGCCCTCCTCAATAAATGGATTGCCGCGTTTCCTCAATCCACCACTGCACGACTTGCTCTTGCCACTGCATTCGCCACTCGGGCGTGGAGCGCGCGTGGCACGGGGTATGCAGACTCCGTCGATAGCAATTCGTGGGACACGCTGAAAGGCAACATGGCCCTCGCGAAGTCCACGGCTCTGGAGGCCGCCTTGCTTAAGGACAAAGATCCTTACTGGTACGATCTAATGATGCAGGTCTCTTTGGCGGAAGGCTGGGAGCCGGGGCAGGAGAAAACTCTTTTCGAACAGGCTTCCGCGTTCGAGCCCACCTATTACCACTACTATCGCCGCCACACGCTCTATCTTTTGCCCCGTTGGTATGGCCAGGAGGGCGAGATGGAGGCTTTCGCCGAGCAGACACTAAAGCGTTTGCCGGAACCCACCGCCTCCATGATGTATTTCGACATCGTCAGCAGCTATTCCTGCGGATGCATGGACGATCCCCCAACGCTCCATGGCGCCTCCTGGCCAAAACTAAAGGAAGGTTTCGCCAGCATCGCGCGCCTCTATCCCGCGTCGAACATGAAGCTGAATCGCTACGCCTATCTCGCTTATGCAGCCAACGACAAGGCCGCTGCTCGCGACGCCTTCACCCAGATAGACTCCCTCGGCGGCGACACCTGGAAGAACCGCCTGCAATACGAAACCGCCCGCGCCTGGGCCCTTGCCCCCTGATTTCGTCGAGTGTTTCCTCTCGGCGCACTCTGCGTCTCAGCGAACTCTCCGTTACTCTTTTCCAGTTGGTTTAGCCGGGAACTGTCGACTGTGAACTGTCAACTGCTTGCTACCTACGGCAGCTGAAACTCTTTTCCGCCAAAATTCGTGTCCACTTTTACTGACCGCTTTCCCGCATTGTCTTTGAACTGCACTCGCTGAATATCGATCCAGATGAATTGATTCACGGACACGCCATTGATCCCCACCAGCGCGAATCCGTCGGGAAACTTTTGTATCGAGCCCGCAATCACTGGTCCCAGCTTCAGCTTGATTCCCCGCATCTCCGGCTGCAACTCTGAGGTAAGCGTCAACTTCACGTCGTCGCCATTTCTTTCGAGCGTCTGAATCGCGCCAAAAATGTCCTTTGCTTCCGCCGGTAGCGGAACTCCCGATTCCTGCAAACCCTGCTGCAGCACATCGCCAGTCACCGAAGCGCTTTCTCCCAAACCTTCAAACAATCCGCGCGCAATTCCAACCGGATCCGCGCCTGCCCCACGCGCCTTTTCAATCACCTTCTTCACATCCTCTACCGTCAACGCTCTGCTCATCAGCCGATTCTCCTCTCTTCCAGAATACCGAATAAATCCCGGCAAGACTCTACTTTGCGCATACCTTCTCGCCTGAACTCATTGCATCTGAGGTCACGCCACCCGCGCCGCCTGCATCAAGTATTACTTTATATTGGGATTTTTGAGGCTTGCTGACGTCTGGAAAGAACTCCCGCAAGAAAGTCGCAGTTCAATTGTTACTTGAAGGTCCGAACATTCCTCATTAGTCTGCTCATTGCTCGCGAATTCTTCTACTTCGCCGCAATTCCGCGTTTCTCCAGATTCCCTTTCGACCAGACCTTCGCCCAGTAATCGTCCGACTCGGCGTACTTTTTCAGAATGTCCACCGGCGTATGCGGATTCTTTGCCAGCTCATATTGCGTGTCACCCTTGGTCGCGAGACACGACAGAACATCCGCAGGCGTATCGAGGTTCCCCGCCACGCTGGCGGGTTCGAAAGGTCCTTCGTACTGGCAACCCTTCTTCAAATAAGCCATCTTCGCCGCCATGGGCACCCTGGGATTTCTTGCCGCCTCCATGCGCGCAAGAGGATTTCCGCTTCTCACCATCCTGTCCAGAAGCTCTGGCGTGATATTCGGGTTCGTCGCCAGGTTCAAATACACCAGATAAAATTGGTTGTGCTCTCCCGGATCATTGGGATTCTTCATTTCTGCCATAGCATGTTCGTAGATAATTGCCAGAGCACTCGACGGGCAATCGTGATTCTTCGCAATCGATGCCATAATCGTGGGACTTCGATAGTGTTCGTTGGCCTGCTGCAATTCCTCGGGTGTCACGCGCTCCATCTCAATATGCCAACCCAGGATTCCCTCTTCCTCAGGCCCGAAGGGTTCCATGAACGCCAGAATTCCCTTTTCCCTCAGTGCGGTCTTGGCCGCAGTCCGTTCTGCCTCAACCTTCGCACTCTGCTCTTTCTGCAGTATCTTGTTGGACGCTTCCAGATCGCTTGCCTTCTTTTCCGCAATGACAAACGGAGTCCAGCACAACGCGCTTAAGAGAAAGAGCACGATCGCCACCCAATGTCGTGGCAGCATCCCTGATTTATTCTCCGTATTAGCGGTCAGCGATTCGATTGCCAGCCACACAGGCCAGAGAATTCCAAATCCCAGCGGAATATAAATAGGCGCCAGCAGGATTCGGAAGTCGAGCCACCGTGCAGGCCCTTGCGTCAGCCACAGGAAAGAGAGGCAGGTCGCCAGAATCAGTGCACCCAGCAACGAAGGCCACAACTTTGGTCGTGCTTGCGATTCGCGTTCCCCTGTCATTCACAGTCCTCTTCAGTTGAAAGTTGCCAGATGCGTCTACCAGAAAGCTTAGTCCAACCCCAATGCCGCCACGCGATAAAGAAGACGGCTCTTGCGAATCTTTAAATAGCAAAAGAAAGCCCGCCGAGATATTCAAGCATCGCTTGAACTTCCCGGCGGGCAATTGGTTTTTGTAGCACAGGCTTCAGCCTGTGTTTCTTAAGTGCTTAAACTTTTACTTGAATTACAGTCCAAGTAAAAGTCAGCTACTTCTTTTTGCCCTTCTTCGCCTTTGCCTTCGCTTCCACTACTGCTTGAGCAGCAGCCAGGCGCGCGATGGGCACGCGGAACGGTGAGCAACTCACGTAGTTCATGCCCACTTCATGGCAAAACTTAACGCTGTCTGAATCGCCGCCGTGTTCACCGCAGATACCCACCTTCAACTTCGGGTTGGTCCTGCGGCCCTGTTCGATACCCCAGCGAACGAGCATGCCAACGCCCTTGGTGTCGAGCGTCTGGAACGGATCGCCTGCGAACACGCCTGCCTTTTTCTCATCCACGTAGTCGGGGAGGAAGCGGCCGGCATCGTCACGCGATAGGCCCATGGTGGTTTGCGTCAGGTCGTTGGTGCCGAAGGAGAAAAACTCCGCCACTTCGGCGATCTCATTCGCAAGCAACGCAGCGCGAGGCAACTCGATCATGGTGCCGACGAGGTAGTTGAGCTTCACGCCGGACATCTTGATGAGGTCTTCTGCCACGCGGCGAGTCGAATCGACCAGGATCCCGAGCTCTTTCTTATCAAGAGTAAGCGGAATCATGATCTCAGGTAGTACTTTAACTCGTCCCTTTTGGCATTCGATGGCTGCTTCGATGATTGCCCGCACCTGCATCTCGAGAATCTCGGGATACGTGATGCACAGGCGGCATCCGCGGTGGCCCAACATCGGGTTAGACTCGTGCAGCTGCTCAACGCGGCGCTTCACCACGTCAACGCTAATGCCCAACTCCTTGGCCAATTCGGCCTGCTTGGCGTGGTCGTGCGGCACGAACTCGTGCAGCGGAGGGTCGACCAACCGGATAGTCACCGGCAGTCCGTCCATCGCCTGGAAGATGCCGCACGAAGTCGCGGCGCTGGAATGGAAGCAGCTTATCGAGAGCCTTGACGCGAGTTTCCTTGTCATTCGCCAGGATCATTTCCTGGATGCCAAGTTGCCGTTCGTGGCTCTTCTCTGGCTGCTCGAAGTCCGTGAAGAACATGTGCTCGGTGCGGCACAGGCCGATGCCTTCCGCGCCGAACTCAATGGCCTTCCGTGCGTCTTGCGGCGTGTCCGCGTTGGTGCGAACGCGCAGCGTGCGGACGCTGTCGGCCCACTTCATGATCGTGAAGTACGCCTTCGGCAATTCCGGGGTGACCAGCGGCATTTCCCCGCTGTAGACGATGCCTTCGCTGCCGTCGAGCGTCAGCCAATCGCCTTCCTTTACCGTCTTGCCGACCTTGGCAATCGTGACGGTCTTGGCTTTGTAATCGATGTCCAGAGAGTCCGCGCCAACGATGCAGCACTTGCCCCATCCACGCGCAACCACTGCCGCGTGACTGGTCTTGCCGCCTGTGGCAGTCAGAATCCCTTGCGCCACGGCCATTCCACCCACATCTTCTGGGCTGGTTTCGCGGCGAACCAGGATGACCTTCTCTCCCTTCGCTGCCCATGCCTCTGCATCCGCTGCCGACAAGCAGATCTTGCCAACTGCGGCGCCCGGCACCGCATTGATACCGTGTGCAAGGATGCGTGATGCCAGCGACTTCTTGTCTACCTTCACGATCAATGACCGGATAGAAAAGCCGCTCAATGTCTTCCGCCTTGATGCGCAGCAACGCTTCTTCTTTGGTGATGAGCTTTTCATTCGCCATGTCCATGGCAATTTCAAACGTGGCGGCCGGAGTGCGTTTGCCGGTGCGGGTCTGCAACATGTAGAGCTTGCCGTCTTCTACGGTGAACTCCATGTCCTGCATGTCGCGATAATGCTTCTCAAGCTGTACGCGGACCTTCTCGAGCTGCGCATACGCCTTCGGCATGATCTTGGCCAATTCGGTAAGGTGTACCGGGGTGCGGATACCGGCCACAACGTCTTCGCCCTGCGCGTTGGTCAGGTAGTCGCCGTAGAAAATCTTTTCGCCAGAGCTCGGGTCGCGCGTAAAGCAAACACCCGTGCCGGAATTGTCGCCCGTGTTGCCAAACACCATCTGCTGCACGTTGACGCCGGTGCCAAGCAAGCCGGTGATCTTCTCTACGCGGCGATAGGTCGTTGCCTTCTCGGCCATCCACGAACCGAACACCGCGCCGATTGCTCCCCACAACTGATCCATGGGATCTTCGGGGAACGCCTTTCCAGCCTGTTCCTTGTAATAAGCCTTGTATTCCCCGACCAGTTCTTTCCAGCCGCTGGCGGGAACCGCCGTGTCTTCCTTAACGCCTAGCTTGGTCTTCAGCGCACGCAGGCGATGCTCCAAATCTTCCTTGGACATGCCCATTACTACCGTGGAATACATCTGCACGAAGCGGCGATACGCATCGTAGGCGAAACGATCGTTCTTGGTGACGGCTGCGAGTCCTTCGACCGACTTGTCGTTCAACCCAAGATTCAGAATCGTTTCCATCATGCCCGGCATGGATCGCGCCGAACCTGAACGGACGCTGACCAGCAGCGGATTCTTCGGATCGCCCAGCTTCTTCTTAGTGACCTTTTCGAGCCTGGCCACGTTGGCGGCGACTTGCTTCTTCACTTCGTTATTGAACTTCTTGCCGCTCTTGTAGAAGTCGTCGCACGCTTCGGTGGAGATAGTGAAACCCGCCGGCACCGGAAGTCCGATCCTGGTCATCTCTGCCAGTCCCGCTCCCTTTCCGCCGAGCAGATCGCGCCACTCGCCGTTGCCTTCCGCCTTGCCTGCACCAAAAAAATAGACCCACTTTTTCACGGTATTCCTCACTTGTTTTCTCACGGCCAGTATAGTGTTCGAACTCCCGCGCGGTGGAACTCCGGGGTGCTGGAGTGCCTTGGAGCGACCGTCAAAAGTACGACGACTACCTTTGCTCGTTACCCGCGCCGGTCAACGCCACTCAATTGGGTTTGGAGTGGCGCTTGGTCGGCGCGCCGACATTTTTCCGAAGAAATCTGCCGCAAACTCTTTTTGCTTTTTACTTCAAGTAAAACTTTATCTGATAAACTTTGCTCTTCGGCCCAAACTCCGGGCCTCAGCATGACAAATGTCGATGGTGGCCAGTCACAGTCGCCACTCAATTGCTAACTGCAGATTCTGCAATGTCGGCGCGCCGACATTTTTCTGCGCCGACAGAACCTAACGTCCCTCTTCTCCGCCCAACTCCGAGAAGTCCGCGATCGTCGTAAACTCTCTCAGTATCTCAGACAGCAACGCCAATCGGTTGTGACGTACCTCATCCTTCTCCGCCATCACCATGACATCCAAAAAGAACTGATCGACCACCGTTCGCAACCTGGCAATCTCTTCCAGCGCCTCCAGGTACTTCCCCGCGCGCTTATCTTCATTGACCTTGGCGGCAGCCTTGCGAACCGCTGTGTGGAGTTGCTTCTCGGCGTCTTTCTCGAATAGCTTATCGTCCACATTCTGCAAAGCATCAGCGGGCAGATTCGCCTTCTCCAGAATCTTGCGAATTCGCTTGAACGAAATTGCCAGCGGCTCGAAGTTCTTGGACTTGCGAATGGCCTTCAGCGCCTTCAACCGCTTCTCTACTTCCACCAGATCATCGGAACCGGCCGCGAATACGGCGTTCACTTCGTCGTAGGCGTAGCCGGCCTTCTCGCGCAGCACGAACTTGGCGCGGTCCAGGATGAACTCCATCATCTGCTTTTCCTGCTGTGCGCTGACATGCTTCCTGGGAGGCAAGGTGTGCAGAGCCTTGGCCGCCGCGCTGATCGCCTGCGAGAGCGACACCGCCATCTTGCGCTCCAGAATGATTTTCACGATCCCAAGCCCGGCGCGGCGTAAGGCGTACGGATCGCTCGAACCGGTCGGCACAACTCCTACCGTGAAGCAGCCAACGATGGAATCTAGCTTGTCCGCAAGAGCTACGGCGCATCCGGTGATGTTGCGAGGGATGGGGTCATCGAGGCCTACGGGACGATAGTGGTCGTACACGGCATCCGCCACCGCTTCCGATTCACCCTGTGCGCGGGCGTACAATCCACCGACCACCCCTTGCAGTTCCGTGAACTCTTTCACCATTTCGGTGACCAGGTCGCACTTGGCAAGCTCCGCGGCACGGTCCGCGTCGGCTACATGCGCCTGCACCATTCCGAGGTTGAACCACTGCTCAGTCAGCCAGCGGGCGATGGTGCGCACACGCTCGACCTTGTCTCGATAGCTGCCCAGGCGCGATTCGTAGGCGACCTTCTCCAGCTTCGGGAGATAGTCGGCGAGCCGACGTTTTTGATCGGACTCCCAGAAGAATCGAGCATCGGCAAACCTCGCCCGCAGCACACGCTCGTGCCCCGCGCGAATCAAGCCCTTGGGGTCCTTGGAGTGGTTGATGACCGCAAGGAAATTGGGAGCCAGTTCCCCACCGCGCTTCTCCACCGCAAAATACTTCTGGTGGCCGCGCATGACGGTGATCAGAATCTCGTCGGGCAGTTCCAGGAACGACGGATCGAAACTGCCTTCAATCACGTGCGGGAATTCGTTGAGGTACGTGACCAGTTGCAGCAGGTCTGCGTCTTCATGAACCTTGACGCTCGAGTGCTTTGCGTGTGACGCCAGTTCATGAGTGATTTTTTCCAGGCGCTCTGATGGCCGCAGGATGACCCCATTGGCGCGGAGCTTTCTCTCGTAGTCCGCAAAGTTCTGCACGACAATATCAGGCTTACCGAGGAAACGATGACCGCGGGTCACATTTCCGGATGTCACTCCCCCGAACGTAAACTTTAACGTCTTGCCATCGAGCAACGCCACGATCCAACGAATCGGGCGAATGAATCGCGCGCCTTCTAGTCCTGTCCACGTCATGGTGCGCGGCCAGGGAATGTCGTGAATCACGCGAGGCAAAATATCGAGCAAAAGGTCTTGCGCCGTGCGACCGCGTTTGATGACTTTTGCGGCGACGTACTCGCCCTTAGGAATTTGCACGAAATAGAGTTTGTCGAGTGAGACGCCTTGTTTGTCGGAAAAGCTGACGGCGGCTCGTGTCGGCGCGCCGACATTGTCGTAGGCCACGGACTTGGGTGGCCCGGTTACTTCGTTCTCGACATCGGCTTGCTTGGCGACCAGTCCACGGACCCAGGCGGTCAAGCGGCGTGGTCCACCAAACGTTTCCACCGTGACGCCTTCCGTCAGGTTTTCGGCCGTGAATTGTTTTTCGAAAATGGACTTTAATTCGGCGATAGCTCGGGGAAGCATGCCCGCGGGAATCTCTTCACTTCCGATCTCGAAGAGAAGTTCGACACGCTTCTGTGTGAGATCGGCGACTTTCGAAGAGGCGGCGGCGCCGACCTTCTTCAGCGATTTACCTGACTTGGGAGAAGTAGCGAGTTTAGCCATTCGGGACGAAACCTTCTTCGAAGAGGATTTGCGAGGGGGAGTCATGCGCGGCACTCGATGGAAAATGTCGGCGCGCCGACATTCCTAGCTTCTCTGCTGTTGGAATCCACGCAAAATGCAACATCACAGATCTGACGCCCAGCCACCGCAAGCAACCGGCTCATGCCAGTACCTCGCGCTTCAATGTCGGCGCGCCGACATTTTGCTCCAGGTAAGCTGCCGCCACCCGGCACGCCAGGGTACGGACTCGGCCCATCAACGCGGCCCGCTCAGTTGTCGAAATCACGCCACGGGCGTCCATCAGGTTGAACAGGTGCGAGCATTTCAAGCAGTGGTCGTAAGCCGCCAGCAGCGGGTAACGTACTCGCTCCTTCCCTTCCACGGACTTCCAGCCGTCCAGCAATTCCTTGGCTTGCTTCTCGTGCAGTTCAAATTCTGCGCGCAATGCCGCGGCATCGCTGTGATCAAAACTGTATTCCGACAGTTGCTGCTCTTCCGCCAGGCGAATATCGCCATACGTACGGTCCTCGGTCCAACGGATGTCGTACACACTCTCCACGTTCTGCAGGAACGCGCAGATGCGCTCCAGCCCGTAAGTGATCTCCACGGAGATGGGGTCGAGGTCGATGCCGCCACTCTGCTGGAAGTAGGTGAACTGCGTAATTTCCAATCCATCGAGCAGAACCTGCCAGCCAATTCCCCACGCGCCCAGTGTGGGCGACTCCCAGTTATCCTCTTCAAAGCGGATATCGTGTTCGCGCAAATCGATGCCAATGGCTTCCAGGCTGCGCAAGTACATTTCCTGAATGTCCACGGGAGATGGCTTCAGGAGGACTTGATACTGGAAGTGTTTGTATAGGCGATTGGGATTCTCGCCATAACGCCCGTCAGCGGGACGACGGCTGGGCTGCACATACGCCACACGATGCGGAGCAGGTCCAAGCACGCGAAGGAACGTTTCCGGGTGCATGGTACCGGCGCCAACTTCGGTGTCAAACGGCTGTTGGAGGACACAACCCTGTTTGCCCCAGAACTGCATGAGTTTGAGAATGAGATCTTGAAAGTTGAGGCCGGAAGGTTTCTTTTCAAGTTTTACTTTAGCTGTCAAGTGGTCTCCAACAGTCCGCGTGTTTTCAATTTTCGTTCCGCGTGATGCTCAATCCAGTTGAACCCTGCTTCGCGCAACTGCCTGCCGGGCTCCGCAAACTCCGATCCCAGTTCAAGCTTATCCAGGCTCGCGCGCGTGAAGCGTTCCGCCAATTCCCTTGCCGCCGCCGAAACAGGCTTCATTCCCGAACGGCGATGGTCCTCGCAGAGCAACCCCGGCAGCCAGTCACCCTGGTAAGCGTTCTGCGCGCCGAACACCTTGCCGCAAGTGCTGCAGGCATCGAAGCGCGGCAGCCAGCCGGCGAGTCGAACCGTCCAGAACGCGAAGTAGCCGAGCGGCAAAGGCCAACTAGCGCGTCGCTCCACTTCCCTCACCGTCAGCAGAATCAGCCGGAACATAGCTTCGTTAACTTCGTGCTCCGGGAGAACCATCTCCACGATCTCGCTGACAGCAGCAAGGCCGGTGCTCAGTCCATAATCGCTCTGAGACTTGTTGAGCGACTCCAGCAGTTCGCACTGCTGGATGCGTACGAGGTCGCGCGTTTCCTTCTCGACGTACCACAACTGCACGTGCGACATGACTTGCAGCGTGGAACCGTACCGGTTCTTGATACGCCGGGCGCCGGCTGCCACGCCCCGCATACGACCCGAAGCACGACCGAGGAAGCTGACCAGGCGGTCGGCCTCGCCCAGCGGAAAAGTCTTCAGAATGATGGCTTCCGTTTCCCGGGCAGGCATTCGTAGTCGGTGCGACGACAATAGAGCGCGGAACAAACCACACAAAGTGCGCTCAAGTGCAGAGCTAAAATACTTACCACAGCCGCGAAAACATCGCAATGATAGCGCGTCACTTTTTCACAGAAAAATCGGTTTGCGCGCCGTAGTGCGGGGACTCTGGTCGAGATTTTGCCAATGGCGAGTTGGCGGCATTGCAAAAACGGCAGCCGATCGTCGCTTGTAAGCCAGGGAAAAGGGAGCTGTCATCCCGACAGGAGCGGAGTGGAGGGGTCGCGCCACGAAATCAACGAAATTACGATCATCGTAACCAGGGTAATTACGAAAAAGTGTGGCAATCATTCTCAAATCCCCGCACAAATCGGCCTTTTTACGTTCAGTAGATTATGTAAACTCTGGCAACCGGCGCGGATTAATTATAGGACGCGCAACGATTACTTCCCTACTCCCTGCCGAAAACCGACCCCCTGGGCTTTCCATTCCGGGGCGTTTCCGCTACGCTGTCGAATCGCGCAATCTCTTAGGAAGAGCGGCGCCATCGCTGGCACGGAAAGCAAAACCCTGAACCGTTCATGATCCCGCTGAAAGATATCAACCCCTCGCGCACCACGCCCTTCGTCAACGTAACGCTGATCATTATTAATGTGGTGGTGTTCTTCTACCAGGTGACACTCCCGCTGGGAGCGCAAAAGGCGTTCGTGTTTGCCTACGGAACGGTGCCCGCCAAGATCCCTGCCCTGCTCGCTAGTCACGGCAGTCTGCAACTTGCCCTGGAGCCGCTCTTCACCAGCATGTTCCTGCATGGCGGGTTGATGCACCTCCTCGGGAATATGCTGTTCCTTTATATATTCGGCGATAATATTGAAGACCACTTCGGACACATCGGCTACCTGCTGTTCTACCTGGTTTGCGGAATCGGCTCAGGGTTGGTGCACGTGCTGTTCAATCTGAATTCGCACATCCCTGCTATTGGGGCCAGCGGAGCGATCAGCGGCGTGATGGGTGCCTATATATTGTTATTCCCTCGGGCGAGGATATTGACGTTCTTTTTCATCTTCCTGATCCCAGTGCCTGCCTTTCTCATTCTGGGCTACTGGTTCGTGTTCCAGTTCCTGGAAGCACTCGGAGGAATCGGAGGCGGCCCAGCGGGTGGCGTGGCGGTATGGGCGCACGTCGGGGGATTCTTGATCGGGATGTTGATCACCCTAATCTTTGCCCGGCGCGACCAGTAGGCTCGGACCTCCGTCCAATTCGAATCTTGAGTCCTGCTTGAGCTACCTCATGATGTGCCCTTCGAAACGAAATTGGCAATCCAGTCGCCCACTTCAACTGTTTGTTTAGATCCACCGAGATCAGGTGTAGTAATACTTGAGGCCAAAGCGGACCTCACGCTTTTCTTTAATAGGACAGCTTCTTCATTCCAGCCCAGGAATTCGAGCATTAGGCCGGAGGTCAGGACTGCGCCGAAGGGGTTCGCTATCCCTTTTCCGGCGATTTTGGGTGCGGAGCCATGGACAGGCTCGAAGAGCGAGGTCTTACCTGGATGCATGTTGCCGGAGGGTGCCAACCCGAGGCCACCAACCAGCTGAGCGGCGAGGTCGCTGATGATGTCGCCGAAGAGGTTGCCGGTGACGATGACGTCGAACTGGCCAGGATCGCGGACGAGTTCCATGGCCATGGTATCAATATAGAGGTGGCGGGAGTCGATCTCAGGGTACTCGGCACGGATGGATTTGAAGACGCGCTGCCAGAGGTCCCCGGCAAAGGTCATGGCGTTAGATTTGTCGGACATGCAAACGCGATTAAGTTTCCGGGCTCGGGCGTAGTCGAAAGCGTGGCGAATGATGCGCTCGACTCCCTTACGGGAATTGACGTCCTCCTGGACGGCGACCTCGTCGGTAGTTCCCTTCTTGAAGAAGCCGCCGATGCCGACGTAAAGCCCTTCCGTGTTTTCGCGAAAGACCATCAAGTGGAAATCACCGACGCCTCGGTCTCGCAGAGGGGTCAAGCTCGGGTGAAGAAGTTCTGTGGGACGTGCATTGACGTAAAGGTCGAGCTTGAAGCGGAGACCGAGGAGAATGTCCGCGGCGTGCTGATTGGAGGGCACGCGGGGATCGCCTAGCGCACCGAAGAGGATGGCATCGAATTCATCGCGCAGTATTTCCAGCGCGCCCTCCGGCAGGGTCACCTTTTCGCGAAGGAACTTGTCGGCACCCCAATCGAACTCAACAAACTCCAGCGGGCGATTGCGTTTTGCGGTGGCGGCTTTGATGACCTTCACGGCTTCGGGAGTGACCTCCTTGCCGATGCCGTCACCGGGAATGACCGCGATACGGGCTTTAGGACCGCCGCAGCGAAGAGGAATGTTGGGCACGAGGACTCCGCAAAGTGGAAGTGAGTAACGCGCTACGTTAGCACAAGTGAGGAGCGGATATCAGGCATGGGCGTGAACGGCGAAGATCGTAAGAGTGGAAAATGAAGGACGGCGAGATGATCAGAATGCTAAGGGCCCGCCCAGCCGTTAGCCGAAAGTGATCCGTCTCGCCGCCAGAGTAGCAGGAGGATAAGGAATGAGAAAGTCTGACGCTGTTCACTTTTGCACAGTTTTAAACATTTCTTCGGGCGAACTGTAAAAGAGTGGGCTCGAAGCATGGACTGTAATCAAGGAAGCGTGGAAGCAACAAGCGCGAGACGGCGGGAACTTTTGTGGGGATATTTCGGGATAGACGGCGAGAAGAACGGCATCGCCTAAAAGCCCGCCCGGCAATTTAGGCCTATACCGCTCTACCCCGCCGTCCGTGGGGAGAGAGTAACCGAAAGGGCAGGCGTTGTATGTCAAATAATTGTCACGCTACAAAATAGTTTTCATGGGAGGAAAAGGCTTTGTACCTTCTTTCCTTTCATGAAACTTTCTCTTCCGGTCACCTGCGCTTTAGGGAGAGAGTGTCAGGGTTGTTGCGGAAGCGAAGAACGGAGTTTCCAGTGGCAAACAGATGGGGCTGACTGATTCGGCTAGTACTACGGTTTCGCCCTAGTTGTACCCTGGACATCGCAATCCCCAGGAGTAGACTGCCCTTAAAGGCCACGTGTGTTTTGACGGAGAACCATATGAAGCCCTACCTCCGCGCCTTTCCAGTGATTTTAGTTGTGTTCCTCTGTACGCCGGAATTGTTCCTGGCGCAAACCAAAACCCAGAGACCGGACGATACGTCGAAGCGTGCCGCAGATGGCGCCGGCGGGACTATGGTGAAAAAAGCGCTGGTGGTGACGGATGACGGTATCACGAAATTGACGGTGGGCAAACAAAACAAACCGGAAGAGACACGGCTGGCCAAGAGCAACGCAACCACAAAAACAGATGACGTTTCGGTTGCCAATGATCCCGAAAAAGCAGATGCGGAATTGGCGGCGCTGCGACAAGAGTTAAAAGACAGGCAGCGAAAGCTGGAGCTGCTAATGAAGATGTTCGTGATCGACGAGCAGACGTTTATCCGCAATCCCGGCGAACAAAGCGACGAAGACGATGCGCAGATGAAGCGCAGGTTCGAGCAGGAAGAGTTGCGGCAGGAAGCGGCGAAGATCGGGCAGCTACACGACAGGCTGGAATCACTGACAAAAGCTGTCGAAGCATCCGCAAAGCCGGCTACTCGTTAACACATTTCCCAAAGACAAATCGACGCGAGACTCCAACCGTGCCCTTGGCGAGTTGGTGTGCTCGCCGATGCAGGCAGCCAGCCAAAAACAAAGAATTATAGAGATAGAGGACCTGTCGGTGGAATGCAAAAATCAGGTCTACAATGGCAGCCGCTTTAACTTTCAGGAAATGGCTAGCGGTGTAGCGTAGAACAGATGCGGGCATTTACGGAATAGAATATTGAACCAGGGGAGGAAACTGGTTATGGCATGCGATCCGAATGAACTGAGGCATGTGCCGCTGTTTGCGCTGCTGGATGAGGAAGAAGCGGCGGTGCTGGCGGGGCAAGTGGAGATGAAGAAATTCGCTCCGCGGCAGCGCATCTACAAGATAGGAGAGGCCGGCGGACAAGCCTACGTGATGATGTCCGGGCGCGTGCGGGTAACCACGGTAGACGAAGATCACCAGGAAGTAGTGGTGGACGAACCCGAGCATGGAGAGTTTTTTGGATTTGCGTCGATGCTGGAAAGCACGCCGCACCAGACGAATGCCACGTCCATGGAAGAGACAATTTGCCTAGAGGTGAGCCGAGACGACATTGAGGAGTTGTTGAAGCGAAAACCACTGGCGGGGATGCCGATGCTGACTGTCCTCGGAAAGCAGTTCCACAATTCGCAGCAGCTGGTGCGGATCCGCGCGATGCGCAATGCGAACGAGATCATCGATGAAAAAGAAACCATCGGGGAACGGATTGCGGATGCGGTAGCACGTGTAGGCGGTTCGTGGACGTTCATCATTGTGTTTGCCGTGGTGCTGAGCGCGTACACGGCGGCCAATACCCTGCTGGCGAAAAAAGCCTGGGACCCGTATCCGTTTATTCTATTGAACCTTTTCCTTTCGATGCTGGCGGCGATTCAAGCGCCAGTGATCATGATGAGCCAGAACCGGCAAGATCGTAAGGATCGCGTCCGAAGCGAACTGGACTATGCCGTGAATCGCAGAGCAGAAGCGGAGATACAAGGACTGTCGCGCAAACTGAATCTGCTGGGAGAGCATTTGGGAGATGTGGAAGAGTTCTTAAGAGAGAAGAAGAACGGCGGAGCGAATTGATTACTGCGTGGCCAGCACTCGCGCGGGAATCATACGGGATTCTTCCGTATGGCGCCACATGGTGAATGTCCAAGAGAGAGGCAGTAGACAACCAAGGACAGGAGCCAGATTGCTCATGAAAGCGAATTTGCCACCCAGATTCACAAAAGCGTAAAGTGCGGCATAAGCGCTGAAATAGATACCGAGAGCCAGGACGAACTGGACTAGCCTGGTGCGCGTCTCGTGTAGCTTGACGATTGCACCCCACAAAACAAAGGTGAGTACGAGGCCAACAAAATAGAGATTCTGCGAAAGGCCGTAAGCGAAGCTACTGGTAAGGCGACCTTTGGATATGGCGACGACCGAGTAGGTGAACCCGACCGTGCCCAGGAGCAAAAGCACTGCGGTCAAGTGAACATACTTGCCCAGCCGGAGCTCCGCGAAAACCCGGGAGAAGAGGCTGATGAGAGCGATATACAGCAGGAGGGTCAGCAAGACATCGGTGTAATAGTAGGTGTAGCGATAGGCCTCAGATGTTGTGCCAAGTCTGGCGATGACAAGATAGCGTGCGACATTGCCGCCAAGCTCCATCAGAAAATATAGATTGAGGAAGAAATAGGAGAAAAAGGATTTACGAACGATTGAACACACCACGAAGGCGACTTCAAGGAATAACCCGAAGCACCAAATCGATAAACTCAATGAACCAAGCATCAACCCTCAGTGCTTGGATTTGATCGAGACGTGAGGAGCGTCTATGTCTCGTCGAGCCAAGCTCTAATTAAGCCTGCTTCTTAGGCGGTGGCGGTGGAACAGGTGCCGGACCATTCGCTTGAATGACCGTCCCGTTCGAGTGAATAGCCGTTAGGGCCGTCTTCAATTCCATCGCGCTCAGAAGAATGGCCAACGCAAAAATAACCGATGCCAATTTCCGTGACATAGTGCCTCCGTAGAAAAAAGAACCTACGAAGGAACTCTATCCCTATAAAGGATAGTGTCAAGATGGCCACACTGCAAGCCTGTGGAAAATCGGCCGGCTAAATCTGGTAAGGCATCCGGTTTTGAGACCGGGAAACATCTCCTGCCGGAAACAAGAGTAGGTCAATGCCAGTGCAGGAGTCCATGGCACGGGAGTTCTGCGGTTTTGGTACTTAAGTACCACGTAGCAATTCATTAGTGTTGGTTTAGGGGAGCCACGGCGAATCGAGATGATCGGGCCGTTAGAACCAGACCGCGAAAGTGTTCAAAATTGAACAGCAGGCTGCAGGGCTGTTTCCTATACTCGCGAACCTGCAAACAGGGCGGCGGTGTGGATCACAAATGACATAGTGCCTGCCGTCGCCCTTCTTCGATTGGCCAGTGACATCAGGGAATGACTTCGCTGAAGCCTGCGGCACCAAAGAAGCAGGCAAGCCGAAATGGCCCCATTTCAGCGGTTGCCGAATTTCCACGTTACGCCGATGCTGGTGCCATAATCGCTCGCGGAAAATCCCGGGGGAGGACGGTTGTCCCAATTGCCGTAGAAAGAGATATTCCAGGTGAGCTTGCGCCAGAGCTTGATGTAATAGGAAGTGTTCAAGTTGAAATGAACTCGGCCGGGATCAGAAAACGATGGGAGAACACTCGTGTTTATAGTGAGAGTGGTCTTGTCGAAAACAAAGAGATAGACCTTGGCGCCAATCAGGGCAGAGATACTCTGTTGAGTGGTTGAAGGAAGAATGCTTTCCTGATAATTGATGCGCTGCCAGGCGAGACCGCCATCGACGGAGATAGAAGCGCGATTGCTGTTCTTCAGATAGCGGCCGATGCCGCCACCCAGAGTGGATTGCAGCTGAATTCCCTGCACGGAGCTCTGCAGAAAATCCGCTGCACCCGTGTAGTACCAATTGTTCCAAGGGAGTAGTCGCTGCGCCCCAATTTCGATCTCATTGCGACTTGCGGGTGAAGTACCTTCACTGGAAGAAAGAGTCGAGTTATAACTTGCGTAGGCTGACCACCGTTCCCGCGGATAATTCGCATCGGCGTTTAGATTGTATTGGGCGGTGTTGTTTCCTTTGTTGTATGTCGCGCCCAATCCGATTTCCCCATTGAAGCGCTCCCAGAAGTTCTTTGCGGTCGGCTCCATCCTGATGACGTCGATGCGTTCCAACTCCACCTTCTCTTCGGGAGGCTCCCACACTTCAATTTTGGTAGGTCGCGCTCCTGTACTGTCAGGAGTGGAGATCATGCCGGAGTAGACAGAACCATCTTCGGTCTTAACCAGGAAGAGTTGCTTGCTTTCGATATGGTCGACCTGCGACCAGTTCACAGAGATGGTGCCAAGTACATAGTCCAAGCTGACGTAAAGAACGTCGGAATCGAGGCTCTTGATTTCGCAGGTCAGGCGATCACCATTGCGCATGATGATGACGTCGGTCTTCGGACGCCCGTAAAGCGGAGTGCCAAGCAGCAGGATGAAGCAGAGAAAAACTGTTTTTAGGTTCACGGCTGTCCTCGAGTTGCTTGATAGGATCGGCAAAGCAGGGGCGAATCTGCATGAGCATGAATAGCCTACGTCAGCAAATTCGAGTTTGCCAGTGCGCAGCGACGTTTATTGGCGCGGGAGCAACAGGCAAAAGGCAACGGCGCTTTTCCAAAGCGCATCTGTGGGCATAAGTAGCAAGAGGCTATGGGTTGGGAAAGGAGAACCATATGGTACGTCTGGCGATCGCATTATTGGCGGTGATTTTATTTGCCGCGGCCTTCGTGAAACAGGCAGAAGTGCAGTCTGTAACCTCCAAGCCTGGAGTTGCCAACCACATCACGCTGCAAGGTCCCTCGTGTCCGCCTTTCCCGTGTGCCGATTATCCGCTTCAAGAGCAGGTTCGCTTTCTGATTGGCCATTGGCCAGATGACTTTGAAATTGCCGTAGTGGAGGCGAAGGGAGAACCAACCTGTAAAAGTGTTGCGGGGCAAGCCAACTGTTTGCTACGAGTGGAACCAGTGGAATTGATCCTTGGGCATCGAGGAGCGGCTGGAGATGGGCAAAGCCGGATGCAAACAAAATGGAACGATCTCTATGAGATCAGCTATTCGTTACCCGAGGCAAGTGCTGGAACGAGAGACCAGGTGTTTGAAGTGAAGCGAGGAGAGCGGTTGGTCGCTTTATTGACCCCTGCAAAGAGGCCGCCAGGCAAGGAGTCCCCCTACATTGCCACACGGTTAGACCGTGCAAACGAAGCTAGTGCTGAGGCAGTTCGACGCGCCGTTGCGGAGAGTTTGTATGCAGCTCTGGGCCCGACCGCTGGTAAGCAGGTAAGGTGATGGCCTGCCAGGAGCCAGATCGGGTATTCGTGTGCTAGATTGGTTCCCTTTCGTGAAGCGGCGCGACCGGCAGTGCGAGCGGGTCGCGAAGAGGTATACCCACTACCATGCAACCAACGATCTTGAATCTCGTGCCGATGGCCCATGTGGGTGACGTGCAGCGCTCGAGCGATTTCTATGCGTTACTCGGCTTTAAGGTGGCGAGTACGTTCAAGAACGGCGCCGGAATTCTCTGTTGGGCAGATCTAGTGTCGGGTGGAGCAAGGATCATGGTGACGCGAGCAAGTGGTCCGATAGTCGCGGACCAACAGGCAGTGCTGTTCTATCTCTATGTGGATGATTTGATCGGGCTGCGGGAGAAATTGTTGGAGAAGGGCGTGACCACACCGGAGATAACGTATCCCTTTTATATGGAAAAGGGAGAGATTCGCTTAGCGGACCCCGATGGCTACGTGCTGTTGATTGGGCAAGCCGGCTAAGAAGAGATTTTGCGTTTTACGCGGGTGGCGTACGTAAATTAACGATGATGGAGCCAGAGAATTAGTCCAAAGGCGCCGCCTAAGACCAGCGATCCGGCAAAAAACCATCGAGCTTCCGGCATTCCGACCAGACCCAACAAAATAAGACCGAGGACAATTACCAATCCGATGGGATGGCCCGTGAGGAGGCCGGCACCGTTTTGGCCAAAAGGCAAAACCAGAGTCGGATTGGGCTCCGCGTTGGATAGAGAGATATCCTGGGCACTACGAGGCCGAACATGCTTGCTACGGTCCATAGACCACGTATACGCCCTTGAGGTGAAGGTTGCAATGAGTGAAAACCCGCAGACGGTGCTGAATGCCGGGGCAATAGCCGGACCTACGGATGGAAATTGAATTCCAGCGTTGTCGTCGATTCAGCCTGAGCCGGGGCATACTTCCATTTCCTTATGGCATCGAGGAAAGCGTCCACAAGCAACGGATGACCGCCAAGAACTTTGGTCTCTCGAATATTCCCGTCCTTACTAATGACGACTTGTATCTTCACAGTGCCGGTCAAGTGGATGGCCTTCGCCACCGCAGGATAGGCCGGGGCTTCTTGCACAATCAATTTTCGGCTTTCTTGCGCTGAGACGTTGAGGCCCACCAAACTCAGAACCATGAGGCAAAGCCCCGCAAGCCAGAAATGACGAGACCGCAGTTTTACCCTACATCTGTCAACTCTCATTTAGTTCCTCAGTTTCTGTCACGGTCTTCCTTGAACTCTATTCACGACCAGAAGTTTGTGCATGTATAGAAACACCGGCGAAGTTCATACCTGCATGCACGTGTGTTGCTCAGTGGATTTCTATCGTTGCGAATCGAGTATGTACTGGGGATGTAGAAGAGGCCGTAGTACGCGAGTACCAATTATTAATATGTGACAGCCATCACTGCAGATGTTCATGGGGTGAAGGGGATTCACTCAGCGTGACTCACGAGCTAGTCTATTTGCTCCTGTAAGTGTGGAAGATGAACTCAGCCGGGAAAGCCCCGGCGAGGGTTGACGATCATCCTTCTATTGCGAGGTCGGCTAGATGCCTGCACAGAGAGTGGGTTGAACCTCCTCCACTGGATGGGCGTGCCGCGCGTGCTTGGTTTCCCAGGCATGGCGCAACTCTTCGCGGCGTGCAAGCACGTACTTTCTGGCATCGTCAAAGCTCCGATAGATCCGCTTGCCCTTGATTACGTTGCAGGGGCGGCAGCAGGCGACCAGATTCGCGGGGTCTTTCTTGCCCTTGTGAGCACGCGGCATGACGAAATCCACGGACATCACCAGCGCGTTATCAAAGCTGGCTTTTCCGTCCAAGCCGCAATACCTGCAGCAAAAATGATCGCGTTCGAGAATCTTCAGGCCCTCGGCGAGACTTACGGGCATGTCTACCCTTGACAGGGTCATAAAATTGAATGGCATGGGAACCTCCATTGACCTAGGGTTGCACGTGGAGTGAGGAAGCGCTGTGCCGGGGGGCATACAGGCTTGGGTTATGCCACACATGTAATCGGGAACGGCCGAGTTGAGTACCGTACTGCCGAGGGGGCAGTATGGGTTGGCAAAATAGCTTCCTGTAACTGTCAGGATCTGCTGTCCGCGGAAGGGCCATAGATGGAGGGCACGGTGCCGCCCATCGGCCGCAGGTACGCAGAGAGTTGTCCCCGGTGGTGAATGGCGTCAAAGAGGATGAACCACAGGAACTGTCCCACCGGTTGCTCCAAGACGACCTTACCGTTGACGTAGAACTGCGCGACCCGGGCCCAGGAAGTTTCGTCCATCGCGGCGACGAGATCGGTCAACTCGTTGGACAATTGCTCGAACAGCTCCAACATCTCATTGTGAGGCGGAGGCGGTTGCGGTTTCCATTCTCCCTTGTTTGTGGTGACGACCTCGATACAAGACCGCAACTCGCTGGTGAGTGTCCATACCAACTGTTCCGCCGATGGAGAGCGTTCATGCGGCTTGTAACCCATATGATCCGCTGGGAGGGACTTGAGGACTTTCAGGAAGATGGGAAGTTCTATACGTCGACGATCAACATAAAATTCACGCAGTGTCATGCCGGCACCATCCTTTACAGGAGAGTAACGAACTTTCTCGCAAACCCTTGAGAGAACCAGATCGAACACATAGTGCACGAGAGAAAACAAAAAACCAATGACCAAGCTGGTTTTTAGTATTGACGCCGTTATCGAATCAAGTGGGGCCATTACGGCCTTGGGCGCGTCCAGTCTAATGCATAGGTCCATGGGGGATGTCCCTTGCTGCAACTTCGCCAAGGGGATAGACAATGTGACGGGGACCTTCCAGGATTTTTCATTCTTGACAATTGCTTGACCCTTCTACTATGGTTAACGCTCCCGACCCGCCCAATCCGCCCAAAGGTTTCGCTATGAACGCTCTGAAACCTCTCCTCAGGCCGGATGGAGCAAATCCTTCCCTAGTTCGAGTCCTGCTCGCAGATGATTTAGACAAGCTACGTCGCGTGATCATCAACTTTCTGGAGGAGGAAGGTCCTGTCAGAGTCGTAGGCGAGGCCAGCGGATTTAAAGAATTGGTTCAAAGAGCCGCGGAATTGAAACCCAGAGTCGTGCTGATGGATGTTCATATGCGTGACGAATCCGCGATGGCCCCGGGCTATATCAGGTCCGTTCTTAAGGGTTCCGCTGAACGCATCCTGGCTATGTCGCTGTACACGGACAATGAGACGCGCGAACTCTCCCTAAGCTATGGAGCAACCTTATTGCTCGACAAAAGCAAACTCTGCACAGATCTGATTCCCGCCATCAAGAAACTCTGCACGGATCAGGACGAACTGGGAACTTCTATCGCCGCACCGCGCCTCATCGATCGGGCCCTTTTCTATCGATCGTCTGCAAAATAAAAGCATCCGCAACAATAGGCTAATGCCGCAAATCTAGTAAATCTGTTTGTTGCTGCGCTCTCGGTTTCTCTTGCAGTTCTGTTGATACTGAGGTTCCACTCACTCACTGAAGGAATGCTGCAATTCCCTTCTGCCCCGCTGCGGACTGTTCTTCAACAGATTGGGCCGTAGATTACAAAACGCTCATTTCTTCTCGGCTTTTGCCAAGGGCGTGAGCGCACTGCGTTGTGGTCGCAAAAATCTTAGGGAAGGTTGTTCGACCTTCGTGTCTTTGGGCCTTCGTCGTCGACCTGAGCTTGCGTGCGTCCTGCCAGAATCAACTCCGTAATTCTTGTTATTCGTAGAAGGTAGGAGTGCGCGGCTGCTGCATTTACACACATCGGGACCCGCACTTTCGGATCCCAAGCGTCAGCATCGGCCGCGGAGGTCCACAAACGAACGGCGCACGGCAGACAAAGACGCCACTGCGCAGAACCAGTTCATTGTTGCCGTACCGCTCAGTCCTTTGCGGGGTCCGGCATAAAGAAGATCTCGCGCACCTCGACCTGCCCCCGAGTGGCGGCAGCGCCTTTGCGCGCCCATGCCACCGCCTCGTCCATGTCAGCGCATTCCAATATATAAAAACCCCCGATGTGTTCCTTGGTCTCCAGGTATGGCCCATCAGTGACGTGGACTATGCCATTGGGCTGCGCCCGCAGCGACTTCGCGGAGCCAAGGCCGCAGGCAAACTTCATGACACCCTTAGCCTCCATTTCTGCGTTGAGCGCGTGGATATCGCGGCCTGTCGCTTCGGAAACGGTGGACGGATCGAAATCGTCGGGGAGGTAACCAGCAACCAAATATTGCGGCATTGTCTTCTCCTGAATGGTCTTTAGGCAGGCTAGTTGTCCTGCCTTCACGATATAGTCGAACGGCCGTAGCGAAATTCGACAAATCATCCTAGAAAATTTCCAGCCGCCGGGGCAATACCTTAGCAACCGGGGTTCTGGGAGCTCGGTCTAATGCCCAAGCCCCGGTAACCGGGGTGATCGGAAACATGGGTACTATTCGCAATGTTTTCGGTAAGCTTCCCGGGACGCAAATTGAACGCAAATTGAATTTGTTGACGTGGCGATGAGTGGTCGCGTAACCTCCGGGCTCACAGCGGTTCGATCTTCGACTGAGAGGTTCTATGGTAAAGGTGAGTGTGTTCTATCCAAATCGACCGGGAAGCCACTTTGACATGTCCTACTACTGCTCAAAGCATATTCCCATGGTGCAGCGACTTCTTGGCTCAACTCTTAAGAGTGTCGCTGTTGAAGAAGGGATTGCCGGGGCCATTCCGGGATCTCCGCCGACGTATCTCGCCTTGGGCCACCTTTACTTCGAGTCCCTCGACGAATATGTTCAGGCGTGGGGGCCGCAAGCGCAAGAAATTGTGGGCGACGTCCCTAACTACACCAATAGCGAACCAATAATCCAAATCAGCGCGGTAAAAATCTAGAGGGGTACTGGGTGCGACTTTATTGGTAGGCGGACTTCCCGGGCGCTTGGCCAAGGTAGAATGGCATTATGGGTCGAATCATCAAAGTCATCTCTGCCATCATGCTTGTGGTTGCTCTTCTTCTGAGTGCTGCGGAGTTGTCACATAAACGCCGTTTCGGCCATTTTTTCGGATACGGCCCGCACATGGACGTTGTCCTGGGTGATTCGGACGTGGCTTCGCAAGACACGTATTATGCACGTCTCTGGAATCTTTCTCTCTCATCTTTTCGCATTCAGGGCTGTAGATTACCTGGAGGCTACGTTGGTTCGGGAATTTTGTATAGGTGGGACGTACAGAAATGGGAACCATCAGGGCACATCTGGAACAGTCTTCGCGGTGCTGACAACTGGGTAGCAGACCCTTTCAGTGGTTATTCCAATGACGAAGGGTGCCGGATGGAAACTACTCACGTCCGGCCACTTTCGAGTCGAACCGTTGGGTGGGTGTATGAGGACTGGGTGACCACGGGAGCACCGGTCCGCTTTGCCATCCACACAAGCCTTACCACTCCACCAGGAAATCAACAAATTTTGTACACCGATACTTTTGTCGTCAGACGAAGTGCCGAAAATGTTCAGGAAATCCAGAGGCCGAGGTAATCGAGCCGAGGTAGATGGCGGGTGATTTGCGAATCGAAATAAAACTGATCACTGTTGAGAGTGGCTGAGCTGCAAGTCGATTACGCGAACATCAGTGTCGCGGTCGCGGAGAATGGCGAGTACCTTCCCGGAGCCGTCGGCAACGACACTGCCTCCACCATACGTGCGACCGGTCCATGGACCATGCGTCATTTCGCCGACCAGATCGGTTCCAACCACTGGGCACTTCCAGAGCTTTGCACGGCTGGCGACTAGTTCCTCCAGGTCCCGTTCGTGCGCAGGCCACTTGTCGACAGTCTCGGCCCAGCCATAAGGAACAAGCATCAAGTCCGGTTTGAGACTGGCGATACGATTGGCGTATTCGTCAGAAAACGTGTCCGCACAAATGACCACGCCGATGCGACCGAATTCCGTATCTACCACATTAATGCTCTTGGCGTCTCCCTCGGCGTAGGGAGGGTCCATCAGTTCGGGCAGCACATTTAGTTTGCGATGCTTCCAGAGGATTTTGCCGTACCTATCGACGAGGATCGCGGAATCGTAAAGCTTATCGCCATCCCTCTCATCGAGTCCAATGGCGATCATGAGGCCGTATTGTTTGGCGAGGGCGGCGATGCGATCGCTATCCGCACCGGGAATCGGAGTTGCGGATTTGTGCGCCTGCGGATTTTCCCAGCCAAGGATGGAAGACTCCGGGAAGGCGGCGATGTTCGCGTGTTGCTCGCGTGCGGTTTGCAGTGCATATTCGATGCGACGGAAATTCCCATCGCGATCGCCATCGATGACGAGAATCTGGCAAACCGCGACGCGGACCTTCGCGTAAGCCGTCGCGGAAAGAAACCCCAGCAGAGATAGGGAGATAAAAAGTCTCAGGTAAATTAGCTTATGGAATACCTTCGATGAAGTTGTCACAGCGATATCCTCTCTACGTGCACTATGTCAGGCAAACCAAAATCGATCTAGGGCCACCCGCCGCGCTAGGATTAGCTCCGGGGCAGAGAGGGCCGGAAGCGGACGGTCCTAAACATCGCAAGCACTGTTTTTTGCTGGGAGTCGGAGAGATTAATTGCATCTATGAAAAGACCGTTACTGCCGCTGCCATCCTCCCGAAAATATATCGCCGTAATCCCGTGGCCGGTAGTTTTCGAGCTGACTATTCTTGCTAAGTGCCCACCGATTTTTTCTTCGACGATCGTATAGGCCGGTTCCTTGGCCTCAGCCGGAATTGAGTTCGAGTACAGTCCGTAATCGGACTTTAATCGCACACCATCTCCGACAAATTCGCCGACGTACGAATCTATGCCTTGGAGCTTGTGAAAGTCCCATTTGGCGGGTGCGTAGATTGTGAAATCACCTGCGTCTAGTAAGTGCCAACCATCCGGCACTGTGGTGACGGTAGCTTGGCCTGCGTGCAGTGTTCTTCCTGCACTCAGCCAACAAATTAGGAGGAGCTTCCTCACAAGTACAAACCTCGCGTTTGCTGAAGATTCTTGACGACGTGCGAAGAGCATAAACCCAAACGTGCTTAACGGAAACATGGGTATTAAAACCGGCTCATCCGGTTTGTCGTAACCTATTGTTTTCCAACCGCATCGAGCCTTGCCGCATAAATTTGGCAATCGAAGTCGGAGTCAACTTTCCTGCAAATCGAAAAGTAAATGGTTTTTCCGTCTTTCGACCATTTCGGGGCAGTTGCTCGCCCCTCGTTATTCGCGACTTTCTGCACGCCACTCCCGTCCCCGTTCATGATGTAGATTTCATAATTTCGATCGCGGTTTGATGCGAACGCGATCTTGTTACCGTCAGGTGACCACGCCGGCCAACCATCGAAAGCGGGATGATTGGTAAGATTTCGCTCGGCAGTTCCATCGCTATTGGCAATGAAGACTTCTGAATTGTTCTCGCCCACCATCCTGCGAAACGCCAATTTTTTCCCATCCGGCGACCATACCGGATAAGTATTCACACCTCCCGAAAGCAATTTGGTGATGCGTCGGCTGGCGATTTCTATGGAGTAGATATTGGACGGATTCTTCTTGGGAGGTTGCAGGTCGTCGTCGGTGCAATAGGCAACACTCAACCCATCTGGTGACCAATCCGGATGTATCGTTCGTGTTTCTTTGGGCGTCAGCGGCTCGACCGCCGAGCCATCCGCATTCATCAGGTGGATTTGTTCGAGTCCTCTTTTCTTCAAAACGAATGCGATGCGATTTCCATTGGGAGACCACGCCGGATCTTCATGATCGGCGTCATCCTGGGTTATCTGGCGAGGATTGCTGCCATCGATTCCCATCCGGAACAATTGCTCTTTACCCGCGATTACCGAGATGTAAACCAACTCTCTGCCATCAGGAGACAGCGAAGGGTCAGCATTGATGGAATGTGTGAATTGAACGGCTCCGCTTACGGGTTGCTCCTGTGCCGCCGTACTCAACGGAAGAATTCCCAGGATTGCGGCAGACCACGAGACAGACGCCAGAACCTTCTTTTTCATGTTTTCTCCCGGCCCGACCTTCTTGCCGTCAGGCGAAACGTTCCCTGACGATCTCATAGCGGGTTAGACGTACGAGTCCGTGTTTTGCTTGATGGCTGGTGGTCGCGCGCATGGCCAACTTCTGGTTTGTTCGGCTAAACGGCGAGTGACGCTGAATCGATTTGGATTTAGTGGACTTCATGCGCGCCAGAGAGGATATCACTGGGAGCGGAAACACCGATAACAACTGAACGTGGATGAAGTGTAAATGCCCTTTGCCGAAGTGGCGTTTCAATCCGTTGGGATCCGGAACCTCAAGACCCAGGTTTCTCGGTAAAGAACACCGGGACGCAAAAGGCGCGCAAAAACCGAACTGCAGGGCACCCGCCGCGTATCTATACTTTCGAGGAAGTTGTCATAGTGATATCCTCTCTACGTGCACTATGTTAAGCAAACCCAAAATCGATCCAGGGCCACCCGCCATAGATTTCCAACTGGACGAGATGGTTCAGAGATTCCTCGGTTTCCTCACTTTCGTAGCGATGCTCGGGTTACTTGCTTGCCCGAGTTTAGGTAGTGCAATTCTTGTGATGCCACCTGCACCCCCAAAAAAGCCTCAACCTGAAGTCGTTGAGGAAGGAGATGTCGGCTATCCACTAAAAGATAATCGTGCAAGTGGGTTGCAATGCCGGGACTCACCACAATCCAAAGAAAACTTTTTTTTGATGTAGGGACAGACCCGACATACCCCCGCTTTGCGCTCAAGATGCGCCAGGGGAAATTCACTCATTTCAACTGGCGAATGCGGTCTTGCAGGAATTGGCGCTCCGGTTCCTGTTGGGTGAGCGCCAGAGCTTTCTCATAAGAGGACCGAGCCTCAGCGGTCCTGCCGAGCCTGCGGTACATGTCTGCCCGAGCGGAATGGGCCAGATAATAATTTGCCAATTCGCCCTGTTCCAACACCGCATCGATCTGCGCCAGACCAGCCTCGGGACCATCACGCATGGCAATAGCCACGGCACGATTTAGCTGTACCACGGGTGAAGACTGGATTCGTACCAATTGGTCGTACAGCGCGACAATCTGACGCCAGTCGGTCGCAGCGACCGATTCTGCCTTCGCATGAACGGCGGCGATCGCAGCCTGCAGTGTGTAGGCGCCGAAGCGGCGGGACTTCAGGGCTTTCTCAAGTAATGCCACGCCCTCCGCAATCTGCTCCCGGTTCCACAGCGAGCGATTCTGGTTCTCCAGCAGAATCAGCTCTCCCCTCGGAGAGGTTCTGGCGGCACGACGGGATTCGTGCAGCAACATCAGGGAGAGCAGCCCATTCACTTCCGGCTCTGGGAGGAGTTCGGTCAGCAGGCGGCCCAGCCGAATGGCTTCGCCGGTTAGCTCGGTGCGCGTAACTTCCGCTCCCGCCGCAGCCGAATAACCCTCGTTAAAAACGAGATAAATGACCTGAAGCACCGCGCCGAGTCGCTGGGGCAATTCCTGCGCCGTGGGCACTTCATACGGAATCGGGGTCTCTCTAATTTTTGTCTTTGCGCGCACAATTCGCTGCGCCAGCGTAGGCGGAGTGGTCAGGAAGGCCTTTGCTATCTCTTCGGTCGTCAATCCGCAGACTTCACGCAAGGTGAGGGCAACGCGCGCTTCGGGCGGTAGAGATGGATGACAGCAGGTAAAAATCAGGCGCAGCCGATCATCTTCAAGGCTGTCCTCATCACTGGAACTTTGCGCCGACCGGGATTGTGCCTCGAGATATCGCACGAGGTCGTCTTGAGAGGCATCGAATCTTGCGCGTCGACGCAGAGTATCAATGGCTTTGAATCGGGCGGTCGAAATCAACCAAGGTCGCGGGTTGCCGGGTGCTCCACTGCTCGGCCACAAGCTTAGCCCAGCTGCAAAGGCTTCGTGCATGGCCTCTTCGGCAAGATCAAAATCACCGAGCAAGCGGATGAGAGTGGCCAGGATTCGTCCCGAATCCACTCGATAAAGAGAGTCGAGCATTTCGCGTATCTGCTCAGTGGAATGCTCGGACATGACGACGACCTTAGCAAACCCAGCGACCCCGAATCAATTTGGCAAACGGGGAGGCGAAGACTTGGTCTTGGCCCGAAAGCGGGCGGGGGGAAGACCGAATTGGCGTTTAAAGGCGCGGTTAAAGGCAGGCTCCGATTCATAGCCGACTTCCATTGAGACTTCAGCAACACTGGCGCTTGTGGATCGGAGAAGTTGAGCACCTAGTTGGAGCCTCCACCGGGTGAGGTAGGCCATGGGGGTCTCTGAAAGATAGTGTCGAAAGCGCTCGGCCAGCACGGAACGGGAAATTGCCACTTCGCTGGCAAGATCCGCAACAGTCCAAGGACGAGCCGGGTTGCGATGCAACAAGGCCAAGGCCTTCCCTACTTCCTGATCGCGGGCGCCAGCGAGCCAGCCGACTTGCTCGGGAGGCAGTAGAGCAATGTAGCGGCGCAAGGTTTCTACAAACAGAGCCTCGGACAACTTGGCAAGCACAGCCTCGCCGCCCGGTCGTGCGGAATCCGCATCGGCCACGGAATAGCGGATGGAGTTCTCCAGCCATTGGCCGGAGGTGTCGTTGCGTATATTGACTTTAAATACGGGAGGCAAACCGCCGAGAAAGACACGGCTGAGTTGCGGCTCGCAGGTCATGAAACCGCAGACGAATCTGGTGATCTCTCCGCCGCCGCCCAAGCGAGATAGTTTCAGGCCTCGGGTGAGATTCTGTTGTACCTCCAAGGAATGGTCCGCTGGCTTAACCGGAGGGCCGTTGCCCATGATGTGAGGATCTCCGTGGGGGAAAATGACGATGTCTCCGGCGACAAGAGAGACCATGCGGTCGTCATTTTCAACGTGCGCATATCCGCGTCCCTCGGTGAGCAAGTGATAAATGATTACGTGACCGGAGCCATGCGAGATCTGGGTAGACCACGATCCTGAACCCGGGGCGCGAAAACACCACGGGGAGGAAAACTCGGCGTTGTAGAACATAGCGCCGTCGAGTTTGACCGCCTTCAAAACTTCAGATAGCACGTCCACGAGATAACCCACTACCGCTACGGCGTTTCGGCAAACCCTGCCGGACTCCAAAGCAAATGAATGTCGCTGGGACCCTGCTGCCGTCAAGAAAGCCAGACTCCCAGATAAGACCCCTGCCGGGAATCAGTGCATCTTTATACCACGATGTATGGTGGCACCGAAAACGCCATCGGTAGAAGCCGATTGGTGGATTTGGACGGACACAAAGGAGAAGAAAGATGCGGACTCTCGAAGCGCAATGCGAAATCGGAGTTAGCCAGGAAATGGGAAGTTTACCGGGGCGTCGTTCTGAATCACTTGCCGGGCGGATTGAGGAAGGTGCGGCCGCGCTGGCAGCTTTAGTTGAGGGGCTCTCGGAGGCGGAGTGGAGCAAGCCAGTGTCATGGAGGGACGGCCGGTCCGTGGGTGTCGTGGTGCATCACGTGGCCAGCGTGTACCCAATTGAGATTGAGATGGCGCGAACAATCGCCAGTGGCAAGGCCGTCACCGCGATTACCTGGGAGAATGTCGCCGAGTTGAATGCAAAGCACGCAAGTGAGCAGGTTGGCGTGACGAAGGCGGCCACGATCGCACTCCTTCGCAAAAACAGCCGGGACGCGGCGAACGCAGTACGAGAGTTCACGGATGAAGAGCTGGACCGGGCGGCGCCCTTCTCGCTGAGCTTCGGTGCGCCTGTCACCGCGCAGTTCGTGATTGAGGACCATGCGCTGCGACATAGCTGGCACCATATGGCACGTATCCGGGTGGCTCTGCAAAGAGAGACTTCTCAGGGATTCAAGGCTTGGTACCCCTGCGGCGGTTAAAACGCGAGACCGTCGTGTTCTCTGCCTGACTGATAAAAACAATTTCAAAAAGGAGAAATCGAAAGATGAATCAGTTGCTGCCAGATCCGAGTTTTTACCCCTCGCCGCGAATGGCGATACAGTCCCCACCAGAACGTCTTGCTTACGTCGCGCTGCTGAGCGACGGCAAGAGTGGAAAGAGCGGAACCATGGGCGTGATTGACCTCGATCCGAAATCCGCCCTGTATGGCCGGCTGGTCGGGCAGACAGACCTTCCCCATGACGATGATGAGTTGCACCATTTCGGATGGAACGCGTGCAGTGCGTGCCTGTGCCCGCAAGCTCCCCACCCACACATGGAGCGTCGTTACCTGATCGTTCCCGGCATCCGATCGTCCCGAATCTACATACTGGACACGAAGCCAAATCCCAGGCAGCCGAAGATCGTGAAGATCATCGAGCCGGAGGAGTTCATTAAGAAGACCGGTTACAGTGCGCCGCATACAATCCACTGTGGCCCCGACGGCGTGTATGGGAGCGCATTGGGATCCGCCAACGGAGAGGGCCCTGGTGGAATTTTCCTGATGGACGCGAATACCTTTGAGTTGAAGGGCCCTTGGGAAAAAGATCGCGGCCCACAGCAACTGGCCTACGACTTCTGGTGGCATCTGGGACACGCCACCATGTTGACCTCTGAATGGGGCACGCCGAACATGGTGAAAAACGGCGCCAATCCTGAGCTGCTGCTGGCAGGAAAATACGGCCACAAGCTGCACGTGTGGGACTTGGACAAGCAACGTCATCTGCAAGAAATTGATTTGGGTGCAGAGCAACAGATGGTGCTGGAGCTGCGGCCTGCTCACGATCCAAACAAGACCTATGGATTCGCCGGTGTCGTCGTTTCACTTAAAGATCTTTCCGCGTCGATCTGGATGTGGCGTCGCGAGAGCGGTAGCAAAAACGGCAAGTGGACAGCCCGCAAGGTGATTGAAATCCCGGCTGAGCCCGCGGACCCGGACAAACTGCCGTCTTTTCTGCCAGGCTTTAAGGCAGTGCCACCATTTATAACGGACATCAACTTGTCACTCGATGATCGTTTTCTCTACGTTTCCTGCTGGGGGACCGGTGAGTTTATCCAGTACGACGTAACAGATCCTGAGAAACCGAAGAAGACGGGCTCAGTGCACATTGGTGGCATGGTGCGCCGCGCGGCACACCCGAGCAATCCCAAGAAAGCGCTGAACGGCGGCCCGCAGATGGTTGAAATCAGCCGAGACGGGAAACGCGTATATTTCACTAACTCGCTTTACTCTCCGTGGGACGAGCAGTTCTATCCCGATGGGCTGAAGAGTTGGATGGTGAAGCTCGACGTAGATCCGAAGGGCGGGATGAAGCTGGATGAAAACTTCTTTGTCGAGTTCGACGGATTGCGCGCGCACCAGGTGCGATTGGAAGGCGGCGACGCTTCGTCTGACTCTTACTGCTACTCGGACCCGCTATGACGCACGCGGCAATAGGTTCGACAGCGATGTGGGTGATGCTGCTCCTCGGCGCCTGGCACGGAATCAATCCGGGCATGGGATGGCTCTTCGCGGTTTCACTGGGGATGCAGGAACGTCGCAGCGCTGCGGTGTGGCGTGCGTTATTGCCCTTGGGGCTGGGGCACGCCTTTGCGGTGGCCGCAGCAATTCTGGTGGCGATTGTTGCGGGAGCAATGGTGCCGATGAAGACGCTGCGATGGCCGGTGGCATTGATCCTGATCGCTTTTGCCGTTGCGCGCCTAGTTCGTCATAGTCACCCGAGATGGGTACAAATGCGGGTGGGGATGGGCGGGTTGACGCTATGGTCCTTCCTCATGGCGTCGGCGCACGGAGCAGGACTGATGGTGGTGCCCGTGTTTCTTGGAATGACCATGCCGGCAGTACCAGAATCGCAATGTGCCATGCCGACCGTACACATCACGACTGCTCTGGTAGCAACTTCGCTGCACACGGCAGGCTACCTATTGGTAACAGCGATCGTTGCGGTTCTCGTATTTGAAAAACTGGGTCTGGCAATGCTGCGGAAAGCCTGGTTTAACGTTGATCTGCTATGGGCCATCGCGCTCGCCGCAACTGGTTTGCTGACTCTATTTCTATGAACGCAATCCCAAATGACGGAGAGGACGAACATGAATCCAAATAAAGCGTTGTGGGAAAAAGGAGACTTCACCGAAATCGCCAACTTCATGCGCGAATCAGGAGAAGCAGTTGTTGAATCGATAGGCGTAAGGCCGCCGCTGCGCGCGCTGGATCTGGGCTGCGGAGACGGCACCACCGCGTTGCCGTTGGCCCGGAAGGGCGCGGAAGTAATTGGAATTGACATCGCCAAGAACCTGGTGGAAGCCGGAAACAAGCGGGCGGCGGAGGCAGGTCTGGAGCAGCTGAAGTTTCATGAAGGAGATGCCTGCAATCTCGAAGGGGTCGACGATCATTCGTTTGATTTGACACTGTCGGTGTTCGGAGCCATGTTCGCTCCGAAGCCTTTCGAGGTCGCAAAGGAGATGGTTCGCGTAACCAAGCCCGGCGGCCGCATCCTGATGGGCAACTGGATTCCCGGGGATCCGACATTTGTGTCGCAACTCTTGAAGGTCAGCTCAGCGTTCACCCCACCACCGCCGGAGGGTTCAGTGAGTCCGATGACATGGGGATTGGACTCGCACATCGTCGAGCGGTTCGCGAAGGCCGGAGTGACTCGGGAGAAAATCACCATGGTTAAGGACACGTACTATTTTCAATCCGCGGAAAAGAGCCCGGAGCAGTTCATCGATTTATTCCGGCTATATTATGGACCGACCATGAATGCGTTCGACGCCGCGGGAAAAAATGGCAAAACTGAGGAGCTGCACACGCAACTTGTGGAACTGGCAAATGCACAGAACCAGAGCAGGAACGGCGGGACCTTTATACCTGCAACATTTCTGAGAGTCACTGTTTCTGTTTAGCGCTGCAATAGGGCTGGCGACAACTACTCCCTCAACCAATGGCCGGGAACATCCGAATGGCAGTCGTCGCATCCGTCGGTGCCATGGCACCATTCGAACATCTCTGAATGAGGTTGGGCTCGGCGGTACGACCATGCGTCGTGGGCCGGGCACTGCAGTACGTTGACTGCCGGCTCTTCGATGAATACCGGCAATCAAGTCTGGCGCATTGACGATGGTGAAATAGCCATGCTCTGGAGCGTAGCCAACCGAGCAGCCCATGAAGCCACAGTGACAGCCGGAAAGCTTTTCTTTAGTGTCAGCTTGCTCCCAAACTACGCCATCCGACTGGAACGTCATTTTGTGATTGTCGCGCGGACACAAGGGAGAGAGTTCGCGATTGATCGGAGCGGACGTTAGATTGCGTTCCATGTGGCTACTCTCAAAAGGTTAGATGCCGGAGCTATCCTTGGAAGACATCATGTCTTTTTGAATTTTCTGGATGAGCTGTAAATGCTCCTGGATGGCTGGCAAGGTTTGGGCAGCAAAATTCTTGACGTCCACATCCTGGCCGTTCCGGGCTTCTTTTTGAAATTCGGCCACGTCTTTCTGATGGTCTCGAACCATCATCTTCGTGTAGGCACGTTCGTGTAGGCACGGTCGAACTCGGCGCCCGAGAGTCTAGAAAGCTCGTCGTATTTCATCTGTCCCGTTTTGTCTAAGTCCGCAGGCAAGGGCAGCTGCTCTTGCGAAGCCACTTGTCCCACAATTCTCGCCTGCCTTGCTGTGATCATTTTCCATGCGCCTGCCAAAATCCTTGACGGCATCACTTTCACCTTTCCGTGGATGAGTTGACGGAGATGAGCGAGGGTCTTTCCTCGCCAATCTCCCAACTCTTGAATCCGTTTAGAGATTTTCGCTGAAGCGGCTTCGTTATCTGGACAATTTGACGGCTTCATTTTCCCTCCAATGCTTCTTTCCTGTACGCCCATAGGTTAATGATCTGGCATGGGAATTCGCTGCCATCACGGCAAAAGCGTGTATTCGGAAATCGTGAGTTGCGCCACCATGCGGCTAAGTCTGAGAAGAAGGCGGGACTGTTTGGCGGGCAGTTCCGCAGGACAGGGCCGACCGGCGGCGTACCTGCACTTCAAGACAGTTGTCAGAAGTCGACGCTTCGGGAGAAAATGCCGCAACTTATCGCCTCCCCTCCTGGCGGAAAAACGAGATAGCGCATGACGAAAGCGCGGAAGTTCAGGACTTCAGGTAAGGCCCTGCCGCTGAGATCGGGGAGGTCCGCTCCAATGAGCGGAAAGCAACGGAGGATGGAAGACAACGATGAAACGAATTTTGATTGTCTCGTTGATGATGGCAGGTAGCTTTATGCCGGCCTATGCACAAGGGCCGCTGCTTGCGGGGCAAAGCGCGGAAGCGCGAGTATCACTGGGATATCAGTATCTGAGTTTCCGAGTTCCATCGGGAAGCAGTGTGCCGATGAATGGAACAACGGCGGACTTTTCGGTGGATTATGGGAAGCGGCTGGGAGCGAGAGTAGAGGCGGGCTACGGATATGCGACGGGAATGTATGGAGGTGGATATCACGCGAGGATGCTGAGCTACCTGGGTGGACCAGTGCTGTACGCTTACAAGAGTGAGCGCGTGGTGCTGACGGGGGAGATGCTACTGGGCGGGGCGAAGATCGATGGCAATGTGCCAGGATTGACGCAAGACTACACAGTGATGGCGAATAAGTTTGCGTGGGCGGTGGGAGCGGGAGCCAAGATACGGATCAGCCTTTCCACGGGAATCCATGTGGGAGTGGATTACCTGCACACGGCTTACTTCAATTCGGATCTGACGGTGGCAGGACAGAGCAATTTGCGAAGCACAGCCAGCATAGTGCACGTGTTTGGGCGGCACAGGGATTAGCAGCGAGTTGAGAGAATGTCTGGTTTAGACCTTTAGCGAGCCACGGAAGCCTCTGGCGGCATAGTAAGATTCCGCACCGTTGTGATAGACGAAGACACGGTCGAAGCGGCGATCACCAAAAATAGCGCCGCCGAGTTTTCTAACTTCGGGAGGTGTCTGCAACCAACTGGAAGTTTTGGTATCGAAAGCTCCAAGTTTCTGCAGGTCTTTATATTGTTCTTCGGTCAAGAGCTCCACGCCCATGGCTGCCGCCAAGTCCATGGCACTGTTTTTTGGTTTAGCTTCTTTCCGGGAGTCCAGCGCTTCCCGGTCGTAACAAAAACTTCTGCGGTCTTTTGGGCTTTCCGGTGAACAATCAAAAAAGATGTAATCGCCCGTCCTTTTGTCTAGAGCAACAACGTCGGGTTCGCCGCCAGTTTTTTCCATTTCCATGAGCGAGCAAAGTTTTTGGGGATTGGCTTCCAGCTTTGCCTTTACTTTGGCCCATTCGATAGCTTCATGGCGGTCTCTATTTTTGTCAAAGCGAGCTTGCAATGTTGCGAGCAGTTCTTCGCGTTGCGCTGGTGACAATTCCCTTTTTACTCTAGCAGCTTTCATGCCGCACTCCTTTTTAAGGTGCCGTCGTGTTCGAGAGAATTTCTGGAAATAAGCCGCCGAAGTACATGGCCTTTCCACATCCACAATCCGGAAAGGACCATCACAGGAACAAAGACAAAGCGGGTTGCGGGGGCGTAGTTTGGAATTTTGTCGAACGGGCTATAAATATAGCCGAGCATGGGGATGGCAAAGAGAATGTGAATCCAGCGAAATATGGAAAGTACGATGCTTTGGTTCAGAGTTTTGTGATCCTCCTTTTCGATAGCGAATTTATTGCAGCCTGGAAACAACTTGCTCCAGGTTACCCATGAATTTCCGCCAGCCGTAGTTGGCACCTTTATAGGCGGCGTCTTGATCGGAAGCGAAGCCCGACTGTTCCATGCGCAGGAGGGTTCCACCGCTGGTTGCCTGCAATGTCCAGACGACGACACTTTCCATTCCCATAGTGCCCCAACTGTAGGAAAGTTTTTTGTTGGGTTCGACGACCAGGACTTGGGAAGCGATCACGCCATCCCAATTGGGGACGGGTGTGGAGCGGAAATTAAATTTATGGCCGACGACCGGCTGGAAGTCGTTGTCCATCAGCCACTCCTTAATCAGCGGGCCTTGCGTGAGGGCATGCCAGACTTTTTCCGGGGGGTGAGGCATTTCTTTTTCGATTACAAGTGAGCGCGTTGTAGTCATTGGTCCATCCTTTTAAGCAGATCTTCAAGGCGGTCAAAGCGGTTGTGCCAAAAACGACTGTAAACACTCATCCAGTCAACGAGCGGCGAAAGAGCCTGCGGCCTGGCGTGGTAGTGAGTCTCGCGGCCCTTGCGGCGAGGGCGAACCAAGTTAGCCCGCTTAAGAGCGGATAGATGCTTAGACACCATGGGCTGGGACACGCCGGCGCGAGCCGTCAAAGCATGAACGGTCAGGTAGCCTTCCGTGGAGAGGCGCTCGAAAATGGCGCGGCGGGTGGGATCGGCGAGAGCTTTGAAGATTGAGCCAGCGGGATTCAGCATTCACAAACCATAACCATACGGTTATGGTTTGTCAAGGGCAAATTTTCCAGAAAATGGGGGGCGAACAGGGCCAGTGGACTCGATGAAGTTTGCCTGAGGGAAGAGAAGAGTTTCCTCAGGGGCTAAAGCCCGTTTTCAGGGGGATTAATGTCGGAGCTAAAGCTCCGACCCCTGAAAGAGGAGGACCCTAGCTAGCGGGCCCTCGAAAGCTTTGCGTCTGCAAAGCGATCGGTTTTGCCATTCGAATCATTATCGATGAGCCACTTCCAGGTGTCAGAGGCGCGGTCATAAACAAATGTGTTGCGAATTGAGTCCGAGGGGGAAATCGTGAAAAGGAATGGAATCGAATCTCCTGATTTTTTTCCGTGGGCGAGTCCCTGAGCGGACAATCCTCCTCCCGCAGTGGAGTCGAGCCAGAGGCAGGTGTACTCCTGTGCTTTTGGATCCCAACTGACAAAAACGATGGCTTCATAGGCGGGATCGCCTTTGGCATCCTTCTCTCGTGAGACTTCGTGAATGCGCAGGTATTCGCGTTTGAGGACCCACTCGACCTGGACGTCGTGGGTGGTCTGTTTTCCGGCAATGGTGCCTTGGAGAACCCATTGACCGGCAAAATGGTCGAGCAATTGGAGAGGGGCGTTCGCGGAAGGGGTCTGGGCAAAACAGGATCCAGTTAACAACAAGAAAAGAGAGAGGAAACAACTGGGGAAATTGGGCAATTTCGGATGAGGCACGGCGCAGGGCTCCTTTCTCGGATGCGCACTTGATGGGTGAAACTATACTCGAAAAAGGAGTCGCAGAGAGTCGAAGCGACTGCCCATTAGCACTTCCTTGAGCCACACCGCATTCCCTCGTTCGGATACTGGTAGCCAAGTTTCCGGTTTGCGATTAACCAAGACTTAATGCGCTGGACGATCCGCTGTGCTAGTGTCTCCGACTCATTCTGGCGGATTGGCGCCTTCCACCGACGAGGGTATGCAAACGGCGCGCGACGGTGAATCTCTCAACTTAAGATCACAGAAAGGAGTCCCCGAAATGACTCAACCTCAACCGGCAAGAGAAGCAGAGCGAAGCGAAAAACCAGGCGTTGCGAGAGTAGACATGAAGTTCGAGATCGTTATCATACCGGTCTCGGATGTCGACAGCGCGAAGCATTTCTACACAAGGCTCGGATGGCGGCTGGACGGGGACTTCACCAACGGTGACGACTGGCGCGGCATCCAGTTCACGCCACCCGGCTCCGGCTGCTCGATCATCTTTGGCAAGAATGTCACTGCCGCGACACCCGGGTCAGCCCAGGGCCTGTACCTGATCGTCTCCGACATCGAGGCCGCCCGCAGAGAGCTGATCGATCGCGGCATCGAGGTCACCGAAGTGTTCCACGGTGGTGACAACGTTTACGCCGGACCGGACGAACCTTACCTGTTTGGACGGGTCCGGGTCAGCGGTTCGGATGCCGAACATCGCAGCTACCGGTCGTTCGCTTCGTTCCGTGATCCGGACGGCAACGGCTGGTTCTTGCAGGAGGTTACGACACGGCTGCCGGGGCGCATCGAGTCCTCGACGACAACTTTCGCGTCAGTGAACGATCTGGCAAGTGCAATGCGCCGAGCGTTGAAAGCGCACGGTGAGCACGAGGCTCGAACGGGGGGCAAGTACGATGAAAACTGGCCCGACTGGTACGCCGCATACATTGTGGCTGAGCAGGCGGGTAAAGAGCTGCCGCAATGAAATTGAGGGCGATCGGTCAACCGTCCGTATGGCGTTGGATGAAGCAAGTTTTACATTTCTGTTTATTGGCGAGCTGTGGTGTTGCGTCGATGACGGGAGCGCCTCAGCCTCCACAGAAAACGTCGATGGAAGGTTCCCGCGCAAATAGGTCAAAAGCCACGATTGAGGACTTGGTTCGAGATATTGCATGCCCCATTCAGGACCTCGATGGAAACGCGACTCACTTGAGCATGGAGTGCGCGCTGGCATGCGTGAAGGAAAAACTTAAATCGGCTTCCGGGGCTAACCCACCTTCCGCAGCCTGAGGTGATTTGCATATTTTTTGAGCACATTTTCGGAGTAATTCGAATCTACAGATTTCCTAACCTTCCTATCCTCAGCGCGAGTCCTTAGGAAGCATTGCGTGTCCCGCGAAAAAGTCTTTGTAGTGAAGACCAACCCTCTTGAAAGTGGAGTAGCCATGCGTAGGATCGATGCATGTACTTGCGTCGCTGCTATCGCAACAAGGATGGCAAGCGCCATGGCTACTGGGCGCTGGTCGAGAGTTATCGTTCGTCGCGAGGCCCACGGCAGCGCGTGGTGGCCTACCTCGGTGAGATGGATGCGGCCGGGCGTCTGGGCATTCATCAACAAGCCGCAGGCGCTGCCGCGGTTGCTCAGCGAGGATTATTCCGGGACGTTGAACCGCAGTGGGTGGAAGTCGATCTGAAGCGCATCGCTATCGAACGGAAGCGGGCGTTTGGCGGTCCTTGGATCGGGCAGGAGTTGTGTCAGCAAGTGGGACTGCTCGATTTTCTGGAAAGAACTCTCCCTGCGGGACGAGAAGAGATTTCCTGGCCGGTGATGGCGCAGATCCTGATCCTGGCACGGCTCTGTGATCCCTCGAGTGAGCTGCATATCGCGGAACGATTCTATGAAGCAAGTGCGTTAAGCGATCTGCTGGGCGTGCCAGCCAACAAGGTGAATGAAGACCGATTGTACCGTTCTCTCGATCGACTCCTGCCGCACAAGGAAGAGCTGGAAAAACATCTGAAGAATCGACTGGGAGAACTATTCGATCTGGACTACGACCTGTTGTTGTACGACGTCACCAGTACGTACTTTGAAGGCGAGGCCAAGCGGAACGAACTGGCTCAGCGAGGTTATTCGCGCGATCACCGCCCCGACTGCAAGCAGGTGAACATTGCTCTGGTGGTGAGCCGCGAAGGAATGCCTTTGGGCTACCAGTTGTTCACCGGGAACCGCAACGACGGAACCACGCTGGAAGAAATCGTGGAGCGGATCGAACGACTGTACGGGAGAGCAAACCGTATCTGGGTGTTGGATCGCGGCATGGTGAGCGAAGAGAACGTGCGGTTTTTGAAGGAAGCCAGGCGGCGTTACATCGTGGGGACACCGAAGGGCATGCTGAAACGGTTCGAGGGAGAACTGCGCGCCAAAGACTGGAATCAAGTGCGGGAAGGTCTGGAGGTGCGGTTGTGTCCGGCCCCCGGTGGTGAGGAAGTATTTCTTCTTTGTCGGAGTGCACAGAGGAAAGAGAAAGAGCAGGCCATGCATGAGCGCTTTGAGAAACGCATCGAGGAGGGGCTGGAAAAGATCGTGACCAGCTGCGGGAAGCGCAAACAATTGCCGGCCGCTGTGGGGCAGCGGGTGGGGCGATTACTGGGCAAGAACTCTCGGGCAGCGGGAGCGTTTGAGGTCAAGATCGATCAAGATGCAGACGGCTTTGCGAAGTGTCATTGGAAAAGAATCGATCGCTGGCGGGAGTGGGCACAACTCAGTGAGGGTTGTTATGTGTTGCGCAGCAACGTAACGGACTGGAGCCCAGAAGAACTCTGGCGTGCCTACATGCAGCTGACCGAGGCCGAGGCCGCGTTCCGCATCCAGAAGACGGATTTGCAACTGCGACCGATCTGGCACCAGAAACAAGAGCGGGTGGAAGCACACATCCTGGTGTGCTTTCTGGCCTTTGTGTTGTGGAAGACGCTGGCGCAACTCTGCCAACGCGCTGGGTTGGGCAACGAACCGCGAAAAGTATTCCAGGAGTTGGCGGACATCACCCTGGTCGACGTCGTGTTACCGACGCGCAACGGAGTAACGATCCGCAAGCGCTGCATCAGTCGACCAACCGTGCACCAGGCGATACTGTTGCAACACCTAAATCTGCATCTCCCCAACTCGCTGGAAATGGCCCAAGTGTAGTGAAGACTCGGGCATGTCCGTATTGAAAACACAGGTATTTATTCTTCAAACTGCGGAACTTGG
>CAVXOG010000014.1:0-66288 GCA_963763395.1 Candidatus Acidiferrales bacterium | reverse complement strand
AGTCTTCTGTTCCGCCGCTACGTTCATCCTGTCCGGAATGTTGGCCAGCGGATTTTGCGGGACAAAGCTGAGGCTGACGATCTTGTCCAGGAAGTGTTTTTCTACATTCATCGGAAAAGTGCGCTATTCGATAGTTCCAAAGGCACGGCGCGATCGTGGGTCATTCAGGTGGCCTACACTCAAGCCCTCTTGCGCAGACGGCAACTGAAGGCTCAGGGTTTCTATTTGTCTGGTGTTGCGGACAGAGCGGTTGACTGTGAGCAAGCCAGCGATAAGGGAGCAGACTACGACCATACCGTCGAAGGTCTTTTCGGCAGAAATGGATGGAAGCAGATCGTAGAAGACTTGACCAAGGAGCAGCAGGAAACGCTCTGGATGCACTTTTTTGAGGGATATACGTTCGCAGAGATTGCCGGGAAGACGGGCCAGTCTTATTCTAACGTCAGAAATCATCACTATCGAGGTCTAGAAAAACTCCGCAAACACCTGGCCGAAAGCAAATTGAACAGGCGATAATCCGTGTATTGCAATTTGAAATCCGTTGACAAGTCGAGGCCTTTGACCGATGGGTTCGCATGAAGAATTCCAGGAACTTTGCGCCGCCGCGATCGCAGGCGAACTGACGGCAGACGAATCAGAGAGGCTGGATGCCCATCTGGCCGGTTGCCCCAAGTGCCGTCAAACCAAACATGAATACGAGCTGGCGGTAGCAAAGGGCATGGCCGTTTTTGCGGAAGACCGCGACCTGGAAATCGATGAAGCGATTGATCCCTCCTGGTCCGCCGAGAAGGCGGAAAAAACATTCCTCGAGCGCTTGAAGCGGGAAGAAGAATGTTCAGCCGACTTGCCTTCCTCAGGGAAAGTTGCGACAGGAAGGCGCTACACGTACCGCCCCTCGCAAATCCCTTGGCGTGGAATCTGGATGCCGTTTGCGGCAACCATCTTCCTGGCCCTTGCGCTTGGCATCGCGGCCTATCGATCAGGAGTGACACGCGGGACCGATGTCGCACCCGTGGCCCTTCAGCCGGCCAAGGAACCCGAAAACTCGCTCGAAGCTCAGGTCAGTGACGCGGGCTACGAACACGCACAACTGGTAGCAAAACTCGCTGCATACCAGAAGGTGATCGACGACCTGCAGCGCCAGCTTTTAGAGCAGACCAAAGCCGTCAATTCGCTGCAATCCGCCTCGCCAACTGCCATTGGCTCGGGTGCGAATCATAAGGAGAGCCAGCCGAGCGCAACGGAAAAGCTCGCTCGCGAGGAAGAACTATCGGCTGCCGAAGCGAAGTTGACCGAGCTGCAACGAGCTGCCGAAGAAATGACTGCACAAAGGGATGAGAATGCCCGGCAAGCCGCGAGGCTCGAGGCGAGAGTAAACGAGTTAACGCAGCTCGTGACGGCACGCGAGCAGGCACTCGATCAGAAGGAAGTCGAGGTCACCAAGGGGCAAGCGTTGCTCGAGCATGACCGCGACATTCGTGAACTGATGGGGGCTCGCGAACTGTACGTAGCTGACGTTCACGACGTTTCCGGAAGAGGAACAGACAAAACCTACGGTCGCGTTTTTTACACGAAGGGGAAATCGCTGATCTTCTATGCGTTTGATTTGGACGCGCAACCTGGAATTCAGGACGCGAGATCGTTTCAAGCCTGGGGGCGGAAAGGGCCGGACAAAGAGCAAGCGCGCAGCCTGGGCATCTTTTATGAAGACAACGTGAGAAAGAAGCGCTGGGTGCTGAAGGCCGACGATCCAAAGACACTGACAGATATCGACGCGGTGTTTGTGACCGCAGAGCCACACGGGGGCAGTCCGCATCCGAGTGGCAAGCAGTTGCTCTTTGCGTATCTTCGAATCAGCCCGAACCATCCCTAGGACAATGCCGTTCAGGGATTTTGGGAAGTTTCGCCAGGCTCTGTTTCTCCAGTAGTCACTGCTAGAAACCATTTTAGATAGTTAACTCCAGGTGTTTCCTAAATCTTCCCTTCGTCAATCAGGATCACCCGCGCCACCCGCGAGCATCATTTTACGGAACCGCGCATACACAGCGCGCGCTTGTTGGTTTAGAACCAGAGTACGTCGCCCGTGAATTCGAAGCGCGAGGCGCACCCGAAGGGCGCCCGCGATCATCTCCCAATCGGTTGCTGCTCCATTGATTGCCGGTCATGAACAGATTGCCCTTTACATGCCAAGTTGAGACCCCTCGGCCGCCGCGCCCGGGAGCATTGGCGTCTCTGTCATAGATCCCTTCCAACTCCCCGAACCCCGAGCCTCCAGTCAGAGTATCCTGCCAGCTGCAGATCGCGGCAGTAGTTCATCGCATTTTTCCAGCCAGATCTTTACCGGTGTCTCTCCCAGCCCACATCAGGCCAGTAGATGGATCGATCCAATAACCTCGTATCTGAGTCCCCTCCGTGCCGCGCTCCGGTGCTGCCGCAGGTGACGCCCACGAACTTCCGATCCTCCCCATTGTCAAAGAGTGCTCAACGTGAAATTCCCAAACGGCGCAGGGTGAGTCTCTCGTCTCGATGACGCCCGTTGGCGCGTTTTGCAAGTACAATGGCACTTGTTGCTAGTGCGCGAGGCGTGGTTTCCTCGTAGACTCCTTCCTGTAGTTTGAATAGGGAGGAACCCCGACCATGAACGAAGCAACGCAACGATCCACAAAGGATGGAGGTTTGAAGCCCGAAACGTATAGCGCCCGCGCCTTTGCGGCACGCAGTCCCAAATCAGGTATGACTCTTTTTTCGCTCTCCCGCCGTGCTCCGCGTCCACAAGATGTTCAAATCGACATTCTTTTCTGTGGCGTTTGTCATTCGGATCTTCATACCGTTCGCAATGAATGGGAAGCTGTCATGCCCACCGTTTATCCCTGCGTTCCCGGTCACGAAATCGTTGGTCGCGTCGTCAAGGTCGGCAGCCAGGTGAAGAAGTTCAAGGAAGGCGACATCGCCGCCGTCGGCTGCATGGTCGATTCTTGCCGCGAATGCGCCAGTTGTCTCGCCGGTGAGGAGCAATACTGCGAAAACCATATGACCCTTACCTACAACAGCGAAGACAAGATTCTTGGCGGCGTTACCTACGGCGGCTATTCCGACAGCATCGTCGTCGATGAATCTTACGTCTTGCGCGTACCCAACAAGCTCGATTCCGCCGGTGCCGCACCGCTTCTTTGCGCGGGAATCACTACCTACTCTCCTTTGCGCCATTGGAAAGTTGGCAAAGGCCAGAAAGTTGGCATCGTGGGTCTCGGTGGTTTGGGCCACATGGGCCTAAAATTCGCCCACGCTTTTGGAGCCCACGTTGTCCTCTTCACCACTTCGCCCAACAAATCTGCAGACGCACTGCGGCTCGGCGCCGACGAAGTCGTTATCTCGAAAAATGAAGCCGAGATGCAGAAGCACGCCGGCAGCTTCAACTTCATTCTCGACGCAGTTTCCGCAGACCACGATATCAACGCCTATATCAATCTTCTAAAGCGCGACGGCACTCTAACCCTTGTCGGTGCTCCGGAGAAACCAATGCCGGTCGCTGCGTTCAGCTTACTGATGGGCCGCCGCAGCCTGGCTGGCTCTGCAATTGGTGGTATCCGCGAGACGCAAGAGATGCTTGATTTTTGCGCCGAACACGGTATTACCTCCGACATTGAGCGCATTCCTATTCAGCAACTCGATTCCGCCTACGAACGTTTGTTAAAGGGCGATGTGAAATACCGTTTTGTAATCGACATGGCCTCGCTGAAACAGTCCGCATAGCAGACTGAGGCCACCTCTTCCGTCAATCGGCAATGGAGTATTTGAACCTGGCTATGAACAATCGCTTCCGAATTCCCACCATCCTGGCGCGGCGCCTCGAAGAACTGGGGCTTTCTCCACTGGTGGTATTGCGCCAGGCGGGGCTGCCGATGGGATTGTTCAATCAGGAAAAAATCCAGCTGACCACCGAGGAGTTCTTCGCACTATATCGAGGGATCTCCGAGGTTAGCCGCGACCCGCGCATCGGACTTAAGTTGGGTACCGAAGACCGAGTTGAGCGCTACGATCCTATTGCCATCGCCGCACTCTATACTCGTTCCTTTCGCGATGCCCTCCAGCGTATGGCTCGCTACAAACAGCTCACCTGTCCTGAAGAAATTCGACTCGTGGAACGCGGTGACGAATGCACGTTGCGTTTTCTCTGGCTGCAGGCCAATCATCCGGAACCAGCTTTGTTAATCGACGTTTGTTTCGCCTGGATCGTCGCCATTGGCCGTCGAGGCACCGGTCGCCTTGTTAATCCCAAACGCGTCGAATTTCAACGACCCGAATCCCACCGAAAACTGTACGAAGCACATTTCAAGTGCCCGGTAAAATTCGGCGCGCGCCAGAATCTTCTCGTATTTCACAAAGCGGATGTCGACCGCCCCTTCCTTACGCACAATGCGGAATTGCTGGCGATGGTGGCGCCACAACTGGAAGCGGAACTCACGCGACAGCTAGCGCAGAAAACCATCAGCGAACAGGTGAAAGGTATTCTAAAAACCTTGCTCGCCGGCCAGCGGCCTGGCATTCAACACGTCGCACGCGAGCTGCGTATCAGTACGCGCACCCTGCAGCGCAAGCTTACCGCAGAGGGCGCAAACTTCCAGCAAGTGATGGAAGAAGCGCGTCGCGAGTTGGCGCGGCACTACCTGCTGCATTCTTCCCTGCAGTTGAATGAGACTGCGTACCTACTGGGCTACGCAGATTCCAATTCTTTCTTTCGCGCGTTTCATCAGTGGGAAGGAACTACGCCAGGCAAGTGGCGATCTGACCATTCCAACGGGACCTCCTCCTCAATTTAGAGTTTTGGACAAGCTGCTCATTGTGCAGCTTTGAGTGACGCAATCTGCGGGTAAGAGCTGGGGCTGGTGAAAATACATTCGAGCGGTTGCTGGCCTGTTCGTAGCGCGTTGACTAGCTCCCTGATTGCTCTTCCCGCGTTCGCCGGAATCACCACCGTTGCGGCTAAGATTCCCCGGTTTACATACGCCTGCCCTGTTTTGGGTAGCCCGTCGCACCCAATAAACGGCAGGCTCAGCCAGCGATCATGGTCTGTACCGGAAGTCAGTTCATCAAGCGCTCGACGAGCTCCCAGCGCCATGGCGTCATTCTGTCCGGCGACCACTCCAAATCCGTGCTCCTTTGTGACATTTAGTTTTAGCCACGAAGCCACCGCATGGTAGGCACTCTCTTCCGTCCACAGCCCTTTCAGGACGCGCACTTCGACATTTTGTGGTTTTGCTGCTTGCATCGCTGCAGCACGTCGAACCGCCGCTTTATTGTCGGATGGACCATGGATGTACAGCACCACACCGGCCTTTGGAAGCAGCTTGGAAATTTGTTCACCCTGGATATGGCCGACTTCATCGTGGTCTGTTGTGATGGAAAAGCACGGCGTAGCGCTCGCCAGTCGCAGACCATGGATGTAATCGACTTCCCGATTCAGTACCACCCAGCCCACTCCGGAGGATGTTGCGATCTTTGCAGCCTGCGCTAATGGCGTTCCTACCGGTTCGAACAGTATTCCGTCTGGCCGTTCGCCTGGAGTCTTATAAAGCAGATTCAGCACTTCCTGGCTTTGCGTTACCGCGTCGTGCCCCGTTTCGATCACCTGAAGCTCAGACTCGCATTCCTGAGCGGCCTGTTTCGCGGCAATAGTCTGTTCGGCCTGGTAATCGTTGTTTGCAACAACCAGAAGCGCGAACTTGAATTTTTTCATCCGAGAACCTCCCAGCTTCGCGCCAAAATCGCCCGGCAGTCCGAGCTGGCACACAGAACGCGAAGTTGAAACAACTCACTGATTTTCCCTGGGTAAATGCAACTCGGGCCTAAAACGTACGTAGAGCCGTACTCGCCGGCACATTGTTCGTCAACAAAGCTGGCGGCAACGCGGGGACCGACTTCTGATTCAACTTGGTTCTATTGGCTGGCGAAGTGCTGGCTTTCCTCTGCCTTGGTTTTGCCTCGCCGCGGAAAACATACGCTCGCTGTATGCTCGCGTCAAGCGTACTGGATCACTGCTGTCGCCCCACGGCACGAAATAGTTACGGCCAGTTGCGTTCGTTCTACTTACCTTGGAAGGTATGGCCTAGTGTGTAGTCTCGGACGAACTTCGCGACAGCTTTGCAAAGTCTTTTACATACGCTCGCAAACCAAAGCTTGGCGTTATCTTTGAATACCCCGCAACCAGTTGGTCCTTGTAATGATCCTGATTCCAATCGAGGGGATCTCCCGGATCGAGATCAAGCAACGTAATATCCGCGTTCTCCATCGTGAGCTTTCCGAATCGTACCGGATTGCCCAGGAAAATCATGTAGTTGCCTGCTTCCTTTGAGGCTGCTGATGATTGTTCTCCATCACCGAAGAAGGTCACGATTACATTTCTCTCCACCTTCACGCCTGTCACTTTGCCACGAATGTGTGGTGGCGGCAGAAGCTGGCCCAAATCCAATAACAAATCGTTCTTCTCGGTGTCCAGTCCATCGATCTTGTTTGTGTTTAACACGCTGGCGAGTTCGATCCCAAGCACTTCCATCATCCCCTTCACCGGAACATGTAATGCTTTTACTTTTTCGGTATGCACACGCAAACGTCCATCCGGCGTCACTCTTACCGTTCCCATTGTTTCGAATGGAATATCCCCCTTACTGTGCATCTTTCCCTTGATCTTGAGCCGTCCCTTGTCGATGGTCACGGACAAGTCCTTCAGTGGTGCATCCTTTGCCGCGAACACATACTCATTCATGATGGACGACAGGGCTTCCGGTGTAATCGAGACCTTTCCCTTCGCTACGTGCACCTCAAAAGAAGTCTTATCGCCAAAGGTGGGCATTTCGAACTTACCCACCGGCCAGATTTCGCCCGACAGTGTTTCCAGGTGTGCCGAAGCATCCTCTGTCAAATGAAACAGAACGTTGTGCATCTCGATTTTGACACCACGCCCATTTGCCGTGGTTGTCGATGTCGTAGCTGTCGCCCCAGCCGCAGGAGCTTCCGTTCGGGAGACTGGATTGGCTGGAACTGGACTCGCCGCAGGCTGCGCAATTTCTGTAGCATTCTTTGGCGGCGGTGCTTTCGAACAAGCCAGCAAATGCAGTCCCATAATCACCAACAATCCTGCCTCGACCCATTTGATCATCGTTCCACCCGGGTTTGTCAGTCACTAGTCGTCACGAATCAAGGAGACGCGCCCCACGTGCATTCCATCCCCAAAACTGCCTAAGCAGTTTCCCTCAAAACCACGGGTACTGAGAATAAGGTAGTAACTTGATCCTCGGAGCGGAGAAGCCTCTCTGTTGGTCTGGGCTAGGAAACGCGGAACGTCTCTCTCTCGCGTTGCGCGCCTCGTTATTTCGTTACGGCGCCCGCCGGGCCGGTGTATTGGTTGATGTGTTCCAGTTCGATCAGATGGTCGTACCAAGTGAACTTCAGAATGAGAGAAGTTACCAGTATGATGGCAAACGTTATCGCTGCCGTCTGCAACTTCCACGTCACTACGTAAATGGGCAGCGCTACGAGTGCGATCTGCCACACGATCCCGATCACGATGTTGAACATGTCGCGGAAGAAGTCCTTGTTGGGCTGGAACGATGGATCTTCTTGTTGCACTTTCCGCAAAATTGGTCCCCAGAATCCCCACGGCCGAACTCGCCGGTAGAACTCTTTCAATATTTCGTCATCCTCAGGAGCCGTCAGGAGTGTCCCGGCAATGCAGCCGATCAGTGACAGCAGGAATACCAGGCCGAACCCCACCGAGACTTCCAGGTTTAGTGAATGTGCATGCGCAAAATCCTGCAATGGCCCGATTTTTGTTACCAGCGCGGGAAGCGTCAGTGCTGAGCCCATCCCCGCCACCATTCCCCAGAAATACCCATATCCGTTGAACCGCCACCAATACCACTTCAGCACATTCGAGGCCGTGTATCCGCCCCACAGCGAAGTTACGATCCAGATCACCACGTTGTTCACGCTCGTTACGTACCATCCGATTAGCACACCCAGCAGCACCACCATAAACGAACTCAAGTAGCTCAGCCTCACGTACGTCTTTGCGCTGGCGTTCGGATTGATAAATCGCTTGTAAATGTCGTTCACGAAATAAGGTGGCGCGGCATTTACGGTCGCTGCGAAGTTGGACATGTACGCAGCCAGCAAACCCGCAATCAGCACTCCAAGCAATCCTGCAGGCACAAACAACGCCAATGTCGAGGGCAGGATCTGTTCAAAATCCATGTTCGTTCCCATCCCACGAATCTGGTCGCTGAAGAACACCAGTGCCAGCACCGTTAATCCAGTGATCAGGAAGTACCGCGGGAAACTCAGCACCACGTTCACCCATCCGCTCATCAATGACGCTTCTCGCGCGTTCTTGCAAGAGAGCACGCGCTGCATGTCGTAATTCGGTGCCGGACCCGCCGCGCTGATCAAGATGCCCTTGAACAACAGCGCTGCCACGAAAAATCCGAACAGCCCGTAACCGTCTTGCGCGATCCGGGCGTTCGCCGATGGCACCAGGTTCGACCAGTCCAGATTCAAATGCCACCCGAAGAAAATGTTGTCCCATCCGGCAGGAATGAATTTTTGCAACGTTCCGGGCGCAACCTTCATCATCGCAATAATCCCCACCGCGAACGATGCCACTGAGAGAATGCAGAATTGCAGCACTTCCGTGATCACTACGCTGAACATTCCGCCTTTAATCACATAAATTGCGGTAATCGCGATCAGCAGCAGTGCATACTGGTTCACGCTCAGGTGCCATGGCAAAAACGTCGAAGCAAATTTGCCAATCCCCTTGAATCCGTACGTGAAGAATCCGATGATGCTGATAAATGCATAGATCACCACGATGATGTGCGAGAGTTGCGCTCCACGCCCTTTGCCGAATCGCGTCTGAATCCACTCCGCGCCCGTCATTACATTCGACCGACGTAGCCACGTGGAGAGATACACCATCAGGAAAACCTGATTGAACGTCGGCCACAGCCAAGGAATCCAAACACTCTTCACGCCGTAGACGAACATCCAGTACACCAGCAGCATCGTTCCGCTGATATCGAACATTCCCGAAGCGTTCGATATTCCCAGCACGTACCACGGCAGCACGTTCCCGCCCAGAAAGTACGCCTTCATATCTCGCGATGCGCGATGTGATACCCAGTAGCCGATCAGCACCGATCCCACCAGATACGCAATAATGATTGCGATGTCGATTACATGCAGATGCACGCCACACCTCTATTGGAGCGACCTGCCGCACAGCTCATTCGTTTTGCGCGGTCAGTAGATCGTTCGTTTCCCCCGTGGTGCTTTTCGAAATCCTCTCGAACGCAATTGCGGAAAATCTCTTGCCCTTATCCATCGATCACGGAAGCGATCCCGCCAGTAAAAACACCAGTGCCGCCTGCCAGTTGATAGCAATCTCATTGCTCGCGTACGACGCCTGATCGTCCGCATAGATCTTCGCGGGCGGCAATTCCGCCGGCAGTTTTTTCAGCGTGTCGTCCTGCCGTCCGGCATTCGGCCCCCCAGACAGCATGCCCGGCCAAGGCTCCGGATTCTTGTCTGCCCCGCTCGGCCGGTGATGGGGGTGATGATAGGGATTAGCCCCCACCTGGGTCACCCAGGAAATCGAGAACGCATTTCGCCCCAACAGGTAATGTAGATTGTCCCTCGCACTCTCCACGTAACTCGGATCGGGCGCTAGGGCGTTCGCTACCAGCAATTCCATTCCGTAGTTCGCCGCTACCCCGTTCGACCCCCACACATAATCCTTCGTCGTCATGCTCACGAGATAGGGGTTTTTCTTGGTCTGTTCCACGATCGCCTGCGCCGCTGCCGCCGTGCGCTTCCGAATGTCCGCAACCACCGTTGCATCTACGCCCGTATGTTTGCTGAATGCGTAAGTCCAAAGCCCAAGATTTGCCACATTCCCCCAACCCTCGGGTGAAGGTTTATCCAGGCTCGGCCGAAAATCGGGATAGTTCTTTACAAAATAATCCCCGTAAGTTGCCTCGCCAGTCGTTCGCCACAACTCTCCCGCCGCCCACAGCCGTTCGTCGCTGCAATCGTGATCGCCGTATTCGCCGGTATTCACTCCCTGGGGATTCTTGAAGATCACGTTCGGATTCTTTTCCGTCCAGCTCCATGCCTTCCGGGCCGCCTCCAGATTCTTACCGGCGAACTTCGCATCAAACGGCTGGTATAGCCGCGCCGCAATCGCCGCCACGGCGGCCAAATCCGCCGTAGCGCACGTGCTCTTATACGGGACTTGTCCCGTTCCAATCACCTCGCTTGGTGCATGATCGTCTTCCGGCATCACGAATCCTGCAAAACGCTCGCTGGTCTGTTTGTGCCACGCGCCTCCATCGTCATCCTGCATTTTCAGCATCCACTCGAGGTTCCAGCGCGTTTCATTCAAAATGTCCGGCGTTCCATTCCCACTTTCCGGAATATTCAGCTTGATACCCTTTACCCTCGCTCCGTAAATCTCCCACGTCCACAACAGCGTTCCCGTTGTAATTCCAGAATTCACCACGTAACGTCCGTAATCCCCAGCGTCATGCCAGCCACCCACATTGTCCCGCTCCCCTTGCTTCCCCGAAGAAGCGTGAAATTCGCCCTTCCTATGACACGCGGCATACTTGTACCCCGGAAACTCCGGCCCCAAATCTACCGCTGTCCCACACCGTTGCCCGTAAAAGGCTCGCATCGCAAGATAATAAGTGCGCATAAACGCGTCCGCTTTGATCGCGAATGTCCAGCTTCGTCCTACTCCTTCTACCTCCACGTAATATGTCCCTGCCTCGCGCAGTTTTGTGAAGTCCGCTATCTGCACAGAGTCGCCCGTATCCAGGTCCGAGTGTGCTGGCCCAAGCGTCCCTTTGAAAACAGACACATTATCTGTCGCGCGTTTCACCTCGAAAGTCTTTGCCGCTGCGGTTACCACCGCAATCTTTGCCGCGCCTGGCAGGTATCCCACCTGGTCCACTTTGATCTGGGTTGGCCCGTTTTCCCCTCCAACTGCTTTTTCCGCCATTCCCGGAACAAAAAACCCGAAAATGAGAAGCAAACTGACCGAAAGGGACGTTCGCTTGGAACCACAATAATTCGTCAAAGTGCTCACGTGCGTGTTTCCTTTTCCCCCAGCTACATTTGCCAAGGCTGCAAGCCTCTCGTTTCCTATCAGATTGCCGCTGTGATTCGCCTCACACGAGTGTGTGACGTTTAGACACCACCCACCGCGTGCCCCGTCCCCTCTTGCTGCCCCGTTTATATCTACACCTCAAAGTTGTTCTTTGCCACTAAAAAATCGTTATACTAAGCCATCTTGCCAGTCTCGTTCGTTTCGTTCAGGGAGCAGTTCTCATGAAATACGGTTATTTCGATGACCAAAATCGCGAATATGTAATCACTCAGCCGGATACACCTCTTCCGTGGATCAACTACCTCGGTTGTCAGGCCTATTTCGGCATAATCTCGAATACCGCCGGCGGCTATTCTTTTTATCGAGACGCTCGGCTGCGCCGCATCACTCGCTATCGCTACAACAACGCCCCCTTCGATCTGGGTGGCCGCTACATCTATCTTCGCGATGATGCTTCTGGCGATTTTTGGTCTCCGTCTTGGGAGCCTACGCAGCGCAAACTCGAAAACTATTCTTGCCGTCACGGCATGGGTTACACCACCATCGGCTCTCGATACTCCGGCATCGAAGCCAGCACCCGTTATTTCGTTCCGCTCGACGAAAATCTGGAAATCTGGCAACTCACTGTCACCAATCATCGCTCTCAGCCCGCTGAGCTTTCCGCATTCTCGGCAGTCGAATTCTGCTTGTGGGATGCCCAGGACGATTCCACAAACTTCCAGCGCAATTTCAGCATTGGCCAGGTCGAAATCGAAGACGGTGTCATTTACCACAAGACCGAATACCGCGAACGCCGTAACCACTTCGCCTACTTCGCTTGTTCCGAAAAACTCACCAGCTACGACACTCAGCGCGATACATTCCTCGGCTCCTATCGAGGCTGGCAGAATCCCGCTGCGGTCGAGCGTGGAGGATGCTCCGATTCCGTCGCTCACGGCTGGGCCCCTGTCGGCTCTCACCACGTAAAAATCTCTCTAAAGCCAGGAGAGTCTCGCCAAATCGTTTTTCTTCTCGGCTACCAGGAGAACGCTCAGCAAGAAAAATTCGATCCGCCTGATTCGCAAATCATCAATAAAAAAGGCGCAAAAGCGGTTATCGCCAAATACCTCGTCAAAGCCAACGCTGATTCTGCCTTCGAAAAACTTCGTCTCTACTGGAATGAACTTCTCGGCTTGTGCCAGGTCGACACGCCAGACGTCCACACCAATCGCATGGTGAATATCTGGAATGCATACCAGTGTATGGCCACCTTCAACATGTCTCGCTCCGCTTCTTTCTACGAATCCGGCATTGGCCGTGGCCTCGGCTTTCGCGATTCCAACCAGGACCTGCTCGGTTTTGTTCACATGGTACCCGCGCGCGCGCGCGAACGCATTCTCGATCTCGCCGCAACGCAGCTCCCCACCGGCGGCGCGTATCACCAATATCAGCCGCTGACCAAGCGTGGGAATAACGACGTCGGTAGCGGATTCAACGATGATCCTCACTGGCTGATCATCGGCGTTGCCGCTTACATCAAGGAAACAGGAGATTGGACCATCCTCGATGAGCCCGTTCCCTACGACAATGCGCCCGGTTCCGAAACGATTCTCTACGAGCACTTGCAGCGCAGTTTCAGATACACTCTCGATCGCCTCGGCCCGCATGGACTCCCTCTCATCGGCCGTGCTGACTGGAACGATTGTCTTAACTTGAACTGTTTCTCGGATTCTCCCGGCCAATCTTTCCAGACCACCACTAACAAAGAAGGAAAAGTCGCCGAATCCGTCTTCATCGCCGGACTCTTCGTCTTGTCCGGCCGAGAGATCGCCGACATCGCCACCCAGCGCGGCCACAAAGCGGAAGCTGACTCCTACCTCGCTGAAGTCGCAAAGATGGAAGCCACCGTCAAGAAACATGGTTGGGATGGAAATTGGTTCATCCGCGCCTATGACGATTTTGGCCGTAAGGTTGGCTCCAAGGAAAACGCGGAAGGCAAGATTTTCATTGAGACACAGGGCTTCTGCACTCTAGCCGGTATAGGCTTGGAAGAGTGTCTCGCCACGCGAGCTCTCGAATCTACCCGCAAACTCCTGGCCACCAAGCACGGCATCGTGCTCCAGCAACCGGCCTATTCAAGGTACTACATCGAATACGGTGAGATCTCTTCGTACCCGCCTGGCTACAAGGAGAACGCCGGTATCTTCTGCCACAACAATCCCTGGGTGATGATCGGTGAAACCCGCGTCGGCAATGGTGATGCCGCTTACGACTACTACAGCCGCATTAATCCGTCCGCTCGCGAAGAAATCAGCGACCTTCACCGCTGCGAGCCTTATGTTTATTCGCAAATGATCGCTGGCCGTGACGCTCCCACTCATGGCGAAGCTAAAAACTCCTGGCTCACAGGCACTGCTGCGTGGAACTATTTCGCTATCACGCAATGGATTCTAGGCATCCGTACCACGTTTAATGGTTTGTTGATTGCTCCCGTCATCCCTAAGACCTGGCCCGGATTTAAAGCCACGCGAAAATTCCGCGGCGTCACCTATCAGATCGAAGTCCAACGCGCGGGAACAGGCAACACCGTCTCGCTCGAAGTAAATGGTGCAGCCGTCCAGGGTAATCTTGTGCCGCTGCCCCCTGCGGGCAAAGCCGCGGTAGCTGTCAAAGCCACCTTGCGCTGAATCTTGGAAGTGCGGGATCCCATCTCCCGCTTTTGCGATTCTCAATTGGTAGATACCGTGAAAAGGGAAGTTGGCCTTCCGCTTTTCACGGAAGTTTAATCGAGGTTGGTACGCGCTTTTGCAGCGCCGGCATTCTATAATCCTTCTCGATTGTGTGTAGCGTCCACCTTCGGAGGGCGGGCATCTGAGTCGTCTCGTCGTGGATGGATTCCGAGTTCTCACATGGCCTCTCTCATGTCCGTGTGATCGCGGACGTCTCACGTCAGGGCATGGCTTCGGCCATGCCGTAATTGCAGAAAATTAAACGCGGCTTTGGCCGCTGAGGGCCTTGAACAACCATGACCTATCAAGCCGCCGCCTCTCGCTATGACGCCATGCAATACCGCCGCTGTGGCCGCAGTGGGCTGCTTCTCCCCGCTGTCGCTCTCGGCCTCTGGCACAATTTCGGCGGTGTCGACTCTTTCGAAAATGCGCAAGCCATCCTTCGCTGCGCCTTTGACCTCGGCATCACTCACTTCGATCTCGCCAACAATTACGGGCCGCCTCCCGGCTCGGCCGAAGAAAATTTCGGTCGTATAATGCAAACCGATTTCGCGGCCCATCGCGACGAACTCATCATCAGCACCAAAGCCGGTTACACCATGTGGGACGGTCCATACGGCGATTGGGGCTCGCGCAAATACCTGATCTCCAGTCTCGATCAAAGCCTCAAGCGCATGAAACTCAACTACGTTGACATCTTCTACTCGCACCGTCCCGATCCTAAAACGCCCATCGAGGAAACTATGTCCGCGCTTGATTCCGCAGTTCGCTCCGGCAAAGCCCTCTACGCGGCTATCTCCAACTACGACCCCGCGCAGACGGAAGCTGCGGCTAAAATTCTCAATCGCATGGGCACACCCTGCCTCATCCATCAGCCCAAATATTCCATGTTCGAAAGAAAGCCTGAAATCGGTCTGTTGGATGTTTTAGGAAAAGAAGGCATCGGTTGCATCGCCTTCTGCCCCCTTGCTCAGGGATTGTTGACCAACCGCTATCTGGAAGGCATCCCGGGCGACTCTCGCGCCAACAAGCCCAACACTTTTTTGAAAAAAGATGACGTCACGGCACAGCGCATCACACAAGTGCGCGCCCTCAATGAAATTGCAAAGTCACGCGGTCAGTCCGTCGCCCAACTTGCCCTCGCTTGGGTTCTCCGCGAATCACGCATGACCAGCGCCCTTATCGGAGCTAGCCGTGTCGAACAAGTCCAGCAGAACGTCGCCACACTCAACAATCTCAATTTCTCGCCAGGCGAACTAACCAAAATCGACTCCATCCTGGCCTAACGATTCCTGTTCTCTTATAGGGCCACCTTCTGCTTGCCCTGGCGATGGAAGGGAAGCATGCCGTTCTTCCTCTGTGGTGCCCCTACCCGCCAAATCCGCCTCCACCAAATTGGCATCCTCTGGAGCGCTCTTTGCGACGAAGCATCTCAACTTCTGCCTTTCATCGACTGCAAATTCCATTCTCTCTTCTCTGCGAAACTCAGTGCCCTCTGCGCCGCTGCACTTATTTCACTTTCCCCTTCAGCGCATCGTTGAAGAATTTCCCGCTTTCGGTCGGCGCGTACGTGTCCCACGAACTGATCAGCGACGGCTCCCACTCCGGATCGTATACCCACGCGAACCAGCTGATGCCCCGGCTTTCCAGATACTTGATAATTGTGGGTCCGTAGCCGGCAATTTTTGGATCAGCGTCCGTCCCCGCCCAAAACCCGAATTCGGTTGCCACTACCGGATAGTGTTCCGCCGCAAAACCGAAATCTTCATCCCACTTCGGTTCCCAAGGCTTTGATCTTTTGAATGGATATGGATGCGTGACATACCCGATTCCCTCTGCCTGAATTGGACTGATATGTAGCGGCGTCAGGTCGTAGGCCCAGTCCATTCCCGCCACTAGCGGAATCTTCTCCGTATCGAACGCCCGGATTACCGCGATGACATCCTCATTTATCTTTTTCCATTCGTCCCACGACATCGGCCCAAGCTGGTTGCTGTAGGTCGTCGGCTCGTTGAACAGTTCGTAGAAAACTACGGTATGGTTTCCCGCATAGTGTCTGGATACCGTGCGCCAGAATCCAAGGGTCTCCGCCATGGAAGTCTCATACATTGGATCCTGGAACAGGCCAGATTTCAGATTGCCGATCGAATGCCAGTCAAGGTCTACGTATAGATCCAGATCCGTGCACCATTCCACGGCCTGATCGAGCAGGGCAAGGTAACCCTTAGGAGTCCGTCCGCGCCACGCAATGGGGTGCACAGGAATACGTACCACCTGCGCCCCTGTCTGCTTGATCCTTTCAAAGTGCGCTTTGTTCCAATGTCCCTGGCTCTCGATCTTGTCGGGATCGGAAACCGCCAATCCACGGAACAGGATCGTCGTACCATTCGCGTCCACGAATTTGTTTCCGCGCACGGAAATTAGCGGCAACTTCTCCGCATTTGGATTTTTGAGCGGCTCGCCCGGATAACTCTCATTCCACCAATGATGTTCCTTCTTGTTCTCTCCAGCACCCTGCCCAAAACCGGAGTCCGATGCGCACACCAGGACTAACCCCAACATCAACACCCGCAACACAAATTTCATTGAATCACCTCGTGAAACTTCGACGACCGATCAAAGAAAGCTCAGTTTCCCCGCTTCTTTGCTTCGTTACCCCACTACCAAACGGTCATCCTGAGAATGTATGCTTCAATTCAGCCGGTAGAACTAATCTATCTTCTCCCCGGTCCCCTGACCCCGAACTTCTTCAGCGTCTCCAGATTCTTCCTGATCAACGCGTTTCTCTGTTCGATGCAAGCAAAACTACGCAACGGGTCTTCGGGCGTGTTCATCGTGTAATCCAGCAACTTTTCCACCGTACTCGTCACCACATTCAGTCGTGTGTCGGACGCGCCGTAATAAATGAACACATCACCGTTCTTCCTGGCGATCCATCCGTTGCTGAACGCCACATTGGACACATCTCCAACTCGTTCGTCTCCCTGCGGTCCCAGAAAATATCCTGCCGGCCTGTGCGTGACCGCCTCCGGCCGTTTCAATTCGCTCAAAAATGTGTACAGCACATACCGCAATCCCGCTGCCGTATTCCGTACCCCGTGCGCCAGATGCAGCCAGCCCTTTGCCGTCTTGATCGGCGCAGGCCCCTGCCCGTTCTTCACTTCCTTGATCGTGTGATACTCGCGATTGTCGATGATCGTTTCTTGTTCGATATTCGCATTCTCCATCGACGTGCACAGCCCCCAGCCGATCCCTCCACCCTTTCCTGCTTGAATGAAGTCATCTTGAGGCCGCGTATACAATGCGTATTTCCCGTTCACAAATTCCGGGTGCAGCACCACATTCCTCTGCTGCGGCGATTTCGTCCTCAAATCCGGCAAGCGTTCCCATTTCTTCAGGTCTTTTGTCCGCGCAATCCCGCACTGGGCCACCGCAGACGACGTGTCCGACTCCGGGGCTTTATGATCCTTCCGTTCCGTGCAGAATAGTCCGTAAATCCACCCATCTTCATGCCGCACCACGCGAATGTCGTACACATTCGTGTCTGGCGCATTCGTCTCAGGCATCAGGATTGGATAATCCCAGAACCGAAAGTTATCCACCCCGTTCGGGCTTTCCGCTACCGCCAGAAACGATTTCCGATCGTTTCCTTCCACACGTGCCAGCACTAGAAACTTTCCTTCGTATTCCATCGCCCCGGCGTTGAACGTCGCATTTATCCCCATTCGTTCCATTAGGTGCGGATTGTTGTTGCTGTCAAAATCGTAGCGCCAGAACAGTGGTGTGTGTTCGGCAGTAAGCACGGCATATGCGTACCGGTCGTACACTCCATTTCCGGATTTGGCCTTCACATTTTTCCGCCTGATCAATTTCTCGTGCTCCCGAAACAGTTCCTGTACCTTCTTCTTGTATTGCGCTTCATTCATTCCGCTCTCCGGTCGTGCGAACCTGCTACGCGCTTGTAAACTTCAAACGGCGTGCTGCTGCACCAGCTTGCCGACCCGTTCCATCACTTCAAAGCACATGCGGCTGTTGTGATACGGGCACTTCCATGGACCAACTTTTTCTTTTTCATCGTTCGGGGTCCCGTTGCGAGACACCATCCAATACCATTCCCCGCGTTCTCCATCCACAATGGTTTTTTCGATGAACTCCCAGCTTCTCTCCGCCGTCCTCAGAAAATGTTCTTTCCCGCTCAGCTCGTACGCATTCAGGAATCCCACCACCGCCTCTGCTTGCGGCCACCAATGTTTGTCGCTATCAATAATCTCTCTTCCATTTCCCTCGTAGACCAATCCGCCGTCACGGTCGATTGCCTGTTCATACACGGCCTGCGCCATCATTACTGCTTCTTTCCGCACCTCTTCCAGGATTGCTCGGTCACCCAAAACCGCCGCAGCCTCGCACAGCAGCCAGCTCCCTTCGATATCATGTCCAAACGAGAATCGATCCGACCGGTCGTGCCACGCTTCGTCGAAAAACATCCGGAAATGATGTGTTGTTCGATCGATGATGTGATCCAGAAAAACTCTTACCAATTCCCCCAGCTGGCTCCGCAGACCATTGTCGTTCCACACCCGCAGCAGATTCGCGTATGCCTCGAGCAGATGCAGGTGCGTGTTCATGGATTTCTTCTCATCCATGTCTGCTTCACTCAGTCGTTGATCCTCCGCTAGCGCCCAGTCACGTTCATATGTCTCGAAATATCCGCCATGCTGCACGTCATGCGCTGCATCTTCGATCAACTGGTACAACTCAATCGCTTTGTTCCGCGGCTCTTTCTCTCCGCTGGCCCCTGCATACTCGGTTAGCGCGTACACCGCGAATGCCTGCCCGTAAATTCGTTTCTTCGTATCCACTGGATTCCCCTCATAGTCCACCATCCAGTAGAGTCCCCCGAATTCTTCATCCCAAAAATGTTCTATTAAGTAGCGGTACGCCCGCTGTGCGGTCCTCAGGTATTCTTCGGCTCCGTAAAATTTGTACGCCTTCGCAAATGTCCACAAGATCCGGGCATTCAGGATCAGCCCTTTGTTCGCTTTCTCGTCAATCGTCAAGTCGTTCGCAATTTGCCCGCGAAACCCTCCATGTTTTTCATCTATCGTGCGCTCCAGCCAGAATGGCAGAATGTCCCCACGCAATTCTCGCTCTACCCGCTCTCGAAGCATGCCCGCGCTTTCAGCCGTTTCCTTCTGCGTTTCTCCAATTCCTCGCATCATATCTTCACCTCTTCTTTTGCCGCGAGTTTGTCGCCATGCCCTCTCAATGTCAAGGCTACATAAACGTTTCTGTAAAGGGAACTTGCTTTAGCTTATACTTTTGTCCGCCGGTCACATCTCTTTGTGCAGTTCTTTCGTACTATAAGACAGACGATTGTCTGCGGTTTATCATGAGCTTACGCATCTCTAATGATTGGAGTGACTACTTCTCGAATGACTAGGCCCACTTTCGCAAATCTCTGTTGCTTCGCCCTGCTCCTGGTCTCCATCCCCGTCCTTGCCCAGGAAGCGCAAAAGCATCCCTGGAGCGACACCACTCTTTCCCCTGATATCCGCGCCGATCTCGTCATGAAAGAGATGACTCTTGACGAGAAAATCGATTTGCTTCATGGCAACGGAATGCCTGGCTGGCCAGAGCCGAAGCCTCGTGCCAACGCCGCCCTCGGCAATAACGGTGCCGGCTTCGTTGTCGGTCCCGCGCGTCTCGGTATCCCACTAATCCAAATGAGTGATGCCGCCTACGGTGTCCGCGACAGTGCCACAAACGGCCGCTACTCCACCGCACTTCCCTCAAATGTGGCCTCTGCTGCCAGCTGGGATCCCAAAGCCGCCTGTGCCTATGGCGCCCTGATTGGTCGTGAGCTCCGCGCTCAGGGCTACAACATGACCCTCGGTGGCGGCACCAATCTCACTCGCGAGCCACGCAACGGCCGCACCTTCGAATACATGGGTGAAGACCCCATACTCGCCGGCACTCTCGTCGGCAATCGCATCAAGTGCGAACAAGCCCAACACGTCATCGGCGACATCAAGCACTATGCCCTTAACGATCAGGAAGCTGGCCGCGGTGAAGTCAACGTGCTCATCGGCAAACGCGCCATGCGTGAAAGTGATCTCCTCGCCTTTCAGATCGGCATTGAAATTGGTAATCCTGGCGCTGTGATGTGTTCCTACAACGCCGTCAATGGTGATTACGCTTGCGAAAATAAATATTTGCTTACCGACGTCCTCCGCAAGAGTTGGAATTTTAAAGGGTTTGTGGTCTCCGATTGGGCCGCCACTCACAGCACCATAAAAGCTTCAGCGGCAGGCCTGGATATGGAGCAGCCTCTCGACCTTTTCTTTGGCGAGCCTTTCAAGCAGGCAGTCCAGTCCGGCAAAATCTCCATGGCGGAACTTGACGCGCATGTCCACCGCATCCTTCGCGCCGAATTTGCCAGTGGCATCGTCGATTTTCCCATGCAAAAAAGCGTCATCGATGTTGAGCTCAGCCTCGACACCGCGCGCCGCCTTGCCGAACAGACCATCGTCCTGCTGCGCAACGACAAAAGCACTCTTCCCCTGGATCGCACCAAGCTCCATTCCATCGCCATCATTGGCGCAAACGCCGACAAGGGCATGCTCACCGGCAGCGGTTCCGCACAGGTCGATGCGCCCGGGGTACCCAATGCTGGTTGGCAGGCCCACGTGTGGTTCCCACCCGCCCCGCTGAAATCCGTTCGAGCTGCCGCTTCCGGTGTCGACGTCCAATTTAGTTCCGGCTCTAATCATGCAGACGCTGCCGCTCTCGCGAAAAATGCCGACGTCGCCATCATCTTCGCGCATCAGTGGACCAGCGAAGACATGGACCAGAAATCTCTCTCGCTTCCCGACAATCAGGACGCTCTGATCGAACAAGTCGCCTCCGCCAATCCCCGCACCATCGTCGTTCTCGAGACTGGCAATGCCGTTACTATGCCTTGGCTCGATAAGACCGCCGCCGTTCTGGAAGCCTGGTATCCCGGCAGCAAAGGTGCGGATGCTGTCGCCAATATTCTCTTCGGTGCCATCAATCCCGGCGCCAAACTTCCCATGACGTTTCCACGCAGCGAATCCGACCTTCCTCATCCGACCATGACTGTTCCGAAGCCAGGGGATCTCGGTCCCGCCGCCGTCATGCGCACCGGTGAAGCCAAGCCCACGTTCGACCTTCGCTACGACGAAGGTCTCAAAGTAGGCTACAAGTGGTACGACGCCGAAAAGAAGCCCGTCCTCTTCCCCTTCGGTTTTGGACTTTCCTACACCACATTTTCTTATTCGAATCTGAAAGTGACTTCCGGAAAAGAGACCACTATATCCTTCACCCTTAAAAATACCGGCAGCCGTGCTGGTGATGAAGTTGCCGAAGTCTATGCCGCACTCCCTGCCAGCGCCGGCGAACCTCCCAAGCGCCTCGTCGGTTGGAGCAAGGTCCACCTCAACGCTGGAGAATCTACGGAAGTCACCGTCACTGTCGATCCGCGTTTCCTCTCCATCTACAACGAAGCAACTGACGCTTGGGACCTCGTCCCCGGCGCCTACTCCATCATGGTTGGCGGCTCTTCTCAAGATCTTCCGTTGACCGCCAAGCTCAACCTGCCCTGATTTGGTGCCGCCCGGCGCGCGGCGTGTTGGACGCTCTTAACATCCAACACGCCCTCATCGCCCTATCTTTCCTGTAACCTTCTTACTGCCCTGGAATCGTATGTTTATAGGCGAAACCATCCGCAAGGGGTGGCTCAACATCCAATCTATTGAGCACCCTGCGTATGTCTCTCTTTTAGGATGTCGTTGAGTTGAAATAGGAGAAGTTACCTATGTCGGTCAAAAATCCCTGGGAGCTATCGGCTGACGAAATTACGCCGCTGTCGACCTACCTCAATCGGCGCCAACTGCTTCGCGCCATGGGCCTGGGAGGCGCCGCTCTTCTTGGCGGAAGAGCCATCTCTCACCTCGCCTTCCCTCCCGCCGCGGTACAAGCCGGTACCAAGCTCAATGTCGCCGTAAAAAGCCCGTTCAGCACCACGGAGAAACAGTCCACCTTTGAAGATGTCACCCACTACAACAATTTCTACGAATTTGGAACCGACAAAGCCGACCCCTCCAAAAACGCAGGCAACTTCCGTACTTCTCCCTGGACCGTCTCCATCGAAGGTGAAGTCAAAAAGCCCATCAAGCTCAGCATGGACGACATCCTGAAAGTTGCTCCGCTCGAGGAACGCATCTATCGTCATCGCTGTGTGGAACGCTGGTCCATCGTCGTGCCCTGGATCGGCTACTCCTTCAGTGCTTTGGCAAAATTAGTCGAGCCCACCGAGAAGGCTAAATATGTAGCTTTCACCTCGTTCTACGACCCCAAGCAAATGCCCGAGGCAAAGTACGGTGGTATCGCGTTTCCTTATGTGGAAGGTCTCCGCATCGATGAAGCCATGAATCCTCTCGCGCTTCTTTGTGTCGGCATGTACGGCCAATCTCTTCCCAATCAGGATGGCGCACCCGTTCGCATGGTCATCCCCTGGAAGTATGGCTACAAAAGCGTCAAGTCCATCGTCAAGATCCGCTTCATCAAAGATCAACCTCCTACCACTTGGAATCTGTATTCGGATTCCGAATACGGTTTCTACTCAAACGTGAATCCCGAGGTCGAACATCCTCGTTGGAGCCAGGCCACCGAGCGGCGACTGGGCGAAATCTTCACTCGCAAAACCCTCATCTTTAATGGCTACGCCGATCAGGTTGCCAGCTTGTACACTGGAATGGACCTGAAGAAATTCCACTAAAGCGAGCTTCTTGTTGAGCAAACTTCTCTCCAACAAATGGACCAAGGTGTTTGTCTTTCTTGTTTGTCTGGCGCCTTTTCTCAACATCTGCCTTCGCACCTTGCAGGGACGGCTCACCGCCAATCCCGTCGAGTTCTATCAGCACGAAACCGGCGATTGGACGCTGTACTTTCTTATCTTTACCCTGGCCATCACTCCGCTGCGAAAGCTCGTGAATCTCCCCGACCTCATCCGTTTTCGCCGCATGCTCGGCCTCTTCGCCTTCTTCTATGTGTGCCTGCATTTCCTCACTTACATTGGCCCCGATCAATCTTTCGATCTCTCGGGTATGTGGAAAGATGTCCAGAAGCGACGTTTCATCACCGTAGGATTTCTTGCATTTATCTTGCTGATCCCGCTGGCAATCACTTCCACCAGGGGTTGGATTCGACGCCTGGGTGGCAGGCGCTGGCAGACGCTTCACCGCTCTATCTATGTCGCCGCAGCCTGTGGAGTGATTCACTACTATTGGCTGGTAAAATCCGACGTCCGCAAACCCGTCTTCTTCGGTGCAATCGTCGTTGTCCTGCTACTCTGGCGCCTGATTTCCTGGTTCCTCAAACGCAACCGTTCCTCGAAACTTTCGACCACACCGGTTCTGTCATCCTGAGCGCGCACAGTTAGCGGGCGGCGAAGGATCTCTCAGCAACACTTCAAACTTGTGTGTGGATATAAGTCAGAACTACTGCGTCGGCTGGCCATCCGCGCCATTCCCTCGCGCGTCAAAATCAATTCCCCAGAAGTGCGGGGCTGGCGTCAAAAACTCCACCCCGATCCGCTGTCCCCGGTCGCCCATTTCCCCGACAAACACCACACGGCATTCCAGTTGTTCGTCCGTTACCGGGTTCTCCAGCACGATCATTTCGCCATTGTCTATTTCATTGCTGAAGTTCAGCAGTCCGCCGTGAGCGTTCACCACCACCGTTTCGCATACTTCGCGAAACTTCTTTCCATCGTGGCTGCGCCCGTGCGCCTTTAGCCGCGCCTTGTGAAAGACGCGCTGGCTTCGACGTGACGTGGCAAAGGCTGTGTCACTCATGCGCCAATCTTGGGCTTACCACCAAACATCGTCAATTGCCCTTAAGGACAGGTGTCCCTCACTTGCAACGCGTATGCATCTCCCAAAACACGAGGCGACACCTGTAGCGGAACACCGTTCACTGAACATGGGTAATGTGTCTTTAGGTTGACTCAGTGTCAGGGCATGGCTTTAGCCATGCCGCCACTGTCGAAATTTAAATTCGGCTTTAGCCGCTGAGAGCCCTTATTTGCCGTAAACCAGCAGTGTAAACGTGTCGGGAATAATCGCTGGCCGAGGCCGCGGATTCTCCGCCGTTGCAGCCGGTGCCGGGCCGAAGTCCGCACTCACTAGATACACCACGTGAGTCGCATAGTCGATGGCCATCGTGCGAGCCCCACGTTGCGTCGGGATGCTTTCCACCAGTGAAAACTTTGCCGGGGAATCTTCATGAGCAATCGTTAACGTGCCGTCTCCGCACGAGGCGAACGCGTAGCCGGTCGCAGGATCAAACCGATTCGCGTCCACTCCCTGCCCGATGGGAACCGTTCCCAGAACTTTTCCGGTGTTGCCATCCACAAACGCCATCATCTTGTTGTGGCATCCCACCACGAGGATTTCGTGTGCCGCATCAATCGCCAGTCCCGAAGGTGACTCGCACGGCGCCAGCGGCCAGGTATCCTCAATCTTCAGCGTCTTCGCGTCGAATTTCACCAGCGCGCTCTTGTCCTCCAGGTTCACGAACATCTTGCCTTTGCCGTCCGAAGCCCCGAATTCAGGACCCCCGCCCAGGGGAAATGAACTGATCGTTTTTCCCGTCGCCGCGTCGATGGCCGTCGCATTGTTTGGATCGCCATTGAAAGTGAACACGCGCTTCGAGAAGGGATCGTAAACGATGGAGTCGGCATCCTTATCCGCTTTTGCCGTGCCCAGCATCTGCAACGAGCCGAGATCGAAAACCGTCGAATCAGCGGTTCTCCCATTGGAGGTGAAGCCCTTGTTGAATTCATTGGCAAACGCGATCCCGTGAACTCCCTGTGTGTCAGGAATGTCGCCGATAATCTTCCCTTGTTCCGGATCGACCACAATCACGTGTGTGCCGCGCGAAATGAACAGGCGATGCGTCGCTGGATCGACTTCCAGGTAATCCCACCCACCCGTCCCGCCAAGCTTCACTTTCTTGACCAGGTGATAGCCCGAGCCTCCCGCAGTTTGTGCTCCTGCCGGAAGGGAAGTGACAACGAACAGCGAACAGATCAGCACCAGCAATGCACTACGAAAAAAAACGATTTGCTTCGACATAGAAACCTCCAATGTGTTCCGGAAAGCGATGAATGACTGACATTACCATCGCACCTGCAAGATAAACGGAACATAAATTATCCGCTTGCCTATCTCTCGCTGGCGCGTTGCCGCACGCCTGCCTGCGTTGTCCTCGTAAGGAGCGAGATTTGCGACGAAGGATCTCAAACTTCGCCTATTCAAAATCTAAGCTACGCATCTGGTTGTATTATCTTCATCCCACGGACACCAATTTGTCCTCCGAATCAGGTCTTGTGCGCTTGTGCCCCTCGTGTCGCTGGCCGTAGAATTAGAATTGCGGCCGGGGCATTCGTTTAAATCGATTTTGCACGATCCCAACGCCGCAACTTTGCTTTGAAATCTTAGGTATCTTCTTCCTAGAACGAATTATTGTGTCTGAGGTCCCCAGATGAACCTTACCGAATTTATCGAAGGTCGCCGCCAGCAGCACCTCACCGAGCTCTGTGAATTTCTTCGTATCCCCTCGGTCAGCGCCAAGAGCGAGCACAAGTCCGATATCGAACGTGCCGCCAATTGGGTAGCCGATCATCTCCGTACTGCCGGCTTCCCGAAAGTCGAAATTGTTCCCACCAATTTGCATCCCCTCGTTTACGCCGAGTCTCTGGAAGCCCCCGGCAAACCCACTGTTCTTTTCTATGGACATTACGACGTCCAACCCGCCGAACCTCTCGACCTCTGGACATCCCCTGCTTTCGAGCCGGAATCTCGCAATGGCAATCTCTATGGCCGCGGCACTGCTGACGACAAAGGCCAGGTCCACATTCACATCAAGGCCCTCGAATGCCTTCACCAGCTCCACGGAAAATTTCCCATCAATATTAAGGTCCTGATCGAAGGCGAAGAAGAAGTCGGCAGCGTAAGTCTGTGGGATTATGTTCAGAAGAATAAAGAAAAACTCAAAGCCGACGCCTTGATCGTGTCCGACACGTCCATGCTCGGCAAGGGTGTCCCCTCCATTACCTACGGCCTGCGCGGTCTTAACTACTATCAAATCGAACTCACTGGCCCTGCCCGCGATCTCCACTCCGGTGTTTACGGCGGTGCCGTCCCCAATCCGCTCACCATCCTTACCGAGCTTTTCGCCAAGCTTCACGACAAAAACTTCCGAATCGTGGTTCCGGGTTTCTACGATGACGTGGACACCGTTCCCGCCGCCGAACGAAAAGCCCTGAAGAAATTGCCTTGGAAAGTGAAGGACTTTGACCGCGCCGTTGGGGCTCCCGACTATTTTGGCGAAAAGGGTTTTACCACCGTCGAACGTCTATGGATTCGTCCCACTCTCGAACTCAACGGCATCTGGGGCGGGTACCAGGGCGAAGGCGCGAAGACCGTCATTCCTTCCAAAGCATTCGCAAAATTCTCAACTCGTCTGGTTCCCAGCCAGTCTCCGCAGAAAATTGCCAAGGTCGTTGAAAAGCAAATTCGCAAACTGCTTCCAAAAGGTGTGAACTGCAAATTTGAAGTTCTCAGCACCGGAAAGCCCTGGGTCGCCGCCTACCATGCCCCCATCTTTCAGGTTGCTCAGGATGCGCTTCAAAAGGGCTTTGGCAAGAAAGCGGTATTCATTCGCGAAGGCGGTTCCATTCCCTTCGTTACTCAGATGCACGATACCTTCGAAGTCCCGTGCGTACTGGTCGGCTTTGGTCTTCCTGACGAGAATGCCCACGCACCCGACGAACACATTGCTCTCGAGAATTATTACGGCGGTATTAAAGCCATCGCCCATCTTTACGAAGACTTGGCCTCGCTCTAACAATTCTTGTAAATCCTAGGATGTGTGGCGGCCGCCCTTCTGAGGCGGGCGGCCTTAATTGTCTCCGCCCTGGGCTCTTTCCAGGCGGAACAGGTAACACCCGGCCTCTGTGCTTCGCACATGTACGTATTTCACTTCCGGAATCGCGAACAATTCGTTCGCCGTCGCTTCTTCTTCGCCGTTGGTCAGCAGTATTTCTTTCACCAGATTCCGCTCACTACCATACGCACAGAAGGTAAGTTGCCTCCCTTTATACACTTCGGGGAAGATTGTCTTCTCGCTGAAGCGCCCGCATTCTTCCGCGTGTAGATACACCGGCCCCGGAAGTGGCCGCGCCTTGCTCTCCTGAAATGGATCGTAGGTAAAGAGAAGCAGCTCTTCTTCTTGTGGGCGAATCAGCTTCAGGCAATGCCGGCAAGGCGCGCGCCCTGCTGCCACTTCCTTATGCGCGGGAAATCCATAGCCCGGCGATTTTTTGTTGCTTCTGACGTATTGCGCCACTTCCGTCGGCATTGCTTCGACTGTAAATCCGTTCATCATTCACCTCGTGGTTTGCTTTCAACGAGGTGAATGATGCCCTAAGCTTCAGAAACCATCTATCCGCTAACCGTCGCCAAACTCTAAGCGATCGCCAATCCCTCTCGCCGGCCTTTCGCATATTCCAGCAGCGCCGCGTTAGCGCTCGCAATGGTCTTCAGCGCCTCCGCAATCGCCGCCAGATCCTTCCCTTGCACCACCACGTACATCTCCTCTTCCGCCAATCCTGTATACACGCGATTTCCAATGCATCCCAGGCTGGTGATCGTTCCGTGCTGTAGCGACGCTGGCAAAGCCATGCACGTTGGCCGTCCCAGTGCTGGCGCTCCGGTTCCCACTCCCGCTCGATTAGCCGCTTCCTGCAACAGCATGGCGCCAGCCGGTTTACACGCGAAAAGTACCACATCCGGCGTTGCCGACGCTTCTCCTAGTGGCGAGTACAGAATTGCTTTGGGCGTCTTCGCCAGACGTGGTATCTGCGGCACTTCTTCTGGCTTTACGTATCCCAGATCAAACATCATCTTCAGCGTCTGCTCCGTTTCCTTTTCTCGCTCCGGTGAAAGCGCAATATTGTGCGTGTATGCCCCTACCGCACAGTTAAAATGATTCTCAGGAACCGTATAGAACGTTCGCCCCTCGGCCGCCAGCCTCCAGAAGCTGCATCCAGACGGTTCTGTTCCTTCGAATTTTGCCACTTGCAGGGGAGCACCCTCCAGGAATGTGACCGCCACAGGCCGTCGCCCGGCCTTTATCACTGCCGCAAGCCGCTGCTCCAGTTCTTTCCAGTCCGCATTCACACTCATCGCTCTTTCTCCTGATTAAGTTGGGATTGGCAAGGATAGCACAACGAATCCTACCCAACGGTTGCCCACAGATTGCTCCGGACCGCATGAAATCGGCCTGTTTTGCACATCCCCTAAAAAAAATCGCGTTTTTCCCTTACTTTTCGCTGTTTGCCCCTTGCGTTCCCCTTGCGCGTTCGCTATAGTCCGTTTCGGCCCGAGTTTTATGCAGTAAAATCAGCGTTTTCCGCTCGTGGCTGGCCTCGATTTCTTTCGAGGTGGATAGAATCTCAGGAGGATAAGCAGACTAAATGGCAGCCAAGCCTTTGAGCAAAACTAAAATCGTGGCGACTATCGCCGAGAAGGTTGGCACGTCGAAGAAGACGATTGTGACCTTTTTCGATGAACTGCATAAGCTTGCCGTTAAGGAAGCCAAGGGCAGCGCAGGCAAGTTCGTCATTCCGGGAATTGGTCGTGTTGTGAAAGCGCACCGCAAGGCGCGCATCGGCCGCAATCCCCAGACCGGCGAACAGATCAAGATCAAAGCGAAGACGGTTGTCCGCCTCCGCCCGGCCAAGGCCCTGAAAGATGCGGTCCTGAAGTAGTACTTTTCCCGCAAGGGATAGAGTGGAATTCCCAAACCCCCGCAAGCCTGCGCACTTCAGGTTTCCGGGGGTTTCTCTTTGCCCACAGAATTCCGCAGCCGGTGTACCGGCCGCCTTCTGAGGCGGGCGTTTTTTTCCATCGCCGCCTTACAGCGTCTTTACGTACGAAATCACATCCTTTAGCTGTGAAGGTTCCAGCTGCTCTTTAAACGGCGGCATCAACTGGTCGCCGTTCTCGATCCACGACTTCAGCGAGTCGTCTGTAATCTTGTTGCCGTTCACCGTAAACGTTCCGCGCTTATTCAAACCCTTCAGCCCCGGCCCGATCTTCTTCTGATCGGTGTTGTCGTAATGGCAGATGCTGCACTTTTGCTGAAATACGGTTTTCCCGCGGCCTACCGCGGCGGCATTCGCTCCCCCTGATTTTTTCGCGGAATCCTGCGCAAACACGATTCCCCCGCACAATACGGCTGCAGCACAAACTCCCAAAATCAACTTTCCGAAAGTACGATTCACTGTTCCCCCCCGCCATTCCTTGGCGCTCCTTCATTTTCCACGTTCCCGGCGTGAATTTCCACTCCACACTGTCCCGCGCTCTTGCACTGCACTCTGTTTCTCCACCCCGTCATTAAGGACAGTTTCCCCCCACGCACAGCTAGCACTTTCGTACCTTTGACGAACCTGCATTTCTACGTTCACAATGGGCCCATGAATCAGGAGACCCTGACTCGCGCCTGGGAGGTGTTGCAAGACGCCTATCAAGCGCAGATGGAAGGCGATTACGATCGCGCCGTCGAGCTTTATCAATCCTCGCTCGAACTCCATCCCACAGCCGAAGCGCACACCTTCCTCGGCTGGACCTATCATTTCCAGGGCAAATTGATGGACGCCATCAGTGAATGCAAACGCGCCATCGAGCTCGACCCCGATTTTGGCAATCCCTATAACGATATAGGCGCCTACATGATCGAGCTGGGCCAGTTTGATGAAGCCGTTCCCTGGCTGCAGCAGGCCGTCGAAGCCCGTCGCTACGAGCCGCGCCATTTCCCGCATTACAATCTTGGCCGCGCCTATCTCGGCAAGGAAATGTACGGCCAGGCCATGCGCTGTTTCCAGGAAGCTCTCAACGTAGAGCCGCGTTACACCCTGGCCCGTCAAGCCCTGGATTCTCTCCGCCGCATGGTCAACTAGAGCTACTTCCAGAATCTTGCTTCCAGTGGCACAGATTTTCCAGCCCGTGCCCCTATGTTTCTGACTGCCCGATCCTTGCCTCGCTTGTGTAGCGCCTGCCTTCCGAGGCGGTCATTTCGGATTCACCTTTACAGATTTTCCTCTCTCCCTAAGGGGGCGGAGCTTCTAGCTCCGACATGGAAGCGCTTCATGACGTGCGGCTTTGGCCGCTGAGGAAATGATTTTTCCTCATGCCTGCGTCCCACTCTCTCCTTTTCCCGGCTGCAATATCTGTTCATACATCCACAACAATAAAGTCGTCACCAACCCAATCGCTGTCAGCGCCCACAAGAACAGTTGCGGTCGGTGCTGTACTTCGCCAAAGTGATGCAGCAGTGCTCCGCCAATCGGTCCGCCTAGAAACGATCCAATCCCCAGAGGCAGAAACGCGAACCCCATATACGTCCCCTGCTGCCCAGCAGGAGCCAGCCGGGAAATGTAATCGTAATACCGCGGCTGCTGAATCAATTCACCGATGGCAATGACCACCAGCACCCCATACGTGGCCCATATGCTCGTATGCACCGCCAGAATCGAAAACCCCATCATGGCGATGAACGTACCGAGAACTACCGCGCGAAACGCCGTCATTTTTTGCGTCAGAACGCTGAAGAGCACGGTAAACGCGATTACGATCAGCGGTCCGGTGGAAAGCATGCTCTCCGTATCCGCCTTGGGATCTACGTAATCATGCACATAGATCGGGAGCGTGATGAATTCCTGCCAGTACACGATCCAGTACCCGGAAAAAATCAGCAGGAACAGCATGAATTTCGGATTGGAGATCACCTTGCCGAAATTGCGGATGGTAACGGCGATGCTTTCCGTCTTCGCTTCGTTGGACTTGCTCGGTTCGCGGAAGAAAATCACTACCGCGAAAAACATTACGAAAACGCTGGCAGCCGAAACGCGAAACACATTCTCCACGCTCATGTGCCGATGCACGAACGAAGCGACGAACGGGCCCAGCGCCCCCCCGATATTCACCAGCGTGTAGTAAATCGAGTAGCCAATCGACCGCACATTGGGATTGGAAGCCCGCGCCGTTGTTCCCACCACGCAGGGCTTCACCATCGCGATTCCCAGAGCGGGCAGCATCAGGATCACACCAACAAACAGTCCTAGCGGCACGACGTTGCGTATGGGTGCCAGCCACGGCGAACCGATCGATCCAAGCGTGAAATACGCCGCCGCGAGAATTAAGTATGCGAGAGAGAGCGCCCGTCGAAATCCCAGCCGGTCGGCAATCGCTCCGCCAAAAATCGCCAGAAACCAAACCAAGCCGCCAAATAATCCGGAAAGCGCGCTGGCTCGCTCCGTCGGGAAATCCAGTGCCTCGTGCAGATAACGCGCCAGCGAAGCAAACGCCGCATAATACGAAAGCCGCTCGAAAAGCTCGCTGATGTTCGCCACCCAGAACGGCCGCTCAAACCCTGTCCGTATTTCATGGAGCCTCTCAGAAACCTTCATCGACCCTCCGCCGCTTTCCCGCCTCCCACAACGCCGGAATCATAGCAGAACCGCCCTCCCCCCTTCGCCGTCTTCGCTCACCCACCTCTTCCGCCTATGGACTGCGGCAGCTCCGCTGCCGCTTTTCTCCACCACCGCGGCCAAGTCTGTAGGAACGCTGACAACACACTGCACTCCCGCTGCTTTCAGAAGCTCGCTTTGCTGTCGCTGCCTTTCGGTAATGAGATTCACAAGGACTGAAATGGTACCCTGCCGAAACGCATCACTACAGGGAACAAGTGACTCAACGGCTGCCACAAAGACTCCTAACTCGAACGCTGTACAGAAAGAATGACCGGCGTGATGGAAAATGTGCGCGCGATTAGGCGTTGAAAGGAAAGCGGCATTGCCCGCGAAAGCCCGCAAGTGACACAGGATGAGTGGAGTAACCGGATACAGGAAAAAATGGGCGTCGAATGGAACTGACCATGCAAAGAGAAAGTGCTCCCGGCCAAAACTTCTAGGGGAGGAATTTCCAATGATTCGCAGGATTTTGGCCTCGGTATCGCTCAGCGGTTTGCTTTTGGGTGCTCCCGTCGTGTTGAATGCGCAGCAGACCCAGGAGCCGCAGGACAAACAGCAACAAACACCACAGTCAATGAAATCAATTAGTGGGAAGATTCTGGACATCGGCGATCAGGGCCGCTCGTTTACGTTGGACACCGGTACGGGCGACAAACAGCCGCTGAAATTCATCGTCGACAAGAATACGAAGGTACAGGGACAAGTGAAGATCGGCACGCTGGTCGCAGTGGACTATCAGGCGACGGACAACGGCGAGCTTGTGTGCGTGCGCGTTGCCGCGCAGGGTTAGCAGTCAGTTGGCGTACGCTTCAATTCGATTCACTCCGGGTGCGCGTGTAGTGACCGTTGGACGGCCGCACGCGCATCTTGATTCCTGGGCCGTCGTTACGGAAACAGCCTGGACGCGAACGACAGCGAAGCAGGAATGTGAGCGGCGAAGTAGGTGTAGTCGTGGAGGCCGGGATAGAGATGGAATTCGTGAGGGATGTGGCGCGCGGTGAGAATCTTGTCGAGAGCGGTCGCGCCCATTTCAAAGTGATAGTCGTCCTGCTCGCCGCAATCGAAATAGATTTTTAGTCCGGCAAGATTTGCGGAGTGAGCAAGAGTAAGCGGACTGTTCTGTTGCCAGAAGACGGGGTCGAGCGGATTGCCGAAGACTCCACCAAAGACGCGCGTGTGCATGGAACGCTGAGCATCAGCGGCAAACGAGGGAATGGTCTCCACCAGCGCGGCACTGTGCGCGCTGACGCTGCAGAAGAGTTGCGGATGGCGAAACGCCAGATGCAGCGCGCCATATCCGCCCATGGAGACGCCGCCGATGGCGCGATTGGCTCGTCCGAGCGAAACGCGGTAGCGTTTTTCGATGAATGGCAGAAATTCTTCAATGAGAAAATCTTCGTAACGGCGCTTGCCGTCTTTTGAATTAATGTAGAAGCCCGAGCCGCCGTCCGGCGTAGCGATTAAAAAATCCTTCAACTCGTGTTTGTCGCGCATATCTTCGACAACGTTCCACATGCCGGAATGAACGAGGAACTGCTCGTTGTCGCCCAGTCCATGCAAAAAATAGAGAACTGGAAAGTGGCGAGACTTGTCGGCATCGAACGAAGGAGGAAGGACAACACAGTAAGGAACCGCACGCGCCAGGATTTTGCTGGGCACAGAGTTGCATTCGACTCGACCAGTCGCGGCGTGGGTAGATAAAGTACAAACAAGAAGCAGAAACAAAGTGGCGAGTGGCGAGTGACGAGTGGCGAGCAAAAAGCGTGATGCGCTACTCATAGCGGAGCGCATCGACGGGATTGAGCTTGGCGGCACGGGAGGCAGGATATAGTCCGGCGACGAGGCTGACAAGGATTCCGAAAAGAATTGCGAGCAGGACCAGCCACCACGGGACAGAGGAAATATCGATGGGAGTCAGATTCTGCTGTTTGAGGTAGACACCTGTTCCAAAAGAAAGAGCACGACCTAACAACCAGCCAAAGAAGACGCCGAAGATTCCGCCGAAAAGCCCCATCACCCCAGCTTCAACAAAAAAGAGTTTCTGCACATCAGAATCGGCCGCCCCAAGCGCTTTGAGAACTCCGATTTCTCGACGGCGTTCGAGGATAGCCATGACAAGCGTGTTGACGATGCCGAGAGTGGCAACGGCGAGAGCGAGGCTGCCAAAAATTATGAGCAAAAGATCAAAGACCTTAAAAAATGTGCGAAGAGATTTGCTGGCGTCGAGCAGAGAGAAAGCGTTGAAACCCATCGATTTGATGGAGACTTCCAGCGGCTCAACGAGCGATGCGGATTTGGCGCGAACGGAGAGAGAGGGATAAGTGGTTTTATTGGTGGTGTTGTCACGAACGATGTCACGCAGATCGTTGACTTGCGCGGCGCGCAGTGTGGAAGCGGTGGCTAGAGGCATGAGGAGGCGAGCGTTGCCGTAGCCGCCATAGCCTTGGGCAGGCTCCGTTTCGACGATGCCCACAATTTTCAGGCGAAGTTCTTTAGGGACGACAGAAAATCCGCCGCCAGTGGATTCCGTGGGATTGGGGGATGGCGCGACGGTGTTATCGGTGGAAGACGGGAGTGCCTGGCGCTCGGCGTAACGCAGAACGAGTTCCTGACCAACAAGAGAAGCGGTGTTGGTAGAAAGATCCTTGGCGAATTCGATTTGCAGAATGGCTTCGTTAGCATTGGATGAGGAAAAGAAATTGCCGGTCATGCCATCGAAGGAGCCGGAATTTTTGGACGAGTCGGGCATGCCGGCGACCATGGTGGCGAACGGTTTGTTGTTGAAGCGAACTTCGGTGAAGAAGCGGATCTGTGGGTAGACTTCAATGACATTGGGAAGTTTCTCGAGTTCATGGCGCGCGTCTTCGTCTAGAACGCGCGGAGGCTTGTTGGAATCGGCGCTCGCATCGCGGCGCGGCGGCCCACCCATGCCACGAAAGGCATTTTTAGGTGTGACGACGATGGTGTCAAAGAGGCCGCTTTGCGAGAGGCGTTTGCTGGCAAGTTCCTGAAGGCCCACGCCGAGAGAGAGCATGGCGACGAGGGAAGCGACGCCGACAGCCACGCCGAGGGTAGTGAGAGCGTTGCGAAGAATGGCTTCGCGAAGATTGCGAAGAGCGAGATCGGTGAGGTCCCGCGGTTTCATTGGAGTTGTTCCCTGACGGAAGCCGGCACGCTGACTGAGGCAGAGATGGATGCCGAAGTGGAAAGTAGTTTTCCGTCGCCCATGGTGGCGAGCCGATCGGCGAAGCGCTCGGCAAGCGGACGTTCGTGCGTGACCATGATGATGGTCATGCCGAGTGTACTCTGAAGTTCACGAAGGAGATTCAAGATTGATTCGCCGGTGGCTGAATCAAGATTGCCAGTAGGCTCATCGGCCAACAGAATCTTGGGGCGATTGACAAGAGCGCGGGCGATGGCGACGCGCTGCTGCTCACCTCCGGAAAGTTCCGTGGGACGGTGACCTAGGCGGTGAGTGAGGCGAACGCGTTCGAGGGCTTCGCGGACTCTTGCGGGACGATCAGCGCGATCGATTTCGGCGAGGCGAAGCGGCAGTTCGACGTTTTCTTCAAGCGTCATACGCGGCAGCAGGTGGAAGGATTGAAAAATCATGCCGATGATGTTGCAGCGATAGCGCGCGAGGTCGAGCGAAGAAAGAGCGGCGATGTTCTGGCCATAGGTGAAGATCGCGCCGGAGGTAGGGCGGTCGAGTCCCGCGATGAGATTGAGTAGAGTGGACTTGCCAGAACCGGAAGAGCCGAGGAGGGCCAGGAATTCGCTCGAAGCGACACAGAGGGAGACGTCATCGACAGCGCGTACGCTGGTTTCGCCCATGGTGTAGTGGCGAGAGATATGGTCGAGCTGAATGGCGGGTTGTGCGTTGGGCATCTGTTCAGTGGTGGCTTTGGCGCCTAAAGATGATACGTCGAGACTGCGTCCTTTATTTCATCACTTGATAGGTTGGATGCCAGGGAGCGCGAGACGGTTGGGAAGAGAATAGTTCACGGGAGCTGCAATTGCAGGGAATAGATTTCCTGCGAGCTGAGGTCCTGAATATACAGGCGCGAATTGTCGGGACCCAGGCCTCCCCAGGTTCCAGAAGACGTGCCGACATAACGGTGAAGCCCGGCGAGATGAAATAGTTCTTCCGAGCGAGATTCGCCGAGTTTGACCCTGCGCGAGGTGGGATCCTCCGACAGGAAATTGTCGAAGTACACGTATTTGCTATCTTTCGACCAGGTGGGATATGCGATGTTGCCATGCTCGATAAGCCAGGTGGTCCATTGTTTGGATTGAATATCATAAAGCATGAGCGTGCTGGAATCATGCGAGAGCGCAGCCAGATAGCGGCCATCGGGAGAGACGCGAGGGCTGAAAAGGCCTTCGGAGCCGGGAAACACTGAGATCTCTTGCGTTTTGAGATCCAGAATTTCGATGTACAGGGGCGGGAAGTTCGGACCATGAGAGAAAATCAATTGGCTGCCATCGGGCGACCAGTTGAAGTCGACTCCACCACGATTCTGCCGGAAGATGTCTTCCGAAGCCCCGCCTTGAGAAGAGACAGAGCGGGCGCGCCAAGGCTTACCGAGCGAGAAACTTTGGTAGAGGATACGGCTGCCATCCGGGGACCAGGTCGGCAATATGGCCTGGATGGGAGAATTTGTGAGTTGAAGGCGTTCCGAGCCGTCGATACGGCTACGCCACAAATTCCCCTCGGGAACGGTGACATAGGCGACCCACTGACCATCGCGAGAAAATGCCAAGTCGGTTGCCGAGATACCCGGCATGTAAGGCACAAATTGCTGCGACTTTACATCGTAGCGAACGACCTGAACGCGGGGCTGAGTTGCGTGGACGAATAGTTTCCGGCCGTCACTGGATGGAGCTACAAAATTGAACTGCAGCGGACCAGCCGTCAGGCGGACCGGGCCGGGTGAAGCTTTGCGAAAGAAGCCAGGGTGATCGTCCAAGATAAAAACATCGTTCGAATTCGTCGTTGCGCTGAGGAAGTAGAAATAGCGGCCGTCGGGGGACCATTGGCCGCAACACTCGGCAGAGGATTCGCGCCATCCCGGAAGAAGGGGATGAGGCTGCGAACCATCGGCGCGGGCCTCCCAAATGGCGGAGGTGATTGTTTCTCTCTGGTTAACGGTAAATCGAATGCGTTGTCCGTCAGGAGAGATGCGGATATCGGTTGGAGCGCCTTGCACCTTCAAGAGCAGCCGTGGACTGGAGCCGTCGCCGTTCGCCGAATAAAGTGCGGAATCCCTTGTGAAAAAGAGTTGCTGAGCATCGACAGACCAGGCCGCGGAAGAAGCGATGATGTCGCCGAGACGACGAGGAGAGCCAGAGGGAATCGGCACAGCCCACAAAGCACTCTCGAAGGCAGTCCCGTCAAAGCTGCCGACGAGCAATTGTGAACGATCCTGGGAAATGTCGTTAACGAAGACGTTATGAAAGGGAGTAGGGATCCTGGCAACTTCGCCGCCCGCGGCGGAAACCTGCGAGAGCGCGATGCGACCTTGAAAGTACTCGCCGAAATAGAGCCGTGAACCGTCTGTCGCTATCGTGGTTTTTGCCGCTCCGTCATTGGTGATTTGGGTTGAACCGATGATTTTGGGCGAGGGAACGGGAGCATAATAATGCGCGCCAGCCAGCCCCACAGCCACAAGCACTGCAGGAAGAATTATCCAGAGCCTTCGACGCGAAGCCGCGGGCGATTGGATGGCGGGAATGGCAGAGCCTGAAACTCGATCCGAGCTTGTATCGCGCTTCAAGCGTTTCAGATCGGCGTGAATCTCCGAGGCGGATTGGTAGCGGACGTCACGGTCTTTCTCGAGAGCTTTGCGGATGATGTGATCGAGTTCCTGAGGCAGGCCAGGATTCAGAAGTAGGGGCGAAGCAGGCTGCCTGTTCAGGATGGCGTCAAAGATAGCGGCGGAGGTGGCGCCGGAAAAGGGGACCGTCCCCGTTGCCATTTCATAGAGCACCGCGCCAAAAGAGAAAAGGTCGGAGCGAGAGTCGACTTCTTTGCCCAAGGCCTGTTCGGGCGACATGTAACCAACTGTGCCAATGAGGCTGTCCGGACTGCTCATGGGATCCCAACTGATGGTGGAGGCGTCGCTGGCAGCAACGGCGAGATTCAGCTTGGGATTGGTGAATTTAGCGAGACCAAAATCGAGTAGCTTGGCCTGACCGCGGGCGGTGATGAAGATGTTGGAAGGTTTAATGTCGCGATGAATGATTCCGAGGGAATGGGCGGAATCCAGGGCGTCGGCAATTTCCATGCCGATGTCCAGAAGCATGTCCAGACGTAGCGGATGACCTGATATCTGATCGCGAAGATTCTGCCCGTCGAGGAGTTGCATGGCGAGGAAGGTGCGGCCTTCATGTTCGCCCACTTCGAAGATGGTGCAGATATTGGGGTGATCAAGAGAAGAGGCGGCGCGAGCTTCGCGCCCGAAACGTTCCAAGGCATGTGGGTCTTTGGCAATGGACTCGGGAAGGAATTTCAGAGCGGCATGACGGCCAAGTCGCAGGTCCTCGGCTTCGTAAACCTCGCCCATACCGCCCGCACCCAGCTTGCGAAGAATCTGGTAATGGGAAATGGACTGATCAGGCATGGGACACACATCCAAGATAAGTTAGCGACAAAGCGACACCAGGGTCTGTGACGTAGAGCAAGGGTGCCTGCCCGACGGTCACGAAAGCAGGTCAACTGTTGCCAGTTTACAGTCGACAGTGAACAAAAGGCCGGGATATCTTCTGCGATTGAGGCGAGAAAGAGAGAATCAGATCGGTAAGAGAAAGCAAGTGAAGGCGTTAGAGCGCAGACGAGAGGGGGAGGAAGAACATGCCTTGGATCGAAGGGAAAGAGGCGGTGGATTGGATCGATGAGTATGTGCAGAAGAAAGGGCCGCAGCTGCTGCTGGTGGCAGAAGGAGTGCGGCGGCTGGTGAAGAAGGCGGTGCCGGGAGTGAGAGAGTCGGTGAACCCGTGGAGAATTCCTACGTTTCAGTCGAACGGGCCGATGTGCTTTTTCATTCTCTGGAAGGATCATGTGACGTTTGGATTCTTGCGAGGGACGGCGCTGAACGACCCCAAGAAATTGCTTGAGGGATCTGGGAAGAATTTTCTCCATGTGAAGTTGAATACGGTGAAGGATTTGAAGAAGGCAGGATTGAAGGAATTGCTTGTGGAGGCGGCGCAGTTGAATAAGAAGGAGCCGATGGAGGGGATGCGGGTGAAGAAGAGTAGTTAAGGGTTGACAGTTTACAGTCGACAGTGAAGATAGGTCCGGGTGCAAGGTGGAACGTTTGGTTTTAGGTTGAGTTTCAGTTGAGATTGTGGAGATTTCTAGAAAAGCTGGGGCAAATGAGTTCTGGAGAGAGACGCGATGAGATGGATTGCTGCGGTGCTGGGGGGACTGGCGATTTGGGTGGGGGCTTGGGGGCAGAAACCGCCGCTGCTGGGGGAGAAGGATGTGGCGGCGCTGTCGAATGAGATCAGCGGAGAGACGGCAAAACGGAATCTAGAGGGAATCGCGAGATTTCACCGGCAGAGAGGGTCGAAGGGATTTCATGAGGCCGCGGAGTTGGTGGTGGAACGTTTGCGGGCGTATGGATTGAGCGATGTGGCGATACTGCAGTTTCCAGCGGATGGAAAGATTTTTTATGGAACGCAGAGGTCACGGCCTGCCTGGGATGTAGAGTTTGCGGAGTTGTCCGAGGATACGCCCAGTTCCGCTCCGCTTTGCGACGAGGACTGGGGAGAGATTGTGGACAAGTACCACCGGGAAGGAATGGTAGGAGTGTTGATGACGTGTCACCATTTGATTGCGGTTTCCAGTTATGAGGCGCAGCCGGTGGTATTGGCGGAGGATAGCGAGAGCGCGGATGTGACGGCGGAGTTAGTGGATGTGGTGGAGGGGACGAAGGAGAGCGATTACGCAGGGAAAGAGGTGAAGGGAAAGATTGTGCTGGTGAGTGCCCAGCCGGGGGCGGTGCAGGATTTGGCGGTGAGGAAATTCGGAGCAGTGGGGATTGTGAGTTACGCGCAAAACCAAAAAACGGCCTGGTCTGGCGAAAATCTGGATGCGATCCGGTGGGGACATCTGGAAACGTTTTCGGTGAACAAAACGTTTGGGTTCATGGTGTCGCTGCGGACGGCGCGGGGGTTTCAGGATCGTCTGGCGAAGGGTGGGAAAATCTGGTTGCACGCGAAAGTGAAGGCGGGTCAACATGCAGGGATTTATGAGGTGGTGACGGCGACGATTCCTGGTGCCGATGCAAAATTAAAGGAACAGGAGATTGCCTTTTCGTGCCACCTGGATCATCAGCGCCCAGGAGCGAATGACAATGCCAGTGGATGCGCGACGATTCTGGAGGTGGCGCGGACGTTGCAGAAGTTGATTGGCGAAGGGAAGTTGGCGCGGCCTGCTCGAACGATACGATTTATTTTTCCGCCGGAGATTGAAGGGACGATGGCGCTGCTGAACACGAAGGCGGAAATGGCGAAGCGGATCAAGGCGGTAGTGCATATGGACATGGTGGGAGGAGGGCCGGAGACAAAGGCGGTGTTTCATGTGACGCGGGGTCCGATGAGTTTGCCGTCGTTTGTGCATGATGTGGCGTGGGCGTTTGCGGAGTGGGTGAACGAGGAGTCGTATGAATTTGCAGCGACAGGAAAGGCAGCGTATCCGCTGGTGTCGGCGGAGGGCGCGAAAGAGCCGTTGCAAGCGGAGTATTCGGCTTACTCGATGGGAAGCGATCACGATGTGTATCAGGATTCGTCGTTTGGGATACCAGCGATTTATGTGAATGATTGGCCGGACCGGTTCATACACACGAATTTTGATACGGCCGCGAATATTGATCCGACGAAGTTGAAGAGGGCGGCGTTTATTGGCGCGGCGAGTGGGTATTTTTTGGCGGACTTCCGTGTGGAGACCGTCCCGCCCGTCGACCAAGCGATTGTGAAAGGCAGGTTGCATAGAACTGAGCCGCTCATCGAGAGAGCAGTAGACGAATTGCCGCGCGATCAACATGTGACGCGGATCAATAGCGAACGATATGAACACGGAATCTTGGATTCAGTTAATAAATTTGCTCCTGGACTAGGGGATGAACTGGCCACGGAATGGGCAAAGTTATTCGATGGTTTATTCGCACACGGATCCCCCGACAAAGCGCATGGTGACGGCAAACTACTACTCCAACGAAGAGCAGAGCCGAAGGGCCCTCTCGCGGTATTTGGGTATGACTATTTTGAGGCGGAGTGGGCAAGACAGGGGCATACGAGGAAGCCAAAATTGTTGGAGTACGAGGGATTGCGGGGTGGCGGGGAAGAGTATGCATATGAAGTTTTGAATTTTGCGGATGGGAAGCGGAATGCGCAGGAAATACGCGATGCCGTTTCGGCGGAGTATGGGCCCATCCCGCTGGAGTTGGTGGTGGAGTATTTGAAAGCGCTAGAGGAGATTGGGGTGGTGGAAGCAGTGATGTGAGGTGCGTCCGATTTGATCGAGGGCTCCCAGAAGACACGATGTATCGTGCCCTTACAACTTCGACCATGATTCCGCTGCTGATGTGACGGCTGGGCCGGAAGTGGGGGACGGCGTGTGTTAGCATTTACAATGCTTATAGGTTGATAAGTGATTGTGTGGGTAAGGAGCCGGAGTAAATGGCTGCGACGATGAAGGCTTTGCGGAAGACGGCGGCGGCGAAGGGTCTGTCGATGGAGACGGTGGCGGTGCCGTCGATTGGGCCGGGGGATGTGCTAGTGAGGGTGAAGGCCGCGTCGATTTGCGGAACTGACCTGCACATCTATGGATGGGACCGGTGGTCGCAGGGACGGATCAAGCCGCCAGTGACGCTGGGACACGAGTTTTGCGGGATTGTGGAGCGGGTGGGCGAAGAAGTAGCGGCGGTGAAGCCGGGCGATTTTGTCAGCGCGGAAATGCATGTGAATTGCGGACATTGCCACCAGTGCCGGTTGGGTGAAGCGCACATTTGCCAGAACTTGAAAATTATCGGGATCGATCAGGACGGAGCGTTCGCGGAGTTTGTGAAGATTCCGGCGCCGAATATCTGGAAGCTGGATGCGGCGATTCCGGAGCACTACGGCGCGATTCTCGACCCGCTGGGGAATGCGGTGCACACGGTGCTGGCGGGAGCAATCGCGGGGCAAAGGGTTTTGGTGACGGGCTGCGGTCCGATTGGATTGATGTCGATTGCGGTGGCAAAAGCTTGCGGAAGTTCGACGGTGTTTGCCACGGAAACGAATGAGCACCGGCGGAAGATGGCGAAGGAGATGGGCGCGGATTTTGTGCTGAATCCCGCGGCGGAAGATGTGGTGAAGAAGATTCTGGAGGCGAGCGGCGGAACGGGGGTGGATGTACTCCTGGAGATGAGCGGGCATCCGGCGGCGATTCAGCAGGGATTTAAGGCGTTGCGGGCAGGCGGTAGGGCGTCGTTGCTTGGCATACCGACAGAAGCGGTGCAGTTGGATTTAGTGCAGGATGTGATTTTCAAAGGCGCCACGGTGCAGGGCATTTATGGGCGACGGATGTACGGGACGTGGGTGCAGATGACGGCATTGCTGAAAGCGGGACGCGTGAACCTGGAGCCGTTGTTTGGAGAGCGGATGGTGCTTGAGGGATTTGAAGCGGCGTTTGCGAAATTGCAGGGTGGGCTGGCGGGGAAGATTCTCTTGTATCCGAATGGAGTGAGGAAATAGGAAAAAAGAAGCCGACAGCCTCCAGGTTACAGTCAACAGCTAGAAGCCAAGTCACGGAAAGACTTAACGCGGAGAGCGCAGAGAGCGCAGGGTTTGGAGAAGAAAAATGAGTGAATCAGGAGCACAGAGTACAAAACAGAATCCGCTGCAGTATGTTAGCGATGCTTTGGTGGAGTTGCGGACGAAAGGCGTGGCGCCGAAGTTGCGCGTGCTGGAAGGCGAGCAAAAGCCCGTGTGCGTGTTTGACGGGCACGAGGTGATCAATCTGGCGTCGAACAACTATCTGGGACTGACGACGGACAAGCGGCTGCGAAAAGCTTCGCTGGAAGCGGTGCGGAAACTTGGTGTCGGTGCCGGAGCGGTGCGGACGATTGCGGGCACGATGAAGATTCACATGGATCTAGAAGAGCAGATCGCGAAATTCAAGAATGTGGAAGCGTGCGTGGTGTTCCAGTCGGGATTCACGGCGAATGCGGGAACGGTTTCGGCGGTGCTCGGCAAAGAAGACCTGATCATTTCGGATGAACTTAACCACGCCTCGATTATCGATGGGGCGCGGCTGTCGAAGGCGACCATCAAGGTTTTCAAGCATAAGGATGTGGCGGACTGTGAACGGATCTTGCAGGAGAACGCTTCCTTCCCCGGAAAGAAATTAATCATTACCGATGGCGTGTTTTCGATGGATGGTGATATTGCGCCGCTGCCGGCGTTGTGCGACCTGGCGGAAAAGTACGGTTGCATCATGATGGTGGACGATGCACATTCCTCGGGAGTGCTTGGGCGCGGCGGGCGGGGGACGGTGGATCACCTGAATTGCCACGGACGCGTGCACATCCAGGTGGGCACGCTGAGCAAGGCAATTGGATCGATGGGCGGGTATGTGTGCGGCTCGCGGGATTTGATCGACTATTTGTATTTGCGAGCGAGGCCATTTTTGTTTTCGACTTCGCATCCGCCGGCTACGGCGGCGGCTTGCGCGGCAGCGTTCAGCTTGCTGGATTCGCCGGAAGGGGAAAAGCTGGTGAAGAAGCTGTGGGCAAACACGAAATACTTCAAGAAAGAATTGAAGAAACGGGGATTCCAGTTCAAGACCAGCGAGACGCCGATCGTTCCGATACATGTCGGGGACGCGGCCAAGGCGTTTGAATTCTCACGGAAATTGTTTGAAGCGGGAGTGTTTGCACCCGCGGTTGGCTATCCGACCGTGGCGGAGGGCAAGGCACGGCTGCGGGCGATCGTGAGCGCAGCGCATAGGAGAGAGCACTTGTTGAAGGCGGCTGACATTCTGGCGGACGTGGCGCGGCCATTGGGGATTGTCAGCTAGCGACGTCTCTCTGCTCCGTAAAAGCGGCAGTAGCACTGCCGCACTCCAAGGCAGTCCTGTATACTCGCGCGATGGCGGCAAAAGAACAAGATACAAAGAAGCTGTTCCTTGTGGATGCAATGGCGCACATCTACCGGGCATTTTACGCACCGATGATGCGCATGAATGCGCCGAGCGGAATTCCCTCCAAAGTACCTTTCCTGTTCTCGAATATCGTGCGCCGGCTGCTGAAAGACTACAAACCGGACTACATCGGGATTGTGTTCGACACCAGCAAGCCGACATTCCGCGACAAATTGTTCGAACAATATAAGGCGCAGCGACAGCCGATGCCGGACGAGATGAAGGTGCAACTGCCGTACGTGCGGCGGCTGTGCGAAGCGATGTGCCTGCCGATTCTGGAATTCGACGGGTTTGAGGCCGATGACGTGATTGGCACGATGGCAAAGCAGGCGGCGCAGAAGAATCTGGATGTGCTGGTGATTTCCAACGACAAGGACATGATGCAACTGGTGACGCCTGGGGTGCGGATTCTGCGGACAGGATCAGGCGGCGCCAAAGCCGATGTGATTGTCGATGAGAAAAAGGTGGAAGAGATCCTGGGAGTGCCGCCGAGCAAGGTGATCGACTTGATGGCGCTGCTGGGCGACACGGTGGACAACATTCCGGGCGCGAAAGGAATTGGAGAAAAGGGCGCGACGGAGTTGATCCAGAAATACGGCAGCGTGGAGAACGCGCTGAAGCATGCGGATGAGGTGACAAACAAGAGATACCGCGAGGCGCTGCAGCAACAGGTCGAGCAGGTGATGATGAGCAAAAAGCTGGCGGCGATTGAAACGGACGTGCCGCTACCACTGGACCTCGAGAAGCTGCAGATACGGGGTCCAGATTCGGCGGCTCTTGGCGTGTTGTACCGAGAGCTGGGATTCAATTCGCTGTTGAAGGAGTTGCTGGCTGCGGGAGCCGAGCCCGGTGCGGCAACTGAGGCCGGAAATAACAGCGGCGCCTTGCAAGTGGCGAGTGATGAGCCAAAGAAGGATTACAAGCAGTTTGGAAATGTGGCAGAGTTGCGGGCCTATCTCAAGAAAATTCCAGAGAAAAAAGTGCTGGCATTGTGGCTCAACCTGGATGCAGGAGAACGCGAATCGGAAGGGTTTGGAACGCCGGTGGTGTCCGTAGAAGTTTCTACGGGTCCAGGCGAAGGGCGCGCGATCTGGGTGGACGAAAAGGGAGAAGTGCTGAAGGCGCTGGAGCCCGTGCTGCGAGACAAGAAGCGGCGAAAGATCGTGCATGACCCGAAGCTTTTTCATCTGCTGGGTGGAAAGGCGGAGGGAATTGAGCACGCGACGCAGCTTTATTCGTATTTGTTGAAACCAACAACGGCGAATCACAATTTTGTGGATGTGGTGTTCCGGCAATTCAATGAACCGATGGGGGGAGGGGCAGGCGAGCGGGCGGATAATCTGCAGCGGCTTGGTCCGCCACTGCGCGAGCAAGTTGAGGCGCAGGACTTGTTGAAGGTGTACGAGACGATTGATTTGCCGCTGGCTCCGGTGTTGGCGGAAATGGAGCGAGTGGGGATTCGTGTCGATCCCAAGGCGCTGGAGAAGATGTCGCAGTCGATGGAAAAAGAAGTGCGGCGCCTCGAAAAAGAGATCTGGAATCTTGCGGGATCGGAATTCAATGTCAATTCGCCGACGCAACTGGCGGAAATCCTTTTTGACAAATTGAATCTGCAACCGCCAAGTCGACGAGGCAAAGGGAAAGTACGATCGACAGCGGCGGACATCCTGGAAGAGATGTCTGAGCAGCACGAGTTGCCGAAGAAGGTGATTGAGTACCGCGAGATTGCGAAGCTGAAATCGACTTATGTGGATGCGCTGCCGAAATTAATTCATAAGGATACGGGGCGGCTGCATACGAGTTTGTCGCAAACAGGAACAGCGACCGGGCGACTAAGCTCGAGCGACCCGAATCTGCAGAATATTCCAGTACGAAGCGAGTTAGGCAGAGAGATTCGCGCGGCGTTTGTGGCCGAAAAGGGAAGGGTGCTGCTCTCTGCGGATTATTCGCAGATTGAATTGCGAATTATGGCGCATTTTTCGCGGGACCCGGTGCTGCTGGAAGCTTTCCGCAGTGGCGAAGACATTCATGCACGCACGGCGCAGGAAGTATTTGGCATTGGCCCTCTGGGACAGACTGGAGAACACCGGCGGGCGGCGAAAGCGATCAATTTCGGCATCATTTATGGTTTGTCGGCATTCGGCCTGGCGCAACAACTGGGAATCCCACAGAAAGAGGCAGCGCAATTCATCAACGCGTATTTCTCGCGCTATAAGGGAGTAAAGGAGTATCTCGACAACGTGCTGGTCGAAACAAGAAAGACCGGCGTGGCAAAAACGTTGTTCGGCAGAATTCGCCCCATACCGGAAATCAATGCCTCGCAGATGCAACTGAGGAATTTTGCAGAGCGGACGGCGCTGAATTCGCCACTCCAAGGCACTGCAGCGGATTTGATCAAATTGGCGATGATCGCGATTGATAAAAGGCTAGCCAAGGAAAAGCTGGAATCGCGTATGATTTTGCAGGTACACGACGAATTGTTGTTTGAGACGCCAGAAAAAGAACGAAAGGCGCTGGAAAAATTGGTTACGGAAGAGATGGAAGGCGTGCACAAGCTGATTGTGCCGCTGGTGGTAGAAGTCGGCGTAGGGCCAAACTGGCGAGACATGGATTGAAACGGCGAAGATGAAGAAAGACTCCTCGTCGGTCTCACTACGTCGTAGCTGAACCCGACGCCCTGAAACGCATCTGGGCGATGGTAGGCACTGTTTCCAAAACCTGTAGCCAGGTACAGTAGGCGGATACGGCAAGTTGTTGGATTGCCGACACTTCGCAGGAATTCCCACATGCTAGCCTGAGCACGGCGGTCAGATGTCGGGGGATTCATGCGTCGAGACTATCTTTGCCTATCGGTATTAATCGTTGGGTTGTCGCTGGCGGGTTGCAGCGGTTTGAACGATTTGAAGCACAGCGGTGGTGGCGGAGGCGGAGGTCAAACCAGCGGCGTGACTGTGGCCCCAACCTCAGCAACCGTATTGATATTTGGGACGCAAACGTTCAGTGCGGCGGTGACGGGAGAATCCAGCAATGCCGTGACGTGGCAGGTGAATGGAGTGACTGGCGGAGGCAAGGCTACCGGTTTCATCTCCGCCAGCGGGGTATTCGTGGCGCCGAGCGGCGTACCGACAAAGTCGGATGGAAACGGGGACAGCGAGGTCACTACGGTTACGGTGACCGCGATTTCACAAGCGAACCCGAGCCTGACGGGTTCGGCAATAGTGACGGTCGATTCGTTGAACAAGGCCGCGCAGAGCGGCGCGGTGAAGTTAGGCACTTCCGGCGGAAACGTGAACGATACGAATGGTAATTTCTGCTGCGGAGGAACGCTTGGCTCCTTGCTGATCAGAAACGGAACAAACTACATTTTGAGCAATAACCACGTGTTGGCGAAGAGTGACAGTGGAATCGTGGGAGACGCAATCAGCCAGCCGGGAACAATCGACTCACCGACTACCTGTACGACCACAGGAACTGTAACGGTGGCGAACTTGTCTGAGTTCTTCAATCTGGAGACGGGGCCGAATCCCAAAGTGGATGCGGCTTTGGCCCAGATCGTGAATGGGCAGGTAGACAACACCGGCAAAATTTTGCTGCTCGGCGACACGCTTACCGGAGGAGTACCTGACGCGGCTGCACCGCACGCAGGATCGGGTGTGGCGGCGACGGTCGGGCATGCCGTAGCCAAGAGCGGAAGAACAACGGGGCTTACCTGCTCGACGATTGTGGCTACCAGTGTTCTGGCAAACGTCGATTACTTCCGGCATTGCGGGGACACCACCAAGGCGTTCACCACGAGCTACACAAATCTGATTTCGGTGGCCGGAGGTAATTTCAGTGCGGGCGGAGATTCAGGTTCGTTAATTGTGACGCAGGATACGTCGGATCCCGTGGCGTTGCTTTTTGGCGGCTCCGACGTGGACACAGTGGGCAACACGATCAGTGATGTGCTTGCGGCATTTCCCGGAACCGGAAATGTGCTGCCAACCTTTGTTGGAGGCGCCACACATCAAGTGCTCGGCTGTACTTTGCCGAACGCGCCGCAATCCGCAGCAGCACCACAAGTGCAGGTGGCTGCGGAGCGGATGCAATCCGCGTCCAGTGTGCGGGACGTGCATGCACCAGAGTTGCTGGCCAACACGGGAATCCATGCGATCGGACTGGGGAAGAGCTATGACCATCCCGGCCAAGCGGCGATCCTGCTGTTTGTGGGGCGAAACAGCGCGTCAGCGACGATTCCGCAGAGCCTCGATGGAGTGCGGACGCGCGTGATTGAAGGAGATGCCTGGGCCTATCGCGGGCTGTTATCCAGGGAAGAAACGGCGCAGATGATGCAGGGGGTAACGGCACCCCAGTTGGTATACGAGCTGCGGGCGGGAGAGCTGGAGCGCGCCAAGGTGGTACACACGGGGCACGCCACAGACCTATTGAAGAATGCAAATGTGCTGGGAGTTGGCATCAGCTCCAGCGTGGACTCTCCGGGTGAAGCGGCGCTGTTGATTTATGTGAAGCGAGGCGCCCCGCAGGATGCTCTGCCCGCGCAAATCGATGGATTGCGGACGCGCATACGCGAGACTGGCCCCTTTGTGGCCGGCCGGGACAGAGACGGCGCAGATGCTTCCCGGGGATGCAAAGTGACGGGTATTCTGCCCGTCCCTGTAACCAGTTCTAAGCTGTGACGAAGAGCACACCGCGCCGAATCGCGCCGCCGTATGCTGGGTGCGTGGACAGGAGCGCGGATGACCTCCACTTAGGGAGCGCGCAGGCGTAGAATCAAGCCAGCCTCAAAGATCCTCGCTCCGGTTAAAGTTTCCATTACAGGGGGTGTGTATGCGCCGTGCATTGATCTTATTCTGTGGAATTCTGTTAGTGGGATTAAGCGCCGTCCTGGCGCGGCAAGACAAAAAAGATACAACACAGGAATCAGCGCCGAGTTCGATTCCCTCGGAAGCCGCCGCCAAGGTGAATCCGGTGAAATCGACACCAGAGGGTGTGGCGTCGGTGGTCAAGCTGTATGGGTATCATTGCGCGATGTGCCATGGGAAAGACGGAGATGGCAAAGGAGACTTGGCGGTCGATATGAAATTGAACCTGCACGATTGGCGCGATGCCAGTACCATTTCCAAGATGAGCGATGGCGAACTGTTTTACATCGTCACAAACGGCAGAGGGAAGATGACGGGCGGGGAAGGCGACCGAACAAAAGAAGAAGTACGATGGAACCTGGTAAACCTGGTGCGGTCTTTCGGGAAGAAAACAACGGAATAGGCTAAGAAAGAATCTGAGGGAGCAGGGAGGGGTGTCTCGAAGCGGAGACGCCCCTTTATTTTTGAAGGGTGCCTTGTTTTGGAATAGAGTGATAGAGGGATTCAGCAATTAAGGAGGCACAGATGGCGCATGCGACGAAGTTTTTGGCGATTGTTAACGACGCAAAGAAGAGGGTGAAGGAAACGAACGTGGCCGACGTAAAGCGGCGCATGGATGCGGGAGAAAAGTTCGTGCTGGTGGACGTAAGGGAAGAAAGCGAGTGGGCCGCCGGGCATTTACCGGGAGCGATTCACCTCGGCAAAGGAATCATTGAGCGGGATATCGAGGCGAAAGTGCCGGATCCCAGCGCCAAACTTATTTTGTATTGCGGGGGCGGATTTCGGTCGGCGTTGAGCGCGGATAACCTGCAGAAGATGGGTTTTACGAATGTGGAATCGATGGATGGTGGCTGGAAGGGGTGGACTGGCGCGGGTCTGCCAACACAAAAGGACTAGGCTTACTGCTGTGCGCGAGATTTACCAAAACGTGTCTGCTAAATGGGCTAGGCAAGAGGAGCAGAGTTTAGGCTAAAGCCCTGCCTTTGCTAGCAGTTTAATTTCGGAGCTGAGGCTCCGACCCCCTGAAAACTATTTATGAGATGCCTTCTACCCAGCAAAAATATTGGTGTTCAAGAACTCGTTGCGGAATTTTCCGTGCGGATCGTACTTCAGAGCTAAGCCGGTGAAGTCAGATAGCTTCGTATAAATCGATTTCAGCACAGCAGGGGAAATGCTAAAGAGCTTTCCCCAATGCGGCCTCGCGTGGTAAGGGGCAAGCTCTTTTTCGATTACAGGCAGGAGTTTGCTGACGGCGGGCCAGTCCTGCTTCCAGGTGAAGTGAATCGTGACACAGGACTGCTTGTAACAGGGGCTTAGCCACAAATCATCCGCAGCGATTGCGCGGATTTCGGATATGAGGAGCACGGGCGTGATGTCGGCGCGCAGGCGCTCGATGGCGAGGATAGCTTCCACGGCGTGCTCGCGAGGAACGAAGTACTCGGACTGAAGCTCTTTGCCGGCACTGGGCGTAAAACCCATTTTGAAGTGCGGGAGCCGTTCGAACCACGGGCCAGGGACGCCCATCTGCTCGGTGCAATTCTCGGGAGAAAGTTCAGCGATGGGGTGCAGGTTGCGGCTGGCGCGTGTCGCGCCAAAAAATGTGGGAGTAGCGTCGAACGGCTTTGTGTCGTCGATGCGACTCTTGATCCACACTTCATTCAGACGCTGTTTTTGCCAGTCGGTGAAGAGACTGACGCTGTAGGCGCTTGCTTCGATGGTGTCGAAGTGTTGCTTGAATTCGGCGAGCGGAAGGTTCTCATACACGTACTGACGAACCTGGAACGTGGGTTGAAGATTCAACGTGAGCCTGGTGATGACACCGAGAGCGCCAAGGCCGACCACAGCTCCCGGAAACGTGTCGGGGTCGTTCTTGCGGGACAAGTGAACGAGATCGCCCGCGGCGGTGACGAATTCCAACGCAGAAACGGCAGTTGCCAGGTTACCATTCTTCTCGCCAGAGCCGTGGGTGGCCGTGCTGCAGGCTCCCGCGACAGAAATATGGGGTAACGAGGCCAGATTGTGGAGCGCGAAACCTTTGGCGTGAAGGTAGGGAGCCAACTGGCCGTAGGTGATGCCAGCATCGACGATGACGGTTGAGGCCGGGGTGTCCAGTTCGACTACCTTATCCATGCTCTTCAGTGACAAGAGACTGTGCGTACTATCGGCAATGTTGTTGAAGCAGTGGCGCGTGCCGAGGACCTTCACATTGGCCTGGCGTTTGACGTAATCGCGGATTTGCTCGACAGACTGCGCGGTATCGAGATGGTCCGTGCTGTATGTAAGATTGCCAGCCCAGTTTTTAACTGGATCGTTCATGGCCCAAGCCACCATGGGAGAGAGAAAACGATTTGCGGCGATTGCCGCGAAGAGTTTCACAAAAGTGCGTTTGTTCATTGGAGAGCACCTGCACGCCCTGCACATGAAAGCCTCGAAAACGGGCCAAGTCAACAGCTAAATCGACTTGCCGGAACAGGAAACTTTTCCTGCAAGAAAGGCCCAGTTCTCCGTTCTAACCGGGAAGGCACAGGAGGCCATTCATGAAGAACATTTCTCAATCTTTGTCTGGAAGTCTGCGCGGAATATCCCCAAAACGTCGAGGATTGGTGTTCTTCTTCGCCCTGTTCGCCGGGCTATTGCTCATTGGGCGATTTGGGCGGCGACCCATTCCCAAAGAGCTTCACCAGGCGGGAGGTTTCCGCGAATATGTGACCTCACAGGAAGAGGCCCCAGATGCAGACCTGAAAGAAGAATGGCAGAGGATGAAGGATCCAGCCAGGCAGATGCCTTCGGCCCCTGTCGCAGCGCGGAGCGAGAGTGCAAGTACAAGTGCGGGTGGGCTCATGGAGGTATCGAGTAATGGAGGGCCACTGATTGCCCACGCCGCGGTACTTGCCGTCACAACGAAAGACTTTTCACATTCGCGCTCCACTTTAGAAGAGATCCTCGAACGGCATCATGGGTACGCATCCAGGTTGCGTATGACGGGGCAGGCCAATGGGAGCACGCTCACAGCCACATTGAGGATTCCCTCTTCGGAATTTGGTTCCACGGTGACCGATCTAAAGACTCTTGGAAATGTTCAGAAGGAAGAGCAAACGGCCGATGAAATCACACAGCAGCGCGCTGATCTGGAAGCACGGCTGGCAAATGCCCAGAACAGTCTTCAACGATTGCAGGAAATTCTGGGGAAGACCAAGCCTTGGGACAATTCGGCCGAAGTGCAGCGACAACTTATAAACGTGAGGGCGGAGGTCACTCGTCTCCAAGCGGAACGCATTGCTTCAGAGAACCGCACCGTCTTTGCCAATGTACTTTTTTCGATGCGGGAAGAGATTGCCGCGCCGGTCGAGACCTTTGGCGCGCAGTTTCACAAAGCGGCACAAGTGGGGATTTCCGATGCGCTTGGCAGTCTTTCGGGCATTGTCCTATTCCTTCTCAGCTACGGGCCGGCCTTTCTCACCTGGACACTCTTGCTTCTCTTCCCGAGCCGCTGGATGTGGAGAAAGTGGCGGCCGATCACGCAAACGGGAACTGCACAGACAGTACAAAGTGCCTAAGTCGCGCAGGGAATGCCAAAAGTCACTGGTTCCGGCGAGCTTCGCGACTTGTAACTCTCCGTACCACTAAAAAATCTCCAACGAACTGCCAAACGCGCAAACGCTACAAAAATCAACGGGCCTCCTCGCAAGCTGAGTTACGAGGAGGCCCGCCCCGTGAATGGAAGGCTGTATTCGGATCAGCCAACAACTTCAGCTTGCGGCACAGTTGTGCCGATAGCTGGGTCGGTAAAGCTGTCTCTTCCCGTTTCAACGTGTCCTGCAAGCTGGCGAAGGAAGCTGGGATCGGATAGGACCCTTACAGTGAGGTCGTACCAATTGTGTGAGTTTTTCAGATGGCTGAAAAATGTGGAGACTTCATGCGGGTGAATCAGGTGGGTTGCCGTCTTCCCAGAGTAGGCGTCCAAGATGCTCACCGTTTCGGCGTCTGAGCCATGGTTGTGGAGGTAGAGTGCAATACCTTCGGAGTCTTTGTCGTAAACAGGCTTGATCATAAAGTTCGCAGATCCCGCCGCGAAGCTGCCTGCAAACGTGCGCAGGAAGCCGTTGGGACCGTGCACGGAAAGATCGTACGAAGTGACGCCGCCCCCTCCAAAAATGTCAGAAGCTTCGTCGTGGACGCCGACAGTGTACGTTCGTGGGGCGGTCTGTCCATCGCCGAAACGCACTTGAAGAACAGCGGCAGCCTTGCCCGAATTGTGGAAGTGGAGTTCCACCGTACCATGTGGACCATTCAGTTGGGCGTCGACATGCAATTCATAAGGTAGAGCGCGAGCGGGGCGAATGCCCGCTTCCTGTTGCGGCATTGCCTGATCCGCCGGAGGAGCCGGGCTGTAATCATCATGACGGATGTTATCGGGTGGAGCATAGGCCGCGGTGCTGGGTAGGGAAACCAGGTGGCGGTTTGGCGAATCGAAGTTGAACGCCGAGGTGAGGTCTCCAGTTATGGCGCGACGCCACTTGGTAATGTTCGGTTCCGTGACGCCGAAGCGGGTCTCCACAAAGCGAATCAACGAAGTATGGTCGAAGACTTGGGAGTTGACCCAGCCACCCTTGCTCCAAGGTGAGATCACAATCATTGGCACGCGCACACCCAGGCCGTAAACACCTGCGGCGAACTCAGGGTTGCCGGCGAACAGCTCGTTGGTTGTGTCTACAGTGGAAATGCCTTCCGCGGGCGATTGCGGTGGATTGGGCGGAACGATATGGTCGAAGAATCCGTCGTTCTCGTCATACATGAGGAAAAGGACGGTCTTGCTCCAGACCTCAGGTTTGGCAGTCAACGCGTCGAGCACTTGCGAAACGTACCAAGCGCCGTAATTCGCAGGCCAGTTCGGATGCTCGGTGTAAGCCTCCGGTGCGACAACCCAAGAGACTTGTGGCAACCGGTTGTTCAGGATGTCCTGACGGAAAATATCGAAAAGCGATCCGTTTTTCAGGATGTTGGTGCCGGTTCTCGCGTTTTGCGCGAGCGGACTGTTGTCCGGCGCATTCTGGAACTGGTGGAAATAGAGTAGCGAATTGTCGCCATAGTTTCCGATATAGGCGTCTCCAGTCCAGCCCCAGAAATTGGGCGCGTCAAGTCCGTCGCCAACATCCTGGTAGATTTTCCAGGAGACTCCCGCCTTCTGAAGCCGTTCGGGATAGGTTGACCAACCGTATCCGGCTTCGGCGTTATCCAATACCGGGCCGCCACCGCTTCCATCATTGCCCGTCCAGCCCGTCCACATGTGGTAGCGATTCGGGTCCGTTGCTCCGAGGAAGGAGCAGTGGTACGCGTCGCAGACGGTAAACGCATCGGCGAGGGCGTAGTGGTAGGGAATATCGCTGCGAGTGAGGTGCGCCATCGTCGTCGTTCCCTTATTCGGAACCCACTGGTCGTAGTTGCCGCTGTTCAAGACGGCGTGGGTACTTGCCCAGTCGTGCGCCAAGTCCTCCAGGAACTGCAGACCAAGGTTCGGCGCGCCGGGATGAAAAGGCAGGACAAAGCCATCCGGGTTGGTCGGATCCGGTTGATGCCACACGCTCTTGCCGGAAGGCAGTCTGACGGCGCGCGGATCGCCAAAGCCGCGAACTCCTCGCAAGGCACCGAAGTAGTGATCGAAGGAACGATTCTCCTGCATCATGAAGACGATGTGCTCCACATCTTCGATGCTGCCCGTTCGATGATTGGCGGGAAGTTCAAGCGCGCGAAGGATGCTGGACGGAAAGACGGCGGAAGCCGCGCCCGTACTCAAAAGCTTCAAGAAATCGCGACGGTCTGTGCTCATGAAAACATTTCACCCCTCAGGAGAATTTGTGCGGCGATCAGTCGCGCAGGTTAGCTTCGGGTTATTGCGGGCGTGTAATGCTTAAGTTTAGATTCTGTGATTTAGTGGAGAGGCGGGGTATTTGATACCGTGCGAGTCCATGCAGGCGCCTATTTTCGGAGAGAAAATTGGCTGGGGCGGAAGGATTCGAAAATCAACTGCTGCCCCCGTGAAGCCCTCTAAAATCGCGGCTATTCCATGTTTCCAACAATTTGCGCTGGCTTTGGCGTCAGCCATTTTAAGCCATCGTAAGCCCAAGTAGACCTAAAACTACCCTCTGAAAAGGTAGTTCTTCCCGTTCATGCCTCGCCGCATTGAAAACACAAAAACTGCTCTCGGCTCGGGTTAGTAACGATAGGTTGAGCACTATTACCAATCGCATCTACGTGCATGGCCCCGCCACCCGGCCTCACGTGGACGTAATCGCGGTCTCCAGTGCGGGAGACGTATCGAACCAGACTCTATGTTCCTGCTGTGGCTGCGGCGGTTTGATCCAAGATTGTCGCGGAACGGCCCACTTCGGTTGTACCAAAAATCCCCAAAAGCGCATTCGTGATTGGTTCGACACCGCAGTACGCATAGTTGATGTTGGCTTCCGCGAGTTTGGAGGCGGCGCGCAACAACTCGCCAGACTGGTTTGAAATCTTGACTTGAACAACCTCTGCCTCTGTGTGGACTATCCCCTCCTGATCCAGGACTGACGGCGCTGCCGCCGGGTTGTCGGCCACGATGCACACGAGGATTGTCTGTTGGGAAGGGATCGCAGGAAAAACCATTATGCTTACACCGCGGTTCGCAAGTGCCCGGCAGATTCTTCCAAGTGATCCCGGGCGATTGTCCATGCGAATGGTCAATTCCCTGGCAATCGGCACGTTAGGGACCCTCCTTGAGAGCCACTCCAGTGGCGTCTGATGCCCTCTCGGATCGAATTGCGCAGAGGCGCGACGTGGTTGATGCCGGATCTTACGTCTAGCACTTGGTCTATGCAAGAGGTCAGCTAGACAGCATATGCTCCCGACACGTCAGTGCGCAGCCGATAGCTGCAAAGGAACGAACGTTAATTTGGCGAATCGTGGCAATTCGGTCTTATCCTCCTCAATTGGCGCGGTGCCAAGGAACAATAGCGAAGGATTCGGTGTATACTCCGACTACCCGAAAGAGCAACCTGGACATTCGGACATCAAGGAGTCTCTCGCGCGAATAAAATCAACCAATTGAGCCTGGCCGAGTGCCGGGGCATCGTAGATCGGCCAGCGCTCTCTAGAGAGGGCGTTATGAAACAGACCTTCGCTATCGGTATCGCAGGCGCGGCCGGACAGGGTGTCGCCACTCCGGGCGACATTTTGGCAAAGATCTTCAGCCGGCGGGGCCTTCACTTGAATGCCTACAACGCCTATCAATCCATCATTCGTGGCGGCCATACACTTCTGACTATTCGAACGGGCTTGGAAAGCGTCACCAACATGGGTGACCGGATCGACCTGCTTATTCCCCTCAACCAGGACTCCATGGATCGCCACTTGCAATTGCTCACTCCCGGCGCTTCGTGCATCTACAATTCGGACACAATTAAGCCGGGCCCTGCCGTCGTCGGCGTGCAACTCTGCCCGCTTCCGGTTTCAGAATTGGTTGACATCACCCGGAACAAGGTTGCGCAGAACACCCTCGCGATGGGTGCCGCCCTCCACATGATGGGTATCGGGTTCCAGGCGTTAGAGGACGTCATCTGCGAGCAGTTCAAGAAAAAAGGTGAGGGCGTGGTAGCCGAAAACGTTGGAGTTGCGCGGGCCGGCTATGATTACGCCGCCTCTCACTTCGCGGCTTTCGCGAATCCACTTCCTAAAACGGAAAACCGCTATGCGATCCTGAGCGGCAATACCGCGATGGCAATGGGTGGTGCGGCAGCAGGCGTAAAGTTCTACTGTGCCTACCCCATGAGCCCTTCGACTGGCGTTTTGCACTGGATGGCAGCCCACGCACGAAAGGCCGGAATAATGGTCCGCCAGGTGGAGGACGAGATCGGCGTGATTAACATGACGATCGGCGCAGCCCACGCGGGCGTCCGCGCCATGTGCGCTACGTCGGGCGGCGGCTTCGCCCTGATGAGCGAGGGCCTTGGCATGTCCGCCATGATCGAAACGCCGGTGGTGGTTATCAACTGTCAGCGAGCCGGCCCCTCCACCGGAGTCCCCACCAAGACCGAGCAGGGCGACCTTTGGCAAATGCTCGGCGCCGCATTTGGCGATTATCCCCGAGTGATCGCAGCTCCGCTGGACATCGGCGATTGCTTCAAGCTCATCCCCGAGATATTCAACATCGCCGACCGCTTCCAGTGCCCGGGTCTGGTGCTTTGCGATTTGCTGCTGTCGGAAGGCAGGCTCAGCGTACATCCGAAAGATCTGGATTTCGGCCCCCCCATTGAGCGAGGCGAACTCATCACCGGCGCCAACGGTGCGTCCTCCGGGGTTGCCACGAACGGGGATTACAAACGCTACAAATTCACCGAGAGCGGCATTTCGCCCCGCGCGATTCCCGGCGTACCCGGCCACATCCACACAGTCGCCACGGATGAACACATGGAAGATGGCGTCTTGATTAGCGACGAATTCACCAATCCGGTCAAGCGGCGCGCGATGATGGAAAAACGCATGCGCAAGGTAGCCGGCATTGAAGCGACAGTTCCGCCGCCGACGCTTTTGGGGCCGCGCGACGCCGACATTACGTTGATCGGCTGGGGTTCAACGAAGGGTGTGATCGAGGAATCATGTGAGATTCTCAATGATCAAGGAATCTCAGCCAATCAACTGCAAATTCGCTGGCTTGTGCCGTTGCATGGCGATGCAATTGTAGAAACTCTGAACGACTCAAGGCACACCATCATCGTGGAAAACAACTACAGCGGTCAGTTTGCGCGCTACCTGCGCAGCGAGACCAGCTTTGTGCCAGACGGCCACATTCGCAAGTACGACGGCGAACCCTTCATGCCGCACCACATTGTGGAGGCTGTAAAAGCACAACTCGCCGGACAAACGAAACTCTCCGTCCCCATGCACGAGATTATGGTTTGAAGAGGAGACGCATATGGCGACAGGCGTAGGGCGTGCCAGTCAACTGACCATGACTGATATGAAAGGCAGAGTCGATCCCGACTGGTGTCCCGGTTGCGGTGATTTCGGCGTGCTGGCGGCTGTTCAAAAAGCCCTGATCGAGGTGCAGATTCCGAACCACAACGTGGTCACCATCAGCGGCATCGGGTGTTCCTCCAACTTCCCCGGGTACATGAATACCTATGGCATGCACACGCTGCACGGCCGCGCTCTGGCGGTGGCCACGGGTCTGAAGCTTGCCAATCACGAACTCACTGTACTGGTGACGGGCGGCGACGGTGACGGCTTCGGGATCGGCGGCAACCATTTCGTCCACTCGATGCGCCGCAATGTGGACCTGCTCTATATCGTCATGGACAACCAGATCTACGGCCTGACCACGGGCCAAACATCGCCAACCAGTCGCGTCGGTATGAAGACGAAGAGCATGCCGTTTGGCAACATCGAAGCGCCGGTCAACCCCATATCCCTCGCCTTAGCCGCCGGCGCCACTTTCGTCGCGCGCGGTTACAGCGCCGAGCAAAAACATCTCACCGAGCTGATCAAGCAAGGTATCGAGCATCCGGGTTTCTCGTTCCTGGACGTCTTCAGTCCCTGCGTCACTTACAATCACGACAATACTTACCAGTGGTTCCGTCCGCGTGTGAAGAAGCTCGAAGACGACTCGGCTTACGATCCCGCCGATTGGATGGCGGCGATGGAAAAATCCTTACTCTGGGGCGATGTGATCCCCATCGGCAAATTCTTCGAACGCACAGACTTTCCAACCCTGCACGGGGCCGAGCCTGTGTTGAACGAAGGACCTCTGGTCCGTCGCGACCCCAGGGTGCCCCCCGATGTGGCCCGCTCGTTCGTTGAAGAGTTGATGTAGGGAAGCGCGCAGCGTTTGTGGCCAAGTCGCTGATGCTTTATATGATGGCCTTCGCCTGAACTGGGGTGAGCACGCTCCATTGCTGTACAACTGAACACTAAGACTTGGTTCTTCTGCCTCTTCCTCAGTGCCCTAACCTCGTCGGGCCACCGCAGCAGGCGGGGATGTTTTACTGATCCCGAAGGGACAACACTCCCGTTCCGAGTCGCTGTTCTATTACGGGAAACATTGAAATTGGCTCAGACGAAAAAGTAGTGCAATCGGCTTAAAAACAGCCGACCCTACCAATACCATCATTTCTAGAGGGGAAAATTTGGCTGGGGCGGAAGGATTCGAACCTTCACCGTCCTCATTAACAGTGAGGTGTCCTACCAGTTGGACCACGCCCCAGCGGTGTGTAAGGCTGCTTCGGTGAGAGCGAAGCAGGGTAGGCTCCGCCATGATGCGACGGAAGACTTTAAAAGAATAGCAATGGGGGAAAGTATGAGCAAGAGTCGATGTTTTGGATGGGGGCATAAATAAAATTAATTGAAGAAGGACGCCGGAAGTGGCGAATGAGAGGGTAAAACTACGCATAAGATGAAGATGATGAAATAGAGATAGTAAGTCTTTTCAACAATCTGCAGGAAATGAAGCAGTCAGCAGCATCCGCTCGGAACATTCGAATGAAACGATGAGTTCAAAACTCGGACTTCACTTTCTAACGCAAGAGATGAAGTGTGCTTTCAGGTTGCATTCCCAGAAAAATTATCGGAAACTAATCGGTCGCTGGCTGCTCCGGAGAGACGCTATCCGGCTTAAGAATGGAAAAAGCCCCGAATGGGACAACCGATCGGGGCTTTGACCGCTCTCAGGCGTAAAGATGACATGGCACAAATTTTTCATCGCAGTTTTAATTTCATCTCGCGGTTTAGTTTGTTCGCGGTGGTCTTTCTTGTCGGTCTCGCGTTGGCCGGAGTGCTGGTCGTGGCGAGGTCACCCTACCTCACGAACCAAAGAGTAACTCGCGATCAACCAGTACAGTTCAGCCACAAACACCATGTGGGGGATGAGGGGATCGACTGCCGGTATTGTCATACAGGCGTGGAGACTTCTGCTTATGCGGGAATCCCTCCAACGAAAACCTGCATGAATTGCCATTCGGTACTATTTAACAACGTGGGCTATCTGGAACCAGTTCGCGAAAGCTATAGGACGAATGAATCCATTCAATGGGTTAGGGTGCACCGCCTGGCGGATTACGTCTACTTCAATCACAGCATTCATATTAACAAGGGAATTGGATGTTCTTCCTGCCACGGTACGGTGAACGAAATGCCTCTGGTCTTCCAGGCCTCGCCACTGACCATGGAATGGTGCCTGGAATGCCATCGGAATCCGGAGAAGAGCCTGCGCGAACGTGATCAGATTTACAACATGGACTGGAAAGCAGGCGCGAACCAGGAAAGGGAAGGAAAGAGACTCGCAACGGAGTACAGACTTCGAACGACAGCCGAGCTGACCAGTTGTTCGACGTGTCACCGATAATGAACGCTATGAACGATCTACCAAACAACGAGAAATTGCTGCCAATCCTGCAAGGCGAGTCCAGCGTGGAAGCTTCTCATGGTCGCGGGCACGAACATGAGGACGAAGTCGAAGACACTGCATTGCAGGTAACGGAACTGGACCTTTCCGCGATACGGGAAAAGCTAAAAGAAAAATCGGGAAAAGAGTACTGGCGGACACTGGAAGAGCTGGCGGACGACCCGCATTTTGATGCACTGTTGCATCGGGAATTCCCGCGGCATGCATCGGAATGGGACGATGCGGTGGACCGGCGCGATTTTCTGAAGTTGATGGGCGCTTCGCTAGCGCTGGCAGGATTGGCGGGTTGCGGGCGCCCGGATGAAGAACATATTGCGCCTTATGTAAAGCAGCCGGATGGAATGGTGCTGGGCCGTCCGAATTTTTATGCGACGGCGATGCCCTTCGCAGGTGATGCGGTTGGCGTGCTGGTCGAGAGCCATGAAGGTCGGCCAACGAAGATTGAAGGGAACCCCGATCATCCATCGAGCCTGGGGTCGACGGACGCATTCGTACAGGCATCCATATTGAATTTGTACGACCCGGATCGCTCCCAAACGGTGATGTATACAGGCGAGATTCGATCGTGGTCGGCATTTTTGGACGCAGCGCAAGCCTTGACGACCGCGGTGAAAGCGACTGGCGGCGAAAATTTCCGGATTTTGACTGGGAGTGTGAATTCTCCAACAGTAGTTTCTCAGATTAACAAGTTGCTGGCGTTCTATCCCCAGGCGAAATGGCATCAATGGGAACCGGCGGCGGGAGATGGCGGAAGCGAAGGGGCGAAGTTGGCCTTTGGTCGGGTTGTAAATACGGTGTATATGCCTGGCAAAGCGAACGTGATCTTGTCGCTCGATTCAGATTTTCTGGCGAGTGGGCCAGGCCATATCGCCTATGCTAGACAGTTTGCGCGAAGGCGCAATCTGGATGGAGTGAATGATTCTCTGAATCGGCTGTATGTCGTGGAACCAACGCCGAGCGTGACTGGGTCTTCAGCGGACCACCGTCTGCCCTTGCGAGCCAGTGATGTTGAGCTATTTGCCCGAGCGCTGGCCGGAAAACTGGGAATCGGCAGTGCCGTTGCGCTCTCAGGCGAGACTGCGAAGTGGCTTGAGACCGTTGCGATTGATCTACAGAATGAACGGGGCGCTTCGCTTGTCGTGGCAGGAGAACATCAACCGCCTGCGGTACATGCATTAGCGCACGCGATCAATACCAAGCTGGGAAATGTCGGGACGACTCTATACTATACGGAAGCGGTCGAAGCAGTGCCTGCGGGAAATGCGGAATCGCTGCGAGACCTCTGTGCGGACATCGCGCACGGAAAAGTGGACCTGATCTTGATTCTAGGTGGCAATCCGGTCTACGACGCGCCAAACGATTTTGATTTCTCATCAAAACTGGCGAAGGTACATACCAGTATTCATTTGAGCCCGTATTTCGACGAGACTTCGGCTTACTGCAAGTGGCACATTCCTGAATCGCATTTTCTGGAGACCTGGAGCGACGCGCGTGCTTTTGACGGCACCGCCAGCATTATTCAGCCGCTGATTTCGCCGCTCTACTACACACGTTCTGCTCATGATCTACTGGCGGCGTTCAGCGACAAACCTGGCATGCCTGACTACGATGCGGTGCGCAGTTACTGGACAGAAGCCTCTGCGCATCTGAAGTCTCCAATTGATGTGGGCTGGAAGAAGTGGCTGAACGATGGAGTAATTCCCGGGACAAGATTTGCGCCAATCACGCCGGAATTGAAGTGGAGCGCGGCGAGTTTGCCGACGTTTAAGACCTCACCAGCGGATCAAATCGAGATTATTTTTAGGCCAGACCCGACGGTGCATGACGGACGATACGCGAACAACGGTTGGCTACAAGAATTGCCGAAGCCAGTAACGAAATTGACGTGGGACAACGCGGCCCTGATGAGTCCAAGGCTGGCACAGAAGATGAATTTGGCGCATAAAGTGGCGGCGCGAGGCGGTGAGCATGGACAAATTCTATCGGCGTTGGTGGATGTTGCGGTGAATGGGAGCAAAGTGACGGCAGCGGCGTGGACTTTGCCGGGCCAAGCGGAAAATACGGTGCTTCTGCCGCTGGGCTACGGGCGTACGCACGCTGGTTACACCGGCACGAATAAGGGATTCAATGCCTACGTAGTACGGACTTCGGATAAGTTGTGGACAGCGGCGGACGGAAAGTTAACGGCGACGGGAGGTACCTACCCGCTGGCTTGCACGCAATATCACTTCAATATGGAAGGCCGGCAGATTCTGAGCACCGGCACGCTGGAAGAGTACAAGAAGAATCCTGCGTTTGCACACGAAGGCGTCGAAGCACCAAGAAAAGAAGATTCGCTCTATAAGGAGTTTGCTTATCCGGGTCATGCTTGGGGTATGGCGATCGATTTGAGCAAGTGCAATGGCTGCAGCGCTTGTGTAGTGGCCTGTCAGGCGGAAAATAACATTCCGGTTGTGGGCAAAGAGCAGGTGATGCGCGGGCGCGAAATGCACTGGATTCGCATCGACCGTTATTACTTGGCGGAGTCGCCGACCAACGACCCTTCTTCCAACAATCCATCGCTCGATAATCCTGAAACATTTTTCCAACCCGTGCCATGCATGCAATGTGAAAACGCGCCCTGCGAGCAGGTTTGCCCTGTGGGTGCCACCGTGCACAGCGCGGAAGGCTTGAATGACATGGTTTATAATCGCTGCGTCGGCACTCGTTATTGCTCCAACAACTGCCCGTACAAAGTACGGCGATTCAATTTTCTGCGTTTCCAGGACTGGGAGACACCGCAACTGAAATTGCTGCGTAATCCGGAAGTGACCGTGCGCAGCCGCGGGGTCATGGAAAAGTGTACCTATTGCGTGCAGCGAATCAGCAATGCTCGTATTGAAGCGGAAAAGCAGGACCGTCCGATTCGTGATGGAGAGATTGTGACTGCCTGCGAATCAGCCTGTCCCTCGGAAGCCATTGTGTTTGGAAACGCGAATGACCCGAACAGCCGCGTGGCAAAGCTGAAAGGGCAGCAGAGAAATTATTCGATTCTGGGCGAAATTAATGCGCGGCCCCGCACAACCTATCTTGCGGCGGTACGCAACCCGAATTCGAAATTGGAGAAGGCATGAGTTCCACGCCACCTCCCGGGGATATCCCTGAAATCCGTCGGCTGGACCCCGTTCTGGAGCCCGGGCATACCTACGCATCGGTTACAGACAAGATTGCCGCCGTCGTTTTGACGCGTCCACCGAGCATGGGATGGATGGCGGGATTCGCGGTGAGTTTCACCCTGGTCATGGTGTTGTTTGGCTCTTTGGCTTGGCTAATCATAAAGGGCGTCGGAATCTGGGGCATCAACGCTCCGATTGGCTGGGGTTTTGCGATTGTGAATTTTGTGTGGTGGATTGGCATTGGCCACGCCGGCACGCTCATCTCCGCGATACTATTTTTGTTGAATCAGAAATGGCGCACCTCGATTAACCGCTTTGCGGAAGCCATGACGCTCTTTGCCGTGGCCTGCGCCGGCATTTTCCCGCTTATCCACACCGGGCGGCCGTGGATGGCGTATTACATGATGCCGTACCCGAGCACGATGGGAATCTGGCCACAATTCCGTAGCCCGCTAATTTGGGACGTTTTTGCGGTCTCCACGTATGGCACGGTGTCATTGTTGTTCTGGTTCGTGGGGTTGTTGCCGGATCTGGCGACGCTGCGGGATCGCGCGAAAAGCAGGACGCAACAGGTGATCTACGGGGTTTTATCGATGGGTTGGCGCGGTTCGGCGCATCATTGGCACCGCTACCAGTCTGCTTATTTACTCCTCGCGGGTCTGGCTACGCCCCTGGTGCTTTCCGTGCATACGGTGGTCAGCTTTGATTTCGCAGTCGCAATTGTCCCCGGCTGGCACACGACCATTTTCCCCCCTTACTTCGTCGCAGGAGCAATTTATTCCGGCTTCGCCATGGTGCTTACTCTGGCGATTCCCCTCCGCAAAGCGTACGGCCTCGAAGATTTCATCACTATGCGGCATTTGGAGAACATGGCGAAGGTCATGCTCGCCACCGGCCTGATTGTTGCCTACGGCTATGCCATGGAATTCTTTATGGCGTTTTACAGCAACAACAAGTTCGATGTATTCCTTGCGAAGCAGCGCCTCCACGGTCCGTATTCGCATTTCTACCTTGCGCTGATTTTGTGCAACATCCTTACGCCGCAACTGCTTTGGTTTGAAAAGATACGCCGCAACGTTGCCGTTTTGTTCGTGATGTCTCTCATCGTTAATGTTGGAATGTGGCTGGAGCGCTTCGTCATCGTGGTGATTTCTCTAACGCGCGATTTCATGCCCTCGGCTTGGGGACGTTACTCCGCCACGTTCTGGGACTACAGCACGTTTATTGGCACCATCGGGTTGTTTGTGATGCTGATTTTCCTGTTTGTGCGTGTTCTGCCCGCAATCGCGATTTCCGAGATGCGGGAACTCGTGGCGCATCAGTCACGATCGGACGAGGAAAGCTAATGAAGGAACCCCAGTCCCCAATCTACGGCGTGATGGGCGAGTTCCTAACGCCAGAACAGATTCTGCATGCGGCGACCAAGGCGCGGGAAGCCGGATACAAATACATCAGTGCCTACACCCCCTTTCCCGTGGAAGGACTGGCGCACGCCATTGGTTTTCCGCGGACCGGAGTGCCCTGGCTGACACTCATGGGAGGATTGGGCGGCGGCCTGACGGGGTTTGGCCTTCAATACTGGTGCTCGGTCATTACCTATCCGCTTAATATTGGTGGTCGGCCACTGAACAGCTGGCCCGCATTCATTCCCGTCACCTTTGAATTGACGATTCTGGGAGCGGCGACTTTTGCAGTGATTGGTATGTTAGCCTTGAACAGGTTGCCGCAACCGTATCATCCAGTATTTAATGTTGAGCGTTTCTCCCACGCATCGACGGATCGTTTCTTCCTGTGCATTGAGTCACGCGATGCGAAGTTCCAACTGGGGCATACTTCCGGGTTTCTGCAGCGCCTTGAAGCGCATCACGTGCACGAGGTGTCGAATGAAGAGTAGGACCGCGTTCGGCATCGCGTTGGTTTTAGCTGTCTATGGAATTGGGCTGGCGGGATGCGGCTACTCGGTCCGCCAGGACATGGCCAATCAGCCGAGGCAAAATCCGCTATCTCCGTCTAACTTTTTCGCGGACGGCCGGTCAGAGAGACCTCTGGTCGAGAACACTGTTGTCCGTGGAGAGATTGCCAACACTGAACTGATCGTGCCCAAAGACTTCAATGGGTTTCCGTTGCCACTAACGCTAGAGCTGTTGCAACGGGGTCAAGAACGCTATGCCATTTTCTGCGCGCCGTGTCATGGCTTGCAGGGAGATGGTCTGGGCATGGTCGCCGTGCGCGGTATGAAGCATCCACCCAGCTATCACCAGGAACGGCTGCGGCAGGAGCCGAACGGCTACCTCTACGATGTGGTGACAAACGGATTTGGCGCCATGTATGGCTATTCGGCGCAGATTCCGCCGCGGGACCGCTGGGCTATCATCGCATACGTCCGCGCTTTGCAGTTGAGCCGGAATTCCCACGTGGCGGATTTGCCGGCGGACTTGCGGGAGAAGCTCAAGGTCGGAGGAGCCGCGAAATGAACGCGCAAGACTATAAAGCGCCTGAAATGCTCAGCCGCGTTCAAAGAGGCGGATGGCTGATCGGAGGAGTGGCGCTGCTCGTGGCGATCTTCGGGGCGATCACGTCGCCGGAAAAGTTTTATCAATCCTACCTGTTTAGCTACCTGCTAGTGTTGGGGTTGACGCTGGGATCGCTTGGTTTGCTAATGCTGCAACACCTGACCGGGGGCGACTGGGGAATTATCATCCGGCGCCCACTGGAAGCAGCGACGCGGAACATCTGGCTGTTGATTCTGATGTTTGTGCCGATAGTGCTGGGAATGAATTCGCTGTACCGTGCATGGATGGATCCCGAACACCGCAAGGCAGAGCCGCTCTCTCCTTTCCAACAGGGATACCTGACTTCCGGTGGATTTCTTATTCGCGGGGTGATTTATTTCCTGATCTGGTCCGCGTTGATATGGATCTTCAACAGCTGGTCGGGAAGACAGGATGTCGACAGGGAAGATCGCGCATTGCGTCGGCATTTCAAGCTTCTGGCCGGGCCTGGAATTATTTTATATGTGGTGGCCATGACGTTTGCGTCGATCGACTGGGTTATGTCCCTCTCACCCCACTGGGCTTCGACGATTTACGGTTTTATTTTCGTGGCGGGGCAGGCCATCTCCTCGATATCTTTGATGATTGCCGTGGTGGTCTTGCTCGCGGGCTCGG
>CAVXOG010000013.1:0-101513 GCA_963763395.1 Candidatus Acidiferrales bacterium | reverse complement strand
GATCGATTCGGACGGCGACCGGTGATCCTGATTTCGTGCCTGGGTCTCGGGCTGGACTACATCTTCATGGCGATGGCGCCGTCGTTGCGCTGGTTATTTGTAGGGCGAATCATTTCGGGGATTACGGCGTCGAATGTGTCCACAGCGTTTGCCTACATTACAGACGTCAGTGCTCCTGACCAACGGGCGAAACGGTTCGGAATGCTGGGCGCGGCATTTGGCGTGGGTTTTGTGCTCGGGCCAGCGGCAGGCGGACTATTGGGGCTATACAGTCTGCGCGCACCGTTCTGGGCAGCGGCGATGCTAAGCCTGGCAAATTTCTTTTACGGCTTGTTCGTGCTGCCGGAATCGCTACCAAAGGAAAAGAGAGCAAAATCGGCATGGCACATGGCGAATCCGCTGGGATCGCTGACGCTGCTTCGATCGCATCCAGAACTGGCAGGACTCTCTCTTGTGGTAACGCTGTATTACCTGGCGCACCAATCGCTGCAAAACGTATGGGTGTTATACACGGAATACCGCTACGGATGGGATACGAAAAGTGTGGGTATCTCGCTAGCGGTGGTTGGTGTTTGTGCGGCGATTGTTTCGGGCGGGTTGGTAGGGCCATACGTCAAGAAACTGGGAGAACGATTCAGCCTGGTATCCGGATTATTTTACGGGGTATTGGGGTTTGTGGGCTTTGGGATGGCCTGGACCGGGTGGGCGGCGCTGGCGGCAATACCGTTCATTGGGTTGTGGGGAGTTGCGGGACCAGCCATACAGTCGCTGATGTCGCAAAGGGTTGACGCGAGTTCACAGGGGAAACTGCAGGGAGCGATCAATTCAGTGCGTGCGCTGACGGGCATGGTGGGGCCACTGCTGTTTACGCAAGTGTTTGCGGCGGCGATATCGCCAACAGCAAATATTCATTTGCCGGGAGCACCGTATTTCCTGGCCGCAATATTGCTGCTGGCAAGCATGTTACTGGCGATTTTTGTAACCACCAAACATGCCGAGAAAAAGCTGGCCACGGCAGGATGACCGGCAGGACATAAGTTCCCAAAGAAGAGTCAGTTCTTCCTGTGCCTATCCGTGGTACGAGCCCTCGGCGATAACTTTATTTTTTTATAGTAATGTGCCAGAATCCTTCCACTTGAGCGCAGTCTACTTCTTTGGCGGACTCGCCTGATAACGGTTCGAACACCAAAAACTCAATACGGTCTCTTCCTACGAGAAGGATCTGAAACGAGGCTTTTCATGAGTTCCTCTGCAATGAAACCAGAAAAAGTTATCGCAGCGCTTCCTCCGCTGAAATTATTCATTGGCGGAAAGTGGGTGGACAGCGGCTCGAAGGAACAGATTGAGGTTAAGAGCCCGGCGACGGGAAAGCCCCTGGCGAAAATACCGCATGCGAATGCAAAAGATGTGGACCGAGCGGTGAGTTCCGCGCGGGAAGCCTGGGAAGGCTGGAGATTGACGGCACCGTTCGAACGAGCGGCTGCGTGCCACCGAATCGCAGACCGGATCATGGCTCGCAAAGCAGAAATTGCCGCAGTGATTTCGATGGAACAGGGCAAACCGTACTTTGCCGAAGCGCTACCGGAGGTCGAGGAAACCGCGGAAAATTTTCGAATCGCGGCCGAAGATGTAAAGCGGCTGGAAACGCCAATTATCCCCGCTCGTGATCCGAACAAAAGGTTGTTCACTTTTAAGGTGGCGATCGGAACATGGGGAATCATTACGCCGTGGAACTTCCCAACTGTAATACCTTCGGAATATTTCGGACCTGGAATCGCGGCGGGAAATACGATTGTGTTTAAACCGGCGGAGCAGACACCGCTAGCAGCATATTTCATGACCCAATGTGTGGCGGAAGCGGGCTTGCCACCAGGTGTGTTCAATTTGATTACCGGAGACGGACCGACGACAGGCGACGCGCTGGTGTCTCACCAAGGGATCGACGCAATCGGGCTGACAGGGGAGACGACTACTGGAGATACAATTCAGCGGCGCGCGGGCGTGAAGAAGTTGTTGATGGAACTTGGAGGAAATGGTCCGCAAATTGTATTGGAAGATGCGGACCTGCCGAGAGCGGCTCGTGCTGCGGCATTTGGGGCATATTTCAACGCAGGACAGGTTTGCTGCGCAACGGAACGGGTGCTTGTGGACAAGAGAGTGCACAACGACTTTCTGGATTTGGTAGTCCAGGAAGCAAAGAAGATCCGCGTGGGCGATCCTCTGGCGACGGGAGTAACAATGGGGCCGATGAACAATGTGCCGGTGCTGGAAAAAACGGAACAGCACCTGGCCGACGCAGTGAAGAAGGGCGCGAAGGTGGTGTTCGGCGGAAAGCGCGCGGCCAAACAGGCGACGGACATGTTCTTTGAACCAACAGTGATCGACAGGGTCAGTCCAGAAATGCTGCTGAACAATGAAGAGACGTTTGGCCCAGTCGTGCCGGTGATTACGGTGAAGGAATACGACGAAGCGATTGCACTGGCCAATGGAACCGGATACGGGCTGCAGATGGCGATTTTCACCCGGGATATTGATAAGGCGTTCTATTTTGCAGAGCGGCTGCGCAGCGGAAACGTGGTGATCAACGACACTACAGACTATTGGGAGGCGCACGAGCCCTTTGGCGGTGGAGGTGGAACGCGAAGTGGATACGGGCGGTTGGGTGGACGATTTACATTTGAGGACATGACGCATCTGAAGACAGTAGCGCTGCATGTAAATCCGTTGAAACAGCGTTGAGATGGCCGGGATTGGGAACTTGAAAGCTAAAGGGCAGCGTAAAGCCGCCTCACCATGGGAAAGGAAGCTGGCGTGAAATTTGCAGTGCTGGGAGCAGGGATGATGGGGTGCGCCACAGTGTACGATCTGGCGCGCTCCAAGAATGTAAAAGCAGTGTTAGTAGGAGACTTCGACTTGGCCCGGGCAACGAAAGTGGCGCGCGAGTACGGTGACGGCAAGGCTCGGGCGGTATTTGTGGATGTGCGGGAGACGACGGCGCTGGCCAAACTACTCGGCGGGTGCGAGTCGGTACTTAACTGCACGCAATACTATTGGAATTTGGCAGTGATGAAGGCGGCGCTCAAGGCACGTGTGAATTATTTGGACCTTGGCGGTTTGTTCTATACGACGAGGAAACAATTAAAGCTGGACAAGGAGTTCCGAGCAATCGGAAAGTTGGCCGTTCTGGGAATAGGGAGCGCGCCGGGAATTGCGAATGTAATGGCGCGATATTTGGCGGACCAACTCGAACGGGTAGAATTTGCCGGCGTATACAACGGGAGCCGTGATTTTCAGACGTATCCAGACGCGCTCACGTTCGGATTTTCGATTGCCACGATACTGGATGAGCTGACTATTGCTCCTATGGCGTTCACCAAGGGGCGATTTGAACAGCAAGAGCACTTCTCTGCCGCGGAACCGATGACATTTCCAAAACCGATTGGGAAGCTGGTGATGCGTCACTCGATCCATTCAGAAGTGGCGACACTACCGTTGAGTTTCAAGGCGAAGGGGATCCGCGAGGCATCGTTCAAGATCAATTACGATCCACAGTTGATTGAGGCGGTGCGGATGCTGACGGGGATGGGACTGCTGGAGCGAAAAACAGTTCGCGTGCAAGGTAAGGACATCGTACCGCGAACATTTGTAGAGCAGGTATTGAAGTCGCGTCCGCCCTCAGGTAAATCGCCAAAAGATGTGGAGACGATACGAGTGATTGTGCGCGGCAAGAAAGGTGGAATCGGCAAGACACTTTCGCTTGACGCTACGGCACGGTACACGACCAAACCGAACTTTAGTGCGGTGGCGCGGGACACAGGATTCCCAATTTCGGTTGCGGCGCAAATGATCGCGAACGGTAGTGTAGGCGAAAAAGGGGTGCAGGCCCCAGAGACGGCACTTCCCGCCCTCGAGTTTTTGAGAGAAATGGACCTCCGGGGAATTCACATCAGTGGAGCGAGTTGGAAGTAAGTTAGCTGGCAAGAAGCGCGCTGGCCACAAGAGCAAGAGCAATGCCTGCACCCTGCCGAGTTGTCAGGCGTTCGTGCAGAAAGGCGATGCTGATCAGTATTGTGACCAAAGGATAGAGCGCAGAGAGTGTAACGACAGTGGAAACACTTCCCTTTTCTAATGCGGCGAAAAAGGTGAGGAAGCCGACGAAGGCGAAGAATCCACCAAGAGCCGCCCAACTGAAGCCCGCGAAGTTCCATTCAATTTTGAAGTTTTCCAGAACGAGAACCAGAAGTGCGAAAGCGATGACACCGACCGTCTGAAAAAGTAACGCTTGCCGAGGCTTGGTGTAATTCGAAGCGAGTTTGCTGAAAACGCCCCAGAGTCCCCAAGTAACAACAGTCATCACCGCGTAGAAATACCAGATCTTCAAAATGCCCTCCTGAATGTGAGATCAAAATACAGTCCGGATATTGTAGATGGAATTGAACAAGGAATTGCAGGTTTTCGGTCGGTGATTGAACCGTTCGAAGAAAGCCGGTAGATTGCTCAGGTACTCGGTGCGTGAATTCTTCGCTCCTGCTGCAATAGAATGCCTGCAGCTGACAGGATGGCGGAAAGCACTACCGTGAATCAGTCAGGAGTTTCCGGCCGTCGGATTTGAGCGGAAAAACGATGGCTGGAATCGAGTTTCTTGATTCTTGCGGGGCAGGGGTATAGGCTTGCGGAACCCAGACAACCAGGCAAGGAGGATTTTCCTATGGCTACGGCGATGAGCGTAATTGAACCCAAGGTAAAAATCAGCGCGACGAAATTGTTGATCAACGGTAAGTGGGTGGATGCGGTGTCGGGGAAAACGTTCCCGACAATTAATCCGGCTACAGGTGAAGTAATTACCCAGGTGGCGGAATCGGATGCGGTGGACGTGGATAAGGCAGTGGCGGCGGCTCGGGCAGCATTTGACAAAGGTGCGTGGAGGAAGATGAGCGCGTCGGCTCGCGGCGTGCTGATGAACAAACTCGCGGATTTAGTAGAGAAGCATGCGGAAGAGTTGGCAGAACTGGAATCTTTGGACAACGGAAAACCCTACCATGTGGCGCTGGCCGCGGATCTGCCGCTGACGATTGCCTGTTACCGGTATTATGCAGGATGGGCGGACAAGATTCAGGGCAAGACGATTCCGGTGCAGGGACGATATTTTACGTACACCAAACACGAGCCGGTCGGAGTGGTTGGGCAAATCATTCCCTGGAATTTTCCGTTGTTGATGCAGGCATGGAAATTAGGACCGGCGTTAGCGGCTGGATGCACAGTGGTGATGAAGCCGGCGGAGCAGACGCCACTTTCGGCGCTGCGCGTAGGCGAACTAGCGCTGGAAGCAGGCTTCCCTGACGGCGTGCTGAATCTTTTGCCAGGATATGGACCTACAGCCGGTGCGGCGATTGCACGCCATATGGATGTCGATAAAGTGGCGTTCACTGGTTCGACCGAGGTGGGCCACCTGATCATGAAGGCGGCGGCAGAATCGAATCTGAAACGCGTGACGCTCGAGTTGGGTGGAAAGAGCCCAAACATTGTGTTTGCAGATGCGGACATGGATAAGGCGATTGAAGGAGCGCACTTCGCGCTGTTTTTCAATCAAGGACAATGCTGCTGCGCGGGATCGCGGCTGTTTGTGGAAGAAAAGTGTTATGACGAGTTCGTGGAGAAAAGCGTTGCTCGCGCAAAAAAGCGGACTGTGGGGAACCCGTTCGACAAGAACACTGAACAGGGTCCCCAGGTGGATCAGGAACAATTCAATAAGGTGATGAGTTACATCGAATCCGGGAAAAGCGAGAAGGCAAATCTGGTGGCAGGCGGAAACCGCGTGGGAGATAAAGGATATTTCATCGAGCCGACCGTCTTCGCCGATGTGAAAGACGATATGAAGATTGCGAAGGAAGAGATCTTTGGACCGGTCATGTCGATCCTGAAGTTCAAGGATGTCAACGAAGTGGTGGAACGGGCGAACAAATCGTTGTACGGATTGGCGGCGGCGGTCTGGACGCAGGACATCACCAAGGCACACGCGATTGCCGACGGCGTACGGGCTGGTACGGTATGGGTGAATTGCTATGATGTGTTCGATGCAGCAGCGCCGTTTGGGGGATTCAAACAATCCGGAATCGGGCGCGAACTGGGCGAATATGGATTGGCGAATTACACCGAGGTGAAAACTGTCACCGTCAAACTGTAGAGTTGGACGAATTCAAATGAAACCAGATAGGGGCACGATTTATCGTGCCCCTATTTTTGTGCGGATGATAGTGGTTTGTTGCCTGCTGCTGGTAGCGACAAGTACAACGTGTGGACAAGACACGTCGGTAACATTTCTTCGAGCAAAGCAGTTGCAGCATGGGATCAATTTGAGTCACTGGTTCGCACAGGTCTATACGACGGAGGGATACACGAAAGAACATTTCGACAAATACCACACCGCGGCAGATATGGCGCGGATCAAATCTATGGGATTTGATCATCTGCGATTCACGCTGAATTGCGAGCCCATGCTTCGGCAAGGCCAGGCGGACCGGATACCGGCGGAATATCTGGCTATCGTGGACAGCGCGGTGAAGATGATTCTGGATCAGGGACTGGCGATCATCATTGACGTGCATCCAGAGAGTGGATTCAAAGCGAAGCTTGCGGCGGACGACGGAGCCGTCGAGCAGTTTGAGGACTACTGGAGGGCATTGGCGCGGCACTATTCGTCATTCGACGTGGATAAAGTGTTTTTCGAGATATCGAATGAACCTGAGTTTCGTGATCGGTACCGCTGGGCGGGAGTGCAGATGCAATTGGTGCGGGCGATACGAGATGGAGCGCCGAGCCATACAATTGTTGCGGCGGGAGCGAACTGGTCTTCCTCAAATGAGTTGTTGTTCCTGGAACCGCTGAGAGACGGGAATGTAATCGACAATTTCCACTTCTATGACCCGCATGTGTTTACCCATCGGGGCGCGACGTGGAGCACGAATTTTCAGCATTATTTGACGAAACTGCCTTACCCTTCCATGCCAGAGAATGTACGCGGGGCGATGGCGCAGGTGCCAGATCCGACGAACCAGCAGAACGTGCTGCATTACGGATTGGAACAGTGGAATTCCTCGAGAGTGGACCAGGAGATTGCGATTGTGGCGGCAGGCGGAAGGCGATGGAATGTACCACTGACTTGCAATGAGTTTTGCGTCCATCGGAATGCGGCTGACCCGGCGGATCGCGCGACGTGACTGCATGACGTGCGAAGCGCGCTGGAGAAGTATGGGATTGGGTGGACGATGTGGGATTATGCAGGCGGATTCAGCGTGGTGGTCAGGGAGAACGACGTGACTACGCCAGACAAAGTGACACTGCCTGCGTTGGGATTGAAGATGCCGGGGGAGCGATGAGGCTGCGAAACAAACTAACGCAGTGTCCACTGCGGGCGCAGAGTCCGCAGAGGCCAGCGTGAGTTCTCCGCTTCGAGCCAGCAGAATGCGTCGGCTCTCCGGTCGACATGACAGTTATGGCAGTGACGATTCGAGGGTATGAGAAGCGCGACTTCCTGGCGCTCTATAAATTGGATCAAACTTGTTTTGTGCCAGGAATCGCCTACAGCAAATGGGTACTGCAATATTATTTGAACTTGCCGTCGGTGGATTGCCTGGTAGCGGAAGAGGCCGGAAAGACCGTGGCATTTGTGCTGGCGGAGGTGAACCCGCCTTTGGCTCACATTATTACGCTGGATGTGGCGGAGACGCACAGGCGGGCAGGAGTCGGCACGCTGCTATTGCAAGAGATGGAGCAGCATTTCACGTTTCGGCGCGTGGGATCGGTTTTAATTGAAACGTCCGTGGAGAATGCCAGCGGGATTGCCTTCTGGGAGCATCACGGTTATCGTACGGAGGCGGTTGTGAAACGGTATTATTTGGGACGGATTGACGCGTACACGATGAGGAAGAAATTGTAGAAACGCAGGAAAAGACGACAGAAGGCAGTCTTTACACAAGCCAGAACCGGTTTCCGGACAGGCCATTAAATTACGCGGGAGTTAATTGGTGAATGACTATTTGTTGTCTGTGATACTGGGAATCGCGGAAGGGTTAACAGAGTTTTTGCCGGTGAGTTCCACGGCGCATTTACGAATTGCGGAAGAGTTGCTGCATATCGATTTGAGCAGCGGATACTGGAAGATGTACTCGATTGTGATCCAGTTGGGAGCGATTTTGACGCTCCCCATTTATTTTCGGGCTCGAATCGCGAAGTTTCTATCTACATTCCCGAGTGGAGAGCGGGGCGACCGTACGATCGTGACGCACCCCTTAAGCCTGGTGATGATTGCGTTTGTAGTGACGGCGATACCGTCGTTTCTGATGACCAAGCTGATTGGAAAGCATCTGGAAAGCTTGACGATCATGGGAACGGCGCTGTTGATTGGCGGGATTGTGATGTGGTTCATCGATTCGCGGAACGCGAAGGCGGAATTGGCCGGTGAGCAGACCAAGAGCGGCAAGATCCACACCTGGCACATGGAAGATATGAGTTTGGGGCAGTCGGTATGGATAGGGGCATGTCAAATCTTGTCGGCGGTGTTCCCGGGGACTTCGCGGTCGATGTCGACGATCGCTGGAGGGCAGTTGGCGGGAATGTCTCGCGCGTCGGCACTGGAGTTTTCGTTTTTTCTATCGATGCCGACCATGATTGTCGCCACGGTGTACACACTGTTTAAGTCATTGCATGGGAGCAAAACGGAGAACCCCATCGGGGTGTCTGGGATTGATGCGCATGGATGGATTGTGCTGGCGATTGGATTCGTGGTGTCGTTTATCGTGGCGTATGGAAGCGTGGCGTGGTTTATGGCATGGGTGAGGAAGCGGGGATTTGGGCCGTTTGCGATTTATCGGATTGTGCTGGGGATATTGGTGTTGTTCTTCGCGTCCCGATTGGGCGGGTAAAAGAAAGAGATTTCACTACAGAGGAAGCAGAGAGCCCAGAGGATGGGGCACCTCCACGGTCATTTGGAACTGCTTCTAACATTGGGAATTAAGGAAAGATGCTGGCTTGAAAGCCAGCGCTGCATTCCAGCGCACCATTGAGGTTTCTTAGCGCTAGGTATCGTGTTGACTTGGGTGGAGTTGACTACGGGTGGTGTATGAATCTTGAGGACACCCAGGGTAATGAGGGACTTGCGGAAGAGAGGGGGTCTGGTATGATTTGGTCGTTCCTCGTGAACAGAGCGCACCAGCGCCGTGCCTGTTCGTGGCACTCAGCCTTCCCCAAAAGCTGAGGAGAATTTCTTGCGCTTCCTGACACCAACTGAAAACAAGCGGCTCAATGAGCTGATAGGATTTTTGTGTATTACGACGGCAGCGCTGGTGGCACTTGCACTGCTGAGCTATAACCCCGGAGACGCCTCGCTCAATGTAAGTTCTACAGGCGGAGCGGAGCGAGTGACGCAAAACTGGATGGGGCCGGTTGGCGCATACACCTCTGATCTGCTTTTCCAACTATTCGGGTTTGCGGCCTTTTTGTTGCCAGTGGCTCTCTCCATTGTTGGTTATCGGTGGTTCCGCAGCCAGACGATCGATTCGCATGCGGCTACGCTGGGGGGATACGTACTTCTTCTTTTGTCCCTGCCTTCGTTGCTGGCCATGATTCCCTTCTGGAATGTACGCGGAGCCGTTCCTGCGGGCGGGATGCTGGGGGCGCTTGTGTCGCATGGCTTGCAGAGCGGATTCAATCACGCTGGAGCACTTTTGGTGGCGATTGCGCTGCTGATCGTGGCGCTGTTCCTGACGACAAGCTTTTCCTTTAGCGGTGCTCATGCATGGGCAAGTGGGTCCAAGGGACCAATCGGCAAGATCGAGAAATTGGGAATTCTGCAAAAGGCGCAAGCGCGATGGCACGCGTGGCAAGACGAGCGCGAGCAGCAACGGAACCGGCGTGCAGTGGAAGAGCGTCGAATCGCGGGACGCAAACCAGTGACTCAGCTTCAAGGCCGGGCAGATGCGGCGGAAGAACTGGCAAAGACGATTCACTTGAAGGATGAGAGTGACGTGTTCCGCGGGAAGAAAGCCGTTGTGGAGGATGACGAAGAGGAGAAGGACGCCAAGGGCACACACAAGGCACCGATCCTGTTCGCGAATCAGGAGAAGCCGGAAAAGGCGAGGAAGTCCAGCGAGCTGAAGATTGAAAAGCTGAATGCCAATTACAAATTGCCCGGTGTGCAATTGCTCAGGGAGGGCGAAGGCGGCCACAAGCTTGATGAAGAAGAACTGAAACTGCGTGCGAGAGCAATCGAGGAGAAGTGCCACGAATTTGGCGTGGAAGGACGTGTAACGCAAATCAATCCTGGCCCGGTAGTAACCACGTTTGAGTTCAAGCCGGAAGCAGGGATCAAGTATAGCCGGATCACTGGATTGACCGAGGATTTGTGCCTGGCGTTGAAGGCGGAATCGATTCTGATCGAGCGGATACCGGGCAAATCCACGATTGGCATCGAAGTACCGAACGACAAGCGCGAGACAATTGCACTGCGTGAAATCATCGAGGCGACGGAATTTTCAAATTCACCCAGCAAGTTGACGTTGGCGATGGGGCGCGATTTGCATGGGCGGATCCGGATTACGGACCTGGCGTCGATGCCACACCTGCTGATTGCGGGATCGACCGGAACCGGCAAAAGCGTTTTCATCAATTCCCTGATGATGTCGATTTTGTACAAGGCCACCCCGGATGACGTGAAGATGGTGCTGGTAGATCCGAAGCGACTGGAATTGAACTTGTATGAGGGGATTCCCCACCTGATTGCGCCGGTAGTTACGGACCCCAAAGTAGCTTCCAACGTCTTGCGCAACGCTACGCGAGAGATGGAGAACCGGTTGAAGTTGCTGGCGCAGCGGGGCGTGCGGAACATAGATCAGTACAACCGAACGTTCCAGAAGCAGCAATCGCTGTCGCTTTTTGCAAGTGTGGAGGAAATTGAACACAAACCGCTTCCCTACCTGATCATCATCATCGACGAATTGGCGGACCTGATGATGGTAGACACGAATAATGTGGAAGAGTCGATCACGCGATTGGCGCAAATGGCGCGCGCCGTGGGCATCCATTTGATTTTGGCGACGCAACGGCCATCGGTAGACGTGATTACAGGTTTGATTAAGGCGAACTTCCCTGCCCGGATATCTTTCCGGGTGGCCAGCAAGGTGGATTCTCGAACAATTCTGGACTCGAACGGTTCAGAATCATTGTTGGGTAAAGGGGACATGCTGTATTTACCGGCAGGTTCCGCGCGCTTACACCGGATTCATGGCCCGTTAGTTACGGAAGATGAAATCAGCGCGGTATGCGACTTCTGGCGTGCGCAGGCTCCCGCGAAGTATAACGAGCAGTTGCTGGAAGCTCCCAAGGATGATGACGGCAAGACGGGTGGAGATGCTGGCGCTGGCGGTGAAGGCGGATCGTCCGGTAGCGCGGAAGGCGATGACGACGAACTGTTCCAGGATGCGGTCAGAGTGGTATGTGAAGCAGGACGTGCTTCTACGTCCACGCTGCAGCGGCGCCTTCGGATCGGGTATGGGCGTGCGGCTCACCTGATTGATTTGATGGAACGAGACGGGATTGTGGGTCCCCCGGATGGCACGAGACCGCGAGAGGTGCTGAAGGGGCGGAACTGGATGAAAGAGATTGATGAGGCAGAGAGATAGAAAGAGGCAGATTGTAGTGTGTAGCTCGCAACGGGAAGCCCACAGTCATTAAACAACGGCTAAAAGGCATCGACTATGAGGAGACTAGGATCGTTGGTGCTGTTGTGTGCCTGCCTGAGCATGACCTGCGGGCGTATTGCAGTTGCCCAGGGTGAACTAAGACTAATTCATGTGTTTGTGGCGCTTGCAGATAACAAATATCAAGGAATCGTGCCGGCACCGGTGGCGCTTGGTAACGGTGAAGATCCCACGCACAATCTGTATTGGGGCGCAGCGTTCGGTGTGCGCACCTTTTTCAGCCACAGCGCACAATGGAAAGAACTATCCACTACTAAGAATCCGAACTCGTATGTACTGGAACGCACGATCTTTCGCCATTCGGGCACGGGGATACTGCTAGTCGCAGACGCTTATCGCGGACGTGAAATCAAGACAGCAATTCTGGATTTCTACACTTCGGCGACAGGCCGACCGGGAGAGCCCGACAACGCTCATGCGAAAGCAGATAAAGACAATGTGCAGCTTCCACAAACCGCCGCTCTCTCCGTATACGTGGGCCACGATGGGTTAATGGACTTCTCCATCGACAATAATTTTGCAGCTGTAGGCAAAGAGCGGCGCGAAGTGATGATTCTGGCATGCGTGAGCAAAGCATTCTTTGCGCCCAAGCTAAGAGAAACAGGGGCAGAGCCAGCCTTGTGGACAACAGGACTGATGGCCCCGGAGGCTTACACCTTGAAGGCGGCGCTGGACGGTTGGATTGCCGGCGAAAGCCACGAACAGATCCGTCAGCGAGCTGCGTTGGCATACTCGCACTATCAGAAATGCAGCCTGACGGCAGCGCAACGCCTCTTTTCCTCAAGCTGGTAAGTCCTTCAGGAATGAGATTCGAGAAATTTGCCGAGGACGGTGGCGGCGTGTTCGCAGAGTCTGCGATCTTCCAAAGAAAAGGCCGCGGGAAAGTGGCTGTCGATGTCGAGTTCGCCTACCACGTTGCCGTTTACGAAGATGGGGACAACGATTTCGGATTTTGTTTCGAGTGAGCAGGCAAGGTAGCGTGGATCCGAATTCACGTCATCAATCACAATGGTCTTGCCACTGGCGGCGGCTGCCCCACAGATTCCCTGATTCAGAGGAATGCGCGTGTGCGGGGTCATCGTGCCGCGAAAGGGTCCAAGGACAAGCATGTTGGGATCGCCATAGAGTTCCAGCATATAGAAGCCGACCCAGTTGTAGCGGGTGAGCTTTTCATGAAGGAGAGCGACGATGGAACCCATGAGAGCCTCGGCGGAAACCGACTTTGCGGCAAGGGCGTTCAGTTCGGCGATTATTTCCATGGATTGAACGTTCGTTGTTGTCATAGGCAGAAAATCAAAACTGCTGATGGTTAGATGCAGAGTCCATATTAAGGGAATTGCGGCAGGAAAGTAATTGGGAATGCATTTCTGAAATCCGCGGGTTGAATTGACACTCTGAGGCGCGGCCTCTAAACTATTTAGACCAAGTGCCGGGGTAGCTCAGTGGTAGAGCGCCGCCCTGAAAAGGCGGGCGTAGCCAGTTCGATTCTGGCCCCCGGCACCACCGTAAGAGACCACACCCAACAGATTCCAATCTCCGACCGCGACATACGTCTTTCCCTCGGGCATGAGGACGATTCTTTTTTGAATATACTTCGCGAGTTCGGTTCGCGCCAGTTCGCTGGGATACGTTCCTGACGATTCAAAGCTCGCAGTCTTGATCGGACGCGCACCCAGAGACGAAGCAGATAAGGAAAGGTGGGCAAGGCGGCAGAGTGAGTTGAACGTGGAGATAGTGACCTACGACGAGATCCTGCAAACACAAGTCAATCAATTGGAATTTGACCGGTCGCGCGGCCCATACACGCTGCACTACACACTCGATGATTTCAGGCCCGCCGTCGGTCTCGCGACGGTGAAGAAGAAAAAGAAATAGAGTTTCCGACGATTCGTTCGACGATCTGTCATTTGGGGCGCTTCCGCGTCAGGAGTGTGCAAACCGCCGCACACATAGCCACGGCAAATTCCGCTTCCTCTCGGGCAGGTTCGGTGCCTTCCTTCCCATGACGAACCATAGATCCCATCGAGTCCTTTCTTGAGCGCCGGATGGAACAGGGTTGGGTTCTTTTCTAAGTATTTCCCAAGCGTTGTCGTTTGGCCGGTGATCTCTCCCAACACGCACTCAAGCGCGCTTGTCGCGTGTGCAACTGCGCCACTTGTGTTGGCCTTTGGCCTTGTAGAAAGTGCGCTGAGTAGCGTGAGCGCCGGCACGACAAATCAGGAGTTGACGAGTAGTAGCGGCGCGGTCTCTTGTCATTTCCTAGTCGTTCCATTCGTTAACTTTGAATTTCGTCGCAAAAGACACGCCGCATCAAGCGACCACGAGCCACTGCCAACCATTCCAAGGAAAAGAAGGCCAAGCAACATGCTTACGTCTGTCCGTGCCTCGTGCAGGGTGCCCCAGAAACCCAATTTCGCAAATGTAACGATTTTCGTCGAGTACAAGGCAACCGTAATTACGGCCAAGAGTGGAATCGCCGCGAAGCGCGTGAACAGGCCGACGAGTACAAGACTTCCACAAATGATTTCGACTGTGCCGACGAATGGAGCCATCCCGTGAGGCCAGGGAATTCCAATTTTCACGAAACGTCCCACACCCAGGGTGTCCGGAAACAAAAATTTCTGAATCCCTTCGGACAGGAAAACCCAGCCCACGAGAATACGGACGAGTACTACGGCTTTTCCGGTCCGTTCCGCCCAAACAACTAAGTGACCGTTCGCCACGTTGTACCCCTCGCTTCTTTCTAAACGTAGTCAAACAAACGTCATGAAGTCAAAATCCATGTGCAGACTGCTGATTAACGCTGCTATGAAAATAGCCGAAATACATAGTGAAAAGAAAGACTTAGGAATGAGGCCAAGGCTCGTTGTGGGAAGTCGCGACCTCTCTGTCCACTCGGCTGTGTAGTAGCGAAATCGGAAATGTGAAGTAATACTTCATATTGACGGGAACGCTGTTGTACGTCCAGATGAGTGGTGTCTTCAACAGGAAGTTGCGTGTCTGCAGTTGCGGGGTCGAACAAATCTTGGCGCATTTCGAGCACAAGCGTGTATGGACTGTGAGCCGCGAACTCTTCTCGGATTTGGATAGTGGAACCGGGGCACATTGTATCGACCTTGGCCTCGATTAATTTCGCTAACCGTGCCAAATCTTCCAGCGGTCCGCGAATTGCGTGGTCATCGAATCCAGCTTCTGGCCAAGTCATAATTTCAAGGTACGAGTACGGACCATAGTGTCCGTGTTCTGACTTCAATGCGTTCTTAGGGTTCGCTACGTACAAAAGGAGTTCGTCTCGAAAACGCAATAGGCCCGCCCTAGAACCAATAAGTTTCCAAATTCGAGTCCCATCATCGCGGTCGTAGAAAAAGCCAAGTTCGCGCCACTCCTGCCTCGTCCTTCGGTTCATAGCATCGCTTGTCATAGCCATATTTTAACCGTACTTTTGAAAGATGAAGTAGTACTTCACGCATTGACGGGAACGCTGTAAATCAAGAGTTGACGTTAGAGCACTATGCGGCAGTCCTCTGGTGGCATCATTTCTGCTTACAAGTGATGATGAAGTCGTGGACGGCAAAAGAACACTGCGTTTGGTCTGGATCGCTTTGGCGAATGGAGTGGCCATTTACGTCCAGTATGCAAATGTTCGACAACACGTTCTGCTTAATGGGCTTCTAGAACAAGAAAGTCAAAACAGAGGGCTGTGGCTTAGTACCCACTTCTCCGGTGACGGCGTTGATCAGGAGTTGACTTTTTCCGCGCACTGACTCCGGTATGCTTGGTCAGGTTGCTTGGTTGCTTTCAACCACGACGAGGAGCACAAATGCCAAACGGAAAGCATGGCGACAACCCGCTAAGCGACCTCGCCGTTCACGCCCAGCATCCGTATCAGCGGGCGCGCTGGCCTCCGTTTGCGCATGGAGACGCGGGACGCCAATTAGGGCAAGAACAAATCCGAAAATGAAAACCTTTGACATTCTCATCATGAGTGTTCGACAACCAATTGTCCGGGCTCGTTCGTGATTTGTGGGGCTCAACTATTGGCCTTGCGAGTCGCTGATTTTCTCAAACACTAGGGTCACTGGATGTTCCAAACCATACTTAATGCTTTCCCTTTGGTTCGCGGGACCTTGTTGTGGAAAAATCATTGTCATCGTTCTCTTATCGTCGCTGAGCACATATGAAATCGGTGGTTGCCATCCAGCAGGATAGAGTTTCTGGCCAGGAATCACATTCACCGTAAAAACGAGCGATCCGCGGCGTTCCCACTCCGGATCTGTAGAGGAAGTCGTAAAATAATGCTCCCACTTTATTTCTCCTGAATTAAGGACTGTCCCTCGCACATCGGGTTCAAGCCTTTTATGACCGCCGCCTATGAACCGCCCTTCAATATCTCCTTGATCAGACTTCGAAAACACTTCTATGTACCCAGTGCTTTTTTGATTCGGTCGATCACCGGTAGACGAGGACAGCCTCCAAGTTCCTAAAACCCCTCCGTATTTGTTGTCGTCTTCCGCCTTTTGCTTATCAAGCCAGCCCTTGTTTCTGAGTTCTGCCAGCAGTTGTTGAAGACTCGGGTCATTGCTGTCCGCCGCGCCTGCCGCCAAAAGCTTTTGTCCTGCTTCGTACCCTGCCACCGGGTCGTTCAGACTGAGGGATGATGCCGCACGAAGTTGCCATAGCAGCATCTGGTCTGGGTGCTTCCGTAAAAACGAGGTACTCTGGCCCATAAACTGCTTCAGCGCTGCTTTTTGTTGTTCCAAATCCGTGTTTTGCTGCGCTTGGCGCGCCAGCACGATGAGCGCGTTGTAATCCACCTTGTCCAGCCCGGTAAGCGGTTCGCCCCTCGTGCTCGCCGTTAGTAGAACGGAGGCCACATTGTTCGCGGGCAGATTGCTGCTGGCGGCAGGGTCTGTCGTCTTCGAGGATGCAAGCGATTTGTCCAAGAGCGCCTTGGCCTTGAGGAGCCGCTGATCGTCGGGATACGCCATCAACAAGCCTCCGGTCAACTGCTGCGCTTCCGCGTATTTACCGGCGTGAACCAAATCGGAGAGTTTCTTCATCACGTCGTCCGGCGCCTGGCCTGTCTCCGTTGCATTCACCGCTGGGTTGGTGCCGGCGGGAGCGCCTCCCGGCGTTTGCGCATTCAGCGGCAAAAGAAAAATCACGAAAAAAAACAATCCGGAAGCGAAGGATACTAGTTTGTTTTTCATAGGTTTTTTGGCAATCAATTGTGTGGTGAATCAGGAGTCTTGTTTGGGAACGCCTTGGGCTGCGTCGCGGCCGGCTGCGATTTGGAGGCCGGAGGTGGCGGCAGCGTCGAAAGAAATTTCGTATCCTTCTCTTGCGGCACGACAGTTTTCGATTGCGACCCTGCAGGCTGCGACAAAGTGTCCAGCAGTTCCATGTCGCTATTCTGTGGCAGAACAACCTTCGATGGAGTTGTCCCTGGCTCGGACAGTGTGTTCAGCAGTTCCATGTCTTTATCTTGCGGCAGGACAACCTGCGATTGAGACGCCCCAGGTTGCGACAGCGTAGAAAGTAGTTCCATGTCCTTATCTTGCGGTGGGACAACCTGCGAACCAGGTGCCGCGGAAGCCGGAGCATTGGTCCCCAAAACCCCGTCGAGCTGACCCTTAAGCGATTCCGGATCAACGGATGTCTTCGTCGTGCCGCGCAAGTCCACCACATTTGCATCGGAATCGAGGTTCACCAAACTCAGGGCGGTGGCATTTGGGTTTGCTGCTGTTGAACCTGTCAGTTGAGCGAAACCAAAAAGTCCCGTATTGGCGGGAGCATTGCCCAAGAACTGGCCCAACGCGCGGCTGGTTTGCCCGGCCACGGCAGCGTCCTTCTGCTGTTGTTTTGCCATCGCGAGATTGTGGAGGGCGTTCGAGTCGTTTGGATTAGTCGCGAGGGCTTTCTGAAATTCATTGATCGCACCGAAATAGTTTCTTTGCTTGAGTAAGTAGAGGCCGCTATTGTTGAGTTGTTGGGCGGCTAGCTCCCGTTGTTGTTGTTCCGGGTCAGGTTGTGAGGAGACTGGCGGGGGCGCGGGCGAGCCGAACAACAACTGGCCAAGAGCCTGACCAATCATGTTCCCTGCCAGCGCCGCACCCTGCAACCCAAGCTGTTGCTGAGGAGTAAGGCCGGCGGGGACAGAAGGAGTGCTCGAGGTGCTTCCTGCCGAACTCTTGTGGCAGATTTTGTCCCAGTCGTTATATGCCGTGCCGGCTGGAATGCCACAGTCTGCTTTCTGCTTCGTCCACCAGCCGGGTTCCTGAGCAAGCGCTGCGTGTGGAATAAGAATTAGCAAAAAAGAAAGCAAATATGCTGGACGATACGACCGTGCGAGGCGAACCGAGCAGTTAACCCCGAATACGCGGTCGAATATACATGTAGCCTTTCGCACGGAGCCTCCTTTTATCCCAGAATCGACATCAAGCAGAAGGTCACACCGACAGAGAGTCCGCCAACCACCAGCAGGTCTCCGACCCCAACCAGCTAAGAGGGGCACTTTGGACTCAATTCTAGGGGGGCATGTTGCCGCGAGACATAGTACTCGTGGTCATTCTTCGAAATTGTTCTTCTTAGATACTACCGATCACGTTGGCGCTCGCAGCGCTCGTGGAAGAACACCGACGACGAGTGGGCGTCGAGGACGGAGTGGGTTCGCCTAATCTCGTAGGGACATCTCTCTACATTCGCTGCGACCTTGAAAAAGGTACGCATGTATCCGTGGAAGGCGAGCTCCGCTACCGCGAGTTCGTTCCAAAGAAACAGAAGAAGCAGCAGAACGGCGATCACAAGATTCGTGTCGCCGAAATTCATCTCTCTAAAATCGCCAAGCTCGACCACGCCGAGACGCGCGATTCCGACGCGCTAGTGCCCGAGCTCGGACCGGAATCGGAGGCCCCCTTCTAAGGGGCCTCCTCACTGCGTCCAAGGGCACTGAGCTGGTGTAACTGAGCCTGCTGTAATCCGGGTATCAGCGCGAGTAGACTTGGGCATGGTTGGGTACAGAGCAGAGGAGACTAATCCGGCATGAAGGAATTGTCCTAAGGAACGCTTGTTCGAATGATGGAGGTTTTTGCTCCGGCTACGAGGTTCACCAACTTTCCTCGTCTCCTCTATGAACACAATTTTCCAGACTGGTTTGTCGTCCATGCTAGCAGCCACTATCAGTTAAACTGGGACGGAATTCTCATGACGTTGCGGAATGGACGTTTTTTCTTTCCAGATACTGGCTACTTTGGCAGCCCAATCGACAATATAACTGGTAAGTACCTAGACAAGGCTGATGGCCAGCGGCTCGGAGAAACCTCCATTCACCGGCTAGCAGCTCTGGCAACCACCCTGCCCAACGGAGACTCGGTTGCGAATTCCCTCCAGTTTGATGGATATGTCGTGAACCAGCAGAAGCTAAGCCTTGTGCCTCTTGAAAACGTTGTCAGCGCACAAGAAGAGGGCGACGCACTGACGGCCAGCGTGAAGAGGACCGGAATCCCCAACGCACAGACGGTGCTGCAGCATATCGCGGACGCCAAGAACCTTTTTGTCCCCTCCACTGCTTGGCGGACCTCCGCTTGTTGGACTCAATTGTGTAGACCATTACTCGGTATCAGCCTCATGTTGGGCAAAAGCACGCCTGAAAAAGCGTTAACCCAACCGGGGAGCGAAGGGCTTACTCTGTAGGAATTATGAAAACTAAACTGGTTGCAGGCGGATTATTTTTTACTTGTGCGTTGCTGCTAGGGATCGCGTCTTGTGGGGACGCACATTCCACTGAACAGGCTGTCAAGGCAACGAAGCCCGCAGTGCTGGAATTGAATGTGGGTGATACGTACCGCTTTGTGGCTTTTGGGGATACGCGATTTCATGATCCGGCAGACACGGACCCGGCAAATCCCGCGGTGCGGCATGCATTGATAGCTGCGATTGATAAGGAGAAGCCGGCATTTGTCTCGATTGGCGGAGACATTGTCTATACGGGAGAAAATGAGAAGGACTGGGAAGTGTGGGATACGGAGACGGCCGCGTGGAAGCAAAGCAAGATTCCCGTATACCCGGCTCTTGGAAATCATGACCTAAAGGGAAATGAAGCGAAGGCTCTGAGCAATTACTTTGCACGATTCCCGGAGCTGAACGGCAGCAGGTTCTATTCGGTGAATTTGGGCAAGAGTGTGATGCTGGTGCTGGATAGCGCACTGGATTCAGAACGAGGAGAGCAAGAGGTTTGGCTGAAGGAACAGCTCACGAAAGTCAGTCAAGATACGCCGTTCGTATTTATGGTATTTCACCACCCCCCTTATACGAGTTCGTCGGACGAAAAACAGTTTGGCGGCGGGCATTCTGCGCGAAGGTCAGAAAAGGTGCTGGCGCAATTACTGGAGGAACGACAGAAGCAGATGCGTGCACAAATTGTCGTTTTCAACGGGCATGTTCACAACTACGAACGACACGAACACAACGGCGTGACTTACTTCGTGACGGGCGGAGGCGGAGCACATGCATATCCGATTCCGCGCGCCGCGGACGACCCTTATCAGGATAAAGGCGTCAATTATCACTACCTGATGGTGGAGGTCGATAGGGCAACTGCTCATGTCACGATGAACAAACTGGAATGGAAGGATGGGAAGGCTGAGTGGACGAAGCCAGATCAGGTGACGATCAAGGCTCAAGCGGCAGCGAAAGCCGCGAGTTCCAAGCAATAACACAGGCACCTAGTCAATCGGATAGCCGACCTGGTCCGATTCTCGAAAAATCACAATCTGTAATCTGTGATTCATCGAATATTCATAAAGGCGCCGCTACCATCAGACTCCGGATCAATCATCGTGAATATTCTTATCGTTGAAGACGAACCAGAGATGGCGCGATTGCTAATGGGAGGCCTGCGGGAAGAGGCGTATGACGTAAGCCTAGCGCGGGACGGCAGTGCGGCACTGGAACTCTCGGCGACGGGATCTTTTGACGTCATCCTACTGGACTTGATGCTTCCCAAGGTGGATGGACTGGAAGTAGCCAAGCAATTGCGGCGGCGCGAACAAGAAACCCCTGTGCTCATGCTGACCGCCCGCGATTCGCTTTCCGACATCGTAAAAGGGCTAGATGCGGGAGCGGATGATTACCTGACAAAGCCATTCTCATTTGTCGAGTTGCTGGCCAGGATCCGCGCATTGGTGCGCAGAAAAGAGTTCCGCCGGAAAAACGTGCTGGAAGTGGAAGACCTGGTGCTGGACCTGACAACGCACCGATCGTTTCGAAGCGGAACCGAAATTTACCTATCGTTGACGGAATTCCGGCTGCTGGAATTGCTGGCAAGGAATGCCGGACGAATTGTGTCGCGGCAAGAGATTCTGCTGAAAGTGTGGGGCACAGGGCGAGAGGTTTCAGAGAACACACTGGATGCGTTCGTACGATTGCTTCGTAAGAAAGTGGACGCGGCTGCTCCGGCTAAACTGATCCAGACACACCGCGGATTCGGCTATTCGGTGGGAACGGTTCGCGGACTGTGACACTGACGATTAGAGCAAGGCTGACCCTGCTGTACCTATTGGTGCTCGGCTTATCATTTCTGGCATTTTTCTGGATATGTGATCTGGGTTTCCAGCGAAGCATTGAGATAACGGTCAATGATGAATCGCGGAGCGATTTGGAAACGCTTCAACAGGTAGTGGTGACCGCAGCTTTGAAAGGGCCGGAGAAGCTTCAGCAGGAATTAAAAGAGCTCTCGAGTCTTTGGGCAAATGAAGCCATCTTTCAGGTAACCGCAACCAGCGGAGAATCGATCTTTCAGTCGCGAGCATTTTCCAAACCAGATATTCCCTTCCCAACTGCCTCTGACAAGCAAACCTTCTTCACGCGCAATCTGGAACTTTTCCAGTACCGCATTGCGCGTGGACAAGTCGAAGCAGCAGGCCAGACGTTTGTGCTTTATGCCGCTGTGCCCACGGAGCCCTTCGATCAGGCGCTGGATAGGTTCCGACTCCTCGAAAAAGAATTCTTGCCAATCCTGGTATTGCTGGCCTCCCTGCTGGGTTACTGGCTGAGCGGGCGTGCGCTCGCTCCCGTAAACCGCATTATCACTTCCGCCGAGGGGATCGGAGTACGCAATTTGCATCGGCGGCTGGAGGTACCACCGGCAAAGGACGAATTGAGGCGGTTGACAGAAACAGTCAACGCGATGCTGGAGCGGATTGAACTGTCTGTAAAGCGCATTACACAATTCACCGCGGACGCTTCGCATGATTTACGTACGCCGCTGGCGTTGATACGAACGAACGCGGAACTGGCTTTACGAAGAACACGCACACCCGCGGAGTACCGAGAGGCGCTTGAACGGATTCTGGAATCAAGCGAAGAGACAACGCGCCTGATCGAGCACTTGCTGACCCTGGCGCGTGCAGATGCGGGCGCGGCAAGGCTGAAGCATGAGCGGTTGTCACTGCCACAAACTATAGAAAGAGTGTGCCAACAGGCGCGCGTGTTGGCGTTTGCCAAGGGGCTAACGTTCACAGTGGAGTGGCCCGACGAAGAAGTTTCCTGCGAAATATTTGGAGATGGACCCGCGTTAGAACGATTGTTTCTGACGGTTTTGGACAACGCGGTGAAGTACACGCCGCCAGGCGGATCGATTGTGGTGCGAACCCAAGCGGACCACCGGCATGTGGTAATCGAAATTGAAGACACCGGTTTGGGGATAGCGGAGAGCGATTTGCCGAGGATATTCGACCGATTCTATCGAGCGGATCAGGCCCGCTCTCGGGAGATTCGCGGATCGGGACTGGGCCTTTCCATTGCTCGATGGATTGCGGAGATGCACCGAGGAACCATAGGAGCGGAGAGCAGATTGGGACAAGGGTCGATATTTCGAATCCATCTGCCAACGATAAGCGGCACCACGGATCCTGCAATAGTAGACACGAACTTTCTCGGGCTACCTGCAACGCAATCTGAAAACTCGTTCATCTGAAAATACTTTCACCCTCTATTTAACAGTTTATTCATGTTCTGTCATCCGAGGTTAAGCAATAAACCGCCTAATGGGAAGCAGGGACGTTGGGGGTAAGGAGAAACATCGATGATGAAATTAGTCCGCCTGATCATAGCTATCGCTGTGATCTTCTCAACAGGATTGGCGCCGAGTTTACTGGCACAGAGCGATAAGGGATCCGTAGCTGGCCGCGTGACGGATACGAGCGGGAGCGTGCTGCAAGGTGCGTCTGTGGAATTCCAACCAGGAGACGTGATTGTAAATACGAACAACCAAGGGGCGTACTACGTTACTGGCCTTACGCCTGGGACCTTTACGGTCACGGTTACTTATGTAGGATTTTCCTTGTACACACAGGTTGTGAAGGTGACGGGAGGGCAGACGACCAGCGTCAATGTGAAAATGGAAGTTTCTTCGAGCAAAGATCGGGTGATTGTCACAGCAGAGCGCGCCAGCGGCGAAGCGGAAGCCATCAATCGCGAACGCACAGCGGACAATGTCGTGCAGGTCCTGCCGGCAGAGGTGATCCGCAGCTTGCCCAATGCCAATATGGCTGACGCCCTGGGACGTTTGCCGAGTGTGACGATTGAACGCGACGAAGGCGAAGGCAAGTATGTACAAGTTCGGGGGACAGAACCGCGACTCACGAACGCCACCATTGATGGCATCAACGTACCCTCACCAGAGTCGGGGGTTCGCCAAATCAAGTTCGACGCCATTCCTGCGGATATTGTTGAATCAGTGGAAATCAACAAGACATTGCAAGCGAATCAAGATGGAGATGGCATCGGTGGTTCTGTGAACATGGTAACCAAGACGGCAACTGAGCGGCCAACGATTCAGCTATATGGCCTGGGCGGCATCTCACCAATAAACGGTGGACGAAACAACGTTGAATCCACGGCAACAGTCGGGAAGCGTTTTGGACCTCAGCACAAGTTGGGTGTCCTGATTGGTGGAACTTACGATTGGAATGGCCGCGGGATTGATGATATCGAGCCAGTCCCCGATATCGCGGCATTTGGAGATGGATCGACACAGCGTTACTTCATCACCCAGGATATTCGCGAATATCGTTACTATCGCACGCGTTGGGCAATTGCAGGCAGCACGGACTACCAATTGTCCGAAGGGTCGAACATTTACGTTCGTGGTCTCTACTCTAATTTTCATAACTTCGGCGACCGCTGGGTCTACAACCTGCAGGACAACAGCACGGGCATTAGCACGCTGCAAGGAAATGGATGCCCGAACACCGACTCAAATGGTCTGACGGTTGCTCCCTGCTCCGGTGCACCGTCCTTCAACAATTCGATTCGGCGTCCCCGCTATTCCATCGGCAACCTCGTTCTGGGCGGCAGGCATGTTCTCGCCTCAACCTGGTACACATGGGACGTTTCTGCTTCGCGTGCCGTTGAGAACGATGACGGTTATGGGGGGGCCTCATTTAGCGTCCCCAGCCCTTCAACTTATACGGGCACTTGTACCTACGACGCGGCCGTAACAGGAAACTCTCTCAGGCCAAAGTGGGCTCCGGGATGCTTCACAGAAGCCTACAACACTTCCATTTACGCCCTGGATGATCTGAATATTAGCCGGGGAAAGACCGCTCAAGTTAACTTGCAGTTTGCGGGGGCTATGGGCAAGCGCTACCACATCGGTTCTCATCTGGCGACGTTCGAGTTCGGCGGAAAATTCCGCAATGCACATAAATACGATCACACCTACACTGACGATTATGCCGTGCCAACCGATTCCAACGGCGATTTGGCGACCGTCATTCCATTCAATATGTTTCCCAGTACATTCCAGAACAGCCACTACTACGACGGAACGTATCCGTTTGGGCCTGCTGCCGACTATTACAAAACGCAAAAATACGTTTTGGCAAACCCAGGTCAGTTCGACTTCACCACCGGGGCAGCAGGAAATGACAGCTTCTACAACTTCGTGGAGCAGGTTTCGGCCGGCTACGTTATGAACACATTGGACTTCAACAAGTTCCGGTTCATCGCCGGTGTGCGTGTAGAAGGCACCAATCTGCGTACGATTAGCTGGCAAGATGGATGCACAGATCCGGATCCAACCATTTGCCCGCAACAGATTCAGCCCGGTTTCAATTTCAAGGCAGGCGGCGATTACATCAAGGTCCTCCCGAGCGCTTCGCTTCGCTACGCTCTGACGGACAACACCAATTTCCGTTTGGTTTACAGCCGCGCATTTTCTCGTCCAGACCCGCAAGACATCGCGCAAGCGGTATCAATCACGAATGCGGCAGGAGCCAGCCCGGGAGCCGTTAGCTTTGGGAACCCCAATCTCGTTCCAGAGATGGCCAATAATTACGACCTGCTCTTCGAGCATTACATGAACCCTTTTGGGTCCCTCACGGCGGGGGTCTTCTACAAACAATTGTCCGATCCAATCGTGAATACTTCTCAAACTGAGATTAACTTCACGCCGCCAATACCCGGCTACAACACCGGAACCTACATTGTCAGCAAACCAGTCAACGCGGGCAGCGCGCACCTTGTCGGGTTCGAGATCGCTTACGTACAGCGATTTAGTTTTCTTCCTGGGAAGCTCAGCGGCCTCGGCCTCTCTGCCAACTATGGCTATACCGCGTCTGAAGCGAGCGACATACCTGGACGGTCGGATCATCCGACGCTGCTGCGCCAAGCTCCAAACACGTGGAACATCAGCCCCACCTACGATCGAGGACGCCTGTCGATTCGACTTGGCTTCTCGTACAATGAAGCAAACATCTACAGCTACCAATTTCAGGACGATACTGCCGGTGGACTAAAAGGTCCTCTCGGCGACACCTACCTCTACACACACTTTCAATTCGACGCTCAGGGCAGCTACCGCCTCCCGAAGGGCTTTACCCTGGTGGTGTACGGTCTAAACCTGAACAACGAGGTATTCGGGTTCTACAACGGCAGCTCTCAGTACTTGATCCAGCGCGAATATTACACGCCAACGCTGGGAATCGGTATGAGGTGGTCTCCCTCGCACGAGAAATAGCTGGAGTCAATCAATTAGAATTGCCTGGGCGCTCTAGGGGAGTTGAGCGTCCCGGCTGTTTTGCGAATGGCGCGAGAGGTTGAATGGGATTTCAGACGGAGTTTAAGGTGGGTTAGGTTGAGGTAAGTAGAACGGATGGTGGAAGAGCAATGAGAAGACACATCCTGGGATCACTTGTTTGCGCGGCACTGGTAGCAACATTCGCGATGGCAGCGGTGAAATACGAAATGGTGAAGAAGGTGGCGGTACCCGGAGCAGGCGGCTGGGACTATTTGACGGTCGATGAACTGGGGCGCCGCATATTCATTTCCCACAGCACGCAGGTGGACGTGATCGATGCCGATTCGTATGACTTACTCGGAACAATCCCGAACACTCCTGGGGTGCACGGAATTGCACTAGCTCCTGAATTTGGCCGTGGATACATTTCAGCGGGAAAAGCTGACAAGGCGATGGCTTTCGACCTGAAGACGTTAAAGACCCTGGGCGAGATCAAAGTTGGGAAGAAACCAGACGCGATTATCTATGAACCGCTGACAAAGCGAATTTACGTGATGAACGGAGACAGCGAGGATATTACCGTGCTGAACGCCGCAGATGGGGATGTAGTGGGAACCATTGCGCTTGGCGGCGGGCCGGAGTTCGCAGTCAGCGACGGGAAAGGCAACCTGTACGTAAACCTGGAAGAAAAGAATGAGACGCTACACATCGACGTGAATTCCATGAAGGTGAAGGATCACTGGCCGTTAGCTCCTTGCGGGACGCCCACTGCATTGTCGCTGGATGTGGAGAATGAGAGATTGTTTGTCGGCTGCCGGAGCAAGCATTTGGCAGTGCTGAACGCTGAAACGGGGAAACTGGTGTTCACCGCGCCCATCGGCGAACGGGTAGACGCCGGAGCTTTCGACAGCAAGACCAAGATGGTCTATCTGTCGACTGGAGATGGCAAGGTGTTCGTGTTTCACCAGGATTCGCCAGATAAATATTCGCTGGCGCAGGAAATCGTGACGAAGGCCGGAGCGAAGACCATGGGATATGACACTAAGACAAAGCGAATAATCGTGCCAACCAACGAAAATGGCACCATGCAGGTGTTGGTGTTCGCCACGCTGCGGTAGAATTCGAATCCAAAAAAATAGGGCCAGGGAAACTGCCTAAAGTGCTCGGGCTTTCCTCTACTAGCCTTTTTGTTTCCTACCCCTGCAGATTCCTTGTTCACGACGGCACGTGCTTCGAGGGGCTAAAGCCCGTCGTTCGCTCTTGTCCTGTTGCGCTTGGCGGTGGGCGAGGCAGTGCTGTAGGCTCAAGGGTTCCGCAAAGACCGATGCGGTGGTCTTGCGACGCTTTGCAGGGACGTGGAGGACTCGGGAATGAAGGCGTGCGTGTTGTGCGACGTAAGGCGAATCGAAGTACGGGAAGTTGCGGCTCCGCGCCCGTCTGCCAGTCAAGTACTGATTCGAATATCGGCGGTGGGCATCTGCGGAACAGACTCGCATATTTTTGGGGGGCATGCGAACTACAACACTGACCAGCGCGGTCGGACGATTCCGCTGAACGTAGAGCCGCAGATATTAGGCCATGAGATGTGCGGAGTAGTCGAAGAAGTCGGGAGCGAAGTGCGGGACTTGAAGGCCGGTGATCGCGTTGTAGTAGACCAGGGCCTGAACTGCATGAGTGTGCACCGTCAGCCGCTTTGCGAATATTGTGAGACGGGAGATTCCCACCAGTGTGCGTATTATCGGGAGCACGGAATTACCGGACTGCAGGGTGGACTGGCTGAATTCATTGCTGTTCCGGCCACAAACTGCGTGCGCATGGAGAGCGAACTCGACTCGGCAGAGGCGGCTCTTTCCGAACCGCTCGGTTGCATCGTTCACTCATCGGACCGCGTTGCGCATGTCAACTCTCGATACAGATTACAGGAAGGAGAAAAAGATCGGCGTGTGCGCTACGCCTTGATCTGCGGAGGTGGGCCCGCTGGACTTCTGTTCACGCAATACTTGAGGCGGATACTTGGCTACGAAGGTCTGCTGATGGTGGCAGAGCCGAATGAGATTAAACGAAACCTGGCGAAACGATTCGGCGCGGACGTGGTGATCGATCCCAGCAAAAATGATCTGGGTGAAGTTGTGCGCGAGCACACGAAGGGTGGCGGGGTAGAGTACATGATCGAGGCATCCGGACAGGGCCGCGTGTTTGCATCGATTCCACAACTGATCCGGAAACAGGCGACGGTGCTGCTTTACGGGCATGGGCACGGAGGCACGGATTTGAGCGTGCTTAACAATGTGATGTTCAAAGAGCCGACGTTAGTGAATCCAATTGGAGCATCGGGAGGATTCGAGAAGGATGGAAGGCCGTCGGTCTATGCGCGTGGGCTACGAATGATTGAAAAAGTGGAAATCGAAGTGGGGCGGTTCATCACGCACCGTTATACGAGTCTGGATCAGGTGCAAGAAGCTCTGTCGAGCGGTATGAACGCGACGGATTACGTCAAGGGTGTGGTAGTGCTCCAGAGAAATTGAGGAAAGTGCAATAGTCGCTTCAAGAGCACAATTGTGACGGGCGTAATCGTCTTTTCATTGCGTCTCTGTTAGAGTGATGCCCAAAGAACCTTTGGGATTCCGGGAGGAACCATGGCGGAGTGGGAACTGCGCCCGTTGTCACTGGGCGAAATTCTGGATCGAACGTTTTCACTTTACCGAAGACATTTTGTTTTATTTCTGGGAATCACGGCAATCCCTCATCTTCTGATCCTTGGCGTGAATTTGACGCAAGCGATGTTCACGAGTTTACCCGCAAGGACCGCACAGCAAAACGCAGAGCAGTTTCAAGGGAGAGTTAGCAATGTATTCTCCGCTTTTGGCCTCTTGGCTGGATTGATTGCAATAGTTGTATACCTCGTGGCCTATTTGTTTGCCCAAGGCGGAACGATCTATGCCGTATCAGAAATTTACCTTGGCCGACAAACTACAATTGGTGCTTCCTTAAAACGCATGTGGGGCCAATTGTTGAATCTTTTCGGTGTAACGGTCCTGAACGGCCTGGCTATCGGAGGTGCAACCCTCTTTTTGATCATTCCCGGAATTTATGTGGCTTGCCGGTTAATTACTTGTATTCCTGCTGCCCTTCTGGAAGATATGGGAGCGCGCGAATCATTGAGTCGAAGTTGGGAGCTGACAAGAGACAATGCCGGGCGTTCCTTTGTGATTTATGTCCTGTATGTCGTCATGTTATATGCAGTGATGATATTGTTCGTGATTCCATCCACGGTGATGGCTGCGATGTCTCCTAAAGATCCCAACATGTTGCGCATGTCGATGATCTTGATGCAGTTCGGATCGTTTTTGGGAGAGGTTCTCGTCGGACCATTTATCTTGATCGCCACCTCGGTGTTCTACTATGACCTGCGGGTCAAAAAAGAAGCGTTCGATCTCCAGATGATGATAAATCCCAGCGGGATCGGGGCGCCAATACGCCCGAGCATCCCTACGATGCTGTCGTGATATCCAGACGAAAATCGTTCGAGAAACCGCAAAGGCACTGATGAGACGATTCCTGCTGTCTCTTTTCACGTTGGCCCTCGGCCTCGGAGTTTCCATCGTTCGCACCCAAGGGCAGACCACAGAACCCCTTGCTCAGAGCGCCTCGAAAGCTGAATGCGACGCGCAGGGGTTCGTTGCGGAACTGGAGCGCGTTTCGAATCTTCTCGCTAACAAGCCTTCCGAAAAAGAACTAGCCGTTCTGCGTGATTCCCTTCCAAAGCAATGGACGGTGCAAACCACAGAGGGAACTTATTCTATCTCCACGGAGTTCCTTGATAAAGAGTTGGCAGCAGGTGCGGCTGGTATAGCAAAGGAATGGGCAGACCGCCGTTTGGGGGAGGTGCGGAATTACTCCACACGTGGCCCTGCTTGGAATGGAGCTTCGCGAGCAGAACTGGACAAGATTCTGGCTGGGTCGGAATTCGTCGGAGTTCGGCCACCCGGGCCATGGGAATTATGGCGTGAGCGTGTGGCGGCGTGGATTGGCCGCCTGTTGGACAAGATGTTTGGTGGCATCGAGCGGTATCCAATCGGAGGGCAGATCCTCTTCTGGACGATCATCGCGGCTTGCATAGGGTTTATCGGGCTGTGGCTGATTCGGTTTCTCGAGAGGTTTGACCGAATGGATACCCTGCCGGCCGGAAAGATCGTGTCTGTCACGAAAACTTGGCAGGAATGGGTTCGCATGGCACGAGAGGCAGCGGCGCAGGGCAATTTTCGAGAGGCAGTGCATTCGGCGTATTGGGCGGGGATTACGCGGCTTGAGGACAGCGGTGCATTGCCTAAGGATCGTTCGAAGACTCCGCGCGAATACCTGCGACTGATTGCCAATCCCGCGACCCATGAGCTTGCACAGCGACCGAACTACCGAGAGCCACTGACGGAACTGACCAAACGGCTGGAGCGGACCTGGTACGCGAACCGCGGGGCAGGACCGGATGATTTTAAGGAAACGCTGCGGCAGTTGGAGGCGATGGGATGCCCATTGGAATAGCGGCGTCAGATCGCAAACTACTGCTGGTCGGCGGGGCGCTGCTACTCTTCATGCTGTCAGCCGGAGCATTCCTTTCGCCGCCCGCTGAGGAGTTCAATTCACCAATACCTTCGACCTATTCAACGCAATCGGGCGGTGCCGCGGCAGCGTATCGCCTATTGGTGAAACTTCAATATCCGGTGCGGCGCTGGGAAAATCCGCCGACAGAATTGGAAAACGAGAACGCAAACATACTTCTGATCCTCGCGGAACCAAATCAGCCTCCCAGTAATAACGAAAGGAAGGCGCTGGCGGATTTCGTCGAACACGGCGGCAATGTATTGTTCACGGGTGCGAACATCCACGATTATTTTCCAGAAGCGGAGATATCGGGAGAACATGCCGATCCGAAGTTCGGTTCGTACGAGCCGAGTATGCCGTCACGATTGTCGCGCGATGCAGGACACGTGTCGATCCGGCCGCAGACTTACTGGGGAAGGCTCTCAGCGCTTCAACTGGAACTCTACGGCAAGCAGGGTTCCCCGGTTGTCGTGAGTTGGAAGAAGGGGGAGGGCGAAATCCTATGGTGGGCAGGTTCCACTCCATTAACAAATGTAGGAATAACCCGAGAAGACAATCTTGCATTCTTCCTGAGTTCTGTCTGGCAATGGTCCGGGGATGGCAAATCGAAAATCTACTGGGACGAATATTTTCACGGGCAGCGGAGCTCGTTATGGAGTTACGTTGGGAAAACGTCGCTGGCGTGGAGCGTTTTTCAGGTGGGCGTGCTGGCATTGTCGGTTTTCTTCACGTTTAGCCGGAGAAGTGGGCCGATCTACGTGCCCAAAGAAGTTTCACGACTTTCACCACTGGAATTTGTGGATACACTGGGTGGATTGTACGAACGGGCTGGAGCGGCATCCTCGGCGGTGACAGTATCCTATGTGCGAACGAGGACCCTGCTGACGCGGCAGCTTAATCTGCCGGGGAACACCAAAGATTCGGAAGTGGCGGTAGCCGCGGAACAACGGCTTGGCTGGAAAGATTCGGGGTTGGCCGGCACATTGACACGAGCAGGTGCGGCTGGGCGGGTACAAAAGCTCGCGCCAAGCGAGGCTTTGAAGCTAGTTAGAGAGCTGGAACAATTCGCGTCCAGACTGGATATTCGGGGACAAATCCATGGGGGGAAAAGTTAATCGTGCAAAACTTAGCGGTACTTGCAACGCAGGCTCGCTCCGGGCTTTCGAAAGTAATCATCGGACAGAAAGAAGCGGTGGACCAACTCCTGCTGGTTCTGGTGTGTGGGGGCCACGCGGTGATCGAAGGCGTGCCGGGATTAGCGAAAACTCTGGCGGTGAAATGTCTTGCGCGGATTTGCGGATTAGATTTTCAGCGCGTGCAGTGTACGGCCGACCTGATGCCGGCAGACGTGACAGGAACAAATATATTTAATCTGAAGGACAGCACATTCAGTCTGCACCGCGGACCGATCTTCACGGATCTATTGCTGGTGGATGAGATTAATCGAACTTCGCCGCGGACGCAGGCCGCTTTACTTGAGGCGATGGAAGAGCGTCAGGTGACAATTGACGGCACTCGTTATCCGCTGTCACAGAACTTCACGGTGCTCGCCACGCAAAACCCAATCGAGTTTGAGGGCACGTATCCACTGCCGGAGGCTCAATTGGACCGATTTCTGCTGAAGATTCGCGTGACGTACCCTTCAGCGAGCGAAGAGTCGGAAATCCTTGTGCAGTACGAAAAGGGTTTCGACCCGCGGCGGCTGAACGAAATGGTGCTGGACAAAATCGAACCTCCGCTCTTGGCAGCCGCACGGCAAGAGATTGAAGCTGTGAGAGTAGAGCCGGCGTTGCGGTCTTACATTATTTCCTTGGTGCGCCGAACCAGGGATTGGCCTGCCATCTCGCTGGGAGCAAGCCCGCGCGCGGCCGTGGGATTGTTTTTTGTCGCTCGAGCGCTAGCGGGAATGGATGGACGCGACTACCTGCTGCCGGACGATGTAAAGGCCGCAGCCCTCCCTGTGCTGCGTCATCGCATTTTGTTGAAGCCGGAGGCGGATTTAGAAGGACTGACTACGGACCATGTCATCGGGCAGGTGATTGCGGCCGTGGAAGTACCGAAGTGACGAAATGGCAATGAGGGCTTCCAGATGAATCCGCCGCGACCCTTAGTGCCAAACGAGGTAGCTTCCCGGGGAAGGCCGCTTGGGCGAGTGCCGTTTGGATTTGGACCGCGTTTCTTTGTGATGTTACTGCTCGGTTTTTTGTGGCTGGTGCCGGCGTGGTGGGTTCCACGATTGATTGTGGCGATGATCTTGTGGGATGTGATGGCGCTGGTGATGTCTGGCGTTGATTTGGCGCGATTGCCTAAACCACAAGAGATCGAAGGACGGCGATCGTGGGAGCACGCGCCATCCCTTGCAACGCGAGCGAAGGTTACACTGCGGGTGCGCAATTTTGGAAAGATAACCGCGCGCTGCACGCTGGTTGATGAAACGCCAACTTCGTTTCGAACGGGGCTTCCTTCCCTTTCGTTGATTGTTCCCGCAGGGCAATTGGCAAGCACTCTGTACGATATCGTTCCACGAGAGCGAGGAGACGTCCGGCTGGGGCGCTTGTTTTTGCGATATCAGAGCCAGTTGGGATTTGCGGAGCGATGGGTATCCGTGGAGATTTCGCAGACTGTGCGCGTTCTGCCAGATCTGGAACAAGCGCGCCAGCAGGCGTTATATCTGATTCGAAGCCGGCAAGTGGAAATGGAAAAACGCCGACGCAGGCAAAGGGGGCAAGGGCGCGAGTTTGAAAGCCTGCGTGAATACCGCCAAGGCGACGAGATGCGCGATGTGTGCTGGACGGCCACCGCGCGCCGGCATCAACTAACGACACGTATCTTTGAAATTGAGCGTAGCCAGGCGGTGTGGATTGTGCTGGATGCAGGGAGGTTGCTGCGAGCGGAAGTGCGCCAGGAAGGCAGTGAGCTTCGCCTTGCGAAACTGGACTACGCTGTAAACGCGGCGCTGTCGTTGGCCCAAGTGGCAAGTCAATGTGGGGACCGTGTTGGCCTGTTGGCGTATGGAAGAGGAATCCAGCAGAACCTTGCAACGGGCCGCGGACCGGCTCATCTGCGCAATATTGTTGACAGTCTGGCCCAGGTACGCGGAGAGGCGGCGGAAGCGGATCATTCGCGTGCGGCGCGCGTGCTGCTGACAGAACAGAGCCGGCGAAGCCTGGTGGTGTGGATTACGGATTTCGCGGAGACGCCAACTACGCCGGAAGTGATTGAGTACGCGATGCAGATGACGAAACGGCATTTGGTGGTATTCACGGCAATGAATCAGCCGGATTTGACAGTGCTGGCGAATACCGCGCCGAGAACGACGGAAGAGATGTACCGGCACGCAGCGGCTCTTGAGATCGCGAGCCGACGAGACTTACTGCTTCGGGGATTGCGGCAACGGGGAGTATTTGCGTTTGAGCTGGTGCCAGGATTGCTTGCTTCATCCATTGTGAATCAGTATCTGGATATCAAAGAGCGGAACCTGCTTTAGGCCTGCCGCTATTGAAGAGATAGGCCAATAACGCGAGGAAGAGTACGATTGCCAGGCCAAATTTCATGGCTACCGGCGCACCACTCGGCGAGAAAAAGCCCTCGATCAATCCTGCGATGATCAACATGGGGATCGTGCCCAACAACAGGCGGGCGGCTCGACTGCCTGCCTGTGAAAGCGAAAGTTTGCGCGGAAGCATTCCTGGAAAGAGCAGGCCGCGCGCAATTTCCAAACCGGCGCCCCCAGCAATGAATATCGCGGGCAACTCCAAGACGCCGTGAGGGGCAACGAAGCTCCAGAGTTGCATCGCCATGCCGGCCTTCCATGTCGCTGCGCCAATAACGCCGATCAGCAGACCATTCAAAATAATCATATAGATGGTTCCGATGCCACCTGTGATGCCCAAAGCAAAGGTGGTAAAAGCGACGGATAAATTGTTAGTCATGATGCCGGAAGAGGCCAGCGGTTTCACCGTGACGATGGAATCGGTCCACATCTTGCGCTGCTCGATCGTTTCCATCATGCGAGGGCCCAGAAGTCGATAGGCAAACGCAGGATCGTGCAACGTGACCGCCCAGGCGATGATGCCCGTGAAAAGGAAAATGGCGACGGTGAGGAGCGTCTGCGGAAGTGTTTCGCGGAACACCTGTGGGTAGGTGTCTCGATAAAATCGGACAATGCCGCTTACTTCGGGTTTGTGGCCAAGATAGATGAGATTGTGACATCGGCCGAGAAGCTGATTGAGATAAGTGGCCAGTTGCCGACTAGCGGCATCTTCGCGAACCGCAGCTAGATCAGAAGCGGTTTGACGATACAATAGGCCGAGTTCCTGGAGTTCACTGTGGCTAAGCGCGGAAACGCCTTTCGCCGAACCTTGTACGAGTTCTTCGAGGCGTGCCCAAAAAGGGCGCCGCTTTTCAAGCCAACGATTGGAAATCATGTCATTGAACCCGCCCAATGCAGGTTTGCCGTTTAGATCAACCGCCGACAAGCTTACCATCGAAACTCCGGAGCAGACCGCGCTGGATTTTGCAGTTGCCGGAATCGGCAGCCGGTTTCTTGCAATTGCTTACGACGCCATCATCCAGTTTCTGGTCGGGTTGATTGTTGGGCTTGCGGGAGGGATGACTCTTGCCGGGATTGCCACCGCACTGCCAAGAGCTGCAATGTGGGGCTGGGCCATTCTTTTGTTGTTCTACTTCTTCCTTTATTTTGGCTATTACGCCCTGTTTGAGATTCTGTGGAATGGGCAGACTCCCGGCAAACGGAAGGTCGGAATTCGTGTAATCAAAGATTCTGGACGTCCGTTGACTGTTGCCGAATCGATTGGGCGTAACCTGATGCGGATTGTGGATTGGATGCCGTTTTTCTATGGAGTGGGAATGGCCAGCGCGTTTCTGACCAAGGGCAACAAACGCCTGGGAGATTTGTTGGTGGGGTCCCTGGTTGTGCGAGAAACTTCGCTCTCGGACCTGAAACCGGTGTGGCAGACGGTAGGAAGAGATAGCGTTTCCATGGCATCCACGACGGTGCCATTGGGCGCGGACCGGCTTTCGCCGGAAGAGTTTGCCTTGATTGAATCGTTTCTGAGCCGGCGAAGTGCGCTGGACTTTGATGTACGCACTCGGATCGCGCGCGAAGTGCTTGGTCGGATCAAGGACAGGCTGACGCTGTCATCGGTGAATACCCTTTCAACGGAGCAGATCCTCGAAGCACTCAGCTACGAGCGGCGCGCTACGGGAAGGTTTTAAATTCTCGAAGGTCTATTTCCAGAATAAGCGTTCCGCCCAATCAAAGCTCCGCTCGGCAAGAAATAAATCAGTTAGTGATGTTCCTCAGAGAGGGATTATTGAAACGACGCTACGGCAGAAGGCTGGTCGTCAAATGTGTTGAAGAGATTGAGAAGGCCGACCATTTTCAGAGTCTGTACTGTGAATTTGGAAGGTTTCAGAAGGCGGATTGCCCCGCCGCCCTGTTTGCAGGTGGTCAGATAGCGAACAAACATACCGATTCCACTGGAATCGATGGTAGGAACTTCTTCGAGGTCCAGAATAATTTTATAGTTCCCCTCTTTGACAAGCTCGGCCATGGCGGAATTGAAGCGATCCAGAGGAGGACCCATGCTGAGGCGTCCACGCAGTTTGATAATTTTGACGCCATCCTGTGTCTTGGTCTCAATATCCACGTTAAACTCCCTCCATGCGATCCCTTTGCCGCAGATGGCCTTCGTTGACACTCTACCAAGCCTTTGTTAGAGTGCGCGGACAAGTTATTTGAACTTGACGGAAAGAGCAAGGAACCCACTCTCGGGCGGCGCTCCCTGCACTCAGTCGCCGGAAAGAAAGCCGATCGTTGGAAAGCCCGGAGCAAGATTCCATACTGGATATCTCGGAACTCTCCACACACCTTTTGGAAGAGCAAGAAGCGGCACCGCGCGCCAGAGTTTTCGCCAGATTCGTGGCAGACCTGTTGGCCGAGTCTGCGGTGAATGTGTATACCATCGGCGAAATAGACGGCACCAGCTACTGGATCCCGAAAGCGACCTTTGGCGACGCCACGATACACGAGCAGACCATCGCGTTGGATTCAGGATTGCTGGCAATACTCCAGGAAGATGCATCTCCCGTCATTCATAAGGGAAAGGAAATCAAGCGGGAAGATTATCCTCATATAGATACCCGTCGAACGCTTCTATCCCTCTGCTACATTCCCCTAATCCACAAAGAACTGTTAGTTGGAACGTTGGAGATCCTGTCTTTCGAAGAGGAGCTATCGGAGGATGCGATAACCGCTATGGGACCAGCAGCAGGTGTAGCAGCGGCAGCTATCGGTGCTGCGCAGACTTATGAGGAAGAGCGTCATGGAACGTTCAGCTCGATCACGCGCCTGAGCCAGCTCTATGACCTCGAAAAAGTATTTTCTTCGACACTCGAAATGCAAGAATTGTTGCCGTTGATCGGATCGAAATTTTCGGAGATTCTGCAGTGTCAGGCAGTGAATATCTGGCTGCTGCTGCCAGACGAAAATGTGGAATTGATGCACCAGGCAGGTGAGGACCCAACGAGCTTTAAAGGACAAGTGCTAAAGCCCAATGAGGGAATTGCCGGAACGATCTCTGATGACGGCGAGCCGGTGTGCATCTCGGATACGAATGACGAAAGGCTGCTGGAACGAAACCAGGCAGCGCCAGAATCGCCGGCAACGACCTTGATTGCAGCAGCGATCATGGACAAAGCCGCACTTGTAGGAGTGGTTGAAGTCGTCAACAAACTTGATGGATCGGCTTTCGACGATGATGACCTGTTCACGCTGAGCAGCCTGACGGAGACGGCATCAACGGCACTGCACAACGCTGGACTGCTGATGGCCGAGCGCAAAGTGGAAATCCTGGAAACGTTGAATACCGTCAGCCACGAAATCACATCAACGTTGAACATGGAGAGGATGCTGCAGACCATAGTAAACGCACCACAGGCCGTGATTCCCTACGAGCGAGCGGCCATTGTTCTGGAACAACGCGGGAAATTCAAGCTGAGCGCGATCAGCGGACTGACGGAATTTAACGCAGACGCGCCAGATATTGCACCACTGAATGAAATTCTGCAATGGGCCGCACTCTCGGAAGAGACACTGCACGTGCGCCAGCATGGCGATGAGATTGATAGCGAACGCGAGCAGACGCGAGCAAAATTCAAGAAATACTTTGCAGAAGCAGGGATGCGAGGATTCTACGCGCGACCTCTTAATGACGATACAGGACGCGTGGGAATGTACGCGTTAGAGAGTTCCGATCCCGATTTCCTGGGGCCGGCACATATTGAAATATTGGAACTGCTGGCGGGACAAGCCACAGTCGCGTTGCGCAATGCGCAAATGTACAAAGAAGTGCCTTTCATATCTGTGCTCGAACCGGTATTGGTGAGGAAACGCAAGTTCATGGCCATGGAGAAGCGCCGCCGCACGCTGTTGCTTGTTTTGGGTGCTGTGGCCGTTTTCTTTCTCGTTGCTTGTCCCCTACCCTTCCGAGTGGATGGGACTGCATTGGTACGGCCCGGGAGGCGCGCCCAGGTCCAACCGGCGACGGAAGGTGTCGTCGGCAAGGTATTCGTGCGAGAGGGAGAGAACGTAAAAAAGGGTCAGGTGCTTGCAGAGATGGAAGCCTGGGAGTTGCGGTCCGCGCTGGCAGGAGTACAGGCAAAATACGAGACTGCCCTGCTGCAGATGAATCGTGCGCTGGCGGCAAATGATGGGACGGAAGCAGGAGCGCAGCAAGTGCATGCAGAATACTGGAGGGCCGAACTGGAGCGCGCCCACGATGCATTGGACAAAGCACAACTGCGTTCACCGATTGATGGGGTAGTGGCAACTCCACAGGTGGAGAGCTTTACAGGGCGCAAACTGCAACCTGGAGATCCATTCGCCGAAGTGGTCGATACTTCTCAGGCCACAGTAGATGTTGCGGTGGATGATGTGGACGCCGGTCTGGTAAAGGTGGGGCAGGCCGCGGTCATTAAACTGAACAGCTACCCTATGCGTACTTATCACGGAGGTGTGGGAATTCTGAGTCCTAAGGCAGAATTCCTGCACGACGCGCCTGTCTTTTATGCGCGAGTGATACTCCCAAATTCCGACGGCTCCTTGCGGTCGGGTATGGAAGGACGAGGAAAAGTCCGAATCGGCTGGTATCCGGCTGCGTATGTGTTTTTCAGGCGCCCATTGCTATGGGCGTATTCGAAGATCTGGTACTGGCTTGGATGGTAAGGACCGGGTGGAGGAGTAGTATGCGACGTGTGAAGGCGCCGGTCGGGCTTGCGATTCTATTCGTGGTTACAGGTTGTGCAGATAGCACAACCCCAACGATCTCGCCCGGAAACACGGTTCAATCCTCCGTGCCAACAGCGCCCAAAGCGGTTCCAACAATGGATCAGGCTGATATGGGTTTACTGGTCTCAGGACCAATCATCGTTGAACATCAGGTGGAAATCACAGCGCAACGCGATGGTGTGATACAAAAAATCCAAGTGGATGCGCCGAATCGAGTAAAAGCAGGAAGCCTGCTGGCCATGATGGATGACCGGCAGACGGTCGCAAACCTGGAGGCGGCACGTGCAAAGTCTCGAAGCATCGCGGCAGATTTGAAGAATTGGCAGTCGGAAGCAGAAGTGCTTCAGGCGGACTATGTCCGTGCCAAGCGGTTGTGGGACCTGGGGCTGACCTCCGAAGAACAATTACAGCATGCAAAATATAAGGCGGATTCGGATCAGTGGGACATCGAACGGGTAAAAGAAACGTTAAACACAGCGCACCAGGAAGAACGTTCCTTGGAGTTGGAACTGGAGAAAGCGAAAATAGCCGCTCCGTTTGATGGGCTGGTGGCGCGGAGATATGTGCGCGAGGGACAGTCCGTTGCAAAAGGAGATCGGCTATTTTGGGTAACTGCCGAAGCGCCACTGCTGATGAGGTTCGCTTTGCCGGAAAGATTCTTTGGTCATGTCCGCTCCGGACAACAATACGAAATTAACTCTCTCGATGTACCCGGAGAAAAGCACACAGCAAGAGTGAAGCAGATAAGTCCGGTGGTCGATCCATCCAGTGGAACGTTTGAAGTGCTGGTGGAACTAATCGGGAACCGCGGCACATTACGCCCGGGAATGACGGCAAACTTACGGGTGGAAAACTCTCACTAGGCACAGATGAATCTCACCCGCATCCTGAACAATGCCTTGCCGGAAATTCCTGCGCGCTCCCTCTCTGAACGGCCGCCTCGCAAGCCGGTCGATATGGTGTTCCGCGAGCACATCGAAGACGGACAACCCACGGTCCGAGTCATCATTGCCAATTCGGATTTGATGTTCAATTTCCCGCCAGCGAACTGGGCCCTCATTCAACTGTTTGACGGACAACGCTCGTACGAAGAGATCGCGGAGGCTTACTCGGCGGAGACCGGCGCGGAGTACAGCGTTCAGGAAGTCCGGGAGTTTGCGGACATGATGGAAGCGTCGAATTTCTGGTACAAAACCCCTCAGGAACTGAATGTGCAGTTGATGCAGATGAGCACTGACGAACGGCGCAAACTCCTGAAATCAAGGGAAACCAAGGGTGGGGACCTTTCTGAAATAAAATTCCCGGCGATTAACCCGGATAAATTCGTTACCTGGCTCTACAAGCATTCACGTTTTGTTTATACATGGTGGTTCAGCCTTCTAACCATTGTGGTGTTTGGCATAGCGGCGGCAATCTCGATTGCGCACTGGGACGAGATTGGCCAGGATACGCTGGAATTTTTCAATTTCACGAACAAGTCATGGTATGACGTTTTCATTTTTTACATTCTGGCGGTGTTATCGATGGCGTGGCATGAACTTGCCCATGCCCACGCCTGCAAACACTATGGTGGGCGCGTTCCCGCCATGGGATTTCTGCTGATTTATTTGACACCGGCTTTCTACACCGACACCTCGGAAGGCTTCGTTCTGGGCGGACGGCCCCAGCGATTCATCATTGCCATGGCGGGTGCCTGGTCGGAGCTTTACATTTGCGCGGTCGCAACGCCAGTTTGGTGGGGGTCGCCGCCAGGATCGAACATTCACAACGCGGCCTACCTGTTAATGCTGATGACCGGCGTGTTTGGACTATTCCTGAACTGGAATCCGTTGATGAAACTCGACGGATATTACATGCTGAGCGAAGCATTGGGAATTGCGGACCTGAAAGAGAAATCGACCGCATATGTTTCAGGGTGGGTAAAGAGGCATATCTGGCAGTTGCCAGTGGATGTTCCGTACGTCCCGAAGCAGCGGCGGCTTGGGTTTGTGATTTACGCACTACTGTCTGGGATTTACAGCTACACCGTGTTGTACATTCTGGCGCGATTTGTAGGCAATGTGTTTCGGAACTTCAGCCCGGAGTGGTCATTCATCCCTGAGATCGCTACCGCCGCCCTGATTTTTCGATCGCGAATCCGAACCTTGGTGAACTTCATGAAATTCGTATATCTGGATAAGAAAGACCGATTCCGTGCCTGGCTCAACTCCTGGGGAGGCCGTGCGCTAGTAGTTGCCAGCGTCCTATTGTTGTTGGTTCCAATTTGGCGGGAATCTGTGGATGCCCGTTTTGTCCTCCGTCCGGAAACGACTGCAACAGTACGGAACTTGGTGCCCGGAACCGTAACCGAGGTCCTGGCGAGCGAGGGACAGTCGCTTGCAGCGGGTGCGCCACTCCTGCGTTTGCAGAATTCTCCCCTGCAATCACGAATTCTGAGAGGCGAAGCGGATCTGGCTGCCGCTACCGTAAGGGTAAGACAAGCATCGGAGCATTATGCCAACGCAGGGGCTGCGATCGAAGCACGCGAACAGTTTGTCAGACAAAGAGCCGAATTGCAGTCGGAAGACGCCTCGCTGCAAATCAGCAGCCCGATCGCGGGAACAGTGCTGACACCGCGCATGGACGACAGAGTGGGTGCCTACGTCCCAGCAGGCACGGAACTCGCAGTGATAGCGGATTTGCACAGTATGCGTGCCCGTTTATATGTCTCCGACTACGATATGTTCAAGTTGCGAATTGGAGCTCCGGCTCGGCTAATCGTGGAGGGCTTCCCCAGACTCTGGACGGCGCAAACCCTAAGCATCACGCCGATGGCTTCGGCAATCGACCCGAAGATTGCTGAAGAGACCCAGTACAAGGGCTTGAATGCGATGAACTTCTACGTGGTAGACATCTTGCTTGCCAATCCCGACGAAAAGCTCAAGCCAGGAATGATTGGAGTCGCCAGAGTTTACGGGGAACGACGAAGCCTCCTGAGTCACTTCACGAGGGAGATTGTGCGGTTTTTTGGCCGTAAGGTCTGGTAAAAGAAAAAGGCCGCGCACGGCGGCCTTTCTCTTTTCCTTAGGAGAGAATGCCCTCTCTCCTATACAAGCTTTAGGCGATTCCGGGACCTTTACGGGTCGCCACGATGCCGCCCTTGCGAGTGGCCACGACTCCGCCCTTGCGGGTTGCCACTATGCCACCCTTCCGAGTCGCGACCACACCACCCTTGCGCGTTGCCACGATGCCACCCTTTCGGGTCGCCACGATGCCGCCTTTCCGAGTTGCCATGGAAACCTTCATGGACGGGGACTTCACGGACGGGGAAGAGGTGACTTCACGGCTGAATTCTTCCTTCGCGACATTGGCCTTTTTGGTGGTCTTGAGGGTGCTGATCAAGCTCTTCTTTTCGATGGACATTGTGTCTGCCTCTCTCTAGGAATTTGTGGGGTAACCGCCGATGCTTCTCAGGAGAGCACGGCTTATGCCAAACGGTTGGGCGCGATGTAGTTACGATCAGCATTGAAAATACAGCTTTTATTCGCAGGGTAGCTGGACTTGCCCGAGGAATGCAGGTCAATAATCTTCGAAGGGTTAAAAATTAACCGCCGGAAGGTAACTTTTTAACCCTTGAACAGTACCGTTACTGGATGCCGTGTTTGCGGCAGAGATATTTCATGCGCTGCGGGTCCATCTGCAGCAAGGCTGCAGCTGCGGTCTTCTTCCCACCGGTTCGACGTAGAGCAGCACTGACATAAGCAACCTCAATACGCTGCATTTCAGCGTCAAAATCCACGCCGCCATCAGGAATGAGGATGGCTTCCTGGCTGGCGCTACTGGAATAAAGTAGGTTCTGGGGCAGGTGCTCTGCGCTAATGGTGGAGCTGTCCGTGATGATGACCAGGCGTTGGACCAGGTTTTCGAGCTCACGAACGTTTCCGGGCCACTTATAGTCCTCCAGGATTCCCAACACATCGGACTTGAGGGACTTTAATGGCTTTTTGGCGGCAGCACAGTAGATTCGGAGGAAATGGTCCACCAGCAGGGCGAGGTCGCCACTGCGTTCTCTGAGGGGCGGGATAAAGATGGGGACTACGTGGATGCGGAAGTAAAGGTCCTCTCGGAAGCGTCCTTTCCGGACGCAATCCTCCAGGTCTTCATTTGTGGCCGCGATAAGCCGGAAGTCGATTTTGCGGGCTCCCCGGCCACCCAGACGCTGCACGGAGCGCTCTTGCAGAACACGGAGGAGCTTGCTCTGGAGGCTCAAGTGAAGAGTGGTGATTTCGTCGAGGAAGAGCGTGCCACCTTGAGCCAGTTCGATCAGGCCGGGTTTGGCGACGTCGGCTCCGGTAAATGCCCCCTTCTCGTAGCCGAATAGTTCGGACTCCATAAGGCTTTCGGGGAGAGCGGAACAGTTCAGGCAGATGAAGGGACTGTCGGCTCGGTTACCACATTGCACAATGGCGTTGGCAACCAGTTCCTTTCCAACGCCACTCTCGCCACGCAAGACGACCGAAGCGTTGGTGCCGGCAACTGCTTCGATGGACTGGTAAAGCTTCTGCATAGGAGGACTGCCGCCAAGGAGGCCATAGAAAGAGGAGCGACTCTCGACCTGTTGAATGAGGCGGCGCCCTTCGAGTTCTAAAGAGCGTTTTTCAATGGCGCGAGAGAGAACAATCTGAAATTCAGCGTAGTTGAGGGGAAAGAGGAAACATTCGTCTGCACCGGCTTGGCTTGCTTTCAAGAGAATTGGGCGCTGTGCGGAGCGAGTGAACGCGACGAGGACAACATCATCGCGAATCTTGCGCATCTCAGTGAGAACTTCGAGGCCATCAGAGGGACCTACTCCGACGCAGTCCAAGTCGAAGCAGATGGCGTGGAGCTCGGAGCGCTCCATGGTGTTCTTGATTTCTTCCTCCGTGGAGGCAAGCGAGACGCGAAACTCGACGCCGAGATGCTTCCGGAACTCTGGAAAAAGGCTCTCATCGTCGGTAATCAGCGCGATTGAGAAACGTTCAGGACTGTCTGAGGGTTCTGGCAATCGGAGGCTCCCGGTAAAGGCGAGATTATAGGAGAGACCTAGTGCCAGAGGAAGCGCGAACTTTGCGGCGAATGGATTCGTTTCGGAACAAGTGCTAGTGCCACACGGTATACTTGAGTTGTTTCGTTGATAGGGCGATCATTAAACTCGCGCACGATTTCCCCTGTTTTGGCATGTCGGAGGAGAGTACGATAAGGCCAAGATCCGCCTGCCGTAGAACTGAGTATTTCCCAATTTCCTGGAGCCAGTCATGACCGTTCAAGCCAGACGTTTCCTGTTGGTTGTCGCATTTCTTTGCAATATTTGCGGTCGGATCGCGGCTCAGGGTTGGGAGCACGTCGGTAAAGTGGATCGTGTAGAGAAGCGTAACGATGGCGCGGAATTAAGTTCAGGCAAGGCAAAGATTCGCATCACGTTCTTCCGTGAAGGAATTGTGCGTGTGCGAGTGGCCCCGAAAGGCGAGTTCCCTGCCGATCACTCCTGGGCCATCATTCAGACGCCGGAAACACCCTCCGTTTCTGTCCAGGATGGAAGCGACGCTGTCACGATTTCCTCGGGAGACGTGGTGGCCAGCGTGAACAAGGCGACTCTGCTGGTGACCATGAATGATGCTCACGGGAATGCCGTGGTGGCAGATGAACCTTCTTTGCCGATGTCGTGGAGTGGCGAGCGGGTTCGTGTGTGGAAGAAGATGCCGCTTCTGGAGAATTATTACGGATTGGGAGACAAAGCCGGTCCACTGAACCACCGGAATCGTGCCTTCACGATGTGGAACACGGACTTTTTTGGTTGGCAGGAGTCGGATCAGCCGCTCTACAAAACAATTCCATTCTTCATCGGGCTAAATCAAGGGAATGCCTACGGAATATTTTTTGACAATACCTATCGAAGCAATTTCAACTTCGGACTGGAGTCGCCAGACTACTATTCATTCGGAAGTGAAGGCGGGGAGATCAATTACTACTACATAGCGGGACCGGACCCGCGGCGCGTCGTGCAGGCTTTCGCGGATTTGACTGGGCATACCGAGTTACCTCCCTATTGGACGCTGGGATTCCAGCAGAGCCGTTATTCGTATTATCCGGAAGCGCGGGTACGGGAGATCGGAGCCACATTCCGAAAAAAGAAAATCCCGGTGGATGCCATCTATCTGGATATCGATTATCAGAAGGGAAACGCGCCGTTCACCGTGAATCGAGAATATTTCCCGAAATTTGAACAGATGGTGAAAGATCTAAGGGAGGAAGGCATTCACACCGTTCTGATTACCGACCTGCATATCAAATATGCGCCCAAGGGCGGATATCCGCCCTACGATTCGGGAAGCAAGCAGGACGTCTTCCTGAAGAAAGCGGATGGCTCTCTCTATGTGGGGGAAGTGTGGCCGGGGCCGAGCGTATTTCCTGATTTTACGCTTACGCGGGTGCGAACTTGGTGGGGCGAGCAATACAAGGATTTCGTGAACATGGGCATTGCTGGATTCTGGAACGACATGAACGAGCCAGCGGTTTTTACCTTCCCGACCAAGACGATGCCCCTCGATAACCGTCACCGGCTGGACGATGGGACAAGCCTTGATCATCGCGGGGTGCACAATGTTTTCGGACTGTTAAATGTGGAAGCGACCTACGATGGACTGCGCAAACTGAGGCCGAATGAACGGCCATTTGTTTTGACCCGTGCGGCGTATGCCGGTGCACAGCGTTACGCGGCTACGTGGACAGGGGACAACTCCAGCACGTGGAATCATTTGAAAATGAGCACGACGCAACTGTTGAATATGGGGCTTTGCGCTTATCCGCTATTAGGTGCCGACATCGGAGGGTTCGCGGGCTCTCCGCCAGCAGACTTGCTAACTCGCTGGATCGAAGTTGGCGCATTCAATCCTATTTATCGCGACCATACCGCCAAGGGCACGCTAGACCAGGAACCGTGGGCCGACGGGCCGGAACAAGAAGCCATCCGGAAGCGCTACATCGAACTGCGCTACCGTTTGCTGCCCTATACGTATACCAGTTTTGAAGAAACAACCCGCACGGGATTGCCGCTCATGCGACCCCTGTTTCTGGAATATCCCCAGGCCAGCGGTTTTTACGAGGATGATCGAGACTTTTTGTTTGGTCACGACATTCTCGTGGAGCCGATCCTGACAGAGATGCTCGATGCGCTGGACGTCAAACTGCCACCGGGAACCTGGTTCGATTTCTGGAGTGCGAAACAGGTGACGGACAACGACAAACTATCTCTTCATCCCAAGCTGGATGAATTGCCACTTTACGTGAGAGCAGGAGCCATTATTCCGATGCAACCGCTGGTGCAATCCACCAGCGAGTCGCCAAAAGGTCCCCTGGAATTGCGCGTGTATTCCGGCGAGGATTGCCACGGAGCGTTGTACCAGGATGATGGGCATACATACGACTATCAAAAAGGCGCGTTTTTGCGAGTGCGCTATTCCTGCAGCGCGTCGGCAAAGGAAGTCAGCGTGACGAGTCATGTAGAGAAGAACGGGTACCAGAGTTGGTGGAACGCCGTCGAACTGAAGATCTATGGCGTATCCTCCAGGCCAAGAAGTGTGCGGGTAGGCGATAAAGAGCCAAAAGATTGGAAATACAACAGTGCCGAGCAGATGGTGACATTTCCTGTTGAGGATGCGGTCGGCGAGTGGACCGCGACGGTGGTATTACCCTAGATTGCGACAATTCCGCTGTGGAATTTGGTAGCTTATCAACGCAATTGAAGTATAGAGATGCTTTGCGGCGGAAGTGTCAGTCGCAGTTCCCTTCCCGCAAGCTCACCATGAGCACTGCCTAACAACACAGAGAGTGCTGTGGTGTTCTCCGCAGGCGTATCACGAAGCGACAATTTCAACCTTTTTTCTGTGGTTGCATTGTTGAATGCTACGGCCAGCCGTTCCTCTTCCGATTCGCGAACGAACACATAGGATGAATCATCCGCGGCGAGATGCCAGAGCCTCCCGCTGCGCAAGGCGTCATGATCTTTTCGCAGGGCCAGCAATGTTTGCACAAATTGAAAGACTTCCTGTTGCTCCGCAGTCCGCCCATCGGCTGTAAATGCACTTCTCGGATCGTCATGCCAGCCTCCGGGAAAGTCGCGACGGTTGTCCGGGTCGCCGCCACCAGGCATGGCGATCTCGTCACCGTAATAGAGTTCCGGCACTCCACGAAGGCTCAAAATCAATCCAAAGGCAAGCTTCAGTTTCGCGGGGGTGACTCCGGGCATTCCCGCAAAGCGCGTGGTGTCGTGGTTCGCGAAAAATGGCACAAGATATTCGGGATGTGGGTAGAGAGAGTCTTGCCGCAAGATATTTGGAATTTTGCCTACCGGCGCGTTCTTCAGGAGAACGTCGCGCAGGGCGAAGTAGGTTGGGAAATCGAAAACCGTGGTCAGTTGGGTGTCGATGCCATCCCACCCACGGCGCCCACCTACGAAAAATGAAGTGACAGTCGGATCGGGATGAAACACTTCGCCAATTGTAGAAAGGCGCGGATAGAGCGTTCGCAGGCCGGCGTGCCACTCGGCCCAGAAGTTCCGAGAGACGTAAGGAAAAGTGTCAATGCGATAGCCGTCGAGGCCAGTGGTTTCCGCCCACCAGATAGCATTCTGGATGAGGTAGCGAACGACAGCGGGGTTCTCTGTGTTCAAATCCGGCAGGAGACTAAAGAACCAGCCCTCGGTAAGATTTCGGCGCATTTGCGGTGGCGTGTGCGGATCTTCCAAGGATTCAAAGAGGTCGTTTTCCTTTTTATCCGGCTGGCCATAGAAGGAGAATTTTTGAGGAGAAAAGGAGTCCAGGTGCTGGCCCGCCGTGCCATGGAACCAATCTGGCAGCGGAGGGTTCTTAACCCAAGGATGGAGAGGTCCCACGTGGTTGGGTACAACATCAAAGAAGATCTTCATGTGCTGCTTGTGGGCCGCTTCGACCAATTCCTGATAATCCTGAACGCTGCCCAGGTGGGGGTCGACGGAGTAAAGATCGACGGCGCCATAGCCATGATAGTCGGCGGTAGCTCCATTCTTGACAACCGGGGTGAGCCAGACAGTAGTTATGCCCAGGTCTTTGAGGTAGGGCAGATGCTCGCGCACGCCGCGCAAATCGCCCCCGTGATACGCGCGCGCTTTGGTTCGATCATGAGAGCCAGGGAATTCTGCAGGCTCGTCGTTGGTTGGATCGCCGTTGGCAAACCGGTCTGGCATGATGAGGTACATCACGTCATCGGTGGTCATCCCCTGGTTACGCCCCAGAATCTGTTTGCGAGCCGCAAGAGGCAGTTCGAACGTAGTTTGCCCCTTGAGAGTAGTGATCCGACAAACCGTTGTGCCTGACTTCAGATTGGGGCCGAACTTCATCCAGACAAATAGATAGTTGCCGCTTGCGGAAGACTCGGTACGGCCAACCGTAATTTCTGGCAGGTTGCAGCTGACATGAGTAGCCTGGAGTTGAGTGCCGGTGAGCAAGAGCATTAAGTCCGGAGTAAGATTGGCCCACCAAGTTGGTGGTTCGACCTTTGTGACCGACGGAGCGTTGAGGTTTTCTTTTTCCTGGGAAGATGCGCCGGCCACGGCAAGGAATAACAGCGTGCTGGCGACAAAGATGCGAATTGAAAACCAAGAAGATCGAAACAGAACACGACGAAGAGATGGCATAGATTCCCTACGCGAGCTTATCAGAAAGCATGCAAGAAGAAGGAGGCGGAACCAAAGCTCCAAACATCGACTCCACGCTACATGCTTAGAGGGCGAAGTTCCGGCTGCTCCGTGCGGAAGATCCGATAGACTAGCCATCCCATAATGGCGATCATTCCCAACCAGCCTAGAAACCGAAACAGGGTGCCTATCTTTTGATCGTAAGCGATGATGTTCCATTGGGTGAACAGGATAGTCCAATCGCTTTCGTCGCTATTTACCAAGGGTAACGCGGACGTGCGAGCGTCGGCCATATAGGTTCCGATGTATAGAAAATTCTCGAAAAACCAGAATACTGAGAAAGTGCAACCGTAGATTTGACGTTGAAACAAAAAGCCTGCCGCGCATACCAGCGGAACGATGAGTTCGCCTAGCGTGCCGCCCAGTAACATGATGGTGTGGCCGCCCCAGGCAAAAAACAGGTGACCGGCTTCGTGGATCATGAGATTGACGAAATCAGGAAACAGGAATCCTGGAGCTTGTATCCATGCATAGATGAGAAAAATCGCATATACGCAAAGCCAGGAGATGCCGCCTAAACGAGAAATCGATTTCCATGGCGGGAGCGAAGAAACTGTCCAATCCATACGGATAGGGTAACAGCGAGACTGGAACGATTCGCGGGCTTCCTGCGAAAAGTTTCGCGAGAGCAAATGCGGCAGATTACCGGGTGGCGTTCGACATATCGGGAGTTTTTTTCAGCGAAGCTTCCACAACGTCTCCACCAGTAATTAGGCGCGCGCCCCGGCTGAACGTCAGATATTCAAATCCCCACTGAATGAAAACGATGATGCGGCTCTGAAATTGAACGATGTACATCAGGTGGATAAATAGCCAAACCATCCAGGCAATCCAGCCGGACACGTGTACGCCGAAAATGTTGGCCACGGCAGCGGCGCGGCCGATGACCGCCATGTCGCCCTTATTGAAATAATGGAATGGCTTGATCGTTTGGCCCTTGAGCCGGGCAGCAATCGCCTTACCCGCGTAGTGCCCGCCTTGGATAGCAACCTGGGCGACACCTGGCAGCGGCTTGCCTTGTTCATTAAGGGATAACGCCAAATCGCCAACAAGAAAAATATTGGGATAGTTCGGGATGGTCAGGTCCCGCAGGACTTTGATTCTTCCCGAGCGATCGGTCTCTGCTTTGGTCCGCTGGGCAACAAGCCTGCCGAAATCGGTAGCCGTCACTCCACCAGCCCACAAAACGGTTTTGGCCTTCAAAATGATTTCCTGATCCTCGTGCTTATACTCCACACCTTCATCGCTGATGTGGTTGACCAGCGCGCCTTTAATCACTTTCACTCCGAGGCGCGAGACAAGTTCTTCGGCCTTAGCAGAAAGATCTTCCGGATAGGCGCTCAAAACTCGGGAACCACCGTCGAGCAGAATGATGTGCGACTCCTGCGGATGGATGTTGCGAAAATCGTGACGCAAAGTTTCCTGAGCGATTTCGGCAAGAGCTCCGGCAAGTTCGAGGCCTGTTGCTCCTGCACCCACGATCACGAAAGTCAGCCAGGCGCGCGCTTCGGCTTCCGTCTCCGCGCGTTCCGCCCGTTCGAAAGCATTAAGCAGTTTGTGACGAATGGCGGTGGCTTCTTCCACGGTCTTCAGACTGGGCGCCTCTTCCCTCCACTGGTCATTTCCGTAATAGGAAGTTTGCGAGCCCGTGCCGATGATCAATGTATCGTAGGAAAAGATGCCACCATCCAACAGAGTGACCTTCTGGGTGTCGGGGTCCAGGTCGGCCGCCTCGCCTAGAAGAACCTGGGTGTTCTTCTGGCGGCTGAGAACCGATCGCAACGGAGCTGCGATGTCGCCGGGAGATAACGAGCCGGTGGCAACTTGATAGAGCAAGGGCTGAAATAAGTGAAAGTTTCGCTTGTCGATCAGAGTGATTTGCGCGTCGGCATGTTTCAACGTTTGTGCCGCCACAAGGCCGCCGAATCCACCGCCCAGAATTAGTACTCGATGTTTTTCGATCATTGTTTTTTGCTCTTTTTATTGGATTCAGCCGGGTAGTTCCGGTTATTCAACGACTGCTGCTAACATAAGTCGAGAGAATAGTATGGTACCTAAGGATGCCGGTCGGGACGATAGATTGGAGCGAGACACATTGCGATTTTTGTGTTCAATCCTGATCCAACCCACAACGCGAGCGGAACTACTGGGATTACTTGATGCCTCGCAATTTTCGGATGTGGTCCACCGGGTGATTTATCAAGAAATTCGCGCCGTTGGTCCCGTGCCCTCAAGGACCCTGCGTGAACTCCTTCCAGGCCGTTTGGCAAACCGTGGCTTTCCCGATTTTGACCTGAAGGAGTTTCTTGGCCCGTTCACTGCGTCGGAGAGCGAGGTCGAAGAATTGTATATGAGTGTTCTGGAGATGATTGAGACACGCCACCGTGATCAGGGACCGGTGCTGGAGCATTGATTACTGCAGTGAGATTGGTTGGGCGGTCCACACGCCGGGGATAGCGGCGCCGCACTTCGAGCAGTTCCCTTCCTTAAGACGGTTCACGAGCACGCTGTGCCACGAGCGCTCCACAAGGAGTGTTTTGCAGGAGGGACAGTACGTGTTTGAGGCCTCGGTAAATATATTCCCTTCATAAACGTAGTGAAGTCCCGCGTCGAGTGCGATCTTCCTGGCCATGTGCAAAGTTCGCGGCGGTGTCTGCGATTTGTCCTGCAATTTGAAATCAGGATGAAACGCGGTGAAATGGAGCGGCACGTCTGGACCCAGATTATCCAGGACCCAATCGCATAGGCGGCGCGTTTCTCCGGGGTCATCATTGAGCGTGGGAATCATCAGATTGGTAATCTCGAACCACACGGGGGTTTCGTTTTTCAGCCAGCGGAGGGTTTGCAGCACGGGCTCAAGATGAGTGAGCGTGATCTTCCCGTAGAACTGTTCGGTGAAGGCCTTCAGGTCCACATTTGCCGCATCAATGTGATCGTAAATCTCATGGAAAGCTTCGTAGGTAATATAGCCATTGGTAACCATCACCGTCTTCAGTCCGTGTATCCTGGCCGCTTTGCAAATGTCGATAACATATTCGCCCCAGATAGTCGGCTCGTTGTAGGTGAACGCGATGGAATTGCAGCCATAGCGTTGCGCCAGCAGCGGCACTTCGTCGGGAGAGATTGCCTTGGAATTGACCTGATCCTGATGCGATTTGGAAATGTCCCAGTTCTGGCAGAAGAAGCAGCCCATGTTACAACCGGCAGTGCCCATGCTGAATACTCGTGTCCCCGGCAAGAAATGGTTCAGCGGCTTTTTCTCTATGGGGTCGACCTGCAACGCGGCCGGGGCCCCGTAACCGAGATTGTAGAGCTTGCCATCATGATTCACCCGGATGAAGCAAAATCCGGCTTGGCCGGGATGGATATGACAGTGGCGGGGACACAGATAGCAATGAACGCGGCCGTTGGCTTCAGGCTCCCACCAACGCGCTTCGTGGAGCGTGTCTGCTTTCTGGAGAATCGATAGACCGCTCAAGTATTGCCCCCTACGGGAAGTATATCGCGTAGCTTGAAGTCGAGCATCGCCCATGAATTCAGAGAAGGAACAGGATTAGTCTCGTTGGTGTTGGGCGCGGCGGCGCTCCGCAGCCCAAGCGGCGAAGCGATTCAGTTGGTGGCGATATTTCCAGTTCAGGTGGAAGAACTTACGGGCGTCGAGGTTGGCGCCTTCTTTGCCGAGAAAAGTCTCAAATCGCCATTGGAGGTAGGGGCTGTGCCAAGGATGCAGGCGATAACCGCGCGCTACCGCCCAGTAATAGCGAAGTGCATTCCACATATCTCTGTCACCAAGCGTAGCGCTTCCGGGGCAACATTCCTACTGGTTCTCGTCGCCTTGACTTCTGTAGGCACTAACCGAGGGGTGCGGAAATATGTTCGTGAACCAGCGCCCAGCCCTTGCCACGTTTCTCCCATATACCCGTATAGCGCAGGTTCACATCGATCGTCTTGCCATCCTTGGTCTTCTCGACCAAGTGCATCGGCACAGTCGTCCAGGCTATATTTCCACGTCGCGTTGTTTTCAATTCCTTGCCGGCAGTCAGGCTGACGCTCGCGGCCGTGTCAAAAAATTCCTTCTGCACGCCGCTCTCATACTCTTTCCAGCTGTTGTAGGAAAATGGAGCTACATCGTAGAAAACGAGGCCATCGTTCTTGGCATAGAATTTTGCCGCATTGGAGGGACTCCCCGAACTCCACGCGGCACAGTATGCATCAGTCAATTTTCTGAAGGTGGCGTCATCACTTGCCTTTTGTTCCGCCAGAGCCCCAACGAACGTTAGAAGGCCTCCAAAAAACGCGATAATTACGTACAAAATCCAGTGATGACCAAGATTGGAAACACGCGAACCCGCCTCATGCTGACCCGGCATGTGCACCTCTCCCAAAGATAAACTGCGACGGCAACCTTTAAAGCCAACATCCGATTGAGTGCCCCTACGTTATTCACTTTCGAGACAGAATTCAAGCTGGAGTTGTTTGGGGCTCCCACTGACCGGGCCTGCGTCGGCGTTCGCCGACTGTCAGCCGCCATTCACCGATTGCCTCGTGCGCACCAATAGCGTGGGCGTCTAGTCTGACTTTGGGCAGCCGAGGTGGCAGCCTGGAGGGCAACATGGCACGGACGTGGCGGCGGGATGGGAAGCAAAACAAAAATTGGATGGCCGCTTTTTGGGTTATCGGGGTGGTGCTCTTTATGATGGAAATAAGCGCCATGCTGAACTATGTTGAAGCGCGCTTCGCGGAGTTGACGCCCAATTTCCTCGGCGGATTGCCCGCCTGGGGAGTGGCCACCTGGAAACTGGTGGAAACTACATTCTGGAATTATGGGCAATTGGAAGCGACATTTCGAATTGCACCGTTCGTCGCACTGCCGTTCGTGATGTTGGGATTGTCGCTGGCGATGAAAGGAACCATTGGATTCAGCCGCCAGCAGGATAGCGAGTAGGACATTGAGAAATAGTTCGTGGGAACTATCCAGGAGAACGGCATGAGCGACCCAGGCAAATTCGGCGAGAAGAAATTCAGTGATGACCTGCGGGAACGCATTCAACAGGACACTTTCGAGCGGGCGCGGGAAAAGTCCATGCGGCAAGGGAACCACACCGGGCTTGTCCCCGGTCTTGTCCTCGTGATTGTTGGCACTATTTTTCTCTTGGATCACCTGGGAATCATTCACGGAGAAACACTGTGGAAGTTCTGGCCACTGGCAATCGTAGCGGTTGGCCTCATAAAATTTGTGAAAGAAGGAGATCGTGTAATTGGCATTGGGTGCATCCTGGTTGGTGGACTATTGCTCTTGAACAAACTGGGATTGATTGGCCTTTCCTGGGGCACACTCTGGCCATTTATTCTGATTGTTATAGGCGCATCCATGATCTGGAGCCGGTTTGAAATGCCCAAGTTGCCCGGCTCACCCGGTACGGTGGCGAGTACAGGCGGCGATACGTTGAACGAACATGCGCTCTTCAGCGGTGTAGAACGCCGTGTTGGCGTAAACAATTTCAAGGGCGGGATCATCACCGCCATATTCGGTGGGGTCGAGATAGACTTCCATTCCGCGGACATTGAGGGCGAAGAAGCTGTAATTTTCGTGGAAGCGATCTTCGGTGGGATCGAACTGACTGTGCCGGAACGTTGGAATGTCGTGTTTCAGGGGCAAAATGTATTCGCCGGGTTTTCAGACGAAACCAGGCAGCCGCTGCCCGACCCGAGCGGTACGGCAACACGGAAAACGCTGGTCCTGCGGGGCCGTGCTGTCTTCGGCGGCATTACCGTGAAGAACTGAACGCCACATGGACTCATTCAATCAGCGAAAGGCGATGTTCGTCTCTTATTGGCTTGCGGGGCTTTTGTTCGCCGCACTGTTTTCAGCCGTGCTGATCTATAACTGGGGAATGGGCTGGCAAAGCGCCATTGCGCTTGCTGTGCCGCTCTCGCTCACGGCGCAGGGAGTCGCCTGGTCCGCCCGCTATTCATGCCGCAGTAATCCAATCGGGAGAACGGGAGTGAGCAAACTCATTCTCACGCATCTCACCGCGGCGTTTGTTTTGAGCTTTTTCTGGGTGGGCCTGGGCCGCATTATCGCAAAATGGCTGGATTCCGGATTGGGTTGGAACGGAACGTTTCAGATTTATTCACAGATGCAACCGCATCTTTACGGACTTGGTTTTGGTTACTATCTACTGGCGGTCGCATTTCATTATTCCATGCTGGCGCAAGCGGCGACTGTGGAAGCCCAGCAGCGCGTTCTGGAATCAAGTGTCCGTGCGCGCGACGCGGAGCTAAGCGCACTCAAAGCGCAAATAAATCCGCACTTCCTTTACAACAGCCTGAATTCCATTAGCGCATTGACCAGCATTGATCCCGCGCGCGCTCGGGAGATGTGCGTGCTCTTGTCGGACTTCCTGCGGATGACTCTGGGAATGGGAGAAAGACCATTGATTCCGCTGCAGGAAGAGTTGGATTTGCTGGATCGTTATTGCGCGATCGAAAAGGTTCGCTTTGGGGAGCGTTTGCAGGTGGAGAAGAGTATCGACCCGGAGACTACCGGTTGCCTTCTCCCGCCACTGCTGCTCCAACCACTTCTTGAAAATGCAGTTGTTCATGGCATTGCGCAATTGCCTGAAGGCGGGCGTGTGCAAGTGGCAACATCGCGCAATCAGAACCGGATTCATCTGAAAGTAGAGAACAGCTGGGATCCCGAGGCGGTTTCCGGGCGCAAGAAGAATGGAGTGGGGCTGAAAAATGTCCAGCGGCGTCTGGAGGCTCGCTACGGAAAAGAAGCGCGCATCGACGTGCAGACAGAGGAACATTTGTTCCGGGTGAGTGTGACCATACCCGTGGAAAAGCCGGAGGCACAATGAGCGGTTCGACGCGAAAATGGAAAGCGCTGCTCGTGGACGACGAGGAACTGGCCCGTAAACTCTTGCGTGAAATGCTGTCAACTCATCCGGAGATTGAGATTGTCGCCGAATGTGCGAATGGAATGGAAGCTGTGAAAGCGGCGGCGGAACTTTCCCCCGATCTGTTTTTCCTCGATGTGCAAATGCCTAAACTGAGCGGTTTCGATGTGCTGGAGCTTGTTGATGCCAGCAAACTGGCGGTCATTTTTGTGACGGCCTACGATCAGTACGCCATGAAGGCATTCGAAGTACATGCATTGGACTACCTGTTGAAGCCGTTCAGCCGCGATAGGTTCGAAAGCGCACTGGAGCGGGCCAAGAGTCAACGGCCAGAAAAGCGCGCGGAAGCCGCGTCGTTGGCGGCAAGTGCCCGTCCAGCAGGTCAATTCCTGGAACGCATCGTGGTAAAAGACGGCACGAAAGTGACGCTAATTCCTGTCAAGAAGCTGGACTATGCGGAAGCTCTCGACGATTACGTTTCGCTGGCAAGCGAAGGCAAGAAGCAACTGAAACAGCAAACCATTTCCGGATTGGAAGTCGCACTCGATCCAGCGCAATTCGTGCGCATCCACCGCTCGTTTTTGGTGAATATCGAACGCGTAGTCCGCATCGAGCCCTACGCGAAAGACAGTAAAGTCGCGGTCTTGGCGAATGGCGTGAAGTTGCCGGTAAGTCGCGCAGGATTCGCTCGCTTAAAGAAGCTGCTGGACGACAAAGCCTGACTATGCGGCGGTGCGTCGCACCCAGATTCGAGATGTGGCGGGTTTGCCCAAATGAATGGTCTGGCCTGCTGCGCGCAGCGTCATGGTTTCATCGTACTCGCGCTTGAGTACTTCCACTTTTGCGGACGGGCGTAATTGCAATCCATCAAGGAATTCCAGAAAACCTTCGTCTTTCTCGTATACACATAAAATTTCCGCGCTGTCCTGCGCTTTCAATTCGGAGAGCAAGACCGCCCCGCCCCTGCGAAGCTGCGCTACGCCGCCCTTCATCGGTACACCATGTGGGCATGTGCGATGACCGGCAAACCTTTTCATCAGCAGAGCTTCCACCTCCGGAGAGATGGCATGTTCCATGCGTTCGGCTTCTGCATGTGCTTTTGCCCAGGACAGGCCAATTACTTCGGTAAGCAGCATTTCCGCTAGTTGGTGACGGAGCATCAGATGTTGGGCAACCTTGCGGCCTAAAGCCGTGAGTGAGATTCGGCCACCTCGCTCGACTTTGACGTGTCCGTCGCGAGCCATGCGCTTGAGCGCAGCAGTTACCGCGGGAGGAGTCACTTCCAACTCTTCGGCTAATCGGGCGCTGATGGGCTCCTGGTTCTCTTCGAGCATCTCCCAAATTGCTTTGAGGTAATCCTCGCGCGATACGCTGGTATTGTTACGGGGCAATAGCTCTCCTTGGAATCAACTCTTCACGGACTGGGCCTGATGCAGACGCAGACGAAGGTCTTTCACGCGGCGTTCGATGTCTTCCAAAATTGTCTGATAAATGGCGGCATCCTCGCCATAGGGATCTGTAACCTCCCAATGTTCCACCTGCCTCGCATCAGCCAGTGCCTGCGGTTGCTTATATCCACTGAGATTGATTACCAGGTCGGTCCGAAGAAGAACTTCACGCTGGATTGGTTTCGACTCCAAAGACTCAGTCGAATAGCCGTTGCTTGCAAGAGTCTGAAGCGTCAGATCAGGAAGATGTCCTAGAGGAAACAGTCCCGCGCTGGTTATCTCCATAACTTCGCTTGCTTCTCGCCTGGCAATTGCTTCTGCCATGGGGCTTCGACAGGCGTTTCCGATGCAAACAAACATCACGCGGGTTTTCTTCTGTTGTTTAGTCATCGCAAATTCGAACGAGACCTCACAATCAAAGGGCTTCGGCCCCCTGCTCTACTTTGCCGCCGGCCATCTGGAGAAAGTGCTCGTGCACCGTCGTGTCGTCCGTCAATTCTGGATGAAACGTCGCGGCCAGCACATTGTCTTTTTGCACCAGCGCCGGCTTACCCGCGTGTTCCGCCAGCACTTTCACGGTTGACCCCGCAGACTCAATGATCGGCCCTCGTATAAAAACCATTTCGAGTGGTCCCTTCCTTAACTTGGATGATCCGAAGTAGACATCACTGGAGAGTTGGCGCCCATAACCATTGCGCAGAACAGTCATGTCCACAAGTCCGAGAGAATCCTGCTCCGGATTTTTCACGTGGGTAGCCAGAAGAATTGCCCCGGCACAAGTGCCAAAGACGGCGCCGCCTTCCGCGGAAAACTTACGGATCGCGTCGAAAAGGCCCTCTTCCTGGAGGAATTGCAGCTGTGTGGTGCTTTCTCCCCCCGGAAGAATAATTCCGTCGCAACCCTGAAGATCAGCAACCGTGCGGACTTCCACGGTCTCCACGCCGAGGCTTTTCAGCATCACCGCGTGCGCTTCGAAATCACCTTGAACTGCAAGTATGCCGATCTTCATTTTTCTAAGAACTCACCAGCCGCGTGTGGAAAGCATGTCTTTCTCTTCCATTTGCCGCACGTCTAGCCCGGGCATGGCTTCGCCAAGTTCCTCGCAGGCTTCCAGAATCGCCTTGGGATCTTCAAAGTGTGTATTGGCCTTCACGATGGCCTTGGCACGCGCTTCGGGATCGCTGCTCTTGAAAATCCCCGAACCCACGAAAACCGCTTCCGCACCGAGCTTGCGGACGAGCGCCGCATCGGCCGGAGTAGCAATTCCACCCGCCGAGAAATTCGGCACGGGAAGTTTGCCCAATTTAGCGACCTGACGGATGAGTTCCAGCGGAGCGCCAAGTTCCTTTGCCTGGCGCATCAATTCGTCGTCGCGCATGGTTGTCATCTGGCGCATTTGGGCGACGATCGTCCGCATGTGGCGAACTGCTTCCACAACGTTTCCTGAACCAGCTTCGCCTTTGGTGCGGATCATCGCAGCGCCTTCACCAATACGGCGTAGGGCTTCCCCAAGGTTGCGCGCGCCGCAGACAAAGGGCACACGAAAATCGTGCTTCCAGATGTGATTCTCTTCGTCGGCAGGTGTGAGCACTTCGCTCTCGTCGATAAAATCCACTTCGAGCGCCTGTAGTACTTCAGCCTCGGCAAAATGCCCGATGCGAACCTTGGCCATCACCGGGATGGTCACGGTCTTCATAATTTCGCGGATCACCTTAATAGCGGCCATCCGCGCAACGCCACCTTCTTTGCGAATATCAGAAGGTACACGCTCCAAAGCCATGACCGCGCAGGCTCCGGCTTTTTCTGCGATGCGCGCCTGGTCCGCGTTGGTCACGTCCATGATCACGCCGCCCTTAAGCATTTCCGCAAGTCCAACCTTCACGCGCCAGTCATTTGAACCCTTGGCGCCGCCACTTCCGTTTACTTTTTTCGTATCCATAAAACTTTCTCCTCTCGTACCTTCCCCAGTGAAATTGAATTACCCGCGATGGGCGGGCGTAAACTGTTTTGGATCAACGACCACGAAACGGCCTTTGCCGCGCGCCAATAAGTTACCCTGCGCATCGTGAATTTCCGCCGTGCGAAACCGGTTTCTTCCTTTTTCTTCCGTCTGCCAGCCTTGCACCACGATTTCCTGATCGACAGGAACAGGCTTGCGATATTCCACGGATAATTCCGCCGTCACGGCGCGCTCTTCCGTCAGTTTAGAAAGCTTTCCCATCGCTTCATCCAGAACTACGGCGATAATTCCGCCGTGAGCAAATCCCCCACCGCCCCGGTAGTTTGCACCCAGGGCAAATCGGCCATGTGTGCGCTTTTCATCCTCATCGAGCTCAAACCGAAGCTTCATGCCTGCTTCGTTCGCCGCGCCGCAACCAAAGCAGTGGTTAGAAGCACTCGGTTCGAGTGTGCGCCTTTGTCCCATATCTAAACCAGCGCCACGTGGGCGCGTTCAGCCCGGCGTGTTCCACGCTGTCTTTTACGCATTTCGACGCGAAGAAGATCGGCAAGAGTGGAAACACCGCGAGCAATTTCCTTCTCGTTCAAGCTGGCAAATCCAAGACGCAATGTGTTTGGCAGTGGTGATTGCACGTAAAAATAGCGTCCGGGAGCGAAAAGCACTCCCCGCTCCTTGGCATGAATCATCAACTCGCTGGCGTCAAACCCTGCGGGCAACTCCAGCCACAAGCACATGCCACCTTCCGGCCGAGTCCATCGCGTGCCTTCGGGCATGTGTTTACGCAAAGCCTCGTCCACAGCCTGCAGGCGGTGGGCATATATCTTGCGCATTTTCGAAAGGTGTTTCTGGAACAGGCCGCGCTTCAGAAATTCCGCCAGGGTTGCCTGAGCCAGTTGGTCGGTATGAAGGTCGGTCATCTGCTTCACCAGGCGCAGCCGCTCAATGGCCGCGGGAGGCGCAACGATCCAGCCCACGCGCAACCCAGGAAAGGCCACCTTTGCAAAACTGTCGATGTGAATCACGAGATTGGAGCGATCGAGTTGTTTGAGCGACGGCACACGCTCCTCTCGAGCATTCAATCGCGCGTAGATATGGTCTTCCACAATAGGCACCTGATACCGTGTGGCCAATTCCAGGACACGCCGGCGCGATGTCAGTGGCATTGAGGTTCCTGTTGGATTCTGGAAATCGGGAGTAAGGACGAGGAGCTTTACGCGATTTGCGGCCAGCGTTGCTTCCAATGCTTCCAGGTCTATCCCAAGTGCACTTCCGGGCTCGGCAACCGTGCGCATCGGCACACCAAGGCAACGGGCGCGCGCACCATTGAAAACCGCCGCCGCACCCGGATACGTGGGATTTTCCAGCACCACGGTATCTCCCGTACGGACAAATGCTTTCGCAATCAGGTCAAGGGCTTGCTGGCAACCATCCGTTACAAGGAGCGTCTCCTCCTTCGCAGGGATGCCGTCCTGACGCAACAACTCCAACAAGGCTTCTTTCAGCGGAGGAAACCCATCTGAAGCCCCCAGATTGAGGATGTCTTCCCCTTCCCGGCGCAAGGCGGCATGAGCGCAAGTCTGCAATTCGTCGATCGGAAAAAACTCTGCGGCAGGGCGTGCCATGACAAAGGACAAAGCATCGGCAGGCGCTTCAGCGGTAAGCCGCGTCAAAATCTCTTCGCTGCGTTCATCCGCAAAGAGCAATTCCCAACGCAGGCCATCGCGGCCACTCAAGGAGGCAGGCGCGGGGGGAGTGATCTTCAGGCCATTTCCATTGCCTTTGATATACGTACCGCGACCCACATGCCCCTGGATCAATCCCTCGGATTCCAGTTCCGCATAGGCATTGGCAACGGTGGTGCGATGTACGCCGAGAAGTTGCGCAAGCTCGCGACTAGCGGGAATGCGGTCGCCAGGACGCAAATCACCGGCATGCACAAGAGAGCGCAATTGATCGCGCAACTGAATGTAGAGGGGAATGTGACTTTCTGGCTGAAGATGCAATGGCAACATTGTCTCTCACCCTGAGACGATTCTACCAGAAATTGGCCTAAGAAAAGAGCCATTATGTCTCTCGCCCTGGCGGGCCAAAGCGGCCAAGCTTAGGGGTGATAGCCGAGGCGGCCGTTGGTCTCGCCGGCCTGCAGGTCGCGTATACACAAGCGGGCCAGATCGTTTCGGTCGCATTGATAAATCTGTTTCATCGGCAGGTCGCCGTCTTCAATTTCGTAGTTTCCAAACTGCAGATCCTCGCTCTCGTCAACAACGGAAGCAACCAGGCGGCTTCCCTCTTTTACAACCCGCACGCGGAATTTTTCCGTGGATGGCTCGTAGTTGGAATAGAGAAAACAGTGCTGAATGCAAGCGCGGTCGACCAGATGCTCATACTGAGGGCGGAAATTGGGAGGTGGAAAGACGGAGCTTGAAACGCGAGTGCCAAAGGGCAATTGATGAGTAATGGCTTCGGCGTTCTGCTCCAGACGATCAAGGAATCCCGTGTCTCGATGGAGCATAAAGAAGAACACGGCGGCGCAGACGCCGAACCCCAATAGATGCCATATCCTGGGTTGCACAGAAGCGAGAAAACCAACTGCACAAATTGCAGAGATTAGTGTGAGCCTGGTGGCCAAGGCCCCGATCCAACTCCCTCCAGGCACCAGCCGCAGATCTTCCGGCACGGACACTACGACGCAAAAAGAGATGACATACAACTCGACCAGAAGACGCCGTTCTTTCCAAAACTTCGACTCCTTGCCGCGCCGGTAGATCTCCAGTCCCACGAAGGCCAATCCCAGCAGAATAATCGACCACACCAGGTGATCGTAGCTGGGGCCAAAAACACGTAGCTGGTCTGACCCATTCCATTGATAAAACGGCGGGTCCGGCCAGTCGGCTTCAAATCTGACAGGGTGCGACAGGTACCAACGCATCGCCAAAAGTCCTGCGGCAATGAGTATCGGAAGTGAAAGACGCAGACGACCTGTTAGTCGGAGCCACACCAGTCGATACGCACCAATACCAAGAAGCCACAATATGCCCAACGGATGCGCCAAAATGATGAACGGGGCCAGCAAGGCGGCTTCCACAATGCCCCGCCACTTCCCTTCCCACAGAAATGACAAGCCGAAACTCGCCAGTGCCAGGGAGAGGTAGTAGTTCATGAATCCCATGTGGAATACGTAGCTGTAACTGGCCATGGCGATCAGTGGCACTAGAAACCACGGGCTGCGGTGAGTAGCAGCGCGACAAAGCGCGAACACGCCCCAAAAGAAAATGAGCACGCACACAGAAACGGCGATCTTTTCTCCCAGCGTGAATCCAAATGCCTTACAGAGATAGAAAAGAATGTAGTCGAACAAAACGTTCTGCCATTGCACCACAAGAAACAGCCCAGGAGCTTTTCCCTGTTCGATCAGTTGCGCCAACCATGCATTGTACGTATGACTGCCCAAATCACCCGCCTGGATGTGCCGGTGCCAGAAACACGGAACCACAAGCAAAGCGGAAACTGCGACTCGGGTAAGAATGTTTGCCAGCTTCCATTTTGCTGACGAAGCAGAGTTGCGGTTTGTTGGGCTCTCGGGATTCTCTCTGAAGTTTCCTTCTGACTGGGCACTGGGCATAAACAGTATTGTAGCGTTGAAGATTGCTTCGTACACACAAACGTAAAGATTTGACGGAGGGTTTGCCGATCAAACGGCAGACGAAGAATTGGCTGGTTAGCTTTAGCGCGCGACTTGGCTATCGCCTAGGCGCTTCAGACGGTCGCGCAATTTGCGCTGCAGTGGCGTTGGAGTATTCGGATTGAAAGCCACCAGGTACCACAACGGCTGCGATTTATCTTTGCTCAAGTAGGTCAGCGTCGCGGCGTCAGAATTCGGGTGGCGAGCCACATTTTCGCGGATGGCACCATAGGGATGCTTGCCGAGGCGGCTTAACGTTTTGGCATTCGCCCGTGGATGCTCACTGATCAAGCGCAGCAGGTAGAAATCCTCTTCCGGCGCCTGCTTCGTGAGCTTCTCCAGCATTTCCGGCTTCGCCTCGGCGCTCAGCACCAGGCCAATCTTTTCGTCCCACGCGGTATTGATCTGGTTCAGTTCACGCGTTCGCGCATGGATCAGCTCTTCCAGGATGCGGCGTTCCTGCTGCATCCGCGCAATAGGCAGGTGCGTGCCTTCCAGCGAGTCGAGCACGCGCAGCAGGTGCTGGCGTTCGCCAAATACGATTTGCGACGTACGTCCAATACGCCCATTGTCTTTTTCTTTATATTGAACCAGGTCTGAACGTCGCATGTTCGGGTGCTCCCAATTACCCTTCGCACCGTTACCGAAGGGGACGTACTCACGAACGGATTGTTCGGAATGACTCATAGATCTGTCAGCTGCAGTCTTAGCGGCTAAGTGAGATTATGGAATGGACATTGTGCAGCGTAAAGTTGAGTGGCAGCAGCGTGTGCCCGATGTGGTACCACCTGAAACACTGTATTCCTGGCTGAATTTGAGGAGAAATCGAATCCATGTCCGCATTCAACGAGTATCGAGAGGATTTGGAGCGTTGCGAGCAAATGTATGGCAAGGAACGGGGACGACTCGCCGTATCGCTCGACCGCATCACCAACGCCATGGTCCTGGTCGGCCAACACGGCGTCTATTGCACCAGTCAGCGCAATCCCACCGTGCCCGCGATGGATATACGGATGATCACGCTGGAACTCGCCAATGCAAAGGAGTTGTTGCAGTCCGTGATGGAAGACATGCGGCTCACGCGAGAGGCCGGACTGCCCGGCAAGAAAAGCGACGGGAATTCAGCCTAACGCTTGGCTCTCGGAATTACGAATTTCAACGCAGTGTGCGTAGTGCTGAAGCCAGCTACTTTCACATCAACTAATCCCGCCTTCAACCCGGCACCCCGTACATCGCTCTCAGTGATGCTCTTCTGGCCTTTCGGATAGACCACCCACAATGCCGCGGCGCCCTGCAAATCCTTAGCGAGTCGTTTTACGCTGGTCAGATCCTCGCGTTTGTCCGCCGACAGGAAATGCCACGGCGAATCCACTTTCGTGGCGATTCTTGCACCGTGCTTCTTTAAATCATCTCTAAAGCTATTCTCGAATGACCCATGAAGAGCCACATGATCACCTGGCTTGACACCCAGCTTTTCAACCAGTGACTTGGGATTCAGGATTTTGTCCCGCCACTTCTCTGCCTTATCCCCCAGTTCAAAAACCAGCAGGCCATCTGAAATTTTCACCTGCAGTTCGCCATTGGTGGCTTTAACCTCTTTGATTGAGGAGAAAGGTACCTTCAGGCGAAATTTGCCACGGAAAATTATTTCGTTTGTTTCGAGGAGTGCCTTACCACGCCCGCTCGTACCGTCAAAATGAGCTATGCACGCAATCTCTTGTCCCATGGACGTTTCCAATCACTCCGAATAAGTTTATGCGTCGACGAGGAACGGGTTCGAGGCACGCTCGCGGCCAATTGTGGTGATGTCACCGTGCCCCGGATACACAATCGTGTCATCTGGCAATTGCATCAGCTTCTGCGTTAGCGACTCCATAATCTGGTCCATCGAGCCGCCCCACAGATCCGTGCGACCGATGCTGCCCGCAAAAAGCGTATCGCCGGCGTAGAGCTGCGGCTGCGAAAGTTTGATCTGCCCCGAATCTTTCGGCAGGTACAAGCACAGACTGCCCGGCGAATGACCCGGAGTGTGAATTACGTTAGCCTCATAGCCGCCCCATTGAAGCGCGTCGCCATCCTTCAGCAACTGGTCCACATCGGTCAGGTCGGGCGACTTCACGCCGAGAAACGCGGCCTGCACATCCATTCCGTTATAGAGGGGCAGATCATCGCGATGCATCATTACTGGCGCGCCTGTATACAGGTGAAGCTTGGCGAGGCCGCCTACATGGTCGATGTGCGCGTGTGTGCTGACAATGGCCTTCACTGTGAGTTTGTAGCGGCCGACCATATCCAGGATGCGCTCTACCTCATCACCCGGATCCACAACAATCGCTTCGCGCGTCTTGGGATCGCCAAGTATCGAGCAATTGCACTGCAGCATCCCCACGGGGATCTTGATGTAGATGATCTCCGGATTGGCAGCGTCAAAAGTTGAAATGGGTGCCGTCATTCGCTTCAGTATACATTCTGTCTTTGTAGCATAGCCATACCTGCTTGCCCTGAACCGCGATGGGACTGCGCCCCAGGGCCATTGGTAGGAATCTTCCTGCCGTTACGCAGTTTTGCAGGATGCTAAACTTGTTGTGGAGGCACTCCTTTGGACGCAACCGCCAATCCCCTTCCCACACCGCTCGCGGAATCCCACCGTGAGAATGGCGCGCACTTGGGTGCATGGTTCGGTTGCGAACTGCCCAACGATTTTGGCGACTGGCGCAACGAATATCGATTTGCCCGTGAAAGTGTGGCGCTGATCGACAAGAACTATCGCGCTTACCTTGATTTCACGGGACCGGACCGTGTCCGTTACCTTAACGCGATCCTTACAAACAACATTAAGGGACTTGCCGATCATCACGGGACGGTATCGCTTTTCTTGAACCCGCAGGGACACATCCAGGCGGAAATCGAAACGTATGCCTACCCCGACAAACTCTTTTGTGTGTCGCATGCCATGGTTCGCGAGCGGCTGATCGAGGGACTCGACAAATACATCATCATGGACGACGTCACCCTCACGGACGCCACCGACAAATTTGGCACTCTCGCCTTGGAAGGCCCAAAAGCCGTCAGCTGTGTCGCGAGTTTGACAGGGAGCGACATCGACAAACTTATCGACTTGGAAGTGCGCGAGTACATGGTGGGCACAATTCCCTGCAATGTCAGTAAACGCACCGTGGCGGGAGTTCCGAGTGTTGAGTTCCTCGTGGAGCATGCAAATCTTGAGCCGCTGTGGAGATTGCTGTTTGCCTCTGCTAAGGAAAACGCTGGTGGACCCATGGGCTACACGGCGCTAAATGCGCTGCGGATTGAACAAGCCATTCCCTGGTACGGCTACGATTTTGGCGAAAAACAGATTCCTCACGAGGCTGGCTTGCAGGACTCGCACATTAGCTACACAAAGGGTTGTTATACCGGGCAGGAAATTGTCGAACGCGTGCGTTCACGTGGACAAGTGAATCGCAGCCGCGTCTCTCTGAAATTCGACACACCGCAACAGCCGGCGCCAGGCACGCCCCTCCTTGTTGAGGGTAAGGAATTTGGCTACGTTACCCGTACGGCATTCTCTCCGGCGGCAAACAGCTTCATCGGCATGGGCTACGTTCGGCGCGAGAGATCCGCGCCCGGATCTGTATTGGAATTGTCTGGGGGAATGGCAACGGTTTACTCCGCGCCGGCAAGCACTACTCGCTGACTGTTATGCTGCTTCTTCAAGCGCTTTGAGTTGTTGGAACAATCTCGCGCGATCGCCTGGGTCCATGGCGATGATCTGCAGCCCTATACCTTGTTGCTGCTTGACCCACCGCACTACCGCCCGGGCGCGCACCTGCCCAACAGGCATGTCCAACAAAATCTGCACCAAGCTTCGCAGGGCAACCTGCTTCTTCGTGCGCAGAAAGAGCCCGCTCAAGCCCAGGCTTTCCACGTAAGACACGTCGCGCAGAACGCCTGACTGCCAGGCGACAACTACGCTCTTTGGCGGTTTTATCCGCGGATACTTTCTTTGTTCTTTAACATCCATGACTCAGCCTGAGGGGGTTTGCAGAGTGTACTGAGGTGTTCCGGGGAAGTCCAGAAAAGTTATCGTCAAAATTCGCGCTTTGGGGCCGCCTGCTCCTGCCCTACTTTTCCCGCTGCGATGTCTGCCTGGTAGTAGTTTTCACCTTTTATTGGGATTCCCGCCATCCGGCGCAGCATGGCCAGTTGGCCGATGTGGTTCACCGCGTCAGCTACCGGCCCTTGAAACAGTTTCTCTGGGGAAGCCTCCAGCGTCTCCTCTCCGCACAGGTAGTCATCGAACTTCTTGATGGTATCGAAAAGACGCGAAACTTCCTGTGCCCAAGGCAGCGGCTTTGAATCGCGCCACACCTGCTTGCCTTTGGCGATACTGAGCGCCCAATCGAACAAGTCGCCCATGTGCGCGACGATCTGTACAGGCGTGCGCGTGGATTCCGCCGCCTTAAAATCGCCGAATGACTCTGGCGCGTCTCGCAGAGCTTTGCTTGCCCGATAGGCAGTAGTCGCTAAACAATGCCGCAGCAATTCACGTGCGCTTGTCGTCATTTCCATGGGGTACCTGCAGGAGTAAAACTTTACTGCACTGAAATTCGATTAAGCGATGTTCAGGGCGCGCTTAAACGAACCCTTTTCGCTGTCGATCTTCTTCTGCAATTGCAGAATGGCGTACAGCACCGCTTCGGGTCGCGGCGGGCATCCGGGAACATACACATCCACCGGAATCACCTGGTTGCATCCCTGCACGATCGCGTAATTGTTGAAGACCCCGCCTGAAGTGGCGCAAGCACCCATCGAAATCACCCACTTCGGCTCTGGCATCTGATCGTAAAGCTGCTTGATCACGGGAGCCATTTTTTGCGAAAGACGCCCGGCAACGATCATCAGATCAGCTTGCCTGGGAGAAGGACGAAACACTTCCGCGCCGAAACGCGCCAAGTCAAACCGCGAGGCTGCCATGGACATCATCTCAATGGCGCAGCAAGCCAGGCCAAACCCCAGCGGCCAGATCGAGCTGCGGCGCGCCCAGTTCACGGCTTTGTCCAGCTGCGTGAAAATAATCCCTTCATCCTGAAGGAGCTTGCCGAAATCATCCGGCTTGGTCAGGGTGATGCTCTTGCCCAGGGTCGTTTCCATGATTACCTCGAACTACTTCTCTATTCTGGCATAGCCTCCCGACAGAGACAAATACACTGTTTCTCATTCACTCTGGGTAGTGGGTCAGTTTCCGGTCAGCGTTAATCCCACCCTAGGGCAATTCTGAGATAGACTTTTTCTAATACAACTTGTCGCCATACTTTCTAGAGCCAAGATAGGGGTTGATTATGAATCGAGTGGGAGTCGCTCTCGTTTTTTCTTGCATGTTGTCTGGCACCCTTGCTGCCCAACAAGTAGCGGTCAGTCCGAGCAACAGGACCATTGCTGTTACGGCCGATGATTCGGTGAGTGTCGAACCGGACCTAGCAATCGTAACCATCGGCTATGAGAACTACGCTACGGTTGAGAAGGAAGCGTACGAGGAAAACGTGCGCGTGGCGAATTTGGTCGTAGAAGCCATGGTAAAAGCTGGTCTAGATAAGCGTTTCATCGAGAGTGGCAATTTGTCCCTAGAAAGGGTGGAACAGAATGACAAGTGGACTCTCAAAGAACGCAAGCTAAGACAATTCAGCGCCTATCAGTCTTGGAAAGTAAAAGTGCCTGTCGACCAAGCTCAGAAGCTGGTGGACGTGGCTATGCATGCAGGAGCCAATAGTGTCGGGAACGTGACATGGGAAGTGATAGACCGCGCTGCCCTTCAAGCAAAGGCTGGTGCAGCCGCCTTGACGAAAGCTCGAACGATTGCTGAGCAAATGGCCAAGGGACTCAACGCGAAGCTCGGCCCGTTGGTTTACGCCAGCAACAAAGCTCCAGAAGCCGCCAATTCTTGCCCTGAATTGACTTGCATCCTTCAGCGCCTCTAGAATACCGGAACATGTCAGAGCCTCGCTCCCTTTCAGGTCAGACCGTTTCTCATTACCGCATTCAAGAAAAGTTAGGCGGCGGAGGCATGGGCGTGGTCTATCGCGCCGAAGACACGCGTCTCGATCGCAGCGTTGCGCTGAAGTTTCTCCCCGAAGATACGCCTACCGACGCACAAACCCTGGAGCGCTTTCAACGAGAAGCACGAGCGGCCTCTGCCCTGAATCATCCCAACATCTGCACGATTCATGATGTTGGCGAATACGATCACCGTCCATTCATCGTGATGGAACTGCTCGAAGGCCAGACGCTGAAGCATCGCATCGATGGCAAGCCGCTGCCCCTCAACGATATTCTTGGCATCGGAATTGAGATTGCCGATGCGCTTGCCGCTGCGCACACTAGAGGCATCGTCCATCGCGACATTAAGCCCGCAAACGTTTTCGTTACGCAACGCGGGCAGTGCAAAATCCTCGATTTTGGGCTCGCCAAGATGGAACCGCGGCGTCTGCAACTGGGCCATGTCGAAGTCTCTGGCCAGGCCACTGTCGCCCCCGACGCGCAGTTCCTCACCAGCCCCGGTACCGCACTTGGCACCATGGCGTATATGTCGCCAGAGCAGGCTCTGGGCAAAGACCTCGACGCACGCACCGATCTTTTCTCCTTTGGTGCGGTTCTGTACGAAATGGCCACGGGAAAGCTTGCCTTTGGTGGGGATACAACCGCGATCATTTTCGATTCGATCCTGCACGGCACTCCAAAGGAAGTATCGGCGCTCAACGCCTCCCTGCCCACCGAACTGGAGCGCGTCATCAACAAGGCCATCGAAAAGGATCGTGACCTTCGTTACCAGACTGCCTCCGAAATACGGACCGACCTCAAGCGTTTGAAGCGTGACCACGAATCCTCTGGCCGCATGAGCGACTCTAAGAAACAGGCGATCGCCACGGAATCCGCGACCGCGCCAGCCTCCGACAAATCCGTGGCAGTGCTTTATTTCGAAAATCTCAGCCCCAGCAAAGACGATGAATACTTTCGCGACGGCATGACCGAAGACATCATCACTGAGCTTTCGAAGATCAAAGAGCTTCAGGTCTTCCCGAGAGCTGCCGTGCTTGCTTATCGCGACAAACCCGTGACCGGGCCTCAAGTAGGCCGCGAACTGAACGCCGCCTGCGTGCTAAGCGGTAGCCTTCGACGCGCCGGCAATCGACTGCGCATCACCGCGCAACTGATTCGCGCGCAGACCGGCCACTCCATCTGGGCGGAACGCTACGATCGCGAACTGAAAGATGTTTTCGAGGTACAGGACGAAATCGCTCGCAGCATCAGCCAGGCGCTACGCATCAAGCTTTCTCCGCAAGAGGAAAAAGCCATCGCGCGGAAACAGACCGAGAATCCGCAGGCGTATGACTACTATTTGCGAGGCCGCCAGTTTTTCCACCAGTTCCGCCGTAAGGGTTTTGACTATGCCCGGCAGATGTTTGCCCGGGCCATTGTGATCGATCCGCATTATGCGCGCGCGTTCGCCGGTGTGGCGGATTGCTGCTCATTTCTCTACATGTATTGGGACAGCGCTGAAGACAATCTGAACGAAGCAGAAGCAGCGAGCCGCAAAGCCTTGGATTTGGACCCGGAACTCGCGGAGGCTCATGCCGCCAGCGGATTGGCATTTGCGTTGAAAAAAGACTTTGCGCACGCGGAAAAGGAATTTGAAGAAGCGATTCGGCTCAATCCCAAGCTCTACGAGGCCTATTATTTTTACGCGCGCACTTCCTTTCAGAGCGGCGACTTGGCCAAGGCCGCGGAACTTTATGAGCAGGCATCCCGGCTGAATCCCGACGACTATCAGGCGGTCAGCTTGCTGGTTCCCGTCTACCATGGTCTCGGGCGCCCTATCGAAGCCGAATCAACAGAGCGCCGTGCCCTGCAGTTGATCGAAAAGCACATTGATAGCCACCCTGATGATCCACGTTCGCTATACCTGGGCGCGGGAATTCTGGCTCGCATCGGGCAGCATGACAAAAGCTATGAATGGGCTCGCCGCGCCGTTGCTATCGATCCCGAAGAAACTTCTATCCTGTACAACGTGGCTTGCGTTTATTCGCTCTTGGGCCGCACCGAAGATGCTCTCACGTGCCTTTCCAAAGTGATGGAACACGGCACTTTCTACAAAAACTGGGCCGCAAAGGATTCCGATCTCGATTCGCTGCGTTCTGACCCGCGCTTCCACGCCCTTCTCAGCTAACTGCGGCTACAAATCTCGATTTCCCCGTGGTATCCGGCGTGATGCACAAAACCGCTTCCGTACTGGTTTCGAATAAGCGAGGGCATTCCCTTTCTTGTTAATCACAGTTGCAGTTAGTGAACAGTAGTAGCGATTTAGGTGCGATTACTTTGCGGTTCAGGTAATCTAAGCCTCCCACCGTGAATTTGCGAGTGCAGAGTTTAGTTTGCGTTCCTACAAAATGAGTGTCCAGTCTCTTATTTTCACTGGGGGTACTCTTCGTGAAGCCAATCCTGTTCCGTTCCACCTTCGTTCCCATTCTCTGCTTGGCAAATCTGGCTGGATGCAGTAGCTCTTCCAGCAATAACGGGAATTCTGCGGTAGCACCTGCTATCACCACTCAACCTGCCAATCAAACGGTCGCCTTGGGACAAACAACCGCGTTCAATGTCACTGCCAGTGGCACAGCTCCCCTCTCCTATCAATGGCGCAAGAACACCACAAATATCAGCGGCGCGACGGCAGCAAGTTACACCACGCCTGCGACCATCTCGGCAGACAACGCTACGAAGTTCGACGTTGTTGTCAGCAACAGCGCGGGAAGCGTCACGAGCACTCAAGCAACTTTGACGGTGAACGCCGCACCCGTCGCTCCAACCATTACCACGCAGCCTGCCAATCAAACGGTCACCGCGGGACAAACCGCCACTTTCAGCGTCGTTGCCAGCGGCACAGCTCCTCTTTCCTACCAATGGCAAATGAACGGTTCGAACATTCCCAGTGCAACCGCCGCTAACTACACGACTCCTGTTACGGCGGTTGCCAATTCCGGAGAACTGTTCCGTGTTGTTGTCAGTAATTCCGTTGGAAGTGTCCCCAGCAATACCGCCCTCTTGACCGTTAATCCCGGCTCCGCCATTTCCACCGTGGACGTAATTACCTACCACTATGACAACGCGCGCACCGGGCAGAACCTCAGTGAAACCACGCTGACTCCGGCGAATGTGAAGTCTGCTACATTCGGAAAGAGGGGCGAGTTCCGGGTGGATGGCAAAGTCGATGCCCAACCCCTGTACCTTTCTCAACTTGCCATTTCAGGGCAAACGAAAAATGTTCTATACATAGTCACCGAGCACGGCTCCGTCTATGCAATTGACGCCGACTCCATCAGCGGCACTGCATCCACAATACTCTGGCAGAAGTCGACTCTCGGAACCGGCGAAACCACCAGCGACGCTCGTGGATGTGGCCAGGTCACGCCAGAAATTGGCATCACCGCCACTCCAGTCATCGATCGCAGCCGCAACGCCATCTACGTCATCGCCATGTCGAAGAACAGTTCCGGGAATTATTTCCAACGCCTGCATGCCTTCAATTTGTCCACGGGAGCGGAGTTGTTTGGCGGGCCAATGACCATTACTGCGACGTTTCCCGGCACTGGCGCCGGAAGTTCCGGTGGAACAGTAACTTTCGATCCGGCGCAATACAAAGAGCGTCCGGGATTGCTGCAAATTGGCGGCACGATTTACACGACATGGTCGTCGCACTGCGATATCACCCCTTATACTTCCTGGGTGATGGCTTTCGGCGCAGACACGCTGGCGCGATCCAGTGTGCTCAACCTCGAACCGAATGGCAGCGACGGAGGAATCTGGATGTCCGGCACCGCGCCTGCCGCGGACTCCTCCTCGAATATCTACTTCCTGGAAGGAAACGGAACGTTTGACACCACCCTGGACTTACAGGGGTTCCCCTCGCACGGAAATTGCGGAAATTGTTTTGTTAAGCTCTCGACGTCCGCCGGCCTCGCGCTTGCGGATTATTTCACCATGCATAACACCGTTTCCGAATCGAATGCGGACCAGGATCTCGGATCGGGAGGAGCGTTGGTGCTTCCCGATGTGAAAGATGCGGGAGGGAATAGCAAGCATCTCGCGGTCGGGGCCGGCAAAGACACCGTGATCTATGTGGTTGATCGCGATTCCATGGGCAAGTTCAATGCTGCTGCGGATGCGATTTATCAGGAGATTTCGGGTCAACTTGGTGGCGGTGTCTTCTCCATGCCCGCTTATTTCAGTGACAAGGTCTACTTCGGCGCTGTAAATGACGCCCTGAAAGCATTCCCCCTCACCAATGCGAAACTGGCGGCGACTCCTTCGTCTCAGTCCACGCATGCTTTCCAATATCCCGGCGCGACGCCAAGCATCTCCGCCAACGGCCCAAACAATGGCATCGTTTGGGCTGTCGACAATGCCGGCATTCTCTATGCCTTTGATTCCGCAAATCTCAATACCGAACTTTATGACTCGAACCAGGCAGCGAACAACCGCGATCATTTTGCGGGCAACAAATTCATCACACCCATGGTGGCCAACGGCAGGGTCTACGTCGGGACGCCAAACAGTGTCGCGGTGTTTGGCTTGCTCCCGTAGGATTTAACCGCCCGACTCGCACTCTCTGTCATCGCAATTCAAAGACACCGATGAACTCTTACCCCACGGTAAGCACTACTTTTCCGAACTGTTTGCCGGCCTCTAGATACTCATGAGCTGCGGCGCACTCCTGCAAGGGAAACACTTTGTCGACAATGGGTTTCAGACGTGCCTGCGCAACCAGTTTCAGCACCGTTCGCAATTCGTCTTTGGTGCCCATGTAGGAGCCCAGCAGCGACAATTGCCTGCTAAACAAAAAGCGCAAATCCAGTTTCGCATCATACCCGGTTGTCGCACCACACGTGACCAGACGCCCGGAAGCCGCAAGGCTCTTCACACTTTTGTCCCACGTTGCTATCCCCACATGTTCCATTACGATATCCACACCGCGATTGGCAGTAAGCCTTCGTACCTCTTTATCAATTTCCATTTTTCCATGATGCACGACTTCGTCCGCGCCCAATTCCTTCGCCTTGGCCAGTTTTTCTTCCGAACCTGCCGTAGCAATCACGCGCGCGCCAAAAAACTTCGCAATTTGCACTCCGGCCATTCCCACTCCACTACCCGCAGCCAGCACCAGAACATCTTCACCGGGCTGAATTTCTGCGCGGCTCACAAGCATATGCCAGGCAGTCAAAAAGACCAGGGGTACCGCAGCCGCATTCACCCAATCCAGGTTTTCCGGGTAGGGCATGCAGTTTACATCGGGGCATCGAACGAACTCAGCGCATCCACCCTCGAGTTTGTAGCCGAGATTGGTAAATTTGTGGCAACGATTGTCTTTCCCAGCGATGCAGGCAGGACAGTGTCCGCACGTCACTCCCGGGGCGAGAACAACTTTCTGTCCGACTTTTGCGGTGCGCACCTCTTCGCCAATTTCGGCCACTTCACCAGCGACGTCGCTGCCAGGAATGTGCGGCAAAGGAATTAGTACGCCCGGGAGTCCACGCCGCACCAACAGGTCGAGGTGATTTAATGCACAGGCTCGCACGCGCACCAGTACTTCGTTTGCACCAATGGTCGGCTTGGGATACTCCTTGTATTGCAGGACTGCGGGACCACCGTGCTGCTCTATCACAATCGCCTTCACAGCCAGCCTCCTCCACTTGATTACCCATAGCTTTCCGAGCAGCTTCAGGCTACATCCTGACCGGATTTCCCGCAATTGACAGGCAGGGCAACGCCTCGTACCCTCAGGGACATGGACTTGTTCGAAGAGATTGTTCGCATGAGGCGTGCAGGCCAGCGTGGGGCTTTGGCCACAATTGTGCATACCAATGGCTCCATCCCCAGCTACGAAAGCTCACGAATGTTAGTGCGTGAAGATGGCTCCATCTTTGGAACGATTGGTGGCGGCTGTGTCGAAGCTGACGTCTGGGCTGCTGCAAAACAGGTAATGGCCAGCGAACTGCCAAAGAAGCTCGTCTTCCAACTGAACAATGAGGCTAGTTACGACAACGGCCTGATTTGCGGCGGTACGGTTGAGATTTTCGTTGAGCCCATTCTGCCGCAGCCGGTGTTGTATCTCTTCGGCGCCGGTCATGTCTCCACGGCGGTGGCGAAGGCCGCACATGCGGTTGGTTTTGGAGTCGGAATCATTGATGATCGTGAGGCGTTCGCCAACACGCAGCGTTTTCCCATGGCTCAGGAGATCTTTACAAGTTATGGGGACGCGTTTGAAAAACTGCAACCGGGACCATCCGCTTACCTGGTCATCGTCACCCGTGGGCACAAAGACGATATGCGCGTTTTGGCGTGGGCCGTGCGAACCCAGGCTCGCTACGTGGGCATGATTGGCAGCAAACGCAAAGTATTGAGTGTCTACAAAGCCCTGGAGAAAGAGGGCTATCGTATGCAGGAATTCGAGCGCGTATACGCTCCCATGGGCTTGGACATTGGTGCGTTGTCTCCGGAAGAGATCGCTGTCAGCATCGTTTCGGAGTTGGTGGCAATTCGCAGAAATGCTCCGTCGGCTGCTCACAAGAAGATCAAACTCGAGTTGCGAGACCCGATCGAGACCCGCTAAAAGGTTTTATGCTTGCGGCCGTCATTCTCTCCGGAGGCGCCTCGAGCCGCATGGGCTCGCCAAAGGCGCTACTTCCCTATCAAGGCCGAGCATTCCTGGATCATCTTCTGGAGATCACCCACCATCCGAAAATTGGTGTTCGCCGCGTCGTTTTAGGTGCCGATGCGGAACCCATTGCTAAAGCCATCGACCTTGCTGCCGACGAAATCGTGATTAACGCGGAATGGCAGAAGGGGCAGTTGAGTTCGATCCAGGCTGCCTTGCACAGCCTGCCGCCAGGAACCGACGGAATGCTCCTCTGTCTGATCGATCATCCGTTGATCAGCGCGGCACTCATTGATGACCTCATCGCGCGTTTCTATGCTTCGCACGCTTCTATCGTTTTACCCGTTTTCGAGGGGAAACGGGGGCATCCGGTGCTGTTCTCTGCCAAGCTATACCTGGAATTGCAGAACGCGTCGTTGGAACTGGGCGCGCGTTCAGTCGTCTGGGCTCATAAGGCTGAAATTCAGGAGTGTCATACGGTAGAAGAAGGTTGCGTGCTCAACCTAAACGACCCGGAAACATTCGCCCGTGTCACAAACGCCATCGACTAGCCGCCCTTCATGCTTCACGGCTTTCTCAATTCTTCCAAAAGCGCCTTAATTCCGTCCTCCGCCAGTTGTGCGCCGTGGTAGGTCGCTTCGGGCAATCCCCCAAGCGATTCCGCCAAGACCTGTGCCGTGATCTTCTCCAGTGACGCAACTCCCACTCCCACCATCCTCTCCGTTAGAACAGATCCACAGGCAATCGCGGTGGTACATCCACGGCACAAAAACCTCATTTCTTGAACTCTTCCCGCTTCGACTCTCACTGCCAACCGCAACACATCCCCACACACGGGATTGCTCACCTCAACGCAAACAGTTGCGTTTGCCAATTCCCCGACGTTGCGAGGATTTCGAAAATGGTCGAGCAGAATTTCGCTGAACATGAACGCTATTTGGTCCCGGCCTCCTCACCTGCAAGAGTTTACTTCTTCACGGGTAGATATCTTTTATCAATCGATGCAATCACCACGTAATTTGGGTCCACCATTTCCGTCAGATGCAACTTGCCGACCTTGGAGAAAAGCTCATAAGCATCCAACTCCGAAAGCCCATAGTCTCGATGCACCCAATGGACCAGTTCCGTCACAGCAATCCGCACCGCATCGTCCACGGGGCGATAAATCCCCGCCGCCATTAGTTCGTGGTCGTTTTCCAGGCGCGGCCAACCGGTGCTTTTGCCTTTGACAAGCTCAAATTTGAATTTGGCTTTCATGGGTACTTCCACCGCACTGCCCGCCACTTCCCCGTCGCCCATCGCGGCGTGTCCATCGCCAAAATAGAACAGTGCGCCCTTCACGTTTACGGGCAGATACAGCGTGTTGCCCGGTGACACTTCCGGCGCGTCCATATTTCCGCCGAACTCCGCGGGTACAATCGAACTTCTCGCCTCTCCATTGGCGGGTGCCACGCCGATGCATCCAAGAAACGGCTTCAGCGGGAATTGCACTTTAAAATCGGAATCGACGGCCTGAAATGTGATCAGTTTCCTTTCCGCATCGATCGGGTAATACCAGGCACGTTCTGGCAAAGGCTCTTTTTCCAGCATTGGTGTGTAATGCGTGGAGTTGGCCGCGCCAAACCCCGGCCCGAAGGTCCCCACTCCTTGCATACCGTCTACCTGCAAATCCAGGATTTGCACGACCAGTGTGTCACCCGGTTCCGCTCCGTCGATGAAAAATGGCCCGGTAAGCGGATTATCAATCTTGATCAGCGAGAACGGATCACCTGCTTTCTGCAGCGCATTTCCAAAACAGTCCAGTGAATTTGCCTCCAGCACCCCACCCGCTTTCAAATGAGCGACGGGTTCTGCTGGACCAAACGTGGCTTTTACATTGTCCATCGTGCCTTTGAAGCGGACTACACCTCCGGCGTCCTGCGATTGCGGACGGACTGTTCCACAAAAAACCGCAATAGCAATAAGAATTGTCGCTATTCGAATCAACACGATTCCCTCCAGGTAAAATGGAAATCGAAGTGCAACACAACTACGACACTTCCGTCAACGCCAATCGCCTCTAGCTGCGAATTTAGCCCCGCTTCTGCTATGCTTTTCGCTCGTGACCACCACATGATTGTCGTAGCTGCAGTTATCGAACGGGCTGACCGTCGTATCCTCATTGGCCAACGGCGGCACAATGATACTTCCGCCCTGAAGTGGGAATTTCCTGGAGGCAAGGTTCACGAAGGTGAGTCCCTGGAACAGGCCCTGGCTCGCGAGTTACGCGAAGAGCTCGGTGTTACTCTCACCAAAAGCCGCGAGATTGCTGAAGTTCAGCATCAGTATGCGAATCTCCCGGCGCAACTCGAAATTCATTTCTTTGCCGCACAGTTTGCGGAGCTCGACGTCACCCCAATTGTCTACGAGCACATCGCATGGGTGCTGCCGAAGGAGTTGGCTAATTATGACTTCCTAGCCGCGAACCGCGAGTTGGTTGCGAATCTTGCTACCGGTCGATTGAAGCCAAATGACATTCTGGAGAGCGCCGGTAATTAGTGACTCGTCTGTGGTCCGGAGTAGCGGTAGTGCCCTGTAATTTTCCAACTAAACAAGACATCTTCCAACTTCGGCCCTTGTCCGATGTTGTGCACGATCATGTATCGACCGCTTACCGAAGATTTCCGATCAACCACCACGCCTATGTGCGGCACGCCGCCCCCAAGATCCCAAGTAACGAGATCGCCGGGATTATAGTCATGTCCTTGTGCGCTGATCGCCAGCGATTCTCCTTTGCGACTGAAAAACACCATCAGGTTGGGAACCCTTCGGTGATCAATGTTCGAATCGGCATGAATTTGCATCCACCGCAGGTGATTCGGATATGACCAGAAGTTTGCTTCGATATCCTCATGGACTTCTTTTTGCAGATCGATTCCCAGCGCTCTATAAGCACGAATTACTTCATCTGTGCACACACCCGTGCTGGCGGGGACATCGCCGCCGGGATACGCAATTCGCACGTAGGCAGGATCGTAGCGAACAGTGTGCTGCGTTCGCTCGATTGCAGCTGCACTCAAGCGTTGCAGAAATTCCTGCCGCTGATTTTCTACTGATTGTTTGACCTGGGCAAAAGTAAAGAAGCGGCTTGCTGCCAGAGTCGCAAACAGTGATAGCCCAGCAGCAACCTGGCGCTGGTAGCGCACAAGAGGTCTCCTACGAAATGACCGGATTCGGTTTCTCGGGATTGATTCCCAATTCCTGGATGGCTTTTTCTACCACGCTTTTCGCGATCTGCCCATCCTGGTATAGCTCGTGCAGCGTTGCCAAGGTGATGAACTTCGCATCCACTTCGAAGAAATCACGCAATGATGTGCGCCCCTCGCTGCGGCCAAAGCCATCCGTGCCCAATGATGCCAGTCGCCTCGTCATCCACTTGCTGATCATGTTGGGAAGTGTCTTCAGATAATCCGTTGCCGCGACCAGCACACCCTGCGATCCATCCAGACATTGCGTGACGTAGGGCACCCTCGGCTTCTCGCTCGGGTGCAGCCGATTCCACCGTTCCGTCTCGATTCCGTCGGTGTACAAACACTTGTAACTCGTTACGCTCCAGACGTCTGCGGCAACGCTGTACTGCTTCTCTAATATTTCCTGCGCGCGAAGCACTTCGTTCAAGATCGCGCCATTGCCAAACAACTGTGCTCGCAATTTCGCTTTCTTGTTAATTGCCGCTCGGAACATGTACATCCCCTTCAGAATCCCTTCTTCCACGCCGGCAGGCATTGCCGGCATAGCGTAGGGTTCGTTCATGACGGTGATGTAGTAGAAAATGCTTTCGCCTTCTTTGTACATCCGGCGAATTCCGTCCTGAATAATCACAGAAATCTCAAATGCATAGGCAGGGTCGTAGGCCAGAAGATTGGGCACAGGCAGTGCCAACACATGGCTATTGCCGTCCTGGTGCTGCAATCCTTCGCCAGAGAGCGTTGTACGTCCCGCCGTCCCGCCCAGCAGGAATCCACGCGTGCGCATATCCGCCGCCGCCCAGATGAAATCGGCAACTCGCTGGAATCCAAACATGGAGTAGTAAATAAAGAACGGAATCGTATTGACGCCGTGAGTGGCATAAGCCGAACCCGCGGCGATAAACGATGCTACTGATCCTGCTTCTGTGATTCCCTCTTCAAGAATCTGTCCGTCTTTCGCTTCCTTGTAGTAAAGGAGCGTATTGACGTCCACCGGCTCATACTTCTGCCCCACGCTGGAATAAATTCCCACGGTGCGGAATAGCGATTCCATACCGAACGTCCGCGCTTCATCCGGAACGATGGGCACGATCAGCTTGCCGATTTCATGGTCCTTCAGCATCTTTCTAAGCATGGCCACGAAAGCCATTGTCGTGGAAACTTCACGACCATCGCTGCCATCGTGAAACTCGCGGAACAGTTCGTCATGATCCGCGGCAATCGGCTTCGAACGCACTTTGCGCTGGGGGGTGTATCCACCAAGGGCTTCACGCTTTGAGCGCAAATAACGGATCTCTTCGCTATCCTCAGGAGGGCGGTAGAACGGTACTTCGCTTAATTCCGCATCGCTCATGGGAATTCCAAACCTCGAACGGAATTCGCGCAATTCGTCTTCATTCAACTTCTTCTGCTGGTGCGTAACGTTCTTTCCTTCGCCGGCTTCACCCAGACCGTAGCCCTTAATCGTGCGCGCCAAAATCACCGTCGGCCCGCCTTTATGTTCGAATGCCGCCTTATAAGCCGCGTAAACCTTGCGTGGATCGTGCCCTCCCAGTCGCAAACGCCGCAACGCCTCGTCTGGCAGCGGCTCTACGAGCTTGAGCAAGCGCGGATCGCTGCCGAAGAAAAATTGCCGGATGTAATCGCCACTGGAGACCACCAACTTCTGGTACTCTCCGTCGACCATCTCTCCCATGCGCTTGACCAGCAATCCTTCGGTGTCTCGCTCCAGAATCGGATCCCATTCGCTGCCCCAGAGAACTTTGATGACGTTCCAGCGCGCACCGCGGAATGCTGATTCCAGTTCCTGAATAATCTGGCCGTTGCCGCGCACCGGCCCATCCAGACGCTGCAAATTACAGTTGATAACAAAGATCAGGTTGTCGAGTTTCTCCCGAGAGGCCAGCGTTATAGCGCCCAGCGATTCTGGCTCGTCCGTCTCACCATCACCCAGGAACGCCCACACCTTGGCATCCGTGGCTGGCTTCAGGCCGCGATTTTCCAGGTACCGGTTGAACCTCGCTTGATAAATCGCCATCAACGGGCCAAGGCCCATCGACACCGTGGGGTATTCCCAAAAATCCGGCATCAACCAGGGATGCGGATAGGACGACAATCCGCCGCCAGGTTTCAGCTCTCGGCGAAAGTTTTCCAACTGCTCAATGCTCAGCCGCCCTTCCAAAAATGCGCGCGAATATACTCCCGGCGCAGCGTGCCCCTGAAAATAAATCGTGTCGCCTTCAAAGCTATCGCTGCGCGCCCGGAAAAAGTGATTGAATCCCACTTCATACAATGTAGCAGCCGAAGCAAAGGTCGAGATGTGCCCCCCAATGTTGTGTTCGCCGCGGTTCGCGCGTACCACCATTGCCAGAGCGTTCCAGCGGATCAGCGACTTGATGCGCCGCTCCAGTTGTTGATCGCCAGGGAACAACGGTTCAAGCCGCGCAGGGATCGTGTTCGCGTAGGGAGTGTTGGCGGTAAACGGCAGGTCAATTCCACTAACTGTGGCATGTGCCCGTAAGCGCTCCAGAATCTCGCGAGCTACGTCCGTGCCGCTCGATTCCAGCACGGAATCCAGCGACTCCAGCCATTCCTGAATCTCTACGTCCTGAACGTGCCTCGCTGCGATTGTTTCTTGATCCATACGTCGACTTGCTCCTATGTTGCAGACTGGGACATGCGCCACGCGGGGTGCGGTTCTCAGCAACTACGCACAATTATTAAGAATACACCCTTGAACGGTTCCCTGCATCTTGCGACCTAGAAATAATCCCGATTCGATTCACCTACTTTTTGAATCCATTTCTACTTCCTTGCAGCTGCCTCTTTGCTTCCTTACCTCGTCCATACCTCACAACGTCCGTCCACCGTCCACCACCAGCACATGCCCGGTCACAAACTCCGCCGTCACCAGGTACATCACGGCGTCCGCTATGTCCGTGGGTCGACCCGATTTTTTCAGAGGCGCGCGCTGGACAAAGTCGGCCTCCCACTGCGGTGGGTCTCCAGGCATAGTGATCGTGCCAGGGGCAATGGCGTTTACTCGCACCCCGGGAGCCAGTTCCTTAGCCAGAATCCTCGTCATCATAATGACGCCAGCCTTCGAAACCGAATGCGGCAGAAACTCTTTCCAGCCCAACAGTCCGCCGATGTCCGCAAAGTTGATGACTACGCCCTTCGCCGATTTCGCCAGATAGGGAGCCGCCGCTTGCGTGCAAAAAAACGGAGCTTTTAGATTCGTGTCCAGAGAGCCATCCCAAATCTCTTCAGTGGTCTCCGAAAATTTCGTTTCCAGGAAATTGGCAGCGCTATTGACCAAAATGTCCAGTCTGCCGAAATGTGTAACGACGGCGCCGATCATTGTGCGAATTGACGTTACGTTCGTTAACTCCGCTACGAATGCCGCTGTGCGTCGGCCCAACGCTTCAATCTCCTGTACGACCTCTCCCGCTGCACCACCCGATTTGCCGTAATGCACCGCAACGTCCGCACCTTCCTCGGCCAACCGTAAGGCTACGGCGCGACCAAGTCGCTTCCCTGCGCCAGTAACCAGCGCCACTCGTCCCTGCAACTTCTTCTCTTCGCTCATGGCGTAAAAATAGCACATCCCCTGTCTGGAAATCTGTCCAGACAGGGAATGCGCGAACTGTTTGAGATATTGCGGTTTAGAATTGCACGGAGTAGCTAAGCATCAGCGACGTTCGTCCTGCTTCGCGCCAGGTTACGGAATGTAACCTCATTAAAGTCTTCTCTCGATGGTGTTACAATCCGGGACTAATCGCGAGGACCATGATGAATCTCGATGTTCTGGCAATTGCTGCGCATCCCGACGACGTTGAACTCACGTGTGGAGGAACTCTGCTGAAGATGGCCCAGCAGGGCTACAAAACCGGCATCCTGGATCTGACCGCAGGTGAAATGGGAACTCGGGGCACGCCGGAAACTCGCGCAAAAGAAGCTGCCCTGGCCGCCAAGATTCTGAAGGTTTCCTGGAGAGGCTGCTTGGGTGTTCCCGATTCCGACGTCCAGCCTACACGCCAGAATAAAATGCGCCTCGCTCAGCATATCCGCGATCTTCGACCACGCACCGTCATTCTTCCCTATTGGGAGGCGCGCCATCCCGACCATTACCACGCCTCTACTCTTGGCTATGAAGGTTGCTTCCTTGCTGGGCTCAAGCAGCTTCCGTTGGACGGCGAACCATACCGGCCCTTTAAGATTCTCTATGCCACATCGTTCGAAGGCATGCCTCCAACCTTTATCGTGGACATCACCAAACAGTATGCAACGCGCCACCGCGCCATCCTCGCCTATGGCTCACAATTTCGCCCCGCCAAGAGCGAACGCAAACAACGCGTTTTCCTGGCCATCGACGAACTCGACAATCGCATGGAATTGCTCGCCCGCAACCACGGCGCCCTGATCGGAGTGAAGTACGGCGAACCCTTTCTCCAAAAAGAGCCCATGGCTGTAGACGATATCGTCGCGCTTTCTGTTCGCTCTATTTAGCCTCTACGGCAATAACCATGGGCTGGTGAGACACAATGGTCAAAACGAGTCTGCTTGTAGGATTATTACTGGCACTTCAGGCTTCAGGCATCACTGCGCAAGAGCATCCGCATGCGAATGGCGAAAAACTGGGAGTGGTGCACTTTACTACGTCATGCAACGAACCAGCACAGAAAGAGTTCGACCGGGCGGTGGCCTTACTTCATTCTTTCCAATTCCGTCGAGCCATCGAAGGCTTCAACGCAACTTTGGCGAAGGACCCGACATGTGGGATCGCGTATTGGGGCATCGCACTCAGCCAATGGAGCAATCCTTTCGCCTCTGGAATGAAGGATAAAGGCCAGTTACAGGCTGGACGCGAAAGCGTTGAACGCGGCAGAAGTTTGGGGGCCAAGACAGAACGCGAACGAGCCTACCTGGCAGCGGTCGCCAACTTGTACGATAACTTCGAGCGAACGCCGCAGCAATCGCGCTTGGTTGCCTATCGCGACTCCATGCAAAACGTAGCGGCGAAATACCCCAACGACCACGAGGCACAGATTTTTTATGCGTTGTCGATCGCAGCCTCCGAAGATCCGGCCGACAAGACCTACGCCGGACGGCTTGCCGCAGGAGCGATCCTCGAAACATTGTTCCGCGAAGAGCCGGATCATCCTGGGCTCGCTCACTACATCATTCACACTTACGACGTGCCGCCCCTGGCCGCACGGGCGCTTCCAGCAGCACGACGTTATTCAGACATCGCGCCTGATGCACCGCATGCGTTGCATATGCCCTCGCACATTTTCACCCGCACCGGCTTTTGGCAAGACTCCATCACCAGCAATGTGGCAGCGGCCGCTTCTGCAAAGCGCGACGGTCAAACCGCAGAAGAACTGCACGCCACCGATTACGAAATCTATGCCTACCTCCAAACCGGACAAGACGAGGCTGCACAAAAGATACTGAACTCTTTGCAGGAGATCTCGTCACGATTCGACCCTAAACTGGTAATCAGCGGCGCAGGAGGCCCCTCGGTCGGATATTTCGCGCTGGCCGCCATCCCTGCGCGCTTCGCTCTCGAACGCCGCGACTGGAAGCAAGCGGTGCAGCTTGCTGCAAGCGAGACCCCATTTCCTTACGCCGAGGCAATGACTTGGTTTGCCCGGGGATTAGGCGCAGCGCGGCTAGGTCCACTGACCTCCGCGTCCGAATCGGTCTCAGCACTAAAACAGATTCACGAGCACCTTCTGAAGGCGGGAGAAGACTACTGGGCGCGGCAGGTAGAAATCCAGGAACTTTCGGTCGAGGCTTGGACAGCGCTAGCAGCGGGAAAAAATGAGGAAGCCTTGGCGAAAATGAAGTCCGCCGCTGAACTGGAAGACGGAACGGAGAAAAGTGCGGTAACCCCTGGACCGCTTGCTCCGGCGCGCGAACTTCTCGGTGAGATGTACCTGCAGATGAAACAGCCAGACAAAGCGCTGGAACAATTCGAAGCCACACTGAAGGAAGAGCCCGGCCGCTTCCGCGCGCTCTATGGAGCCGCCCACGCCGCGCAGATCAACGGAAATCCCGAGGCAAGTCAGACGCATTTTCGTGAATTGCTGAAGATTTGCTCGCATGCCGACACCCCAGGAAGGCCAGAAATTCTCGAAGCAAGGAGGGCGCTTGCGCAGAATTAGTTTCAGCAAGAGGAAAGAGGTAAAGATAGGTGAGAGGGTCTAGTCGTCATCTACAGCCGGCACATACCCCGGCAGATTTTGCCCCTTAGGCGTCCGTTCTACCTTGACCCGCACCAGGTTCTCTTCTTCCGCCCCAGACTTTCGAAGTACCGCGATCGTGCTCAGCGCTTCGCTGTAAACTCGTGTTACCAGGAAGACGTCCCCGGTACCGTCTTTCTTCCACAATTGCCCAATCTGTATCTTCCGCTGGCTCATATTCTCTTATCTGACTGTAGAGACCCCGGCCAAAAGTGTCAACAATTCACCACTCTTCCCTTAGTGGGCCCAAATCTGAGCCTCTGGCCATTTGTTTGGCCTCTCCGCAGGAAACCTTCCTCAGGTACCTCACATCATACGCATTGGGCCCACCCGGCCCGTGCGTGGTGCTATACTCGCCTAGAAGTGCGGGGGAGGTCTGCATATGGGAAAGCATTCGAGGTACAGTTTATCCCTCTTGATCGCCTTGGGTATCTCCATCGCCCCGGCTGCCGTTTGGTCCCAATCCACTACCCAAACTCCTGCACCGGCGTCTCAGCAAGGTCAGCAAACTCCCGCTCAACAAGATCCGAATAAGAAGGACGACTCCAAAACCGGTGGCATCCAGTTACCTCCCGATCAGCCACCTCCGCCGCCTGCCAGCACGACCCCGGCACCTGCGGCTGTGAAACCTGGCACACCGGGCTCAGATGCGCCCGTGCAGCAGCAAGCCACCGTCCATCCAAAGAACTCTAAAGAAGATGTCGAAGCTATCGGCAACCGCAATGTCGGCAAGGGAGTGAATTTCTACTCCATCGAACATGAAATTGCTCTGGGCAAGGGACTCGCGCAAGAAGTAGAACGCTCTTCGAAGCTAATCGACGACCCTGTCGTGGTGGAATACGTCAACCGCGTCGGGCAGAATCTCGTTCGTAACTCCGACGCCAAGGTGCCCTTCACTATTAAGGTTATCGACTCCGACGAAGTGAACGCCTTTGCTCTCCCCGGCGGATTCTTCTATGTAAACAGCGGCCTCATCCTCCGAGCCCAGGAAGAGTCTGAGCTCGCCGGCGTTATGGCCCATGAGATCTCTCACGTCACTGCGCGCCACGGCACCAAGCAAGCCACCAAGGGTGAAATGATGCAATTGGCCACCATCCCTCTGATGCTGCTCGGACCCGGCGGTTGGGCAGGCTACGGCATCTATCAAGCCTTGCAACTGGCCATTCCCCTCTCTTATCTGAAGTTTTCGCGCGACGATGAGCGTGAAGCTGATTTCCTCGGCCTTCAATATATGTATAAGGCTGGCTACGATCCCAATGCCTATGTCACGTTCTTTGAACGGATTCAGGCCGACGAGAAGCGTCGCCCCGGTACCATTCCCAAGTTCTTCTCCACTCATCCACCCACGCCGGAACGAATTGCTGGCGCGCAAAAAGAAATTGCCCGCATTCTTCCCGAGAGAGACGAATATATCGTCACCACTTCCGAGTTCGACATGGTCAAGAGCCGCCTCCGGAACGTAATGTTCAGCCGCAAGGTCCAGGACAATCAACCCGGCAAGCCGACGCTGCGCACCAAGACGGAGCAGTCCGACAAGAACAAGTCGACGACCCAGCAATCCGATCCTAACAGCACCGAGGACGATCGCCCGACCCTCAAGCGCCGTCCAGACTCTCCTTGATTTCGGTTTTGTTTAGGTTCGCAGATTCCACTGAGAGGGCGGTTAATTCCGCCCTTTCTTTTTTTTCGCTCTTTCGATACCGCTGGCTACCGGGAGGATTCGCAGTTTTCGTTTTGTCTTCAACAGTTTTCTTCGTCTTCTCCACGGCTTTCTTTGTGGCGTCAGTCGCATCCTTCGCTACTTCTTTAGTTTTATCTGCGGTTGCGTCGTAAGCTTTCTTGGCTCCTGTAGTTACGTCGTCCGCCATTTTCTTGGTTTTGTCGACGGCGTCGGAAGTGGCGGAACTCGTCTTGTCTGCTGCCTTGTCCGTGGCTTTCTTTGTGGCAGCCACCACGTCATCCGCAGTTTTTTTAGTGGCATCAACGGCGTCGCCAGCCGCCTTCTTCGTTGCGTCTGCCGCATCGGAGGCGGTCTTGCTCGCCGCATCACCCACCGATTTCACGTCGTCCGAGAGTTTCTTCGTGTCCGAACCTCGATACCTGTTGGGTATACTCGCTGTATCCCTTGTCACAGACACTATCCTCTTGCTCCTGACACACTCTCTCCGTAGGACTGTAGTTTGCTTCCGTGCCCCGCCTCCGCTTCGCTCCTGGCACACGCCGACTCTGCGATTCTTGAGAGCGACTCATGCAATGGTACAAAGGGCTTAGCCGCCGCGAGTTCATTCGTCTGGGAGCGGCTGCTGCAGCGGTCACAGGCGTAGCTTCCTGTTCCAACCCCAAAACTCCGTGGCGATTTCTTACCCTTAAGGAAGCACGCACGCTCGCCGCACTCTGCGATCAAATTGTCCCGCCCGACAACGATCCCGGCGCTCAATGGGCCAGCGTTGTGAACTACGTCGACATCCAACTCTGCGGTCCTTACAAACAGCTCCGGCCTACCTACCGTTCAGGACTCGCCGAGCTCGATAGCATCAGCACGAAGCGTTTCGGCCAGGACTTCGCCTCCCTTTCTTCGAATTCGCAGCTCACTTTCCTGAAAGCAGTGGAACAAGGAAGCGTTTCCACTACACAGAAGTCTTTCTTCCAATTGGTCATCGATCACACCATGCAGGGGTTTTACGGCGATCCTCGCCATGGCGGCAATCGCGAACGAGCCAGTTGGAAAATGTTGGCGCTTGCCTATCCTCCCGTGCGCGGTCAACAGCGCTACGGCGGAAGCAAAGGATAGTGGCGTGGCCTTAAAACATGTCAACGCAGTGGTCGTTGGTGCAGGAGCCGGCGGTGGAGTTGTCGCCAAGGAACTCGCCTGTGCCGGTCTCTCCGTTGCCTTGCTCGAACGCGGCAAGTGGTACACCTCGTTTGATTGCCGCAAAGACGATCTCCGCAATCAGCGCATCTCCTATCTCGGCGCTGGCTTTGGTCCCGACAATCAGCGTTTTCCTCGGGTCTTCGTCGACGAGAACGGCAAGGAAGGAATCGTCAACCCCTCCAGTGGGAGCTACAACAACAACGCCGCCTGTGTTGGCAGTGGCACGCTTAGTTATGGGGCGATGGCATGGCGCTTCATGGAGCAGGATTTCCGTATGCGCTCCACCTACGGTTCCGTAGAAGCAAGCACGCTAGAAGATTGGCCTATCTCCTACAACGATCTGGAGCCTTTCTACGAAAAAGCTGAGTGGGAAATGGGCGTTTCCGGCGACGATTCCTCCAACATTTTCAAAGCGCCTCGAAAAAAACCTCTTCCGATGCCGCCGCTGTCTCCCAACACAGAACACCTTCTGCTGGAGCCCGCAGCCAAGCGCTTGGGTCTCCATCCGTTTTACATTCCGATGCTGCGCAACTCCATTCCTTATAACGGGCGAGGACCCTGCATGCGTTGTCGCTGGTGCGTCGGTTTCGCCTGCGAAGTGAACGCAAAGAACGGAACGCAAAACACGGTGATTCCGCAGGCCATCGCATCCGGCAATTGCGATCTGCGCACCGAATGCGTAGTGAAGGAAATCCTGACCGACGAACGGGGTCGCGCCACTGGCGTTGCCTATTTTGATCTCCATAATCATCTCCAGGTCCAGACCGCTGACGTTGTTATAGTCTCGGCTTCCGCAACAGAATCAGCCCGGCTCTTGCTCAATTCAAAGAGTCGATTGCATCCGGCAGGCCTGGGCAATCGCTATGACTGGGTGGGTCGCAACTTGCAAGGTCACGCCTATACGGGTGCTGTTGGCCTGATGGCCCACGACGTCTACGACGATCTCGGTCCGGGGGCATCCATCGCCATCTCTGATTTCAATCATGGAAACAAGGGTTACTTTGGAGGTGGCGTTCTCTGTAACGAATTCATCCGGCTGCCCATCAATTTCTCTTCCATGGTGCCGCCCGATGTTCCTCGGTGGGGCGCCGCGCACAAAGACTATATGCGCAAGTTTTACAAGCGCTCCATCATCATCATGGGCCCGATCCAGGAAATCCCCGTGTTCGAATCGCGTGTTCAGGTCGATCCCGTCGTAAGAGACTTCTGGGGAATTCCCGTTGCCCGACTTTCCGGTCATCGCCATCCTCTGGATCAGGTTGCCGCAAAATTCTTGGCCGGAAAAGCACAAGTATGGTTGCAAGAGGCCGGAGCCATATCCACATGGCTCAATCTGCCCGGCACGGGTCTGAGTGGCGGCCAACATCAGGCTGGCACTTGCCGCATGGGCACAGATCCTAAAACCTCGGTAGTCAATGCCAATTGCCGCATCCACGACGTCGAAAATGTTTTTGTAGTTGACGGCAGCGTCCACGTAACCAACGGTGGTTTCAATCCTGTACTTACGATCCTCGCTAACGCCTACAGAATCGGCGCGTACATCACGAAGAATTGGAACCACTGCTCATGAGCCATCTCACGCCACGCGCAACGCGCACCTCGTCACGTCGCCGTCGCCGGATAGGGCTCGCATTCGCGGCGCTCGCCTTACCCCTTGTCACAATTTTCGCGGTTTCTCTGCACTACGAACGTTCCACCGGTAGCGCCTGCGCCTCATGCCACGAAATCTGGCAGCCCTACTCAGACTGGCATAGCTCTTCGCATCGCAATGTGAAGTGCAGTGAATGCCATGGCGACGTTTTCACTCTTGACGCGAGATTTCATCTCAACAACATGCGACGTGTCTTTACCCACTTGAGCGGCAAGGCTCCGGAGTCGCCGAAACTGCGTACTGCTGACGTTCTCAAGATGGTCGATCGCTGCGAAAAGTGCCACCAGGCGGAGTATGCAGACTGGCACGCAAGCGCTCACAGCACCACCTATCGCCGCATCTTCCTCAACACCGATCACAATCGGCGCGAAGTCTTGATGGACGATTGTCTGCGTTGCCACGGTATGCATTTCCAGGGACCAGTGCGCGAACTAGTCACTCCACTCAACACCACAGGCCCATGGCAATTGCGCAATGCGGAGCTCGCGGATCAGCCCGCTATTCCCTGTTTAAGTTGCCATCAGATTCATCACGAAGGTTTGCCCTTGCAAAAACACGCTGATGACGCAAAAGCGATTCCCAGTTCCCAGGAAGAGGTAACCCGGCCTTCCGCCGGACTCTTCGATCGCCGCGAACTCCGTCAAGTATCCGTCTCAGAATTGCCTATGCCCCAAATGTTCGATGGAGAGCGCCCCGTCAAGAACAGCCCAGACCAACGGCAGTCCCTTTGCTATCAATGCCACGCTCCACTACCCGCATCGCAAGTCCGCTCCGGCGACGATCGCACTCCTATCGGCGTACATGAAGGATTCAGCTGTATGTCTTGTCACGGAAAACACGGAATGCAAACGCGCGCATCCTGCAGCACCTGTCATCCCCGGCTTTCCAATTGCGGTCTCGACGTCGCGAAAATGGATACTACCTTCAAGGACAGAGACAGCAAGCACAACATCCACTTCGTGAAATGCATCGACTGTCACGCCAAAGGCATCCCCAAAAAGAAGAGTGCGCAGACACCGGTGCAACTCACCTACTAGCCTCACTTGTTTTTTATCGATGATTCAAACGGTGGGAAAAACTACCGATGGCTTCCGTGGCCGGCTTTCTGATGCTCTTCCGGTGCGGCGGAAATGCCCATTCGGCGCAATTCGTCACTGTAGTACTTGCGAAATAGCAGATCCCACTCTTCACTGCCTTCCAGAATCTCTTTTTTCTGCGAGCTGATCTTCTTCCGCACTTCCACTTCCACCTTTTCTTCTTCGCGCAAAACATTGGTAATGGTCTGCACTACGTGTTGGCGGATAGTGTCTCGATCCTCCACAAATTCCACTTCGTTCGTCTGTACCAGCAGATCAGTCACCTGGTGGGATATCCGTACAATCTTCTCGCGGCTCAATCGCATTATGTCCCTGTGCCCCTGTTCTCTTCCCTACCGCAGAATCAGCTTCCGGTCGCGGGCAATCTGTCCTTTGACCTTCTTGAACATATCCTGGTATGAAATCCCGGCGCGGCGCATCTCGTCCTGGTGCTGCGTCAGAATCGTGCGCGCTTCTTCATTCACCTTGTCTTCGATGGTGATCTCTTCCATCATACGCATTCGCACTTTTGCAATTACCGGCTCAAGGTCTTTCTCTTTGACCTCGACAAGATTGCCTTCAATCAGTTTTTTGATCACTTCCGAGGCCATATGGCCCACATAATCGCGATTCAACAGCATCTCTGCGGCACCCTTTTACAAACCAGTAAGTATTTGAGTGTACTGTCTGAACAGCAAAATCGCAAGAATGGCGCGCACTTTTCCGCCTTCACCGAAGATTTAATCGCGCCTGCGTTGACGCAACTTCCCGCTTCCTGTACGATTAGAAAATGTGAGCAGCAAGGGCGGTTAGCTCAGTTGGTTAGAGCGCCTGCCTTACAAGCAGGAGGTCGCAGGTTCGAGCCCTGCACTGCCCACCATCCGTTAGCCACATGTGACGCTGTAACCCTAGTGGGGACGTAGTTCAGTTGGTTAGAACGCTGCCCTGTCACGGCAGAGGTCGCGAGTTCGAGTCTCGTCGTCCCCGCCATTCTTTTCAGGAAGTTACGAGAAGGATGATTCCCCCGCGTTGCACACTCGTTGCACACCGTTGCTCACTGAATTAGTCCGGTGAGCGCATCTTTCATCGCTTTTCGCACATCGGGCAGAACTGTCTGCGGCTTGATGTAATGGCGGTCTGCAACTGCCTTGGAGTTTCCAAGAGCCTTGGCGCTCGTTTCGCTGTCCGCGTGCATTCGCACCTCAGTCCCGACAAAGCGCCGGAGAGAATACCAACCGTGCCATTGCGGGAGAGAGTTGTCACACTCGAATGGGTGGCTTGCTTCGTGATCTGCTTTCGGAGTTCCGCAAACGGAACACTTCTCGAGGGCGGGAATGATGGCTCGCTTTACCATGTTGTCGAGGATGATCGGCTGTCCCTTTTTCCCTGCCAGGATGTAGCCTGCCACGGGTGAGCCTTGCGCTTTCCAGAGGTCGAGCAGGATCTCGCGCAACTCATCCGTTACGGTGACATACCGTTCGCTTTGTTCGGTCTTTGTGGAGCCAACCACCTTGTGCCAGACTGCCCGCTTGATGGCGATATGCTGGGCGACTCTATCCCATTCTTCCCACCGCAAGCCTCGCGCTTCACCCGGCCGCACACCAGTGAAAGCGAGAATGCCAACGGCAGCACGCTCGAGAGGCATACCCCTAAGAGCTGTAAGAATGCCTTGCACCTCTTCAAACCTTGCGGCGACGGTACGCTTTGGCTTTGTGGCAGACTCGGGGATGCGGGCGCATGATGCGGGATTATCCATTTTCGAGCGGGCCGGAAAGTGACCTTCGCTTATCGCGTAAGTGAAGATGCCAGAGAGGATGGAGCGAACCTTGCCAATCGTGTCGGTATTGAGTTTGTGCTTGTTGGCAATGTCTTTAAGCAGGCTCGCCACAATCGCCACGGTAAAATCCCGCAGCGCGTACTTCCCTACCCGAGGCTTGAGGTACCGTTCCCAATAGGTCTTGTACCCGCTGTATGTCGAAGCTTTCATGGTGCGGAGAACGTAGGGCAAGTACTCTTCCTCGACGTAAGTCGAGAAAGAATCCGACGAGCGCGGACACTTGGAAAACATTCGAATTTCCGATGAAGCGGCCAAAGTGCTTCACTCCTCAGAAAACGCCAGCCATATCGGCTACATGTTGGCCTCCAATGAACCGTTTCGCTCTGAATTCAATAAACTCCCCCCGCAGGTTCAAGCTGCAGAAATCCGGAAGATCGACCAACACATCTCTTCCATGGAAAACGGGCATGTCCCTTTCGCAGAACGGGCCAAGGCGGAGCTAAGTAAGCAAGAAGTTGCGGAGCTGTTGAAAGCAGCGGAAAGCAATCGTCCTGGAGAGCGGTTGGTGCTATCCCTGGCGAAAGAAATCAACACGCTTCCCAACGGTCCGCAAGTTGCCAAGCTCGTGATCACGAATCCGGAGTTATCTCGCCAACTGTCCGGGATGAGTCAATCGGCCGCTTCGTTGGCGCTGGGCAGGATTAGCGCCGGACTCGAGGCCCGCAGCAGACTGGTGATCTCGTCCGCCCCGCCCCCGATTGCGCCTTTGCGAGGTAATTCCGTGAAGCCCGTAGTTGATCTCAATGATCCAGCGCTTGATTATCAGGAGTTCAAGAAAACTCGGGAAAAGATGGAAAAGTCGCGGTATCGGGACGGCGAAACGTCTTACTCGGAATCGGGTAGAGTTAACAAGTGGTAAACAAGTACGCATAAGGGAGAGCGATGATGGCATTTATTACTGAAGTGAAAGCTGGGAAAAGTTCGTCCGATGCGGAGACGCACGAAGTGGATACGCAGGAAACGCGGGAGCCTACCCAAATACTCATTAAACCGAATTCTAAAAACGGGGCGATGGCAGTCATTGAAAGCTTCAAACAGCACCCGGACGAAAAAACCGAATTCGCCCACGACGAGGGCCGAGACCTGCTCGACCATTTGAAAGAATGTTTGGATATGGACTGGGGCGAAGAAGGCGAAGAAGAGGAGAGTAATTAAAATGGGACTCAACCCGTCAATACCGTTAGCCGTTAACCCACCGCAACCGGTACAGGGGCCGCTTGATGAATATGCGAAACTCATGCAAATCCGCGGGCTGGTGCTTGGCCAGCAGCTCGGCGCGGCCGATCTCCAAGAGAAAACCCAGCAGAATCAGAGAACGTATTTGGAACTTCAGGGCCAGCGGCAGGTTGTGAGCGCGGAACACGATCCCGAGTGGGATGCCTCCGACCCGGACAAAACCTTGCGAATTTTAAGGAAGTACAGTGTTCCTATTCAGAATCAGCAAAACGTAATCAAGGGCATCACGGAAATACAAACTGTGGCCGACACCTATCGCAGGCCGATGAGCTTGGATGAAGCCGAGGACTTTCTGCAAAGCGCGAATAACGACCTGCACAGCTACTACGCAAAAAACAAAGTGGGCCAGCAGGTAGCGGCGAAAGATCCGGAAACCGGACACGTCGTGGCCGAGGCAGACGCACTGCGCAAGGAGCTTTACGACACGCTCGACAATTTAACCGGACCGGGAGCCGCCGACTTAAAACAGCGTTATGGGGCGCTCTCGAATGTCGAGGGCGAACTTCTCCGGCGCAAGAACGTTGCAGCGAGGCAGCAACCGCAAAGCCTTGCAGAACAGTTGAGCATGGCGAGAGCAGCGGGAAAGATTGCGGTGGGAGTTATGCGGGCGAGTCCGGCTTCCCTGCTCGAAGGCACGGAAAGTCTGGCAGCCGCCAAGTGGCTGAAGGAGCGAAACACCACGGATTCGATTATCGGTCGCGCTTTTGAAAAAGTGGGAGACACGGGCGGACGTCGCACTACTCCATTTGCTCCGGGAGCGGGGGCGGTCGGTGCTCTTGCTGCGGGAAAAGGTGCGCAGGATAACTCACAAACCTTGGCCGACCTTTTGGGGCAATGATAATGAAAATTGACATAGCAGGCGAAGATGACCGGGTTTACGACCAGTTTCAGCTTGAAACTGTTCTGCGCGAACATGAGCAAATCGAGCGGCGTCAGGCAGCGGAGAACGAGCGGTTAGACGTGGACGACCAACGGACTTATTGCCGCTTGCGGGGAGAGCATCCCATCCTGGAACCGGATTTGCCGCTCGATGAAATGACGATGAGGGATTACAACTTGGCGCGGGACAAGGAAACCGGGGGCAGGCGGTGAATCTACCGTCACGGGCAGAGATCGAAGCAGAGCTGTTATGGCGAGCCTCGCACAAGATCGAGGGCTTCTATCCAGATACAGGCCCGTTGCGGCGGGAACTCTATGTTAAGCACATGGAATTTTTCGAGGCAGGTGCAACGCACAATGAGCGCCTATTCATGGCGGCTAACCGCGTAGGAAAAACCGAGGGAGTTGGAGCATACGAGACTGCACTGCATTTGACCGGGCGCTATCCCGACTGGTGGCGAGGGCGAAGATTTGCTCGGCCAATTTCTGCTTGGGCAGCGGGACAGACGAGTAAAACAACGCGGGACATTATCCAGCTTGCCTTGCTAGGGCCGGGGCCACGCTACGGAACAGGCATGATTCCCGCGGACACGGTCCTCGACACAACTCCAAAAGCGGGAATACCGAAGGCAGTCGAGACAATTTACGTAAAGCACGTTTCGGGCGGTCGCAGCGTAATTTCGCTCAAGAGCTACGATCAGCAGGTGGAAAGTTTTTACGGAACAAAAAAAGATTTGATTTGGCTGGACGAGGAAGCATTGCAAGCTATCTATGCGGAATGCCTTTTGCGGACACTTTCGACCGTACCTGGAGAGCCAAACGGTATTGTGCTGTTCACGTTTACGCCACTCTGGGGCATGACAGAGATCGTGCAGCAATTCCTAGAAGCACCGCCAGGTGGTGCAAAGGTAGTAGTGACGGCAACCTGGGATGACGCACCACACTTGAGCCCGGAAACTCGCGCAGAGCTATTCGCTTCGATTCCCTCTTACCAGCGCGACGCAAGGACAAAAGGAATACCGCAACTAGGCTCAGGCGCTATCTACAAGTTTTCCGATGAAGAGATTTTGGTAAAGCCGTTTGAGATACCGGAGCATTGGCCTCGAGCCTTTGGGCTAGACGTTGGATGGAATCGCACAGCAGCAATTTGGGGAACTGAAGACAGGGATCAGGGAGTGATCTATCTCTACTCGGAGCACTATCGCGCTCACGAAGAGCCACACGTTCACACGGAGGCTATCAACAGCCGCGGCAAGTGGATTCACGGAGTGATTGACCCGGCCTCTCGGGGACGGTCGCAGCGTGACGGTACGCAGCTCATCGAGCTATACCGCAAAGCTGGCCTGAACATCGAAGCAGCGGATAATGCGGTCGAAGCAGGAATCTACGCTTGCGAGCAGCTAATGAGCGCGGGCAGGCTCAAAGTATTCTCTTCCCTGAGCAACTGGTATCACGAGTTTCGACTCTACAGGCGAGACGAAAACGGCAAGGTAGTCAAAGAGCGAGATCACCTCATGGATGCCATGCGCTACTTAATCATGTCGGGCCGCGACCGCATGAGAACCAAACCGCAGCCTCCAAAGCAGGAATTGGTTTACAGCTACCTCGGACAGAATACGCAAGCATGGATGAATTGAGGAGCATGGCAAATGGACAAAGAAGGAGATTTAACGCCCGCCGAAGTAGGATTTAAGTCTGATTCTGATGGATGATGCGGGTGGTGCGGGCTACCCGAGGTAATGAGCCGGATGAGCGCAAGAAAAGAGGCAGGTCATGGGTAGGATTAAAATTCTTCTAGTTGCCGGAATCATTCTGTGGATCACTTTCAGAATTGCTAGTCCACAAGAAGTTAAGCATGCACCCGCCTTGGAAGCATGTGTTGCTGATGCGAATTTATGGGTGTCCGAAGTGGAGAATGGCCTAAACCAGGGCCGTATACCGCCGCAATTGACTTGGAAGCAACTCGTGGCGAGGCAATCCTACCTGATGGATTGTCAGCAGGCCTATCCGAAGCATCAATGGTCCAATGACCTTAATTATGTCTATGAGATGGAGCAAGCGGAAAGAGAGATGAAATTTATTGTCCGCCACAAACTCTTTGATCAATTCATCAAGGAAGATGAGGCAGGCGAGCGGTAATCAACATTTGAGGTCTATCAATCAGTGCTGAAACCTGCGGGGTTCTCGGTTGCGTCCTGTCCGCCACTTAGCTGCGGTCTGATTGAGGGTTAGCCCAAGCAGCGGTCATGCGTAACCCTTTGATTTCATGAGCTTAATAAGCACAGTTCCCAAGGATTGCACAGGATGACGGAAGTGGAAGTAGTCCATACATCTCAAACTGACCTAGGCCCGCCAAGGAAGAGCAGGCGAGGTGGGAAGCGTCCAGGCTCTGGCCGGAAGCCCAATTACCTGAAGCGTCTGGGAATCAAAGCCATCACTGCGGCGGAGATACTGGCGCACCACGATGAGCCCGACCTCTGGAAGGGCCTTCTGACGCACAAGAGTGCCGATATTCGCTTGAGAACATTGCAGTATTTGACAGATCGGCGGGATGGAAAGCCTAAGCAGGCGGTAGACGTTTCAGGCGGAATCATGCACGCGCATACCACGTACAGGAATCCTCAACTGGCTGCATTATCGCCTGAGGAACTGCTGACACTCGACTCCCTCACTCGGAAGCTCGCGCTGCCCGCCCCAGATACCCCGCATAATCAAATAAAATCAAAGCCGGCCATCGACGCCGACAAATGAGATGCCATGGGTGGCCAGGCGCAAGTCTCACTCACCCCAAAATCTGCGCATGGAATAAGCAGGGTACTAGCCTTACTAAAAAGAATTGTGACTTGACACGAGGGTTCAAGATGACCAACATCTCTAACCTGTTTACCGCCTCGTCGTAACGTCACAAGTCCGGAGTAAATATGAATAATATGAAAAAACTGACGCAAATTTTGCTGTTGCTCGCGCTATCGGCTCTCATCGCAGGGCCAGTCTTCGCCGACGGGATCTCCTTCACCACCGGCGCACCAAACACAAGCATGGCGATAGCTTCTCGCCCCGGGAACGGTTCAGTTGAGATCGAGGCGGCCGATGATTTCGTCTTGGGTGTGCCGGCATCCATAACGAGCGCCACTTTCACGGGACTTGTGCCTTCTGGCGCGAGCATTGACCAGGTGGTCGTGGAGATATATCGCGTGTTTCCCAACGACTCCACGGTTCCACCCGACGGGCGCGTACCAACCCGCATGAACTCCCCGTCTGACGTGGCCTTCGATTCACGGAGCAGCGGTTCGGGTCTGTCGTTCACGACAACAACGCTTAGCAATAGCTTCAAGGCCGACAATTCCGTTCTGAATGGAATCTTTCCGAAGCCAAACCAGAACACGCTTGGAGAAGGCCCCGTGACTGGACAGGAAGTCCAGTTTAATGTCTCTTTTTCGACCCCCTTCAACTTGCCAGCCGACCACTTCTTTTTTGTGCCACAAGTTAGCCTCTCCAACGGCGATTTTTTCTGGCTGTCGGCTGCGAGGCCGAATGTAATCGACCCGTTTACTCCCGATCTTCAGGCTTGGGTGCGGAATGGGCTCTTAGATCCGGATTGGTTGCGCGTTGGCACAGATATCGTAGGCGGCGTACCCGCCCCGACTTTCAACGCTTCGTTTTCGATAGCTGGCGTGCAGACTCCCGAACCATCCTCGGCTGTGTTGTTAATTCTGGGTCTCGTGTGCTGCGCCTTACTGGGCTGGAAGACGAACCGAACACTCTGGCGCGCAGTGTGAGGTAGCGTGGCGGTTCCTTCGATAGACATCTGTGTACTCAGTAAAGGCCCTAATCGTCGCTTCCTCGATGCGGCCGCCAGATAATTTTATTGGGATGTGTTGCCCAGGTTTGAATTGTCTATCTGACATTTTGTGGGAGTTTGACCTTTCCGGCTGGTTCCTATGCGCTGGTCGTTGCACAAACCGTTGCACAAAATCAAACCAACCCTGCCCAACGAAGCCAACGGTTGCCGACAACCGCACACGTAACCTACTGATTCTGCGTGTGCCAGCGGTTGAAAGGCCATCTGTCACGGCAGAGGTCGCGAGTTCGAGTCTCGTCGTCCCCGCCATTCTTTCTAAAGTACGTAGGTGGATTTCATTGAAACCATTGGGGGCGCGAAAAGGGCGCGTTTCGCGCCCTTTTTGTGCCCTTTTTAGGCGATCCAGAGCTTCCTATCCAGCAACGCGTGTTGCTCCATCCTCATCGGAAGAAAAGACCAGCGACATCACCGCCGCCTGCGCTGCATGCTTCGCGGGCGTTACTGCCTGCGTGTAAACGTCCAACGTTGAGCGGAACGACGAATGCCGCAGCAGCTCCTGCATCACCTTGAACTCAGTCCCCACGCTTCGCAGCAGGGTCGAGTAGGTGTGACGGAACGTATGCCATCCGAATCGCTTCTGAATTCCGACTCGTTGAGCTGCAGGACGTATGTATTTGCGCAAGATCGCCTGGCCCCAGTACGGTCTTCGGCCTCGATAGCGCTTGCTTGCAAAAACCCAGTCCTCCGGCCTGATGTAGGTACAACGTTTTCTCCACTGCGTCAGAGCGTCCGCGAGAGTCGGATGCATTGGCACTGGCTTTTGCGATGATTCGGTCTTGCACGGGCCTACCACTCCGTACACGATGGAACGGATGACGCTCATCGTGCCGCGCTCGAAGTCGATATCGCCCCACTTTAGGCCGAATATCTCGCTCTGCCGCAACCCGGTAGATGCGGCAAGAAGGACTAATGTGCGTTCTCGAAGTGCCAGGCCGTCGATTAGCGCCTTGATTTCGGCGGGCACCAGAGTGGACGGCGGTGTTCGGCGTTTAGCGCTCTGACGAACGAGGTAGATTGGGTTGCGGTCAAACAGCTCATATCGGCAGGCGTGATTAAAGAGGACGGACATCAGGTTTCGGATTTTGGCACAACTGCTTTTTGCCAATGGCAATCCGCGAAGCCAGGACTCGACTTGTATGGTTCTAACCTCGGCAAGTCCGTATTTCTGCCAGTGAGGGCGAATCCAGCGAGTCAAGTACGCTTATAGATTTTCTTGGTCGCGTGACTGCGCCAAGTGTTTTCCTTTGCGAGTTCGCGTTGCTCGAAGTGATCACAAAGTTGAGCAACGGTCATTGTGCCGGAATTCGTTGGTCGGCCATCGGTGTTGAGTTCTGAGACCAGCCCCACTACGGAGCGCCGCGCAGCATCTTCATCAGGATATTGCTCGACTGTGCCGACAATTTTCTTGTGGTAAAGACGCTTGCCGTCAAGTCTGGTCTCAGACCAGCGAAACTGCCAGACATCAGGGCCTTCTTTGCGACTATTTCGTTGCATACATCCGCGTTTCATCTTTTCCTCCTGCACCGCCGTGGCGGAGCAGAAGAATCTTCAGGCATGGAGGCGAATGGAAGGGCAGGAGGGTGCAATCAGTCGAGTGAATTGCCTTGCAGCGGCAGTCCTGCGACATGATCTTAACCTCTACGATTTTCCATCGCCATGGCGTGACCGACCGCCATGGCTAGTTGTTTTGGGTGTCCGACAAATTCCGGGCCTCGCCGCGACCGACTGCCTTCTATGCGGTTCCCAGGAAGCGCTCGACGATCTCCGGCAGCATCGGCTCGACCGCGAGCGTGTAGTGAGTCGTGTTCGGCACGATTGCGAACTGGTTTGCGGGCCGCAGTGAGCCATCAATCCCGGCATCGCGCTGGCCGCCTCCCAACGCCTTCCAGAACTCGACCATGTGTTCGGGCCGGAGGTAGTCAGCGTCGGCAAAGACCAGCAGTGTGCGAGCCTGAAGCTTGGCGACGTCGGCGCTCCAGTCAAAGGGGCGCTTGGTCAGGTCCCCGACCTTGCGGAAGAGGTTCGTCCAATCGACATCGGGATAGGCCTGCCCTAACGGCGATGCCTTGACGCTGCCGCCGAGCATGGCAGCGTTGGCCTCCAACTGATTGAAAGCCGCCACCACCTCCGGATAAGCGTCGTCCTGCCTCATCCTCGCGGCCATGAGCACGAGCCGGTCGACCGCGTCCGGATGGCGGATGGCGGTCTGCAGCGCGACGAAGGAGCCCAGCGAGTAGCCCATCACGTCGGCCTTGCCGAGTTTCAGATGGCCGATCAGAGCGGCAACGTCGTCGCCCATCGTTTCACAGCGCAGTGGCCTGTCGGTGTCTGGCGTGCGCCCATGCGCCTGAAGATGGACGGCGATCACCTGCCGGCCCTTGGCCAGTTCGGCCAGATTGCTCCCGAAGCTGTCTGGGTTGATGCCCCCGTGAAGAAGAATGAGTGGCTTGCCGGCGCCATGCACGCTGTAAAAGATATGCTGGCCATTGACGTCGGCAAAATTCTCTTTTGACATAGTGCGGGTCTCCTTGGCTTGAACGGGAGGGATTGCAGTCAGCACTGCGGTCGCTGTGACAGTCTTTAGGAAATCGCGTCTGTTCGTGTATGTCATCGTCATCCCTTCCATACGCCGGTGGCCGCGGTGTGGTCACGATCTGCCTGCGAGCAACTCCTCCAGCTGCGCGAACTGTTCGGGCAGGCCTTCCGCCGAACCGGCGAGGGCTTCGTCGAGGGCCACCGTTGTGGGGTAGAGTTCGTGTAGGGTGACCAGCGTCTTGCCGGCATTTTCTTCGAACGTCACCGTGGTCACGGCGCCCTGATCGCTTTCTTCGTTCGTCCAGACGAGGCGCTTGTTCGGCGTCACTTCTCTGTACGTGCCGAAGAACGCCATCGGTTGGTCGAAGGCCGGATGACTGAAGACGAAGCGATACGCGCCCCCGGTGCGCACATCCATGTCGCACGAGAGCAGCGCCATGCCCACCGACTTCGGAACCCACCAACGCTTGAACAATTCGGGTTTGCTCCACGCTTCGAAGACGATGTGCGCCGGGGCATTGAACGTCCGCGTCACGACGAGTTCGCGGTCGGACTTGCGTTCCACGGCGGTCCGGTTCATGGCGGCGGGACTACCTTCTTTTCCTTCGGGCATCTGCCTTCTCCTTTGATTTCAAGTGCTCGACAATCTTGTCCAGCGCGTCGAAGCGTGCGCTCCAGAGTTGGCGGTGCCGCTCGATCCAGGCGGCCTCTTCTTCCAGCGCGCGCATGCCAAGCCTGCAGGTTCTGACGCGCCCGGCCTTTTCAGTAGTGACGAGCGCTGCCCGCTCCAACACGCCAACATGCTTCTTCATGCCCGTGAGGGTCATATGGAACTTTCCGGCGAGGTCCGTGATCGAAGCGTCGGCGCGGCTGAGCTGCTCCAGCACGCCGCGCCGGGTCGCGTCCGACAGCGCGGCGAACGAAGCGTCGAGGCGGGTTTCGTTATACTGAACCATGTGGTTCA
>CAVXOG010000012.1:0-155365 GCA_963763395.1 Candidatus Acidiferrales bacterium | reverse complement strand
TCGGCTCGCTCGGCGGCGTCCTGGTCGGGTTCCTGGTTCGCGCGCCAGCCCAGGGTCGCGGCGGTGTTCGACCCTTACGTCAAAATGGCCAATGCCCTGCCGCGCGTGGTGCTGGCGCCGATCTTCACGCTGTGGCTGGGGCTCGGCATCTGGTCGAAGGTCGCGCTCGGCGTGACGCTCGTCTTCTTCATCGTGTTCTTCAACGTCTACCAGGGCGTCAAGGAAGTCAGCCAGACCGTGCGCGACAATGGCCGCATGCTCGGCATGAACGAGCGGCAGCTGATGCGGCACGTGTACTGGCCCTCGGCGCTGTCCTGGATGTTCTCCTCGCTGCACACCTCGGTCGGTTTTGCCGTGGTGGGCGCGGTGGTCGGCGAATATCTGGGATCGGCGGCCGGGCTCGCTACCTGATCCAGCAGGCCGAAGGCATTTTCGATGTCGCCGGCGTATTCGCCGGCATGTTCGTGCTGTCGGCCTTCGTAATCCTGATCGACATCGGCGTGACCCTGGTGGAGCGGCGGCTCCTGGTGTGGCGGCCGGCGGCGGCGGACCATCGGGATTAGGGACCGTCATTCCGGTCAAAGGAGGACGACCACGAGGGTCGCCCCTACGGGATCGACATGGCGTAGGGGCGCCCCTTGTGGGCGCCCTGTTCGAACTAGCAGCCGCGGGTCACCTCGCCCCGCTTGCGGCTGGGCGAACGCATTGGAAACCAAGCGCACAGTCTTTCTGCGGCCATCCTTCGAGACGCATCGCTTGCGCGATGCTCCTCAGAGCGTGTAAATCTTTCGGCAATGAGCATTTGCCACGGCTGCTTTGCTGTGATTCGATTGCTTTGAGCGCGAAGCAGAGGCAGACGATGGCTGACGAGAAATTGTTCGGGGATTTGCCCGAGCAGGAGGTACCGCAGACAGAGGTGCGCGGTGCACCGCGGCTGCGGGAGCCGGAACGCGGTCAGATCGATATGCAGATAGCGGCACTGGACGATCTGGTTTCGGAAGATCATCCGGTGCGTGCAGTTTGGGCATTCGTCGAGGGGCTCGATCTGTCGGCGCTGCACGACGCCATCAAGGCGCGCGACGGCCATCCCGGACATCCACCGGCAGCGCCGAAACTCATGTTGGCGCTTTGGCTGTGGGCCACGGTGGATGGGGTCGGCAGCGCACGCCAACTGGACCGGCTGTGCCGCGATCACCTGATCTATCGCTGGTTATGCGGCGGGGTGTCGATGAACTATCACAGCCTGTCGACTTTCCGGGTCGCCCATATGGCGATTTCTGGAACGGCTTCTGGCGCAGGGCGTTGCATCGATGGTGGATGCTGGGTTGGTGTCGCTCGACACCCTGGCGCAGGATGGCTTGCGGGTGCGCGCGAGCGCCGGGGCGAGTTCGTTTCGCCGACGCCCTCGGCTTGATGAACTGCATGCAGCGGCGCAGGCGCGGGTGGAGCGCCTACGCGCTGAAGTCGAGGCTAATCCGACCGACGGCGATGCCGTCCGGCGTGCGGCTAAGGAGCGCGGCGCCCGAGACCTCGCGGCGCGGGTCGCGGCGGCGCAGCAGCGCATGACGGAACTGGAGGCCGAGCGGGAACGGCGAGAAAAGACCAACAAGAAGGAAGTGGCCAAGCAGAAGGAGCCCCGCGCCTCGACCACCGATGCCGACGCGCGGGTGATGAAGATGGCCGATGGTGGCTGGCGCCCCGCTTACAACATGCAGATCATATCTTCGCCGGAACACCAGGTGATCGTTGCGATCGACATCGACACCACCGGTTCGGATCGCGGCCTGGCACGACCGGGGATCGAGACCGTGCACGCTGACGGCTACGAGCCCTCCAACTATCTGGTCGATGGCGGCTTCACCAAGCACGACGACATCGAATGGGCTCATGCCAAGGATATCCAGATGTGGTGCCCACCGGGGCAGACCAGGCACGGCACGGACCCCTATGCGCCGAAGAAGGATGACGGTGTCGGCGTCGCGAATTGGCGCGAACGCATGAAGGGCGAGGAAGACAAGAAAGGTGAGGCGCTCTACCGACTGCGCGCCGAGCACGAATGCATCAATGCCCACGCCCGCCGCATGGGTCTGCGCCAGTTGTCTCTGCGCGGCAAGACAAAGGCTCGCATCCAGCTATTGTGGTTCGCGATCGCCCACAACATGATGCGCTTCCTCGCCTTGCACACCAACGCGCAGGCAGCGGCAGCATGACAGCAGCCTCTGCGGATGCGGGCGATAGAAAGCGCCCCAAACAACCGCCGGCAGCGGCCCTGGTGGTAAGCACGAGCTTTCGCAGTCTACGGAAGTTGGGCGAGATCGCCGTCATTCCGGTGACGGATCACTCAAAAACTCCGTGGTAATTGTCCTCAAGCTCATCAAATGCAAAATTTTCCGGGCACAAGCGAAACATTCTCATGCTCTCAGGATGAGGTGGGAGGTTTATTGCGACCGGCGAAAAATCGAAAATTCACAGCCTCGAAAGGGCGCGATGGTGATGCGGGCTTCATGCCTCGTCGTATTGTCCCGCCATGATCGCTCTGCAGTCTTCGCCGATCCCGCCCTCGGCGAGCGCGACACGCCTGCGATGCGTGCGCTCGAGCGACGCAGGCCGCGCATGCCAAATTGACTACACCGCAGTGAAAAAACCTTCCAAAAGATCGATGCGGAGATCGGCGGCAAACCCGCGCTGCGCGGTAACTGCCCAACGAGGAGTTGTTCGAATGTGCGCCGGAGGAAATCCGCTGCGGTTGAAATCGCCGGTGCGCTTGATGTCCGCTCCGGCCCGCGTCACAATTGATCGAGGACCTCGTCGTCGCCAATCACATTCTGTTGATCAAGGCGTTGTCGACGCATTCGGCCTACATCAGCGCCCGGCACGATGCCAATCCGGACCGGTTCCTGCTCGCCCGGAACATGGCGCCCGGCCGTGTTGCCGCGGACGACATCATCGAGTTCACATTGGACAGCGACCCCGTCAACGCCTCGGGCCGGAAGGTTTACCTTGAGCGGTTCATTCACGGAGAAATCTACCGCAGGCGCCCCCAACGTCATGGCGGTCGTGCACAGCCATTCGCATTCCGTCGTGCCGTTGAGCGTGGTCAAGGGCGTGCGGCTCCAGGCGATCTTTCACATGGCCGGCTTCGTCGGACAGGGCGCGCCCGTCTTCGAAATCCGCGAGGCCGGGGGGACTCGACCGACCTGCTGATCAGCAGCAATCATCTTGGCCGCGCCCTGGCCGAATGTTTCGATGGCCATGACATCGTCCTGATGCGGGGTCACGGCTCGACGGTCGTCGGAAACGCGATACGCCAGGCCGTCTATCGCGCGGTCTATGCCGAGCTCAATGCGCGCTATCAGCTCCAGGCGAGCAGCTCGGTGAGATCACCTTCCTGACCGAAGGCGAGAGCCGGACCTGTATCAGAACGTCGAAGGGCTGGTGCAACGTCCCTGGGATCTGTCGGTGGAACAGGCTCGCGCACGGCGACATCGGGCGGTGTGTCCGTAGCGGGTGAAGTTGTCGTGTTTTTGTAGCTCGTGATCTGTCGCCTTCGTTTGTGATATGCGGCGGCTTCCGGAAGGCGTGGACGGGTCCGCCAGCTTAGGTCATGCCAGGGATATTGCCTTGGGGTTAGCCCTCCGGGTCGGTTTCTTTGTTCGACTTGAAGCCCGTTTCTCCGCCCCGACCCGCGCTATCTTGACGGCGGCGCGCGCAGGAGCGGTCAAGGACGCGCCCTTGCGCGCCCGTAAGGGCTTGTCCTTGACGGCCCCGAGCACGCTGCCAGGCTGGTGCGCGTCGGGGCTGATCTGCTGTCCGTCGGAGGCAAAGCTTGCCAACCGATGCGGGCCAAGGAACACGCTCACGGTGCCGTCGGGATACTCGTGAACGCGCACCACGGCCTTGACGAAGTGGGGCCTGAGCCGGCTCTCCGGCAGTTGCAGCCGCCGGCCGCTCCATGCGATCGTGTTGTCGTTGCCGACGGTTCGCTCTTCGATCACGCACAGCGCTTCGCGCCAAGCCTGGTGCCGGTCGGCTACGAATGCCGTGCCTTGCTGTTCGGCCGTGATCGCAAACGCCGCGTTGTGCTCGGCGATGTAATGCGCCTTCAGCCATGCATTGGCGGCCTCGACCGTCCTGATCCCGGCGAGCCGCAGGTCCTTAGGCAGCCGGCCCTGCAGCGTACCGAACGTCCGCTCCGAGCGCCCGCGCGCCTCTGGCGAATAGGCCGCGATATGCTCGATCCCGAGATGCGATAAAGCCCGTCCCACTTGGGTTTGTTGCGTCTTCGAGACCTTCTCGCCGGCCTTCGGGGTATAGAAGTAATGGCTGCCGCGATCGGTGTAGAGCGAGCAGAACAGACCATGCTCGCCAATCACCTCGCCCAAGGCCCGGAACGTCGATGCCGTCCCTTCTTCCTCGACCAGGAACATCGAGTAGATCTCGCTCGTTGCATCGTCCATCGTGACGATCAGGTCCATCGCGGGCAGCCCCTCGATCCAGACGTGGCGCGACCCGTCCTGATGCAGCAGCATGCCCCGAAGCGGACGGCGTGGACGTTTCTTGCGGTGCGCCGAACGCTTCGGCGCCTTCCGCACCAGGCCCGCCGCGTGCAAGGCGAGCTTCGTCACCGTGTAGCCCAGCATATAGCCATGCCGCTTTTGCAGCTGCTCGTGGAAGTGCTTCACCGTGAAGTCCGCGTACTTGTCGCGGAACAGCCCCAGCATCCGCTCCAGCTCTTCCTCCGGCGCCCGCCGCGGCGAGCGCCGGCCCATGCGCCGGTCGACCAGCCCGTCATCGCCCTCCGCCTCAAAGCGTTCCGCCCATCGTTGAAACGTCCGCACACTGACCCCGAGAAGCTCGGAAGCCGCCTCCTGCGTCAGTTCCTTCGTCTCCGTCCGATCCAGCAAATTCGAGAACCGCATCCGTCGTACACCCTCGTGAATGGATGCCGTGCCCATCGTGCCCCCTTTGTTCCGGGGCACCAAAAACACGACACTTCACGAGCTACAAACAGCCGACAGATCACGCGCTACCGACACGACATCGGCGCGGTGCTGACGAGGCAAGATATTTCGACTATCCTTCGATGCGGACCATCAAGGCGGGCCAGGACAGGGCCCACGAGAGGAGATCGATGAGCACGGTAAAAAACGCTCTGGGCCAGAAGAGTGGCGCCGGGATTGATGTTCGTTCCGGCGACATGGTCCTCGAAGCCTTGCGCCAGATGCGCGACAACCGGGTCCGGTCGGTGCTGGTCATCGACGACGACGTGCTGGTCGGTATCGTGACCCAGGGTGACTGCGCCATCAAAGTGCTGCTGCCCGGGCTCGATCCGAGACACCAAGCTGCTCATCGAAAAGCTGAGACTGGAACTGCCGAACCAGCCGCCACCCCGCCTTGTGGCGCAAAAAGAGAGTAGCGAAATCGAGCTGCAGACCTCCCGGTAAGGGCCGTTTGTGGTGGAGACCTTTCGATAACCGAAACTGATTCAAAAGCACTTAACCGACGCAGACGTGCCCAACTGCGAAAGATCGGCTAGCTTTGCCGACTGCACCGGGTGGTGGTGCATTGTCCAACAAGGAATGAAGGAGTAAGGCCGACGTGACCGCCCGACCGCGGCCGTGCTCGTGATTCCATGCCCGACGTCGCTGTCATAGAGCAACTGAAACCATTTTGGTTGCATACTCCTCTCCTGTACCTCGGAACGGCTAACGCTCCGGTTCAGCGGCGGCCCAATTTTAACACTGTCCGATGCCGACAATGTCACCCCAAAAAGCTAGGGAAGGCGATTGGCATAAGTGTGCAACGAAAATCCATCCGTTAACTGAAGTGCTGGAGCTGTGGTCAAGAGCTCGCGTTGTAACTTAGATAACCAGATTGTTTTCATGAGAATAGATGAGCAGGCAAGATGGTGCCGAAATTGGCTGAGATCAGGAAGGTTGGTGCGCAGTATTGCTCGCAATTATGAGGCTGTTTCCGACCCCAGTCACGTCGGCCCCGTACAAAGTCAGGGCTTGTCCACCGGAATGGTAAGACAAACCAAGTCTAGCGGCGGTGAGCCATACCATGCGGTGGCACCGACGAGATTCATGAATAAGCGTCTGATCATCACTTGCATCGCAACGGTCAGTGTAGCGATCTTCATCGCAATACCCGCCGACGCCGATAGCGTCAACCTCAGCACGGGCAATCCGGACGAACTGATGGCAGTTGCTACTCGTCCCAGCACGGCCGGGAAGTTCGAACCGAAGCGGGCGATGATTTCGTGTTGACTTCCTCCCAGACGATCATCAGCAGTGCGACTTTTGTCGGACTTCTGACGAACGGCGCGACCGTTGGCCAGCTCCGAGTCGAAATCTACTTCGAGTTCTGCCCAACGACTCCGACGTCGCCCGGACCAGCGGTCCCCCGACCTTCTCAACCCCTCAGGTTCCCACCAGGGTCAATTCGCCCTCGGACGTTGAGTTCGACGATCGTGATACCGCTTCCGGCAACCTATCTTTCACAACCGCGGTATTGGGGCACGTTCACGGCGTACGACTCGGTGCTGCCCGGGAGGCATTGTCCCCCAACCGGGCCAGACTACCGGTGGGAACGGTGCAATCACCGGCGAGGAGGTGCAGTTCAATGTCACCTTCTCCTCTCCGTTGACCTGCCGCAAGATCACTATTTCTGCGCCCGACAGGTGGAAATCGTCGAGCCGGCGGCCTTCTTTTGGCTTTCCGCAACCACCGATCGTTCCGCCGGGGGGACGCCGTTTCCGGCTGGCTGTACTGACCTGCAAGCCTGGACGCGGGATCAGTTCCTCGATCCCGGATTGGCTGCGCGTTGCACCGACATTGCGGGGGCTCGCCGGCGCCCACCTTCAACATGACGTTTTCGCTGAGCGGCGAGACGGCGCGAACCCCACCCCGGAACCCGATTCCCTTCTTTGCTCGGGGAGCGGCCTCTTGGGGTCGGTGGATTTCCACGTCGCCGTCTAATTGGGGTATAAGGCCTTTGCAGGCCAGCGGTTGTGGATGAATGCGCGAAGTGTAGGACCCCGCAGTAGTTATGAGACTAAGTGCGTCAAACTTAGGCGCGCAATGTACTGTTACTTGAAATACTTGTCAAGTTCATTGATCACTATAAATCTACGTGCTGTGGAAATCTATTGCGGCACCATTTCCAACTAAAATAGTGATTCTCTCGCAATGTAGGATTTTTAGGATGAAAACAACTTCAGCAACTGGAAATATTTTGCTCGAGAGCGTTCCGATCAATGTAACGGGCTTCACCATCTAAGCAACGACGCTTGCCGCATCTGTGCAGAGGATATGCTCCACCGCCTAGGGACATGAGCCGCGTTCATGTGTAACAACGTAGGGTACGGTACGCAACGTTGAACCAACCAGCGACTAGATCAGCATGAACCTCTGAAATAATTCTGGAAGCAGAAAGAAACGGCATTTGCGGCAGGCATTATTTAGAGCTGGGCCTTTGAATTCACGGAAGCACTCTACATAAACCTCTTCCCGCAACTGATTGTGATTTTGCCTTTTCTTGTATCGCGCACCCTCACTCATTTGACTATCCGCTCCTCGCTGGCACGGCAAGAGTCTCACGCCGTGCCAGATTCAGCGAGTGCGCCTGCTTGGGCACACAACGTCGAAAAGGTTCGATCACCAGCGAGACGCGAGTGCCGATGTCGAGCTCAATCATCAAACTTTCTTTGTCAGTGACAACTTCGTCAGGGCTTTCTTTTACCAGCCATCCGACATTTGTACTTCGGTAGCGGCGTTGCCCATTGAAACGGTGACAATTTGATCTGTGTTGAGGAAGACAATGCCAACATCCTTTCCCGCTTCATTTGCTTGAAACTTGATCAGTGCCATCTTCACCTCGCGCGATTTTAGGGAGCAGTGCCCATTGACGCCCGGGACGGCGACTTCCGGATTTGTTTCATTGGCTGTGGGAGGCCTTATCCGATATGTCCGTCGGTTTCTCCTCCCATGTCGTCAAGACTTGCATCAGTCGGTCAATGATTTTTATCGTGAACCTCTCGCTGAAGCCGCTAGAAAGGCGATGATATAAAACAATACAGGGGTTGATCCGCACCACCTGCCTGAATTGAGAGGATTGAACCCGAAAAACAAGGACGACGAACCATCCGAAGATGGCGCCTACTGATGGGCTTTGAGATATATGCTGCAAAGTCGATAGGCTGAGCTTCAAAATCTCTCGCTTGGATATGCGTGTATAGGCCGTAGAGGCCCACGGCGATCCCTCCGAGTGCACCGAACCACGCTGTCTTTGTGTGGAGTGTGACCAATCCTGCCCATAACCCATACCCGGGCCATTTAAAAGTAAAGTAGGCAAGAGAAAGCAAAACAAGTAAGTAGGTCAATTGCAGAACAAACAGCATCCACGCGATGGGCGGCTGTGACGCTGGCCTCATCTGGTGCCCGATCTCGGTATAGGCATCCTCCGCCTCTCGCAGCTTCCCTGCTCAAACAAGCGCCGTGCTTCGGCGATCTTTTCAAGAGTGGTTGAATCGATTCGATTGTTCTGCGTTAAGACGGTTTCCATCTTCTCAAGCCGCGCAGCAAGCTCCGCCGGATTATCATTAACCATTCCTTCTGTGGGGTCGGCCATTTGATCACCTCAAGAAGCGTCCTGTTCTCTTCGGACTTCCTACGGGGGTTACGGTTGTGAATCACCAGTTTAGATACCGGGTTGACAAGCGACGATCATAATGTGGTAGATAATTCATAGATTACAATTGCCGTCATAGCATTAAGTGTATATCGATTTAAGCCTGCTCCCACTCAAAACGAGAGCCACCAAACTGACCCAAGTTCCAGCTGTGTAGTGAAATTGGCTGACAAAACGTTTCACGGAGTACGAAGTCGGATCCAGACCAGATCAGATAACCAACGCCTGCACGCAATCACAGGTTTTGAACCCGAGATAAAATTTCGGCACAATGGCCGCCCATACGGTGTGGCGGCACCGGCCTGAATGCAATGACCGATGGATCGTCGAAGCGTTGATGTCGCTGCGGCGCTGCACCACCATAACGTCTCAATGCCGCAAGGGTGTGGGTCTCGTTGCGTAATTGCATGGCATTGCGATCGCATAGTGTTGTAATGGCGTGACGCTAGAAGGCTTAGTGTCGTGACACTCTGACTCAGACTACACGAAGTTAGAAGGGAGTGCGGATTTCCAACCCACTCCCACAATTCCTGTAGCCTTGTACGTCTTGCAGGTATTTTGGAAATCCCGCGTTGTTGTAGTCGTTGTCGCAAACGCATCCACGCTACGCTGTCACGGCAGCGGTCGCAATTTTTAGCCCGCTCCGAGACGAACGGACTTGAGTGAGGTACACGCGGGGTACACGCCTGTTAGCAGGCTGTAGAACTTCTTTCTTTTCAGATGGAAAGATCGGTAGGGGCGGTGGGGATCGAAATTGCATCCCTTATCCTTAAGCCTCACCAAAGCAAGGCGTTACCGACCGCTCCGATTTCAAGTGTTGTTAAATGTTGCCAAATTGCTCGTGACACAATTGGGGTTCAATGTGCGACTGGGATTGAAACCTGCATTGAACAACCCGGAATCCCTGGGACGGACGTTGGCATCATGCTTTCCAGCATGGCCTGGCGACCTCCTAGAGACGAACGCACCTTTATGCTGCAAAGACAATTGCGGCACAGCGGCACCTGCGCGTTTAGGGTACTCTTTTCCCTTGGTTGCTTCATGCAAAGTGAATCTTGGGCTTGACTCGATGAAAGTTGAGCGGGCGATGGGAATCTAATCCACATCCGAAGCTTGGGAAGCTTGTTGTAGATGACCAAAAACGCCAACTTGGCTGCATTTTGTCGTTTTCAATGCTCTCAAATGGATTCCAATTGGAGTGGCAGAACAACCCCAGCTTGAACGGACAAAATGAACATTTCTTTAGCTTGGAATCCCGTACGATGTGCTCCTTCTAGCTACAGCTGCGACCGCCGTTCCACTGGTTTCCCTTCAAAATCCAGCGTATTCGTTGACTTTGCATGAGGTCACAACCTAAGATGGCCGCCGAGAGCTCTCAGCTGATGATTGGCCAAACCCCTCGGCCAATCTGAATCATTGAAAGAATTGGGGGCGGGCGCATAAGCGCACCTACGCGCGCGGACGAGCAGCTCGAGCGTGATGTGGCGATTAAAGTCTTGCCGGATGGGGAATCTAAAGTATGGATTCTGCACGCAGACATTTCCGCAAGGAGGCTTTAGCTCTCGCTAAACTGAATCACCCGAATATCGCTTCTGTTTATGAGTTCGGTTCTCATCAACACACAGATTTTCTCGTAATGGAGTACGGATCCGGCCGAGGCTCAGGCTCGCTGGCGGCCCACTTCCCGAAAAGGAAGTCGGTCAACTCGGAATACAAATTGCAGCAGCTGTCGAGGAGGCTCACGGAGGCGGTATCATTCATCGCGATCTGAAGCCCTCTTGAACATCGTCGTAACAACTCGCGGGCAAGCCAAAGTACTCGACTTTGGCCTAGCGAAGTTGCTGAAGCCAGAACTGGAGCTCACTACTGACTCATTCGATGGATCCCAGGTTGTGCCGGGAATGTTTCCATATATGTCGCCTGGTTTCCGCCCGGAACCACTGCAACTTCGATCGGACATTCACGGACTTGCGAAATGGCCACTGGTCAGCGCGCCTTTCCTGGAGAACTATTCAGCCAGGTTGTCGATGCCATTCTTCATGTCGCTTGCCCATTCCACCGCACGCATGTCCAGTCGGAGATTTCTGGAGACTTCGAACGGATTATACTGAAGCTCGCTCTCGATAAAGATCCCGATAATGCCACCAATGTCCGCTAAGGAGCTCTTTGTTGATCTTAGGTGGCTTGATAGATCATCTTATCCAAGTGTCGGCCCATTGCCTCTGCCTTTATCAGCATCTGCTGGAAGAAGAGCAATTCGCCGCGTCGGTTTGGGAATTGCTTCAGTGCTGGCATCTTGGGGCCACGCTAGCGGCATGGAATTTCAGTGGTTTCCGCGATTCGAATAGTTGACCGATCATCAGGATCGCCCTCGATCGCTGTCCTTCTGGCTAGTCCGGCGACTCAAAAGGACGCATATTCGCGACGGAGTGACCGACGCTTTTTACGGATCTCGCTCAGATCAAGGAGCTTCGAGTGATATCGAGAAGTTCCGTCATGGTATACAAGGGCGCAAATAAACCGTTGCTGCAGGAGCTGGAGCGTCGATGCGGCTGGTGGAAGGTTCGGTCCAACGAGCAGGGGGCCGACAAAGTCCGGATCAACGCTGAACTCATCGATGCTTCTAGTGATCGCCTTATATGGGCCAAGAGTTAACGAGAGTTGCGCGATATTCTGACGCTCCAGAGCGCTATAGCCAAAGCAATCGTCGATGAAGTGCAAGTGAAGGTGACGCCTCAGGAACAAGCTTTACTGGCCAAGTCTCGCCTCCGGGTCCACGGGGCGAGACTTCGCCAGTAAAGCTTGTTCCTGAGGCGTCACCTTCACTTGCACTTCATCGACGATTGCTTTGGCTATAGCGCTCTGGAGCGTCAGAATATCGCGCAAGTCTCGTTCGTAACTCTTGGCCCATATAAGGCGATCACTAGAAGCATCGATGAGTTCAGCGTTGATCCGGACTTTGTCCCCTGCTCGTTGGACCGAACCTTCCACCACAGCATCGACGTTCAGCTCCTTAGCAATTTGCGGCAACGGTTTATTTGCGCCCTTGTATACCATGACGGAACTTCTCGATATCACTCGAAGCTCCTTGATCTGAGCGAGATCCGTAATCAGAGCGTCGGTCACTCCGTCGGCGAAGTAGTCGTCCTTTGAGTCGCCAGACACGATAGCCAGAGGAAGGACAGCGATGGAGCGAATGTGTGGAGATCGCAATCGGTCAACTATTCGATCGCGGAAACCGCTGAAATTCAGTGCCGCTAGCGTGGCCCCAAGTGCCAGCACTGAAGCAATTCCCAAACCGACGCGGCGAAAAATGCTCTTTTTTCCAGCAGATGCTGATAAAGGCAGAGGCAATGGGCCGACACTTGGATAAGATGATCTATCAAGCCGCCTAAGATCAACAAAGAGCTCCTTAGCGGACTGGTAGCGGTGCTCGGGATCTTTATCGAGGCACTTTAAGATAATCCGTTCGAAGTCTCCAGAAATCTCCGAATTCAATGCGTGCGGTGGAATGGGCAAGCGATGAAGAATGGCATCGACAACCTGGCTGAATAGTTCTCCAGGAAAGGCGCGCTGACCAGTGGCCATTTCGTAGAACACTGTGCCGATTGCGTGAATGTCCGATCGAGCATCCAGTGGTTCGGCACGAAGTTGTTCAGGCGACATATATGGAAACGTTCCCGGCACAACCTGGGATCCAGTCAAATAGTCAGTAGTGAGCTCCAGTTCTGGCTTCAGCAACTTCGCTAGGCCAAAGTCGAGTACTTTGGCTTGCCCGCGAGTTGTTACGACGATGTTAGAGGGCTTCAGATCGCGATGAATGATACCGCCTCCGTGAGCCTCCTCGACAGCTGCTGCAATTTGTATTCCGAGTTTGACCACTTCCTTTTCGGGAAGTGGGCCGCCAGCGAGCCTTTGAGCCAGAGTTCGGCCAGATACGTACTCCATTACGATAAAATCTGTGTGTTGATGAGAACCGAACTCATAAACAGAAGCGATATTCGGGTGATTCAGTTTAGCGAGAGCTAAAGCCTCCTTGCGGAAATGTCTGCGTGCAGAATCATTACTTAGATTCCCATCCGGCAAGACTTTAATCGCCACATCACGCTCGAGCTGCTCGTCACGCGCGCGGTACACTACGCCCATGCCGCCCGCCCCAATTCTTTCAATGATTCGGTAATGGCCGAGGGTTTGGCCAATCATCAGCTGAGACTCTCGGCGGCCATCTTAGGTTGTGACCTCATGCAAAGTCAACGAATACGCTGGATTTTGAAGGGAAACCAGCGATCGTGGAACGGCAGTAGCAGCTGTAGCTGCAAAGGAGCACATCGTACGGATCCAAGCTAAAGAAATGTTCCGTTTGTCCCCGTTGGCTCAAGCAGAGCTGCAACACTGCCGAAACACGGGGTTGTTCTGCCACTCCAATTGGAATCCATTGAGAGCATTGAAAACGACAAAATGCAGCCAATTTGGGCGTTTTTGGTCATCTACAACAAGCTTCCCAAGCTTCGGATGTGGATTAGATTCCCATCGCCCGCTCAACTTTCATCGAGTCAAGCCCAAGATTCACTTTGCATGAAGCAACCAAGGAAAGAGGGTACACCCTAAACGCGCAGGGTCGTTGGCACGTCGCTGTGCCGCAATTGTCTTTGCAGCATAAAGGTGCGTTCGTCTCTAGGAGGTAGGTCGCCAGGCCATGCTGGAAAGCATGGAGGTCAACGTCCGTCCCAGGAATCCCGGGTTGTTCAATGCAGGTTTCAATCCCAGTCGCACATTGAACCCCAATTGTGTCACGAGCAATTTGGCAACATTTAACAACACTTGAAATCGGAGCGGTCGGTAACGCCTTGCTTTGGTGAGGCTTAAGGATAAGGGATGCAATTTCGATCCCCACCGCCCCTACCGATCTTTCCATCTGAAAAGAAAGAAGTTCTACAGCCTGCTAACGGCGTGTACCCCGCGTGTACCTCACTCGAGTCCGCTTCGTCTCGGAGCGGGCTAAAATTGCGACCGCTGCCGTGACAGCGTAGCGTGGATTGGTTTTACAACGACTTACAACAACGCGGGGACTGCCAAAATACCTGCAAGACGTACAAGGCTACAGGAATTGTGGGTTGGGTTGTGGGTTGGAAATCCGCACCCGAGGCTCCTGCCCTTCTAACTTGCGTGGCCGTCTGAGTCAGAGTGTCACGACACTAAGCCTTCTAGCGTCACGCCATTACAACACTATGCGATCGCAATGCCGTGATTGCGCAACGGTCGCACCTTGCGGCATTGAGACGTTATGGTGGTGCAGCGCCGCAGCGATACAACGCTTCGACGATCCATCGGTCATTGCATTCAGGCCGGTGCCGATACGCCCAGCACGTATGGGGCCGCCATTGTGCCGAAATTTTATCTCGGGTTCAAAACCTGTGATTGCGTGCAGGCGTTGGTTATCTGATCTGGTCTGCATCCGACTTCGTACTCCGTGAAACGTTTTGTCAGCCAATTTCACTACACAGCTGGAACTTGGGTCAGTTTGGTGGCTTCTGCTCGTTTTGAGTGGGAGCAGGCTTAAATCGATATACACTTAATTCTATAGATGTTAATCGATGAATTATCTACCACATTATAATAGAGTCGCTTGTCAACCCGGTATCTAAACTGGTGCAATTCGCGACGTAACCCCCGTAGGAAGTCCGGAGAACAGGACGCTTCTTGAGGTGATCAAATGGCCGACCCCACAGAAGGAATGGTTAATGATAATCCGGCGGACTTGCTCGAAAGACTTGAGAAGATGGAAACCGTCTTAACGCAGAACAATCAAATCGATTCAACCACTCTTGAAAAGATCGCCGAAGCACGGCGCTTGTTAGGAGCAGGGAAGCTGCGAGAGGCGGAGGATGCCTATACCGAGATCAGGGTTATGGTCGCCCGGATAGAGGCCAGCGTCACAGCGTCACCCATCGCGTGGATGCTGTTTGTTCTGCAATTGACCTACTTACTTGTTTTGCTTTCTCTTGCCTACTTTACTTTTAAATGGCCCGGGTACTGGTTATGGGCAGGATTGGTCACACTCCACACAAAGACAGCGTGGTTCGGTGCACTCGGAGGGATCGCCGTGGGTCTCTACGGCCTATACACGCATATCCAAGCGAGAGATTTCGATCCAGCCTATCGACTTTGGTATCTCTCGAAGCCCATCGTAGGCGCCATCTTCGGATGGTTCGTCGTCCTTGTTTTTCGGGTTGGAATCCTCTCAATTCAGGCAGGTGGTGCGGATCAAGAGATCAAATCTCCTCTGTTGTTTTATATCATCGCCTTTCTAGCGGGCTTCAGCGAGAGGTTCACGATAAAAATCATTGACCGACTGATGCAAGTCTTGACGACATGGGAGGAGAAACCGACGGACATGTCGGATAAGGCCTCCCCCACCAAATGAAACGAATCCGGAAGTCGCCGTCCCGGATGGAATGGGCACTGGTCTATCGATGTTCCCCTAAAATCGCGCGAGGTGAAGATGGCACTGATCAAGTTTAGAAAAGCGAATGAAGCGGGAAAGGATGTTGGCATTGTCTTCCTCAACACAGATCAAATTGTCACCGTTTCAATGGGCGACGCCGCTACCGAAGTGCAAATGTCGGATGGTCACACTCACTGGGTAAAAGAAAGCCCTGACGAAGTTGTGTCACTGACAAAGAAAGTTTGATGATTGAGCTCGATCGGCACTCGCGTCTCGCTGGTGATCGAACCGTTTCGACGTTGTGTGCCCAAGCAGGCGCACTCGCTGAATCTGGCACGGCGTGAGACTCTTGCCGTGCCAGCGAGGAGCGGATAGTCAAATGAGTGAGGGTGCGCGATACAAGAAAAGGCAAAATCACCGAATAAGACCTTGCGGGAAGAGGTTTATGTAGAGTGCTTCCGTGAATTCAAAGGCCCAGCTCTAAATAATGCCTGCCGCAAATGCCGTGCGCAGACTCTTCTGCTTCCAGAATTCCTTCAGAGGTTCATGCTGATCTGAATCCAGTCGCTGGGTTGGTTCAACGTTACGTACGTACCTTACGTTGCTACACATGAACGCGGCTCATGTCCCTAGGCGGTGGAGCATATCCTCTGCACAGATCGGTTCTGCGGCAAGCGTCGATTTCCTTAGATGGTGAAGCCCGTTACATTGATCGGAACGCTCTCGAGCAAAATATTTCCAGTTGCTGAAGTTGTTTTCATCCTAAAAATCCTACATTGCGAGAGAATCACTATTTTAGTTGGAAATGGTGCCGCAATAGATTTCCACAGCACGTAGATTTATAGTGATCAATGAACTTGACAAGTATTTCAAGTAACAGTACATTGCGCGCCTAAGTTTGACGCACTTAGTCTCATAACTACTGCGGGTCCTACACTTCGCGCATTCATCCACAACCGCTGGCCTGCAAAGGCCTTATACCCCAATTAGACGGCGACGTAGAAATCCACCGACCGCCAAGAGGCCGCTCCCGAGCAAAAGAAGGGAACCGGGTTCCGGGGTGGGGTTCGGGACCGTCTCGCCGCTCAGCGAAAACGTCATGTTGAAGGTGGGCGCCGGCGAGCCTCCCACAATGTCGGTGCCAACGCGCAGCCAATCCGGATCGAGGAACTGATCCCGCGTCCAGGCTTGCAGGTCAGTAGAGCCAGCCGGAAACGGCGTCCCCGGCGGAACGATCGGCCTGGGTGCGGAAAGCCAAAAGAAGTTGCCGCCAGGCTCGACGATTTCCACCTGTGGCACGAAGAAATAGTGATCTTGCGGCAGGTCAAACGGAGAGGAGAAGGTGACATTGAACTGCACCTCCTCGCCCGTGATTGCACCGTTCCCACCGGTAGTCTGGCCCGGTTGGGGGAAAATCCCTCCGGGCAGCACCGAGTTGTTCGCCGTGAACGTGCCCAATACCGCGGTTGTGAAAGATAGGTTGCCGGAAGCAGTATCACGATCGTCGAACTCAACATCCGAGGGCGAATTGACCCTGGTGGGAACCTGAGGGGTTGAGAAGGTCGGGGGACCGCTGGTTCGGGCGACGTCGGAGTCGTTGGGAAAAACTCGATAGATTTCAACTCGGAGCTGGCCAACGGTCGCGCCGTTCGTCAGAAGTCCGACAAAAGTCGCACTGTTGATGATCGTCTGGGAGGAAGTCAACACGAAATCATCGCCCGCTTCGATTTCGAACTTCCCGGCCGTGCTGGGACGAGTAGCAACTGCCATCAGTCCGTCCGGATTGCCCGTGCTGAGGTTGACGCTATCGGCGTCGGCGGGCATTGCGATGAAGATCGCTACACTGACCGTTGCGATGCAAGTGATGATCAGACGCTTATTCATGAATCTCCCCTCAGTGCCACCGCATGGTATGGCTCACCGCTAGACTTGGTTTGTCTTACCATTCCGGTGGACAAGCCTTGACTTTGTACGGGGCCGAACGTGACTGGGGTCGGAAACAGCCTCTTAATTGCGAGCAATCTGCGCGCCAACCTTCCTGATCTCAGCCAATTTCGGCACAATCTTGCTGCTCATCTATTCTCATGAAAACAATCTGGTTATCTAAGTTACAACGCGAGCTCCTGACCACAGCTCCAGCACTTCAGTTAACGGATGGATTTTCGTTGCACACTTATGCCAATCGCCTTCCCTAGCTTTTGGGGCAGCATCTGCGGCATCGGAGCATGTTAAAATTGGGCCGCCGCTGAACCGGAGCGTTAGCCGTTCCGAGGTACAGGAGAGGAGTATGCAACCAAAATGGTTTCAGTTGCTCTATGAGCAGCAACATCGGCATGGAATCACGACGCACGGTCCGGGGTCGGGCGGTCGCGTCGGCCTTACTCCTTCATTCCTTGTTGGAGCAATGCACACACCACCCGGTGCAGTCGGCAAAGCTAGGGACGAAATGAAAGAAGAAATGACCGGGGATGGAATGCTTGAGAATTGGTCCGACCCCGTTTGACAGCTACGAAGTTGAATTCAGGTTTCAAATTGTCGGACTGAACGGAGAGACGCGAACCTCCGGAACGGTTCAACGCAAAGATGGCGGAAGTCTCACCGCGAATATTTACAGGCTTGAAATGCGAGACGGCACAACGTGCCGGGTCATGAACAACGGCGGCATCTGGATTATCTTGAGCAGTTTGAGTATGGTCCTAGTTCCTGAACGCAATGATTGGGCCATCCTGCTGGCGCAAGTTACTCCGGTTCATCCTACGTAGACTGCTAGAATCTAGCGAACCGTTCAAAACTTGACACCATTTGACACCAATTGGAAGAAGGGCAGCGGCGCTACGCCTCTGACAACTCAGGACTTGTGAAAGTAGATTCAATTTTCGATCCCCACCGCCCCTACCAATTTTATTGTAGCCAATGGGCTTATTGGAAAGTCGGCTCCATTTCAGCTACTCGGCTCCAATTGAGTCACTGCACAGAGTATTTCTCGATCCTTTCTGCGTGCTCTTCAACAGCTTCGCGTTGCGCATCACCCACAACATGGCCGTAGATCCCAAGCGTGATTCTGGCGTCGGAATGGCGCATTTGCTTCTGTACGACTGTTGGCGCGACGCCGTTTGCCATCATCTCGCTGGTCGCCCCGTGCCGTGCGGCATGGAAGCCCAAGAAATGAGCGGCAGAAAAAGGAGGATGTAGCGAACTCAGTCCGAGCGGTTGCCGGAAGGAACCCGAGAGTGGCGTTGCCGCGAGTCAACTTCGGGATTCGATTCGCTTTGCAATCCGCTTGAAAGCAACGCGTTCGATATCGCGCCGATTACAATGCGACGTAGCTTGCGACGTGTTTTGCGGCTTCATCGCGTCTGAGCTTGAGGAGGCAAAGATTTAGCCGGTCGAGTGCTTCCATTTCGTCGTTGCACCCGAGCTCATCGGCCGAGCCCGACTCCGCGCATTGTCAACTTCGCTGTAAATTCATTCTGTCAAATTTGGTCCGTCCGACCTAGTGACGGTCATGGTCACGGTCGTGATCGCGATCATGGCCACCGTCGTCACAATCGCAATCGTTATCTTTCCCTTTCGCACCTGGCTTGATGACGTGGCGCGGCAGGGGCAGATTGACGAAGATCTTTACGGCAGTGTCATCGTGCAACACAGTCGTATCGAGGACGCAGGAATCGAGAAGAGTTCGATTCGTGATGCCAGCGGCTTTGCAGACTTCGAGCGCGTGTGCGGCCTGTTCGCGGGTGAGGTCGCTCGCATAGAACGCCTTCGCGGGAATGCCGAACCTAGTCTCTCCAGTGAACAAGGACTCACGCGGCGGCACGCGCCAGCTCTCGGCATAGGTTCGGTATAGGTCCTGGAACAGGACAGGCGCTGTCAACACGACGCCAATGGACGTAACGAGTTCTCGGGCATTTCCGAGCGGATTGCCGAGGAGGCCGCGGACATTCGGGCGGGGTGAAAACCCGAGGCCTACTACTGCGTCGATCCACGTGCTGTTGAGCGTGGCGCGCACTTGGTCGCCACTCTCGCTTGATATCGTGTACACGTTGCCTTGCCTTGAGATCTGCACACCTGTCGGCAGCAACGTCGCTTTGCCATCCGCTAAGCTGGTGACCACGCCGTCAACCACAAGCCTCGTCGGCTCGATATAGAGGGCAACGCGAGTCTTGCCCATTTGTGTGGCAATCGCCTTGTTGACTGCCGCGTTTGGCCAAGTGGGCGCGCCGGATGCTTGCCGCGCTTGTACGATGAAGTCGTACCCATCCTGGGCCAGAACAAAGTCGCCAGAAGCCTGGAAATCGTAGTACAGCCCGTCAAACGTTGTGATATGCGTGTCGCCCACGGTAACCGCGCCCGCGCATGTGGTCTGCGTCGAGCCGGCCGCATTGCTCTCCTTGAACACAAGAGATGGGGTTCCCGTGTGCGCGACGGGCGGCATAAGCTGCACGAGGGTCAGGTTGTTCGACTCGCCTGTGAAGCTCGCCTGATCACAACTGGGAGCGAGTGCTGTTCCGCTAGCCACGCTCGTACGCACTTGAAGAGTTGAATTCGTGTTGAAGACCGCCTGGCTTGCGTTGCCGTCGCCAAAGATATTGAACTCGGCTTCCTGCCACTGGCCGCCGAGATCGGGGAAATAATTGCCGCCCGTCGCTGGATAGACGGTCGCTCCCTCCGTCACGTAAATTGCATCATCGGCGTTGCCATTAAAGCCAGCCGCAGCGCCCTTGAGTTTGAGGCTGCCGAGCGACGCGATCGTTACAGACGGTGCCCCGGCGAAATTCTTGCCATTGACCACGCAATACACTGGATCCGAAGATGTGAACTGAAACGGACACCATCCGTCCGTAGAGGCCCCTCCCACCACGCAAGCGGCGCCTCTTGGAGTCGGGCACTGGGTGCCTGGCGGGCCGTAGTTTTCGATCCAGTATTGGATGCTGCCGCTGTTCGATGAGGAATACACGAACTGCTCCCAGCCCTGGCATTTCCCCCCGGTTGGCGTCCAGGTCGCCACAGGCGAGGAGCCATTGCAAGTCTGCGTGTCGAAGATCTTGCTGTTCAGTTGCAGAGAAAAAGAGTTCGGAGTCGCCCCCGCTGTGCTGCACGACGGGTTCACAGGGCAGACATCGGTGCTGGGGTCGCAAGGTACATCGCACTCGCTCGAGACGCCAGTAACGGAGTCAAACGAACCCTCAGCCTCAATGATGTGGCCGGTTACCACAGCCGAAAAGTCAGTGCCAGCACCTCCAACAGTCTGCGTTCGAATCATTCCAGGACGTTTTGGCGGATAGAGTCTGGTGGACGGTTGCTTGCACTGTATTTCGCGCCACTGAGTCTCTGGAAAAGTGGCCGCAAAGCAGCCTTTCTTCGGCAGCGGAGTGTGGAGAATCGTTTGGCGCCAGCTCTCCCGCTCGACTTTGGTCGCCAGTTGGTAGGCAAGGTTCTGAGTCTCGGCCGCGGGGGGCCTAGCCTGAGTGTTCTCTTGAGTCTGGGCCGTCGCCCCGGCAGGTGCCAGCAATGCGATGCTCATTGCGAAGCCCGAAACCAGGGTGGTCCAAGGGTGCCTAGTCATAGATCCTCCTTGACTGAGTCGACGGGCATTCCAGTTGGCGGGAAGCGTCTCGTTGGGTAGTGCTGTTGACGTTAATTGCGTTTCATCGAAAGGCTATGCGTGCAGAACTTTCGCGGTCTCTTGGAGCAGTGAAATTCAGTAGTGGGCCCCAAAACTTCAGCTGAGGCCCGAAACGCCTTCGGCTTGGCACTCGTTCCGCTCTTGGGCCTACTCTTGGTACATGATGTCGCACACGCAACGAGCGCGGCTACGTTCCAGACACTCCACTCTCGCCGTTGCTAAGAGATCGCCGACTGCGCCAACTCGCGCTCAATGATTCGACGGGCGTGAACGCCGCCGGCATCAATCTTCAGATCGAGCAAGCCCCGGTCGGCTCGTCGCAGAATATTCTGCTGTTGCGATTCGAGTATATCCAGGTCTTCGGCGAAGACGGCGGCTTGGCCGTCGCGAATTCGCGCCGTGAGTCCGCGGTCCTCGGTCTGGAAATTGCGTGCCATTCCCCAGTGATACCACGTGGTGGTTTCCGTCTCCGGAGTCATTACATTGACGACAATTCCCGTAATGCCTTTGGAGCGATTCCCGTGTGACGCGCCCGTACCCGCCAGAGCTACGCCGACATCGATCATCACGTTTGCCGGCAAGGAGAACTGGCAAATCTGCCAGCGGTCGCATTTAGCGGTGGATCGCAGGTTCGCGCTCCAGAAGGGAGGGGGATCGATGTTGTGCATCCAGCGCGTCAAAGTAACCGTGTCATGAGAGGCTTCAGATTTGATCGGCGCTTCCACAATTTCGTGTTGGCCGATGCTGGAGGGATGCACGAAGGTTTCGTGGGAAAGATCCATAAGATTGTCGACGAGCAGAATGTAATTGCATTTCATGTGGTAGGTGCTGCCTTCAAAAATCCATTCGCGGTTGGAGCACCATGGCAGGCTAGGGATCTTTGACTCGTGGGCAAGGAGGGGGTCGCCAATCCAAACCCAGATGAAGCGATGGCGTTCGACGACAGGATAAACCCGGACCGTTGCATCCTTGTGGACACCTTGTTGCCCGGGCATCCACACGCACTGGCCGCATTCGTCAAATTCCAGTCCATGGTAACGGCACACCAAATGGTCGCCTTTCAAATATCCTCTGGAAAGCGGGAGGAGGCGGTGGGGACAACAATCTTCGAAGGCCGAGAGCTCGCCCGAGACCTGGCGATAAAGAACGATTGGTTCCCCGCAGACAGTGCGTGCCAAAGGAGCACGCTTAACTTCGTGATCCCAGGCTGCGGCGTACCAGTAATTTCTGAGGAACAAGGACGGCTCCTTTCGTTGTTCCAGTTCGTGGAACGTTATTTCATATTGACACCAGCAAAACTTTAACTACAATGCGCGGGTGGTCAAGGCGATTGCTTGCGGGCTGGGCCGTTAATCGAACGGACCCTGCAAGCCCGGAACTTGGGGGATAGGGATGCCTGCAACGGCCAGAGTACTCCGTCGACGTGCGATTCAAAGATATGAACATGAAGTGGGTTCCAGCAAGTCTCTCCAAAAGGCGCTGCGCATCCTGGTGTACATGGGCGAGCAAGCACCCGAAGCGGGCGTGACCGAGCTTGCTTCCGATCTGGGTTTGACCAAAGCCACAGTGCATCGCCTGTTGAATGCCATGGAGAGATTCGACTTGATCGAGAGGAATGAAGAGAGCGAAAGATACCGGCTGGGACTGAAGCTGCATCAGTTGGGCAGCCGGGCGGTGGAATCGAGAACGCTGCGAACCGAGGCGCACCGGCTCCTGCTGGAGATGTCCCGCAGGTCGCGAGAGACCGTGAGCTTAGCGACTCCCGCGCCCGGGGGAGTTATTTGCCTGGATCGCCTGGATTCCCCGCACACGATCATTACCGTATGCACGCCAATTGGTTCGTTGTTTCCGGCACATTGCACGGCAGCTGGGAAGGCAATTCTCGCCTATATGGCGGACGACGAAATCCAGGCACTCGTCCGGCAAAACGCACTCCGGCAGTTCACCCCATTCACGATCACGCAAATAGGGCCGTTGAAAGAGAATCTGCGGCTGATTCGCCAGCGCGGCTATGCGGTGGATCACCAGGAACTTGAACGAGGGTTGAGCGGTGTGGCGGCGCCAGTGCTTTCCGCTCATGAACGCGTCATCGCTGCGGTGGGAATCGCCGGCCCGACTTTGCGATTTCGGGGAAAAGAGTTGGCACAGAAGGTAGCGTTGGTGACTGAGATCGGCGCCAGGCTAGCCATGAGCCTGGGCAGGCTGGACGTAAATCACAAGAACCTGGTCTCGCTAGGCGAAACGACGATGGGGGAAGTCCGTCATAGCGCTGCAGAGGAGTAGAGCATGAAGCCTTCTTACCGAGCGGATCATATTGGTAGTTTCTTGCGGCCCGCTGAACTGCTGCAAGCCAGGGGCACCGCAAGTCCCGATCAACTCCAGAAGCTCGAAAACCGGCATATCGAGCGAGTACTTGCCAGGCAGCAGGAACTGGGATTTGAGGCAGCCACGGACGGCGAGTTCCGTCGGCGTAATTTCATGAGCGATTTCACCGACGCCGTCGAAGGTTTCGATCTGGGGGATGCGGTTGGGCGGAGCTGGCAAGCCGGTCAAAGCGCGGGCGCTAGCGTCAGCAGCGTGACCGGAATTGTAGCTTCGAAATTGCGCCAGGTGCGGCCCCTGACAGGCCACGAGCTCCCGTTCCTGAAGGCCAACAGCCCCTTGCCGATTAAAATAACCTTGCCGAGCGCCACGCAATTTCCAGCGATTTCCTTCAAGCGCGGTGTTACGGACAAGATCTACAAGGATCATTCGACGCTGCTGTGGGAGATCGTGGAAATCATGAAGAACGATCTCGGTAAGCTCTCGGCCGACGGCGTGAAATACATTCAGATCGACGCGCCACGCTACAGCTATTACATGGATCCCAAGTGGCGGGATTGGATCAAGGCAGAACTCCGAATGGACCCGGACTTGGCGCTGGACGAAGCCGTGCGTGCCGACAACGCGTGTTTTCGAGCCGCCCGCCGCGACGGAGTAACGCTGGGAATTCATTTGTGCCGTGGCAACAACCGCAGCCACTGGTACGCCGAAGGCGGATATGATGCCATCGCGGAAAAGCTGTTCGGAACCCTCGACGTGGACCGGTTCCTGCTCGAATATGACGATGAGCGTTCCGGGACGTTTGAGCCCCTGCGGTTCGTCCCCAAAGGCAAGACAGTCGTTCTGGGACTTGTCAGTTCCAAGGTGCCGGACTTGGAAGATCCCGGGCAGTTAGCGAAAAGGATCGGAGAAGCGTCGCGTTACGTGCCCATGGAGAATTTGGCGCTCAGCCCCCAGTGCGGCTTCGCCTCGACGGCGGAAGGGAATCTGCTAACGGAAGAGCAGCAGTGGGCGAAACTGAAGCTCGTGGTCGAAACCGCGGAGCACGTGTGGAACTGAAGTCGGATGGGTAATGAAAGACCCTTGCCAGGGAGGATTGCCTGCGTTCCTGGCTAGGGCCAAGCCACTAGCTTTGATGCTCGGTGTGATTCAGGAGGGAAACATGCTCTCGACTCCTTATGTTGGTGGAAAGGCCTTGGAGATTTCTCCCATGGCTCTCACAGACGTAATTAATCCGGCAAATCAGAAAGCGTTTGCGAAGGTGTTCATGGCGCGGGAAGAGCACATGCGCGCGGCCATCAACGCGGCAGACGCAGTGAAGAATACATGGGCAGCAACACCACCGACCGAACGCGAGAGACTTTTGCGGCGAGCCGCGGACGAACTGGTGAGCGCCACCCAGGAAATTGTGGATCTGCTGATTGATGAAGCTGGCTCTACGGTGGGCAAAGCGCAACTCGAGGTTGCCATCTCGTCGGACGATTTGCGATCCATCGCCGGGGAAGCGCGCCGAGTTCGAGGAGACGTCATCCCCTCGAATGTGCCGGGTCTTATATCTATGGTGTTTCGCAGGCCGTTAGGAGTCGTTGCCGGAATCGCGCCATTCAATTTCCCCGTGATCTTGTCGCTGAAGAAGATAGCTTTTGCGCTAGCCGCGGGAAATACTTTCGTTCTGAAGCCCTCTGAGGAGACTTCCTTGGTCGGGTTGAAACTGGCGGAAATTTTTGAACGGGCCGGGTTCCCTCCTGGTGTGCTGAACGTCGTACCGGGAGACGGAGCGCGGATGGCCCAGGTGTTGTACGACGATCCTCGCGTCAAGCTGATTTCCTTCACGGGATCGACAGCAGTGGGGCGCATCATCGCCACCGAGTGCGCCAAGCGAGGCAAGAAATTCACCCTGGAAATGGGCGGCAAGAGTCCGCTAATCGTCTTGAAGGACGCGGACATAGACTACGCAGTGGATACGGCATGTTTTGGACTATTCATCCACCAGGGACAGATTTGCATGGCGGGTTCGCGCATCCTTGTAGAAGAACCTCTTTACGAGGAGTTCCTGAAGCGGTTTGTGGCAAAAGCGCAGTCACTACAAGTAGGGGACCCGCGGGATCCTCATACTGTGATCGGGCCGCTGATTCGCTCTTCGCAGTGTCCCATGATCGATAAAAAGGTCAAGGATGCCGTGAGCGGCGGAGCGCGTCTGCTCTGTGGGGGAAACTACGAGGGAAATTTCTATTATCCAACGGTGTTGGCGGACGTTAGGCCGGAGATGGCCGCATTTCGTGATGAACTATTCGGGCCGGTAGCCGCCGTCAGTAAGGCAAGGGACGCGGAACACGCCCTGGCACTCGCGAATAGCACGAACTACGGTTTATCGTCCGCAGTGTTGACGAACGACATGCAGCTTGCGATGCGCTTTGCCATGGAGTTGGAAGCGGGAATGGTGCACTTGAACGGGCCGACATTACTCGATGAGGTCGTTGCGCCATTCGGCGGGGTGAAAGACTCCGGAGCAGGACGCGAAGGCGGCCACTGGTCGATCGATGAAATGACCGAACTGAAGTGGGTGACCATCCAGATGGGAAAACGTCATTATCCATTCTGACATCTGTTTCAGCAATCGAAGAAAACCGTTTCTTGTGGCCCCTGCAGGACGACGTTCCACTCGAGGACGCCCTCGCCCTTGGTCGACTTATTGGCGATGAGCGTTCCCCATCGGGAATGATCGACGTGGTTAAGAGCAAAGTCGTCCGGGTTCGCGGGCTCGTCGGGAAAATAAATACGAGTCACCAATCTTCGCAGCAAACCGCGCGCAAACACGGAAACGCAAATATGAGGCGCCTGTAATTTGTCGTCAGGGCCGGGGACCCGGCCCGGTTTGATGGTTGTGAAATGGAAACTGCCGTCTTCCGCAGTCGCAACCCGCCCATAGCCACGGAAGCCCGTATCGATGGGCTTCTCCTGGGTATCTTCCGGGTGTGCAAATTTGCCTTGCGAATTTGCCTGCCAGAGTTCGAGCATGGCATCGGGCACACCTTGGCCGTCGCCGTCCAGAACCCGGCCAACGATTTCGACGCGTTCGCCGGAAACGCCGTCAGCGGCCAAGTTGTCCACATAGAGCCATTCCAGGCCGATGCGAAAATAGGGGCCCACCGTTTGCGAAGTTGTGGCTTGTAGGCTCATGCTATTTCTCCCAGGGTGTGGCGTCTCGCCCGCTCAGAATGATGTCGAACCTGTAGCCAAGGGCATGCTCCGGCAGCGTCGTCTCCCAATCGAATTGAGAGATCAGGCGATTGCGGGCCTTCTCATCCGCGGTGCAATTGAAGATCGGGTCATAAGGCAAAAGCGGATCGCCCGGAAAGTACATTTGGGTGACCAGCCGAGTGGCAAACGCGGGACCGAAAAGAGAAAAATGAATGTGCGCGGGGCGCCAGGCGTTGTAGTGATTCTTCCACGGGTATTCTCCCGGGCGAATGGTAACGAATCGGTAGTGGCCTTGGTCATCGGTGAGTGTATGGCCACAACCCGTAAAATTGGGATCGAGCGGAGCGCGGTGTTGATCCACCTTGTGGAGATACCGCCCGGCGGCATTGGCCTGCCAGATTTCAACCAGGGCATTGGGCAAAGGGCGGCCATTCTCATCCAGCACCCGTCCACTCACTACGATCCGTTCACCGAGCGGCTCGCCATGGTGTTGGCGAGTAAGGTCGCAAGACTCTTCATGCACCATAGAGGAGTCAAACGTTGGCCCGGTCACCTCAGAAAGAGTGTGAGGCAGATGGATCAGTGGTTTCGAAGGCGATCGTTTTAGCGATGAAACATACGGCGGGTGCAAATGATTGGGTTGTGTCCCAGGGTACGCACGGCGGTATCCAGGCAGATTTGCCATTGATGAATCTCCTCATGAGGCGCTGCAGGGACGCCCTCTCTGGCTAAGCTGTCAGTGCAGGAAGGGGCCATGGCGAGAGAGGCAATGTAAAAGAGAACCAGGTGCAGGTCAAGGTCGATAAACGAAATTACGTGCGTATATCGAACGGCTGGTGTATGCTTCGCCTCCAATCCACGCTGTTCGGCGGAGGGCTCCATGGCCAACGCAATGTCGTCGGGCACCGCACTCGGGAGAGGCACTCCTCTCCCTTCTAGGGTTCGTGAAGTAGCCGGTGTGAATGCGCTCAGCTCCGAGAATGCGGCGCCGCTGGCTGGGCAATTGGATGCGTTCCGCGGGGATCCCAACTTTATGACCTCGCTGGCCAGAGGCTTGTTGGTGGTCCAAGCCTTTTCTCAACGTAGACTTCACCTTACGATTTCGCAACTTAGCAAAAAGACGGGACTGTCTCGTGCTTCAGTGCGGCGCTGCCTGCACACACTTTCAAAACTGGGATTTGTGGGAAGCGATGACGAGCGTAATTTCTATCTCCGCCCCCGAATTTTGTCATTGGGCCATTCCTATTTGTCATCCATGCCGCTGGCCACAGCGCAACCGATTCTGGAACACTTGAGCCAGATCCTTCATGAATCTTGCTCGATTGCATTGCTGGATGGCATAGACATTGTCTATGTGGCGCGCGCAAACGTGACTCGCATCATGGCCATCGATTTGGGAGTAGGAACGCGCCTGCCGGCATTTTGCACTTCGATGGGCCGAGTGCTGCTGGCCAACCTTTCGCCCGACGAATTGGAAAACGTGCTACCAACCATTGAGTTCACTCGCTATACCGACAGAACCTTGACTTCCGTTGAAAGGCTGCGGCAGGAACTGACGAAAGTACGCGGAGAAGAATACGCCATCGTCGATCAAGAATTGGAAGTCGGGCTGCGTTCCATGGCCGTGCCGGTGAGGAATCCGATGGGGCGGGTTGTGGCCGCGATCAATTCGGGAGCTCACGGACAACGCGTATCTGTTCAGGATATGCAAACGCGATTCTTGCCGTACCTGCGGGCAGCGGCACAGGAACTCTGCCTGCTACTGCGTTAGGCAGTCAGCGCAAATCAATCATACAACGGCAGCGTTAAGCGGAATGGCCTCTGCCTTTTCGGATGCATGATCTTTTCAGACCGCGATTACTCGGTCGCATCCTGTCGACCGGGTACCTGGGCGATTATCGCCAGTTGCTGTGCATCTGCTCCTTCCCTCCCTGCTCCGCCTGAGTTTTAGTATGAGCCGACTCTTGTGGCCATGGCCCTTCGGGAAGTTCACAGCATGGGGCTCCCGACTGAGTGTCGAGTCGACGTATCCGTGGGAAGGAGACCCGAATGTCCGGTAAAAAGCCTGTCATCGTTTATGGAGCAAGCGGATTCTCAGGCCGGTTGGTGGCCGAGTACTTGAGGGAATACAACGTGCCTTTCCTTGCCGCGGGGCGCAATCTCGCGAAGGTCGATCAGGTTCTGAAACACGTTCCCGGGATCGAGACGGCGGATTATGAAATCGCGGAAGTGGGTCAAACTGTCGACCAGCTTGCCAAATTGTTCTCCGGGGCAAAAGTCGTCTGTAATACGGTGGGCCCGTTCATTTACAGCGGTCCCCTGGTAATCGAGGCCTGCTTGAAGTCTGGCTGCCACTATTTGGATATCAGCGGAGAGCAGGCCTGGATACGGCAAGTCGCGGAGAAATGGGGCGCGCAGTTTGCGCAGCACGGCTTGCTCGCTGCGCCCGCCACCGCTTTCATGTCCGCGCCAAGCGATGCGGCCGCGCGTATTCTCATCGAAAACATGGGAATCGATTCCCTTGAGATCTTGACGATGTTCCGGGGTACTCCCACTTTCGGATCGACGCAGACGATTTTTGCGGTGCTGCAAACCGAGGCGAATTATCTGGAACAAAATCATTACAAACGGTGGCCTCCTGCCACGCCTCTCGAGGTGGTAGTCCCCGGACAGATACAGACGCAATTGGCGCTCGCGTGGGGCGGTTTTCCCCATCCGGTATGGTTCAAAGAACACCCGCAAATCGCCAACGTAAAATCGTTTGGCGGATTGCTGGATCGCCAGATTATGGAAAGTGTCGCGGCAACGGAGAAAATGTATTTGCAGGAGATTGCGCCGTTGGTCCAGGAGGAGCGCGAACGCCGCCTGGCCGCGATGGCCAATTCCGTTCAGGGAGGCACACCGCCTCGGGAGAATTCAAGAGAAAATCGCACGATCGATGTCATCGTCGGGCGCGGTTCGACGGAATTTGCCCAGTGTGTCTTGGTTGGTACCTGTTGTTACAAGCAGACCGGGCTGATTCAGGCGTTTGCCGCACACCATCTCGTTCATTCCCTCCCACGTAAGAGCGGATTTGCTTCTGCCGCCGAAGCGTTTGGCGCGAACGAGATTCTCGGGGTCCTCGGCGACCATGGGCTCTCTAGAATGAAAGTGCTGTGAGCATAACGGAGCCGCCATGCGGGCCATCGATTACTTTGACAAAGCGGCCGAAGCGTTCCCCGATCGTGTTGCCTTAATCGACGGCGACTCTCGGTTCACCTACGATGAGTTGCGCGTGGAAAGCACGCGTGTGGCGCGAGCCATGTGGGCAGCTGGACTTTGCGATGAAGATCGCGTGGCCATCTACTCTCCCAACGACGCACGCGTGCTGGTGTGCATGCTGGCGTTGATGCGCGCCGGCGGAGCCTGGGTGCCCATCAACTACCGCAATGCGGCGGATGCCAACGTGGAATTCATGAACTATGCCGATGTTCGCTGGCTTTTTTATCACAGCAGTTTCGGACAACAGGCAAAGGAACTGCAGTCCCGCGTTCCCGGGTTGCGCCATCTCATTTGCATCGATTCCGATTGTCATGGTGATCCTTCTCTGGCGAACTTCATGGAGCAGGGAACCGAGGTCGAGATGCGAGATTGGGCCGATCCGCGCGGGAATCCCGACCGCCTCGTGGGACTGGTTCCCACCGGCGGCACCACGGGCGCTGCGAAAGGAGTCCGCGTTACCAGCGAGTCCTGGGGGGCCTACACGGAGATGGCGTCTCACTACTGGGCGTGCGAAGAGTGCCCACCTGTTTGCCTCAGTACCGCACCGCTCTCTCATGCTGCTGGCGTCGTCGCTTTTGCTCTCTTTACTCTGGGCGCAACCAACGTAATTCTCCCGCGGTTCGATGCCGTGGCGGTCCTGCGCAATATTGAGCTTCACGCCGTCACGCATCTTTTTCTTCCGCCAACTGCGTTTTATGCTTTGCTTGCTCATCCGGAAGTCCACCATCGCGACCATTCCAGTCTGAAACTGCTCCTTCTTGCCGCCTCGCCGGTTTCTCCGGATCGCGTCAAGCAAGGCGTGGAGATTCTGGGCCCCTGCATCTGCCAGTGCTATGGACAGACCGAAGCTCCCATGTTGCTCACCTGGCTCGACAGAAAAACTGTGGCCGCGGCCGCAGATGGAGATCATCCCGAGCGATTGCGGAGTTGCGGCAAAGCCACCTATGGCGTGCAGCTGGGAATTATGGACGAGCAAGGGAAACTTCTGCCGGCGAACCAGACTGGGGAAATTGTGGCGCGGGGTGCCTTAGTCACTCCCGGTTATCACGACCTGCCGGAAGCTACCGCCGAAATCCGCACCTTCGGCTGGCACCACACCGGTGACGTTGGCTACTGCGATGAGCATGGCTACTTCTATATCGTCGACCGCAAAAAAGACATGATCATCAGCGGCGGCTTTAACGTGTATTCGGGGGAGGTGGAATCATGCCTGATGGCCATTCCCGCTGTGTACGAGTGCGCGGTTGTGGGAGTTCCGCACGAAACGTGGGGCGAAGCCGTTAAAGCATTTGTCGTCTTGCGCACAGGCCAATCTCTTTCCGAAGAGGAAATCATCGTCTACTGCAAGTCCAGACTTGGCGGTGTGAAAGCGCCAAAATCCGTTGAATTCATTGCTGATATCCCGAAAACACCTGCCGGCAAAATTGATCGCAAGAAACTCCGAGCGGCATACTGGGAAGGTCTCGGCCGGGCGGTCCATTAGTGCGGGAGGCTGCACTCAAAACATCGCGGAACGTCATCTGTGCGAGGAGCCATGGCTGGAAAGGCTTTGATTTGCGCGGAAGATCACATATTCGCGGATGGCGGCGGCATCTTTCCTGGAAAATTCCCTCGAGAACGAAACCATCCCATAGGATTGCAGCATTCCGTCCAGAACAATCTTAAACCACTGATCATTGCCCAGGGCTCCCGAGTAGCGCAGATCCGGCAAGACTCCGCCGCTAACTGCCACATCCCCGTGGCACCCGCTGCAGTAGTGTTGATAAAGTTCTTCGCCTTTTTTCACCACTGCCGCGTTCGCAGTTGCCCGCGGAGGGGTCAACGCCGGAGGAGTCACATCTGGTGCGGGTGGCAAGCTTGCCTTTCCTCCCAACTTGAATGCCAGCATTCGCGGCACGTTGGCTACCCGCGGTGTCTGCAACCCGACTTCACCCGCGGCAAGCGGCAGTACGCCGCCCCATCCCACAAGAATTGCGACGTATTGTTCTCCATTTACAGTATAAGAAATTGGACCAGCGGTTATGCCGCATTCTGTTGAAACGGACCACAGCTTCTCGCCGGTTGTTGCTCGGAATGCCTCAAACTGTCCATTCCCCGTGCCCTCAAAAACTAAATTGCCGGATGTGGACAACGCGCCGCCATTCCAGGGCCCTGCCCGCTCTGCCCGCCACACTTCCTTCTGATTGACTGGATCCCACGCCGCGAGATGACCCTTGATGCTGCCGAGGATGGCCTTCTTCACCTCGGGCAACTGCGGCATGCCTGCAGCAACTGGGTCGATCCCGTTGTTCCATGCGAGTGTGTTATGCGCGAAACGCTCCGCGGACTTATACGCGAAGGCGGACTCGAGCACAGGAAAGTAGACAAGCCGCGTTTGTGGACTAAACGATGCGGGCTGCCAACTGTGTGCTCCGCCCGGACCTGGAGAAACAACAGATGGTTTGTTGCTGCTCTCGTAGTGCGCCTCATCGGATTCGATGGGCCGCCCTGTCTGCAGGTCTATGCCCTTGGCCCATGTGACGCCAGTGAAAGGAGCCGCGGAAAGTAGTTTTCCCGTGGCGCGATCCAGGACATAAAAAAATCCATTTTTCGGCGCATGCAACAACACCGGGCGAATTTTTCCATCGATTGGCAGATCGGCCAGAATGATCTGCGCTGCTGAATCATAGTCCCACTCATCAGCGGGGTTTTCCTGATAATGCCAAACGTAATCGCCGGTCTCCGGCCTTAGCGCAATAAGGGAAGACGAAAACAAATTATCCTGTACTTGAGTATTGCGAATCTTTCGCGCCCAGGGGTCTGCGTTTCCGGTCCCGATATACAACAAATCAAGTTGCGGATCGTAGGCCATCGCGTCCCAAACCGTGCCGCCTCCGCCGTTCTTCCACCACTCTCCACTCCAGGTTTTTGCCGCCTTTTCCAAAATCGGGCTTTCAAAAGGCTTTGCGGGGTCGCCTGGCACCGTGTAGAAGCGCCACGAGAGCTTTCCCGTTTCCGCATCGTAGGCGGAGACGTATCCGCGTACGCCCATTTCACCCCCGCCATTGCCAATCAGCACCTTCCCCTTCACAACGCGAGGCGCACCGGTGATGGTATAGCGCGAAGTCGCATCGATGGTCAGCGTTTCCCAAACAGGTTTCCCCGTATCGGCATTCAGCGCGATCAATCTCCCGTCCAGGGTCCCGACAAATACCTTTCCTTGCCACGCCGCCACTCCGCGATTCACCACATCGCAGCATGCGTTGACGCCCCAGCCTGGCGGGACCTTCGGATCGTACGACCACCGGTGCACTCCGGTCCCCGCATCGAGAGCCACAACTTTGCTCCAGGCTGTCGTGAAGTACATGGTTCCATCCACCACCAGGGGAGTGGCCTCTTGCCCGCGTTGCGTATGTAGGTCGAAGTACCACGCCAGTCCCAGTTGCCGCACATTCTGATCGGTGATTTGTTTGAGTGGGCTGAAGCGCTGCTCGCTGTAGGTTCTTCCGTGAGTCAGCCAGTTGCCTGGCTCTTTGTCCGCTTCGATAAGCCGGGCAGTGTTCACAGCCATCGTACCGGCACGTGTCCCATCTGTTTGCTCGCGCGGTCCCGGAGATTCGGGTGCCGCAACCCCAGCCTCCCGGCAAAGCCACGCATAGGCTTAACCAGTACAGAGAGTATTGCGGCAAGCCCATGTGACGGCCCCGCCGGTTTGTGGCCGAATGCAAGAACGAACTCATCGAGGTGAACCTGAAAGGGAGATGGCATCATTCCTATCGTCGGAGACAGGGAGTGTCAAGTGCGGTTTACCAGAAAAACTGACTCGGAGCGTGATTCTGTGACAGACCACGGGAGAGAAAATAAGAAGCTTCGCCATAGTCGAATGGGGAAAAGCGTGAAACAGTTTCTTCGATAAACGGAAAAAATCAAGTGATTTTGCGCGATATTCGCACACGGCGCGCGATTACAGGCTTGACAGCAAAAGCCACGCGTTTTAGACCTTCCCCCATATTTGCTATATCTCAGATCGAGGAGCTCTCGTGTCAGGGGCTGGGGGAATCATCATCGTTCGAAGGGGGACCTATGGGACGTGAGCTGCGCGCCGGTCTGTCGATCATTTTCTTGCTATTTGCTGTCGGTGTGGGTTTTGCTCATGGGCAGGCGGCCACCAGCATGGCGCAGCTCAACGGCACGATTCTCGATGAATCGGGCGGCACCGTCGCGAAAGCAAGCGTGACTTTGCGCGAAATTGAAACCAATCACAGCTACAGTGCGACCTCGTCTGACAATGGCTACTTTGTGGTCCCGAACTTGCCTCCCGGACAGTACGAGTTGAAAGTGTCCTTCACGGGTTTCGCGCCTTACAGGCAAACGGGCATCGTTCTCCGCGTCGGCCAAACGGCTACCATAGACGTGTCGATGAAAGTGCAATCCGCCGGCGAAAGAGTGGTGGTAAGCACGGAAGTACAGCAAATCGAACCAGCCAGGACAGAAGTCAGCCAGGTGATCGAAACGAAGCAAATTGACGCGTTGCCTATCAGCGGCCGTTTGTTCACGGATTTCGCGCTGTTGACTCCCGGTGTGGCCACCAGCCGGACCGCGTTGGGCAGCACCTTTACGGAGTTCGAAGTGACGCAAATTTCCTTCGCCGGGATGCGCTCCTTCAGCAATGAAGTGACCGTTGACGGCGCAGATTTCGTGAACACCATCAGCGGTGTCCAGCGCTCTACTCCTCCGCAGGAATCTGTGCAGGAATTTCGCGTGGTCAACAACAGTTTCGGATCCGAATACGGGCGGGCGCTCGGTGGGATCGTCAATATCGTGACCAAATCCGGTTCGAACGATTTGCATGGCTCCGCCTATGAGTATTTCCAGAACAACGGCACCAACGCGCGCTCGCTTTTGCAGCCCGCTCCGCTTCCCTTTGACCTTACGCAAAACCAGTTCGGTGGCACCCTGGGCGGTCCGATCCGGAAGGACAAGACATTCTTCTTCGTTAACTACGAAGGCAAGCGCCGGTCGGAGTCTCCAACCTATGCGCCAAATCTGGTCAACAATCTCGCAGAAATCGACCAAGCAAGGGCGTATCTGGGACTATCTCCAGAAGGATGCTTCCAAAAGCCTGCACAATGCACGGGAACTCCGTTCTCCTACTTAAACGATTTCCATAAGACTTCCGACACCGATTACGGCTTCCTCCGTGTCGATCATGAATTCAGTACAAATGAAAACCTCGCCGTCCGGTACCTGATCGAAGACGCAAGATTCATTGGGGAACTAGTAGGGAACACCCTGGATGGCGGTGGTATCGGCGTTCCCAGCGGCGGGCGCAACAACTTCATTCGGGACCAGTCCCTGTTCGTGACATTCAATAGCATCTTGAAACCCGACCTTGCCAACACCTTTTTAGCTCAATATGCACGTCGCCATTACAACTTCCCCGGTGCTACAGGAGAACCCGATCTGAGCGTGGTGAACGACCTGGAGTTCGGACACAACTTCGGCACCTATGACGCCATCTACGAAAGCCGCGCGGAATTTGCGGATTCGATGTCATGGATAAAGGGAACCCATGCCGCTCGTTTTGGATTCGATGGCAACTATGTCTGGAGCTACAACAACTATCCGGGATTCACACCGGAGCGAGTTCAGCTTCCTAATCTCAGCTGCATGTTCGAATTTGCCAATTTCGTTGAGGGAGCGATCACGGGTACTGGTGGAACTCTAGCGTCGATTCCAGGCGCGCCTTGCCCGTTGAGCCCCGCGGCGGATGGAGTCGAGTTCCTTTACTGGGGCGTTGCGCTGCCGCGCACTGGCTTTACGAATGGTTATGTTCCGTCACCGGCCACGGCTGGCGGGTACAATAGCGGCTGGCCAAGTGCGTTTCCGACCGACCAGTACCACAATTTCGACTACAAACTAAACCACGGTTATTGGGGTTTCTTCGTGCAAGACCAGTGGAGGATCATGCCCAAGCTGGTATTCAATTATGGTCTCCGCTGGGACTTCGAGACTGGTTTGGGAAACCACATCAACCAGGATTTTAGCGCTTGGCAGCCACGCCTGGGGCTGGCATGGTCGCCAGATCCCAAGACGGTCATTCGAACGGGGTTCGGAATGTTCTCGGACCGCAACAACATGACTTTTTTCTTTACTACAGGGAATCAAAAAGCAATTCCTGGGTACATGTGCCAGCCAGCTAGTGCTGATGCTGGCTGCGCCGGACTCACACCGGTGACGGTGCCCCAGATCCAGAAGCAGGCGGCAACGGGAGGGTGGCAACTTCAGGCCCAGCCCGGATTCCCAGGAACGCCCTCGCTCCCCTGCGCGCCAGCCGGCCCTCTGCCGCCGATCTTTTGCACGACTGGACCCACGGCAAGCGTAGCAGCCATCACCGCGTTTAGCATCCTTGCGGGCGGACCCAATTCATACGACCCGGTGGTCCTCACTGGTCCGTGCACGGTAACGCAGGTCGCTCCCGGTGTGTATGGCCCACCGACAGGAGCGTGCGGGGATGGTGCGGGGGGCATACAACGGACTGGCAAGCTACCCTACGCCGAACAAGCCAGCCTCGAAATTGATCGCCAGATTGGGGGAGGACTTACCCTCGACGTTGCTTACCTCTTCGTAGGCGCTCACCGTCTGGTGAGAGGGAACAATATCAATATACCTTGCCCGGCAGGCACTTCTAAGGCTGGGAATCCTTATACCTCGCAGGGGTTGGTGAATCCGGATGGATCCTTAACCAACTGCCAGGGCACGCCCACGCTGGGTCCTTTTGGCCTTGGCCCTTTCTTTTCCTATTTGAATAATGCGGCCAACCCGCTGCTGCCCTTTAATCCAGCAGGGTTGGAATTCGGAGTACCGAGCGCCGCCGATCCGAGGCCCACCCTCAGCGCGGGATTGCTCGATTACAACAACAACGTAGCCAAGGCGGCTTACCATGGTCTAACGCTCACGGCGATCGAGAAGCTCGGAAGAGTGTTCAATTTGAACGCGAATTACACCTACTCGCACGTGATCGACAACGGAAACTTCACCACGTTTATCAACCTGCCGCAAAACCAGTTTGACTACCGTGCCGAGCGCGCTAACTCCAACCAGGATGTGCGCCATCGCTTCGTCGCCAACTTCACGGCAACGGGACCAGAGGACAATAAATGGCTGCGTCGGTGGGAGCTCAGCAGTATTGTTACCCTCCAATCCGGGCGCCCGTTTACCTTATTTGTGGGTAACAACGTCTTTGGAGACGTTGCCGGAGGCGCCACCGACCGCGTAGGGGGACCACCCCTAGCGACCTCAGAATGTCCTTCGGTCGACAACTGCGCGACCACTGTTGCGCGCAACACCTACCTTGGCGAACCATTGCGTACTTGGGATCTGAGAGTGTCCCGATACTTCCAGTTCAAGGAAAGATATCGGCTTGCCATGAGTGTGGACGCATTTAACGTACTGAATCGGACAAACGTGGATGAAGTGGGTTCCGTATATGGCTCACCAGCGTTTTGCGGTGCCACTCCTGTCATTCCAAAGCAATACAAGGACGCCGCGACCATGGCCATACAACAAGGATCGGTTTCCTGCTTACCCCAGCAGACCGCTAGTGCTCCCGGAGGTATTCCCACCCCATGGCTGTCCCTCGGACTCCTGCCCGTGACTATTCCGAACACACCGAACGCGACCTTCGGGCGGCCGAGAACTATGTTCAATCCGAGACAATTCCAGTTTGGAGTAAAACTCTCGTTTTAATAAATCCACCGATCTCGAGCCGGACCCTGAGGCCGAGAGCGGTCCGCTGGAAGTGCAAACCGTGTCTCCCGAGGGAGAATGTCCCTAAGGCTTCGGGGTATGCTCTAGGAGAGTTGAGATGGATGCCTTAGGATCATCAATCTGGACACGCGCGATTTGACTGCTGACCGTCCCACAACGTCTCTCCGCTACGCATGGTATGTCGTTTTCGTTTTGATGCTCTGCTATGCCCTCTCGCTGATCGACAGGCAGATTCTCAGCTTGTTGGTAGCGCCGATGAAGCGCGACCTGCACATCAACGACACGCGCATTGGCCTGCTCCAGGGACTATCCTTTGCGCTCTTCTACACGCTGGCAGGTCTTCCTCTGGGAAAGCTGGCAGACTCGCATTCCCGCAGCCGATTGATTACTGCCGGGGTCGTTGCATGGAGCGTCTTAACGGCCGCTTGCAGCGCCGCGAAGAATTTCTTTCCGCTCTTCTTTACGAGGATGGGCGTAGGTATTGGGGAAGCGGCACTTTCACCTGCGGCATTTTCGTTGATTGCCGATTTCTTTCCGTCCGGTCAGTTGGGCCTTGCCTTGAGCGTATATTCCATGGGCATCTACTTCGGCTCCGGACTGGCAATGATTGTTGGCGGTTCCGTCGTTCAGAGCCTATCGCGCCAGCCTGAACTGACTCTGCCCATCCTGGGTGTGATCGCTTCCTGGCGTGCCACGTTTCTGGTTGTCGGTCTTCCCGGGCTCTTTATCGCGCTCCTTACACTCACCATTCGCGAACCGCAACGCCGTTTCCTGCTGCGTGCTGCCGATGGCCGCGCGACGCGCCCGGGCGCCCGAGAGGTATTGGAACAACTGCGAAAGCGCCTATGGTCCGTCGTCGGCATTTCACTCGGTATGATGTTTCAGGCGGTCTCCGGCTACGCATTCCTTGCCTGGGGACCCACCTTTCTCCAACGTACCTACGCGTGGACACCCGGACAATCCGGCCGCGTGCTTGGTGTTCTTACTTTGCTATTTGGTTGCCTTGGCATGTACGTCGGGGGGAGTTTGTGCGATCGCTGGCAGAGGCGCGGAATCCTGGAAGCCCCGTTGCGAGTTGGTGTCTGCAGCGCTGCAGGAACTGCGATCTTTTTTCCTCTCGCCTTAATCAATGGCGACCCCGTCTGGACCACACTCCTGCTTGCCCCGGCCGTCTTTCTTCTGGCAATGCCTATCGGTTGTTCTTACGCGGCTCTGCAACTGATTTTTCCAAATCAGCTACGCGGCCAAGTGTCCGCCCTTTTCTTGTTCCTTTTGAGTATTGGAGGACTCTCTTTGGGACCTCTTTTGCCGGGGTTGCTGAACGACTACGTATTTCGCTCTGAGAAAATGCTCGCCACCTCCCTGGCGCTGACCATTACCGTAGCCTCCGGTTTGATGTGGGGCCTGTTTCTGGCAACGTATCGACCATACCGAGAGCACTACCGCGCGGCGCAATCTTCTCAGGCCCGTCAAAACTCCGCCGATTCTTGACCCCGCTATTTCTCCTGAATCGATTCCAGATAATGGACTAGATTCGAAATGCGCATCTGCACCACCGTGTTGTTTCCGCCGCTCACTTGAGAAAACAGCGGGCCCCAAACGGGCATATCGGTCGATCCGTGCGTGCCTGAGACTCCTTTCCGCAAGACGGAAGAAACATGCTCCGCGGGAAATTTGCCATTGTTTTTCTTGGCAAGTTGAGTCAAGTTTGCCGGCGGGTTTTTCAGCGATGTCGCCACCGGTCCTATCCCCTTACCGTCTTTCCCGTGGCATGGCGCACAATAAGAGACGAACATTTCGCTGCCTGACGACGCCGAGGTCATCGGGATGGGCGCTTTTTTGACCTCGTTGGGCTGTGATTGTGCGTTGCCGCTACCCGCCACAACCAGACACAACGCTGCCAGTACAAATACATCGCGTGGAATTCTCGCTATCATGTTGGACCCTCCATCGCCACTCCAGTTGCCAGCTGTACTCCCTCCCAACTAAACCTGTCAATGACGATACCCTGTCGCCGTCTCGATTCTGAGCGATAATCGGACGGTATTCAGCACAGTTGCTGCATCACGTTCGCGGTTGCAGCTTATTGTTGGATCAGGGTAGGGTCCTGAGATTCCGCTCAACCCGATGGGAGTCACTATGAGCGAACTCGTCACACTTGAGAATCTACATGGCGTGGCAATTCTTCAGGTAAATAACCCGCCGGTGAACGCGCTGAGCGCCGGCGTGCCGGAAGCAATTGCCTCCTCACTCACGATTGCGCAGGCCGATCCTGCCGTTCATGCGATTGTCTTGATGGGCGCAGGCCGTACCTTCATCGCTGGCGCGGATATCAAGCAACTCGAAGAGATGGCGTGGGGACGAGGTACGGGAGCGCCGAGCCTTCACAAACTGCTGTTACAGATCGAGGATGGCGGGAAGCTCGTAGTTATGGCTATTCACGGCACGGCTCTGGGCGGTGGGCTGGAAATCGCCATGGCAGGGCATTATCGCGTTGCGGTGACGGATGCCCAGCTCGGACAGCCCGAAGTGAATCTCGGGATCATCCCTGGCGCCGAAGGAACGCAGCGCCTCCCACGCTTGGTTGGTGTCGAAAAAGCCATCGAAATGTGCGTATCTGGCAAAACGGTAAAAGCAAATGACGCTCTGGAGGCGGGGATACTCGACGCCATTGTCGAAGGCGACCTGAAGACAGAAGCGGCGCGATTTGCCAGCCGTGCTGCGGCAAAGGGCGGACCACATGGCAAGACGCGAGAGCGTGCTGTGCCACAGAGGTCGCTGGGCAGCCTGGAAGATGCATTGACCGCGGGTCGCGAGTTGGCCCGCAAGACAAAGAAGAACATGATTGCGCCTTTAAAGGCAATCGAAGCCATTGCTGCGGCCGCGTCTTTGCCCTTCGAAGACGGTTGCGTGCGGGAGCGGGAACTTTTTCAAGAATGCGTGACTTCGGACCAATGTCGGGCGCTCATTCACGCGTTCTTTGCAGAACGGGGCGTAGCTAAAGTCCCAGGCATCGCCAAAGACATGGCCGTTCTGCCGATTGAGCGCATCGCGATTGTGGGCTCAGGCACCATGGGAGCGGGCATCGCCATGGCCTGCGTCAACGCTGGAATTCCTGTGCTGCTCAAAGACACCCGCCAGGAAGCCCTGGATGCAGGTATGGCAGCCATCCGCGGAAATTACGATATCTCCGTGCGGCGCGGACGCTTCACCCAGGAAGCGGTCGCCGATCGCATGGCGAAGATTCATCCGCAGCTCGACTATTCTGGGTTTGACTCCGTCGATCTAGTGATCGAGGCCGTATTCGAGAACATGGAATTGAAGAAGGAAATCTTCGCGAATCTGGCGAGAATGGTAAAGCCTGAGGCCATTCTGGCCTCGAACACTTCCACCTTGAGCATCGACGAAATTGCCGGGGTCACATGCCATCCGGAGAATGTTGTCGGAATGCATTTCTTTAGCCCCGCCAACGTCATGCGCCTTCTTGAGATCGTTCGGGGAAAAGCTTCCGCGAAACGTACTCTCGCCACTGCTCTGGCAGTTGCGAAACGATTGTCCAAAGTCGGCGTGGTAATAGGGGATTGTCCCGGCTTTGTCGGCAACCGGATGATGTTTCCCTATATGTATGAAGCGCAATTTCTGGTCGAGGAGGGCGCTACGCCCCAGCAGGTGGACCTCGTACTCAAGAACTTCGGCATGCCCATGGGCATTTTTGAGGTCGATGATATGGCCGGACTGGATGTCGCATGGCACGTCCGCCAGGAATTGCCCCATTTCACCGCACGAGATGGGCGCAAACCCCTGGCTTCCGATCGTCTTTGCGCATTGGGACGCTTTGGTCAAAAGACCGGAAAGGGCTGGTATGTTTATGGCGATGATCGCAGGCCTAAACCTGACCCTGAAGTCTTGACATTGATTCGCACCGTGGCCCGTGAAGCCGGGATCGGCCAGAAGGAATTCACCGAGCAGGACATCCTTGAACGCAGTCTGTATGGCTTGATCAATGAAGGGGCGCGCATTCTTGAGGAGGGGTTCGCGCTCCGGGCTGCCGACATCGACGTCATTTATATCAATGGCTACGGATTTCCTGCTTGGCGGGGCGGTCCCATGTTCTATGCGGACAGCGTGGGGCTGCAGCAAATTCTTCAGCGCCTCCGGCAATTTCAGGGCGAACTTGGCCAGCGATGGAAACCGTCCAATCTTCTGCGGGAACTCGCGGAAGCGGGGAAGACCTTTCGCGACTTCGATGCAGATCACGGTGAATAGCCACAGGGGAAAGGGAATGAGATCGCTCCTTAACAGGCCGGTGCGCCCCGTGCGCGTTGCTTCCCTTGGTGCCATAGTGGACCATCGGCCTGACGGGGTAACTTATATTCGCTCGCCCAAGCCGCTCGGCGAATATCCCGCGCGAGTCACCGATCGTTTGGTATTGTGGGCCGACCGGGCTCCTGACCGCATCTTTCTTGCACAACGCTCTGCTACCGGTGTATGGCAGACAACCACCTATGCACAGGCGCTCGCGCGTGTCCGCAAACTCGCCCGTGGTTTGCTGGACCAGGGCCTTTCGCAAGACAAGCCCTTAATGATCCTTTCCGGAAATAGTGTTGAACATGGTTTGCTCGCTCTGGCGGCCATGTACGTGGGCATCCCCTACGCTCCCATCGCCCCTGCCTACTCCCTTGCCGTAAAAGAGTTCACAGCACTTTCTTACCTCTGGCAGAACTTTACCCCTGCCATGGTCTTCGTCGATGACGGCGCCCAATTCGTCCGCCCACTGAAGTCCGTTTTGCAAGGCGGTGACACGAAAGTCATTTGCCATAGTTCGCGCCCGGAAGGAATCCCGTCGCGCTCTCTCTCCGAACTCGAAAGTGCCGCCCCTTCGCCGATCGTGGAAGACGCCAATCGCCGGACTCAGCCCGAATCCATCGCCAAGATTCTCTATACTTCCGGTTCCACCGGTCTTCCCAAAGGAGTCATCACCACTCATCGTATGCTGTGCTCAAACCAGCAGATGCTTTGCGAGGTGCTGCAATTTCTTCAGGACCAGCCCCCCGTCTTGTGCGACTGGCTGCCCTGGAACCACACCTTTGGAGGCAGTCACAATTTTGGCATCGCTCTTTACAACGGCGGCACCCTCTACATCGATTCTGGCAAACCAACCAGGGACTTGTTCGGCGAGACTATCCGGAACCTCAGCGAAATCCCCGTCACGGCCTGTTTCAATGTTCCCAAAGCCTATGAAATGTTGGTCGAACACCTCCGCACCAACGAGACTCTCCGCAACACCTTTTTCAGCCGCTTGCAATGCCTCTTCTTTGCCGCCGCCGGACTTAGTCAGCACATCTGGGACGCCCTCCAGGATATTGCGTTCGAAACTTGTGGCGAAGAAATCCTCGTCGCCACCGGACTTGGCGCAACCGAAAGTTCACCCTACGCTCTCTCTACGGGCATCGAAGGCGCCGCCGCAGGCCATCTTGGATTGCCTGTTCCCGGCGTTGAGTTGAAGCTCGTTCCCATTGAGGAAAAGATCGAAGCCCGTTTGCGTGGCCCCTCGATTACTCCAGGGTTCTGGCGCCGCCCGGAATTGAACGCAGCGGCCTTCGATGAGGAAGACTTCTACTGTCTCGGCGACGCTGTCAAGTTTCTCGACCCGGAAAGTCCCTTGAAGGGATTTGTTTTCGACGGGCGCTTAAATGAAGATTTCAAGATTTCGAGCGGCACCTGGGTGCGCGTCGGTCCATTACGAATGCGCCTGCTCGCACATTTCGGCACGCTTTTGCAGGACGTGGTCATCGCAGGACCAGACCGAGAGTTCGCTGCCGCCTTGCTATTCCCGGCGCTCGAGACCTGCCGCAAACTCTGCCCGGAATTGCCTGAAGATGCACCGCCATCAGTGGTTCTCTCACGGCCCAATATCCGGGCAGTGTTCAAGGAACGCTTGCAATCCTTCGCTGCCGCAAGCACAGGCAGTTCCACTCGCATCGAGCGTGCCATGCTCCTGGATACCCCGCCCTCCCTCGAAGTCCAGGAAGTCACCGACAAGGGATCCCTCAATCAGAAGACCGTTTTGAAAAACCGGGCAGCACTGGTTGACGATCTTTATCGCGAACCTGTTCCCGTTCACGTCCTTACATCTTCGGAGACCCTACCATGACCCATGCTCTGCGAATTGATGTCGACTCACTTAAAGCCATTGACGTGCATGTTCACCTAGAGGCGGTCGACGACGCGACCGCCACCGACAGAGCAGCGAAAAAATATTTTGGCGACAGCGGCGCCTCCCGCGAACACCAGGCCCTGGCGGAATATTACCGCTCGCGCAAAATCGCCTTCGTCATTTTTGCCGTGGACGAGCGGCTCACCGGCAGACCGCGCGTCACCAACGACGAAGTCGTGCGTTTTGCCTCCGTGAACGCGGATGTCGCCATTCCCTTTGCCAGTATCGACCCGCATCGTGGTTCCGAAGGTGTCCAGGAAGCCAAGCGGCTGGTATTGGAAGGCCTCATTCGCGGCTTGAAGCTCCATCCCCCGGTCCAGCAATTTTCTCCCGACGATAGGCTTGCTTATCCTCTCTACGAAGTTTTCGCCGAGGCGCGCTTGCCGGTCGTTTTTCACACCGGGCACAGCGGCATCGGCACCGGCATGCCGGGGGGCGGAGGAGTACGCCTCAAATACGGCAATCCCATGCCCATCGACGACGTAGCTGTGGACTTTCCGGCCTTGCCGATCATCATGGCCCATCCTTCCTTCCCGTGGCAGGACGAGGCCATTTCGATTTGTCTTCACAAGCCCAACGTTTATATCGATCTCTCTGGCTGGTCCCCAAAGTATTTCTCGCCCACTCTCGTTCAATACGCAAACTCCCTCTTACGGAACAAAGTTCTGTTCGGATCGGATTATCCTTTTATTACCCCGGACCGCTGGCTCGACGATTTCGAGAAAATCCCCATCCGCGACGAAGTCCGCCCGCTGATTCTCAAGGACAATGCGGTCAACCTGCTTGGTTTGCACCGCGCAGCAGGGCAGTAGGTTTATTGTCGATATTCCCCCAGCGAGAGTGCCCAACTCTCTGTCGGGTTTACTAAGGGTGTTCCTGGGTTGGTTCTGTTCTCACCGATCAACAGTCAAGCTAGAGCACCCTACCTCCCGGCTTTCCTGCTGCGCTTCGTCTTGCGCCTTTGTTCTGCTTCCAAACGAGTCTCTTGGGCAGTGATCGCTTCATGAGGGATGATGCCGAGGCGATGTGGCAATCCCTGCTTCCCGCGCTCTTTTTCTCTTTGTTCCGCCTTGAGATAAACGTCATCTGGATCCTCAAACTGCCGGTCCCAATCGCGGCGAAGCTTACCGAAGTGTGCCCAATCGTGCTGTTCGCGGTCGCTCATATGCTCGAGCACTTCAAAGTTCGTTTGAGCACGCAGGTCTTCCACTTCAATCTGAAACGACCGCAAAAAATCACGGCGCAGCCACGGGCACTTTTCCAGTTGCTTGAGAATCTGGACGGCCTCTTGGAGTTTTTGGTTAAACAGAAACAAGTATTGGTAAATACGTAGCTTCGGGGAATGCAGAATGGGTTGCGTGGGAAAGGGGGACCGGATACCTTGGGTAGCAGCCATCGTAGTCAAGGGATTTCTTTTAATTGATTTCAAGACCGTCCCTGTTATCCGTATTCGCCCGTGATTGGGGAGGGATTCAGCCTCATTAGCTCTGCAGAAGAGCGGTTGGGTTCTTCTTGGCAATCATCAGGAGCCGTAGTGCGGTGCTTTGCGGACGTCGCGAGCCCTGTTCCCAGCTTTGCACAGCCTTTGGACTAACACAGAGAAAGTGGGCGAATACGGTCTGGCTTGCGTGTAGGCTTTCTCGGATATACCGAATTTCTCGCGGTTTGAGGACCTTGGGTGGCGCTGGAATCTCCGTCACCCGCAAGTCAACCTTCTGCCCGCGCTCATACGCCAACGCGTCGGCCAGTGACTGCCGCATATCGTCGTAGATTTTCACCTTGATCTTCTTTGCCATATTGTCCTCCTACGACCTCTTCAATTCCGCTACGATCAAGCGAAGATTTCTTCGCTGCTCCGTGGTCAAATCCTCCTGCTCGTCCTTATCCAGCAGGAAAAGCAAATGAAGGTGGTCTCGGTGTTTCAGATACAGATGCATATACCGATAGCCACCGCGCTTGCCTTTTCCTCGAGTCGGGTTCGAAGTGCGAGCCTTGCGTATTCCGCCCAGCCCTTGGGCGACGTCACCCTTTTCGGGATTCCTGAGCAAGTCCTCTTGTATCCGGCGCAAGACCTCGTCGGCGGACGCCTATGAATACCACACTGTAGGATATACCACGTTGTGGGACTTAATGTCAACAGAATATCGGCCGGTAAAGGAAAGATGTCAAGGTTTTGTGCAATAAAACTTGACATCCGCTCGCGAGATCGGCGGTCTTGTGCATATTGCCGAAAGCATCCGCTTCCATATAGCAAAATGCGGGTGATACAAAACGCCAGGCACGGATAGCCCCCTCGATTAGATTCGTCCGCTAGTAATTGTATGTCTAGTTGTTATTCGTGCTATAGATACTTTGGCAGATACAGTGGGCACCAATGTTTCAACCGGATATGGAACGGACACATCGCTGGATGCGCGGCAAAAGAGGAAATTGGCTCCAAAAGGCACCGTTTGGATTGAGGCGGCAGTGCTACAGCGTTTTCCCAGAAGGACTTAGAAGTTAGGGATGCGATTTCGATCTTCATCACCCCTGCTGTTCATAAACGAACGGATATTTGCCACCGATTTCTTAATTCATCCCCGTAAATTAAGCTGGATCCTACAGCCAAAGAGTGGAGGCCTAGAAAGCAAGAGCCCCACCCTAGATTTCTCAAAGTGGGGCTTTGCTTGGGCGGAGTTCAATCCGGCAGTAACCTGGGCGGCCGGATTGAGGGTAAATCAATTGGGGCGGATCACGCTTTCGACTAACATTTCCAGAGAGACTTCCAAACTGAGGCCAGACTCCAGCAAAGGCTGGACGTAGAGCTGATGAAACTCTTCCGGATAGTCTTTGGTCTCTGAAAAGATGTTGGCGAGCGTTTGCAGTTTCAGCTCCATGTCCTTGTCGATCAATTCGAAGCGTTCGCGGATGTCCCTGGACACGCCCTTAATCTGCGCGCTGTTCTTCATGCGAAACTTGCGGTCTTTCATTTCCTAGTACTCTCGTTGCACTTTCTGGGCGGAAGAGCTCACTCTAATTGCTCCAGAAAAATCATTACATGCGAGATTGACTGCGTCGTTGCCCTTACGCAACCTTGAACTTGCTTGCTCAAACGCAATAACGGAATGCAGAAGCGGAGGAAAAGGTGGGTGGTCACAACAAACGCAAGAACAGCCGTTTAGGATAGGCCTCGGTGCTCGGCTCCATAGGCTCCAATTGGAATAGGGCGGCGGTGCTACGCCGTTGCTGTTGAAGGACCTCAAGCGGGAATGCGTCGTGCGAAAGCGGAAGCACGCAGGGTTGGGCGTCCGCCGGTGCAAGCGGATCGCGACACCATCGTCAAAGACTCCGAATCCGGAATGAGCCTGCGGGACCTAGCGGAAGCTCACAAGATCAGTCGCTCGAAAGGCGATCGGCTCAAACTGCCCTGGATAGACGCTGCAAGGCTATCGCCCTTACCTTTTCCCTAGCGGATCGCCCCTAGGCCGTGCTTCTGGGGAAGCCTCAGAGCACACGAAATGTCCACCCTATTCGCAATCGTTTTCAATCTTCGACATTTCGTCCTCACTCTGCGTAACTTCGACCCGGATTCCCACGACTCATCACATCATCCTTGCAGCCCTCGATGGAAGCTAGCATCCTGAGACGGAGATAAGGTTAGTCTCTCTCGACAAAAACGTACTACTAACGTTTCTCGCAACCCTGGGGCATCTTGGAGCCTGGGCTTTTATCGTCCACAGTATTCCGGGAGGAACGCATGGACCGAAATACACTTTCCGCCGGTGCTTCTCTAGTGGTTGCCGTAATTTGTGCTTTTGCGGCGCCGCTTCAGCTGCGGCAGCAAGATCCCAAGACACGGTATCCCAGCATGGCACCAGTGGATCAGTATCTGATGCCTGACCGAGATGCTGAAATTGCCTTGGCGCGCAGCGCGGCGCCCGACGCGCTCTCTCGCGACGCTACGATTCTTGTTCTCGGAAGGCATGGCTATGAAACCGCCGTCAAAGGCAAGAACGGTTTCGTGTGTGTCGTGGAGCGAGGGTGGATGGGCCCATTCGATGGCGAATTTGCCGTTAATTTTTGGAACCCTAAACTTCGAGGCCCACTCTGCTTTAATCCGCCGGCTGCACGCTCCATTCTGCCAATGACATATAAAAGAACGGAAATGGTATTGGCCGGTCAGTCCAAAGCTCAGATCGTCGAGGGCATCAAGACATTCATAAGGCAAAAGCTGCCTCCTCTGGAGCCTGGAGCTATGAGCTACATGATGTCGAAAGAACAGTACCTTACCGACGAAGGCCAGCACAACTGGATGGCTCACCTGATGATTTACACTCCGCTCATGGACAGTGCCGTTTGGGGTGCGGATCTGCCCCAGTCTCCCGTCATGCTGAATCCGCAGTTCCATGGCCATCCGGAACCAATCGACGTATTCATGGTTCCCACAGGCAGATGGTCGGATGGAACACGGGCGCCTATGCCGAAATGATCGAAGCAACACAAAGCGCGTTCGGTGTTGTGGTTCTGGTCTGCAGACCGGCTATATGCAGCCGGCCATTGTCACTGCAGCGCGGGCGGGCTGCTAGCCCATGACGAAAGTGTCGGCGCCAATCCAGAATTTTGCCAGGGACTTCAAATTGCTCTTAAAAGTGCGTGAGACTGTGTATTCTCTGCCTCCTTTGATGCGAAGCAGGTACTCTCCCGTGGTACAAGGCTCAATTTCCTCAACGAAGGAACTGTTCACCAGCACCGAGCGGTGAATTCTTATAAATCCGTACGGCTTTAGCTTTTCTGCCATGGTGGAAATCGATTCTCGGAGCAGGTACGATCCTGAAGCCCGCTGTAACAATACGTAATTGCCTTGAGCTTCGATAATCACCACGTCGGCCGGATCGACAAAAAGAATGCTTCCTTTCGTCTTGATGGCGATTTTCACTGACTTTGACAACAGTTCTTCCAGTTTAGGCAGTAGTTTCACGAATTGTGCAGCCCGCTCGCTTTCCGTTCTGCGGATCGCCATATCCAGGGCTTCATGAATTCGATCGTGTGAAAAGGGCTTCAGGACATAATCAACAGCATGTTTCTCAAATGCAGCAACCGCGTGCTGATGGTGCGCAGTGACGAACACAATCGATGGTATCGGTTGCCGCCACTTCTTTAGCCGGTCGGCCAGCTCGATTCCCGATAATTCCGGCATTTGAATGTCGAGCAAAAGAACGTCATAGGGCTTCTTTTGTAGTAATTCCAGGGCGTCAACGGCATCGTTGGCGCAATCGAGGGCTTCGATGTCGTTTCTCGCTCTCAATGCATTCTCGAGGGAGCTTCGCGAAAGTGGTTCGTCGTCGACAATCAATACCCGCATGGTCTTTCCCTCCGCTAAGCGTGTAAATTCGAGGCCAATATTTCGCTCATCGCGCCCTTCTGTTGATCCATTGCCGGCAACACAAGAGTCGCGATCGCAACGCCATCGCTGCCTTCTCGAAGGTGAGAGTCGCCTCGTCCTCATAAAGGTGCTTCAATCGTGCTCTCACATTCTGGAGACCTAGCCCCATCCCTGCTTGCCGCTTTCCTCCAACGCTATTGCGAATTGTTATCTCCAGCATGCCTTCCGTCCGCCTGGACGAAATTTCGATCCATCCTCCCCCGCGGCAGCAAGCCACGCCGTGGAAAATCGCATTTTCCACCAGAGGTTGCATGATCAGTTGTGGCACGAGCAATTGCCGCGTGGCGGGGTCAATTTGCCAACGCACTTCAAGTCGGTCTTCCAAGCGCATTTTCTCCACGTCGAGGTAGTCGTCGACAAACTTCAATTCTTCATCGAGGCTAATGACATCGGAGCTCGCACACTCCAAAGCAGTCCGAAGCAAGTTGGAGACCTTGAGAACCATCGTTTTGGCGCGTTCTTTCTCTGTGTCGATCAGAGCGGAAATTCCCTGGAGGGTATTGAATAAGAAATGCGGATGAAGCTGACTCTTGAGGGCTTGGAGCTCGCTGGCGGCAAGCGCTTGCTGCAATTCAAGTTCCTGGTCCCTCGCCCGCTTAAAATACTCGTATGCATGCGCGGCCACCAGAACTAATGATGTAGTTCCAGATTTTCTCGGCAAAGACGTCAAAACCTGAAACCCATCCGTGCAACGAGCGTTGTTCGAATCTCTGAGCAGGAACATTCCAAGGCGGTACTAAAACCCAACGAAGGCTCACGCAGGCAATGATGTCAAGAGCCAGGCCAAAAAGATAGCCAGCTACGCGACCAAACCGAATCGGCTTGGTAATCGGATAGCGGTGAACTATCGCGAAAATGGGAGGCGTTAACAGCGCTGCGGGCAGGAGAAATCCGCCTTCGACAAGCAGTACGGTCCAGTCAGGTGTATGGAGCCCCCTTTCGCAGAAGTGGACCTTATCCTCCCCTGCAGCCAGGAAGGCAAGACCCATCCAAAACAAGATGGCCCACAGAGTAGGCCCACGCGATCGTCGAGAGTTTTCGCCAAGCAGCTTCCACAGGCCAATTGTATCTGGATTTGGCGTAATTGGGCGCCTGAAGGGACGAACGTACGAAAAGTGGATTCACTCAAACAAAGACAGGATGTGACTCACGCGCATTTGATTAACAACACGCTTAATACACCGTTCAGCTACCCCTGACGCAGGATGCAAACGCACGGGTCCCCTTGGCTGCCAGTCTTCTCTGTTCGCGATTATTCGGAGTTAAGCGGTGCCGAGCACGAATTCCCGTGTCGGCACCGCATGCCCCCAAGGTATCGCTGCGCTCGCCTGGGGGAGGGAATCCAGCACGGACTCCCTCACTCGTTTGAACAATCGAAGACGCTACCAGATCAGGTGCAAGCCTAGCTGCATCGTTCGGCTTCCGCCATTGAACTGGTGGTTGTTCAGGAACAGGTTGCCGAGAGGTTACGAAAATGTATCCGGCGCTCAGTGGGTTGGCGTTCGTGTTCTGATCGATCGTGCCGTTATTTGTGGGCAAGCCGATGCTGAAGTTCCGGTGGTTGAATGTGTTGTCAAGTTCTCGGCGCGGAATTGCAACGAGAAGCGCTCCGAGAGTTTCGTGTTCTTAAGCAGTGACATGTTCCAGATGTTCAGGCCCGGCGTGGACACTGTGTCTCGTCCCGCGTTTGCCTTGGCCCACCCGCCAGGCTTGGATGAAGCGCGCATCGGATTCGCAGCGACGTAGCCGAACAATATTCGAGTCATCGCCGCTGCCGCAGGTGGCCGGATCGGTGACGATGCTGGTCGCACCGCCGGCGCCCGCGTTACACACGAAATTAACAGGCTGCCCGTTCAGGCCACCTCCTGCAGGATTAAGGATGGTACGGTCGCCCGCAGAGTCTCCGTTAGCGTTAGAATCAGACACCTGACAAGGGGTCTACAGGCTGGCCGATTCCGCCAGATACGTGCCTCCCCATTCCCATCCATGGGCAAGGGCCTTCACAAACGCATGATACCCATTCTGGACGTTGGGAATTTCATATAGGAACGACAGTGCGAATTTGTGCCTGATGTCCAGTGCCGACAAGCCGCGCTCAGCCGCATAGTCGAAACCATCCTGCGCGCGCCGTGGGTTCACACGACTGCTGAACAGTTCGTTGGTCGCATTATCGATGTTTTTTGAGAATGTGTAATTCGCCCGCACGATGATCCCATGTGCGAGCGATGAATGAAATCGACAGACCCGGCATCCGATATATGCCACTCTACCGATCGGTCGGGAACGTTGTCATGCTTCCCAGGAAACCGTCTGCCGAGAGTGGAAGCGGATTGAAGTTGTCAAAGCTCTGAAGCGTGCTCGCCGGGCGTACCACGGCTGCCGGCATGTCGCTGGGGTTGATGTACGTCGGAAGCGGCGCGATGCCCCCTCCTGGAACGTTCGGGTCAAACGCCGATGCCGAATTCAACCGCTGTTGAACTGGCAGTTCCAAGCTGCGTGTACCCACATAGCGCACTTCGATACTGCTGTCACGGAACAGTTCGTGTTGCACACCCAACGTCCAGGTGATGACCTTTGGCGACACATGATTCGGAATGAGCGATCCGGTTGCCGCTCGAGCCTCTGCTTGCGTCACCGGCGGAACGTTTACCTGCAGCAATCCGCCGAATTGCAGGAATCCCTGCCCGGCCGTTGGATTGGTCGGATTGGCCGCGTCGAAAGTAGCACACCACTGAGGTGCACCAGCCAGCGCGCACGTCAGCCCGGGGTTTTGTTCCGATTGCAATTGCGGCGGCAAACTGTTGATCGCAAAGTTGTTTGGCACGACGTCATACGCCAGGCCGGCGCCCCCGCGGATGGCCCACTTGCCGTCGCCGCGCGGGTCCCAGGCAAAACCGAACCTGGGCGCAAAGTTGTTGATGTCCGGTTTTGGCGCGCGGAAAAACAGCCCGAGCGCTGGATCGTCCGAAATAGCATTGATGGCTTGCAGGTTTTCGTCCCGAGGAACGCCGCTGTACTCGTAACGCAGGCCAAGGTTCAAAGTCAGCCTGGGCGTCAGTTTCCAATCGTCCTGAACAAACCAATAAAAGGCGTTGTAGTTGTCGGCCACGCTGCCTGATCCCGCTCCGCGCAATGCGCCGTTAGCACCGGTGGGCACGAAATCGTTGATGAACTGGCTGAGCGACGCGTAATCCCATTCCCCCCGCGCGCGCGGCAGCGTATTGGTCGGCGCAATATATTTCCGCGCTTCCACACCGAATTTGAAAGTGTGCTTTCCGCGAACGTAGGAAATATTGTCGACCCACTGATACACGTTCTGTGCATAACCCTGCGGCGCCAGTCCGTTCGGTCCCAGGTTGCTTCCAAGTTCGTCTACTTCAACGTTTGGAAAATTCTGAAACGCGGTGGGCACCACCAGGTTCGGTCCATTCAGGCGTGAATACGACGTACGGAAATCATTGATCACACTGTTGGAAATCGACCACGCGTCCGTGAAAATCACCTTCCTCGCATCTTCGTTGTGCGTTCCCAGAAACTGCGGTTGTGGTTGCGATGGATTGAAATCGGGCTCGCGGAGCCTGTCATAAAGAAAACGCCCGCGAAGTTGATGCCTTCCCAGGCTCGCATCAAGGTTCACAATAAAGTCGTGCTGATTAGCGAAATTCGGCGCGATGGACTGAATCGTGCCCACCGGGATCGCTTGTCCGTTTACCTGCACTGCTGCGTTCGCGGTTGACGCCACCGGGAATTGCTTCAGGAGGTCGGTGATCGCGCTGTCGTGCGCGAGCGTCATCAGAGTAGCCAAGCCATCCGCGGTCGGCGAGGAAAAACTCGGGCTGGAGGAGGCCAGTCCATTGTTCTGGAATTCGTACGCGCCATACACGAAGAACTTATTGTGGATGATCGGCCCGCCCGCGCTCGCGCCTGCCCGGTTATAATCGAAACGATCTTTTTCCCCGCGTTGCTTTTCCAAATTGTCCAGCGCGTCGTAATTCCGGTTTCGATTGTATCCCCATCCAGCGCCATGCCAGTTGTTAGTGCCGGACTTCGTCACGATATTGAACTGGCCTCCCGCGGAGTGTCCGTTTTCTGCGCCAAATTGATTCGTTAGAAGCGTGAACTCCGCCACCGACTCCTGAATTACCGGCTGAGTCGGACCATTGGTATCAATCTTGTTGTCATCAACCCCGTCAATCGAAAATCCGTTGAACCGCGGGCGCGTTCCACCAATCGACCCTCCGGAACCGAGCACACCTCCCTGTTGTGTAGTCGTTCCCGGCGCGTACACCGAGTATTCCTTTACATCCCCGCCAATGGTATTGATCGGAACGTCCTGTACGGCGCGTCCGCTGAAGGTCGCTTCCAATGCGGAGGACTCTGTCTTCACCAGATCTGCGCCCGCTTCCACTTCGACGGTGGCGGACACGGAGCCGATCTCCAGGTCGACTTTCGCTTCCGTTACTTGGTTCGAATTCACCATGATGCCTTTTTGCATCGCTTTCTTGAATCCGTCTTTTTCCACCGTCACCGTGTACGTGCCGACCAACAAATTGGGAAACACATACGTCCCCGAACTCGAAGTCGTTGTTGTCGCTGAGACTCCGGTGGCTTCGTTTTCTGCGGTTACCTTGGCAACTTCGATACTGGCCTGGCTTTTGTCCGTCACTGTCAGACGAAGCGTCCCGTCCAAACGTTGCGCCCGGGCCGCACTGCCGAACAATATGCAAAGCACGCCTGCCAGTGCCACGAAGATCAGTCTGCGCATGCCTTCTCTCCTTCAGAGCTGTAGAATTGTTTTGCTCATATCCCACGCAGCTTTTTCCAACACCTGCTGCAGCGGTAAACGAGAGAGATGCACGCAGCACTCCACTCTAAAAATTCAATTTGCGATTGTTTGCAATGACTTGCGAAATGGTATTTCTGAGTGGCTATGAGTTCACGGAGGGGAGCCAATGTGCTTCATCGCAAGATGTTGGCACTTTGAATCAAGCAATTGTCGAATCGTCACGGCCTATCGTTAACTGACAACTACCAAAGAAACTCATCATCAAATTCCAGATTCTGGATATTTTTGACTCACCTAAGATTCGAACCCACACTTGACCGTTCTGGCCGATCCTTGGGGAAATGATTCAACGGGCCTCCACCCAAAGTGGTTCCTGAGCGAGTTTCCCACCATCCCGGTCGATATGGTTCTATCCACTCACGCTCATTTCGATCATGATGCCGTCGAGCGCCCAAAAGGACTGATTGTTCTCGAACGTCTGGTGGGGCAGTTTAAGCTCGGCGATATCGAAATAACGGGTCTTGCCGACAAGCACCAGTGTGATCGCACCTCCGCAGATTCAATTGCAACAGCGTGCCCGCCAAACAATCCGGGCGAGCTCGATAACGCGATCCAGATTATTGAGACCGGAGGATTGCGGATCGTTATTTGGGGAGACAATCGTCCGGTGCCTGACCCCTCTCACGATCATTATCTACAAAATGTCGACCTGCTCATTCTGCCGGTCGAGACAGTTCTCACGCGCGCTGAGGTCGATGCAATTGTCGGGAAATACAATCCCAAGACTGTAGTTCCAGCCCACTATTTTGTGGCCGGTTTGACAGCCGATGACTCGGGTTTGGACTCGGCCGATGGATGGGTGAACTTCGAAGAGAAGATTCGTCATGCGAATGTTCGTCGCCTCGATCGTGCGGATTTGACGCTTAATGCAGGCAAACTGAGAGGGGCCCGTCACAGAGTATATTATTTTGGGAGCCATTTTAAGGAAAAATAGCGAAGGTCGACGCAACGCTCAGCTTGCACCCACTTGCATTGAAAACAAAAGCTAAAAACCCTGGCTAGGCTAGAGCAGCCGAAACGCTAGCCTAGCTAGGTTTTGACCGGGTACGGCCAAACAGATCAATTTTCCAAGGGAAGGATTGTCGGATCAACGGATTGAATGGTGTTGCATCGACCGTTTGAGCCGGCAGCATTAATCAGGGCTTTGAGGGAATGAATGGTCTCCGGACTGGAAAGGACAGAGGAGTAGGTTGTGATTTTCGTGGAGTTAGCGTGTCCAGAGTCGGAATAGAGAACGATACGGTCATGGTGCGTTCCGGGGGGCGAATTCCTCCCTGGATGGCTTTTGCAAGAATCTCGATCGCCGTTCCCGCAAGCGGTGGTAAATAAATCGTCGCGGCTAGCCATCCTTGGCGCACCCACGTTTGGCCTGTCTTTAGCTGGCCATCACAACCGGTGAACGGCAGGCTGAGCCATCGGGTGCGTTCTTCCTCGTTGCTAACCTTCTCAAAGGCTTTGCGAGCCCCCATAGCCATGGCGTCGTCTTGTGCACCAACGAGATCAATTGCTTTGTTTTGCGACGTGGCGAGCTTCAGCCAGGAAACTACGGCTCGTTCAGCGCTCTCCTCCGTCCACCGTCCCTTTAACATAACGACCTGTATATTCGAAGGTTTCCTCTCAAGCATCCCCGCTGTACGTTTCTGGGCTGAAGAACTTTGCGACGGTCCTTCAAGGTAAAGGATCGAACCACCTTGCGGAAGCAGGGCGGCAAATTGTTTTCCCTGGATGCGCCCGATCTCAACATGATCGGAGCTAACCCCAAAGGTAGGCGCGGTGGCCAGCCTGTGTAGCTCCGGCATGTACTCTGGATCTCGATTCAATACCACCCAGCCGATCCCGGCTGCGCTGGCAGCGCGGGCCACCTGAGGCAGTGCGGTGCCGCTCACTGGTTCCAACACAATCGCGTCCGGCCTGGACTCGGGACGATTCTGGATCGCCTGCAGAATCTGTGTACTTTGATTCACTGCATTGTTGTCGGCGAAAGTGATTTCCGCATCGACGCCAAATTTGTGCGCGGCCTCTTCTGCGGCCGAGGCCTGTGCGATTTGGAAATCGTTGTCCTGCGTATGGAGAGAAACCAGAAATTTGAGTTTTTTCATCACACGCCAAAATTAACTTCGGTTGACTCAACGATACGCGCTGCCCGAGCAAAAGTCCTTAGGTTTTTCGGGGAGTATTCAGTAAGAGTCGATACACGATTAGATGTACTCGTACGAGACAATCACCGACACATGAAGGTCAATGTCCGGTAACCGCGTTCTATAAAGGGGAGAGTCAAGAGAAAAAAAACTCTCCCGCGACTGGAAGGAGCAAAGATTTTTGTCCGGCTCTCCAGCCCATGTTATGTAAGGAGACTCTTGGGGTTCTCTTTTTTCGTAGATTCATGTTTCTGCCGTGACGACGTCTTCGGTTTCTGATGCGACAAGCAGTAGGGTGGCAACAAGAATTCCAACCATGGTTCTATCTGAGGATCGAGGCCTATAGCTTCTGGTTATCCGAGGGGGCATATAGTTAACCAAGAGACTGGGGGTGCTCGAAGCACACTCTCCGCCCGTAACGCGGTTATGGATACTCCCTCGAACCAGAGCGCCAGAAGAACCGGCAGATCGCCGCCAGACATGAATCCAGCGAAGAACAGAGTTCTTACCAGTCGCTCAAGCTGCTTGTTGCTTTAACTGTTCAGGGTCGAAACGTACTCCTTTCTTCCAGACCAATAAAGTGATGGCCGCGATCTTGCGCGCTAGGGTCTTGGTTGGGCATTCCGCCCACTGAACGGTTGCGCGACCCTGCCGATGTGAATTGATTTTTCGGAACTGGCAGATCCGTCATTTCCTCAGAGGTTCCGTTCCTTCGCTTAGTATGTGCAAGTACCGAGGATAAGCGAACAGGCGGTCTCTGCGCTTGCCAGTAGATTCCTTGACGATTTTTAGCTTCATCAAGGTCTCCAGAGCACTCGTTATTGTGGGTATGGAGAGCTTGAGACTTTTCGCCGCTGGTCCAATCTTGGTCAAGGGGTGTGCTTGCAGGTATTCGTGAACGGCCAAGCTTGATGCAGCCTTGCGGCCCATGGTTCGAATCTTTTTGCGGTCTGCGTCGAAAAGATGGAGAATTTGAACGGCCGTGTCAGCTGCCTGCCGCGCCGTTGTCTCCGTACCTTCGAGGAAAAACTCGAGCCACTCTTCCCAAACTCCTTCCGTTCGAACTCGCTGAAGCAGTTCGTAATAGCGCTGACGATGTGCCTTGAGGAAGAGACTCAAATAGAGAAGCGGCTCACGCAAAGCACCTTTAGCGCAGAGAAGCAACGTAATCAGCAATCGTCCGAGCCGCCCGTTGCCATCGAGAAAGGGATGGATCGTTTCGAACTGTACGTGGATGAGTCCTGCCTCAACGAGCACGGGTAAATTGAGTTTTTCATCGTGAAAGAAATGTTCAAAGTGGTCGAGACATTCCATCATTCGTTCTGGTGGCGGGGGAACAAACGCAGCATTGCTGGGTCTGCTGCCGCCAATCCAATTCTGCGAGCGGCGAAATTCACCTGGTGTTTTGTTCGCGCCACGCCCGCCGCGCAAGAGAATTGCGTGAATCTCTCGAATCAGACGCAACGAAAGCGGAAAGCCTCCTTTAATGCGACGGAGGCCATGTTGCATCGCAGCCACATAATTGGAGACCTCTTCAACATCGTCGATGGGCACGCCAGGGACTGCTTCATTTTCAAAAAGGAGCAGATCGGAAAAAGAAGACTTCGTTCCTTCGATCTGTGACGAAAGAAGCGCCTCTTTCCTGACATACAAATAGAGAAAAAGTCGAGTATCTGGTAGCAGGGTGGTCAAGCCGTCCAAACGTCCGAGAGCCTGATTGGCTCGGTCTAATTGCTGGTAAAGTCCGCGAAGATTAAGAGGAGGGACTGGTGGCAAAGGGGGAGGAACAAAGGCTCTTACGGTTTCGTTCGCCGTTGTTGTCGAGACGTAGGTGCCCAGCCGGGGTTGTCTCTCTTCAGCCATAATTGCAATGCAAGCTCGCTTTAATAAGACTTTCTGGTATTAAAGCATAGGTCAGTTCGTTTTAATAGCAAAATCAACACAGTCGGACAGCGCTGTATTTCCGCTGCCTGAAGCAAAGTGTTGGCTCCCACAGTCGAGACCGTTTTGCTTCGTGGTCAAGCAGGCCAAACAGCGAGCCTCCGCGATAGTGCTTGCAATAGGCGAGAAGGGAAGTTCTTGGCGTTTCAGCGCGGACAGGCAAAAATGCTTTAAGTGAATACTCTTTCCAAGCCCGCTCGATCCAAGAACAAGGTAGTCCTTTGGTCCCGAAAGGATCTGAATCAAGTTCTGACCGCAGACTTCTTCGGTAGCACTGTTTTGCAAGATGGGAAGGCAGTTCGTGAGTCAACGCTTCGGCAAATCGCCTGACATAGGCTTCAACAAGGGTAGAAGCTGCGGCGTGGTCTACTGGAGCCGTTCCGGGCCATAAGACGGCGGGCGTTTCTACCTTTACGCTTTCATCGCCCTTGCGTATGTATACGTCGCCCTTTCTGAAGCTCAATCGCGGCTTTTTGGGGTTGGCAGGTTCGGGATATGTACCGTCATCTTGCGCCGGGACTTTGAAGGGCGATGCCGGAACATAAATGAGTGCAAGAGAGATTGTGCCGTCGGGGCCAGCCAACTGGTGATCCTCGAGCACGTCGCGCACGATTGATGCCGGAAGCATGGGAACCTGTTCACAGTTAACCCGTGTGGCAAAGAAACGTCCTTCTCCGTCGCGTCTCACCATCTAATCCCCGTAAATATTTGTTCTGGTTTTCCTGCTAAGATTTCGTGGCCAACTAGTGGCCAAAATAAGCTGGTCTGGGGCACCTTGAACTTGCTTGCTCAAACGCAATAACGGAATGCAGAAGCGGAGGAAAAGGTGGGTGGTCACAACAAACGCAAGGACAGCCGTTTAGGATACCAACTCTTGTCGTCTGCGCTGTAGCCGAAGACATTTTGTCCGGAATGGCCTCTGCCACCATCCCAATTCTCGACGACCAGGCACTTATCAAGCGACAGGCTCACCGTACTGTGAGCATTCGCAGACTCATCGTCACCAGAGGCCATCGCGGAACTGCGTGCGATTGTCAACCGACTGATGTCCACGGGACCTGACCATCCGATTTCCGGCCCTCTTTATCGGCGCATACGAGGTATTTGGCTGCAGAGTCCTGGTTAACGTGAAAACCGTCCAGGTGCACAAGGTACCGGTTTCCCGAACTTACCAAGAGATGACTAAGGATTTGAGCCCAGAGGAAAAAGAAATAAGAGTGAGTCTTAGTCTCCGGCTAGCCCTTTGTTCAGCAGGACCTTGACCTCAACGCGGCGGTTTTCTGCGCGTCCGGCCGCGGTCTCGTTCGAGGCTACTGGTGCCACTTCACCCATGGCGCCGGGCGCCACAATGTGACGAACCGGCACGTTACAGTTCTGCATCAAGAAGACGATTACGTTCTGTGCGCGCTCCATGCTCAAATTCTGGTTCATTGCCGCGTTGCCGCTGGAATCGGCGAAGCCCTTCACTTGAATGATGTACCCCTTCAGGTTGACAGCATTCTGGGCTAATTTCTTCAGCGCCTCTTGATCCACTTCGGAGATGTCGGTGCTGCCGCTGGCAAAGCGAATCACCGCTTGATCCTTGGTGTCGTAATCACTCAATTCCGAGAAGCGCTTGCTGGCTTCCGCAGAGTTCGCGTCAATAGCCGCCTTGTTGGCAGATATTTTTTTCTTGTTCGCATCGATGTTCTGCTGGTTTTCTGCAATGTTCTGCTGATTGGCGGCTACTTTCTGTTCGGTGGGACTTAGACCGGCCTGGATCATCTCGGCCGTTTCTAAATCGTCTCCATCGAAGGTAATGGATTTGGCAAGGACGTGCGTGGCGTCTTGGCTTGTGCCGTCAACCGAAACCTTAAGGCCGGGAATCAGCACAGCAGCAGACATTTGCTTCTTGCGAATGCCCAGCCCCTTCGGCTGCTGCACCTTGGTGTCGTCATCGAGAGTAACGGTCATCGTACTCCCGTCGGCAGTCTTGAGAACGATCAGGTCGCCCGTACGAGCGGTGATCAGCCCCTTAATCTTTGTCTTTTCGCCCTGTGCATACGCCGACAGAACTGCCACAAAGCATACTGCCAACAGGCCCACTACGATTCTCATTCGCTTGTTATGCATTAGTGCTCTTTCTCCTGGATAGCTAGGCGGGTATTCTGAGGATTCTTGCAAAATTCGTCGAACAGGTCTCGTACTACATTCTCTGGTTTTTGCACCGCGGGTGACCCTTCCGATCCTGCTCGTGCGCGCTATGCCACGAAGTGTCTAAATCCCAAAAGAGTCTATTTTCCCGGTGGATTCACGTCTGTCCAAAATTGCACACTTCCGAGCCCGGCGGCCACATATACGCAGTGCATTTTCAGAAGGTGCCGTTTTGCATTGCCCTCATTTCTGATGTTATGGCAATCAAGGCTATCAGTGCTGGTTAACGCTGCCAGCTCAACCGGTCGTTGCAGCACCATCTAAACGGTTGATCGGACAATACTTCCGATGAAGATCGGATCTGTTTGGCTACACTCGGTCAAAACCTAGCCAGGGTAGCGTTCCGACTCATCGAACCTAGCGAGGGGTTTTAGCTTTTGTTTTCAATGCAAAGTGGGTTTGAACAGAGTGTTGCATCGACCTATTGAGACCACCGCGCTTATCGTATATGTTGGTTCCGGGTCCTATTCTCACAGTTTTTCCCGCCCCACAGCAGGGCGAGCCACAAATGGTCGATTTATTTGGCACGGAAAGGCGGACGTTGCACTCGTGTCATGGTTAGCATTAGGCTGAAGGCTGTTCTCGTTGGGCATTCTTCCCGCCTCGGGGGGCCCTATGACCGCTTCAACCACGGGTTCTGCAGTCAGTCGTACTCCACAAAAGAATGTGCTCGTAGTTGCTTCCGGCAGCGATAGCGATGAATTGCTCATGAGCGTTTTGGCTGAGGAAGGTTGGAACATTCAGAGCGTTCTTGACAATCAATCTGCGCTGACTCTTGCCGAGGCGAACGAATTCGATTTGATTATCACTGGAGGAAAAACCTCTGGTGCCGAAGATGTCGAGCTGCTTCGCAAAATCAGAAGCTCTCGCCCTCACGTTCGCCTGATTATTCTCACCGATGAATGGACTCCTGGAGACGTCGTTGCAGCGATCCGTGCGGGGGCTTTTAGTTACTTCGCGGCTCCGTTCGATGTTTCTGCCCTGACAGAAATGGTGCGTGCGGCCGTACTTGCGCCATGCTGGGATGAGGGCATCGAAATCCTGTCCGCTACGCCCAACTGGGTTCGCTTAACGGTTAGATGTGATCTGCGTACTGCAGATCGCCTGACGCAATTCCTGCAGGGAGTCGGAAACATTCCTTCGTCTGACAAAGAGCAGATTATAACCGCCTTTAGAGAGATTCTAGTCAACGCCATGGAGCATGGAGGACACTTCGATCCTAGCGAACATGTGGAAATTTCGTTTATCCGTTCCCGTCGGGCGATCGTCTGTCGCGTCAAAGATCCTGGTCAGGGTTTCTCATTCGAAGAACTTCGCCACGCGGCCGTTGGCAGCTCGCCGGAGGATGTGTTCAGCCACTTGGCGGTTCGTGAGGAGCGGGGATTGCGTCCGGGTGGTTTTGGATTGCTGCTGGCAAAGAGACTCGTTGACGAATTGATTTACGATGAGAAAGGCAACGATGTCTTGCTCGTGAAATATCTTGATCAGTCCACACCTCCAACTGCGTAGCATTCTGAGCCCCGGCAATCCGGATACTGGTTGGCGGCGACCTTAGGGGGATATTGCTACACCTACTGGCGACGAAACGAAGATCATTGCGCTCGAGAATCTCTGGAACCAGGTTCAAATCAACCATGACGCCGAAGCCATGGCCAAAATGCTTGATCGCAATTTTGTATTCACGGACTACGATGGCACGGTGATGAATAAAGCCCAGTTCCTCGAATCGATTCGTGACAAGTCCTATGTCATCACTGTAGAGGTCTCCGAAAGTATGCAACTCCATACCCATGACAGCACGGTTATCGTCACGGGAGCCACCCATGAAAAGGGCACGTTCAACGGCAAACCCTACGGCCACAATGGCCGTTTCACCGACACCTGGATCAAGATCGATAGCCAATGGCCCTGCGTTGCCAGTCACCTCGGCGCTATAACGAAGTAAGTTGCGGGCCTCATAGCGATGGGGAGGAGGAAGATTTTCCTCAGATAATTGGGTTCATTTAGATTCGGTCGCACACGACTCTCGTTCACACTGAATATCACGAGTTTTCAATCATATGCTGATTGTATGCCTATTGGCGGACAGTCAGATGCAGATGTAACCGTTGGTGAGCATTTGGCTGATTCGAGTCTGCACGCCTGCAACGTCACCTCGTGCCTGCCAAACGGGGGTTCAGCAGAAACCGGTAGGCTGTCCTAGGCTTTTCCTAAGACTCCATGGAAGAGCTCATGGATCTAACGGCAAGGTCTTGACAGGGGAAAGTACGCGCAGTACGTTCTGGCGCAGCGTCCGCGACAGATGAGATGGCAAGGAGGCAGCCATGAATCTGAGTGACACAATCGGAATGGTCTTAAAAGAGAAGAGCCGGAATCTCTGGTCTCTGGATCCGGAGGCCTGGGTGTACGAGGCTGTCGAACTGATGGCCAAGAAGCACGTGGGGGCCTTATTGGTGATTTCTGAAGATAAGTTGGTAGGTATCATTTCAGAACGCGACTACGCCCGCAAAGTGATCCTTCAGGAGCGCTCTTCAAAGCAGACGCACGTGAAGGAAATCATGACGAGTCCCGTCGTTGTCGTCCACCCGAGCCATACAGTCGAAGAGGGCATGAGGTTCATGACCGAAAACCGCATCCGCCATCTTCCGGTCGTCGAAGGTCAGAAGATCGTGGGCGTCGTGTCGATCGGAGATCTCGTAAAATGGGTGGTTTCCGCTCAGGCTGAAACCATCGACCAGCTACAACATTACATCACGGGCAGTTATCCGCGTTGACGAGCCGTGGGCGCCCCGGCCCACCGTTAGCGACGCTCTGTCCAGAACGACCTTGCTGTTTGTCGAACCTCGAGTCGTAGCGGTCAGCGGTGGTTTGGCGGCAATAGAGTCGGGTGGAACCGAGCGTTGCAGAGTCTGCATGCGCCCTTTAACAACTGGTCCCCCTTCTCGAACAGTTCTTCTTTTGACACTTTGCCGGCCTCGACGTCGGCGAGTACCGAAGAATCGCTCGCCCAAACCAGTGAAAAGAAGGCGAGTGCGATGGCTCGTTTGTTGATCATCCGTGGAAAAACACATGCATAGACATAGACACCGTACTTTCCCGTTTTGTGCCTTTCGCTCCGAGAGAGCCAATGCAGTCATTCCAAGGCTTCTTTGACGCAGCTGCGATTTTCTGAACCTCAAGTAAATGAGAAACTGCGGCACGTACGACTTGCCAACAAATCGAGCACGTATCCGCTTCGGGGTCTTCATTCTGTGTACGGTGGAAGTAAGGGTGAACAATATTGCGAGATTCCCTGAGTGAATGGCTGAAGCGTTTAACGTCTCCCTGCAACCACCCAACCTCATGCACAACGTCTATTAGTGATGAAGGCGACCACTCGTGAAGTGCCTTCGGTCTTCCAGTGGACTTATCCTTGGGTACAGCGGAGGCTTGACGTCAGACCCGACGATTCGAGTTTCCGATGGCGTGTTGAAGGGAAAGCCTAACTGTGATGTTGAGTTTTTCAGCAATCATGCAGGTGATTCCACGGTCAGTCAAGGGATCCAGATATTGCGGATAGAAAAGGCGATATAGCTTGACTATGGTCGTGATCCCGGTCACACTCCACACCATGTTTTGGGCCCCTTCCCGCATAGGAAGCCCACTGAATTCTCAATAAAATTCACTCGAGAGAATACCCACCCATGTTTACTGACGTGCGCTCGCTGCTTGGAAGTTCAACTGATCGTCGACTGATTCGCCGACTGACGATATTGGGATTAGTTCTGGCAGTTGGGTTTGTAGGAACCGCACTGGCACAAAGCACTCCTCCATTAACGCTGTTCAACAACTATTTTGTAACGGGCGACTACGTGGTCGCGGGCTGGACGGAAGGAACGCCAGATTATAGTGGCTACGCTCCCGGGGCCATCAGTGTCCCTGACCTGAAGCAGCCTACCCAGCAGGGTGTCCCAGCGGCCCCACCGGCAGGAGCTGAAATTGTTGCGGCTTATTTGTATTGGGCGAGTGTCGAAGGTAGCAGTTCCACTTATGCAGGCCAGAATGGATTCTTCAACGGCTACCCGATCTCGGGTACCGTGCTCGGTAATCCCAATGCGCCGACATCGTGGAGTTCGGGAGGTTGCTCCGGTTCGTCAGGTGGCTCCAAGACGATGCGCACTTATCGTGCGGATGTTCGCCCGTACCTGCCGCTCGATGTGAATACGTCGTCGCCGACTTTTGGTTCGATCATTGCGACGGGCAGTTTCCCCGTTCGACTTGCTGACAGTGGGAGCAATGGCAACACCACTCCGATCGCCCTGGGCGCATCGCTGGTAATCATTTATCGGGTAATTTCGCCATCAGCTCCGCTGAATTCAATCGTGCTTTACGACGGTGCTTATGCCCCGAGCAATGGCTCGCGGACGATGAGCCAAACGATTGGTGGCTTCTATCAGGCTGCCGCATCGCCAGTGGCCAAGATCACGCACATTGTTGGCAATGGTCAGTCGAACAAATTTGAGACCGTGATGCTCAATTCCGTAAGCTTGCCATCGCTCTACTCTAAGAACGGCACGACACTACCTCCCTTTCCGGGAGTTTACGGTTCCTGGGACAATCCGACCTGGGTACTCGGCAGCAAGGTGAAGGCCAACGATTCGCAGGAGACAACTTCAGTTGTGCCATCGCCGACCAATAGCGGCTGTGTCAATTGGGGCGCGGTCATCCTTAGTTCTACGGTTCAAGACACTGATGGCGATGGTCTTCTGGATGTCTGGGAGGACAATCAGGGCTACACCGATTTGGTCAGCGGTCAACACATAGCTCTGCCTGGTGCGAACAAGGCCGTAAAGGATCTTTTCGTTGAGATCGATTATCTGACCAATCTGGATGGTTCCGCCGGCCGCTACTTGCACTCACATTTGCCGAAACAGGCTGCGCTTGATCAGGTTGGCAATGCGTTCAAGCTGCAGGGCGTAAATGTGCATTTCGATGTCGGCCCCAACATCTACGTGAACGATCCCTATGTCATCCAAAGCGGCACAGGGGGTAATCCGATTTCAGAAGGTGCGGTTCTTTGCACTGACTCAACAACGCTTTGCCAATATCCCAATCAGGCAGCGATTGGATGGAAAGGCGGCCTGCTTTTGATAAGGGATAGTGCCTCCGTTCCCAAAAGCAATCCGCCGGTACCACTGGGGAATTTTCAACCTGGGCGAGCCCTGAGCTACCACTACCTGCTTTTTGGGCATGCTGTGGGGGAGTCGCGGGCATTCTGGAGCACCACTGGCACAATCGTGCCAATTCCTGGAGTTCCGCAGTTGACGTCGGTTGTGAACTCCGGAAGCACTGCAGTACTGACGCTTGTGTCTCCAGCGGGAATGTTCAAGCCTGGTGATTGTCCAAACCCTACGATCCAGCAGTGCAGTGATACAAATTCCACCCGACTAACCATTAACGGCGCGCTCTGGCAGACCGTTTTAAACGGAACTTATTCCTACACTGTGAATAGCCAAACCACCGACCAGGTGAGCGGCAATACGACCACCGTGTTGAAGATCGCTACGGGAGGCGTTGCAAACGGCACATACAACTACTCAAACGAGCCTCAACTTAGCGTCAGTTATCTTGGGCCTACAAGCTCCTCCGGGCACGGTGACGTCCCCGGCGGAGGAGACTCCATGGTGACCTTTGGTTTATGGGGCGCAGACGATAACCCGGGGTGCCAACCGGATCCGTCGCTAGTTCCGCCCGGTACCTACAACTATTGCGACAATCAGGTGGGAAATGTGCAAGCTCAGGCAGGCACGATCATGCATGAGCTCGGTCATACCCTCACGCTCACCCATGGAGGAACGTACTACAGCACGGCCAACTACCCCTACGTTCCTTCGTACGACCTCAACTGTAAACCGAATTATCTCAGCGTGATGAATTACCTCTTCCAGGTTCGCGGATTTCCCGACGGAGGAGTCGACTATTCCACTCAGACACTTCAACCATTGAATGAATCGGCACTTAGTGAGGAGACCGGCCTCGGATTCGATGTCTCCACGGGCCAACCGGCTGCTCATCCCACTCGATGGTACGCGCCGCCGAACTCGCTTGACATTCAGGTGCAAAACACTTTTGGCGGCCGGTACGCTACGAAGCACTGTGATGGCTCAACCGTGGCCTCTACGGAACCACCCGCTGTCCGTGTGGACGGCAGCCTGATTTCACAGACGGTCGATTGGAATAATAACCTTACGTTTGACGAAGCCCAACTTCCTTGGCAGGACTTGAGCTTCGACGGCAGCATGGTAGTGTCGCCGGATCCACAATATCAGGGCTTCAACGACTGGGAGAACCTCGACCTGCGCCAAATCAACGCCCGCGACAGCGCATTTGGCTCGTCAGGCTCAGGAGGCCTGACCAAGGGTGGAGGTCTCACCAAAGGTGGTGGCTTAACCAAAGGCGGAGGTCTGACCGACGGTGGAGGTTTGACCAAAGGCGGAGGCCTGACGAAAGGAGGAGGTTTGACCAAAGGTGGGGGCCTGACGAAAGGCGGGGGCGATGAACAAGACGCGGAAATTGCCAACTCTACCGCAGATCCTGTGACCGGGCTGACATGTGCGGTTGCGCAGGGCTCCGTTCCGGGATGTTCCATTTCTTCGCCTACACTCTTTATTCAACCGGGAACAAGCGTGGCACTCACATGGACTCCGCCCAGTTTTGGCCAGGTTCGCCGGTACGACGTCTGGCGCGCCCCAGGGTCTTATCCAACGCTCGCTAGCGTTCTTGCCGCTCTCCTTGCGAACTCGAACACATTCACCGACATTGCAACCTTGACCGGTGCTCCTCCTTCACCAGCAGCGTTCATTGACAGTACAGTCACCGTCGGAAGTACTTACACTTATTTTGTTACCGAGAATAACGCGCTGGGAGTCCAGAGTGGCCAGTCCACTCCCATCGTCGTGATGATAGGTAAGCTCTCGGCGACGGTCACGCTTAGCGGTTTGAATCCTGCTTACAACGGCACTCCCCAGTCGGTAACCGCGACCACCAGTCCATCAGGACTCACCGTGAACATTACGTATAATGGCGCGCCGGCTGCACCATCGACAGCTGGCACTTACTCCGTGGTGGCCACGGTTGTCGATCCCGTCTATCAAGGAACTGCTAGCGGGACACTCACAATAACTCAGGCAGCGGCGTCGGTAACACCAAATCCAGCCAGCAAAACTTATGGAACAAGCGATCCGGTGTTCACGGGCACGCTGGCAGGGTTCTCCGCTGCTGATGGCATCACAGCAACCTACACTCGGACAGCTGGTTCAAGTGTTGGTACGTACACCATCAGCGCCACTTTGAATCCAGCAGCCGTGCTGACGAATTACAAAATCACTTACAACACGGCGCCATTCACGATTACACAATCTGGGCTGGTTATTACCGCGAATAGCGCCGTGCGGCAATACGGCATTGCCAATCCGACGTTTACGTACACTGCGACGGGTTTGGTGAGTCCGGACACGGTAGGCTCCGTTGGGCTGGCGCCGGTCTGCAATACAACGGCGACTACGACCAGTACAGTGGGCGGCTACCCGATCACGTGCTCGGGAGCTGCCTCGACGGCGAACTATACCGTCACATATATTCCGGGGATTCTGACGATCACCCAGGGCACCTCTGCGGTGACGATAACTTCCAACATGCCCAATCCGTCGGGGTTTGGGGCTCCGGTCACAGTGAGCTTTAAGGTCACTGGAAATGGAATGCCGACAGGTAGCGTCACAGTGAAAGCAAGCACTGGTGAGACATGTACAGGCTCGCTCACAACTGGGGCGGGGAGCTGTTCGATTACCTTCAATACGACTGGAGCAAGAACGCTGACCGCGATCTACCCGGGAGACACTAACTTTCTGGGCAGCCTATCTCCCAGCGTCAGTCAGAATAGCGGTGACTTCACGATTACGGCGACGCCTGCCAGCCAGACCATTCCTTCCGGTCACCAGGGATACTATAACGTCTCTCTTGGCGCAGTCAGCGGCTTGATTGGTTCGGTGGCCCTGAGTTGTTCGGGAGCGCCACCGAATTCAACGTGCACGGTCTCGCCGTCTACGGTCGGCCTGCAAGGTGGAGCGGTCACAACAACAGTGACATTGTCTGCGAACCAGAATGTGAATCACGGTACATTTACGCTGACGTTTACTGGAAAGCTGGTCGGTACAAATCTAACCCACACTACGACCGTTCAACTGACGGTCAAGTAAAAGGCCTAGCCAAAGACGCGGAAGTAGGAGGTGGCCCTCGTAGGGTTCGCCTCCTTCTCCTGCACACAAGATAGCTAGATTGATCCTCACCACGAATGGGTCTCTTGATACGTGAGAGATGGTCTGTGCTTTGTCGAACGCATTTCTTATTGGCCGAGGCGTCGGTGGATTTCCGGGAGCAAGGGGTCTTCTCCCGCATTTCCGCGCAAACTCAGGTAGGTCCGGTAAGAATCTGCGGCGTCCGGGCTTTTAAGGCCTTCCTTGGCGCGGCCCATGAAATAGTAGACAGCGGGGAAATATCCGGCCGTAGGTGATTCATCCAGAAACAGCGCCAGGGATTCGCCGCGTCGGGCGATGCATTGGTCTAGCTCGGAAGTGGCTTCAGTGAAGGCTTCCGCTTCGATATACGCGCGGCCCAGATCAAAGTGTCCAAACCAGGTATCCAGTAATTTATTCGCATCGTTCAAGTCCTTGATCGAATTGACTCGATCCTTGTTCTTGAGAGCGATCAAACCTTCGATGATTTTACCGTACGCCTGAGGGCCCGGCCGGATATCGGAGGACAGACTGTCAGCAAGTTTTTGTGCTTTCGGAAGCTCGCCGGCTTCCGCGAAAGTTCTTGCAGCAAGAAATTGGATTTTCACGCTTTGAATCGTGGCGAGCGCTTGCTCTACAGCGGCGACGGCCTCTTTTTTATTTCCCCGCAACATCTGGACGTAGGCCAGCCCGGCATACTTATCCGCAGCGCTGTCGCTCGCTTTTGCCGCCAGATCCGCAGCTGCGCCCTTGTCGAAGAGTCGAGCCGCATCTGTAAACCGGCCTTTGTACAAATCCACATCGGCCAGACCCGCAGTGGACATAGACTCACCGAGTGGGCTGATGCTCCCTAGTTTGTTATAGCTCTCGGTAGCCTGGGGCAATTGCCCCTGTCCCACTTGTGCAAAAGCCATAGCCAGATATCCATATTCGAAGTTCGGCATCAACTGTTGGAGTTTGCGGGATTCACGTTCACCGCTCTGAAAATCCCCACCGTAGGATGAAAACAGCGCGAGATTGGCGAGCCCTGCTGCTTCCGGGTGTATGGCAACATCTTCGCGAGCTTCTTCGATAGCCTTGCGCCAATTCCGTAACTGGCTGTAACAATTAGCCAAATTATTGTGCCCGATGTTATCGCTCGGGTACTTCTTGACCAGTTCGCTATACTCCTCAACACATCGCTGCCAGTTTTCGGCCCGGCTGTAATAAAGTCCGCGCACGCGATAGCGTTCGCGTTCGGTCATCCGGTCAATGTGTTGCATCGCTAGCTTTGCATATTTCTCCGCGTCGCTCCTCCGGCCCATATCGCCGTAGATGGACGAAACACCGGAATAGGCCCGTGCAAAGTTGGGATCTAGCTCCGCCGCTTTCGAAAATGACTGCAACGCAGCCTCAAACTTCCCCGCGGCTTGCTCTTCCATCGCAATGCCGTATTGGTGCACTGCCTCGAGTGAGGCCGCCGTAAACGCGCCTCCCGCAGCTTCCATTTGGGCAGATTGCGAGGTGGTGTCGCCCAACTCTTTGCGGATTGGGGCAGCCAGTTGTGGAATTTTAAGGAGAACATCGTCTTTATTCGCGGCGGTTACCTCAGATTTGGCGATAACTTTGCCGCTGACAGCATCCAATGCGGTTGCCGAGAGGTTGTATTTGTCGCCTCGCAAGCTAATCTCTCCTGTCACGACAGCGTTTATTCCCTGGCTGACAGCAACCAAACGCGCAGGCTGCTCGTCTAGCTTGTCTGTTGGGTGGGGCAGTTTCCCCGCAATCTTGCGCGCGTCCCCCCGACTGAACGCATTGACAAAGCTGGCTCCTTCCAAAGCGACATTGAACATCGGCTCCAAGGTCCCGTCGAAAGCAGGATTACCAGTTTGGTTCGTAAAGTCCGCGACAAGAACGCTAACGGGAGCATGCGCAACTTTCGGCTTCGCTGAACGTTCCAGTTGAAAGGCAACTACGGCTGCCAATAGCAATCCCGCAAGTCCAGCCACGGCCCACTTCCAGCGCACCGGAACTGGCGGAGTAGGCATAATAATTGTTGACCTTCCGGCGTTCGGATCCAGCCATAGCTCCAACTGCTGCGCCATGTCCCCCGCAGAAGCAAACCGGTCCTTGGGCTCAATCTCAAGTGCTTTGGCAACAATATCGGACACAGCTTTAGGAACTGCGGGATCAACTTCGGTGAGAGGTTTGGCCTTGTCCTGCATGCGCCGCCAAAGCGTTGCGAGGGGAGTTTCGGAATAGTAGGGAGACTTTCCAACGATCAGTTCATATAAAATTACACCAAGGGAAAACAAGTCGGAGCGCTCGTCCAGAGTTTCGCCCTTGGCCTGTTCAGGCGACATATATTCGGGCGTACCGACAAGTGCCCCGGTCTGTGTCATGCCCGGCAGATAAGCAGAACGCGCAATACCAAAATCCATCACGTAGGCGCGCCCACTGGCATCCAGCATGATGTTTTGTGGTTTGAGATCGCGGTGAATCACACCCTCGCCGTGAGCAACTTCCAAGGCGCGGCAGATTTGCAGGATAATTCTGACGGCTTCTTCCGGAGGTAACTTGCCCCGTTCCTTTAGGACGGCCCGTAGATCCTGGCCCTCAAGATATTCCATGGTAATGAATTTGAAGCCGTCGGCCTGGCCTAAGTCGAAAATGCGGATCACGTTGCGATGAGTAACTTGGCGAGCGAGGATAAGTTCCTGTTTGAACCGTTTCAGAATCTCAGGGTTTGTTGTCAGCTCCGGACGAATGACTTTGAGTGCGACCAATCGCTCCAGTTCGGTGTCCCGCGCTTTGTACACCGCGCCCATCCCGCCTTGTCCGAGCAGTGCAAGGATTTCATATCGCTCGCCAAGTACCGTGCCTGTTTGAAGCTCTCCTTGTGATGCTAAAGGGATCTTTGCACGAGGTACGGCGGACGACCAGTCTCCGGAGGCTGCCGGAGTCTTAGCGTCGAGGAACGTGCCGTGAGGATCTTCACTGCCGGAAGTCGGAGTGTTTGTTTTCGGGACGTTTTCGCCAAGGAAGGTGGCGTCCGCGGTGGGCAGCACTTTCCCGCAGGCAACGCACTTGCCTGCCGTATGAGAATTCTCCGCACTACAGTAAGGGCAGTTCATGATCAAGAATGCTGTCGAATCGGAATTGAGTTGAAATCATAGCCCTTTGAGTTCTGGAAAAACGTGGAAGCCGCCACCCTGGACAATGGAATCCTATCTTATTCTATTCGCGGTTTCCTTGGTATCTTTTGTGCTCTTCGGGTGCGAATCCACTAGGCAATTTGACTTGAACATGCGTTCGATCTCCACCGCCCCTACCAGTTTTCTGAAATCGACAAACGTTCAACATAGTCATTCTTGTCGGGAAACGTTTCGGCCGTTCCCGAATTCCGACTTCAGTAACCAGTTTCGCTGCCTGTCGCCAGCTAGTCCGGTACCGATACCGACACGTCACTAATGATGGTATGCTGCCAGCTATCCTGGACTTATCCGCTGGAGGGACCACCCAGTGCGCAGACCAATGTCCATGGGCACGAAGCAACGGATGTCTTTGCGGGGCGCTATCTTTATCTTTGCGTCTTTCTCAGTTGTCATCTGTCTTGGCGCATCCAATCTCGGTTCATCTGCCACAGCCGATCACACTCGCTTTTCTAAACCCGATCTCCTCACCTTTGACGAACTCGTCGATCTGGAAAAGACCGATCCTCCCTCGCCCGCCCTCGCTGAAAAACTGAAACATCTCCTTAGCACTCCGTTTCTCAGCAATGAGGCCTATTTCGACGGGGCCAAGCCAAAGCGCCCTTCCTCGCCGGAGCTCGGCCCTTACTTGCGGGCAATTTGCTGGAATATTGAGCGCGGGATTCATTTCGATCCCATCCGTATCGCACTCTCTGAGCCGGACAAGTTTGACGAGGTTCTTGCCGAAGGAAAGGATCCGAAGGCCAAGCCTCTAACGCTCGACCAGTTGAAAGTCGTCAAACAGCAACTCGACATTCTGCAGCCGGCCGATCTGCTCATTCTCAACGAAGTGGACAACGGTGTGACGCGCACCGATTACCGTGATGTCGCGCGCGATCTCGCCAAAGCTCTTCATATGAATTACGCTTATGGCGTCGAATTCCTGGAACTCGATCCCCTGAATCTCGGCTTGGAAAAAGTCGAGTTAGATGACAAGGAAGCGCAAGCCGACATCCAAAAATCATTTGACGTGGATAAATCGCGCTACCTCGGCATGCACGGTACCGCCGTGCTCAGCCGCTACCCCATTCTTAAAGCGACCTTGCGGCCGTTGCCCGTCTGCTATGACTGGTACGCCAGCGAGAAAAAAGCCATTTCCAAACTGGAATCGGGGCGGCGTGTGGGTGCAAATCTTGCCTTCATGGAACGAATCGCCCGAGAAATCCGTCGCGGGGGCCGCACCGTGTTGTTCGTGGAACTCGCCGTGCCCGAGTCTCCCACCGGCGCTGTCACCGTTGTTGCTCCCCACCTTGAAAACAAATGCAAGCCGGGATGCCGCGTCAAACAAGCGGCACAGGTTTTGGAATGGATCCGTGGCGACCACAATCCCGTCATTCTCGGTGGCGACTTAAACACCACCGGGACGGACAACGCGCCGGTGTCGGTCTCCAAGGTGCTCACGGATCGCGTCAAGGACTACGACAAGTGGGCCGTCAGCGCTATCAAATGGTCTACGGGCGCACCCACCATACTGCTCACGCCAGTTAATATGATGCGGAACAAAAACGATCCCACGGGATTCGACGTACCCTTAGTCTCTCGAAAGAAAGAAGCCAAGCTCTTTGACGACAGCGTCAAGTTCCACTTCGAGGACGGCCACGTGTTCGATTTCCGGGGTGAGAACTCGCGCAGCGCCGAGAGCAGAGGCGGCACTCTCAGCGATTCCAATCAGAGAAGCGGAAAAGGTTTTCGCTATACCTTTGCGCTAGCCAAAACGTATGGCGGGTTGTTCGGTGAATACAAACTCGATTGGTTCTTCGTCAAAGGGCTTGCCACCGACGGGCGAAAGTTCGGCGGAAAATACCAATTCGCTCCGCACTTCGCCTGGACGCTTCTGGAACTCAACAGCGCCCCGCCAGGCTCCTTGTCGGATCACGCTCCGATTACCGTCGATCTTCCGCTGACCGAGCCTCCACCCCTCGAGGCCAAACCCTAACGCCCGCGCCGCCACTGTCCTTACAAGTGCTTCTGCTAGAATCCTAGGATGCTGTTGGAAAAAGCGCTTCGAGAAGCGCTCGCCTGCGCTTCCGCCGATTTGGACATCCACTTCTCTCCATCCGCTTGGGGAATAGTCAAAAGGGAACCCCGATCCATACAAGTTGTTGAGCACCGTCAACGAGAATTCTCAATGGATTTCTGGATGCAAGGGGTTGAATATGGCAATGGATGTGCGAAAGAGTTTGCGGATGTCGCTGAATCCATACTCTTATTTCTGATTCAGCAGGCATCTCTCACCACGCTGGCATCGCGTTTCCCCTGGTTCCATCCGCATTCGGATGGTGTAGCTCATGAGCAAGGCACCGACGTGTACGTGAGCTACGTGTGGTCCGAACTTGAAAGAAGGGTGGCCTGCATGGACCTTCCGAAATCGTTGGCTGTTATCCTCAACCTCGGTTCGATCGTACGAGAGGCTGCTAAGAGGCCCGAATTGCGGCACCTTCGACCGTACACATCGCTCTTCGTTCTATGCTTTAGTCGCACTACAGGATATCCGTTCTCAGGAGACTGTCCACATGCGGAACCTATTGGAAATGAGCTGTATCGGGTGACTTGCGCGAACGGAACGGTGCTCCTCGACGGCGTGGATGCCGTGAAGGCTGCGGACGCTCTGGTCGACGCCTTGCCGCCCAATTCTGGTCCGGCAACCGCCGGCACTGCGGAGCGTCTGTAGCCATCACCATCGACGGGCGCCATTTCGCATGGAATCTCTCACTTGAGATTCTCAGTTTCACCGGCAAGAGGTGCTATCTCTTCTCAAGTTTGTTGTTTGCGATGCCTAGAATCGAAATACGTAGCCAGTGGACAAATAGAAGTTGCCGGTTAGCGAATAATATTTATCGGACAAGACGGTTTCTTGACGTTGCATGGGATCTGTGTAGGCGACAAGATTGTGCACAAACAGGTTGCCGGCATTGAATCGTATGGTTGAGTTGCGAGAGGCATAGTATTCGACCGTCCCACCTAGGTCCAGGGCGAAGCGGTAGGTGCTCTCGTAAGCCGTGGTGCTGCCGGGAACCAGCCCCTTGTCGTAGTGGATTACGCCTCCACCGAGATTAGAAAACAGGCCCCACGTATGCCCGGTACGCCCGACTTTCAGCCCAATGAGACCTTCCTGGGCGGCACCGTGTTCACCATAAGAGCCAGATCCAGGGAAAATACTCAGCACAGTATCTACGTAGGCGTACTTCGCGAACCGGTAGCTGAAATTTAGACCGTATCCGGGATAGTACTTTCGGCAGCCATTGCAGTTCTCACTGTCTAACGGCAAATTCATGGAAACAAACTGAACGCTAGTGCTGAAGAGCGGCTCTTCTTTCCACTCTGGCCGTTCTTGCACAGGCCGGAGTGGAGCACCGAATGTCGCTTCGAATGATCCTTCGGCCGGATAGCGAAACCACGGTGTTTTACCCGCGAACAGATTAGCCAACGTATGGCTGGGAGCCATCGAGCCACGAAGGATCTTGTATTTCAGTGCGGGGCTGTCCTTGGCGATGCGGTCGACGAATTCGGTTTCAATGGCGTCTTCAAGAATGATCCAGCCAATCCCTACGGTAGGTGTTACAACGAAGTCGACCCATCCCGTGTTATTTGTGGCAGGCTTGTAGCTCTTCCCAGGTTGATGTACGCATGGTGTCGCGCCGCATCCCGGATAGTAGGTATAGCCACCTTCGTTCCCAATGGCAGTCTCGCTAAAGACCGGCCCGATTTCGAAATATGTCGAAAAAACCGAGGCCCAGACCATTGCCTTCAGTCGGCTATACCAATAAGCAGAAGACTTGCCGAACCGGGCAGCACGCCCTTTTGGATCATTGTTCAGAAAAATATCGCCAGCGACAGCGCCTTCCATCGGATGACCGACGTAATTCACCAGGAAACTATCGCCGTCTCCCCAACGAGACATGTGGAAGTGGTCTGCAGAGGCTGCGTAGTCATGCCAGAAAGGCTTGTGGAAGAGCAAGTATCGTGCGTATTCATCGTTCGCTAGCCGGAAAGCGTGTTCAAAGACCAGGAATCCAAAGGATTGCCAGAGCGCAGCGGACCAGTGAAACTTTTCGGTGCTTACCTTTGCCGGACGAATCGCTGGTGGGGGCACAGCAAGTAAGAGCGGCTGAAGTTCAGGCGCGGCGTAGGGCAGCTCACCAAATGGAGCCGGTGGCGCAATCAGGCATGCAGACAATAGACCAACCACTGCCGGGGCGTCACAAGTGTGGGGGGGAAGTAAGAGAAGAGTCTTGTTCATTGCCTCCGCTCCCGAATAATTGCGGAAGGAGGGAACCCGTGGTGAACTAGAGGTCAGTTGAACCGAACTAACGGTTGGCTCGAAATCAGTTGGTTCGGGGAGATCAGCACGATTTGGATGGAAGGAAACACCGGAGAGCGTGTACGCGGGGTAGGTACCCTCGCCATGGCTCGACGAGTTTGCAAGCCGCTCTTGAGCACATATCACCGAGCCTGGCAAAAGAAGCAGGCTGCAGAGACCCAAGAACTGCAATAGATGATAACCACCCTTCATTTTCGTGACAGACCTTCCGTATTCCAACCCTTAGTCTTTAGCTGGTTTTGCCACAAGTTGATACTGTTAGTTTTGCCAGGTCGAATCTGAAGGCAGCGGAGCGGCAACCGAACAGATATCTCAAGCACTCTCAATAACTAAGCAAGAACATTCTCCTGGAATTGGGGCTCGGAACCAACTAGGGTTTTCCCTAGGAGCGCTTTCGCTAAGCTCGATATACGCTCTCCCTTGTCCTCGATTTTAGGGCAGCCTCGGACTCATCTTCGACTTGTCTAGAGGAGAGCGGGGAACAACTGATTATCTAGATTAGTTAACCGGAAGAAAAAGGAGACCTTATGCATAGGAAATTGTTGGGGACATTGCTTTTTGCAGGTATCTGCCTGATGCAGAGTCCTGAAGTGCAAGGGCAGGCGGCAGCTACGGCGAATAGTTCACAAGCTTCGCTGGATCAGGATATTGCCTTACTGCGGAAGGATCTTGCGTCCCAGAAGAAGCAGTTGATTGCTGCCAATCTTGTTTTGACAGATGCGGAAGCAACCAAGTTTTGGCCAGTCTATGATCGATATCAGGCGGAATACGCGACGATTGGCGACGCCAAGGTAGCTTTAATCAAGGAGTACGCGCAGAACTGGGGCTCAGTTACCGATGACCAGGCGTTGGCATTCATGCGGCGTTCACAAGACATCGAAGAGTCAGTTGCTCAACTTCACAAGAAATATGCTCCGTTAGTGAATCAGGTGTTGCCGGGCAAGAAGACCGCAACCTTTTTCCAATTAGATCGGCGCATTGGACTGCTTCTGGACCTTCAGACTGCTGCGCAGGTTCCCCTGGTGCAGAGCCAGGGACACTAAGAAGCGATTCCAATCAACATACGGGGCCCGAGCTTCCCCGAAACTACTTCGACTGCCTGATTTAGGCGTTCTCGCGTCGCTCCGGCGGGGTCAATTGATTGGAAGTCTCAAAAATCAGGAGGGCGAGGATGAAATTCAGATTTGGGGTTCTCTTTGCCGCATTTCTGCTGGCCTGCGGCATTAGTTTCGCTCAGGAAAGCCACACTGTTGAAGTTACAGGGGATTACTCCTACTTTCGATTTTACCCAAACTCCAGCGGGACTTTTGACAGCCATTCCATGAATGGCGGTGGCGGTGACATCACTCTGTATCTCACCAAGATGTTTGCAATCAAGGGAGATTTCCAGGGATACCAAAGCTATAGCGAGTGCCTGGTCGGCAGCGGTGGCTCTGCCTGCTTCCACGCCAATCTCTTCACGTATATGGGCGGGCCCATTGTGAAATTCCACACCAGCCATTTTGAGCCATACGCCGAAGTCCTCTTGGGTGGCGCGCATTCGAATTTCTATACAGGGGCGTGTATTCTTGTGGCGTGTGCCAGCACAAATCCCAGCAACAATGCGTTCGCCTTGGCCTTTGGCGGTGGGATCGACATTCCGTTATCCGAACATGTTGCATTCAAACTGGTCAACGGAGACTACCTGCTGACTCGTTTTGGAGATGAGTTCAGCAATGGGCACCAGAGTCAGAAGAACTTCCGGTTTCAGACGGGAATACAATTCCGCTTCTAACGAAGATTGGCGGCGGTGCCTCAGGGGATTTGTTTGCTTTCTCTCGCTCTTGCTATGAGGACTGATCCAGTGTTTTCGATTGCAGCGTGCGCTTGTTCCGTCCTCAGACCGTGATTGCCCAGTAATAGCCAAAACATAACCGCGGCGATCAACGCGATTACTGCGAGGGTGCCCAACACGGCTGGATAGCCAAATCTTGTTATGGAAGCGCCAGTCACTGCCACGGCTCCCGCTTGAACCAAAGAAATCACCAAAAAGTTCAGTGCCGATGCTCCGGCCCGCTCATCCGGATGCACGCTCCCCATCAGCAGGCTGAACATTCCCGGCTCGCCCATCCATAGGAAACCAGTAAAGACGACGTAAATCACTGCCGCTGGGATTGCTCCCGAACTGACCGCAAGGAATCCAAGGAGGAGAGCGGCGGCCAACTGGGTATAGGCCACCCCAGACACCACGCCCAATTTCCTGAAGATGAAGGGTGCGATGAGAATTCCCAGTACCTGAAACAGTTTTGAAAATGAGAATACCGTCCCCATTCGCTCCAGTGGCGTATGCAGGTATTCGGCAAAATAAACATTGGCAAGCGGACTCAGAGAGCCGGTGACCACGCTCCAGATCGCCAATGCCGGCAAGAACCGCAGTAAGAAAGGATTGCGCGGGTATACCCTTCGTTCGCCGTAAGGAGGTGCAGGAAGTCGAAGCTTCATTAAAGGTATGAGCGCAAGCGCCACAATCGCCGTGGCCATCAACAACACCACTTGCATCCCCTTGCTCTCTGCCAACGTGGGATTCATGCGCATCAATACACCCGGCAAGCGGCTTGCTGCAAGATTCGCCAATATTCCCACTCCAATTCCAGAGGAGAAGACCACGCTGAAGCCAAACGGCCGGCTCTTTTCATCAGTCAACAGAGCAATCGCAGGAGAAACGGCAACGGCCCAGATCGTTGTTAGAAACCCGCACAAAAGCGCCAAACCAAGAATCGCCAATCGGGGTGCGAAAAGTGCACGTGAAGCAGAAGCCAGCGACAGAAGGGAAATACAAAGCAACAATGACTTCCGGATTCCGGCGCGCTGTATCAGTATGCCCGCTGGAATTGTGCATGCAATGCTCCCAATGTTCATTGCACTCATCATCAATCCAAGAAAATCCGCTTTGAACCCTCGATTCAACAAATAGATATTGAAGAGGAAGAAGTACATGGTCATCCCAAAATCGAAACAGAAAGACGCGGCGAAGAATGTCCAGAACTGCGAACCAAGAGTCTTCCTGGAAAGTTGGTAACGGAGTCCTCGTGAAAGCGTTACCGTGATCGTGGTTGAGTGATATAGACCTCGAGACACGCACCATCTCGCATACTTGATCGACTTCCGGCCAAATCGCTTTAGCTCTGAGACAGAATCCGGCGGCGGGACACTTCTGTTGCCAACCGGTTCCAACTCCTCTGGCCCTCCCGTCGGGAAGAGTCCGGGAACGGGAGCAAGCCGTTGTAAGCAGAGCGATATCTTATCTCGTCGTGATTCCACCAGGGGTAAGTGCAGCCACAAGCCATCTTTTCTACTTGAAAATTCAGTCGAATACGTCGACTTCAGGAAATAACTCAGCCAATCCTTGATTGAAGGATCTAGCTTCTCCACCTCTTCCTGGACTTCTCCCGACAGGCGGCATGTAAACCAGTCGGCAGCCAATTGAATCGAGATCGCCTGCAGCCTTCGAAGTGAATCGGAGTGTTGCGTACGCCAGTGTTTCCAGAAAGCGGTGTCGCCCTCGCGATGATGCAGAAAGCGCGCCAGGCTATAGACCTGCCCGGGAGATGGAGAAGTCCTCAGTAGATCGCGAAGAATATTTATCGCCGTATAGCCAAAGTTGTCCACGGGATCAAGAGCCGGAAAAGAAAGTTCGTCAAGAACTCTGATGATTCGCCGCGGCCAGAATTCTTCCAATCCTTCCGGACATATCCGATTCGTGGCGTGGTCCCAAAAGCGAAAATGAAGTTCAAAGGAGATTGGGATGTCAGGATCGAAATGATTTCCATTCCACTCCCAGGAACCGGGAGGATTCAAGGACCACAGGTGGTCCCCCGGCATTCTGTCCAATGAACTCGTGGAACGATTTGAAGTGTAACCAAAAGAGAAAAGCGCATTGCGCGCGGATAGAACCATCTCCTGCGGACAATACAAATCGATATCTGACTGTGGTCGATGAGCAGGATGATCCACATAGCCGGGCCACAAAGAGAAGCCCTTCAGAACAATGTGGTCGACACCAAAATTCTCTAAACGTTCCGTCGCGCGTGAATACGTTTCCTTTATCCGAGCGAAACGTAGCTCATTATCAACCAGGAAGCCATCAATTCGCTCGCGAACCCACTCCGGCAACTCGTGCCCGCAAGTCTGGCGCAAAGGAAGAGTGAGACGTACTACGTGCCAGTCGTTCAGGACGCGTCGCCATTCCGCATCTGGCAACGTGCGGAGTGCCTTTGCGCTCCCCCCCTGGAACCGCAGCGAATCCAGCAGATAGAGAGGGACTTCAGCCATTCTCGCGCTCCTCTGCAGCGAAGAGCGTTTCCTCTGCGGCAGCGGGACCTTTGCTTACAAGCAGCTCCAACAAGCGAAGCGCTGTATCCATTCGCTTGTAGCGCATCTCAAAGACTTCCGCGGAGAGAAGGTTTTGCAGTGTGGCATAGTGTTCTTCTCGAATATGTTTTTCGCCATAACTCACCACCTGCTTGAACCATTCCAGCGCTTCCTGTTTCGAGAAACGCGCAAGTCCTTCTGGCAAGTTGTCAAAGCGGTTCAAGAAAACGATGTAGTCGATGGAGGACTGCAATGTGGTTTGAATCGCATCATTTGTCATGGTGCATAGCTCAATTGCCATTTCACCTGTCGCACGAGGCGTAACCCTCTGTTGGATCAATTCGGGGAATAAGTCGACTCCGGATTCCCGGAACCTCATTTGAAAAGGATTGCCCGTGACGATGCAACCGCGGCGTTTGCGTATCAGGCAACTACAATCATCGGAAAGAAACTTCCAACCATTTAATGCACAGGCATAAGCAAGAGAGGACTTTCCTGCTCCGGAATCCCCGCAAAGCAAAAACCCGTGGCCATCCATCTCTACGCATGCCCCATGGACCGAAGTCAGATAGAGTGACTCCAGCAGAATCCACGCAGTACCTTCCAGGAAGTGATAACGAAGATACGCACGATTCTGCGCGGCAGCGTTCGTCAGCCATCCAAACGCGAATCCATTGTTCGCGTCAAGAATCATGAAATTTTCGGAGTCTGCGATTTGCGTCAGAAGGTTCCGCTGGCCTCGGCACGTTGGCGGGGGAGGACACCGCTCCGTTCTCCCTGGAAGCACACCAATCCGAATCTGAATCGGAGGTTCGGCATGTACTTTCCGGAATTCGCCCCAGCTCTCCTCTGCTGCGGCAAGCACTTCCAGTGAATTCGTTTGAATCTCGATGGGGAAGCCAACGAAATAAAAGGTGCCACGCAGGGGCAGGTCAAAATCATAAAGTAACGGGTCACTAGACGAGATTTGCAGTTTCATCGATCTATCAATTTCCCCTTGAACCAGTTCGCCGCGCTCCGAACTGGACTCTCGACGCGGGCCAACCTTTAATTTGTGAACTCTCCTCTAAAATTTAAGCTTCAACGCGAATTGCACGATTCGGGGATTTCCGGCTGTCGACGAAATCACACCGAAGGCTGGACCGGCTGCAAAGTCATTTAGGGGCAGGCCGAATTTTGGGGTATTTGTGAAGTTAAAGAGTTCGGCGCGAAAATCCAGAACCAAGCTTTCCTTAATAGGGAAGCTTCGCAGAATTCCCAGGTCCAAATTCCGCTGAGACGGGCCCCGCAAAATACCCACGCCACAATTTCCGAACCCAGTTCCGTCACCAATCACCGGCGGTGGAGCAAACGCGGCCAAATTAAAATATCCATTTAAGCGAGAACTCAGCGACCCTGACGATGCGGGGTCCAGCCCAGTACATTCGCCGCGCGAGAACCCGACAAGGTTTCCATAGACGGACGCTGCCGTGCTGTCGACGACTGTGATAGGCAAGCCGGACTGCAGCACCATAACGCCCGAAAACTGCCAGTGGGAAGCAATGGTCCGCACAAATCCTGGCCCCGTCTTCAAGTCGGGAGGTTGATACGAGAAACTGGCAACGAAACGGTGCGTGCGGTCGAAATCGCTGATCCCTCGTGAACTGCGCGGGTCTGTTTGGTCGTTTCCCAGAAAGTTCAGATCCAGAGACGAGAGCCCGCCAGTTCCGCTGGTATAGTCCAGAGTCTTGGAATAGGTGTAGCTAGCCAGAAATTCCAAACCATGACTGAGTCTTTTGCTCAGGCTGGTCTGAAGCGAATTGTAATTGGCGTTGAAAGAAGTCTGGCAAACATACGAACCTCCGGCGACACCCGCAAACGGCACTCTTTGCCCAATATTCTCATTCGTTGTTTCCGTTTGACCATTAACGGGATTTTCAGGCGTAGCAAGCAGCGCTTGATTGAACTCCACGCATCCTGCCAGATGTGTGGTCGTTGACCCCACGTATCCGACTTGCCAGAGCAGATCGTGGGCAAGTTCGGTTTGTATATTAAGGTTGTACTGTTGTGTGTAAGGACTGCGAATTCCAGGGGAAATTCCTGCCAGAAATAGAGCGCTGTCAGGTGTCCGTGGAGTAAAGATCGGATACGCGGAATTCGGCGGCAGCGGGGGCGCGAATGGTTCCTGCAGAGTGGCGGCGGCGTTTAACGACCCAAGGAGTGACTGGGTTAAGGCAAATGGGGATTGGCCGACGTTCTGAAGCACCAATTCCCCAGACAGCCTCTCGTAATAGATTCCATATCCTCCGCGCAAAACCACTGGTGTCTTCGTCGGCAGGTGGTAAGCAAATCCCAGGCGTGGACCAATGTCCTTATAGTCGGAATTCCAGAAACCTGATTTCGCCGTCTTGGTCACGCCGGAAGGTACCGCACCATGGTAATTCGATGGCAATAGGAACCCGGTGAAACTCCCTTCCGCCGGTACCTGAGAACTTGCCAGGTTGGGATCAAAATTCGATATGTGTCCGTTAATTTCGGTTGGTGGTCCAAAGTATTCGTAGCGCAATCCCCCATTGATCGTCAGCCGGGAAGTCAGGCGAAAATCATCCTGAATAAAACCTGCAAAATCCTTATAGCGTTGGTCTTTGCGAAACAACCCTGACGCTCCAACACTCTCAAAAAGATTGCTCTGGCCGCTTTGATTCTGCGCCGCACTCTGCCCAAGAAGAAAATCAGGGAAGCTCTGAATTAACAGAAACCCCGCCGTGGTAAAGGGCACGTTCAACACTAATTGATGCAGTTTGGCTTCTCCGCCGGCCCGAAGACTGTGCTTTCCGCGTGTGAAAGAAACTGTGTCTTGCCACACAAAAGTATTTGTATTCTGGAAATAGAATGGCTGGCCGGAGGGACCGATCGTGAACAATCCCTGCAATTGGATACCGGGAATCACAGGGAGCCCGCTTGGAGTGGCCATTCCCACATCCTCCGCAGAAATGGCGTTGGTCCCAGTCTGTAAGCCGTTAAATCGCCTGTATCCGAACCTCGCCACGTTAACGAAATTCGAGTTGAAGGTATGAGTATCCGAGAGTGTGAACATGTGGTTCTGATCATAGAAATTAGTTCCCCATCCGGGAACGGTAGCCGCAAACGGTGTGAACGGTTGCTGATTCGATCCTCGCGAATAAAAGAACCTGCCAGACAGTTCGTTGCGAGTCGTTAACTTCTGATCGAGGTTTACCGTGAACTGGTCTTCGCGATACTGCCCAGGAAAGGAATAAGTCGATTCTCCAATTCCGCCAGGAAGAATTCTCTGCGGATTTGGGATTGCGAAGCTTCCGTCCGGCAGCTTGAAATTCAACAGGGCCAGCGCGACCGGATTAATATTGGAGCCGTCTGGGGCAACCGCGACGCCTCCGAACACGCCATTCTGTCCTCCGAACAATTGACCAAGCGCAGTGGCAGAGCGGTCATCCGTCAGCGGAGGCAAGAATGCGCTTTGCAATGCTCCGGGCGCCTGTCCGTTTTTCTGGATGCTTCCCTGATAGGAACCGAAAAAGAAAGTCCTATCTCTGCGTATTGGGCCGCCAATCACGCCGCCGAACTGATTCTGCCTGAGCACAGGTCGCGGCTGCCCATTCTGATTCAGGAAGTAGTCGTTGGCGTTCAACGCGTCATTGCGAAAAAACTCCCACAACGAGCCGTGAAACTCGTTCGTGCCAGTTTTGCTGACGATATCGACGTTTGCGCCCGCGCTCCGACCATACCCGGCGTCGTACATTCCCGTTTGTACTTTGAATTCCGCGATTGTGTCTGGCGCGGGAATGGCGATGCCAACCTCAGGAGCAAAACCAGACGCTGAATTCTCCGAGAGGTTGTTCCCGTCGATGCCGTCAAATTGAAAATTGTTAGCCGTTGTCTTTGCGCCATTCACTGTAACGTTCTGTGTGTTTCGGCCGAAAGCTCCCGCATTGGGAACCTCCGCGATTACTCCCGGCGAGAGTGCAAGTATTTGCGAGAAATTTCGATTTGCGAGGGGAAGGTCCACGATTGTTTTTTCTTCCGTGGTCCAGCCAAGCACAGAACTTTGCGTCTGGATCATTTCCAGGGAGGCTTCCACTTCGACAACAGTATTATTGGATCCCAGTTTTAGGCGGCAGTCCACCATAGTGGTCTCGCTTGCCGTAACCTCGATGGCTTTTCGTGTCTGATAGACAAATCCTGCCGCATCGACCTTTACCGCATATGTTCCGGGCGGCAAAAGAGTCGAACGGAAAACGCCCTCTTGCGTTGAAACCACGATTCGCGACAATCCCGTCGCCTCGTTAGTCAGCGTCACTTGAGCATTGGGAACTGCGGCGCCTGATGGATCGGAAACGGAGCCCACTATAGCGCCTGTGCCAGGTGCCTGGGCCAGACCCTTATCCGCCGCACAAAAGACAAAAAGGGATCCGACCAGTAGCGGGCTTAGAACTCGAAGACCAAGACAAATCGAATTACGCAAATCCCTAAAGTGCATCTACAGACTCTCCTGTATGCGAAGGGTGGGAATCCTTTACATTTCATTCTTCATAAATCGTGACAATTTCTGCGGCTGAAGGCCCGACTGTAAACATAGTTAGGCGCCTGATTGTCACCGACATGTCTTATGCCTGTAAAAATTCCGTTGAAAGAGCTGAACTCGATTGCGACTTTCTCTTGACCTCGCCGTGACAATTCTTTGTTCAAGCTGTTCTAGCTTGAGGTTGACCAGATGGAACCACGAGGGAGCCGCGGTGCGATCCTGGAAGCACAAGCGATAGAAATTGCGAGGTGCAAGGGAGACATGAAATTAGTTAAAGGACTCGTGGTTGCCGTCTTGTTTTTCTTTCGGGTATCCATTGCGTGCGCTCAGTTGGGTGTTCCCGTCATTTCCGGTGGGGCCGGCTTTTTTAGCTCTACTCAGGGCGGCGCGAACTTATTTCAGCCAGTACTCGCTCCAGTGATCTCAGTTCCGATAGGGGAACACTGGCTCATCGAATCGCGGGCTGATCTTCGTGAAGTAGTTTTTCGTGAGCAAGGCACAACGGGACCTTATACTGGTCAGTTTTTTGGCACCTTGGAATACTTGCAGCTCGACTATGTAGCGACCTCTCGCCTGACGATGACCGTGGGCCGTTTTCTGACTCCTTTCGGGATATATAACGAACGACTCTCTGCGATCTGGATCAATAAATTTCAAGATGCCCCGTTCATTGCCGCCATTGGGAATGGAACGGGCTATAGTGATGGATATATGTTTCGTGGTGCGGCGGTCTCGAATGCGCATTACGCAATCAATTATTCCGCGTACTTCTCTACATTAAGTACCGTCACCAAATTTGAATCCGAACGCGCTGCGGGCGGGCGGATCGGCCTATTCCTGCCGCAGACGCGCTTGGAAATCGGCACCTCCTATCACCGTACGCTTCAGGACGTTCATTCCAATTCGTTTGGCGTAGACCTCTCCTGGTCTCCATTTTCGGCTCCGCTGGAAGTCAAAGGAGGAATGGGCACACTCACCCAGCGGACATGGCTATTCAATTCAGGCCGCGTATCGCCTGTCACAAATTCATGGTGCCGAATCGCCCATTGGCAGGCTTGAACCAGCATTCCGCATGCAGCAATTTTTTCGGAATACGCCTATTCCGGGAGACTCACTTCCCGGAAGTGATGCGAAACGCCCCGAATTTGCACTGAACTACTATCTTCCACACACCGTTCGGTTGAATGCCAGTTACTCTCGCGAATATTTCGCCAACTCCACGGACGTGAACGTGTGGGAGTTCGGAATTACCATATCGATTCCTGTTTCCTGCCTGGCCGGGAGAATCCAAATGAAGAAATACCTGCGAATATTACCTTTGGTGGTCTTTCTCTCACTTCTGCTGGGTGCTCCTCGGAATATGGGGCAACAGCCAGCGAAAATTTCTACGAAGAAATCAGCGACCGCCGCCACCGCGAGCAATTCGGTAAACGAGGGCGAGAAGCGATTTCAAGTCCACTGTTCTCGTTGCCATAATCCGCCCGACTCGCTGTCGCCAAGAGAGGTACCCGCGGTTATTCGACATATGCGTGTGAGAGCAATGTTGAGCGCTGAGGATGAAAAACTGATTCGTCAGTATCTCGCGCCCTGACCTACTGCGAATTGTTAGGAGGAAGTTACGCATGAAGTCGATGACTCTACCGTTGTTGTTCGTTGCGCTGCTTTTTCCCTCTAAGGCATTGATGGCGCTCCCCCAAGCGCCACGCAGGATCGAGATAGTAGCGAGCAGATTCAGCTACGAGCCAAAGGAAGTCACCCTGAAGAAGGGCCAACCGGTGGTGCTGGTGCTGAGAAGCACTGACGTCACGCACGGACTGAAGATCGAGGAAATGAATGTTAAGTCCGAGATCAAGAAGGGCCAGGACACCGAAATAGCCATTACTCCCGCGGAAGTGGGGCACTTTGTGGGGAAATGTGCCCATTTCTGTGGCAAGGGTCACGGATCCATGACCCTTGAGATTGACGTGACGGAATGAGAAGGTCGCTGCTCAACACGATTGAAAGTCTGCTCACCGCGTGCGTTCTGCTGGTAGCGCTTGTCATCGTTTTCATTTTAGCTTTGGGCGGGGTGAAAGCGAGGTCCCCCGGAAAAGTGGAAACGAAGATTGTCACCTTTGCGAAGCGTCAACTTCTTGTTGGCACGAAAACAGCGAGCAATCCGTTGGCATCAACAGCTGAAAAAGTTTCCCAGGGTCAGCAAGTGTTCTCTAACTATTGTTTCGCTTGCCATGGTCTTGACGGTCAGAACACGGGAGTCCCTTTCGCGGAGTCGATGTCCCCACCGGTTCCTTCCCTCGCCAGTCCTGACGTGCAAGCGTATACCGATGGACAACTCCACTGGGTTATCAGCAATGGGTTGTGGCCCTCGGGAATGCCTGCAGCCAAGGGAATCCTGACCGACGAAGAAATGTGGTCTATCGTGATTTACATTCGACACCTTCCGCCAGCTGGGAGCCTGGGTGAACCAAATGCCTACGCTGGTGACGGATGTGCAGAACCCTCTGGCAAGAAAAGCGCAGGGAAATAAGACCTGGGAAGCAAACGCAAAGAGAGAGTAAGACGGCGGAACGGGAAACAATTTAGGGTTGTTCCAATGCGAAAGATCGATCCAATCCAAGCCGCGCACCAAGGGAAGCCGTCCGAGGCGGTGACCAGCCACGACTTATGCAATCATCCGAAAATTGGCGTGTACGTTGTGGTGGAGAACCGCCTGTTGAGAGAGATATTAGTGCGCTTGTTGCGCCGCCAGGGAGATATCGAATTAATTGGAGAAGGCGGTTCGGGAGATACTGATTCGACGGCTGTAGTGAAGAGTGGATGCGATGTAGTTTTGTTGGATTTTGTGGACACGGAATGGATTTCGGAAATCAGACAATCCCAATCGCTGGGGCCGACGACTAAAACTGTAGTGCTTGGCATGGATGCGGACAGCGGCCTGTTTCTCGAAGCTGTCAGATGCGGTGTAACTGGGTATCTTTTGAAAGACGCGTCTACAGTCGATGTGCTCTCGGCCGTCCGGCTTGTCCACCGTGGAGAAGCGAGCTGTCCGCCGCAATTGTGCACGATTCTCATGCGGACAGTGGCGCAATTGACACCAGACACACGCGCTCATATCCCTACCAGCAAACTTGGTCTTACGCTTCGGCAGCAATCTCTGATCAAGCTGGTAGCAAAAGGTCTCACGAACAAAGAAATCGCACAGGAATGTCATTTGTCGGAATACACCGTGAAGAACCATGTGACCAGGATCCTGAAGCGATTGCATGTGGAAAACCGTGGGGAAGCGGTAGATGCGGTTCGACAATGCGGTCTGGAATTAAGCGCATGACGCATCAAGAGAAATCTCTCTATTAACTCCTTACACAGCGAAGCCCGCCGAATTGACCTGACTATGAATTGTGTGTTGCAGCCGGACTTCTTCGCGTCATAGACACTTCTTCTGAAACCACTTATACTCCCTTCGCTTTGGGCAGGCCGTCGTCCTTGTCGAAGGAGCGCTCTTGAAATTCCGCCTTTCGTTTTGTCTCTTGGTTTTCTCTTTGATCCCCTTTTCAACTCCCGCTCAAGAGTCCAATTTCTCACCCGACGGCCAGCAAATTCCTGTCCCCGACTGTTTAACTGTCAAGGGACTTTGGCTTGGCGGATACACACCCTGCACTGCCGCGGATCATGACGCATGGCTGAGGGACATTACACACTGGCGTGATGAACGCCGCATCCGCATTGGCTACAACTACGCTCGCTACGAATTGCCGCAACTTCTCTGGACTCAATCCAGTTTCATGCAGCCGCAGATGATGGTGCAGGATCGTTTTTTCTACGACCCCATCGCCGGGAAATATACCGTGGATCGTTATCTCGACGATTTGACGACGCGCTATGGGGGAATCGATTCCGTTTTGATCTGGCCGACCTATCCCAACATGGGTATCGACAATCGAAACCAGCACGACATGATTCGCTGCATGCCTGGTGGCATCGCAGGTGTCAGGCAAATGATCGCCGACTTCCACAAACGCGGCGTTCGCGTACTTTTTCCAATGATGATGTGGGACCAGGGTACCCGCGAACCGGCTAAGCCATGGACCGAAGAGATTGCCGAGCTTATGAGGGAAGTTGACGCGGATGGAATCAACGGTGACACGCAGGACGGTGTGCCCCTTGCCTTTTCACTCGCCGCGGATAAAGCCGGTCACCCGCTGGCCTTTGAACCGGAAGGAGGCCCTTCCGACGAGGCCCTGGCCTGGAACCTCATGACCTGGGGCCAATATCAATTTCCGTTTGCGCCGCTGGTGGATCGATACAAATGGCTGGAGCCGCGCCACATGGTCAACATTTCTGACCGCTGGAATCACAGCAAAACCAGCGACCTTCAATTCGCGTTTTTCAACGGGGTGGGCTGGGAGAGTTGGGAAAACATCTGGGGCATCTGGAATGGCATCACTCCCCGCGATGCTGAAGCTACCCGGCGCGTCGCTGTCATCGAGCGCGCTATGGCTGACTTTCTTGCCAGCCGGGATTGGGAACCGCTCGCACCCATGCTTCGTTATGGAGTGTTTGCCAGCAGATGGCCTCTACATGGCCAAACGTTATGGACGATTGTGAACCGCAACGACTACGATGTGGACGGTCCCCAGATGGAAATTCCCGCGGATCCGTCTGGGATGCGATTTTTCGATATTTATCATGGCACCGAAATTAGGGCCCAAAAACTTCCTGCCGGCGCCTTGGCACTGAGTTTCAAGATGGAAGCGCATGGCTTCGGCGCAATCTTCGTCTCGCCCACTGGACCCGACGCAAAACTCCAGAAGTTGATGGCGGAGATGAAGCAGCTATCAGCCAAGCCGCTCTCCACTTATTCGAGTGAATGGAAAGTCTTAAATCAACAGATTGTGCCGATCTCCAGTACATCTCCGGCAAAACAAACGCCTCCAGACATGATCAAGATTCTGGAAGCTGACTTCCTATTCAAAATTACCGGCATCGAAATCGAAGGTTCAAACGATCCTGGTGTCGACGTGCAATATCCCTGGGAAAATAATCCCAGGCGTTCGCATGAACATGTTCTGCACATCAAATCATTCAATATCGACAAATTTCCTATTACCAATGCCGAGTTCAAGAAGTTTCTGGATAGTTCGCACTATCATCCCCAAGACGACATAGATTTTCTTCGTGACTGGAAAGATGGTTCGTTTCCTTCTGGCTGGGACAACCGTCCCGTGACTTGGGTTTCCCTCGAGGACGCGCGTGCCTACGCTTCCTGGGCAGGCAAGCGCCTTCCGCATGAATGGGAGTGGCAATATGCCGCACAAGGTACGGACGGCCGTTTGTATCCGTGGGGAAATCAGTGGGACGCCTCTGCGGTTCCGGAGCCAGAGAAGGGGCGCACCATGCGCGGGCCGGATCCTGTCGATGCTCATCCGAAAGGCGTCAGTCCATTCGGCGTGATGGATCTTGTGGGCAACGTCTGGCAATGGACCGAAGAATTCACGGACGATCACACGCGTGCGGGGATTTTGCGGGGCGGGAGCTATTATCAGCCGCAGGGCACGATCTGGTATTTCCCCCAAGCGTACAAGCTGACGGAGCATGGAAAACTCCTGTTGATATCTCCGAGCATGGATCGCTCAGGTGCTGTCGGATTTAGACTCGTCCAGGACGCAGAATAGATGTTCGTAGCCTGACACCGCAGTTTGAGAGGAAGGCAAATTAACATGTACCAGCCCGAGGCCTATTTCGCTGCTTTGCTTTTCATGCTCATCAGCATGATTTGTTGGGGATCCTGGGCTAACACGATGAAGCTCACTCCCGGCTACGCTTTTCAGCTGTTCTATTGGGATTACATTATTGGAGTGGTTGCGGCGACTCTTGTTTGGGGTTTTGCGCTCGGCAGCGGGGGCAGCAGTGGACTTTCGTTTCTGAATGACATTCACCAGGCCGATAGTACTCACATTCTGTACGCACTCGCAGGCGGAGCCGTTTTCAACATCGCGAACTTGCTTTTGGTAGCTGCGATCGACTTGGCTGGAATGGCCGTTGCGTTTCCTGTGGGCATAGGGCTGGCACTCGTCGTCGGTGTTCTCTTGAACTATGCACTGGCACCAAAAGGGAACCCGCTACTCTTATTCTGCGGAGTTGCCCTGGTGATGCTGGCGATCGTGCTTGATGCATTGGCGTACCGGCGCAGGGAAGTCGAGCGCAGAGCCGTAAGTGCGCGCGGGATTCAAATCAGCGTCGCCTGCGGAATACTGATGGGAACGTTTTATCCCTTGGTGACCAAGGCGGTTACAGGCAACAACGCCTTGGGTCCCTATGCGGTAGCTCTGTTTTTCGCGCTGGGCACGGCTATTTGTGCGATTCCCGTCAATTATTTATTCATGTGCAAGCCGCTGACGGGAACTCCTCCCGTCCCGATGTCGGGCTATTTTCTGGCAAACTCACGCTGGCATCTTTGGGGAATTATCGGCGGGATGATCTGGTGCACCGGAGCCGTATTCAATTTCGTTGCTTCCCACGCACAAATTGTTGGCCCGGCCATTTCTTATGCCATCGGGCAGGGAGCAACGATGATTTCCGCGATCTGGGGCGTTTTTATCTGGAAAGAATTTGCGAAGGCACCTGCTTCTTCTCGCAAGCTGATCCCGTTGATGTTTTTATTTTTTATTTTGGGCCTGGGAGCCATCGCGATTGCCCCTATCGTTGCGCACTAGGCGGATTGCAATAGCATATGACGAAACCAATCGTGGTCGTTGGCAGCATCAATCTGGATCTCGTGGCCTCCTCGGAACACCTGCCCGCTCCCGGCGCAACCATCTCAGGAAAGTCCTTCAACACCTTTTTCGGTGGCAAGGGAGCCAACCAGGCGGTTGCCGCGGCCAAGCTGGGTTATCCAGTAATCATGATTGGCAATGTGGGCGATGACAGTTTTGGATCGCAGCTGATCGATGGACTCCGAAACTCGGGAGTGAAGGTTAGCTCCGTACAAAAAGTAGCAGGTGCCTCGGGAGTGGCGGTGATCCTCACGGATCAGCACGGCGAAAATAGCATCGTGGTTGTCCCGGGAGCTAATGGAACACTCTCTCCTTCTCATTTGGAAAAGTATCAGGACGTCCTAGCGGAGTGCCGGGATGATTCTGACGCAACTCGAAATCCCATTTGAGACCACGAGTTATTTGGGCGAACTTGCCACCAAGTTTGCTATTCCTCTGGTGCTCGATCCCGCGCCAGCTCAATTGTTGCCGGAAGTATTGTTGAAGCAAGTAGCCTGGATTACGCCGAATGAAACAGAGGCTCGCCTCTGCGTCAGGGGGACCGATAAGGCAGAATCCGATGAGCAGGTGGCGCAAACCATCCTGGCTTCGGGTGCGGGAAACGTCATATTAAAGCTCGGCTCCGGGGGTGCACTGATTGCCGAGACTGGCGGAGTTCCGACGCGTGTGCCTGGTTTCCAAGTTACGGCGGTTGACACGACTGCCGCGGGAGACGCGTTTAACGGGGCATTCGCGGTAGCAACGATGCGCGGCAGGAAGCCTCTTGAAGCAGCACGGTTTGCCAACGCGGTTGCCGCCATCTCCGTCACGCGTCATGGGGCGCAACCCTCCATGCCTAGCGGCGAAGAAGTAGCGGAATTTCTCAAGAGTCAGAGCCTTGCCTAGCCCCGGGCAGAAATAAGGTGGTATGGGCGTATCCCCATCGACACCGAGTTGCATCAAAAAGCTAGAATCAAAAGTTCATTCGCAACAGGAGAGTTTTGTGCCGAAAATTGTTCGCTTTCATTCCACGGGTAGCGCCGATGTTCTGAAGCTCGAAGAATTGCCATTAGAACAGCCAAAATCCGGCGAGGTATGCATTAAAGTCGCCGCCATCGGCCTAAACCGGGCAGAAGTTTCGTTCCGCCAGGGCATGTATCTCGAGCAACCGACATTTCCTTCCAAAATAGGCTATGAGGCTTCCGGAGTTATCGAGGCTGTCGGTCCGGGAGTGACCGATTTCAGGATTGGGGACCGTGTCAGCACGTTTCCTGCGTTTTCGATGACGAAATACGGCACTTATGGCGAGGAGATTGTGGTCCCTGCGTCCGCGGTGGCTCGTTATCCGGAGCACCTCACTCCCGAGGAAGGCACTTCGATCTGGATGCAGTACCTTACTGCCTGGGGTGGGCTCGTCTATTTCGGCAAGATGAAGCCGGAAGATTTTGTGGTGATCACGGCAGCCAGCAGCAGCGTCGGCCTGGCCGCAATTGAAATTGTGAAGGCAGTAGGCGCTAAATCCATAGCTGTTACTCGGGGAAGCGCAAAAATGAACGCACTGCTGCAAGCCGGCGCGGACTTTGTCATCGTCACAAACGAGGAGAATCTTCCTGCTCGCGTTCGCGAGATCACTTCCGGGAAGGGTTTCCAGATCGCATTCGATCCGATTACAGGCAAGATGTTGGGTTTATTGGCCGAAGCTGCAGGCGAAGAGGCACTCATCATCGAATACGGAGCGCTTGCCGCGGAGCCAACAGCCTTCCCGTTGTTTCCCGTGTTGGCCAAGGGCCTCTCGGTTCGGGGCTACACGCTGTTTGAATTCACCCACAGGCCAGATAAATTGAAAGACGGCATTCAATACGTATATGGACAATTGAAGACCGGCAAATTCAGGCCGAAGATCGCCAAAACGTTTAAGCTCGCCGAGATCGTGGAAGCGCATCGTTACATGGAGTCCAACGAACAAATCGGGAAAATCGTTGTGACCGTGTAGGCGTTATCCACTCTCAAAAATCGTCGAAAGAAATATCGGCGCGCCGACAGTGTATGTTAATCATGTGCCTGACTATTTATTCGAATAAGGGGCGATTCGTTCCGTAAAAGAACGCCCTCTCGAATAACAGGATGCGGCAGGAGTTATTCCGTATGAGTCATTCGAACAACCCGTATCTTTGCAACACGCGAACTCCGGTGCAAAATGCCGCCATTCCATGTTCGCCGACATCTTCGACAAGCGTTTGATTCGAAGAGAATGTCGTCGCTCCGGCGCTTTGACCTATGTGCCCAACAAATTTTCTTGAATTCTCCAGTAGCCATTTTCTTTGGCCCACAACGTTAACGGGATTGCCGCCAGATCATCTACCAGGGGGACGGAGTTGCCATCTTTAGTCATATCGATGGTCCGTAAAAAGTGTTTGCAGGTGTCGCAAGTCTCCATACGAATGTGTGGGAACTGCTCCGCGGTGTACACGGGAAGCTTTTCTTCGCGAGATTCCGCGCAGTTCGGGCATAGGATGCGCAGGAATTCCCACTCTTGCGAACACAACGCACATTGCAGGAATCGCTTGCCCCCATCGCCTTCCGGCCGCAACACTCCCAGCAATGGCAGGGAATTGCATCGCGGGCAGCGGCAGACCGCCATTTGCAAGGATGGCGGCAGCATCGCACCTGCCACAAATTCCGCGTAAGGCTGCAGAAAAGCACGACTCAGGAATTCCCGGAGCGCTTCATTCGCTGAAACTTCTGCTGAATCATCCACGCCTTGCGGTTCCCTCAGACCTGATTTCCAGAATTTCTCCAGCTCCAAGGTCCATCCCTTTTCGCCTGCTGTTTTAAGCGTTCTTGCCTCCGCCGCTAGCGGTTTAGGTCCGTGAGAGTCAATCAACGAAAGAAAGTCACCAAAAAATGGCAGCAATGGAGTCAGGTGCAATTCAGAGCGCAGATTTCCATCGGCAGGCACAACCGCGCGCTTCCCCCACTTCTTGGGCAAACTTTCATGAATGTCTTTCTGAAACTTCGCGAGGCGCAAATAAAAACTGAGGATTTCGCTTGAGAAAGGATAGCGCGAGGAGAGCAGCTCAGCGCGCGCGATACGTGACGAATACTTGACTCCACCCGTTGCGAGAAAGGTCATTTCCTGGGTTCGGAGTTTCCGACAATCTCTTCATACCAGCCCGGATGGTACCGTTTGGCAAATGCCATGGAAACGTCTCCGCGAATGACAGAGCCGAATGCGCCGCGCTCTGCAAACACTCCCATGTAAACATGAATCATGAAATTCCCGATGGTGAACAGTGCCGCCGCGGGATGCACGATCACTGCGACATATCGGAGCCAGCGCAGGCTCCACGGCAACGCATCGGTGAACCAAAGTATCAGGCCAGTGAGCAGCAGGACCAAGCCGCCAAGGAAGAAACTCCAGAAGAGCGCTTTTTGGCCCGCATTGTAACGGCCGGCCGGCGGCATCTTCTCATCCTGATTCGTGATGTAGTAGTGAAGGCACTTCCACCACTCCGCGTCCACGGTCTTAAATTTCATTTGCGGCGCCCACAGCACGAACATGTAGCTGACGGACACGCTGAAAATCAGCCCCGCCCATGGATGAAGCATGCGCGAAACTTGTCCACCGCCGAAAATATAGAGGATCGGGAAAAGCCAGGGTGACCAGAAAGCGAGCCCGGTCGTCAATAAATATAGATACGATCCAGCGGCCACCCAATGATTCAGGCGCTCCACGAAATTGTAGCGAAGCACATGTCCATGTGGCGCGAGTTGTTCAGGATGGCTCATGGCTTCGCTCCCATGGGTGGAATATCTTCATCTTCGCGAGGCTTGGGTCCAAACCGCAAATAGTGCACGAACAAACCGACGAGGCCACCAACGATTGCGAGATTTCCAAGCCACTTTAATGGATGCTTCCACAGTTTCACGGTCAAGGGAATGCTCGGATTCGCTGGAAGACCACCGTAGAGTTCCGGTTTTGTAGCGTCATGCAACACATAAATGACGCCGGTACCGCCCACTCCAGGAGGATCGTAAACACCGGCATTGGCAAATCCGTAGTGATCTTTCAATTGCTTTGCGCGTTGGCCCGCCAGATCGAGCATGTCTTCCTTGGTACCGAAGTGCAGACAACCGGTGGGGCAGGATTTAATGCAAGCGGGTTCGAGTCCTTCGCTGACGCGATCGGTGCACAGCGAGCACTTGTAGACGCGCTTGGTGACGCTGTTCAACTTGGGAATATTGAAAGGGCAACCAGCGATGCAGTAACCACAACCGATGCAGCGGTCCTGCTGGAAATCCACCACGCCATTGGTGTACTGAACAATCGCACCATCCGAGGGGCACGCTTCCAGGCAACCGGGCTCCGCGCAATGCATGCACTGATGTTTGCGCATCAACCATTGCAGGGAACCATCTTCACGTTCATGTTCGTTGAAGAGAATCAGGTTCCAGTAATTCCACCGGGTGTCCGGCATGGTTTGATACGTGTTGTCCATCGTGGTTGGAGAGAACGGCATATCGTTCCACTCCACGCAGGCTACTTCGCAGGCTTTGCAGCCAATGCACGTGGTGGTGTCAATCAGTTTGCAGACGGTCGATTCCCGCTGCGTATCCTCGCCGGGAATGCTTCCCGGATGGGCGCTGATTCTTTGAACGCGTAGTGTTGCTTGGCTCATGTCTCGTTGCTGCTCCCTACGCCTTCTCTACCTTGACCATGAAACCTTTGAATTCCGGCGTATACGCATTCGGATCAACTACGCTCGGCGTGACCAGGTTCGCCAGTGTCTTCTCAGTTTTGCCCTCGTCTTCTGCAATGCCGCGGAATCCCCAGTGAATGGGGAACCCCACCTGATACGTTTTCTTGCCATCGATCATCATCGGCTTGATGCGTTTAGTGACCATGGCCTTGGCCACATATTCCCCGCGGATGCTGGAGATTTTTACTTTCTCTCCGCCTAGCAATCCGATTTCCGCAGCCAGCTCTTCCGGAATCTCCACAAATGGTTCCGGGACGAGTTGCACATTCATCGGATTATTTTTTGTCCAATAGTGGTAATGCTCGGTCAAGCGGTACGTGGTGCACACAATGTTGTAGCCATCTTTTGGCGTGCTGTATTTGTCGTCCGGCGTTTTGAAGCGTTTGACGACAGGGTTGCGACTCTGCTGTGGGTGCAGCAAATTGTCGAGTGGGCTTTCGGTCGGCTCGTAGAATTCTGGGAAAGGTCCTTCCGCAAATGCACCCAGGGGAGCAAACAAGCGCCCCACGCCTTCCGGATTCATGATGAATGGACCCATATGGTCAGCCGGTTTCGAATCAACCTTGAAATCGGGGACATCATTCCCCACCCACTTTTGTGCAGCCTCGCTCCACCAGACTTGACGCCGGGTGCTGTCCCACGGCTTACCTTCCAGGTTGCAAGACGCGCGGTTATAGAGGACGCGACGATTCGCGGGCCAGGACCACGCCCAATTCTGGTGCACGCCCATTCCTGAAGGATCGACCGGATCGCGCCGCATCGTAAGATTGCCCGCTTCTGTGTACGAACCGCAGTAGATCCAATTTCCGCATGCCGTGGTGCCATCGTCTTTCAACCAGGCAAACCCGGGCAATTGTTGGTTCGCTTTCAACTGTTGTTTGGTAGCTGGATCTTCCGCGTCGACAAGTGTCTTGCCGTTGATTTCTTTCAACACTTCAGCGAGCGACGGGTTTCGTGGATCGGTGTAGTTCCAGGTCAATTTCAAGATCGGGTCCGGGAACTTTCCTCCGTCCTTCTGATACAACTCACGCACCTTGAGAAAGATTTGCGCGACGATCGCTTGATCCAGCCGGCAATTCGCGGGTAACGGCAAGGCCGCATTCTTCCATTGCAACCAGCGAGCCGAGTTGGTGAAGGTACCATCCTTCTCGGCAAATCCCGCACACGGCAATCGATACACCGTCGTCTGGATCGTTTTCATCTCGTCCGTTGTGATTCCGGGAGATTTCCAGAACTCACTGGTTTCGTCGGGATAAATCTCACCAACGACGAGGAAGTCCGCCTTCTTCAAGGCATTAATATTCTTTTTCGTATCGGGACCAATCGCCACGCCGTTCATTCCAAAGGCGAAGATGCCTTTGACAATGCCGTTGTACATGTTGTCCCACATATAGGTCCACGAGTAGTTGCGGTCCACTTTCGGGAGATAGTCGTAGGCCCAATCGTCCTGTTTGGTTGCGGCGTCGCCGTAAAACGCCTTCATCATACTCACGGAGAATTTGGGTGTGTTGCCCCAGTAGTTGAAACTATCCCAGCCGGTAACCTTGGATGGGGTAGGTGTGATCCGTTTCATCCAGCCAGCAAAGGAGCCATCGGCGGGAGTCGGCACTTTCAAGTAACCCGGCAGGTTTTCGAAAATTCCCGCCATATCGGTGGCGCCTTGAATGTTGGAATGCCCGCGAAGGGCATTGACGCCGCCGCCCGCTCTTCCCACATTTCCCATCAGAAGTTGCAGAATCGCCGCCGTGCGAATGATTTGTGTGCCGAAGCTGTGGTGCGTCCATCCAACGGCATAGATGATGGACGCGACTTTTTTCAGGTCGCCATCTTTGCGAATAGAAGTGAACAGGTCCGCCGCTTTCAGGAACTGGTCCTTGGGGATTCCCGTGATGCGCTCAACCATTTCTGGTGTGTAGCGAGAGTAGTGCTTTCGCAACAATTGGTACACGCAATTTGGATTCTTCAAGGAGAGATCGTAGGCAGCCTTTTCGGGAAGGGTAGGCGCGGGCGGCGGTGTTCCTGGAGCGGCATGCGCGGCAACCGGAGCCGCGTGCGCACTTGGCATCGGTTTGCCGCTTGCATCGCCGTTTGCATAATTCCAGCTCGCTTTGTTATAGCTTTGCGTCGTCTGGTCGAATCCGGAAAAGACTCCCTCGGACTCGGGTAGCTTGAAATCGTCCTTTACGATGTAAGCGGCATTGGTGTAATTAAGGACATAGTCTTTTGCGATGCGGTTGTTTTCAATGGCGTAACGAATGAAGCCGCCGAGGAAGGCAATGTCGGCTCCCGCGCGAATCTGCAGGAAGAGATCTGAGACCGATGCAGTGCGCGTGAAACGTGGATCAACCACGATCAGTTTTGCATTGCGAGTGCGCTTTGCTTCGATGACCCATTTGAAACCGCAGGGATGATTCTCCGCAGGATTGCCACCCATGACCAGCATCATGTCGGCATTCTTGATGTCGACCCAGCCGTTGGTCATTGCCCCGCGTCCGAATGTTGGTCCCAAACTTGAGACCGTAGGGCCGTGTCAAACTCTGGCCTGGTTTTCCAGGTGCACGACCCCCAGGGCGCGCATCGACTTCACAACCAAATAGTTGAATTCGTTTGTATCGGTACAACCGCCGGTCCAGGCAATCGATTCACACCGATTGACGCGGTGCCCGTCCTTATCGGTCTCTATAAATGAGTTGTCGCGAATCTTCTTGGTCCGCTCTGCGATTTCCGAAATGGCTTGATCCCAGGAAATGTCTTCCCATTCCGTTCCGCCCGGCCGGCGTACCTGCGGTTTCAGCAAACGGCGTTCGTTCAGGATGTCTTGTTGCAAAGAAGCGCCCTTGGGGCAAAGCGTGCCGCGATTGATGGGATGATCGGGGTCGCCTTCTACATGGACTACTTGAGCTGTAACGTTCTTGGCGCGGTCACCGATGGTATAGATAATGACGCCGCAGCTGACGGAACAGTAAGGGCAGGTGGAACGGGTTTCATTCGCGCGCGCGATCTTCAGGCTGCGCAACTCGGCATAAGCGGGCTGTAGATCGAATCCAAAAACAGCCGCCGCCGTACCGCCAACTGCTGCAAGTTTCAGGAAGTCTCTACGTGAAGCATCCATGGTTTCCCCCGGATACTGCATGTACGGCGACGTGTGGAGGATTATTCATAAACCTGTTCCGCAATTCTGTCAACATCCTAGATGCAATTCGTTACAACCTCGGGTACAGATAGTTTCGATTTCGCACGATTTATTTAATGCTGCACCTCACCGGAGATTGTGAATATTCGTTAACATTGGCTTCGGGACCTCTGAGTCGTCCTGCGTGCGCGATGCGGAACCTAAAAAAGGGGGATGGGAACGGTCGTTGTATACTCGAACCCGAAGAGGCTCACCTTATGAAGCTGCGCTTTACGCCGAATTCCGTTCGGCTTCGTTTGAATCAGACGGAAGTGACGAAACTTGCTGAGTCCGGGCTGTTGTCAGAGCGCGTAGACTTTCCCGGACCGGTTCCTAGCAGCCTCGTCTACAGTCTTCGCCTTGCTACCGATTCAGAAATCGGGTTAGCGCATCTGGAAGAGGGCGAATTCACTGTAACTGTCCCACAAGAGCAGGCGAAGATTTGGGCGAATACTGTAAGAGAAGTTGGCCTGTACTATAAACACGACCTCCCGGGCGGCGGAAATCTGCGCATTGCCATCGAAAAAGACTTCCAGTGCGTTGATGGCCCTCCAGAAGAACACGATCCAGCAGCCTATCCGAATCCCTTGGCCAAAATCGGATGCAAAACCGACAAATAGAATGATCTGGCAATTCCTGAATTTTGCAACCACTATGCTGACGGGAATATTCTGAAACATGACCCATCCGAATCATCGCGACGTTGCCGCTTTCATCCTTGCCGGGGGAGCCAGCTCGCGGATGGGTAAGCCCAAGGGGCTGCTTGAAATTGGCGGCGAAGCCCTCCTCTTACGCACAGCACGCGTGGTGGGCCCGTTGGTTTCCTCCGTTACCGTCATCGGGCCAGCCAACCCGTATCGACGCCTTGGACTCTCGACGACCCCGGATCGAATTCCGGGGTTGCCGCGGGTGGCGGCGTTTCAAGGACCGCTGGCGGGAATCGTGACGGCCTTGAGCGCTTCAAAAAGCCGATGGAACCTTATCCTGGCGTGCGATCTGCCCTATCTCTCCCGAGACTGGGTTGAGGCTCTGCTGAGGCGTGTCTGTCGGAGCAACGCTCAGGCTTTATTGCCGTGCACTCAGGGAGGGCTTGAACCGCTTGCCGCTGTCTATCGCCTCGACGCCTACGAAAAACTTGCAGATGCATTCCAGGAAGGCATCCGAAAGGTGACAGACGCACTCAAGCGAATCCCTGTGGAGACGGTTATGTCTAGTGAACTCGGAAATCTTGAGGATGCGCAGCGGGTCCTGCAGAACATGAATACACCCGCGGACCTGGCAGCAGCCGAGGCATGGTGGAGCGCCAAGAATCTTCAGAATAAAACGAGAGTCAAGACTTCAGGAAAGAAGCCGCGGGGACGAGGCGCTCTTCGCCGGAGTAGATGACGAACCGGCTTCCGCGCAGAAATCCCACGAGGGACATCCCCATCTCCCGCGCCAACTGAACGGCGAGGCTAGAGGGCGCCGATACTGAGGCGAGCAAGGGAATCCCCGCCATCAATGTTTTTTGCACAATTTCAAAACCGCCTCGACCACTGACCAGGCAAAGATGTTCCTGCAGCGGCAATTTCCCCTGCAGAAATGCCCAACCGATCACTTTGTCGACGGCGTTGTGACGGCCAATGTCTTCACGAAGGACGATTAGTTCGCCCTTGGAACTGAAGAGCGCGGCCGCATGTAATCCGCCAGTGTGCTGGAACAATTCTTGTTCCGCGCGCAGCCGATCGGGCAGTGTGCACAGCATCTTGGGATCAAAGCGGGTCGTCGTCTCCGGCCGGTTCAGCAATCGCTGACGTACCTCGTCAATGGAAGCCTTGCCGCAAACTCCACAAGCCGATCCGGCGGAGTACACGCGTTCCGGGCGATTTTTGGGGTTGCGAACGCCACGAAGTTTCACGAAGATATTGTTCTGTTTCGCCATTGGCCCAGTGACTTTCTGTGAGGCTTTCACAGAAAGCAGTTGATCGGGGCGAGTGATGATTCCGTCGGTGTACAATAATCCCGCTGCCAGTTCGTGATCATGGCCCGGGGTGCGCATGGTTACGCCAAGGGAATGACGCCCTGATCGAATTTCCAAGGGTTCTTCGGTAACAAGGAAATCTTCCACCCGTCTGGCGGTCCCGTTTTCCCACTCGGTCACGCCGGTGATTTTCAGCCCGCGAGGATCCATTTTTGTTGCCGGTGATTTTGGTTTGAAGTTCATTTTTCCTATCATAGCAAGGCTGTCGAGTACCCTTCGCCAAGCCGGCATCATCGATCATTTTGCTGGACGAAACCGGCACGACTTGTAAGGATTCCATATTATCTCTAGGAGCTTCCCATGGCCGCTAGTCCCAAACTGAAAACAAAAGTACCTGCGATCAAGCCGCTCGCCAAGCGCAAGGCCTGGAACGCACTGAAAGCACACTACAAGAAGCTGAAGCCCCTTCATCTTCGAGAGTTGTTTGCCGCAGATTCCAAGCGCGGTGAAAAGTTTGCGCTTGAGGCCGCCGGTATTTATCTGGACTACTCGAAGAACCGAATTACGGACAAGACGCTGAAGTTATTAGTGGAATTGGCCAAAGAATCAGGACTGCGAGAGCGGATTGACGCGATGTTTCGCGGTGACAAGATCAACATCACGGAAAATCGCGCGGTGCTTCATGTGGCTCTGCGCGCGCCAAAAGATGCTTCCATTCTCGTGGACGGCAAGAATGTCGTGCCAGAAGTGCATGCCGTGTTGGACAAGATGACCGCGTTCTGCAATCGAGTGCGTGGCGGCGAATGTAAGGGTCACACCGGCAAACGCATCCGCAATATCGTCAACATCGGGATCGGTGGTTCTGATCTGGGCCCGGTCATGGCCTATGAAGCCCTGAAGCACTATAGCCAGCGCGATTTGACGTTCCGGTTTGTCTCGAACGTGGATGGAACGGACTTTGCTGAAGCGGTCATCGACCTCAATCCCGCGGAAACGTTGTTCATCGTGTCTTCGAAGACTTTTACGACTCTGGAAACGATGACCAACGCCCACACGGCACGTGACTGGTCGTTGCAGGCGTTTAGTGGCGACGAAAAATCCATCGCGAAACATTTCGTGGCTGTTTCCACGAATGATGCGGAAGTCTCCAAGTTCGGCATCGACACCGCCAACATGTTCGGTTTCTGGGATTGGGTTGGTGGCCGCTATTCGATGGACTCAGCCATCGGCCTTTCCACAATGCTGGCTATCGGTCCCGACAATTTCCGCGCCATGCTGGCTGGATTTCACGAGATTGACGAACACTTCCGCACAGCTCCTTTTGAGCGCAATCTGCCCGTGCTCCTTGGACTTCTGGCGATCTGGTACAACGATTTCTTCGGCGCCCAAACTGCCGCGGTTCTTCCTTACGAACAATACCTCAAGCGCTTTCCTGCTTATTTGCAGCAACTCACCATGGAGAGCAACGGGAAGCACGTAACCCTGGAAGGGAAGCAAGTGAACTATTCAACGGGGCCCATCTATTGGGGCGAGCCGGGCACCAACGGGCAACATTCCTTCTATCAGTTGATTCATCAGGGAACACCGCTGATACCCTGCGACTTTATTGCGTTTGCAAATACGCTGAACCCACTTGGGCGACATCATGACATTCTGATCTCCAACGTTTGCGCGCAGGCCGAGGCGCTTGCCTTTGGGAAAACCGCGAAACAGGTGAAGGCGGAAGGCACTCCTGACTGGCTCGTGCCGCACCGCGTTTTTGATGGGAATCGCCCATCAAACACCATCCTGCTCGAACGACTCACGCCAGAAGTGCTGGGCAAACTTGTCGCTCTCTATGAACATGCCATCTTTACACAGGGCGCAATCTGGCAGATCGACTCCTTCGACCAGTGGGGCGTCGAACTCGGAAAAGTTCTGGCACAACGCATTATTCCGGAACTGGAGAACAAGGCGGAGCCGAAACTGGAGCATGATAGTTCGACAAATACGATTATTCGCCGCTACCGCAAGCTGAAAATATCTTGAGTGCCCGATCGCTCTTACCCGTTAGCCAGTGTATGTTGGGACTTACTGTCGCGGAGTTTCCAGTTCGCTCCCTGTCAATTTCCCCGGTTGGGGATCGCGCCAGATAATTCTCTTGCTTTGTGCCACCGAACCATCGGGATGCCGCAGCAAGAATTCCAGTCGAACGATACTCCCTATGGCAGGCTCCCACTTGCCCGCGAGGTCCGATCCCGGCCCCATTGGATCCAGTGCCTTAGTCCCGGTTGCCAGTGTTTTGTTGTTTTGATCGAATGCCGTCCATTCGACCGAGTAGTTTAGTAGTGGATAAGAGGGAATCTCTTGCTCGGTTCGGCGCAGGACTCGGGCAAGGAAGCCGCTCGGTACGCCCTTTTCATCGTAGTTCCACGAAAGTTGAATATGCGCTGGAGAATTTTCAGCCTGCCACACAAAATAGGATGGTTTCCTTTGGCGGTTCTTGTCGACCACACCATGATCGACAAAACTGTCGGACTGCCCGGGCCTCAAATTGTGCGTGGAATGATAATCCTGGTAGGACCATAGAATTGCGCCGCCAATCCAATCGTGTTTCCCGTATTGTTCCAACCGGTCCCTAATAATCTCTGCTCGCTGCTTGTCCGCCGTTTCCCGGTCTGTTGCATAGATTCCCGGGTATCCGAATTCCGTCACGAGCACCAGTTTGTCCGGATATCCATGTTCGATCTTTTCGAAAGCTGCCGGCAACAAGCTCTCTGGACCATCCCATGAACCGAAGTACTCGTTCCACATAATGAAGTCGGCAATGCTCGAAGCATTGCTGGCTGGATCTTTTACAAAAGCAATGCGGTCATCGGCAAAGCTGACGTAACGATCCGGGTCAAGTTGCCGGGCCAATTTTCGCAGATTCTTGAAATAGGCAATTCCACCCGGCGTGTCTGTTGCACTCTCGTTGTCAGTGCTCCACGCGAGAATACTGGGGTGGTTGAAGTTCTGCTCGATTAAATCGCTGAACTGCTGCCGTGCCAACGCAACGACCTTTGGATTCAGCATCTGACCTTCGTCAAATTGCCACATTGGTATTTCCGGAATCAGAAGGATGCCCTTGCGATCCGCGTAGTCGTAAATGAGCGGGTTCTGGGGATAGTGAACCGGTCGCGTTAATGTTGTGTGCAGAGCCTTCAGGTCGTCGAAGTCCTGCATAATCGTTCCGCGAGTCTCCGCCAATCCTTCCCACGGCGAGTCTTCGTGTCTGGCCAGGCCCGTCAAGCGCACGCGTTCACCGTTCAAGTACAAGTGGCGATCGCGTATCTCAACAGTTCGAACGCCAAATTTATCGCTCTTCGTGTCCAGCAAGTGCCCGTCTTTCGTGCGCAGTGTCACCTCGCTTCGATACAAATAAGGATTGTCTATTCCCCATAACTTCACAGGCGAGAAGTTTAGAGACACGTTCACTGGCTGGACTTCGCCTTCCAGCATTACTTCCTTTTTCATACTCACAATTCGGGAATTGCTGTCGTCGGCGAACAGAGAAATATTTAACTCAAGGGTCTTTTTGCCTGGAGATAAGTTTTCCAGGAAAATCTGATCGTTGACATCGGCTGAGCTCTCCACCGGTCGCCCGCGAAGGTGCTGGCGGCGGATCAGCGCGCCTTCATTCACGGTGAGCCACACATCGCGGACGATCCCGCCGTAAGTCCACCAATCCGGCAGCGTAGACTCCGGCCCATTCTTCACCGGAATGCCGGGAATAGTGTCCAGCTTCAATTCGTTATCGATCTCAACTGCCAGAAAGTTTTCGGGTTTCAGGTAATTGCTGACGTCGAAATAGTATTCGGAATATCCGCCTTCATGTTCGCCAACCAATTTGCCGTTTAACCACACGCGAGACCGGTAGAAGGTCGCGCCAAAGTGCAGTTCGACATGTTGCGTTTTCCAGCCAGGTTCACTCGAGAAGTGTTTGAAATACCAGCCCGTGCCAATGAAATTTGCGAGTTTCCCCATGTTCCAGGTATGCGGGACCTGGATGTGGACAAGCTCCGCTGGCATCTCTCTAAACCAAAATTGCGATTCGCCCGATTTCAGTGGGTCGGCACGAAAATACCAATCGTTATTCAAATTAACAGATGGACTGGCTAAGACAGGGGCAACGACTACTATGCGCAACAATATGCATGACAAAATCAGCCAAGAGAGTCTCATCAAGCCCCCGCCGCCACTCCTGCGTCGTTCCGGAAAGTATAGTACAGGGGCGCGATTCCTACCGTGGCTGGGAAAGGAAGTCTGGGTACCCTCTAAATGGATACGCCTTGAAGAAGAATGATTGACACGGAAACGAAAAGTAAGTAAAAGAAATAAAGCGAAAGCGTTCGAAAGCCTCCGGCTGCGAGGAGTCAGGGGCGAAATTCCGCAGGGGGTGTTCAGTGGTTACGCTAAATCGATCTTCCTGGCTACGGCTGGGGATTCTTGGTTTGTTGCTGGTTTTGCTGCAAGGGGGAATGAGCCGCGCCGTTCTGGCGCAGGCTTCGTTCACCGCGCAATTGAGCGGAGTGGTGACTGATTCGTCTGGCGCGGTTATTCCCGGCGTAAAGGTCACGCTGACGGATGAAGCTACGAACGTGGAGGTCACACAAGAGACCGATTCTCGTGGAATTTATGTCTTTACCGGAGTTCGTCCCTCCACGTACAAGATTCACGTCGAAGCTCCTCAGTTGGCTTCGCAGGAACGCAGGGGTGTTGTGCTTGCCGTAAGCCAGCAAGCCAATATCGACTTTACGTTGACGCCCGGCAGCGTCACGGAAAGCGTCACAGTCACAGGTCAAGCTCCCCTGCTGGATACCGGGAGCTCCAGCCTTGGCACAGACGTCACCAACGAATATGTGCGCGACATTCCTCTGCCTGACCGCAGCTTTTTCGGGCTGGTGTTCCTTTCCGGCGGCGTCACGGAGACCGCGGGGCAAGGCACATCGGACTCCTATCCCACGGGAACCAACTTCGTTTCGAATGGACAGCGCAATGCCACAGCGGAAATTCGCGTGGATGGCGCTCTGACCAGCGCTCCGGAACAGGGCGAAGGCGCAACCACGAACGTCTATTACCAGCCTTCCGTGGAAATCGTTCAGGAATTTAAAGTGGAGAACAACAGTTTCTCCGCGGAGTTCGGTAACAACGGCGGAACGGTCGTCAACATCGTGCTGAAAGAGGGCGGCAACAAGTTCCATGGCAGCGGTTGGTGGTTTGGCCAGCGCTCGGCTCTTGATGCCAACGACTTTTTCAGCAATGCCCAGGGAATCCCCAAGGCTGATCACGTGCGCGACCAATATGGATTCTCTGTTGGCGGGCCGATCAAGAAAGATAAAACCTTTTTCTTTGTGGACTTTGAGAAACTTCGCCAGAACGACCCGCTTGCCATCGACGCGTTTGTTCCCACGGCAGCCGAACGATCTGGCGACTTCCGCAACACGTTTGTCGTCTGCACGGACTCCTCGCAAGGATGCAATGTGGGAGATCCTCTGCAACAGCACATTTTCAATCCGTTCAACCCCACGAATGGGAATCGTCAGGATTTTACCGTCCCAAACGTAATCGACTCTAATCTGATCGATCCGATAGGGCAGAAGATCATCAACCTGTATCCGCTGCCAACGATTGACAACGCCGCGCCTGGCGTCATGAATTTCCACAAAGTCGTATTAAGCACCAATGATGGCTACCAGTTCGACGTCAAAATCGATCATCACTTCAACGACAAGAATCATCTTTCCGCGCGTTACAGCCAACTGCACAGCGACTTCGCTGTACCCACGGTTTTGGGAAACGGCGATATTGGCGATGGATTCACCAGCGTCACAGATGTGCACAATGCGGTTCTGGAAGACAACTGGAATCTGAAGCCGAACATGGTGTGGACGAACCGTTTTGCGGTTGATCGAGCTGTCGCCCCTGTTAACGAGGATTATCCCAATCTAAATACCGCATTCGATGCACCCGGTGATTCGATTCTTGCGTCTACCAACGGTCTGAGCCGTTTCCCGGTCATTCAAATGGACAACAATGCGACCTCCCTTTACAGCCAGTGCTGCACGGATACCGGATTCGCGCACACACTGTTGTCCTATAACTCCGCGATGTCCTGGGTAAAAGGGCGCCATGTCCTGAAGTTTGGCGGCGAGCAGCGGCAGTTTTTCAACAATTTCTTTCAGCCGAATCCGCCTACTGGTCTTTTCCATTTCACTCCAGGCGTGACTGCCCAGTCCATCAACAATCCCGATCCGAACCAGGGTAATTCCTTCGCTAGCCTGCTTCTGGGTTATGGAGATCCCGGCAGTAGCAGCCTCGGGGAATTCAAATCTGTCGCCAATAAATCGATCGAGACCGCGTTCTTTATCCAGGACGACTGGAAAGTCAATTCCAAGCTCACGGTAAATATTGGTTTGCGGTATGAATGGAGCACTCCCTACACCGAGCGCCAGAATTTGCTGCAATACAGCGACTTCAAGGGAGCCAGTGGAGTTTCCGTTCCGATCGACGTTCCCGGACTGAAAACCCAGTCGGTCGATCTGACCGGTACGACCACCTTCCCAACCTCCGGGAATCGCCACATACCTGTGGATCGCAACAACATTGCTCCTCGCTTAGGTTTTGCCTACACTCTCGACCCCAATACCGTGGTCCGCGGCGGTGCAGGAATCTATTACGGGCTGAACGTGGCCACCAATTTTCAGTTTACCGGCACCGCGTTCGGAAACTCGCATCCCATTAATTTCACGGAAAACAATTTCCAGACGCGTTTAGCAACCCTCGCAAATCCGTTTCCAGACGGGCTATGCGCCTCCGCAAGGAAACAAATATGGCGATCTCGCGCTGTGGGGATTTCCCAACAACAACAGCCTGGACACAGGGACCGCGCGTAATGCGGAAATCTATCAGTGGAACCTCGGCGTGCAGCACCTCTTTCCCTGGGGCGTGACCATTGGCGTGGATTACTCTGCCAGTCACAGCTCGCACCTGCCCTACAGTTCATTCTCCGGCACGGCAAATCGAAATTTCCTGCCGTCTTCGATTCGCAAACAAATCGTCGCCCAGTACAACACCTGTGTCGCCGGTGCAGCCGATCCGGCAACTTGCGTTACACCATCGGAGACGCTGGCTACACTGGTTGCTAACCCGTTCCAGCCGCTCTTCCACGGACCTAATGCCATCTTTAATGAACCGGAATCCATCTACAACAACGCCACATTCCGGAGATCAATCTTCTACGTCCCTATCCGCAATTTGATGGCGCATTCAGTGGCCTAACACTTCTCGCGGCAAGCGCCAGCTACAACTCGCTTCAGGTGCGTTTCCAAAAGCGGCCCAGCAAGTACATCAGCTTCGAGGGCAACTACACATTCTCCAAGGCGATTGACGACTCTTCCGCCGGCGCAAACTCGTTCATCACTTCCAGCCTCAGCTCCGGCAATCCGCAGGAGTATGACAATCTGAAGGCCGAGCGCTCCATCAGCGCGAACGACGCGCCGCACCGCTTCGTCATCGCCACCATCGTCAACGTCCCCATAGGCCGTGGACTGTGGATCGGCAACGACATGAATCGCGCACTAGACGCCATTGTCGGCGGGTGGACAGTTTCCACTTTCATCACCTTCCAGACAGGAACACCCATCAGCATTGGGATGTCCACGCCTCTGCTTGCCGATGGCAATCAGCGTCCGAATGTGATCTGTCCCTCGGTTCGTTCCGGGTTCAGCTATCACCAGGCCGCCGCCAACGGTTCTGATCTGTCACTCGGCGCCAACATCGATCCGAATTCCGCCTCCGTTTTCGACGCCGCTTGTTTCGCTGATCCTGGCGATCAGGTGGCCGGCAACGCCCCTCGTTACTTCACTTCGTTGCGCGGCGATGGAGTTCACAATGCCGACCTTTCCGTCAGCAAACAATTCGCCATCAAGGAAAACATGAAGCTGCAGATCCGTGGCGAATTTTTCAACTTTACCAACACGCCGCGCTTCGGCTTCCCGAATACTGCCTTTGGCGATAGCGCCTTTGGACAAGTAACTTCCTTGCTGAACTCGCCCCGGCACATGCAGTTTGGCGTCCGGTTCGAATTCTAGGCGCATCCACATGCAGACTCGCCTGGGTGCTGTTCTCTGTTTGTGTATCGGCTTCTGTCTGGGGGGAGCGACTCGCTCCCTCTCGCAGGAGCAGAATCAGAACTGGACCAATTACGTGCGCATTGGCGCCTATGGTTTGCAGTCGGGTAATGCCGAAGCCATTGTTCGTGATGCGCAGAAGAGTGGCGTTTTCGGGATCGAAGTAGATAACGATATTCCCGGGCGCTATGAGAGCTATCTCGACCCTACCGCAAAACTGAAGGCTATCCGCGCCGTTGCCGACGCAGCCCATAAATTCAAAAATCACGCGTTCGTCTACATCGCGGGAACGGAATGCATTACCGCCCACGCGGACAAGGTGCAACACACCGTCTTCAAAGATCACCCCGAATGGCTGCAGCGAAACCTTGCGGGCGATCCGGCATTGTTCACTTCGGGAGCGGCGTTCTGGATCAGTCCTGGCGACGAGGATGTTTGGATCAGTCCCTTATGCCGCGGATTGGCGCAAGACTTATATGGAGCGCGTCCGGCAAATTGCCGCAACTGGGATTGACGGAATCTACGTCGACATCCCTTATTGGATGACGCATTTCGACGGCTGGGAGAATTCCTGGGCCAGTTTTGACGATGCTACCGTTGCGGCGTTTCGCAAGAAGACGGGGCTGGATGCTCGAAAAGACCTGAAGCTGGGAGATTTCAAGGATCCTAATTTCCGGAAATGGCTGGATTTCCGCATCGACACGCTGACGGATTTCATGACGGAGATTCGCCAGAACGCGCGCACGGTGAATCCCGCGATCATGGTGATCCCGGAAATCTATCCGGGCATAGAGCAGGAAGCTACTCGCGTGGGTGCCGACGTCTATGAAATGTATGCCGTTACCGACGCCATTGCGCACGAGTATGAATTTGGCGGCGGCGATCACATGGCGTCGTCACGGTCGCAGTTCGACTGGTTCATGTATCAGGCGGGAATGCTGACGTTTCGCGCGTTTGCCGAAGGCAAAGCGACCTGGATTTTGAATTATTCGTGGGACGGTGACAAAAACGTCGATGCGCGCGAGGCCATGAAGACCTTGGCGAGTTCGCAGCTCAACGTGGGCGCGAATTTTTGGGATGCGCCCGGCCACTCAATGGCGGGGTCAAATGACGCTCCCACCCGTGCGCAAATCTTTCAGTGGATCGAGAAGCACGAAAAAACCTACTACTTGCCAAGGCAACCCATTCAACCGGTTGGCGTCTATTTCTCTCCAAAAAGCAGAGACTACGATCCAGACGGTTACTTGCCTTCCTATCGCGGGCTCTTACTCCTGCTCTTACGCGAGCATCGTGAATTCCAGGTAGTTACGCCACGGACTTTGCGGGATTTTCATGGTCGAGTGCTGGTCCTGCCCGATGTGACGGAAACGAACGCGGCCGAAAAGGAGTCGCTGAAGCAATACGCCAAAGGCGGGGGTCGAATTGTCAGTACCGGTAAATCACCGCAATTACCTTGCAATACAGCCGGAATTACCTGCTTCCCCAACAGTCCCCAAACGATTTACTACGAAACCCTCCAGAAAGACTTTTCTGCAGCTATTCCCGGCCCCTGGCAGGAACTCCAGCCCCTGCTCGATGGACAACGTGATATAGCCGTGGAAGCACCTGCTACGGTGGCCACGAACTTTGGCCGCGTCGGCAGTGTCCCGCACATCTTTCTTGCCAACTTTACCGGGATAGTTCCCGGCAAAACTGTAATTCCTGCGCAAGTCGCCGGAATCAGGGTTAAAATTCCAGCCGCCATGGGTGACTCTGTCTCGTTTCTTCCTTTTATGGGAGAAGTGCAAACGGTGCACGGTACGCGGCAGGGTGACACCATGGAATTTGTTCTCCCACCTGTGGAACGAAGTGCAGTAGTGTGGGTGACCCCGCAGAAGTAAGGATGTTCTGTGACACGAACGTTAACGCCTGGAAAGGAAAAAGGTCTCGATGCGGTCGCCGATGCTCGCGGCGTGATTGCCGCACTCGCCATTGATCAGAGGGGCGCGATGAGAGCGCTCTTTGGCAAGGCCATGAACGTTTCGCCGGATGTCGTATCCGACGAGAAGTTGGTTCAATACAAAGAGGCCGTCAGCCGCGTTCTCACTTCGCACGCCAGCGCAATCTTGCTGGATCCCGAATATGGATTGCCGGCAGCGCGGCTTCGGGCAATAAACGCTGGACTCCTGCTGGCTTACGAGAAAACCGGCTACGATAAAGCGGTTAACGGCCGTTTGCCCGCGCTTCTGGAGCGTTGGTCAGCCCAACGATTGATCGATGCTGGAGCGGATTCCGTGAAGTTGCTTCTTTATTACGCCCCGTCCAGCGAGCCTGCAATCAACGATGCCAAGCACGCTTTTGTGGAGCGTGTCGGTGCCGAATGCGCGGCGTGTGACGTCCCCTTCTTTCTTGAGATTGTGAATTACGGGGAGGGGATGGAGGACAAGAGCGAGGAGTTTGCGCGTTTGAAGCCCGATGTCGTTGCGCAGAGCATGACAGAGTTTTCGAAACCACGTTATCGAGTGGATGTTCTGAAAGTAGGCGTTCCAGTGAACATGGACTTTGTTGAGGGCTCGCCTTCTGCGACCGGCAAGATTCTGTATTCCCGCAAAGCCGCCCTGGATTATTACCGTGCCGCTTCCGATGCGGCCAGCACTCCTTTCATCTATCTGTCGCAAGGCGTGAGTAACGAGACTTTCCAATATGCGCTGGAGCTTGCCACCGAAGCGAAGGTTCCTTTCAGTGGAGTCTTGTGTGGGCGTGCCACCTGGAAAGATGGCGTGTCTGTTCTTGTGAAGGATGGAGAGAACGCGCTAAACGACTGGCTGGCTGCCCAGGGTGTTCGCAATATCGAAAATGTGAATCTGCATTTACGGTCTGCCGTTCCCTGGCACGGAAGGTGGGAAGGCCACTCCGACGGAAAAAGTTCTGCTTAAATCAACTTCGCGCCATGCCTAACGACACGACAACTCGACCGACCAGCGCCACCGAGCGAATCCGTGAGATTCTGCAGCGCAATCGCGACGGCGAAGCCGTTGGTGTATTTTCGATCTGTTCGGCCAATCGCTACGTCCTGGAAGCGGGGATTCAGCAAGCCAAGCGAGATGGCAACTGTTTGTTGATAGAATCCACGTCGAACCAAGTGAATCAGTTCGGCGGCTATACCGGGCAAAAGCCTGCTGATTTCGCCCAGTTTGTTCGCGAATTGGCGCACGCCCAAGATCTTCCTTTCGAAAACGTCGTGATTGGCGGAGATCATCTGGGACCGCATGTGTGGCGCAATGAGCCTGCGCTGAAGGCCATGGAAAAAGCTTGCACACTGGTTCACGAATCCATTCTGGCGGGATATACCAAGATTCACCTCGACGCGAGCATGCATTGCGCGGACGACCCAGGTGATCGCCATCGCCCCTTAGCGGACGAGATTGTCGGCGCGCGTGCGGCTGAAATGTGCCTGGCGGCGGAACAGGCTCGTCGCATCGCGCCGCACGGCTCACCCGCTCCCATCTATGTGATCGGAACGGAAGTGCCGATACCTGGAGGCGAGCTGAAAGCAGGAAAAGCTCCACAAACGACCCAAACAGGAAATCTGGAGCAGACTTTACAAGTTGCCAAGGAGGCTTTCCGCACAAGAGGGCTGGAAGAGGCGTGGGAACGAGTGATTGCCGTCGTTGTACAACCCGGCGTTGAATTCGGTGATGCCACCGTCTTCCCGTACGATTCAGCGAAAGCCAGCGATCTTTCGGCCTTCGCCAATTCCCACTGGCACGGTGTCTACGAAGGCCATTCCACGGACTATCAGACTCAGGATGCGCTCCAGCAAATGGTTCGCGACCACTTCGCGATCCTGAAAGTAGGCCCGTGGCTCACATTTGCGTTCAGAGAGGCGATGTTTGCTTTGGCTGCGATGGAGCAGGAATCGCTCTCAGGAACGGCGGGTGTCACCCTTTCCGAAATTCGGGAAGTGCTCGATCAAGTCATGTTGCAGCACCCAGTCTACTGGCAGGATTACTATCACGGAGATGAGGCTGCTCTCAGGTTTGCCCGAAAGTATAGTTTTAGCGACAGGTCGCGCTATTATTGGACTCAACCGGCCGTTGTCGATGCATTGAGGAAACTCCTTGCAAATCTCTCTGCTTACCCGATACCCATATCCTTACTGAGCCAGTTTTTGCCCAGACAAGCCGATCGCGTAAGGGCCGGAGTGTTAACCAACAAGCCCACCGAGCTGATTCACAGCAAAATTATGGACGTGCTGGACGTTTATGCTAAAGCATGCGGAACGCACCATACCCTGAACGGAGCATCGCATGCTAAGTGAAGAGCGTCGTCGGGAAATCCTGGATCTACTGCGCACCCAAGGCCGCGTATTAGTTCGCGATCTTTCCAAGCATTTCCGCACTTCGCAGATCACTATTCGCAAGGACCTGGAGTATCTCCATCATGAAGGTCAATTGGAGAGAACCCATGGCGGGGCTCTCCCCAAAGAATCGGGAGCACTGAAGGACAGCCCGCTGCAGGAAAAAGCACGCCATCACCGCCAGGAGAAAATTCGCATCGCGGCCGCGGCTGCAAACAAGATACGCGCCGGCCAGGTGATTATTCTCGATTCGGGCACGACCACCACCGCCATCGCGCGGGCCTGCCGCAATGTCAAGAATCTCACTATCATTACAAATGCCACGAATATCGCAGCAGAGCTTGCGGGATCGCCTATTGAGGTAATTCTCACCGGTGGAGTATTGCGACAGAATTCTTTTTCGCTGGTTGGGCCGCTTGCGGAAGAGTCGCTCCGCAAACTGAGCGCGGATTTGCTTTTTCTCGGCGTAGATGGATTTGACGTCAACTACGGCTTAACCACCCCCAATCTCCTGGAAGCACGCGTCAATCGTGCCATGGCGGAATCGGCGCGCAGGATCGTCGCGGTATGCGACTCAAGCAAATTTGGCCGGAGAAGTTTGTCCCTGATTATGCCAATCTCCGCCATTCACGAGGTTATTACCGACAAAAATATCGCGAAGCAGGACTTGAAGGGGCTTCGCGATGCGAATGTGGAAGTGACGTTAGTCTAGGTATTTGAGCAGGAATCAGTACCCACACATTGCACTGTATTGAGAATTTTGCAATCAGCATAGGAGAGAAATCTGTGGCGACGTTCGATGTCAGTGTGATTGGCGAGTTGAATCTGGATTTAATCCTTTATGGCCTTCCTACCACCCTGGTCCTGGAGCGGGAACATCTTGCCAAGGATCTGAGTATTACGTTGGGAAGTTCTTCGGCTATTTTTGCCCACAACTTCGCCCTGCTTGGTAATAAAGTTGGATTCAACGCGTGTATCGGCGACGATCCCTTTGGAGAAATCTGCGTACAAAGACTTTCCGCCGGCGGCGTGGATACTTCTCACGTCCGAAAACTGAAAGGGAAGACTACCGGACTAACCGTAATCCTTCCGCAGCGCAAAGAACGATTCATCCTCACCTATCCCGGCACGATGTACGACATGACCAGCAAAGAGTTGGACATGGTCCACCTCTTCAATGCAAAACACCTCCACCTTTCTTCCTATTTCCTGCAAAAAGGCATGCGCCCGCACCTGATTGATATTTTTCGTAAAGCCAAGGAATCAGGCCTCACTACATCTCTCGATACCAATGACGATCCTGAAGATCGTTGGAGCGGCGATATTCAGCTGCTGCTTCGCTATGTGGATGTGCTTCTGCCCAACGAACGGGAAGCCTGCAAGCTGGCGCAAGTTAACGATGTGGAAAAGGCCGCTGACGCCCTCTCTTCGAAAGTGCGCATACTTGTGATTAAACGTGGTTCACAGGGTGCGATGGCTCGCGTCGGTAAGGAAAAGTTCAATGCATTCGCACCCGTGGTCGACACGGTGGATTCCGTAGGTGCCGGAGACACGTTCGACGCGGGCTTCCTCCACCAGTTTATTCGCGGCGCCAAAATTGAAGATTGCCTGAAATACGCCAATATTGCCGGGGCACTTTCCGTTACCCGCGCTGGCGGCACAGAGGCCTTTCGCGACTCGGCCCACCGCAGTGCGTTTCTGCAAAAGCACGCCGGCGGTATGCCGGGGTCAGGTAATCCCGTTCCCGCGCGTTCCTACTAAACGCGATCTTGCCATGAGCCCGATCTACGGGGCTTGGTCCGCCTGCAGCAAAAGGCTTCCTTTGAAGTCCACTTTCACTTTTGCGGTCGGTCCGCTGACCGTTCCAAAGTCCTTGTGATTCACGTAATCGGTAACGTGGAAAGTCTTTGCGGGTAGTCCTCGCAGTTCGACATCTCCGCTCCACGTTCCCTGTTCCGCGGTCTTCTTCTTGTCCGTAACCGCCTTATCGGGAGCATAAAAGGCGTAATAGTAATGACCATCTTTCTCGATCGCGTATGCTTCCGGACTGTCGAACCCGTACACATACAAATCGAGGAAATTTCCCTTCGAAAGCATTTTCTGGTTGTAGAGGCTGATCCATTCCTTCCAATGAGCCTCTTTCCCGGAGCTTAGGTAAACGGTTTTGAATTTGCCTTCGTAGTTCGGCCAGGTAAATTTAGTTCCGAGTACTCCTCCCGTGCCCAAAGTGGAAGCAAAATCGTCTCCGACGTCCTCTTCCTTGTCCGTGAACACATTGTTCATGTGCGTCAATTCCACGTGATCTCCGTAGATCGCGGACTTCGGCCCCAGCAGTGCCTTATACATCTTAATTCGACGCCTCACCTGAATCGCCCCGACCGGGTCAGCCGTCACTGCCTGGTCCATATAGCGTAGCCACGCCAGATTCGGCGGAGTTCCACACGGGCAGCTTTGCGTCACGCTATCGGGTTTCAACGCGCGTGTCGTCTCGAAAATCACTCTGTAAACGTCGCCCATGGCGTTCACGGAATCCTGAGGCGATTTGTGGTGGTGTTTTGGGTTGTAACAAAGCGGCAGCGACCAGATGTTATCCAGTTTGTGCCCGTCGAATCCCCAATCGCGGATGAAACGCTCGGTCACCTGCTTGTAGTAAGCCTGAACTTCAGGCACAGCAGGGCAGAGGGCGGCGAGATTGCGTGCCATGCGCGCTGGCTTTCCCTGTTTGTCGAGAATCAGCCAATCGGGATGCGCTTTTACCACCTCCGATACAACAAACTTTCTGCCCCCGTATCCATATTTGCCGTCTTCCACAGCCAAAGGCAGCCACCAGACCTGCATCTTCATGCCCTGGTCGTGGAACTTCCGCACCATCTCCGGTATCGCATCCCCAGGGAATGCAGGCTTGGCCGGTTGCCAGTCTCCGTAATTGTTAAACCAACCGTCATCGAGCGTGGCCCAGTGGATGCCGAGTTCCTTGAGCTTTGGGATCGTGTCGAGCATGTATTCCGGCGTCACACCGAATTCGTAGCCCCATCCGCACCAGCTCACCGCATAATTCTCATCGTTATTCAACGGCTTCGTGAGCCCTTCCTTGGCCAGCACGTCAGACCACAGGCTCAACGGCTTGTAGAAATCCCCCGCATAGACGGCGAGAAAAGTACGCGGGGTCGAGAACACTTCTCCCTGTTTCAGAACTGTATTTGCCGGGATTTTTACACTTGCCTCGACCTCACCCTTGGCTGTTGTTTGAACCGGGATTGACAGTGTCAATGGAAGTGTCTCGACATGCCCGATGGCTTCACCTACGTTGTTGGACCAGAACGCCACAACGGGAACACCACCGCCAACGGCGCCAAGATCATCCTTGGTAGGCACCTGCGCGCCGAAAGGGTTTTCTTGCGAGAATTTTGCAGGCACTGCAAAGATTTCATCTTTGCCCCATTTCAAACTCGAACCCTGGAACGTCCACAAAGGGCTGTTTGGTGGTGCACTCGAAGTGGGAGCAGCAAAGGTATGTTTCTGTAGAGTGATCGACTCCAAGGCGACGTCGGACTTGCCTTCATTTCGCAGGGTGATCGACAGCAGTGCTAAATTCGGAAAACTGTCGTAAATTTCCACCGTTACCGTCTCGGCCAACTCTGTTCCAGGAATTTTTCCCTTAACCACAATTTGTTTTCCGAGTTCGCCCAGCTTGCCCGTTGTCGGCCGCACTTCTGCCTGATGCAACGCAAGCTGCACGCCAGCCAACTCCTTCTTTTCCACCGAAATGCTCTGAGAGTTAGCTGGAGCGGAGGCGTCCAATGTTTGCTGGGAACTCCCACCTAGCAACAAAGCGATCAGGTTCCCCGATTGATTCAGTCGAAATTCAGCGGTGGTTGTTTTTGCGGTGATATTGTCGGCTGTTATTTTCACGTCTGTCGTAGACGTCGCCGGAGCGGTGGCCACAGGCTTCTGTTTCTCGTCATCCTGTTTCTGGCAGCTGACTAAGGCGCCAGCTCCCACCAACGCTACGCTGAGTACTCCCGTTCTCCAGATCGTCTTGCGCAAGGGGCTGTTCATCTCAGTGCTTTCCTTTGAATTGCTTAAAAATCTTATCGGCATTCTTGTGATACACCTTTTCCAGCACGCCATCAGGCAGTTCCATTCCATAAATCTCCCAGCGGCCCTGTCCAGGGTATCCCCAGTAAGGGAAATATTCATCGGCAGTTTCCAGCCAGCGGAAATAGTTGGCGTACATCGGCAATTCCGGCTCGCTGTCGGTTCCGAATAGAATGCGGTCCTGGTAGTCGAGGAAGAACTTCCTGGCACGCCGCGGCTGCCGCCCAAGTTCAGCCTCCCGTGCGCCAAATTCCACGACCATGTTGGGATATTTGTCCAGCCAGCTCGAAACGAGATCCAAGTTCTCCGGCCAGTTTGCCACGTGGAGAGCGATAAAGGTTGTGTGGGGATGCTTCTCGAATACGTGATTGCGCTGGGCCAGCAATGTTTCTTTGGAAGGGAATTGCGGCCCGTAAAAGCCCCAAGTGGGATTGGTGATCAGCTCCTCGTACCGTTCGTTGTGGTTATCGATCGGTGTGAAGAACGCTTCGGGATCCGTCGAATGGATTGCCACGGGAATCCCAAGCTTTCCGCATTCTTCCCACACCGGGTCAAGCCTCGGGTCATCAATCGGAATCAACTTTCCGGACTTATCGCGGACACCCAGCCCAAGATCCTTCAACACCTTTAGACCTCGAGCTCCACGTTTCACCGCATCGTCGAGCTGGGCCACCATCTCCGCGCTGAAGTTCGGATCATCGATTTTGCTCCAGTCATATTGTGCGAACACGATGAAACGGTCCGGGTAGGGTTTCACCATTTTGTCCAGCACGCCTTGCAGCTTGTCGCCCCACAACCCCGTCAAGATAACGATTTTCTGAATGTTGGCTGCATCCATGCGCCGCACTACTTCCGCTGCCGGAATCTCCTCTCCGTGTACTCCGCCGGGATCATTTACGTGGTTGTGCACATCGATCACCGGGAATTTCGCGCGTGGAGTCTCGTGCACCGCGGTATGCAGCATCGGCTTTGGGTCGAAGTCCCTCAGCAGTAATGTCATGTTCCTCTGGGCGTCCGGATCGGCACTGTACTTGATCTCCTGCTTCGGCTTTGCGTCCGTGGCTGGGGGCTGATCCTGGCTCACAACTTGAAGAGCAATGCCCAATGAGGCCAGGCCCAGCAGGGCGCTAGCCCTCAGAAACTGTTTCCACTTGAACTCTGCGATTTGCATCAACTGCCTCCTGGTTAATTCCTTCCCGCAGCGTCTATCGGCGGTCGAAAATGCGGCGTGCCTCTTGCGGAGAGTGTACCTAGAGCCGAAATAAAAAGAAACATAAAGTATTAAATCGAAACAAATAGTAAGTCGCCCTCGGAGAGCTGATTTCCGATGCCCCAGTTGCCCCACGCAGGCTCTTTGCAAGGATGATCAGACCTAACTATCCTCAGCCCTTGGCGTTATCCTTAAACGCCGAATCTCAAACTTTGCAGGTGGCACGATGAACACACAAATCTCTCCCATGTTGGCTGTTGGTGACGGAACCGCCGCTATCGAGTTCTACAAAACCGCTTTCGACGCTGAAGTTCTGTGGCAACTGGGTACCGGCCCGGACATCGTTGCTGGACTGTCGATCGGCGGAGCCAATTTTTTCCTTGCGCAGGAATCGCCGCAGTATGGCACGCGTACGCCGTCTTCAGCCGGATTCACCACCGTGAGAATCGAGCTTTTTGTGGATGACCCCGTCGCCGTTCACAAACTAGCGCTGGCAGCAGGGGCAATCGAGCATAGCCCGGTTGAGGAACACGAACACGAAACCTGCGGGCCGCATCCAATCCGGCGCATGCTTCAGGGCGCTGTGCTGGACCCGTCCGGGCATCTGTGGCTCATCGGTAAGTTCCTGGGATAGAGATGTAATGCCAGTGCGCCAAATGACGCATTCGGGAGACAACTAGAGAGGATCACCCGCATCTAACGTATTTAGGATTAAGTGGTTAGTGCGATACTTGAGTGGTTCTACGATTGCTCCATTGCGGTTAGGCTGGAATTGTCTGATGGGTCTGTTGTTCAAACGGGAAGAAATGCGTGCATCTCTCGTGACAGTAAACACCCACTTACGCTAGAGTGAAACTGCTGGTCCATGATTAATGTGTGCCGTTAACAAATTCGGAGCAGGGAAGCAGCAAAGCAGTCGTATCTCCTCGTTACGCCTGTTCTCAAAGCTGATCTGTGGGTTGGCTCTGTTTGCGGCGATTTTCTCGCTAGTTGCTCCGGCGCTTTGTGCCCCGCGTGATTGCATGCCTCCCGTTTCTACGCAGCATTCCGGCGAATGCCAGAGCATGCCTATGGAAAAGGGAACTGGGCACTCCGCTACGCCTTCTCCAACCCATTGCTGCAACGCCGCCGAAAACCCTCTTTCGGCCACGCAGTTACCATCTCTACTGTCTATGGATTTGCAGGTTGCGCTCGTCGGCTCCCTGTTCGTCGTGCCGGGTGCAAGCCTTCATGACGTCTTTGTTCCCCAAGTTCTTGCTAACTCGCCTCCGCACGATTTGCAGTCTCTCCTCTGTATTCTATTGATCTGATCATCCTCCTCTCCCTTTGCCATTTCGCGTATCCGTGTGTTCGCCAGAAACGTTCACGCTAATTGTTTTGCATCGAGAGGAATTGGAAATGAAATTTAAAGTTGTAGTTGGCACCTGTTTTTTGTTCGCTGGCTTAGGACCACTGGCATCTTTTGCGCAGGACGCATCAACCAAGCCCCTCGAGGAAACTCCACCGGCAGAAGATAGGCTCTCCCTGAACGAAGTGATTGCGGAAGGGTTGCGCCAGAACCCGGGAGTGCAGAGCGCGCTTCATTCCCTTGAGGCGCAGAGGCATAGAATCCCGCAAACCAGGAGTCTCGTCGATCCACAAGTTTCCGCGGGCTGGGTGGGAAATGTCGCGCCCTTTAGCCTGCAGCAAGGCGATCCTTCCAGTTATCGAGGCGTCACAGTCAGCCAACAGTTCCCTTATCCCGGCAAATTGAAGTTACGCGGCCAGATTGTGTCGAAAGATGTGGATGCAGCGCAGTGGGATTATGAAGCGGTTCGGCGCCGGGTCGTGGTTGATCTCAAATCGGCTTACTTCGACTACTTCTTTTACAGCAAAGCTCTTGAAATCACCCGCAAAGACAAAGATTTGTTGCAGAAACTGTCCAGCATCTCCGAAGCCCGTTACCGCGTAGGAAAAGGAATGCAGCAGGACGTCTTGCGCTCCCAGGTGGAAATCTCTCTCCTTCTGCAGAAGATCACGGTAATGGAACAGCAGCGAGCCACGGCTCAGGCAAGACTCAATACGCTGATGGCGAAGTCTCCGGAATCGCCTCTGCCGCCGGCCGCCGATGTGGAAGCGACGGCGCTGAATGAAAAATTGGATGACCTCTACGCTGCAGCAAAGACAAACGACACATCATTGCAGCGCGAGCAGCAGATGGTTGAGAAAAACCAGTTTGCGGTCCAACTGGCCCACAAGGACTATCAACCAGATTTTGGCGTTGCTTATACGTATCAACAACGCTCGATGGGGCTTCCGGACATGAACGGAATGACGTTCACCGTGAATGTTCCGCTCTTCTACAAAACGAAGCAGCGCGAAGAAGTACGGCAAGCCACAGAAGAAGTACTCAGCGCAGAGCGAAGCCGCGCGAACCGCGCGAATGAACTTCAATTCGAACTCAAACAACTTTTTCTTTCTGCGCAAGCTTCCAAGCAGTTGCTCGACCTGTATGCAAAGGCAGTAGTGCCGCAATCCTCCCTCGCGCTTGAATCGTCGATGAGCGCTTATCAAGTCGGCACCGTGGACTTTCTCACCGTCCTCTCAAACTTCAGCACGATCCTCAGCTATGAAGTGGATTATTACCGCGAGCTTGCCAACTACCAGACCTCGCTGGCTCACATAGAGAGCCTCGTAGGCATGGATCTTATCTCGGTGCCTGCTGGGCCAAACGCAACGGAGAGCAAGCCATGAAAATCAACACGCGCAAATATCCAGGCATTGCCACAGTCCTGATCGGGGTTTTGGCGCTGGCGATTGTGTATGGACCGGCATGGTTAAGTTCCAGCCGGCAGCACGCGGCAGTTGCAGCGTCTACTCAATCGCCAGACGGGGGAACTGAGAAAACCCAAAGTGCGCCAAAGCAGGAGCGAAAAATCCTCTTCTGGTATGACGCGATGAACCCGCAGCATCATTACGCAAAACCGGGGAAGGCGCCGGATGGAATGGCCTTGGTGCCCCGCTATGAGGAAGAAAACTCGAGTGCAAATTCGACCCCGACTTCGGACTCAACCAATGCGCCTGATGCTCGCAAGATTCTCTTCTGGTTTGATCCCATGCATCCCGCCTACAAAGCCGACAAGCCGGGTATCGCTCCTGATTGTGGCATGCGGTTGGTTCCGAAGTACGCCGAGGACGAGGCCAGCATGGCCAGAATGCCTGCAGGAACTGTGATGATTGCACTCGATAAGCAGCAGCTCATCGGCGTGCGAACTGGCAAAGTAGCCAGGCAGACCCTCGAAAGAACCATACGCACTACCGCGCAGTTCACGGCAGACGAAACGAAAATTGCTCACGTTCACGTGAAAGTCAACGGTTGGATCGACAAGATTTATGTGGATTACGTTGGTCAGCTTGTCAAGAAGGGGCAACCGCTCTTTACTTTGTACAGTCCCGACCTGGTCGCTACACAAGAAGAATACCTCATCGCTAAACGCGGGCAGACGACCCTGGGAAGTTCGCCATTCCAGGAAGTCGCGGATGGTTCCAACTCACTGCTCCGCGCATCACGAGATCGCCTCAAGTTATGGGACATTACCGACGAGCAGATCAAGAAACTCGACGAGACCGGCGAGGTAGTTAAGAACTTGACCTTTTATTCACCCATTACGGGATTTGTAACCGACCGCAAAGCGTTTCCGCAGACCTTGGTAACGCCGGACACGGAGTTGTATACGGTTTCCGATCTCTCCACAATCTGGGCCAACGTCGATATTTATGAATACGAGGTGCCCTTTGCGCGCGTGGGGCAATCCGTTGCTCTGGAACTCAGCTACTACGCAGGACGCAAATGGCATGGTCAGATCAGCTACATTTATCCAACTGTTGATCCGCAAACTCGTACCGTTAAGGTTCGCATCGAAATACCGAATCCTGAATTCGAACTGAAGCCACAAATGTTTGCCAACGCGGAACTGAAGGTCAACTATGGCAGCAAAATCGCCGTGCCTTCGCAAGCAATACTGGACTCTGGCACAGAACAAACTGTTTTCGTTGCCCATGAAGACGGCATGTTTGAGCCGCGCCGGATCACGGTGGGGCCGCAGATTGGCGATCAGACTGTGGTGCTGTCGGGGCTGAAGGTTGGCGAGGAGATCGTCGTCTCGGGTAATTTCCTAATCGATTCGGAGAGTCGTCTGAAAAGCGCCATGGGAGAGATGAAGCATTAAGGAGAGCATGATGAGCACACAGAAGAAGACTGGCGTTGTCGTACTTGGACTGGTCATGCTGGCATTGCTTGGACTTGGCTGGTACGAATTCAACGACTCTCGTCACCCTACCGTTTGTGAATTCTGCCGCCGCCCATTGCAGGACAAACTTCGCGCCGTGGTCGAGATCAACGGAGAACGTCGAGAAGTATGCTGTCCGCAATGTGCGGTTACCGAGTCGCGCCAGGAACGAAAGCCCATTCGACTGATCTCGGTTCGAGATTTCTCCACGGGAAAGAATATCGATTCCAAGCAAGCCTGGTATGTGAACGAAAGCCACGCTCTCGCCTGCACTCATGACGGAATGCCTATGAATGAAATGAAGCATTCTGGGAACCTGGCGTTTGATCGCTGCTCGCCGGGCGCTTTCGCGTTTGCCAACAAACAGGATGCGGAATTGTTTGTCACGCAAAACGGTGGCCACATCTTGACTATGGACCAACTGCTTGCCGAGGCCTATTCGCAATGATCGACAAAATCATCGAATTCTCTGCCAAGCGTAAATTTCTTGTGTTCCTGCTCGTGGGAGCAGCCGTCCTGATTGGCTGGCAATCCATGAAGAGTACGAAACTGGATGCCATTCCCGACCTTTCTGAAACACAAGTGATCGTCTACTCCAAGTGGGATCGCAGTCCGGACATCATGGAAGATCAGGTTACGTACCCGATTACCTCGGCCCTGCTCGGCATGCCGAAGGTGAAAGACATCCGCGGGTTCAGTGATTTTGGCTATTCCTACGTCTACATTATTTTCGAAGAAGGAACGGACATCTACTGGGCGCGGTCACGCAGCCTGGAATATCTCAATTCCGTTACGCCACGCCTTCCTAAGGGCGTCACCGTTGAGCTGGCAAGAGACGCCACTGCCGTCGGGTGGATCTACGAATACGCCATGGTGGATTCTGGCGGGCAATATAGCCTCGAGCAGATGCGCACATACCAGGATTGGTATTTGCGTTACGCATTGCAGTCCGTTCCCGGTGTCGCAGAAGTGGCTTCCGCTGGCGGCTTTGTTCGCGAATACCAGGTCAACGTCGATCCCAACAAATTGCTCGGTTACCGGATTCCCATCGACGTTGTGATCACAGTCGTGCAGAAGGGTAACAACGACGTAGGGGCAAGGTTGGTGGAAAAAAGTGGCCGCGAATATATGGTGCGCGGTCGGGGCTACATCAAGTCTCTGAAAGACATCGAAGACATCGTCGTGGCGTACAACGCACAAACGGGAACTCCCGTGCTTGTGCGTGACGTGGCAACTGTCACCTTTGGGCCGGAAATACGGCGCGGGGTTGTCGAACTCAACGGGCTTGGCGAAACAGTTGGCGGCGTGGTGATCATGCGCTTTGGCGAAAACGCCGACAAAACCATCCAGCGGGTCAAAGCAAAATTGGCGGAGATCGAGCCCACTCTGCCGAAGGGCCTCAAGGTCGTCAGCACCTACGACCGCTCCGAGCTTATCGATAACGCGATCAACAATCTTAAGCACACGCTGGCGGAAGAAATCCTCATCGTCAGCCTGGTGATTCTTGTCTTTCTCTGGCATTTTCCCAGCGCGATTATTCCCATCATCACAATTCCTGTCACCGTCATTCTGGTTTTTGTCCCTATCCAGTTGAGCGGACAGACCGCCAACATCATGTCGCTGGGCGGAATTGCCGTTGCAATTGGCGCGATGGTGGATGCGGCAATAGTGGTCGTCGAGCAGACACACAAAAAATTGGAGCAGTGGGAAGCCGAAGGTCGTCCCGGTGATTATCACAATGTTGTGATCACCGCCGTCAAGGAAGTAGGAGGCCCCAGTTTCTTCGCCTTGCTCGTGATTGCTGTCGCGTTCCTGCCCGTATTCACGCTCGAGGCCCAGGAAGGCCGTTTGTTCAAGCCGTTGGCTTACACCAAGAACTTCGCAATGATCACTGCCGCCGTTCTAGCTATCACCCTCGATCCGGCCATGCGGCTTCTATTCACCCACATGCGAAATTTCAATATCCGGCCTCGTTGGCTGGGAAAAGTGGTAAACGCCGTTCTTGTCGGCAAAATTCGCAGTGAAGAGAATCACCCTATCAGCCGCCCCTTGATGAAGCTTTATCACCCGGTCGTGGAATTCGTGCTGGAACACAAATGGAAAACCATTGCCATTGCGCTTATCGCCATGGCCGTTACCGTCCCAGTGTTCTTCAAGTTGGGCTCGGAATTCATGCCTCCGCTGGATGAAGGCACCTTGCTTTATATGCCTTCCACGCTTCCCGGTATTTCCGTCACCGAAGCCGGGCGGATTTTGCAAGTACAGGATAAAATCATCAGAGGTTTTCCGGAAGTATCCACTGTTTTTGGCAAAGCCGGACGTATCGAAAGCTCCACGGACCCCGCTCCCTATTCGATGATGGAAACCGTCATCGTCCTCAAACCGCAAGACCAATGGCCAAAACGCCCGCGCTGGTATTCCAGTTGGGCTCCTATATGGCTGCACAATTTCTTTGGCCGCTTCTGGCCAGATCATAAGACCACCCAGGAAATTGTCTATGGTCCCGGTGGACTGAATGACGCCCTGCAAATCCCAGGCATGGCCAATGCCTGGACCATGCCAATCAGAGCGCGCATCGATATGCTCACTACTGGCGTACGCACGCCGCTGGGAGTGAAAGTGCTTGGCTCTGATCTGGGCGAAATACAAAAAGTGGGCGAAGAAATTGAGGCCGCGCTCAAGAACGTTCCCGGAACAACCACTGTATTCGCCGAGCGCACCACCGGCGGCTACTTTTTGGATTTCACTTTGAAGCGCGACGCTTTAGCGCGCTATGGGTTGAGCATCGATGCCGCCAACGATGTGCTGATGTCTGCCATCGGCGGTGAGCCAGTCACCACAACGATCGAAGGCCGCGAGCGTTACTCCGTCAATGTGCGATATTTGCGCGACTATCGCACTGACATGGACGCTCTCACCCGCGTGCTTGTATCCACTCCCTCGGGCGCCCAGATTCCCATGGGACAAATTGCCGATATTTCCCTCAAGACCGGTCCTGGCATGATTCGCGACGAAAACGGCCGCCTCAGTGGCTACGTCTATGTCGATGTTTCCGGCCGCGACATCGGCAGCTACGTGGCCGACGCAAAGCGCGTTGTGGCGGCGAATGTCAGCGTGCCCGCGGGCTATCAACTTGTCTGGAGTGGCCAATACGAATCGATGCAGCGCGTGAAGGATCGCTTGAAAATTGTTTTACCGATCACTCTGCTAGTCATATTTCTCCTGCTCTATTTCAACACCGGTTCTGTGGTAAAGACGGGCATCATTCTATGTGCGGTTCCGTTTTCTGCCATTGGCGCCATCTGGCTGCTTTATCTTCTCAACTACAACATGAGCATTGCCGTCTGGGTTGGTCTCATCGCTCTGCTCGGTGTCGATGCGGAGACCGCCGTTTTCATGCTGCTCTACCTTGACCTTGCCTATCTCGACGCGATTCGCAAAGGCCAGATGCGCCACTGGGACGATCTTCGCGAAGCTATCGTGCACGGTGCGGTCAAACGGCTTCGGCCCAAAGTGATGACTGTGGCCTGCATGTTGTTTGGATTGCTCCCGCTGATGTGGTCTTCCGGAAGTGGCGCGGATGTGATGAAGCGGATTGCCGCGCCCATGGTTGGTGGCATTGTCACCTCGTTCCTCATGGAACTTGTGATCTACCCGCCGGTGTACGCCATCTGGAAATGGAATTGGGAGATCAAGCCGGCGCTGAAAAGGAATCCCGCTGGCGTGCGAGTCATTCACGCAGACGGGGCTGGTCATGTGTAAATCAATCCGCGCCCTCGTGTCTTTGATCATCGCTACAATCGGATTTGTCGGTGCCGACGCTCAATCGCTTCCACAAGGTCCAAGGACGCCGCAGAAGATTGACCTGTTCTCACATCTCCACGATTCGTTGGATCGCAAAGCCGACGACATTCTCTCGCGGAGCACTCAACAGTTCGACAATTTGCACCATGCCAATCAATTCGGCAGGGTACTGCAAACCAGTGACGTGCGGCTACCTGAGGGCAACTCGCAAACCAACTCGATCGAGATGGAAAGCCTCACGACACCCATGCGGCGCTTGGCGCAGTTGCGCCCTGTGCTCGATCCCATCCTGCAAAAAGAGGGAATTCCGCGCGACTTATCTTTTGTAGTGGTTGTAGAGAGTGGCGGAAAGGCTGATGCGCGCTCACCCAAAGGCGCTCTAGGGCTGTGGCAACTTATGCCGCAGACGGCGCGCCGCTATGGCCTGATTGTCGACAGCACTCGCGATGAACGTCTCGATATCGCAAAGTCCACTCGTGCCGCTGCTCAATATCTTCGCCATCTGCATGGCCAGTTCAATTCGTGGCCCCTCGCGCTTGCGGCCTACAACGCAGGTGAGCGAAGGGTACAAAAAGCGATCAGGGCTGCGCAACGGGATGATTTCACCGTACTGAGCGCCCGCTGCCTTCTTCCCGTCGAAACGCGGAGCTATGTTCCCAGTGTCTTAAGTCTCTTTGATTCGTCCGCACTTGCCTCTTACGATCCACTGAAAACAAGCCAACGATCGCGGCAAGGCCCAATCGTCTATGCCTTTGTAGCTGAGTGACGATTTCACAGTAGAAAAAATGATCTATCGCTAATCCAGGAGTTCCCAAGGTTCTACCATGTGTTTTCGGGCGGTTACGGCGGGAACATCAGTGCTCACCCGACAAGAAGTACAGGTGATCTTCATTGTTTGTGCAGCGACCATTTCTAGATTCTTTTCGTCGCTGATCCTTGCGGTTGCTACCGGAAATCGACAGTTTGGACAAGCAAAAAGGAGAGTATGAGCAAAATGACTTGCGAACATGGCTATCTCTCTCACTTCAACGAGTTAACGCCAGCGTTAACATACACGGCGGCGGGGAGGGACACAAGCCAGAATCTGTAGATTTAGGGGGATTTTGCGAGTTTTGAGCTTGTCATTCTTCGGGAGTACGGAATATCCAATCGCTTCGCTTCCAAAGAAGGAATCCTTTTATTGAATACCGGCCACACCCAGTAGGCATCGCATGGAGGACGGGAGTTCATGCGTGCCGCTTTCTGCTTTCGAGACGACCCCCCTGAATTCCGACCGACTCGGCTTGGGTTTGCAGGTCTCCTGAAATGTGTAGTGTAAACAGCAGGATGGGGAGTTTTGGAGCAATCTTCCGAATTTTGCGCGCCGCGTCCAGACCGTTCCTGCCCGGCATCGCCAGATCCAGGATGACAAGGCCGGGTTCCAGCTCAATCACTCTCTCAATAGCGATTTTGCCGTTCTCAGCCTCTCCGCAGACTGTCCAATCCGTTTCTCGCTCGATACACATCCGGATCGAGCCCGCAAAATGCGCTGTCATCGACGATCAGTATGTGGGCCACAAATGCGTCCTGCAGACGCCTTAATGGCTACCCGCCGATGACCATGACAAAGAGTGCGCGAGGCAAGCGAAAGGCATCAGCTTCGATGGCAACTTACGCAGGGAAGGGGACAATCAAGGAATAACAGTACGATAGCGTACAAAGTATCTCACGGGTGGTCATGTACGAGAGCAATTATTCGCAAGATTGGTCGATGAACGACTTGGATGGGTGTCCGTTTGTCTCTGCTCGCCACTTATCTGCCTGGCGTTTCATCGCTTCATAGCATTCGCAGGCATATTTTTCGAGGCCGCGCCGCTTGTTAATCTCCACGCTTGCCCGCCTGCATGTAATGAAGCCGGCTTTTTGAAGGATACCCGCGGCTACCGTTACGCTTGCCCGCCGGGTACCTAGCATGTTCGAAAGAGTTTCCTGCGAAAGCGCGATGGCTTCTCCATTCACGCGGTCCTGACTCATTAGCAGCCAGCGCGCCAGGCGGCGATCTATCTCGTGCAGTCGGTTACATGCGGCGATCTGGGTGGCTTGCGACGCAAGAACTTGAGAGAAGCGCTGCAAGTTCTGGTTCAACGCCGGACACTTGGGCAAAGACGATGTCAATTTGGCGGCGCGAATTCTGAATCCGGTTCCTGCAATCTGCATCACCGCGCGATGTGCGCTGGTTACATACCCAACAATCAAGGGCAGTCCGACGAAGCCGTCTCGCCCAGCCAGGCCGACTTCCACGCTTCTTTTATTTGCGAGAACGCTTAGAAAGGAAACCAGACCGCTGTTAATGAAATAAGCGAACTCGATGGGTTCACCAGGCTCGTTCAGAATCTTGTGTTTTGGTAAGTTCACGAATTCAAGGTTATCGCGAAGCGATGCATACTCTCCGGCGGGAAGATCGCGCAGAACGGCATTCAGAACTGGAATTCGTGCAGGTCTATCCAGGAACTCGAGACTTTTATTCGGGGGAGCCGCGGGTTTTGTTTTCGCACGCATAAGAAGCTTTGCTCGCAGACTGCATCCGCTTCGCAAAGACCGTTCAGAGCGGCGGAAAACTTCAGCTTGAAGTAACTCTACGCGCATTTAACGGAAACAACTAGCATAAAACGTTAAAGCTTCTGAATGAAGTTTGGTATTTGCAAAACATGTACGCTAACGTACAGTGTTGGGAGAATCGGCGACTTGTTGTAAGGACAGCGGATCATGCCCGGAAAGTTAAAAAACAAAAAGACGCGACGTCCTGCATGGACGCAGCCAATCGTGGATCTGCGCAGAAAACTGCGTTTCAACCAGTCAGAGCTGGGCCGCCGGCTTCACTATTCGGCGATGGCGATTTCTCGCTGGGAACGCGGCGAACAGGAGCCTACGGATCGTGGCTACATCGAACTGGGCAACCTGGCTGGCGATCCACTGTGCTGGTACTTCTGGGAGCGAGCCGGCCTGAACAATGAGAACCTATTGGGCGTCGCGCCGATGTTGCGACAACGAGTCGAGAACGCCCGATTTCAGAATCTGGAGATTGTGACGGCGGGTACTGGCGGCCGAAAGCAGGCGGGCGGAAAGATGCAACTGGTTGCGATTCCTCTGCTGGGCATCGTGGCCGCCTCTCACGGCGAACAGGGAGGCAATCCATCGAGCATTCTGTCTGGTCCCGTTCAAAGCATGATCGCCGCTCCCAAGGATTGGTGCCCAAATCCAGCGTCAACCAGGTGTCTGCAAGTGCGGGGCAAATCCATGACGCCCTTGATTCCAGACGGATGTATTGTTGCGGTGGATTCTTCGCAGACCAATCACGACTTGCTTAACGGGAAGATTGTGGTTGCCTGGCACAAAAATAAAGGATTGGCGGTCTCGCGGTTCAGACGGTTCGACCACACAGAAATACTGGAGCCGGCGAATGACGGGTACGAATCCATCTCGTTGAGCGCGAAGAACCGGTGGAAGATACTTGCCCGGGTCTTGTGGTGGATAGGCAAAGCGCCTTAAGACACAACGTATTTGGGCCAACGGAGTCCAAGACGGTCGAGGCAGTCAAGAAGGCCGCTGACGGGTGAGTCCCCCGCGAACCGACTCAAGACGCACGCGCGCTAACCGGCAGGGATAACGATGGAATAACTAGCAAGGACGGTACCCCTCCCTCAATTTCTCAAAGCAAAAGGCTGGTGCAACAGGCCCGCATAGCTCAAATGCGACTGATTTAAATTTTGCGTTTGCCTTCGGACCACTCATGCCGCAATCTCTCGCTACCAGTTCTCCTCGGAGCTATTTCCTTGCCCAAAGTCTGCATATTTCAGAGGGCTTTTCCCGACAGGCAACCGGGCACTTTATTACTCATCCACGTCCCGGTGTCTCGGAATCCCTTGCCGAAAGATGCTAGCATCCGCGACACGGATATGGCCGCCAAAGAATACATGCAACGGATTGAAAGTCTTCATAGTAGCGAGGGGAAACCAGCCTGATCACAAGGTGTGTTGGAGAGTGACTAAGGGGAGCTATTTCTGTCGCCGGCTCAGAAACTGCTGAAAAGCCAATGCGCTGGCAGCTTCGTGCAGCCGTGCTTTTTGCTCTTGAGGATCTTTAATCTCGATACGAATTTTTCTTCGCACTTCACCGAGCTCAGTGAGCCATTTTGCATATTCCTCACCGAATTGCGATTCCAGTTCCTTCCGTAGCCGCTGGGCCAGCGCCGGACTCTCTCCGTCAGTCGAAATAGCAATCTGTAGCGCTCCGCGTGTCACCACAGCCCCATAGTAAAAGTCGCACAGTTCCGGAACATCCACGATATTGCAGAGCACGCCTCGCTCTCTCGCAAGGCCACTGATCCGTTCATGTAGCTGGCTGGAGGAAGTAGCCGCGATCACCATCAAGCAGCCATCCAGGTCGGAGTCCTGGAATTCTCTCTTGGACCACTGGATCTTTCCTTCGCGAGCCCATTTTTCCACTGTCGCGGTTCCGGTGGGCGCTACCACAAGCACGATGCCTTTGGTGTCTAGTAGACTGGCGATTTTCGATTCACCGATTTCACCGGCCCCAACCACCAGGCACCGCCGCCCTTCCAGTTTGAGAAAAAGAGGAAACAGGTTTCGCATCAGCCTGTAAGCATACCGTATCTCAGATGTAAGCGTCCCTGCGGCAAGCTCTACACCGAAATGGTCTATCAGCCGATGCTCGAATTACTTGTCTACTTACGCGCCAACGGCTTCAAGACCTTCATCGTTTCTGGCGGCGGCATCGAGTTTATCCGTCCGTGGGCCGAGAAAGTTTATGGCATCCCGCCGGAACAGGTTGTTGGCAGTAGCGTCAAGACAAAGTTCGAAATGCGCGATGGCCAGCCAGTTCTTGTGCGCCTGCCGGAGCTGAACTTTAATGACGACAAGAGTGGCAAGCCCGCCGCTATCAACCTGCACTTTGGCCGACGACCCGTCGCGGCGTTCGGCAATTCCGATGGCGATCGCGAAATGTTGGCATACACACAGGGCGGCAGCGGCCCACGGTTCATGCTCCTGGTGCTGCACGATGATGCTGCGCGCGAATACGCCTACGGTCCGGCAAAGGGATTGCCAGACCTCAAACTGGGTGCCTTCACCCAGGCGCTATACGATCAAGCTAATAAAGACAATTGGACTGTTGTCAGCATGAAGGACGATTGGAATCGCGTTTTTCCCACCGATAAATGAACGCTTGTTGACCGTGGGATTGGCGATCCACAAACGGGGTTCGAAGAAATCGGCGCGGTATTAACCTTCAGCATCAAATCATTTCCTCGAACCGGACTTCTGGTCCGCAATAACTTCCGGCACCGTAATACGGGCAGAATCGCTATGGCAGAGCCGAATCACGACTCCTTGTCACTGTGGACAGTCTTCCAATTACGTCGTCCATCAGAAAATCGACTTCGTTGAAGTACCCGAAGATGTAAGTGAAACCGAGAAAGATCCATGACGACTCCGGCTTACGACGGGTACGATCTTTTTCGGAAAGAAAAACGATTGCGCCAATTAGAAACCAACAGCTGTACCACAATTCGCTAACGATAAGAGCAGGGCAGCATCGCGCTTGTCAACCCCAGCGACCACGACAGTCGCAAAAGGAATTGATTGGAGGGTTGGCTGGATCGGAGGGCAAAAGCAGCCAACGTCCGCTTCTGCCAATGGCGCTCAGCTCATGCGTGCCCTGGGTGGATTTAAATGACAGGGTTCCGCTGAACCGATCCGAAGAGTTGACGGACGGACTGAGAACGGCCCCCTTGACCGGAGTCTGTTGGGCGGATGTTCTCGGAATGGGGAGGCATAGAAAATACAGAATCGCCGTAAAGGCCAGGGCTCGCGATCGCTCTTGAAGGGTGTGCGCACGCGCCCATCTACGAGAAGGTCGAGGAGTTCAATCAGAAGACGCTGCAATTCTTGCAGCGCCACAGCGAAGCGGTCGATAGATCGCGCGCCGGATCTGCTTGAGAGGCGGACGGCACGATTCCCAGGCATTGGCACCTGTCGCCTTGACAATTTTGCCCATTTTCAACCACAGCAGTAAGGTCTAGAATCTGCTCGCTCACAAGCAGGTCATCATCGAAATGGACCCCTCTCTCTTTGATCGATTGGATTATCCTAGCCTCCGTCAAAGTGTGTACTTGAATCAGGCATCCCTAGGATTGATCGGTCAACCAGCAGTGACCGCAATGCACACTTTCATCGACGATGTTGCCAGGCATGGCAACCTCTACATGTCCGATAGTGACGAGGTGGGATACTCTGAAACACTTCGCGAACGCGCGGCCAGATTGCTTCATAGCGATTCAGCGCAAGTCGCGATTGTAGCGGGCGCAAGTGAGATATTAGGGCAACTTCCGTTTCTACTTCAGCCGAGGTTGAATAGCACAATTCTGACTGTTTCATCGGACTTTCCCGCGGTTACTCGGCCATGGCTTCGCCTGGCTGCCCTAAAAGATCATAGGGTGCGATTTGTTAATGACCAGCCTACGCTCAATCTGACCGACACACTTATAGAGGCGATTGATGAGAATACTGCTGTGGTTGCGTTAAGCAGCGTGCAATACACCACCGGTACGGTAGTGGATATTTCTCGCCTACGCCGAAGCACTGCCGAGGTTGGTGCACGTTTAATTGTAGACGCTACACAAGCGGCAGGTGCGATGCGGGTGGACGCAGCGGCATGGGATGCTGATGCCGTCGTTGCCAGCGGCTACAAATGGCTTGGTGGACATGGAGGTGTTGCTCTCGCGATCATGTCGCCACTCCTACTTGAGCAAATGCCCCCTTTACCGGGTTGGATGGGCGCATCGGATCCCTTTGGATTTGACGCGACCTCTGTGTCACTGGCTAATGATGCTCGGCGCTATACGCAATCAACAATGTCGTATGTTTCTATGGCTGGTCTCACGGCTGCAGTTGAGCAGTTGTTGTCCTTGGGTCAAGGTCGAATTGAGGCACATGCTCGGAAGTTGGCGGCGATGTTGGTTGACGGCGCCAGCAATTACGGTTGGCAACCGTTTCGCAGTCTTGGCGATCCTGCTGCCTCTCCACACATCATTTCATTGGGACACCCTCGCGAAGGCGTACAAGCAATTGTAGAAAGTCTTCGTGGCCAAAATATTGTGTGCGGTATACGTGGCGGACGCATCCGGATCTCGCTCGCCCCTTACAACGACGCAAGTGATGTCAACGTCTTTATAGAAGCAATTGCAAGAGCCCAATCCGGATGAACTTAGAAATCGAGGTCACATCATCATCACAGAGCATGGCGTAAGCAAGCGACTCATAGGGCTATGTTCTTGGGAGTTTTCGGAGTCTTGGTCATCGCCGTTTCAGTTGTCCTGTTAGACCGTCTGAACCGGCACCACTAATCGGGAGTTGACCGGCATGCACATCGGAACTCCGGGATTTGGCAGTAGAAGCCTCGGCAACTATTCTCCGGGGTGCGACGATTTGTTCATCGCGTCAAACGCTGCGAGTGCCTCTTCTGGCCGGGCGCGGACCACGAAATTTTCCGTAAGATTCACCCAGCGCACCTTCCCCGACGAATCGATTAGGAATTCTGCTGGTCGCGAGATGTCCGCGCCGTCGCGTCGGCCGTGCACGTGCACCAGATCCCACCTGCGGATCACGTCCTCGTGTGCGTCGGAAAGAATCGGAAACGTATAGCCCTGCGACCGGCGAAGATTTTCGGAATCCGCGGGAGAATCGACACTGATCGCGATCACTCGAATCTTCCGAGCATCGAACTCCGGTAGCGCCTTCTCGAAACTCCGTAACTCGGAGTTGCAGAACGGTCACCAATATCCACGGTAGAAAATCAAAACCACACCGGCTGCTTGGGCCGCGTCCTTCTCGGCGCCGGTTGAGGCCTCTGGAGTGAACGGAGAATTCAACGCACCCGTCAAACTCACTGGGTGATTCTGCGAATCCGGCAGCGTGAAATCTGGCGCCGTCTGGCCCACTCGCGGCGCGTCGTGCGAACCGGGTAGCACATGCCGCGCGCCGATGAAAATGCCGTAGAGGAAAAATCCGCTGAATGCCAATGCCAGCACCGCGAGGACGCTCCCGAACATTTTGCCGCGACACAGATCCGGATGCCGGAATGCGCGCACAAGCCCCAAGGCGAGCAGCACCAACCCGAGCGCGATCATCGGCAGGTTCGCCCACGGAAAATCGCGAAGCCCCGGGAAACGAACGAAGAACAGCGGATAGCTAACCACTCCTAGGAAAACCAGCGACGCGCCGGTCCACACTGCCCAGTTCCAGCTTCGTTTCATCGCTAACTCCTCCCCCGCTCCACTCCAGGTACGACTTCCAATGTGCCTGCCCGAGGCCGCGGATTTGAAAGTTGTTTGACATCATGCCAGACGTCAGCTCAGAGACCAACCGAAAATGCGTCCAAAATCTCATCATTGGCCCGGCGATCCCTGGTCTGGCCGAGGGTGCTATTTCGTGAGAAGTTTTTCGCGGGCGCAATTGAAGTGCTGCCGCTCGAGGTGCCGCTCGAGGTTGAGTTCTTCGAGGGAGCGGATGGAGATGCAGACGTTCTATGAAAACTCTTCATCCTCAATTCTGGAACAGGGGCCGGAAAAGTTTCGTACTAGCCTTCGGTCAGAGGGTTTTGGCGGCTTGCTCCAGAGTCCATTGCATTTCCCCGATCCGTCCGTTTTTTTTCGCCGAACGCTCGCAGCATCCCAAGAATGTTGTTCAACGAATAGCCTTTGCTTTCCATCACATGGTCCCTGACCGCCCCGGTGACACGATGCAGGAGTTCGTTGTACGCGCGAAGCAGTTAAGGCTGCACCACTCGGTCTGTTCCCACTTCATAGGTGTCTCGTGCGCAAATGGTGAGCGTACTGGCCAGACGTGCCAGCAGCACGTTTTCGCGTGGTTCGACATAGATTCCACATTAAGAGACATGGGGATTCTCCTATTGAATTGAAATGCTTTGGCGGTTGGTGAGGGTGCTGCCCCCCTCACGCACGCTGGTCTGGCGTTTACCGGTGTTTATAAGACCCCGCTGCACGGTTGGTGCTACCCACTGTTTTGCAGAGTCGCTTGAGAGGGTCGCGTTGCACGGTTCGAATATCGCAGAATCCCGCAAGGCTTGGTAAACGCGGCTTCCGGAGAAATGGGTAGTAGGATCAAGATGTCCGGTCATCCGCCTTTTCATTCACTTCGAGAAATCTTGTGTCTGACGAGCGATTGCAAGGTCAGGCTGCTCGGCATCGCCTTCGATTTGTTGGATGATTGATGAAGCAAGGTCCGACAGGTCCGGAGATAGGCCCACTGCCAGATGGACAAGGTCTGACGTTTCTCCAACCAAAAACAGACGCGTGATGTGGCCTCGAAAGAACATTGAGAGATGCAAACCGATTCCTAATCCGGAAAGGTCTTTGGATCGATGCCGGGTACGAGTTTCAGCGCATTTTTGTAATAGATTTTCTTGAGAACCTCGTCCGGAAGCTGGAAGCCATAGATTCGCCAGAAAGCGTGACGTTTGCGGTAGTATTCGAAGTATTCGTCGCGGGTTTCCAAAGCGCGGAAATACCATTTGTATTCATTTACTTCGTAGATGTCTTTACCCATCAACACGCGATCCTGATATTTCACCAAAAAATCATGTGCAGAATAGGGCTGCCGCCCCAACTCGGCGAGCACTGCGGCGATGTCCACGTACATATTCGGCAAGGTGTCAAAGAGTTTGCCAAGGCGCTCCAAGTCATTGCCGTGAAACGCGAGATGCGCGGCAATAAAGTTCGTCCGAGGGTGCTTGGCGAAGAGGTGATTCCGCTCGGCCATCAGCGTTTCAAACGAGGGATACTTTGAAGGCGGTCGGGCGCGTTGTGGAAATTCATTAAGTTCCTCCCACCGCTCATTCTTGTAATCCCTGGGATCGAAGAATGCCGAAGGTTCGGCGATGTGAATTAACACCGGAATCTTGAGCTCCGCACATTTCTCAAATAATGGATCGAAAATCGGGTCGTCGGCGTGGACACGCTCGCCGTTCGCGTACTTCAAGTCCATGCCAAAATCCTTGAAGATCTTCAGTCCTTGCGCGCCATTGCGCGCGTCTGCAGCAAGTCGCTCTGCCGCACGATTGCCGTAGCCGGGCGCATTAATATCCTCGTAGCTCGGGTTCGCGAAAACCACGAAGCGATCGGGATAGCGCCCTTTCATCGTGGCCACAGTTTTGCGCAGCTCTTCGCCGCTGCCCCCGCTCAGGTTGACCATGACCCGCAGGTTGATGGTATCCATCTCTTTGACAAGCTGGTCGACCTGCCCCGGCGTGGGATTCCAGTGATGACTGTGAATATCGATGAACGGAAACTTGGCGCGCTCGGGCTTGTGCTCCTTTGTGACCAGCGTGGATTTCGGACTGTACTCCTGGATCGTGGGAGCCCTCTGGGATTGCAGTGTGCGAGCAATTCGGGGCCACAGTAGCGCGGAGCTGGCCCCCACGATGCTGACCAAAACCAAAATAGTGTGCCAGAATTTCATCCACCTGCTCTCTGTAAGTGAATCGCGAACAATAGATTCTCAGCAGCAAGATATGCGGCTAACGCTGCGGGGTCAACCGTCAATGCGGCATTTTGGAATGCGTTAATTCGACAATCCCTCTCTGGAAGAACACATCTCTTTGCCTGTACTGAATCAAAACCAAGCGAGGTAGTGTTTCAGCCGTTTTTTGTGCCCGCGCTTCCTGCAATCTGACCCTGCAAGGAGATTGCGAACATCATCAGAAAACAAGCCGCAAACCCCACCGCTTCACGAAGCGCAATTCGCCGCCTCTTTTTTTCGGACACATTGTAGCTGGATTTCTTCCACAATTCCCAATTTGTCGACTGACGGAACAAATTTGCTACTAGCGCTGCATTCCATCGGTATGAAAGATCACCATTCCTATTTCGAATTGGCGAAAATGGGTGAGGAACAGAAATACGATGCGGATTCTCAGTACGCTATGCAAGATGTAGACACTATTGGCACTCATGCTGAATGGAAGCGGTTTGAAAAGGTATAACTTGCACACATTGAGGCCGAGTTCGGGATCGGCAAAATCATCAACCAAAACAAAAACATTACGTCACTGCATCTTCTCACCGGTTGAAGGCTGTCCGCTGTTCCCGGGCGCCGTGAAAAATGTGAAGGATGTCTGTACCGCGACGAGTCATTCGATAGTAGATGAGATACTTTCCTGCAGGGAAGCACTTAACACCAGTTGCGAGGTCAGTTGCCGCCTTGCCCGCGTTCGGGTGCTCCCCAATCAGCCAGAATCGTTCCGTAATTTTGTCGATAACGCGGTCTGCGGTCTCCAGGCTTGTCCGACTGGCCCAATAGAGGAAGATCTCCCCTAAGTCTCTCTCTGCATCCTTTGAGACGCGAAAACGCACTACTTGTCCGAAGCTCTCTGGGCAATTAGTTTGCGTCCTCTCGTCTTCACACTATCTGCGAGCTTTTTCAATCCCTCGCGTCCGTCGTACCCGACGAAATTGCCAGCCCCGATGCCTTCAATACTGGCACGAACGCGTTGTCGTATGCCGTCAAGCTGCTCCTCTGTGAGGTCGGTGAGGATGTCCTCCGCAGCGGGTTTCGCTAGCCGCAATGCCCGCTCGTCTTCGTCTTCCATGCGCCGCAAAGCTTCGCGGACAACTTCACTGGCATTGTTGTAGCGACCGCTTTTCACCTTCTTGCGAACGAAGCCTGCGAGTTGATCGGTAATCGAGACGTTCATTTGATCCATGGCTAGCCTCTTTGGTGTTTGCATTCTAAAATTAAATTACCGACAAACTGTATTGCTGTCAATCTTTGACATACTAGTTAGCGTTCAGATTGGTTGGGCCAAGAGCTCAAGGTGCCTAAGGTTTGCAAGCTACCTACAATGCCGTTCTGGACCGTGCCATCCGGATTAACTTCGGCGTACCCTAGCACCAACTCGTTAAGCCGAGGTAAAAGGGCGGTGGGAAGGGAGCCGTGGGCGGAAAGCCCACCCCATCTTTGTAGTACTTCGTGCCCGTCGCGCTTGATGTCGGCGGCCAATCCCTTGTCCGTCAATTGATACATCCAAATTCCGTCAGAAACCGAAACGGCTCCGCTAATCGAGGCGCCCTTCTCACCGTTTTAGTTGCCGCGGTGGATTGTCCGCCGAATTCCCAACTGGAGTTGACGCGGATTTTCGGCGATTCACTCATGAGTGACTTCTCCAAAAACTATCAATTAGGTCGGCCCACCCAGGAATACTGCCAGGCCACGGAAACATTTTGGAAGTTGCCCCCGAAGGTGGCATAGGCCCCATAGCTGTAATTACCTTTCAGACTTTGGTGCTTGCTCAAGGGCACTGACGCCGTCACTCCGATTCGGGAGTTTTCCTGCAAGGTGCCCGGAGTCTCCACGCCATTCAAGCTTGTACGGCCGCCATACCAGAAATTGCCGTCGAGCGAGACCCAATACCGAGGCCTCACGTCGTAACTCAAGTGCGCCTCGATAGAGGCGATGGGGGCCTGCGATTGCGACCGTGTGCCGGGATAGAACGAATTGTGCGACCAGAACTCAGGGTTGGTCGTGTACAACCACGCTCCTCCATAGCCATCAAGCACCCAGTGGCCCCAGCGCCGGGAATAGCCAACTTCTGGTCTAAACGCCCAACGGTTGGCGCTATTGTTGACGAGCTTCGTCGGGTCATATTGACCTGTGGGAGCGACAACCCTCAGGCTCACGCCGAGGATGGTCTTTTGTTTCCACGTTTGGTAGTCCCTTACGGACATCGCCGGGCCACCCTTGAGATTCACCGAAAACCGAAAGCTGGAATCCAGCAGGCCGGAACGGTAGATTTTGGTTTCGCTATCCTGGAAAACTCCCTGGAAGTGTCCGACGCCATAAGGCAACGATGCAGCGATGTTGGCCGAACGGCCAAAGAAGCTCAGGGAGTGGAAGTAACTTAGGATTGGGACGTTGAGTGTCGCATGTGAGTCCGTAACCGGAAGGATGTTGTTGAAAAGAATACCGCCGTCGGAAAAAGAATAGGTCAAAGTGACCGCATTCCAATGGACGGGAGTGATGATGTAGGCACGCGGAGCGAGGTCTTGCGCGCGAAGCGCGTGGATAGGGCACATCGCAAGGAAAGCCGTCAACATGAGTTTGAAAATGTGTCGCATCCTTCTCGCGGGCCTACCGGCGGCGAGCACTGCCTCCGCCACTTGTGGTCCGCGCACGAGTACCGCTGCTTGCTCCACTAGAGCGCTGGTAGCTGCTAGCCTGAGCCGAGCCTCTTTGCCGGTTCTGCAATTCTGAGTTGAGGCTCTGCGTGGACGTGGTGCTCGCAGGACGCGTCTGGTTCGTTGTCTGCGGTCTCTGTTGCGTCGCGGTAGAAGAAGGCTGCGGGCTTGAAGGACGAGCCTGTTGCGCGTTGGACTGGCTATTGGGATTCTGAGGCTTGTTCACGCTGTTCCAGGAACCAGAACTGTTGTCATATTTTTGCCAGCCGGAGCCCGTGTTCTTGTAAACATTCCCGTCTTTACCGGCGTACATGTCGCCATTTGAACTTTTGCCGACTGCCGCGTTGCCGTTGGCCGTAGAAGTTCCGACTGCTTTTCCGCCCTGCGAACCCTGCACGGAGCCCACGGTTCCTTGCGCGGTCGAATAGTGCTGCGTGTACGCGGATTTATTTCCATTGGAAACGTAGGATTGTCCCCATTGCGCGGTGGGACTCGATCCCTGGTGCGTCGCGGCGTACGTTCCCGTGTAGGGATTGTACGCTTGCCCCACGGTTTGCCTCCCGTAAGGAGTTGCGACAGACGTGCCCTGTTTGTAGGTGCCGGTATATGGATTGTACGAAGCCGCTCGTGTTGCTGAACCATACGGACCGGAAGCTGAGTGATAAACGCCGTAGGAACCATTGGTGTTGTAAAAAGATCCGTAGCCGTAATACCCGTAGGGCCTCGGATATGGGTAATAGACCGGATATCCATACGGCGGGTAATACATGTACGGCGGATAGTAGTAACCCGTGGTGTAGACAACGGTCACTCCGACAACGTACGTTCCGGTGTATCCGGCCGTGTGACTGCAATACACCGTTCCGCTGGGAGTGGTGGTCTGAGTCACGTAAGTTACGTTGTAAACAGGTGAGCTTGGGGGAATCGTATAGATTTCCTGTGGAATGGAACTGGCGGTCGTCCAAGGGCCCTGAGCATTCGGAGACATGAACCACACGCCCTGCAGGCACAAATAGTAGACATCGCCAACCTTGATCACTTTGTCGGTGGTGTTCGTTGCGTAGTAGAGGGAGGTCCCTTCGATTGGTGCAAATTGCGGATCGCCGCTATAGCTCACCTTGGCTTGCGCTGCAGCGGACTTCGGATCGATCTCCATGACAGTGGGAACCTGCGCGATTAAAACCGCATCTTTGGCTTCCTCAGTACCCGGGACCGAGGACAAAACTGCACTGGCCGGACTGGAGCGTGGAATCTTGGCGAAGTCCTCGGGCAACTCCGCGGAGGCAAAACTCCATTTTCCTTGCATGTCCTTGGACCGGAACCAACGTCCTGAAGTCAGGTAGTAATACTCGTTCGTGGGAGTGTAGAGAAAGAAAGGACTATCGGTGTTGGTGGCGTAGAGGAGTTGCGTCTGCGGAATCTTTGCGTAAACCGGCTTTCCGTTGAACAGAATGACTTCGGCCGGCACTGTGCTGTAGAAAACTTTTGGAATGGGAGCATTTGAGTCCGCAGAGAGCGGAATCACTTTTTTCAGTTCGGTCCATTGCGGATCCTTTGGAAGCTTTTCCATATCCTTAGGCAGCTTTGTTGCAGCAGACCATGGGCCATGCAGATCGCCGGCGGTAAGCCAACGCGGGCCTGCCAGCATGTAGTACTCCGAACTCTTCGTGTCCTGAAATACGGCCCACTGCGTGTTGACTATGAACTTTAATTTGGTGTCCTTGATTGACGCCAGGACCGGTTCGCCGTCCACTGCCAGCAGGACTGCGGGACTGTAGTTCACGAAGACGAAAGGTGGATCGTTCTTGACCTTCACTGTCGGGACGGATTCAGGTTTGGGCATGTAGGCCACGATCCGCTCGAGAGAAATGTCGAACACTTCCGGAACGAACGTCTTGAACAGTTGATCCATACTTGCGGAAGAGCGCTCATCGAGTGACGGAAAGTAAGTATTCATGACTTTGATTCCGTAGATGAAGACCATGTGCTTGTCTTTGTCGACGTTTGTATTCCCGGTCATAGTTGCAGCACCAATCACCTGTTTGCCGCCGATCGGGGTCAGTTGAAACGCAACACGCATATTGATCGTGCTGTAATCCTTCCATTCGTCGACCTGTGGTTGGTTGACGATCGCGATGCCGCCGGGCTTTTCCAGTTTCCGCGGCCATCCTGGATCCTGCGCAAAAACGGACGCACTGAATGCCAGCAGCAATACACAGAAACGAGCAATAAATTTAAGATAGTTCACGGCGATTCCTTTCAAACTAGATCTTTATCCATCTGCCGAGGCCAAAATGTTTGCGCCTGATTTTCAGAGCTTTTTCCTTCCGGCCGTTCTTCACTAGGTCCGCGCCGCTACTTTAAGCAGACACATGACGCACCAGACTGTCATGACGGCATGAAGCAGAACGACGGGCCAAAGGCCAAAAGTGGAAAGCTTTAGGCCAAGGCTAGCATAGACGAGGACGGCAGCAACTCCGGCGTTGTAGATCACCATCGCACCGATCAACCCTTTCGCGGCGTCGCTCTTCCCGTCGCTTCTCGCGAGCCAGCAGGCAACTCCCAGGGCGAGCAGCGCTACTCCAGCTACACGTGCGACAGTCAACGCAAGAGCCGAATCGAGCGATGAACCGAGCAGCAGCTTAGCCGCCAGCGACGGAAGCGCCAACATCATGATGCCGGCTCCAGATTCAATCACCGTTGTCGCGGTTAGCAGGTTCCTCATCTGTGGCTCGGCAGTATTCATGGTTCTGTGCCCTCATGTTTCACTTACCGCGAGGGCTCCACAACCTCAAATCGAAACTAGCGTCTGACGAATAACAGAACACCAGTTAATCAGGGGTTGAGTCCACCAGGGTCATTGAACGGCCATCGAAGCCCTGGCTTCCTCTTCGAGTAGTCGTTTTCTTTCCTCTTCTGTCAGCTTGGCTGGCTCTAGAATTACGACGAATTTCTTGAGTGTTCCGGTGAAAGCAAATGGCATCTTGTCGTTGTAGTCCTCTACCACCGGCGTTCCTGTGTCTTCCCCGACATCGAAGGTCTCGTCTAGGGAGATACGAGCGGGTATTGTCCTGTCGATACGCCCCTCGGCAACTTGTTTGCCGTCTACAAACAATATTCCTGTTGCGCCTTTGCCAACCCCACCTCCGTCATACTTGAAGCTAAAACGCACAACGTGATTGCCTGCTGGAATTGATTGGTCTGAGGCGATGCGGAACTTATGTTCAGGTTGATTTGAAAAGGCGTACACGAATTCAGGTTTGCCGCCTTCCATCAGCAGCGCCCAGCCGCCGAAACGGCCGCCAATGGTTGCCAACACCCCGTTCGCCCCACCCTCAGGAATAGTCACCTCGGCACCTAATGCCCAAGAAGTGTTCTTAAAATTCGGAGCGGAACCTTCCGGAATGTGCAACATTCCTGGATAGTAAGTGAACTCCGTGCGACCAGCAGTGAGGCTCGGCCGGATTCCCGGAGCAAACCGCGGCAAAAAGCTCGAATCGAGCGGATAGACGTTATACTTCTTTGCCTCTACGTCGAACGCGTCCTGCCTTGCCTTTGAAGGGTGGCTGCGGCTTGGGGAGCACATCCTGCGCAGTGGCCGGCGAGGAAAGAAAGCCGCTTAGAGCGAAGCAACTCCAGGAGGCGAGTGCGATGCTGATCCGGCGCAGTTTTCGCGTTGTCACGTTTTTCGCATTGCTACTGCCGCTATACGTTACAAAGCTCTGCTCAAGTTTCATCTCTTCTCCTCCGGCTTCCATATCGTCTTGTGTCACACAGTGTGCTCAATCACTGAACGGGTCCCGCACTCATGGATTCTTGCTGAAGCTGTCACTTTTGCCTTTTGGAAGGAATGGGCACAGCAACGAGCTTCTCTACTTCAGGTTTATCGTCGCGCCTACCAACAGCCCGGGCACATTCAAGTCGTACACAAAATTGTTTGTCGAATTGGGTCGGTAATTTACGCTGAGATACCGATATCCGGCCTGCAGTACCCAATTGCGGGAGATCCGGTAGCCGAGAAATCCCCCCACCTGGTAGTCCGAACGTGCTGATCCCCCTCCTGCATCTCCCGCTATCGTTATGAAGGTCTTCGGCGTCAGCGAGGCCGTGATTCTGCCACCAGCGATTACATCTACCCAGTTGCCTGAATCCGATAATGTTCCGAGTACCTGATTTCTTTGCAGAGTGAGATCCGTGGACAAGTGCCAATAGCGAACCCCGAACAGCGCATCCACCTTCACTCGTTTTCCATCTGCGATTCGATAGCCGATTTTGGGGGTCAGCAAGGTCTGGGTCATTTTCGCTTTGACGGAGGTCACTTGCTGTCCAAAAGGCAGGGACTTGTCGTCGGATAGCTTCATCCAGATGAAGTCCACGGGGATGATGACGCGGTTATAGCGAACTTCCGCTGCGCCCATCAGCCCCATGTTGAGGTAGTTAAAAATGTCTCCAAAACCTGCGTGGACGGAGGCCTCTTGGTTGCGGACTCCGACGGTTCCATACATGCCGCTGAACCAAAGATAAGGAGCAATGTCTACATGCAAGCCGGCGTCCGTGTTTGCTTCTTTGGGTTGAGGCGAGGTAACGCTGGACTGCGCGGGCGCTTGCGCATTTGCTGCGGGACAAAAAGCAACGCCCCCAATGTTAGAACGAGCAGAAGCGTCATTGTCGTCTTCCAAAACCGATCCATTTAGTCTCCCTTTTTCGTTAGTCGGCAAGCCACAGTTTTCCCGATGAAGGCACAGCCGTACTCCGAACATTGTCCGGCCGTACCGTTTAACTAGTTCCCACCAAGCTTCTGGTAATCGGAATTCGTGGTCGTTACTACCAATTGCTTCGCCGTCGCGCTGAGAACGGTTTGCGATTCATAGTTTGTGCCATCGGGCAGCGCAGCCATCTGCACCTGCAACGTGACGACATCTTTTTCGTCACCCATATAGGTGTTAATGCTCAAACCCTTGATTTTCTTGGTGGCGGTGTCAAACGTTAGGGTCATCTTGTCGCCGGGCTGGGCATAATCCGCGAAGATCAAATTCACCGCACCGGGTACAGGGTTCAAGGAGAGCTTGCCGGCCTGGTAAGCCGCCTGCATTTTCTGAGGGTCGGGAGGCACGTACATGGCGAGGACAGCTTTCACGTCCTGCATGTAGTCTTTCATTTCTCCTTTTTTCTTCGCGATGACCTTCTGTTTCATCTTGCCGCCGCTGGGCGGTGGCGGAGGCGCACCAATCATGGTCTTTTGGACTTTTCCGTCGGGACCGTACACACAACTGTTCTTCGTCGGGGGCTTTGGGTCACCTTTCAAAGTGAGCTGCGTGGTCTCTGTCCATTGATACTGCCGGATCTTCTGCTTGTTTTCCGCTGCAGCCTGCTTGACGGCCGCAAGCTTCTCCTGAATTTCAGGATTCTGAGAGATAGCGGGCACGGCGATTGCAAGCGCCACCGTACCGAACATCAACAAGCGCTTAGTTACCCGAACGAAACTATTGGTGATAAATTGCTTCTTGTCGGTCATTGTCAGATTCCGATTCATTTGAACTCTCCTTCGTCTTTGTACTGTCACTTCCACAGTCCGCAAAGCAGCGCCGAATCCTTTACTGCCGTTCTACAAAGCTTCTTTGAAAAGTTACCGGACAAACTTACTGGGGGTTGGCTTTCTTCATGCAATCCTTCACGAACGACCGGCGATCGGCGCCCTTTAGCCCTTTCTTATCCGCGAGGTCGTTGCAGGTTTTGGCTTTGTCCTGCTCGCTAACGTTGGCGCTGGAGCCGGTGTCTGCGGCCTTATTGAGGCAGCTCTTCATGAAGGTCTCGCGATCCTTATCTTTGAGGCCCTTTTTGTCGGCGAGATCGTTGCAGGTTTTTGCCTTGTCCTGTGCCGATGCGTTTGAAGATTGCGCTGGTGAGGGTTGTGGTGTTTTAGCCCCGGCTACCGAAATGAGACTAGTCGCGAGCAAAAGCGACAGTATCGCCGCCCGTACCTGACCTGAAATCTTTGACATGAGCAAACTCCTCCGTTTTGATGCGATTTAAAATGCCACTTTCCGTATGGCCTCAAGCACTTCTGTCCCAGAATCGGTCTTCAGGAAGTAAGCCGCGCAGCCCACAGCTTCGGCCGCCGACCGTGATTCAGGATCTTCGTGGGCGGTGATGAAGATGACGGGAATGCTCCTGCCTTCAGCAGAGAGCCGCTGAGCGAGCTCGATACCAGACGTAGCGCCAAGCTGGATATCGAGCACGAGGCAACCGAACTGAGGATGCTTGGTGTCCGCCAGAAACGTCTCCGCTGAGTCATACGTTACCGGCTGAATACCCGCCGCGCGCAGCAGCCGACCAAACGATCGGCACACACTTTCGTCGTCATCAACAACGGCGACGTAGGTGGTTGTAGTGCTGCTCATGGGGATTCGCTGTGCACTATAAGCATGGACAGGGAGTGTCGGCTACTGCCCTTTGGGGAAGGTCCGCGCCGGCGTACCGGGAAGATGGCCGTCTCCTGTGTTAGCCGAGTCAGCTCCGCGATGGACTGGACGTTCAATTTGTTCGGTGATCGCCTGCAATGCAACTTGCGGTCCGTTCGTGGACGCGCAGTTCGCCTGGAATCTGCTTATTGAGTCGTCTCCGTACAAAATGGGGACCTTTGTCAAACCGCATCGCTTCTTTGGGCAGAAATCCGGTCGAGGACTAAAGTATGCCGCTCACAGTAGAATGAGGATGGCTATTGCTTAAAAACTAATGGAGGTCCAACTCGCTTCGCGAAAAGGTCAACACTAACCTCGACGCGGTCGGCGATCTTGATGAAGGGAATGCCACTGTTCATCCCGTATTGCTTGCGGTCGAAGGCCATTGTCCCCTTAACCTCGCCCGATCCAGTGCCCTTACCGGTAGCGGTAAACGTCAGTGTCTCGTCCTTGGACACCCCGCGAATCGTAAACTTCCCGGGTATCTCAAACGTATCGGGGCCTGTTTGTACGACCTTGTCGGAATGAAACGTGATGTAGGGATCGTCCTTCACATTGAAAAAGTCTTTGCTCTTCAGCTTGCCGTCCTTCATGCCACTTCCGGTATTCACACTGGCTGCGTCAATCTTGATGTCCAAGACGCCTGTCGTAGCATCCGTTGAGGGGAATGTCAGGGTGGTGTCCCACTTGTCGAACGTACCGTCGATGGGGACAGAAGCCTTCACGCTGAACTTTATCGAGCTCTTTTGCTTGTCAAACTCGAAAACAGGACCCTTTTCTTGGCTCACTGTAGGCAGCACAGCGGACGTTAACAGACTGAACAAAACCGCCCCCGAGATAACCACTGGCTTCACTCTGTTGAACATTGTTAATTCTCCTTAGTTGAATACTTCGCATCCAGTCCACGTGCTGAACGTAAGTAAAGTCGGTTGCCCACGCTGATTGCTATAAAGTTGATCGTTAACTCAGCACCCTAACCTCACCCTTAGAGGTGGACTGCTACATAAACCGTGCGGCCCTGGTACATTTGTGGACGGTAGTAAATGCCGCCCACAGTGTAGTAACGCACGCCCGAAACATAGACCGCATGATAACCGCCAGGCAGCACGGCGATGTAGCCATGTGGCAAGGTGCTTCCGCCGGTGACGACTGTGGTTTTGGTAGCTGTGCCTCCCCCAGTGACGACCGTGGTTTTGCTAACTGCCGCCACATTCCCGTTCGGGCCTCTCACCACCGTCGTACTTTTGGCGACCCCGTAAACCTGCGCCCGGGCAATAGACACACTGGGCAGCAACAAGGCGCCAAGAATAGCAACCCTCATGAGGTATATGCTTAGTTCACGTGTGCTTATCGTCCCGCGGTATCTTCTAGTCGGTGGTTTCATATGGCTGTGGTCCTTTCGTCTCGTTCTTTGTCGGAGGCAGATGCGGGTTATTTGTGTTGTCCAGTCATCTTGGCAGCGGTTTCTTTCATCTGGGCCTCGGTGATCATCTCGACGCTCTCGGCGTCTTTCGGCGCCACGAAGGTGAAGAAGGTGTCGTCGAGCGTGGGAACCAGATTCCAATTGGAAAAATCAGCCTGGAGTTGTGGACCGCCCTCGCGATTTTTGAACGTCGCGACCAGTTTGTGCGGCATCAGGTCAGCGACGCCGATCCAGAGTTCTGAGTCAGCCACGTCTCCGCCCAGACTCAGGTGATGACACTCCACGCCGCCGACAGTCTCTTTGCCCTTGTAAGCCTGGCTTTTGATTCGTGGCTTCAGCGCCCCATAAGGATCGCTGAGCATGAATTCGGCCAAGGGCGGTGTGAATCCGTACTTTCCATCAATTTGTGCGACCACTTCATCAATCGTGCCTGGCTCCGGCACTGTGGCGTACAGGTTCATCGTTGCGTCGTAGACCGTGAGATTCTGGCCATCAAAAACGAACTGGCGAACATTGTCCTGACTGTCTGCCTTCGCAAAAAACTTGCCGGGTCGAGAAACAGAGATTTCTATCTGCGCGTTTTCGGGAATGTTTCGTCCCTCAACCAAAGCCGCGTCCAGCTTGCGGTCGACTTTGAAGCTGAGCTTTCTTGCCTGAGCAAGCTTCTCGGACATTTGCCGGAGAAGTTGATCGGGATCATTGGTGGCGACGGTTGGTTTTTCTGTACCGCAGCCACAGGCCAAACCAAGCAATAAGCAACTGACGACAAAAGTGAGAAGCAGGTGGGAACTGCGGCGATCAACCGGTGGTTGGTCCGCTTGAGAGTGTTTTTGCATAGGGATCTTTCTCATGTTTTCAAATCGGTCTTCAAACGAGTCTTAGAATAGGAGGACTATAAGCATGGACAGCGAATGCCGACTACTGCCCTTTGGGGAAGGTCCGCGTGGAAGACGGGAAGATGCCCGCCTCCTGTGTTAGCCGAGTGAGTTCCGCCACGGATTGGACGTTCAATTTGGTGGTGATTGCTGTGCGGTGCAATTTCACGGTCCGTTCGTGGATGCCAAGATCGCCGGCAATCTGCTTGTTGAGTCGCCCCTGCACGACATGAGAGAGCACTTCGAGCTCCCGTTCACTGAGCGCGTCGAATAGCGTGCGCAATTCCCGTTGGTGGGCGCGTGCATCGCGTTCACGGGCATCACGGGCAAGGGCGCGCTCCACTGCGTCCAGCAGTTTTTTCTTCGGCGCAAGCTTTTCCAGGAAATCCTCAGCGCCACCGCGCATAGCTCGCACGGTCGAGGGGATGTCCCCATGGCCTGTTAAAAACAGAATCGGCAATGGATTGTCATCCTTCTCAAGGGCGGATTGCAGCTCGAGTCCGTTCATTCCGGGCATTTGTAAATCCGCAAGCACACAGCCCGGGGTATCTCCATCCCGTTGCGCGAAAAATTCACGAGCCGAAGAATATGTTTTTACAGTGAACCCATTCGCCCGGAGTAGCCGAGAGATCGCGGCAAGAAAGGACGCATCATCGTCTACGACGTGAACAATGGTTCCGCCCACGCTCATATTGTTGCGCCTTCCTCCACAATCGGCAGGGTAAATCGAAACGACGCTCCACCTTCCTTGTTATTTTCTGCCCAGAGCCTCCCGACGTGCGCCTCGATGATCGTGCGGGAGATCGGCAAGCCCATGCCCATGCCGTGTGTTTTGGTGGTGAAAAAGGGATCGAAAATATGCATGAGTTCGTCCACAGGAATGCCCGGGCCGGAATCGCTCACGGCGATCTCGATGGTGTGCGGCCCACACGGTGACGCAGTTATTCGAACGATGCGGTCTTTCGTGTTTGTCCCGTCGAGCGCATCCATCCCATTGACAATGAGGTTTAGCAGCACTTGCTGCAAGTGCACGCGGTCGCCACTCACTCGCGGTAAACCGTTTGTAACGCGCACTTCCAGTTTCACGTGGCGTTCCGCAGCATCGGCCCGCACCAGGGCAATGACGTCACCAACGAGTTCGCCCACGTCCACTGGCTGCTTATCGAGGTTGTGCCGCTTCAGCAGTCCGCGCATTCGGTCGATAACACTGCCTGCACGCTGGTCGTCTTTGCGGATATCGGCAAGGATCGCGCGGATTTCCTCCAGATCCGGCGATTCATTCTGCAGGAAAAGCTCCGCCGCCTCCGCATTGCGCAAGATCGCCCCCAGCGGCTGATTGATCTCATGTGCCAGCGCGGAAGCCAACTGGCCCAGCATAGAGACACGGCCGACATGCGCAATCTCCTGGCGCAGACTCCGCGTCTCCTGCTCTGCTTCCTTGCGCTTCGTAATGTCGTGCGATATGCCGCGTATAAGAATTGGTTTGCCGGCGATGTCGAACTCCACACGGCCGTGCGAGCCTATCCAGCGCACCTGGCCGTCCTGAAGCACCACTCGATATTCGGTATCATAACCGCCGTCACCCTGCATTGCTTTCATGAGAGCCCAGCGGAACGCATCGCGATCTTCCGGATGAAGTCGCTCCAAGACATTTTCAATTTTCAGCGGCTCCGTTCTCGGAAAGCCAAATAACTCCCGCCATTCGTCCGTTGCCCAGACTTCGTTTTTCACCAGATCCCGAATCCAGATACCAAACTTAGTGCCTTTGACAGCCAGCCGCATTCTCTCTTCAATCTCGTGCAATCCCGCTTCACTCACTTGCAGCTTGCGGTCGAGTTGGGATGCGCGAACAGTTTCAAGGCTTAGTTCATAACCCATCACCCCGACCAAGCCCATGAAGGCTACGCTAGCCACAATAGGTATCTGGACGATTCCCCAGAACACCACGAGGGACAGACTGGTTGAGATCAGTGTGAAGAAGACGAGACTTCCGCCCACTGTCAAGGCCCTCTGGCGGTCACCCCGCCGCCAGACGGTCACAGTAGCGTCCGCTGCAAAGATAACGAGCAACAGCAAACTCAATTGAGCGACCAGCATCCAGGGATTACGCACCCCCTCTGCAATCTGGACGGACTCGCCAAGAAACGGGATGCGCCGCAGGCTAGTAATCTCGCGGTAGTTGAGATTCTGGCCCGTCACAAAATTGAGCAGTAGGGCGCAGGTGCGCAGGCCACAAATCGTCCAGGCAAGCCACGGTCGTCCGGCTTTCAGGAAAAGCCGCACGAACCAGACGAGGGAAACCACAAACAGCCACACCAGCACGTGTGACCACTTCAGCGTACTCGCGAATTCTGCCGGGGTTCTCGCCCGCATCATCCACAATTCACAGAATGCAAAAACCCCTGTCGAAACCGCAGCCAGAGAAAAAAGCAGATTAGCCCACGCATTGCGATTCTTGCACCAGACGAGCAACTGAATCCCCGCCAGCGTGAGGCACGCCGACGCAATTATGGACCAGATGACCGTAATCAGACTTATCTGCATGTAGTGAATACTCTTCGATTCATGCCCACGCCATCATCGCCACGGCAGCCCTTTGGCCCCCCGGACGGAATTAGCAGATGTGAGGGTAGCGGCACCTGGTGATTGATGTCCAGATGATAAGAGGGAGCGCGATTCACTTCAACTGCATCATCGTATGCTATGGGAATCCTTCAACTGTCACGATCGCGTGATCGCGATCGATGAAATTATGCGACATTCCTTACCGAGTCTGCTCATTTGCAGGTGTCGTACTCCGGCCAGGAGTGAGCAAGACATTTCCTACTTTCCCTCTAGCCATCCTGCCAAGCGCGTCATTAGTGCTCTGGAGAGTGCGTAGGGGAAGCAAATGAGAATCGGCCCAATCACCAAAGCGGCGCCCGGATGTACAGACCTGTAGAGGATCAGTTGAAACAGGACGTCCATTATGATCCCTGCGGCGAGCAGATTGCGGATGATCGCCAGGCCGCTTCGGAGCAGTTCTCTTCGTGCCGCGCGCGTGGCCTGACGCAAGCCAGTGCATGGCGGCACGTAGCTCTCGAATCATAAGTTCCATGATTACGAGGTGCGGACGATCCGCTTGGTGTATCCCTCTCATTCGCCGCCCCTGGCGCGTATGTACGGACTCTCAAAGCAGCAGGTGAATCGGAACGTGCGCGGTGTGTAGTGGAGGCATGTCACGTGAACAGGCAGCGCGCGGCCAACTGTCCCAGGACCTTCCACGGTGTTAGTCCGCTTTTTTTTAAAATCGCCCCAACCATTTTGGGTCCTGGGTACGGGTGGCGTCATTCGCGGGTGGCTGGAACTTGCTTGGAAAATACGAAGGGCGCCCTGGTGGCGCCCTAAGAAATCTTGAGATGGTTGCGGGGGCCCGATACGTACCGAAAACGCCACTCCTTGATCCTCCCTTATCGATTTGAATTGATCCGTGAAGTGGCAGCATGAAGCCGTTGTCGGCCAAGCTTCGGACGTGAGTAAATGCATCAACTCCCGATTTGTCAGAAAATCCGGAAAAGTCACGTTCTAGGACTTTAAATAGACGGTTTGCGCGTTTCCCAGGACCTGAGTCCACTAACACACGTTTGCGCTTGCTCTTTTTAGCAGCATTGGGTAAATCAAAGGTCATGCGAACCATTCAAACGGTCGGCCTGTTAGTGGTTTTGTCAGCTCTTCCTACCGCTATTCGTTCACAAGGACAGAGTGTCTCGGCCCCCGCCACAGCCAGCACTGGCACTTATGCGAACACGACGGAGGGATTGAAGCAACTTCTCCTCGATATGCGGACGGCAGCGAAGGAAGGCAATGATGACAAGCTGGCGGCGTTTGTAAAGGACATGGAAATTCCGAATTGTGATGCGTGGTTACACAGAATGTATGATTCCGACAAAGCAGATAGCTGGATGGGCTTGTGTGAAGCGAAGTCCCGCGACCCGAGAGAACGCGACATGAGGGACTTGTTCGGACATATTGCGAAACAGGATGGGAAAATCACGACCAGAAAGGTAAATGACAATCCGCAACCAGGGAAAGGGCTGGAGTGGGGTTGGTTACAGGCCATCAAGCAGCCGCTCGATATTTATTGGGCAAGTTGGCTACCGGCCAGCGAGCCAAGGAGTCTCGAGGCTGACCCAATCGGCTATTTCATGTTCATAGACGTGGATTTAGATGGGAAAGTGGCATTCAATCGTTCAAGGCTTCTCAGACTAAGCGGGCCAAGATTGTACTGCCCCAACTCGCCCGAAAGGTCGACCGAGTGTATCCGATGGAGGCAGCCGCGAATCACGTTTCGAGGAACAGTCCGAGTCTACTTCGTGATTGGAACTGACGGGCGTTGTCCACAACCCACACGCTATCAAGGTATGCAGGCTTTTCCGAAGACCCGTACTTGGTAAAGGCTGCGGAAGATGCTGTTCGACAGTGGCGGTATCTGCCGCTGACTATTGATGGGCAAACCCACGAGATGGATTCCCAGGCGGATGTCGTCTTTGCTGGGAAGAATTAGCTCTGTGCCCTCAACTCCCGATTTGTCAAACCGGACATCAAGTTGCTACTAGTACCTGCCGATGCTGGCACGTTAAAGGTGCCGCCTTAGTCAACCTGGCACGACTCTTTCGAGTGCGAAGTTCGACTGGATGGGAAGAAGCCAGGAACCAGTGAGAGAAAACCCTGCGGCGCAAATAACGAAGGAGTAGACTCCAGGCTGGTGCAAAGGTCCCCATGACCGACACTAGCGCCCGGCAACGGGCTGAAATTCGGAGTCTTTGTCATGGCATCAGAAGGCTGTTGTACTCCGTGCGCCTACGTGGCGCGATGTCCGCTGAGCAGGAAGTCGGGGATATTGAATGCTCTGCACTGGCGGCGACCAAGGAAGAACTTCCAGCAGTAAGGGAAAGTGTAGAACGCATAATCAGGCGGCTCCAGGAAACCGACGCGGGGAACGGCGAGATGCTCCTAAGCCAGGAACGCTGGAAGCAGTTCTTCGGGGTGAAGTGACGGCCCTGACAACTCCTTGGCATGCTGTCGAAGCGTCGTAACTGGTAAGTTAATCAGGAAGTAGACTATGGTAGGTTGGGTCAAACGGAGAGTTGGTTTGGGGAAAGTTCAGTTCTGGAGTTCGCGTGCGCTTCTGGGTGGATGAGCCTTTTAACCATTGTCGTGAAACGGGCCTGATCTTCGGTGCGAACAGCCTTGAATTGGAGACCGATTCCACTCCCAATCGCAACGTACCGTACAACGGCGTTGGCCCTGATTTCTCCGTCCTCCACAAGAAAATGAAGTTCAACCGTTGCGTCGACCGGGCATTTCTTCAACGTCTCGATAAATAGACCACCCACACTCAGATCTTTGACTCGCGAAATGTCCTCAGTTCGACCGCACCGCCAAAAGACGCACACCCCTTCTGGCGTTTCAACTCGGTTGTGATGTCTTCTCGAATTAAGAACTTTATTTTTCAAGATGCCCTCGCCCGCGCAGTGTGGGCGGTGCGCTTCCTAAAACCGATAGTGACAGGGACCAATTTACCTGCAGCTTCGCCTCACTTGGCGTTCGCCGTGCACGAAGTTAAGTTTTCCCATTGCGGACCAGCCTCCTGACACGCACCGATATACGACTGAAGTGGGCGAAGGAAGCGATTGATACCAACAACACAAACCAAGTCCACATCAGATCTAACTTATCCCCTGTCTTCAACAATGGAAATAGGTTATTGGTACCAAATTGGTGGCGATCAGGGTAGTACGCTCTTCCCAGAACACAAGAGTAGGTGACTCCACTCCGCCGCGTGGAGCCACAAAAGCGACATCTTTCGGAGAGTATGCTCGCGAGAAGGAAAAAACAGCACTATCGAGCATCATTGCGGATTTCGTGGGGAAATCCCCGAAGAGGTATGGATGTAGGAGTCATTCTTCATGCACGAGAAGAGTGGATTTCGGAACTCGAAGTGTACCCAATACCGAATGTGAAAGGGCCATTTAATCTTCCAAGTATTGAATCTCGAAGACAGGTTTGAATTCTGGCTAACTCCTCGTAAGTCGGCAAACC
>CAVXOG010000011.1:0-588125 GCA_963763395.1 Candidatus Acidiferrales bacterium | reverse complement strand
GTTGCCCGTCATACGACCAAAATCCAGGCCCCGATCTGGTAGCAGAGCCCGTGAGTGAAATCGCCTGATAGCATCAACGGACGTGCTTATTGGACACAATGTGTTCGTTAAGCCCACGTTCGTAAAATGACGGCCTAATCTGGATCGCCTGCTGAACAGTTAGTGTTTGACCTTCAACATCTCCATCGCTTTTTCCAGCGCGCGGTCTCGCCCCGCGCGGATGTCGGCGATGGTGGGCGACACGGGTACATCCGGCATGATGCCTATGCCATTGAAGAGCTGTCCGTCAGGGTAGTAGTCGTCCTTCGAGCCGATGAAGCCCATGCCGCCGCCGGGGAGCTGGAAGACCATCGGATTGCTCAAGCTGCCGCCCGTGGCTTCGCCCACGATGGTGCCGCGCTTCATGGTTCGGATTCCCGTGACGAACTGCTCCGCCGAGGAATAGGTCGTGCCACTCGTCAGCACGATGACCGGGCCGGTGTAGTGCGTCGCGGAGTCGAATTGCTGTGTGCCGTAGGTATCCCGCTTCCAGCCGGGGGTCTGGTGCCAAGAGCGCACCGCCGCGATGTAATCCCGCGATCGCCAATTCAATCCGGGGAATGGCTGGTTCCCCAGGATGGCCAGTACGGCCGACATGTTCTCATCTCTGCCCCCGCCGTTGAGCCGAATGTCGATGATGAGGCCGTTCGACTTGCTGACCGTCGCGATGTTCTCGCGCAGTGTTATGACCGCGGCGTCGTCGACGAATTCCTGCACGCGAAGATAGGCGATGTTTCCCGGCAGCATCTTGAACTCGGCGGGAATGGGCGTTTCGGGGAAATAGCCGCCGCGGTTCGTGCGGCGCCGCACGACGGACGAAATCGCTCCGCTCTCCGCCAGCCGGAACGAGAGGTTCAGCGGCTTGTCGAGCGGTCCGCGGAGAAGCTCGATGCCGTAGATCCACGCGGCGCGGTCCTGCGGCGTGAAGCCGAAGACATACGGCTCGACTTCGGCTTTCGCGTATTCGAGGACGGGACGACCGTCGATCGCCACAAGCTCGGCGCCAGGGACGATGCCTTGTGCGGCGAGCGCTTGGTCTTCGACCTCCGTGATAATCACCTTGCCCTCCACGAGTCGCGTAGTCAGCGGTGCAACGGCGTAGAGGCGGTCGTTCAGCTCCTTGGGGGCGACGAGACGAGTGTGCCCGTCGCGCAAGATCGCCACGAACCGTGCCAGCACGCGGTAATAGTCTTCCGTGATATTCGCTGTGCGTACTTGCGGAAGGAACGCCATGTATTGCGCGTCCCAATCCACATTGATACGCCCGAAGAACGGGAAATTGAAGCGCGCCTCCGACCAGATCTTGGAAAGCCCCGCGACTTTCTCCTCCTCGCTAAGCACTGGCTTGAAGGGAGTGGCGAGGGCAGGGCTGTCCTTCCACAACGCGGCTTCCCTTTGGAGACGCGCCACCAGCGCCTTGAATTCGGGGCGGTTGCGCAAAGCGGTAAATTCGGGCTCGTTCGCCACTTCGTCACCAAGAGGCAGCACTTCCAAATCGGCGGCGTACTCAAGGGTCATCATCGCCTTGTCAGGATTTCCCTCGAGTGCTTCGTACCGTGCACGGGCATAGAGCGTGTCCGACCAGTTTGGAAGCGTAGTGATGTCTATGTCGCTCGCCAGCTTCTCGAGAACGGCAGCCGCCTCGCCATACGCGTGCCTGTCGGCCAGCGTCTTGGCCTGCGCGACTTGCTGAGAAAGCCGTTCAGCGGGTGTGTCGGCCCACATCGCACTCGAAAGAAAGCAAGACGAAACCAGCGCAATCAACCACCTCATCGAAACCTCCTCAATTCATTCGACATCTTCGCACGAGTTCGTGATTGGCGTTAAATCGCCATAGCACTCACAATGCGGGAGGTCACCTGATGGATGGTCGGCTAACAAGAAGTAATTCGGTTCACTCCGGTTGGCCCGTCATCCGCCAGCAATGCTAGCTCTGCGACCCACAGTTACACCCTAGTTAGCTGCCCCTCGGCTCGGTATCCCTTCCATGCGGTTCATCGGTCAGGACGCAGTATGCAATGGTCAGTGGCACTGCAAGCAACAGGATCGCCGCACCTACGAAGCCCGCCTCTGAGAACAAGGCTGGCGGCGTGCTTCCAAACCAGCTAGCCCAGTTTCGCACCAGGAAATTGTGAAGAACTATAACCGCAAAGAGGGCTTGCACGAGAATCAACGCGCTGGCGCTTCGCCTTTGTCGCGGATCGTCGAGGCGGCGATGGCCGGCCGCTAGGAACAGGAATCCGACGACGAAATAGATGAGGGTAACCGCGAGCCATACTTCCAGGAGCCTGACCTGTGCGATTGGCCGATACATCGGAAACTTGTTGAGAAACAGCAGTGGGGCCACCCCGGCGACATCTTGTATTAAGCGTACGGGCGCCGCCGAAAGCACCACCGGCCAAGGCCTGGCCAAAGCGGATGGGGTGTAGATCATGGCAATCACTGAAGCCACGATGGGAATCCCAAAAAGCACTCCAGGTACGATTCCCAGCACGCATCGCAACCGCTGAGAAAGCCAGAGCCGAGGGAAACTAGCAAAAAACATCAGCCAAACGACGGCTGCCAATACGCCGGAGGCCGTGGTCAGGCCGATAGGAATGGCAAGCACGGCAGGTAAGTGATAAAGCGCGGCCGCCCACCCAGCGCTGGGATACCCCTCGGCGACAGCTCCGATGCCAAACATCAGTGCGGCGAGACGAGCGCTGAGCTGTTGGGGGCGACTAAAACCGACAAGAATCGCCAACAATAGAAGAACCGAGCGGGCAACCTGCAGCGCGATTGCGGCGAGGAACTGCGAACCATTCCAAGTCCGCCAGACCGGTTCAGCGATCGCCAGCGTTAACGCAAGGTGCTGTTCCCCGTGCCGCACCTGCAGCTCGATCGGGCGGTTCCGTTCAAAGTGCGCCCGCGCTAAAAACCAGTTGCCTGCCCCATTGAGAGGGTACCCATCTACTGCTTCCAGGACATCGCCGGGGTGTACACCAGCCTTGTCCATCGGCCCGCCCGGGAGCACGCTGGCGACTTTGAACAAACTGGGCTCAGGGATCCACCCTCCGCTCGCAGGCCCCCAGAACTCCTGGCGCGCATTGAAGAAGAAAGTGAGTATGAATACGACCGCTACTATATACATCCACCACGGAGCGCCCGATTTTGGCATAAGGTTACTCTCGCCTGTTCGGTTGCGCGGATTATAACGCGGGTGTTTGTGCGTTAAGGTGCCGAAGATGAAGGAGAAGATTCCAAGCGTATTGTCGGAAGTGATCGAAACGAGAGTCCACGGATTAGTAATGGGAAGTCGGCTAGTGTAGAGCTATCCGGGATGCTGGATTCGGTTCGGCGCATTCAGGCTCTCCTCGCTGTCCAAAAGTCCGGTTCGCGGACATCACCACTGATTTCCTCGAACCCCGTTTCTGGCCAACTACCGTGTAGCCGACAACCCTCCAAGTGACCGTCTGATTCTGGCATTGTGATTGAATGGCGATTTTTCGCCAGCTAAGGGCTGGGTGTTCCGCTGTTAGAAGGAATTGCCGGGGGCGTGCCGGATTCACAGTAGCGGTACAAGTGCGGCTAACCCTTCGCCAGAGTCATCTACCCTTGAAGTTGACACTTCCCATCCCCTGATTGACACCGAAACCTCTTGCGCGGTCCGGGGGGCGATGCTACTCGCTACGTAATGCAATCATCGGATCGAGTTTGGCGGCCCGATTTGCGGGTATCGCGCAGGCCAACCCAGACACCAGGCTCAGGAGAATCGTTCCGGCTAAGAGAATGACAGGATCGCGAGGGTTCCCTTGTGCCCACTTCGCAATGATTTGGCTCAGGGCCAGCCAAAGCGCGATACCTGCGAAGACTCCGGCACCCAGGCTCCCCACAGTCGACCTAAACACCATTCGCAGCAAGTCTCCGCGTCGGGCTCCCAGTGCCATGCGAATCCCGAATTCATTGGTCCGTTGTGCAACCGTGTACGACACGACGCTGTGTAGCCCTACTGCGGCAAGGGTTAGGGCGAGCCATGCAAAAACGCCAAAGATCCATGCTGCGAGATGTTCCTGCTGCCACTCGGGTTCATAGGTGAGTCGAGTTTCAAGATCCCTGACACCACTTGCGGTCTGCTGATCTGGGTTAATTGCGCTCAACTGCTCGCGCACCGCATGTAACAGTTTAAGTGGCGGAGCCTGGGAGCGAACAAGAATTTCCATGTCTTCCCCCATGCTTAGCGTAAAAGGCACGAAGACCGCCGGTCTTGCGACATTTCGCAGCCCATCATTGTGTGCGTCTTCGACGATACCCACAATCTGCAACCAGGAAGCTCCAATATTGGGCGGCGACAACACCGTTGCCGGATTGCCTTCGATGCCCGGCATTCTCAGCGAATGCCCGATGGCGTCGCCATTCGGAAAGTAACGCCGGGCCAAGGTGCGGTTGATCACAGCTACATGGGCACCTTTGGAATTCTCGGCGTCACTCCAAATCCGGCCTTGAAGCAAGGGAATGCGAAGGGCGGCGAAGTATTGCGGGCTAATCAGGTTGACCGATCCCAGCGGGGGGTTGGTAGCGGGTTTGCCGAAGATATCAAACCCGATGATCCATCCATTCTGGGGCGGAGTCGCATTCGTGGAAATCGCCGCCGTAGTCACGCCGGGTGTCTCCGCCGCCTTCTCTCGCAGCTGCTCAAAATAAGCTGCACGCGCCGGCCAAGTGCGATAGGAGTTTTGGCGTAAGGGAATTCCTACCGCCATCACATTGTGCGGGTCGTAACCGAGGGGTTCGTGGATCAACTGAGCGAACCCCTTAATTGATGAGCCCGCACCGGCCAACAGTAATAATGTCAGCGCCACCTGCGTAGCGATAAGCATGCTATGGGCCCTGTGTCCGCGGACGCTTCCTGTCGCCCGTCGCGCGCTGGACTGCATGATCTGGCCGATGTGAGTGTGCGAGAGTTGCAGCGCCGGCCAAAGCCCGAAGAGCACGCCCGTTCCCAGCGCGACCGTGACGCTGAAAAGAAGCACGGGCAAGTTGATTCGAATCACGACTTCCGAGGCGAAGGTAGATTGCGGAAGCAAACGCCGAATCAACGTTAGAGCGCCACAAGAAGTCAGAATGCCCAACACTGCTCCAATCGTCGCGAGGAGGAGAGAGTCAGTGAGTAATTGGCGAACAATCCGGAAGCGGCCTGCGCCGACAGCGGTCCTTACCGCCAATTCATGCTGCCGCACCATGCCCCGTGCCAGCAACAGAATCGAGACATTTCCGCATCCGATCACGAGAAGTAACATCACTGCGCCAAAGAGCAAGTACAGTGTTCCGCCCATGGAGCCAACGACCCGGTCGTTCAGTCCTAACACGTGAACTTTGAAGACGTCAGGAAAATCATTTGGCATGTACTTGGCGAACTCTTCCACGAGTGGCTGCAAGGCGGCGTCAGCAGCGGGATGGCTGACGCGCGGCCGCAGGAGTAAATTAACGGTAGAGGTGCGTCCCGGATCTCGCATCAGCTTCAGCGGGAGATAGACGTCAGCGTCACCCCAAGTGAATCGCGGCGCTGCAACGCCCACGATCTCAAAGTTTCTGTGATCGAGTTGCAGCTTGCGGCCCAATACGTCCGGACTCGACAGGTAATGTTCCCGCCAAAATCTGTAAGAAAGAACTACGACAGGTTTTGGGTCTTGGCCGTCTACTGCGTCCGACGTCCAGAGTCCACGTCCAAGCACAGGCGGCACGCCGAGATCCTGAAAGCTATTCGAGATAAGGCTCACAGTGCTCACATTTTCGGGAAGATCTTGCCCTGTCAGCATCAAGGCTTGGTAGTCCATCGCCAGAACGCTTTCGACCACTGGTGATTGGCGCAAGGTCTGAATTTCGTCGCCATTTAGATAGACGGGATCGCCGGAGCCCGCTACGCTCTGCGTCGTGAGTCGTACAATTCGATCCGCTGCAGGGTAGGGATAAGGATTCATCAGCACCGCGTAGATCACGCTGAATACAGCAGTGGCTGCTCCAATGCCGAGCGCCAGCGAGATCACTGCCGTTAGCGTGAATCCTGGACTCTTGATGAGCTGCCGTGCGGAATAGCGGAGGTCCTGAAACAAAGAGTGCAAGGCTCACTCCTAGCGGAGCGGAGATGGGGTAATGCTCTCATGGGTGACTGGACGTGTCACGGACTAACCGGAAGTTATTCCGGGTCATAAGTCTGGTTCGCGGACATCACCACTAATTTCCTCGAACCCCGTTTATGAGGCATATGGATTACTTCCGAGCAGGGAACGGCGTCTGGCGCCGTCACGCGGGCGAAACAGTGTTCGACTTCTGAGTGGTTCGCTACTTCTGCGGAAGGACAGGTATCAGCCTTTTGGCCAGTTCGATGATCTGTGCCTTGAGCTTATCGCTCGTTGGTTTGATCCGTATATGAAAGGTCCATCTGCCGTCGCCGTCACGTTTCAGATCTACATAGCTGCTGAGCACCAACAGGGCTAGAGAGGTAGCGCCGATGAATGCGATAGGGTCGACCGCGAAGTCTCTGGCGGGCCGAGCCTGCGTGCTATTTGAGGCGGGAGCGTCCGGCACCAGCTGTGAATAAACTGAGTCTTCAGCAAGGACTCGAAGTGCTTGCTTTGTCAGCTGATTCACAGCGTCGGCGACGGGTTCGGGCTCGGGAGCGACCGGTTGATCGATGAGCTGAAGGCTTTCGAGGAGTGATTGCCGCGTCCCGGCAGATGCAGCAGGTTCGCCGCCCGGCCTCAGGTTGCTAGCCTTCAGGACACGGCGTAGGAGGCGTTCGGCGTCTCCTTCGCTCAGCGCATCGATATCAGTTCGGGCGAGTGGAAGTGTTTTCATTGGTCTGTTCTTTCCGGCTCGAGTTTGTTGGGCGGAGCGGCACGAAGGCCCTCGGCCACATAGTCCGTCACGTTCGAGCCTGGGAGTTTGGCGGAAATCCATTTGAGGGCCATGTACGTTGCGATATCGGCCTGCAATTCACCCAAATAGTATCGAAAGTTTTGCGCTACCGTCGCGAAAGTCGCTTGGTCACCGATTTCACTGAAGATGCACGCGGATTGGATGAAGTATTCGCCGGCTTCCTCCATCAGATCTTTTTTATAGAGGGTTTTGGCCCATTGATGGTAGGTGACGGCGGCGCCGCGTCGATCTTTGGCCGCTTCGAATAGGGCAACGGCGGTTTCGAACGCAATTTTGGCGGCCTGAAGGTTGTTCGCTAAACCCTCGACCTCACCTAGCAAACTGATGTTCATCGCCTTACCAATGTTGTTACCGGCCTGGTCGTCCAGTGCGATGGCGCGCTGCAGGAGGGAGCGCGCCTCGTCATAGTTGCCTTGGGCAAGGTGGGCTTGTGCTTGGGCGCGGTTTGCGCCGGCTTGCAAGTTGAGAGGTGCCGAGTCGTATAACATACGCGCGGCATGTTCGGCGACACCCTCAGGATCGCCCGAGCGGATGCGCAACTGCGCCAATTCATAGGCGATAAGCCCCGCTAATTCCTTATCGCTCGAATGGTCAGCATGCTGTTGGGCCTGGAGGATCGCATCGCGATAGGCGTCGATATCGCCATATAATTCGGCCAACTTGCCTCGCTGGTAGTGCAGTTCTGCATTGACCTTATGAGGCAGATCATTCTGCGCCTCGTGGGCTCTTGTCTCTGCCTGCGTAAGCCACAGCTCGGACTGATCAAGATTGCGCGCCAGGCGGGCCGTCTGGGCGGCGCCAAGCAATGTGCTCACTACTTCTTCGTTGTCGGGATTCCTTTCGCAAATGGCCACCAACTGGTGCTGGATAGTGATCGCCCGCTCGAAGTCCTCCCGATCAATCCAGAACTGGGCGATGCGCCTGCCAATTGCTATCGCGACATTCGGGAGTTCTTGGGCAGAGGCCATCAACATGGCGTTGTGCAGGGTTCCCATGGTGAAGTGGCTCTTTTCGACGGGACGGGCGAGCCGGTCAGCGATGGTCTCGACGAAGGCGCCACGCATTTCGTTGGACGGGGCTAGTTCGGCTTTATGCCGCAACGCGCCGCCAACGGCTGGGTGGAGAAACATGCGCTTGTGGAGGAGACCGGCTGCCTCGAGTCGGATGAATGCGAAGTCAACCATGCTGTCTGAGTCATCGCCGTAGATTTGGCGCATCATCCGTCTGAACATGGATTCATCGATCATCTCCTCGTGCAGGCTCAGCAAGGGGAGTATCAGGCGAACGCTGCTATCGTCGAGGCAGGACAGCGACTGCTCGAGTCGGCGTGCATCGGTCTGTTCAAGCTGCCAAGGTCGTAGCCGCGATAGATCGGCGCGCAGGTCATCATGGATGAGTCGGGCGGAATTTCCTTGGCTTACTCGGGATATCGCGTCAATGGTCATCAAGGGGTGGCCAGCGACAAAGAAAACGAGTTGATCGAGGCGATCGCACGCCGAGGAGGTCGCATCCAGATCGCCTTTTTCCTCCGTGTTGCCGAGAAGATGGTTGACGAGTTGCCAGCGTTCCTGGTCTTTCAGACCACCGAGAGGGAGTGAAAAGCCCGATTCGGCCAGAAGCCAAGTCTCGGGCCCACGACTTGCCGCCAGGACGGCCGATTGTGAGCCGGCAAGCCGACCGACCCATGCGGCGAGGCGAGTGCGGTCTTCAGAAACGAAATGGTTCAAAGCTCCGCCTTCGCTTTGCTGGCGGATCGCATGAAGGTGGTCCCAGACGATCCAGGACGGGTTCGCGGCGAGCGCCTGGGTGAGGCATGACTCCAGCCGGTCGATATCGATGGTTCGATCAGGGGGGTTGGGCAGGGCCTGGGTCATATGCCAGAGGACATCGTGTGCACTTTGCATGCTCTCAAAATCGATCCAGATCGAACCGCGGGAATCGCCCGTTCGCTCGCGCCACCAAAGGAACTCGCGAAGAAGTGTGGTTTTTCCCTGTCCCGCCAAGCCATGAATTAGCAAGAGTGTGAAATGCTTCTCGGCGCAACGGTCCAGCATGAACATCTCACCACTGCGACCAAAGAAACGCTCATTCCAATAAGGCTGATTGCTGCGATCATTCTTCAGGTGGAGTACAGCGGGGTGGTCGAGGTCTGCTTCGGGGTCGCCGCCGGCGCGGCGGTAGACGACGGGCACGAACCAATCTTGGATTTTGACGCTGCCGCCGACGCACGTTCTAGTTGGCTTCAGAATCATGTCAAATTGGCCGTTCTCAACCGCTGTGCAAACGTTCTCGCCGGAGTTCAGGCTGCAATAGAACCCCATGAGAAACGGCGCGGCCGCATCGACGTGGAGGTTGTATGCCATGGCAGTGACATCGTGGACTTTGGGGTGGTGCAAGAGCGCAGTTGCGACGGAGGCGAACGGCGAGTCAGTCTGCCCATCCGGCATCGCGGAACGACAGGCGTTGAGGACAACATGGGGGGGACAGCAATCGCCGAGTGCGTCCAGCAACTCCCTGACGGGCACGGGACGAGGCTGTGCATTGTCGTCCTCAAGCAGCAAATGGCCTTGTGGGGCACCTCCCTCCAGCGAGCCCCACCATCCGTGGCAGTCGAAGTGAAGGACATCCCAATAATGATCGAGTGAACGGATCGTCTCCCGCAGGTTCTCAAGAGTAGGCGGGCGGAGCATTGTCAGCCGCAGGGAGATCATGGCGGAGGCGATGGGTCGGCCGACCAGGCGGTAGTCAACGTCGTTCGACCCCTGACGGGCCGTGACTAGCAAAACGTTCAGGCCCTTCCTAGGGTCGTGTGTTATGGACGTGTTGGGACCCTGGAGGGCAATCTCATAGCGGCGTTCAACGGCCATCATGCGCCCGACAGGGCAGTCGTGATGATCGAATAGGACTTCCCAGGGCCAAGCCAGCACCTGAGGGTCGGCCGAGTGGATTTCGATGCGGTTTCGCTGGGACAGTGATGAATCGGCCAGCGCGTCGTAAGCACTGCGGACCTGGTCAGTAGTGAACAGATTGCTGAAGACGTCTTTGCCCCAATCGTGGAGGGCGCGCAACACGTATTGGGCGCGTTGAGTACCCATGGCGGTGGGCTGCTGGACGAATTGCTCAAGGTACCAGGGCAGAGCCTGTGCGAGGTTAGATTCCGAGTCGGCCGGGATGGGCCAATGAGCCGGCGGCGCGGCCGATCCGGCCGGAGTAAGTTGGTCGCGGACATGCTTGAGCACGAACTCCTCGGGTCGTGAAGCAGATTCGGGCGCGAGAATGGTGTAGCGAAGCCATATCTCAAAGGATGGCTCGGCTTCCTTGTCGACCTGAACGATTTCAAGAATACCCTTCATGATGATATTTACATCGGGACGAACGTAATCTCGGAGTATATCTCAAGCACCCGCAGAAGCTCAGGGGTATATTTCCCATTTGCCGATTATAAGAGAGTTCGCAGCCTGATCGAATAGAAGTCGGCGTCATGCAAGATCCATCCGGCGTTTCCGGCGAAACCTGGCTATTTCCCAACACCCAAGGACGGGCGATAGTTCCGCGAGTTCCCGTGACTAGCGATCCATACGCTGGCGATTGTCCCCGAATGACGGCTATGCGGAAACTTCTGACTGCGGGCATACGCGAATGCCCTTTCGACCGACGCCCAAGTGCTGCAGGCGAAGTTCTCTAGAAGTCCCGATGTGGGAAATGTGGAGCTACGAAGTATTGTTCGCGGCTTCATCTCCGCGAACCCCGTTTATGGAAACTTCCGAGATGGCCGACTACTCACGAAGTATTCACGGTGCCTCCGCTGCCCGGCACAGCTCCGTCAAGCGCTCCTGCGTTCCCTCGGGATCAGGGGCTTTCTCCGGCGCCACCCATTCGCGCGGCGAGCCGGCAGCAAGCAGCAAGCGCGCCACTTCAACGTGATCTGCGCCGTTTTGCGACGTGTGTCGCCAGCCCTCACATGCCCACACCAGCGGTGTCGCGGCGAACATGCCATCTACGGCATTCACCGAAGCGCCCTTCGCCAGCAGAACCTTCACTGCTTCCACGTGGCCGCCCATCGAGGCACGATGTAGTGCTTCCACTCCGTTGCTGTCCTTTGCGTTTGGATCGAAACCACATTGCAGCATTGTTTCGAGAATTTTCGCATCGCCGCGTTCGGCCGGAGTGTGCATCATCAAGTGGTGCTCCGGGCGAAGCTCGTTGCGCAGATTTGGATGCTCCTCGAGCAGCGAGCCTGCTTGTGCCTTGTTGCCGGAAGTACACGCCGCAACAAAACGGTCGATCCGCGAAAGTTCGTCTTTCGCGCCATGTCGCAACAACCAGGCCGCCACTTCGTCATTCCCGTGCAGCGCGGCGAGCGTATGGGCCGTGCGTCCATCGGGCCGGCGCTTATTTACATCCGCTCCGTGGGAAACCAGCAACTCCACCGTCTTAACGTCCAATCGTTGTGCAGCAACGTGGAGCGGCGACTCGCCCGATTGCGCCCATGCCAAGTTCGGATCGGCTCCGTGCTCCAATAACCATTTCGCTCCCGAAATGTCGTCCGGCCTCATCCAACCCAGAATGTACGCAAGCGCGGGAACGCCCCCTGGAATTCCGTTAACATTGACGCCGAATCGATACAGCAATTCCAGCGCCGCGACATTTCCACTGCCCGCCGCAATGTGTGTGGAAACGCCGTCCGTCGGATTTGCGCCGCTCTCGAGCAGCAACTCTGCAAGCTCAGGCTGCCCTGTCGCAATCAGAGCTCCCCAGAGAACTGTCCGTGGCAGCTCCGGGTGCCAGTTCCAGTCATATTCGGCGTTTGGATTCGAGCCCAGTCGTAGTAGTTCTCGTGCAATTCTCACAAGCCCCTTCGCTCGCTCGGGCGAATCCTTCTGCAGAAATGTGTGGCAGACGTATAGCAGCGGCTCCCAACGCTGAACTCCGCCTCGTTGCAGCGCTATCGCTGGATTCGCCTTCAGCCGCGCTTCCACCGCGGCTGCGTCGCCCAGCACTAGCTCCGTGTACAAATTGGCATTTGCGATGCCGACGTGCCTCGAGAGCAATCGCATCGCTCGTTCGGGCGCGCTTCCGGTGGCGCAGCGCACAAATTCATCCGCTGCCGCTGCGAACGAAAGCGATCGCTCTTCCACTTCCTGCTTCAATTCAGTCCACGACTTAAAGCCATACTCACGCGCAAGTACAAATTGCGCGTCGTGTAAGGCAATCGCGTCTGGTTTAAGGGATCGCCCGATTAGGACCGCTTCGAACCTCTGAATTGCGCTTGGCTCTTGGCTTCGGGCTGCGGCGAGTAACGACTTGGCTTGCTTCTTGAGCTGCTCTAAATTGGCGCGCTCGGGTAGCTGCTGCAACGTCATAGTGACCTCCATGCTTTAGCCTGGGTTCGCAGTCAGGCAGCACGGGATCTAGACGTGCATTCAACCTTCGGATTGGCAGTGGGCTTGGCCCTTCGCGCGAACCTGCTGGCGCCTGGAGCGCACACTCCGTAAATACCACGATGCTTTCCGGCTTTCAAGGCCAAATGAATCCCTTCCAAATAAGTCACTGACGATTGCCAGCGAGTATTAAGCAGCTCTGGCCTTATCATGGGCAATTCGGATGAGCGTCAGGTGCCAGAAGTCCGGTTCGCGGACATCACCACTAATTTCCTCGAACGCCGTTTCTAGGGCCAACCCGGACGACCGTAAAGCCAGAAAAGCACACGAGATAGCTGATGTGCTTGCGCTGTAAAAAGAGCGAGTTGCCCTACTACAGTCAGTCGTAGTAGTGTCGCCGCATGGCCAAGAAGCCGAAGACACGCAAGAAGGGGGTCCGTACTACCATGTCTGCCGACCACGAGGAAAAAAACGCTGCCAATGGAGAAGTGCGGGAGGGCGCAAACGTCGATAAAATACGCGACATTTTGTTTGGGTCGAACATGCGTGAGTATGAGAAGCGCTTCGCTCGACTCGAAGAGCGGCTGACGAAATCCTCCGATGCCCTGCGGGATGATCTGAAAAAGCGGTTTGACACCCTGGAGTCCTACGTTCGTGAAGAGATGGAATCGAATAACCAGCGATTGAAGGCAGAGAAAGCCGAACGGAACGAAGGTTTGAAAGAATTGACCCGCGAAACACGCGACAGCTCAAAATCTCTCGAAAAGAAACTCTCTGCACTAGAGGAGCAACTCGCCTCGGCGCAGGCGGATTTGCGGGCTCGCATCCTGGAACAGTCGAAATCGATGAGCAATCAGATTCAAAAGTCCAAAGATGAACTGGAGGCCGCGCTAGAACATGAAGCGGAAGCCTTGCGCGCCGACAAGACGGATCGCGCAATGCTGGCGGATCTCTTTACAGAAATGTCGATGCGGCTGAAAGATGAGCTGGAGTTGCCAGAGAAGTAACGTAAACAGAGCGACTGGGCCTTGCGCGTGCTTGGCTCAGCCGGATAGACCCGATGGCTATACTGCAACACCCACCTGGACGCGATGGCCGATAAGCCGATAACCGGAGTTCCTCACCATGCTGCGGATGAATCCGATGCCAATGGGGCAGGTGCGCTTGACGAGCTGCGGCACCTGATTCTGGCTCCTGAACAAGAAGCGCTGGAGCGGCTGCATCACCGCGTGGCCAATCCTGAATCGCGTACCGAAGACGTGAGCACCGTTGTTGCGGAAGCCATCCAGCGGCGTCGCGATGCGGGGGGCGATGAAGCGTTAAGCGATGCGTTGGCGCCAACGATCGAAACCGCATTGCGAGAATCGGTGCGTAAAGACCCGACCACAATGGCGGATGCGTTGTTTCCAGTGATGGGGCCGGCCATCCGCAGGTCGATTCTGGAAACGCTGCGCTCCTACCTGGAATCGTTCAACAAAATCATGGATCAGAGCCTTTCACTTCAAGGCATGAAGTGGAGGCTAGAAGGGCTACGCACAGGACGATCGTTTACGGAGGTCGTGCTCCTTCATAGCCTGGTCTTTCGAGTGGAGCAGGTCTTTCTGATTCACAAGAAGACCGGACTCTCCCTTGGGCACGTGGCTGCGCCCGCCATTGCGATGCAGGATCCCAGTGTGGTCTCCGGAATGCTCTCCGCGATCCAGGATTTCGTTAGAGACTCCTTTCACACCAGTGATGGGCAGGGAATTGAGCGCATGAATGTAGGAGATCTGGATGTGTGGGTGGAAGCCGGTCCCTACGCGATTCTTGCCGTCGTAATCCGCGGCGTGGCGCCTCGAGCTCTGCGCGATCGAATGGCGGAAGTACTTGAAAATATTCACAGGGAATACTCGGCCGAACTGGATCGCTTCAACGGAGATACCGCAGCATTCGCGAAAGTGAATCAGGAACTCGGCCGCTGCCTGGAAATGCAGTACAAGGAAGAGACAAAGGGCAAGAGTTTTGGATACGCGTGGGCGGCTGCCGGCCTGCTGATGCTGCTGCTGGGCGGATGGATTGGTTGGCGGGAATGGCAGTCTTACCGCTGGAACCAGTTGGTGCGGACGCTACGCGAGCAGCCGGGTTTGGTGATCACGTCAATGGCACGCGAAAACGGCAGATTCGTGATTCGCGGCTTGCGGGATCCCCTAGGCGGTGACCCAATGGAATTCGTGAAAGCGGCCGGGCTGGATCGAGCGAAGGCGGAATTTCACCTCGGAGCATACTACGCGCTCGACGATGCCATCGTGCAGCAAAGAGCAACCCGTCTCCTTGCGCCGCCGTCGGGCACGACGCTTGCGGTAAAGAACGGTGTGTTGTATTTGAGTGGGCAGCCGCCTGTCACCTGGGTAAAAGAGATATCCTCGCGCGCCATGCTCGTCCCAGGAATTCAGTCCGTCGATTTGTCTGGTACGCTAAATCTGGAGCGTGTGGCATTCAATCAGGATCGAGACAAGATACAGGCACTGTTGGTCAAATTCTCTTTGTCAAGTGCGGAACTGTCTTCCAGAGAGCGAAGCGGAATTGCAGCGCTTCTGCCGGAATTTAAGCATGTGTTGAACCCTTCCTCTGAGCTGCATGAAAACGTCGCGCTGGATATTGTGGGACATAGCGACAATACCGGGGCGGAAACAACCAACCTGACCCTCAGTAAGCGAAGGGCGGAGCGAGTGGCCGCGGAACTGGCACAACTGGGTTGTTTACCGGGACGTCTCCGGGCGCGTGGCGTGGCTACGACGGAGCCACTTCAAAATGGGGATAACGAAGAAGCCAGGCAGTTAAACCGCAGCGTCACGATTCGCGTGTTGGTAACCCCGGTCCCCTGACCCATGCTACAGAAAAAAATCTGCATGCTCGGATCGTTTGCGGTTGGCAAGACCAGCCTGGTGCGCAGGTATGTCGAGAGTATTTACTCGGACGCGTATCAAACGACAGTCGGCGTAAAAGTGGACAAAAAAGTGGTAGAGGTCGATTCCAGGGAGATGACCTTGGTGTTGTGGGATCTATATGGGGAAGACGAATTTCAGAAGATGAAATGGTCGTACCTGCGCGGTTCATCGGGGTATCTGTTGGTAGCAGACGGGACTCGACGAGCGACTTTGGACAAGGCATTTCTCTTGGAGCAACGAGTGAAGAAGGAAGTGGGGGAGATTCCATTCGTTTTCGTGGTGAACAAAAACGACCTGGTTGAAGATTGGAAACTTGACGATCAATTGGAAGCGCAGTTTGCCGCACAAAAGTGGACGGTGCTTCGTTGTAGCGCGAAGACCGGCCAGAACGTTGAGGAAGCGTTTAGTCAGATTGCCCGGAAAATGATGCCCTGACCATGACTGCGCCGCTCTCAAATGTCTTACGCGAGTTGGGATATGTAGTGCTGGAGCGCAAGCGTGCTGACGCATTCTCACTCTTCTCGGAGGCTACAGAGTGGTTTGTGGAAATGTTTCCGTGCGTTCGTTTAGATGAGCAGCCATTCTCGATCGTCGAGGTCTCTTCGTTTCTCGACAACTTCTTGGTCGATGCTGAGGCGTTCTGGGAAAAAAGAGAAGACGGAGTTTGCGAGTCTGGAATATGGATTGAGAAAACAAAATCCAGGCAGGAATTGCCCCTCGAGGCTACAGCCGTGCAAAAAGACGGGCAACAACTCCTGACTTTGCACTCTCCAGGGCCTCAGTACAGCGAGAAAGTTGGGATTCTGCAGACGGCTCGAAGCTCCCTTTTGGAGCACGAGAAACTCCTTAACGAAATTCAAAAGAAAGAAATCCTGCTGCATTGCATCGTCCACGATCTGTCGCAACCGTTAAGCGCCATGCGAGGCTCTTTTGAGTGCCTGTCGATGGAGAATGATGCCGGGCGTATCGCAAAATTCATCGATCTCGGGAAACACGCAAGTGAACAGCAGGAAGCCATGATTCGCGAGATTCTTCGCGCCTTCTCAGCGGACCTGCAAGCTTCCCTCGATTCCGAAAAATCGGTGAACGATTCACCAGACCTGTTGGCCACGGCGCAAATGGCAGCAAGAATCCTCGCTCCGGCATTTGAAGCGAAGGGTGTACGACTGGAATTCAGTGAGAAAATTCCAGTGGGCCGGAGTTGGCTCGTGCAGGGCGAAGAGACTCGGTTGTGCCGCGTGTTTGCGAACTTGCTGGAAAATGCGCTGCGCTATACTCCCTCTGATCATGGGGTTACCATCGGACTGGAAGAGGATGGGAGTTACTTTAAGGTCTTTATAGACGATGAGGGACGGGGCCTTCCCGAAGAACTCCGTCCTGCACAAATGTTCGCGTTATTCGGGAAAGGAAAAGAAGGCGGAGGCAAAGCCGGGCTGGGATTGTTTTTTTGCCGGATTACAGTGGAACGGTGGGGCGGATCAATTGGGTGCGCTTCTCTTCCGGAAAGCGGGTCACGGTTCTGGTTCCGATTGCCTCGAATGGTTGTGGCTGAGAATCCGTCTGCTCAAGGACAAGTGAGAACTTCAATGAGCGAAATAACGCAGGACAAAACGGAAAAGCCGCGTACTTTGCATGTACTACTGGCGGACGACCAGGAAGACATCCTTATGTTGACCACTCACCAGTTAAAACGAAGTGGCCACGAAGTGGTGGCGGTGGCCAATGGCAAGGCAGCACTGGAAGCCGCCAAGAGCAGGCACTTCGACGTCATGATCTTTGATGAAGAAATGCCAGTCATGAGTGGTGTTCAAGCGGCGAAGTCCATTCGCGAATTGCAGCAGAACCAGGCTGGACGCAGCGTCTTGGTCGCGCTTACCGGAAATAACACACCGGATGACCGGGACCGTTTGATTGCAGCGGGATTTGACTCCGTTCTGGGAAAGCCATTCCGGCTGGAATCGCTCGAAGCGTTTCTGCGTGACCTCGAGAAACAGCCTGCGCTGTCAATCCCGGCGGATTATTCCGGGCATAAGGAAATTTCGAGCTTGGAAGACCTCTTGCAAAGAGTGGGCGGTGACAAAAACCTGCTCCGACAAATGATTCGCACATTCCTTCGGGAAGCGCCAAAACGGATGGAAACAATTCAAAAAGCATTACACAAGAAGGACGGTAAGGAGCTCTCCGCAAGAGCTCACGCACTGAAAGGTTCTGTCGGTATTTTCGGTGCCGTGGCTGCCGCGGAGCACACCCAATCGCTCCAGGAACTTGGCCGGATCCCTGACTTCCAGGAGGCAAGGCGCGTGTTCTCCGCCCTCCACGAAGAGATTGCGAAGTTGCAGGAAAACCTGAGAGGATACGCGAAACAGAATCAGGCCGAGCCTTCGCCCACCATTGAGCGGCGGAAAAGGAAGTTAAAGAAGCTGCCGGCCCGCAAAAGATGAATCTGCCGTCACGCGTGTTCAGATCAATTCCGGAGCCTCTTGATGCCCCATATCCTCATAGCTGATGACGACGCAACTACGCGCCAAATGATTGGCGGAGTGCTGAAGAAGAATGGCTACACCGTATCCGTGGCCTCTGATGGAATCAGTGCATTACGCGCGATCAAAAAGAAGAAATTCGATCTGGTGCTGCTGGACATCTGGATGCCGAAAATGACGGGACTTGGATTGCTCGGTAAGCTCCAGGCGGAAAAGCAAATTCCCAAAATTGTCGTAATGACCACCGACAAGACGTCCGAAACCGTTCTGAGTGCCTTGCGCGGCCGTGTTTATCAATTTCTGATCAAGCCCCTGGATGCCGACACGCTTTTGTTGACGGTCGAGAGTGCACTCTCCTCGAATCCCGCCGCTCCTCCGATTGAAATACTCTCGGCCAAGCCGCATTGGATCGAATTGCTTGTCCCTTGTGAACAGTCGGTAGTGGGGCGAGTGCAAAGCTTTCTTTTACACATGGAAAACGATCTGCCGCCAGACGTTATCGAGAAAGTTGGATACGCCTTCCGCGAATTATTGAATAACGCAATCGAATGGGGAGGCAGGCTAGATCCCAATCTGAAAGTTCGAATCTCCTATGTGCGCACAAAAAAGATGTTGATGTACCGCCTGGATGATCCCGGTCCTGGATTCAAGATTGAGGAGTTGACCCACGCCGCCGTAAACAATCCCGAGGAAGATCCGATCGCGCATATGAAGGCACGCGAGGAAAAGGGATTACGGCCAGGAGGCCTGGGCTTGCTGCTCACGCAACAGATGGTGGATGAACTGGTATACAACGAATCGCGCAATTCGGTCGTGCTAGTGAAGTACCTCTAAATTGGCGCCAGGCCCACGATGGCTCGGACGTCGTTTGCAACCCAACTGAATTAGCCCGAGTGAAACGTTCTCTAGTACACTGTTTCGTCTCTCTGCGCACTCATATTTGAATAAGGAGCATGGTATATGGCATCAGGTATGCTAAGTGGAGCCGAATTCAAGAAACAACTGAAGTCCGGATCACCCAAGCTGGGACTTTTTCTAAACTCGCACTCGCCAACGGTTGCAGAACAGCTAGCCCACAGCGGTTACGACTGGTTGCTGGTTGATTCGCAGCACGGTCCGATGGGCTATGAAAAACTTTCAGCGATGATTTGTGGTGTGGCCAGTGGGGGCGCAAAATCCCTTGTGCGTGTTGGCGGATACAGTGATCGTCCGGGAATTCAGCAGTCGCTCGATCTCGGCGCCGATGGAGTCCTGGTGCCCTACATCAACACAGCGGAGGAAGCGCGCGCCGCGGTAAGCTGCACGAAGTATCCGACGGCGGGAACTCGCTCCGTTTATTTCCCGCAGCGAAGCATGAATAAGGACGGATTGCTTGGCTACGCAGGAAGTGCGAACGAAAACCTGATCGTTGCCCTCCAGGTGGAAACGGCAGACTGTATCAAGAACATTGATGAGATCGCCGCAGTTCCTGGAATCGACATACTGTTCCTGGGGCAAAACGACCTGTGCATGTCGATGGGTTTGTATGAAAAATACGAGTTTCCGCACATGTACACTTCTCCGGAGCTCGGAGCCGCGACCGACAAACTGGTTGCAGCAGCACGGAAAAACAACATCATACTGGGCCTCTTCCTGTTCGGGACTGCACGCGTTGGTGAGTTCCTGGAAAAGGGTTTCCCATTTATCAGTTTGGGGAATGATTTGCACCATGTGCTCACGCAAGCCGGAGCATACGTGAAGGATGTCGAGGACATAGCGAAGGCGAAAGGAAAGAACTGGACGCGACGCCCTACAGCACTTTTCTAAAACGCCTGCATTTCCGATATAAAGCCTCGGGCCGCTGTTCGCGATCCGGGGCTTTTGTTTGGTGCGGGTTAGCGACAGGCGGTCACGCAGTTCGATGGTCTACGATGATCTTGGCTGTAGTAATTGCCTGACCTACATGCCGCTGCGTGTGATCTGCAATGTGAACGAGCAGACCACCCAATGTAGTGGGTAGATGCTCGCTCCCGACTTGCCGGCTCGCGTTGAAGTCTAGTTCCGCCAGTTGGCGAACTCTTGGAGCACTGCGCTCCAACGAATCATGGAACTCGCCAAAGAGTTCTTCGCAGTTCCCAACCTCTGTCAACTCGGTTCTCAGCAGAGCGATCTGATCCGCCGAAAGGGGCTTTCCTTCCGCGTAGGTGAGCAGTCGATCCAGGCTCCTCGCAATGTGGCGTACTTGAAACGCGATAGAGGGAATGCCGAGTAAGGATTGATTTAACTCGTCATCAGTCAATCCTCTCGTCCAACGATCAATATCTTCCTTGGCCTGTTCCAAAGCGTGGAGTACGGCGCGAGGAACCGCTGGAATGTCAGTAAGGCTGCCTCTTAGCCATGGTTCGCGCGGGTTTCTGCTGCTTTGCGTCATGAAGTCTCGTATTTTGCCAACGAACGGATGGTATGGTCTGCCATAAATCAGTATTCTAGGCATCGAACCAAGTATATACAGAGGAAAAGTCCATGAACCACACCCAAAAAAAGAATTGGGGCAATCGACCATGGACAATCGACTTCTCCGTTAGAAAACATGAACTGCCGGATGCCGTAAACTTCGCGGTTGTTGGTGGGGGTTTTACGGGATTGTCGGCCGCAGCACGGCTCAAACTGTTTTCGCCTGAATCGAGTGTTTGTCTTCTGGAAGCTTCTGAGTTTGGAGCCGGTTCCAGCAGTCACACCGGTGGTATGGCGTTGGCTGAGAGTGCTGCCGGCGATTTGCCAGGACTTGGCGATGTGCTGGCCGGTTATCTGGGAATTCTGGACGAACTGAATGTTAAAGGCGATGTAGCGCTTCCCGGAGCTTACGAATTAGGGCGTAGTTCTCCTTTGCCGGATTCACCGATTCTTTGGAGCGACTCTGGCCAGCTTTGCGCCGTGAAAAGAGTTGCTGGAGGAACAATCAATCCTGGAAAAGTGGTTAGCGGGTTAGCACGCGCTGGGGAAGGGCTTGGCGTCGTATTAATGGAAAGGTGCGCGGTAGAAGCCGCGAGATTCGGCGATTGCGTTGAGCTACTGACGAAACGCGGAACAGTGAGAGCAAAAAAGGTGTTGTTTGCGACCAATGCGTACTCCCTTGATTTGACGCGGCTCACCGGAAGGGCCGAGTCCACCTTCACACTTGCGATTGCCACTGCTCCTTTACCGGACGATTCAATTAAACAAATCGGGCTGTCGGAGAGGAAACCGTTTTACACCGTCGACATGCCATATTTGTGGGGTCGCACGTTAGGAAACGCCATCATCTTCGGCAGCGGACTGGTCCATTTGAAGGACTGGAAAGAGCTTGAATCTCTGGACATCGACAAAGGTGAGACGGCAAGAATGTTTGCTCGATTGGAAAAGCGCATCCAATCACTTCATCCCGGCCTGTCGAACGTGGCGTTCACCCATCGATGGGGCGGTCCCATCTGCATTGCAGAGGAGTGGAAACCTGTGTTCGAGCGGCATCCCGAATCCGAGAAGGCCATTGTCTTGGGAGCTTATTCGGGGCATGGAGTGGCGCAATCCGTTTATCTGGGAAGTTGGGCCGCAGAAGCGTTACTGGGAAAACGGCAATTGCCGAAGTGGCGGAAGTCAGTTCGGTAAATCTGTTCGTCAAATCAAGGATGGAACATGGGAAGAGCTTTCAACAACGTGGAAAATCCGTTCCATAAAATCTGGAAACCAATGCAGACGAGCAGAAACGAAGAGAGACGCATGATAATGGTCATGGCGGTCGCGCCCAAAATACTTGCCAACCGGTCGGCAAACCCATAGCAGAGATAAACACTGATGGCGATCAGAAACATTCCGATCACCGCTCCGATGACAGAATAAAAAATATCTTCATGGCGCACGTTGGCGCCTAGTGTAATCGCGATGGAGATGGAGCCGGGACCTACAGTAAGTGGAAGCGTAAGCGGATAAAATGCCCGCGAAGAGAGGTCCCTTGCATCGACCGAATGATGCACGTCCTGTCGTTCTTCATTTTCTTCACTCTGATTCAGCATCTTCCAACCGGCCGACATCACCACCAATCCCCCGCCTACCTGAACCACGGGAATGGAAATTCCAAAGAAAGTAAGAATGTGAGTGCCAACGAAGAATGAGCCAACCAGCAGGAGCAAACTGTTGATGGCAATCCGCCAGGAAAGAATTTTTCTTTGGTCCGTTGAATAGTAATTTGTCAGGGAAAGAAAAATAGGGGCGCCGCCAAGAGGATTCACGATAGGGAACAGGGCGGAGATAATCAGGAGAATTGATTTGGCCATCATCAACATACGTTTGTACCCGAAAGAGTATACCCGAGGAGTTCCGTGAAACGGCCAAATTTAGGCGGCCAACGCTCGGTGGAATTGACAGCGCGCGCGGCAGAGAACTAGGATTGTCGACTCTGCATTCGCAGTGAATGATGCGGTGAAATGAAGGTTTTCCGGAATGAGGAATGCTCCTCTAATCTTGCGCACGTTTGGAGTTTTGTTCTTGGCAGGTGTGTCGTTTGCCGCGACGAATCCCACTTCAGTTGGAAATGCGGATGCCCATCGCTACGTTGACGATATCAAAACCCTAACCCAGGCAAAGATGGAAGGTCGCGGTGACGGCACGAAGGGATTGATCCGTGCGGAACATATTCTGCGCGACCGTTACAAGGGTTACGGGCTGGAGCCGGCGGGGAAACAGGGGTACCTGCAAGCCTTTACCGTCACCACCGGTGCCAAACTTCATGGCAAGAATAGTTTGCTGCTCGAAAATGGTGCTGAAAAGTCGGATCTGAAACTGAATGAGGATTATGTGCCATTCAGTTTTTCCGCTTCCGGGGAGGTGACGGGTCCCCTGGTGTTCGCGGGATATGGAGTTACCGCTGAGGAATTCGGCTACGACGATTACGCTGGACTGGATGTGAAGGACAGGGTCGTCCTGGTTTTACGGTACGAACCAGCCGGATTCGCGGCCAAGAGTGGCAATCAGGGGTTGACGAATCACGCGCAATTCATCACCAAGGCAATCAATGCGCGAAATCATGGTGCGAGAGCCATCGTATTGGTAAATGGAAAACTGAATGAAGGTGAGCAGGATTTACTCACGCGTTTTGGGAGCGTGAACGGCCCAGAGAGTGTCGGAATTCTATTCTTGCAGGTTAAGAATAGTGTTGCGGACGTTTGGTTACATGCCATGGGCAGTTCGTTGAAAGAAGCCGAGGACAAGATCAACAGTGCAACGAAACCGGCCTCTTTTGCGTTGCCCGAAGCGATGCGCGCTTCGGTATCTGTGGGAATCGAGAACACTCGCGCAACCGTGAACAATGTTTTGGCCTATCTTCCCGGCAAGACTGACGAGTACATCATTCTGGGCGCTCACTATGACCACCTGGGACGCGGAAATTTCGATTCGCTGGCTCCCTCGCAGATAGGGCAAATCCATCCGGGTGCGGACGACAACGCATCAGGAACCGCCGGCTTGCTTGAATTGGCACGATTGCTGTCACCGCTAAAGGGGCAATTACAGCGTGGGATTTTGCTTGCCTCATTTGCCGGCGAAGAGCTGGGGCTTCTGGGGTCTGCAGCGTGGGTGAAAGAGCCGACAAAGCCACTCGACAAAGCTGTCGCCATGTTGAACATGGACATGATCGGTCGAATACAAGGCGGCAAGGTGTACATCGGGGGAGTCGGCACGGGATCCACATTCGCGAAGGTCTTGCAGGAAGCCGAAGCAGGTTCGGCGTTGAAATTCGAAGTCTCGCAGGGTGGATATGCTTCGAGCGATCACACGTCATTTGTTTCAAAGCGCATTCCCGTGCTGTTCTTCTTCTCCGGGTTGCACTCGGACTACCACAAGCCCTCCGATACCTGGGACAAGATCAACGGGGAATCGGCGTCGCAATTGTTGAACGTAGTGACAAAAGCCACCCTCCAGATCGCAACGGATCACGACCGTCCATCATTCGTCGTAGTAGCGGATTCAAATCCACACAGTGGATCCGCCAGTGGCGGTGGTGGCTACGGTCCGTACTTCGGGTCGATTCCTGATTTTGGGCAAACCGAAAATGGCGTTAAGTTCTCGGACGTGAAACCGGCATCACCCGCGGCGAAGGCGGGGTTGAAGGCTGGTGACGTGCTCATTCAGTTTGGCGACAAGACCATCAAGAATCTTTATGATTTCACGGACGCTCTTCGCAGAAGTAAGGTTGGCGATGTTGTGCCCGTGACTGTGTTGCGCGATGGAAAAGAATTGAAAGTGGATGTGAAACTGGAGCAGCGAAAATAGTCGGGAGTAATCCGGATTCCGACGAAATTGTGGGAGATGACGTGAGGACTGCGAAGATTCTTGCATGCGGTGTGACGATTTCGCTGGCGTTGACGGGCCTGTATCTTTCGGGGCGGATTGTATTGCATGCACAGCAAAAGGCAGCCGATCCACTGCTGCTGCCGGAAGAACAAAAGCACTTAAAGAATGTGCGGCAACTTACGTTTGGGGGCCAGAACGCCGAGGCCTATTTTTCAGCCGATGACAAACAAGTGATTTTTCAGCATCAAGGCGAAGGCGTGCCTTGCGATCAGATCTATACGATGACGGTGGACCCACCGGAAGGAAAGCCAGCGACACCGAAGTTGGTTAGCACCGGGAAGGGACGTACAACGTGCAGCTATATTTTCCCTTCGGGCGACAAGATTCTCTTCTCATCGACGCACGCTTCCGCAGCTGAATGTCCGCCGAAGCCTGATTACTCGCATGGCTATGTCTGGCCAATTTACGGGACCTATCAAATCTACACGGCGAGGCTCGACGGCACGGACCTTAAGCAACTGACGCATTCGGCAGGTTACAACGCGGAAGCCACCATCACGCGAGATGGAAAACACATTGTGTTTACCTCGACCCGGAACGGAGATCTGGATATTTACAGGATGGATGCGGACGGCAGCAACGTAAAGCAGCTGACCGATGAGCTTGGTTACGATGGCGGACCGTTCTGGTCATACGATGGAAGCAAGATTGTTTATCGCGCGGAACATCCGAAGACGGCGGAAGAAATCAAGGACTACAGGGAATTGTTTAATCAAGGCCTGATTCGTCCAGGAAACCTGGAGATTTGGGTAATGAATGCGGACGGCTCGAACAAGCACCAGGTCACTCGGAATGGGGCGGCGAATTTTGGTCCGTATTGGCTGCCGGATGGAAAGCGGATCATCTTCGCCTCGAATCAAGCCGATCCCAAAAACGGCCGTGATTTTGATTTGTACGTAATCAATGAAGATGGTTCGGGACAAGAGCGGATCACGTATCATCCCGATTTCGACGGGTTTCCCATGTTTACATCGGATGGTAAACGGCTGGTGTGGGCTTCCAACCGCAACGGTAAAGTTCCGCATGAAACGAATGTGTTCCTGGCGGATTGGGTTAATTAATTTGGCTCGAGGCGCGTTGGTTTTGGCAAAGAAAAAGAAGGTGCGGCGAAGCGGCGAAACCCCGGGACATCGGCCGGGCGAATCGCTTCGCGTATTGATTTCAGAGGCGCGTCTTCGGCGGCGAGTGAAACAGCTCGCGCGAGAAATTCGGCGAGACTTTCCGAAGAACGAACTGCACCTTGTGGGCGTGTTGAAAGGCTCGGTATTTTTCCTGGCCGATCTCGCAAGGGAATTGCGCGGCGAAGTCTCCTTCGATTTCATTGGAGTTTCCAGTTATGGGTCCAACACCAATTCAACCGGCGAGGTGAAGCTCACCAAGGACCTGGATGTAAGCATCGAATCGCGAACGGTGATTTTAGTAGAGGATATTCTGGATACGGGGCTGACGTTGAGGTACCTGCTGCGTCTTTTTGAAGAGCGTCGGCCAAAGCACCTCCGATCCGTGGTGCTTTTCGACAAAGTGGAGCGCCGCATCGCCGACGTAAAAGCGGACTATACCGGATTTCCGATCCCCAACGAGTTCGTGGTCGGATACGGACTCGATTTCGATCAGCGCTACCGAAACTTGCCTGCCGTCTGCATTCTGCGCCTTTCTTCAAACAAAAAACCAAAAGAACAGTAACAACTGGGGCGAGAGATTACGACTGCCTGCTATACTAGTTGGACTTCATGGAATCCACTGAACCTAAAACTGCAATCAAGCTCACGAACGACGGCCCGGAAGTCTCGGCAGAAGTTCTGGCAACACTCACGGAGATCGGGGAAGAAGTAAACGCTTCTCTGAACCTCGACGAAGTGCTGGTGCACACGGCTGCATTAATCAAGCGCCACATCGATTATGAGTTGTTTGGTGTGCTTCTTGTCGATGGTGACGGACTTTACCTGCAACACCGCTTCGCGATCGGCTATCCAACCGGACTGGCGGAAAACCTGCGAGTTCCCATTGGCCAGGGCATAACTGGGACTGCCGCGGCGACTGGTCATTCCGTGCGAGTGAGCGATGTCTTGCAAGATCCGCGCTACATCAACGCGATTGAATCGGTTCGTTCAGAGTTGGCCGTTCCTCTCATGCTGCGCGGCAAATGCGTAGGTGTGCTGGACATTCAAAGCCAGCATCTCGATTATTTCACCAAAGACCAACAGCACATTCTGACCTTGCTGGCCAGCCGCCTGGCGGTTTCCATCGAAAATGCGCGGCTGTTTCAGCAAGTAAGCAACCAGGCGGAAACGCTCCTGGTGTTGAACGAAGTTAGCCGCGAGATGAGTTCCATCCTCGATGTCGAGGAGTTGCTGCGCCGTGCTGCGGAAGCTGTTAAGCGCGTGATTGACTACCAGATCCTCAGCCTGATGCTCTATGACGAAGAACAGAAGATTTTTCGCCATCGCATTGATGTCAAGCACGGCCAGCGTGTGCAGGGAAAACTTAGAGTGGCAGCGACGGAAGGCATCGTTGGCGCAGCGGCTACGCTGAGAGAACCTGTAATCGTGCCGGACGTGACCGCCGATCCCCGCTATTTGATGGTAAATCCAGAGACCCGCTCGGAAATGGCCATTCCCATGATGCACAAAGGGAAGGTGATCGGAGTGCTTGATCTGGAAAGCCCGCAACTGAATTATTTCACCAGCGATCACGTGCAGACACTTTCCATTTTGGCCGCAAATCTTGCGGTTTCCCTTGAGAATGCGCGGCTCTACGAACAGGTAGCTCGAGACGAAGCTCGCCTTGACCGTGATCTCCAGGCGGCAAAGCGAATTCAGGGAGCCTTGCTTAGGCCCGTCCCGACGGACGATTATGGGCTGGATGTGGCCGCCCGCTATTTGTCTGCGAGAGAAGTGTGCGGCGATCTTTACGAATTTCTTCGCTACGGACCGCAGCAACTTGGCATTGCCCTTGGTGATGTGAGCGGAAAGGGCACTGCTGCCGCACTTTATGGAGCGGTAGCGATTGGCATTATGCGCAGTCTGGCACCCCAGAAACTACAGCCTGCCGAAATGCTGAAGCAGATGAATCATCTGGTCAGCGAGCGCCGGATCGAAGGCCGCTTTATGACAGCCTGCTACGCCACGTGGCAAAAGGGCCGGCAAAAATTAAGAGTGGCAAACGCAGGGCAGTCGCAGCCGCTTCTGTATAAAGACGGCCGCTGCGACAAAATCGAGTTGACAGGCTTTCCTCTTGGGATTTTTGAGGAAGTTCAGTACGACGAATGGGGCGTTACTCTGGACGTTGGCAACATTCTGGTTTTTCACTCGGACGGACTCGCGGAAACCGCCAACATCGAAGGACAACTGTTCGGCATGGAGCGATTGCGCGCGCTGATTGAGAAGAATCACGAGCGCACCGCTGCCGAGCTTGCCGATGTGCTGTTGAGTGAAGTGGACTGGTTCTCCCAAAACGCGCCGCTTTCCGACGACCGCACACTAGTCATCGTAAAAGTGAAATGAGCAGCAAACCCAAGGCACGTAAGAATCTGGAATATGTGGATCCTGCCACATTTACGCCGCAGTTCGCCTGGAAAAAGAGTAAGAAACGCACCATTCGAGAAGTTCATTGCGAAGGTGTAGCCCTTCCGCAAATCGCCCGGCGTTTTGGAACACCGGCGTACGTGTACAGCCGCGGAGCAATGGAAGAGGCTCTGCACCAAATAAAAGCAGGACTCGGCAATCAGCCTCACATGCTTTGCTTTGCCGTGAAGGCCAACGGCAACCTCTCTATCCTGAAAATGCTTGCGCACCATGGTTGCGGGTTTGACATTGTCTCCGGCGGCGAACTCGAGCATCTTGGCCGAATTGGCATCAGTGGCGACCGGATCGTTTTTTCGGGGGTGGGAAAAACAAGAGAGGAAATCCGCGAAGGGTTGCACTACAGGGTCACTCGTGCGGCCAATCCGGGAATCCTGCAATTCAACGTGGAGTCCGAAGCGGAGCTGGAAATCCTGCTGGAAGAAGCGGACCGTGCCCGGTTGAAAACTGGTCGAATCCCTGGCGTTTCCATTCGCGTGAATCCTGATGTGAAAGCTGGTGGCCATCCTCATATTTCCACGGGTCTGCACGGACACAAATTTGGCTTGGACTGGTGCACCGCGAGGGAATTGTATCTGGCTCATCGCGAAGCAAAACATATCCATTGGCAAGGAATTAGCGCGCACATTGGTTCGCAGATTGTTTCCTTGGACCCCTTCCGAAGAGCTTTGCAGCGACTGGCAAGTTATCTTTTGGAATTACGCAAGTTGGGTGTGAACCTGCAATGTCTCGATTTCGGCGGCGGCCTCGGCGTGCGCTATACGAAAGAGCAGCCATCTTCGCGCAAAGAGTACGCGCGCATGGTGGCAAATGTCGTGCGGCCCTTAGGTGTAAAGCTGCTCTTGGAACCTGGGCGATCTCTGATCGCTCCTGCGGGAGTTCTTCTGTCCCGTGTGATCTATTCCAAACACAATGCAAAGAAGGGTTTCGTAATTATTGACGCTGCGATGAACGATTTGATGCGGCCGGTTTTATACGACGCGCCTCACCCGATTACGAAAGTTGTCCAGAGCGGCCAATCCAATCCAGGCGCTCAGAATCGAGTAGATATCGTTGGCCAGGTCTGCGAAACAGGCGACTGCTTTCTCCAGGGTTGGCCCTTGGGCGCGGTGAAGCCCGGCGACACCTTGGCAATCTGGACGTCCGGCGCTTATGGGATGTCGCAGGCTTCCAACTACAATGCACGATGCCGTCCGGCGGAAATTTTGGTGGAAGGAAAACGCGCGAAGTTGATCCGTCGGCGTGAAACCCGAGCCGATTTGTTGCGCACTGACGTTCTAGGCTAACAACTCAGGCTTCGCCCCACTTCAGTTTATTTCGCAGGATTTCAAAATAAGTCTTGTTCGGTGGATGAATCAGTTTCAAACGTTCAGGCGCTCGCGTAATTTTTATTCGGTCGCCAGCTTGGGTTGGCAAACCGGTTTGACCATCGAGTGTTAGAAAGATCGAGTCTGAACTAGCCGCCAGCCGCAATTCGATATTTGAGGTGTCGCGTACTACCACCGGCCGGTCGCTCAACGTGTGCGGGCAAATCGGTGTGATCAAGATGGATTCCACGGCTGGATGCACGATCGGCCCACCGGCCGACATGGAATACGCCGTCGACCCAGTCGGCGTGGCCACGATCAATCCGTCCGCGCGATAGCGGCACACAAAACCACCGTCAATGTGCAATTCCAATTCGATCATACGCGCGAGTGTCCCCTTGTGTACGACAGCGTCGTTCAAGACGCGTTGCTCGGTGAGTACCTGATCTCCATTTATGCGCTGCACCAGCAACAAAACCCGTTCATCGACCGCATACGTTCCAAACAATGCCGATTCCAGCGCAGGATACAACTCCTCCAGTGTGAAGCTTGTCAGGAAACCAAGGCTGCCCATGTTGATCGGCAAGATCGGGATTCCACGTGTCGCTGCTTCACGGGAAGCGGCTAGAAGAGTGCCATCGCCGCCAAGCACCAGGAAAAGATCGGCCTCTTCCGCGATATGATGGCGCGTCTTGCCTTCCCCATCCGCCTTCAAGCAGCTTGCTGTTTCTGCATCATAAACCGTTTTGACGCCCCGCTCTTCCAGCCATCCTAGAAGGCCAGGGACAACTTCAGCCAGGTTGGATCGCCTTGGCCTGGAGATGATGCCGATTGTTTTGAACGCAGGAGTGGTTGGCATGGATTACTGCGATTCTACCTCAGGCCGTTTTCTGGCGTGAAGGAAATACTCCTGATTGCCTTCCACACCCATCAACTTGCTTGGCGCAACCTCCAGGCAATCCAGCCCAAGGGATTGGGCTGCCTGGCGGACGCTTTCGATCGCTTTCTGGTGCAGGTCAGATTCACGCACAATACCGCCCTTGCCCACTTCTTCACGCTCAAGTTCGAATTGCGGCTTGATCAGAATCAGGAATTCGGCATTTGAATTTGAGCATGCAACTGCACCCGGCAGGATTTTCTTCACAGAAATGAAAGACACATCGGCTACCACAAGACCAACAGTTTCCTGCAAATCTGCTGAAGACAACTCGCGAGCATTTTTCTTGATAGGTACAACACGCGGATCTTCGCGTAACTTCCAGGCCAACTGGTCCGTGTTCACATCCACCGCGTATACGCGAGCGGCTCCATTCTGAAGCAAGCAATCCGTGAACCCGCCATTGGAAGCCCCTACATCAAGGCAAATCTTGCCGTTCACCCCGACGTGAAAATCCCCAAGTGCTCCTTCCAGCTTAAAACCTCCACGGCTGGCATATTTCTGCAATCGACTATGAACTTCGATCCGTGCATTCTCAGCCGTGTTCATTCCGGCCTTGTCGGCACGTTTACCTTCGATTTCCACTTCGCCAGCCAGAATCATGGCTTGCGCCTTCTGGCGGGATTCAGCCAAACCGCGCTCGACGAGCAAAACATCCAGCCGTTTACGTGAGGTTTTCGCGTTCATTTGTAATTCTGCGGTTGTGGTAGCTAAGCCCGTCGAAGGACGAGAAATTCCGCAATGGCTCGTAAACGCGCGGCCTTTTCGCCGTACGTCGCCAACTCCGCGATGGCCTTGCTGGCCAGTTCGTTGGCAATCTGCTGAGAGCGTTCCAAACCGAAGACTGACGGGTACGTGGCTTTTTGCTGTGCAATATCCTTACCTGCTGTTTTTCCAAGCGCAGTGGATGATTCCGTAACGTCAAGAATGTCGTCCGTCACTTGAAAGGCCCAGCCAATCGTCTCGCCAAATCTTCGAACTCGAGCGATGTCGTCGGGCGGTGTACCGGCGGAAATTGCACCTGCGGTGATAGACGCGCGGATCAGCGCGGCGGTTTTCGCTCGATGAATGTATTCGAGCATTTCCGGGCCAACGCGATTACCCTCGGCCTCGATGTCCGCAACCTGTCCTCCGACCATGCCATTCACGGTTCCTGCGGCGGTTGAGATCTCCGTCAACATGGCGACGCGACGATCCGGTGACACAGACGATTTGCCAATCGTCTCAAATGCCAGCGTCAGCAACGCGTCGCCCGCCAGAATGGCGATCGCTTCGCCAAATTTCTTGTGACACGTCGGCTTGCCCCGGCGCAAATCGTCGTTATCGAGGGCAGGCAGGTCGTCGTGAATCAGGGAGTAGGTGTGTATGAATTCGATGGCACAGGCAGGGAAGTGGGCGTGTGCCACATCTTCCCCAAAAATGCGCGCAGTCTCCAGGCACAGAATCGGCCGGATACGTTTTCCCCCGGCAAATACCGAATACCGCATCGCTGTGTGGATGGAAGCCGGAACAACAGTCTCCAGCGGCATCAGGCGCTCCAGAGATGTGTCTACGGCGAGTCGATCTTCCTCGAAAAAGGCGGGCAGTTTCATCGGCTGGAGATTTGTGGATGTGGAGTGGGGCACGGATCACTCATCTTTTTCATTCACCTTCTGCCTCGAAAGGTTCCGCTGCCATCTTTCCGTCGGCTTTCTTCAAGAGAATTTCCACGCGGCCTTCCGCCTCTTCCAGTTGTTTCTGGCATTCGCGAGAGAGGCCAACACCTTCCTCAAAAAGCTTCATCGCTTCGTCAAGCGAAAGCTGCGGGCTCTCAAGCTTGCGTACAACTTCTTCGAGGCGAGCTAAAGAGCGCTCGAAATCAGGTTTCTTGGGAGGCTCTGTTTTTTTCTGAACAGGTAGATTCACAATCTCCGCCTAATTACGCCAGAATTATGTCGTGCCGGTTTGGCACGACAACACCGGCCCTATTTCTGGCAATGCAAACAGCAATACGTGGACCGCCCATCCTGGCTGATGCGCTGGATCGCGTTGCTGCACCGCCTGCATGCTAAACCCTCGCGTTGATAGGCGCGAAGTATGCGTTCCAAGCCCTGAAACCACCACTGCGGATCGCCAAACTCAGGTGCCGGATCCAAACAGCATTCTAAGGCACGCCGGAGAACGTACACAATCGCTTTGTAAAGCTTTTCTGCTTCGGCAGGCTTGAGGGAATTGGCGCGTCGGCGTGGATCGAGCCGTGCGTGCCACAGCGCTTCGCAAGAGTAGATGTTGCCGATGCCCGCTATGCGCGTTTGGTCCAGAAGGAATTTCTTCAACGATTGCTTGGACTCGGCGAGTTCATGCTGCAAAAGAGAGCGCGTGAATACTGAAGAAAGGGCGTCGACACCCAGAGTTCTCAGTGGACGGCATTCCAATTCGTTGCGCCAAACATGGACTCTGGCAAGATGCCGGGGGTCAACGACGCCGAGCACTCCTGAATCCAGTTCGAAGGCAACGTCGACGTGGATTCCGTCCTTCTCTTGGTTGGCTTGCTTTAACAACTGGCGAGCGTTGGAAAACCACAGCAGCTGCCCGTCAAACCGAAAGTGTATTTCGATTAATCCGTGGTTCAGTTTCAAGAAAAGATATTTGCCCGCGCGATTGGCGTTCTTTACCTGCGCTCCCTGCGCTTGTTTGGCAAAAAGAGGAATCGTTTGCGGCCGGATCACGACCGGGTGAAATACGTGAACGCACCGAATCTTTCGCCCTCGAACAAGCGGACGCAGCGTCCTTGCTATGGCTTCAACTTCTGGTAGCTCAGGCATGTGAAACTCGAGGGAGAATGCGGTGTATGAGCAGTACGGAAATGATCACCGTCCTGATTGTGCGGAACGCCGGCGTCAATTGCCGGGCTTCAGGAACAAAGTGTGTTTTTTTGCGCGCGCCTCTGCCACGTCACTGAATGGTCCGTAAATTGGTCTGCCTTCCAACCAATAGTGAAATTGATCTTTATAGTGTTCGCTTCCAGGCTGGCCGGATTGGCCCGATGGAATCAAGATAATCGATTGATCCCAATCCGCAAGATTGGCGACAAAACGCTCGGACGGTCCATGGTGTCGCGAGGCAGCTCGAGGGCTGAAGGATGTTCCTGATTGTGGCTGATTCGTCAGGCTCAGTAAATTCTTCAATATGCCTTCGCGGCCAATCGGGTGAATCATGTCGAGGTAATTGAACCGTTTCCAGGTCCAATCTTCGGGATTTGGGTCCTTGGTTCGTTCTTCCAGGCGCTTCACAGCGAGGTCTGCCGCAGCAGTGAGCAGTTCGTCGTAGTTCTTGAATCCTGCGGGAAGCCATCGCGCGGGCCGCTCTGTCAAAATCCTCTGCAAAAACGCAATCTTCCGCCAGTCGTAGAGTTCCGTATCTTCTCCAATGTGCGGTTCCAAAATGAAGTCGAGCGCTCGATAGAGAGTAGAATTGAGAAAGGGAACGACGGTGGAACTCGCATCCGCGATGCCATTCCACTCCTTTGCTTCTTGAATCAGCTTCTTTGTGCGTTCTTCCTTGGGCGGTGCCGAGTTTGCTGCTGCCACCAATTGCTCCGCGATAAACACGTGCGGGTAACTGTAGGTATCCGTTTGGACTTTCAGCATGTCTTCGGGGCGCAAATCGTGTTTGTCATGCAACAAGTCATAAATGCGTGCGGTCCTGTACGGTTCTTCCCAATCATCCGTAAGATATGGTTTGTAATCGGGCCCAGTAACGCGAGCGTTTGCCGTGACAATCAATCCACTCTCCGGATTGAGACTCTGGGGCATCTCTTCAAACGGAATGTAACCGGTCCACTCGTAATCGTCGGTGTCTCCGGGAACGGGAACAGTCCCGTGTCCCTTCTTCCGGATAGGCACTCGTGCCGCCACGGTGTAGCCAATGTTGCCGTCGACATCAGCGTAGATCACGTTCTGGCCCGGTCCCCAGACGTGGCTCAGGATCAGTCTAAACTCTTTCCAGTTTTGCGCCTTCCCCAGCCAGGTGTACGTGTTTGCCAATCCGCCTGGTTCAAGCGCGGTCCAGCGCATTGAGTACGACTTTTCCCCCTCGCGCAGCACAACGGGACCATGGCGAGTGACGACGAGCTTCAGGTGCTCATCGGGACCGCCCTTGACGTGAATGACTTCGTCAAATGTCTCGGCCTTTTTCCACTGACCGTTGACGCGATACTCATCAGGATTTGCTGGGTTGAATGTCTCGATGTAAAGGTCCATCACGTCCGCACCGTTATTTGTAAAGCCCCAGGCGATGCGGTCGTTGTGGCCTATGACGACCAAGGGTGCGCCAGGCAGTGTAAAGCCTTTTACGTTCCAGCCCGGAGCCGTCAGGTGAACTTCATACCAGATCGGCGGGATGGTTAGTTCCAGATGTGTGTCGTTGGCGAGCAACGGCTTTCCAGTGGCTGTGTGTGCCCCATTCACGACCCAATTGTTACTGCCCAGCATGCGATGCACATCGCGTTCGCCCGCTTCCAGCCATTCCGTCACGTTTGCCGCCATTGCGCTAGTGATATCTGGCCCGATTCTCAATTCATTCTGCTGGTCCGGCAAGCTGCGGTTTGCTTTCAGGATATCGTCATAATCCATTTCATCGTCGTCATCGTCATCGGAATCCGCTTGCGAGAGGACGTGTGGATTCTTCTCCACGTTTGGATCTCCAACGACAAAGTGATCCATCGAGGCTTCTTCGCTGTAAAGATCCTTCGCCAGGTCCGGGCCAACCTTCGCGAGTATCGCGGCACGGTGTAACTCCGCGTGCCGGGTGTCTGTCAACGTACGGTACATGTAGCCCGCGATCACCAACGAATCGGTGATTTTCCAGGGTTCCGGCCTATACTTGAGCAGCGTGAACTCCATCGGGAGTCTCGAAGCATGTTGTTCGATGAATCGGTTTACCCCGCGTGCGTAAGCCTCCATAATTTTGCGCGATTCTGGGTCCATCAGCCCGGCATCACGCTCCGCTGCTCGTGCGAAATTGAAGTTGCGGAATTCCTTGTCGATTCCAACCGTGGCGGGACCAAGGATTTCCGATAAACGGCCACGAGCCACGCGGCGAAGCAGATCCATCTGCCACAGGCGGTCTTGAGCCAGTACGTAGCCTTGTGCTTCGACCAGATCTTCCACGGAGGAAGCCCGAATGTGAGGGACTCCCCAATTGTCGCGCTCCACTGTTACCTGTTGTGAGAGATCACTGACAGTGATGTTGCCGTCGAGTTGAGGCAGTGGACGATAAACAAGCCACCATAACGCTATCGCGAATACCACAAGAAAGAGTCCGGCGATCCAAACAATTCCACGCAGAATGGTGCGCAAGATTCACCCGCCTCAAACCGAGGAGTAAAAGTCTAGTGGAGCCGGCGTTGGCGCGCAACTGACCGAAAGGGTATGAGGTGACTGGCAGAATGAAGCCGAACGCAAACCGAACGCGCTGGTTCCGTCTGCTGCTACAATCCCCCTTGAGGATAATCGTACGGAATGATTTTGCTGCGATTGATGGGCGTGCTGCTTTTGGTGGTGCTGAACGGCTTCTTTGCAGCCGTGGAGTTCTCCTTGGTGGCCGTGCGACTCTCGCGTGTTCGCCAATTGGTTGCCAAGGGGAATGCGCAGGCCAAGATCGTGGAACAGCTGCTGGGTGACTTGCATCGAGTGGTTTCTGGAGTGCAAGTGGGGATTACACTGGCAAGCCTGGCTTTGGGGGCGCTCGGTGAAGCCACGCTGGTAATCGTTGCGCATCAGTTCATGCCATCGGAAGGCAGTACCCGCACGCTTTTTCTGATTCACGCCGTAGCCCTTACCATTGCTTTCATTCTTCTGAGTGCTCTGCACGTGGTATTCGGCGAACTCGTGCCGAAAACCATTAGCCTGGTCAGAGCGGAACGTGTCGCACTGATGGTTGCGCGGCCGTTCCAGTGGTTTCTGAACACATTTCGATGGGCGATTGACTTGCTTGACGGTGTTTCCGGCGTACTGGTAAGAGCGCTGGGATTGGCCGCACCCGTCAGTCATGGCCAGGCTCATTCTACCGAAGAACTGCAAATCCAAATTCAACAGGCGCGTGAGCGCGGCCTGCTGGCTGTAGGCGAAGAGAAATTTATCCTGAGCGCCATAGAACTTGGTCAACTCCAGGTTCGAGAGATTATGGTCTCGCGCCCGGACATGTTTATGCTGCCGGTAGAGTCATCTTTGGACCAGGTGATGAGCATGTTTGCCACCACCCAGCGCTCACGGATTCCGGTCTATCGCGGAAACGAAGATCACGTCCTGGGATTTGTGCACGTAAAAGACATGATGTGGGCATTGCTGGATACAGAGCGGCGACTGGAAGAAAAACTTCCTCCTCCACCCCCATTTGATCTCCGGCGAGTACTGCGTGAAATCCTGATCGTTCCAGAGACGAAGCCGGCGGGCGAGTTGCTCTCCGAATTGCGCGCGCGGCACATCGGAATGGCCATCGTGGTGGATGAATTTGGAAGCGTGCTCGGCTTGGTCAGCATGGAAGACGTAATCGAGCAACTGATTGGAGAGATTCACGACGAATTTGACGTGGTGGAACGTCCGCTGACACTAGCCGACGGAGCGGTCATCTTCGATGCTGCGCTGAATGTCCGCGACTTGGATAGTCAATACAACATCGTGCTTCCTGAAGACCCCGCGTATGCGACCGTGGGTGGATTCGTCCTGGATCAACTTGGTTTTATTCCACGAGGAGGCGAAAGCTTCGAATATGGCACGTTCCGTTTTACCGTTGTCGAAATGGATGGGCGGCGAGTGGCGCGTGTGAAGATTCAACGCTTGCGTGCTCCCTCAGGCGAGCCCGTACCGGTAGCGGAAGAGCAAAAGATAAACGTCTCGGCAGAGAAGCAAAAGGCGAGAGACACAAAACTGACGGATAAGGAGACGAGTCCTAGCTGAAAATGCTGCGCCACTTCTTCCATCGCTTCCTGCTGACGTTACCGGCACTCTGGCTTGTACTCACTTTGGTTTTCCTCTTGATTCACATCGTGCCCGGTGATCCGGTTGAGCAGATGCTTGGTGAGGGCGCTGCCCCGGGTCAAATTGAACAGCTTCGCCACACGCTTGGGCTCGATAAGCCGCTTCTCGTCCAATACGGGAATTATCTTTGGCAGATCGCTCGGGGAGATCTTGGCCAATCTCTCAAGTTTCAAGCTCCGGTTCGCCACGTGATCTTCGAACGATATCCCGCGACACTGCAATTGGCTTTTCTCGCGCTCTTGGTCTGTATGGTGATCGCCATTCCAGCCGGGGTGATGGCCGCGTACCGGCGCGGGCATACATCCGACCGCGCCATCAGCGTATTAACTCTGTTCGGGTTGGCGATGCCTAATTTCGCTCTCGGCCCGCTTCTCATCACGCTTTTCTCCATCAAAATCGGCTGGTTACCGGTGTCGGGACGTGGGGGCCCGCTGAATTACATTCTTCCAGCCGCAACTCTGGGTGCGGCGCTAGCGGCGATTCTCACGCGAATGGTTCGAGGAGCGATGCTGGAGGAACTCTCCAGTGATTATGTACGGACTGCTCGCGCAAAAGGTCTGTCTGAGACTGCCGTGCTGGTGCGTCATGCATTGCGCAACGCACTAATCCCAATCATCACGATCCTTGGCCTGCAATTCGGAACATTGCTGGCCGGCACCATCGTGACGGAAACCATTTTTTCATGGCCGGGAATTGGACGTCTTACTGTTCAAGCGATTTCCGCCAGAGACTACCCGCTGCTGCAAGGCTGCATTCTCGTTATCGCGCTTTCCTACGTTCTGGTGAACCTGCTCACGGACTTCCTTTACGCATTCATCGATCCGCGGGTGCGTCTGTCATGAGCCCAGGAAATCCCCTGAGCGAGTTTCTGCGTCGAAGCCTTCTGGCGAAAATCGGTTTCACAATTGTTTGCGTTCTTGCGTTACTTGCGTTGCTCGCGCCGTGGATCGCACCTGGTGACCCAGCGTCGCAAAATCTGCCGGCACGTCTCCAACCTCCATCTGGTGCACACTGGATGGGCACCGACGAACTGGGAAGAGACATACTCTCCCGCACACTGTATGGAGCGCGTATCTCACTGCTTGTCTCCATTTGCGTCGTTCTCGGTTGCGGAAGCATCGGACTGACCATCGGCATGTTGTCCGGCTACTTGGGAGGAACCTTCGATCGTGTCGTGAATCTCCTGGTCGTAAATGCCTTTCTCTCTTTCCCTGGAATTCTACTCGCGATTGCCTTCGCAGCGTTCTTCGGTCCCGGTGTCGGCAAAGTGATCCTCGCGCTCATTATTACCGGCTGGGCCGGATATGCACGCCTTGCGCGTGCCCAAGTACTGAAGGTCAAGGAATTGGAATACGTTCTGGCAGCTCGATCTTTGGGTGCAACCTCAGTTCGGATCCTCTGGCATCATTTGTTGCCAAATATTCTGCAACCTGTTTTGATCCAGGCCACCATTGGTATGGCAGGCGCGATACTCGCGGAAGCTACGCTGAGTTTCCTGGGTTTGGGAGTATTGGCGCCTCTACCCAGTTGGGGAGCGATGCTGAATGACGCGCGAAATCATTTGTTCGACGCACCGCACATGGTCATTTTCCCGGCGCTCGCCGTGATGCTCGCGGTATTAGCGTTCAATTTGCTGGGAGATGCTTGGCGAGACTGGCTTGATCCGCGCACTCGTTCGCAAATGGATGCACTCGAACATTCTCAATGATCAATTTGCAGTTGTAGTTGGCCGCAGAATCGACTACTTGCTGGCGAGCAGAACAGGGGCGCCGCGTCCAATTCCTAGCGTCTTCGCCGCGCTTCCCTTATTTACGGCTATTTCCAAATATCCGCTCGATCCAATATAGGCGATTGCTTCGCCGGCATTCCCACTCGCAAAAGTGGGCACAAGACGAGTCACTGGCTGGCTACCAACTTGGAGATTTATTTGGCCCTTCTCCAGGGCTTCGGGAGCCAAATCCTCTGCTCGGAAATTCGTAATCAGATTTCCAAAGGCATCGACTTTCAGCACGACGCCTTTCCACAATCCGTCGGCCTCCTTTGGCCGCGGCATGGCGAATTTCTTGAAATCGCTAATCTCTTCACCCATGCTTCCGGGTTGCCAGCTTTTGGATAGCCAGGCTGCCACCGGAGCAAAAATATCGCGCCCATGAAATGTCTTGCTGACGGGCTGGGCAAAATAATGTTCGCTGGTGATGTTGCGCACAAGAACAGGATGCTCTCTTTCATAGATGCCGGAAAGCACGCCATTATCCGGTGCCAGGAAGTATTGGTTTTGGCCACTGACCAGCAACGGCCGACGTTCCGTGCCCACACCAGGGTCAACGACGACAACGTGAATCGTTCGAGGAGGGAAGTACGGGTAGGCGGAGGCAATGGCCAGCGCGCCATCAAGCAGGTCGAATGGAGCAATATTGTGCGTGATATCCACGATCTGCGCCTCGGGGTTGATTTTCAGGATGACGCCTTTCATGACGCCAACAAGATGGTCGTTGAGTCCGTAGTCGGTGGTCAGTGTGATGATCGGATTCGTCAAAGCGCTCTCCCCTTTGGAAAATTAGCGTGCAGTCGAGTACGGAGTGGAGAGTCACCCCGTCTATTTGACGCTATCCAACCGGGGAACGAGACGCAAGAGACGGGACAGAACTCGCTACGCAAGCGCCAATGCCACTTCCGTCGCTGTTCTGAAACTCGCCAAGGAATTCCCGATTCAGTCCATGCTGGAGCTGTAGCTTATTTGGAACTGGCAAGGTGCCACGTGATGTGCCGCGTGATGAAATGCTGTCAGATGATCGCCTCGACAAGCCTTTCTTCATGCAGTTCATAAGATAGTTGCGGACTGGTCTGGGATATCCTGACCTGTCTAGAGCCTGGCCTTGCCTGCACCGATATTTTGCCCACTGCTTTCGGCGAATCCCAACTCCGCCAGTATCTCGCGAGAGTGTTCTCCCAAAAGCGGTGGAGGCAATCTGTACTGAATAGACTGCTGTTGGTAACGAATGGGATTCGCAATGCTCCGCACTTTCTGCAGTGTCGGATGTTCCAGTTCGACTATCAGCCCTCGCGCAAGGCTCTGCGGGTCGGCAAGCGCTTCTCCAACAGTTTGGATGGAGGCCGCCGGAACGTCGCTTTCGGCAAGCCGTCCAAGCCACGAAGAAGCTGGTTCTGCAGCGAACTTCTGCTGAAGGAGTGGGATCAAGTGTTCTCTGTTACGTACTCGTGCGGCATTATCTAGAAACCGCGAGTCATCACCGATTCCTGTTTCAGCCTTTAGCACCTTCAACAGTCTTAGCCAGGCCAGTTGCGTGCCTACGCCAACTACAAAAAAACGTCCATCGCTGCCGCGAAAAGGCTGATAGGGAACTATGTTCGGGTGTGCATTTCCCCATCGCGTGGGCGAAATACCTGCGTTCAATTGGCTGCTGCCGACGTTTGCCAGCCAAGTCAGTTGCGAATCAAACAATGCCATGTCCAAAAAATTGCCCTGGCCACCGTTCCGTTCCCGCGAGAACAAAGCCCCCAAGATGCCCATCGCGGCATAAATTCCCGTGGACATATCCGCAATTGCGATTGGAAAGCGCATGGGGCCGCCATCCGGTTCTCCAGTGAAACTCATCACTCCAGCCTCGGCTTGTGCCAGGATGTCGTAACCGGGCAGTCCCGTCTTTGGCCCCGTAAAGCCATAGCCCGTAATGCTGCAGTAAATGAGTTTTGGGTGTTTGGCACGCACAGCAGCAGGATCTATCCCCAATTTAGTCAAAGTGCTCAGTGATGGTTGATTGCAAAGGAACACGTCCGCTGACGCGAGTAAACGCCCGAGAACTACTGCTCCCTGTGGGTTGTTATAGTCGAGGACAATCGATCGCTTGTTGCGATTGGTGGCTAGGAAATAGGCCGATTCCGTGCCCAGGAAAGGGGGTCCCCAGGTGCGCGACTGGTCGCCAACTCCCGGCCTCTCCACCTTGATGACATCGGCCCCCATATCTCCCAGTAACATCGCGGCGTAGGGTCCGGCGAGCGCCTCCGTAAGTTCGACTACCCGAATACCCTCGAGAATGCTTCGCATGACCACGGATTATAGCGAACCATGGCCAAACTCGGTTACACACGATAGGCGCGCAACCGGGGTGAGCTACTCTCTTGCTTGACGGGCATGGTTTTCGGACAATAGAAGGCTAACTTATCGGCGCCTAATTCACTGAGACGCTACGGATGCGTCTGACGGAGTTCGAGAACGATGTCGCAAGTTGCCCACCCACCCAAGCGCTTTGTCGCTTATTTCACCATGGAAATTGCCCTGGAGAACGATATGCCCAGTTACAGCGGTGGCTTGGGCGTGTTGGCGGGGGACACCATTCGTGCTGCGGCCGATATACGCCTCCCCATGGTTGCGGTTTCCCTCCTGTATCGAAAGGGCTTCTTGCGGCAAGTCCTTTCGGAAGAAGGAATGCAGTCGGAAGAGCCAGTTGAGTGGGATGTAGCCAAGTTTCTGCAAGAGGAAACGCCACGCGTAACCGTGAATTTGGAAGGTCGGCCGGTTGAACTGCGCGCCTGGCGGTATACCGCCGTGGGTGTGCGCGGTTATGAGGTACCCATCTATTTCCTCGATGCGGACCTTCCCAGTAACGATCCCCGCGACCGTGAATTGACCGGCAGCTTGTATGGAGGCGACCCTTACTATCGCCTGTCGCAAGAGCTTTTGCTTGGCATCGGCGGAGTTCGCATGCTTCGTGCCTTGGGGCACACAGAACTAATGCGCTACCACATGAATGAGGGCCACGCGGCTTTGCTGACCATGGAATTGCTCGACGAAGAAGCCAAGCGAGCGGGTCGCACATCCATCAAAGGTGAGGATATCGAGAAAGTTCGCAGCAAGTGCGTGTTCACCACACACACGCCCGTTCCCGCTGGCCATGACAAATTTCCCGTCGAGTTTATGACCCGCCTGTTTCCGGACCAATTGCGCTTCTTCGACGTGAAGGATGCCTCCTCAGCGGATCTCGTCCGCAACATCCTGCAAGTGGAGCAGAACTTCCCCGATTTTCAGGAAGCGGCAAAGCGAGGCGCCTCCCTGAACATGACCTATCTGGCCCTCAGCTTGAGCAATTTCGTGAACGGGGTTGCCAAATTGCACGGAGAAGTTTCTCGCCGCATGTTCCCCAACGTTCATATCGAAGCGATCACGAACGGAGTTCACGCCGCAACTTGGGCTTCCCCCGCGTTTCAGGATCTGTTTGACCGGTACATCAGTTCCTGGCGCGAGGATAATTACAGCCTGCGCGGAGCGCTTGGTTTGCCTCCGGAGGAAGTTTGGGCGGCACATCTCCTTTCCAAACACAATCTGCTGGAAACCGTGCGCAAAAAAACCGGTCTGAAACTCGACCCCGAGGCTTTCACCATTGGGTTTGCCAGGCGTGCAACCGGCTACAAACGCGCCGATCTGATCTTGAGAGACCTGGATCGATTGCGCCAGATTGCCAAAAAGGTGGGCCCATTCCAAATTGTTTTCGCTGGCAAAGCGCATCCTAAAGACGGCGGCGGGAAAGACATCATCAAGCGCATCTTCAAGGCGAAAAAAGCCCTTAAAAAAACAGTCTCCATCGTTTTTCTCGATGGGTACGACATGGGACTGGGCGGAAAGCTCACCTCCGGAGGGGATTTGTGGTTGAACACCCCCCAGTACCCGTTGGAAGCCTCCGGAACGAGCGGAATGAAAGCCGCGCTAAATGGTGTACCAAGCCTGAGCATCCTGGATGGTTGGTGGGTGGAAGGGCACATCGAGGGAATCACCGGCTGGTCCATTGGGGAAACTCATCGCGGCGAGCCTTCACACGAGTCTGTGGCCGACAATGAAGCCGACGCAGAGAATTTGTACTCCAAGCTCGAAAACGTGATCCTGCCGATGTATTACGAAGACCGCAATCGCTACCTGGAAGTGATGCAGCACGCGATTGCCATTAACGGCTCGTTCTTCAACACCCAGCGAATGGTCCAGCAGTATATTACCGACGCTTACCTGAGATAGGCCGCATCGGGTGTGCCGCTTTTTCCGATCGTACTTCGAATAACATTACTTTGCGCGGAAGAATCTTGAAGCCGGCTTTGCGATAAAACGATTCGGCCGCCGGATTGTGACGCAGGACCTGCAACTCAATGGCGCGGATGCCGCGTTCGCGGCAGAAGTCTTCTATTTCATAAAGAGCCAATGATCCGATGCCACGATTGCGATAGCGTTTGCTGACGTAAAGATCGGTCAACATACCTTCGATCCCGCCGTATTCCAGATCAAAATTGTAAGTGAGCAGCGCATAGCCGACCGGCGTCTTGTGGCTTTCCATCAGCCACGCTTGGCCCTGCGAAACATTTCGCAACAAGGTGTCCAGCCCTTGGCTGAGCGAGGCACGCTTAAACGGAATTTTGTCGAAGCGATAATATTCGGTGACAAATTTCAGCAACGTAGCGTGATCTTTCGGCCTGCACGGACGGAATGTAACCAGCATAAAACCTCCATTTGCTCTGCTTACGCGCTCAAGGACCTCGAACAACTCAGAAATACTAAAATCGTGTCATCCAGAGGAGCGCTGTCTGCGACGACGGATCTCAACTCTTCCTCACTGCAATCTTCGCCACTGTCGCTTCACTTTCCAGCCTTTGCCCCTCTAGACGCAAAACATCCACGGAACAATCTCATTTTTTGTCGCGGGGCGGAGTGCGCTTCGAGCCACGTAGCTCCGTCGCCGCGTCGAGAATATTCGAACGCGAAAAGTATTTGAAGAAATCCCAACTGCCGTATTCCTTAGTCAGTTCAGGCAGCACCGCATTGACGAGATCGTCGCCGGTTTTTCCGTTATCTGCAGGCTTTTGTACCATTGCCCGCAGAGATTGCAGATACTTCTGAAAGTCCAATACATCGGTCGCATTCCCAATATCGCCATGGCCGGGAACAAAAACCGCGGAATGAACAGCGGGGCCAGCACTTGCCGTTTGTTCAGGCAGAACAGCAAGATCACCCAGCGTGTTGATCCAGGCACTGGTGGTGGCGTCAATCAGATTGGGAAGTGTTTTGCGCCAGAAAAGATCGCCGCAAAAGACCACGCCTGCATCGGGAATACTCACCACGGAATCGCCGCCAGTGTGGCCTTCAAAGAATTGCACGTTGATTCGCCGCGAGCCCAGAAAGAGTGTGACCCCGGAGTCGTACGCAACTTCCGGCCCGAGCAACTGTTCTACCTGAGCTTTTTCTTCGGGCTTGATCTTGTCGCCGAAGAATTTCGGGTTCTCCGTGTTGATCCACGCGCGAATGCTGTGGTGTCCTGCGATGATTGCGCCCGCATTCGAGAAAACTCGATTCCCCGCGACGTGGTCCAGATGGTAGTGCGTGTTGACGACAAATTTCACCGGCAGGTGCGTCAACTTGTGAATCTCCGCAAGCAATGCCTTTGCCGCCGCCTCATTCTCGAAAGTATCAATTACCACCACGCCGCTGTCGCCAATCACAAATCCGGCGTTTGCGCCCGCGTCACCCTTGGAATCATCGATCGCCGCCCAAATATTCGGTCCAATAAGTTTTAAGTGAAAGGGAAGTGATGTTTGGGCAAAAGCAGTGGTTTGAGCAGCAGTGATAGCCGCAACAAGCAAAGTAAAAGAGAGCAGGCGAAGAAGAAATGTCATTGCCAAATATCGTACTGCTTTTGGCCCTGCGCTGAAAAGCGATGACGCGGTGTGAACTAACTGGGAAGAAACCAATCTCGGACGACTAGCGAACTCATGTCAGGCGGTTTTTGTAGAGAGCCATGCCAACGGCGGCATCCATTCCCACTTTTTCCAGTTCGCGAAGTTCGCGTTTCGTAGAGATGCCGCCGGCAGCCACAACTGTCAGCTTGGTTGCGGCGCGCAATTCGCGGAACCAGTCTAGGTTGGCGCCGCGCATCGTTCCTTCGCGATCCACATCGGTGCAGAGAAATCCCGCGCAGTAAGGTTCCAGTTGCGCCATCACTTCTGCTGGAGCCAACGACAATGTTTTGCGCCAGCCATGCGTCACAATGCGGCCTTTTGCTGTGTCCAGGGCTACAAGAACGTGCTGGCGCCCCACACGCTTACTGAGATTCCCCAGAAAATGAAGATTGGGACGCCCCCGGCGAAACGCGGCACTGCCGACAATGATCTGATCCACTCCGCAGCGCAACAAGAATTCTGCGCGACGCGTAGTGCGTATGCCTCCACCCGCCCGCACTTTCATCTTCTGGTCCCGGCTGGCCCGTCTGCACAATTCCCGCACCAACCGGTTGTTCTGTCCCTTCCGCATCGCTGCATCGAGATCGATGACATGCAACCAGCGATAGTGCGCGAATCGCTGCAGCAAGCCAAACACATCGGCGACCGCAAGCTCGCGTTTGCGTCCGTGCACGAGTTGCACAGCCTGCCCGCCTTGCAGATCGATACAGGGAATTAACACGGCAGGCGAACCTCAACACCGTTCTTCTGCAAATACTCTTTCAGGCTGCGAATCGATTGAACTTGATCGTGAAATATGGAAGCCGCCAGCGCCGCGTCAGCCGCACCCTCCGTGAACACAGACAGAAAATGTTCGGGCAATTTCGCCCCACCAGAAGCAATGACCGGCACGCTCACACGACGGCTGATCGCCGAAGTGAGTCGCGTGTCAAACCCAGACTGCGTCCCATCACGATCCATCGAAGTCAGCATAATCTCGCCCGCGCCTAATTCCACTCCGCGCAGTGCCCAGGCCTCCGCATCCAGCTCGGTCGCTGTCCGTCCACCATGAATGCGAACTTGCCAATGCGTGTCTTCGCGCCGGGCATCGATGGCCAGCACCACAGCTTGTGCGCCGAACTCTTGCGAGAGTTCCGTAATCAATTCCGGCCGTTCGACAGCCGCAGTATTGATGGTGAGTTTGTCGGCGCCCGCACGAACCACGGCACGAGCATCTTTCAGGCAGCGGATACCTCCGCCGGCAGCCAACGGAATGGCCAGTTGCTCCGCCACGCGACGTATGGTCTCCAGAAATGTCGGATGGTTGTCCCTCGAAGCGGCGATATCTAGCACCACTAACTCATCCGCACCTTCCGTGTTATAACGAGCAGCAAGTTCGACTGGATCGCCTGCATCGCGAAGCCCTTCAAAGTGCACGCCCTTTACCACGCGCGCTCCATCCGTGTCCAGGCACGGAATGATTCTGTGCGCCAGGCTCATGCGGCCCGCCGCAAGAAATTCTCCAGAAGCCTTGCGCCGGGCGTCCCACTCTTTTCCGGATGAAACTGCACGCCGCAAATATTGTTGTCCTCCAGCACCGCCATGAACTCGCGCCCGTGCACGCAGGCTGCAGCGGTTTCGCGCCCGGTTGCCGGCGCGGCGTACGAATGAGCAAAGTAAAAATGCGATTCAGCTGGAATATTTTCAAGCAGGGAAGTCGGACGTTCGACACGCAATTGGTTCCATCCCATGTGGGGCAGTTTGACCTCTGCTGGGAGCAGAGACACGCGGCCACGGAACAATCCCAAACCGGGCAAGTCCGGCGCTTCGTCGCTGCCCTCATACAACGCCTGCAAACCCAGACAGATTCCCAGGAACGCGGCTCCGCTTCCGATAGCCTCAAGGAGAGGTTGGCGTAATTGATGCGAATCGAGTGCGTTGATCAATGCGCTGCAATGTCCCACGCCCGGAAGAATCAAACATTTTGCAACGCGAATCTCGTCTCCACGATTGGTGATGCTAACCGTAGCACCGAGTTTGCGAAGCGCGCGGGCTACAGACGTGATGTTTCCCGCCCCATAATCAATGACCGTCACATTCACAATAATTCCTTTGTACTTGGCAACACGTTGAGCAGCCTCTTGTCACGCGAAATTGCGAATCGCAACGCCCGCGCAAATGCTTTAAATACCGCTTCGATTTGATGATGCGAAGACCGCCCATACAAAACGCGCAGATGCACGTTGGCGCGCGCGGCGAAGGCGAATCCCTGAAAGAAATCCTCCAGCAGTTCGGTTTGAAAATCGCCAACACGCTTTGCGTTGAACCGGCCCTTAATCACGCAAAATGCTCGACCGCTCAAATCAACGGCGGCAGCCGCCAAAGTCTCGTCCATGGGCATCAGGAAATAACCGGCACGAAGGATGCCGCGCTTATTGCCGACCGCCGCGTTCACGGCCTCTCCAAGCGCAATTCCAACGTCCTCAACGGTGTGGTGCTGATCTACGTCGAGATCGCCTTTGGCGGTGAGCTTCAGGTCAAACCCTCCATGCCGCGTCACCAGATCCAGCATGTGATCGAAGAATCGAATTCCCGTGAAGATTTCCGATCTGCCGCGCCCATCCAGATTCAGCCGTAAGTCAATCTGCGTTTCTTTCGTGTGACGCCGAATCTTTGCAATTCTACTCATGTGCCTTCCTGAACGACTTCGGCAAGACTCGCAGCAGTTTCTTCAATTCTGATTCCGTTCCAATCGTTATTCGCACAAAGCCCGGCCCGACATCCTTGCGCGCACGCACGCAAATGTTCTGCTGCTCCAATTGCCGGAAAAGTTGCGACGCGTCCGCTCCAAACCCAGCCAAAATAAAATTGCCCGAGCTGGGAAAGACCTGAGCCCCACGCTTCATGAGTTCCTCCGAGAACCATCTGCGGAGCCGTTTCACTTCCGAAACGTAACGCGCAATTGTCTCTTTCTCTTCCACCGCCGCTACCGCACCCACCAGTGCCGCCGTATTCACGGGGTAAGGCGGCAGCGCACGCCGAACCAACGCCAGCGATTTGCGCTGTCCAAGAACGGCACCGAGGCGAAGCCCCGCCATTCCCGCTGCTTTCGAGAAGGTTTTGGCAATAAATAAGTGTGGGTAGCGACGAATCCAGGAAGCACCTGTCTGGCCGGAAAAATCAGAATAGGCCTCATCCAGAACAACTACAGTGTCCGTTGCTGCTTGCAGAAGTTTCCGCACAACTGCTTTGCTGACAAGTGTGCCGGTAGGGTTGTTCGGATTTGCCAGGAAAAACACCCGAGGCTTCTTCCGGAGCGCTTTCAACGCGCTCTCCGCTGCAAACTCCATTTTGTCGGTATAACGCAAAGCCACAACCTCGGCGCCGGCAATTTCCGCGTAGTAGCGATACATGGGAAAAGTGGGCTCGCAAACCAGGATGTGACTCCCTGGCTCGACAAACGTATCGAAGAAGACTCGCAGCGCGTCGTCACCGCCGTTGGTCAGCGCTATTTCCTCCCGATGAACCCGAAAATATCGCGCCAGCACTTTCGTCGGCTCTTCATACTCGGGATACATCGCCCATTCTTTGGCGCTCACTCGTGCAAGTGCTTTTCGTGCCGCCTCGCTGCATCCCGTCGTATTTTCGTTGAAGTCCAGCCGTATCTTTCCTCGTCTTCCTTCCGCTGGAGCTTCGTACGTCCGGCGCTTCAGAATTGCGTCTCGAACTGGTAGCCTCACGATCATCGACGAACCTCGACGGCATTGGCATGTGCAGCCAATCCCTCGGCACGCGCAAGTAGTTGCACATCTTTAGCGAGCAAGTGAAAGCCTCTCTTATCGATTGTTTGCACGCTGATCCGTTTTACAAAATCACCCGTCGATAGCCCGCCCCGTCGTCGCGCCCACCCCGCTGTAGGCAGTACGTGATTGCTCCCACTGGCGTAATCTCCAAATGGTTGCGCGCTCAAAGGGCCGAGGAAAATTGTCCCGGCACTCTCAATCCTTGCCAGAACTTTGGCATTTCTTTCGGGCAGACTCAAATGTTCTGGCGCGAACCTGTTCACAAATGAAATGGACTCATCCACGGACCGAGTCAGCAGGATCGCACTCGTCTTCCTAAAGGATGCATGCGCCGGATTGTCTGGTGAAAAATCCTTCAACTGGCGAGTCACTTCCGCCTTCACATCTCGTGCCAGTGCCTGGGAACTGGTGACGAGATAGCTTCCCGCGTCGGGCGCATGTTCCGCCTGAGCCAGCATATCCGCGGCAATCCATCGAGCGTTACCCCGATCGCCGAGCACCACTGCCTCCGTCGGTCCCGCTGGCAGATCGATAGCACAATGTGCGCTGACGATTTGCTTTGCCGCGGTGACAAAACGATTGCCGGGTCCAAACAGTTTCTCCACACGGGGTATTCGCTTCGTTCCGTAAGCCAAAGCCGCGATCGCCTGCGCGCCACCGATACGCGCAAGGCGTGTGACCCCCAGCAAATCCGCTGCAGCCAATAATTCATCGTTCGGATGAGGGCAAACCGCTACGATTTGCCGCACTCCGGCAACCTGTGCCGGCACGACAGTCATTAGAAGTGTCGAAACCAATGCAAATCGGCCACCAGGGACGTAACAACCGATCATCTCGATCGGCTTCACGCGTTGCCCCACCGTAACGCCGCGTTCCACTTCAAGATTCCAGTCTGCCGGCATCTGCTTTTGTGCAACCCGCCGAATATTGGCAATTGCGTGTTTAGCCGCGTGAAGAAATTCCGGTCGCACCAGCCTTCGCGCCGCCGCAAATTCACGTTTCGCAATCCATAGTCCGTTTTCTTGCAGATCAGCTCCATCCAGCTTCCGTGTCCAGAAATCCACAGCTTGGTCGCCTCGCCGACGTACGTCCTCCACGATGCGTCCGGCGATACGCAGTGCCTCATGATCTTCGTTCTCTCTCAGTCTCAGAAGAGATTTTTCGGCTGCAGCGGTCAGTTTGATGATTCTCATCAGAGCACGATCTTATTCAGCGGATATTCCACGATGCCTTGCGCCTTGGCCGCTTTCAGCTTCGGCAGAATCTGCCGAACAACGGACTCCTCGATGATCGTATTCACAGCGACCCATTCTGAATCACTCAGCTCAGAAATGGTGGGCTTCTTCAGGGCGGGCAAGACGCCAAGTAGATTCGCAAGGTCTTCCCGCTTTACGTTAAGCATCAGTCCAACGCGCGTAGCTGCCGCAATCGCACCTTGAAGCATCAAGACAATATTCTCAGCTTTCTCTCGCTTTGCGTGATCTTCCGCGGCTTTGCGGTTCATGATGAAGACCGTAGCAGATTCAAGAACCGTATCGAGAATGCGCAGGCGATTTGCGCGCAGAGACGACCCCGTTTCAGTCACCTCTACAATCGCGTCGGCCAGTTGCGGCACTTTCACTTCCGTGGCGCCCCACGAGAATTCCACGCGAGCTTTTACGCCGTGTCGAGCGAGATACGCTTCCGTGATACCCACAACTTCCGTGGCGATCACTTTTCCTTCCAGGTCGCGTGGCGATCGAATCGACGAATCTTCCGGTACAGCCAGCACCCACTTCACGCGCGCCAGTCGCTGTTTTGCATAAATCAATTCCGCAAGCTCGATTACGTCGGCGCGGGTCTCCACCACCCAGTCGTGTCCGGTGATGCCTGCTTCCAGCGCACCCGATTCGACGTAGCGGGCCATTTCCTGCGCACGTACCAGTAGGCATTCCATCTCGTCATCGTCGATCGCCGGAACATAGCTGCGCGAACTGAGCGTGACCTTCCACCCCGCCCGGGCCAGCAAATCTACTGTAGCCTCCTGCAAACTTCCCTTCGGAATCCCCAACTTCAGCAGGCTCATTCGGCCCCCTTTCTTTCGTAAACGGCCTTTGGATCGAACTGCTGGTCTTCGATGATTCGCGTGGCGCCATCGGCTTGCAGTTCGCGGAAAAAACAACTGCGATAGCCTTCATGGCAAACGCCCGGTCCGATTGCTTCGACACGAATCAGTACCGCATCTGCATCGCAATCGACGCGGACCTCTTTCACTTTCAATACGTGCCCGCTGGTCTCGCCCTTTTTCCAGAGTTTGTTCCGAGACCGGCTGAAAAAGTGGACTTCGCCGCCTCCGAGAGTCAGCGCAAGCGACTCTTGATTCACGAATCCCAGCATAAGTACTTCCTTGGTTCCGTCATCTTGAATGACGGCGGGAATCAATCCACCCAGTTTTTCAAACGCCAGTTCCACCAAAACCTCCCCAAAAACAAAAATCCCGCTGGAGCGACTTGCGCCAGCGGGCTGATCCATGCTTTTTTGTGCGAAAAGCTTTAGACAGTCCAGTGCGGGCGCGGCAGGTTGCCGTGATGATGATGGTGTCGATGCGCCCGAAGAATCATTGCCCGATGAAGTTACCTCATGGCAAAGATTTCCACCAATCGAAAAAGCGATTCTTTTGTATTTGTAATTCGAATGCTAGATCGGCGAGATCTTGCTGGGAGGAGCACCGGAACTGTAATTCATCGTCATCATCAAATGCAGAGCGACCCCGAATCGCCCGTTGGGAAGGGTCTCTACGCGAACCACTTCCGCAACGTACTCACAGTTCATGGGATCGTGCGCGGAAGTGAACGGGAATGTCACGAATACCCGCATACCTTTGTAGTAATTTGCTCGACGGCTATGGAAATAGATGCCTTCTTTGGAGGCGTTGACGCTAATGGGCATATCCTCAAAGTGCTCATCGCGTGGCTCCGATGGACGCACTCGCAGAGGCTTCGCGATCTTCGCGCGACGACTGCGTCGTTTATTAGGAAATGCTTCTTGCGCCTCAGCCATGACTTGCCCGGATTAATCCGTGCCTACATGATTAGGTGCATTGGACCAAAGGTCAAGCCATTGCGCTGAATCCGATATTGACTGTGGCGCATCAAAAGTAGGGGAGAAAACGAGTCAATGGCCGAAAAGGTGCAAAAGACCGAAGCGGAGTGGAAGAAGCAACTCACGCCGAATCAATATCATGTGACCCGCCAGAAGGGCACGGAACCACCCTTTACCGGCGAATATGAGTCCACGGATACGCCCGGTACGTATCAGTGTGTCTGCTGTGGCCAGGAGCTATTTGCTTCAGATGCCAAGTTCCACTCGGGCTGCGGTTGGCCAAGTTTCACCGCACCCGCCACCGATAAAGCAGTGGAAGAGCACGCGGATCATTCTCATGGAATGCATCGCACCGAAGTGTTGTGCAGCCGTTGTGACGCCCACTTGGGTCATGTTTTTGACGATGGCCCTGGGCCCACAGGCCTGCGCTATTGCATCAATTCGTTGTCGTTGAAATTGGATAAAAAGTAGAAAATTAGCAATTACGCGGCAGGGCAGGAACAAGCCACCAGATCCGCAACCGGATCATCCTGTCGCTCCCATGCGGCAACCAACAGGATTTTTTGGCCCGACGGATAACGAAAAACGTAGTAGACGTTGTTGACGCCATCAAATTCGTAGAAACCTGGGCGACGCTTGTCTTCGCGGCCCTTCACTCCTGTGTTCAACAGCAGTCGCAATTCCAACAACTGTTCCGGGGTGTGATGCCGGAGATCCTCAACGATTGGCGGTAATTTCTGTATATTCGACATTGCCTTGTCCTTCGCTTCCACAAACAGCATATCTGTTCCTCATCTCATAAGACGTAAAACGTCGGCAAATGTTTCAAGGAAAGAGAGTCAAATTTTTGTCTCATTGCTGTTGTGTTACAGCGGAGGACAGGGTGCGGGTGCACGTACTGATACTGAACTACTCTTCCTGGTAACTTCTTTGCCATGCGAATTGGCTCCTGCAGGCTTGATTTTTTGCCACTAGACACGCGCCAGCCATTCGTATATCTTTCGCCTGCTAAAGGACTTAGCAGAGGGTTTGTATGTCCTTTCTCCCCAGATTGCGCGTAGGCTTTGGCTTCTCCCTGACTTTTGCCTTGATGTCATTCTTCGCTGCACACGGCCACACTCAGACGACTGGCCCATCACCCATTTCAGCTGAATCGACCGCACAATTGTTCAGCGTTGCCGACATTCGTTTGCCAAAAAACACGCTCGACCTTCAAAGTGTTTCGGCTCCACTGTCGCTGCATACGATTTCGTTTTCGCGCACCTTGGCGTCTTCACCATTTGCGCGGAGCCTTGCGTGGGAAAGTTCCGTCAGCATGATCGATCGCATGGAGGCAGCGTTCTACTGCAACGACACTCCATTTATCGATCAGGTGCGCCTGCCCCTGGCAACGGTGTGGGGTGGCAGAATCAAGCTGACCGGATTTGAAAGCGATGTAACTACTGCCAATTTTGTTCTGGGTTTGCCGGGAGGCGGCACGCTTCACAGCCTCAACATGTTTGGATCTGGTCATCTTGCCATGTGGACTCCGCCGTCCGATCAATTGGTGGGTATGAACATGGTGTTCACGCTTCGCGGCCATGAAACCGGAGCAGCCGATAACAGCGGCCTGCGCGGGCTGCAATATGTCGTCAGGGCCAGCCGAGGATTCCTGCAAACGGTTACCAGTCGCTGAATGGGGCCGGTTCAGTCAATTCAGACTTATACGTAACGGGTTACTAACCTGATAGCTACTTGCGTTAGGTTTCGTTTCTTGACATAGTGCTCATTCTAAAATGTTCACACACTGAGGCTCACACTCGTGGCAAAAGCACCGACAAGATCTCCCAAAAAGTCAGTTCGCGACGAAAAATCGCAATTCGGCAAAGATCGTCGCCGCCGTCATCATCATTTTCTCGTGACCGTCAATTACGCCGATGGTGAGAGTTTTGGCCGTGTCTACACCGACAAAGACAAAGCTACCCGATTTGCGGAGCGGCAGCGTCGCTCGCCTGTGGTCAAGTCTGCACGCGTCACGCAAGTTTCCTGATCTTTGCGGCTCTTGAGTACAGATCACTTCTCGATGTTTGCGGTTTTTTGCGCTGCCGTGCTATAAAAGAGAAGAAGTCAAGCGGCCTTAGTATAGTGGTAGTACGGAACCTTGCCAAGGTTCAGGTGTCGGTTCGATTCCGATAGGCCGCTCCATCCTTTCATTCACTCACAGAGACAGCATTCTCAGCGCGGGAACACAAAGGAACAATTTGTGTTTTCGCCACCATTTCTCTCAGCCTCACCAATCTTAGGTGAACAGTGCGCTTCCTACCTTCCGCTAAGATCCGCGAATGAGAGCGAGGCTCGAAACGATTATTGCTGCCAGCCCCCTCCGAGCGACCTGTAGAGTCTCACCAGGCTTTGATACTCATTGCCTCGAGCCAGTGCAAGCGCCAGTTCAGCGGAAAAGAGCGACCGTTGGCCATCCAAGACTTCAAGATATGTGGTCGTGCCCCCCTTGTACCGCATATTGGACAGGCGGACAGACTCCGCAAGGTCCGCGACAGTATCCTCTTGGCGCATGCGGACCTGATGGAGTTTCTCATAGCCGATCAATGCATCGGAGACATCGCCGAACGCCCGTTGGATGGCTTGCCGATACTCAATCAGAGCATGTTGGTGTTCTGACTCAGCAAGGTGGAGATTTCCGCGCAGTGCTCCCCCCGTAAAAATGGGTTGGCTCACTTGCACTCCATAGGCCCAGATCCCGAGTTGCGAACTCATCTTGTCCCCTTCCATTCGCAGGAAGTCGACCCGCCCGTGAAGGGATCATCCTGCACGCGTCTATTAGATATAGACAGCTAGACAAAGGACCTGGATTTTAGACCTGGATTTTTAGGGAAATCGGTTGCTTTCTCCGCCGAGGCGACCGGGAGTACTGTCTCCCACGCAGTGCTGCGCGCCATACTCCGTGAAGTTCGCGAATCTTAGCAAACTTCTTGGTAGCCGAGCAAGCGAAGGGTTGTTCACAAACCCGAGTGGCAGAATCACCTTGACCGTGGCGGGTGTCGAGATGAACCCATCTGACTGATAGGCCTTTCGATCACTTCCAAATCCCTCCCATCGTTTTGGCAACTCTTCGAAAATCTTCCTGAATTCCCGCCCTTTTCTAGCTAGAATTCTGCCATCGCTCACCTTTTAGCTCCGGGGTCAAATTTCGCCTCTCAGGATTGCCATGCGCATCGAATCGAAAGCACCCACACGAGTGGATCTTGCCGGCGGTACCTTGGATATCTGGCCGCTCTATCTCTTCCATCCCGGCGCGCTCACACTCAATGTCGCCATCTCTCGTTACGCCAAATGCATTATTGAAACTCACCCTGACGGCGACGAGAGCATAAAACTGGTTTCGTTGGACACCAGTCGATCCGAGTCTTTTCCTTCTTTTGCAAAGTTGGCACGTGCAAAGCGTTTTCGTTTGCCACTGCTTGCAGAGATCGTGAAATTCTTTCATCCGACCGGTGGGTTCACCCTGACCACGAATTCGGAAGCCCCTGCTGGCGCCGGGATTGGCGGGTCCAGCGCCATGGCGGTCGCCATTTGTGCGGGGCTCGATCGTTATACCGGAACTGGGAAAAGTAAAGTCGACTGGATTCACATTAGCCGCGATGCGGAGGGAATCGTGATCCGTGTTCCGACCGGGACGCAAGATCACTATCCACCGGCATTTGGAGGCGTAGCCGCGATTGAGTTGACACCTGGCGGAGAACGGCGCATTGATCTCCGTGTGAACATCGACGAGTTGCAGCGCCGGTTGGTCGTCTGCTACACCGGAAAGCCGCGTCAATCCGGCATCAACAATTGGGAAGTCTTCAAGGCCCATATTGACGGCAAGAAATCCGTCCAGAACAACATCGAACGTATCTCTCAAATCGCCCAGAAGATGCGGGTTTCCCTGGAATCAGCCAACTGGAAAGAAACCGGGCGTCTCATGCACGACGAGTGGGCCTTCCGACGCCGAAATCTGCCCACCATCTCCACGAAAACCATTGACCGCATCATTGATAGTTCACGGCGCAAAGGCGCCCTGGCCGGCAAAGTCTGCGGCGCGGGTGGTGGGGGCTGCCTTGTGCTCCTGATCGAGCCGGATGCCCGAGAAAAGGTGGAAAAGGCCGTGCTCGATGCCGGGGGACAGCTCCTGCCCATGCATATCGACCGCCAGGGCGTTACCGTAGTTTCCCAATAAATTATTCGGCAGCATTCTCGCAACTCGTGGCATCATAAGCTAATATAGGGGAAGGCCAAGGCCACCCCTATCTCAATGCTTTATCGTTATGCCATCACGCTCGTCTTAGTCTGCTTTGCCACGGCAGACGTACCGCATATCTCTTCCCTGCGGCCGCCCCAATCTGGTTCGACGGAATTATTCTCATCGGGTGAAAACATCCCGGTTCTCCCCGTAATGTCTGCGGACGATAGGCCTGCGCAGGAAAAGTCCACCACGCCGCAGCCAAAGAAAGGGTCCACACTTCAGGAAACTTCCAAGTTGGCGCTGATCCGTTATGTCTCCGGAGAATTCGCGAAGGCCCGCAAGCCTGTTCCCGGCGGCAAAGAGGGGATAGTACTTATCGCGGACAAACCGCTGAATGAAGAATTGTTGGATCGTGCCGTGGCCACCCATGGGGCTGCCGTAAACAGCGGAGACAATGTCCAGATTACCGGGTTAGAGTTTCACGACCACAGCATCGTCGTAGATATCAACGGTGGTGGACGTCCGAAGAAACATTGGCGAGATCGCATCCAGGTCAGCATGGGCGGGACCGACCCCATGCCGCAATCCAAACCGACGCAGACTACGCAGCAGGAACAAGGCCCTCCGGGCTTTCAACCCGGCATGGGCGGTACAATTTACATCGATTTCCCCCAGCACATTCCCGATCTTACTCCCGATCAACTGAAGCAACTTCTTGCTCCGTTTTTGGATTTTAATAAGGAGCGGAGTGCCTCCGTCCACTGGATTGACACGCTTCCCCCTGCCACCAAGAAAGCCATTACCGAGCGGCGCGCCATCTTGGGAATGGACCGTGACGAAGTCGTCGCTGCCATGGGCAAGCCCGACCGCAAAGTGCGAGAGCGAGACACGAATGGGAACGATACGGAAGACTGGATTTATGGTCATCCTCCCGATAAGACCATCTTCGTAAAATTCACCAGCGATAAGGTTTCTGCTATAAAACAGTATCCGCAGTAGGGCTTACGCATCGAGTGCCTTCCGATATTTCTCCTTCACACTAAAAGTGCGTACAATCATCCACATGAATGAATCTGCGATCTCTTTCGAGGAATAGTGTCGCCCCACATTTCGTGAGTTTTCATTTTCAATTTTCGGAGAACAATAGCCATGGCTGATCCGCTTTTAATTGCCCAAGGCACTGAGCCCTTGTACCTCTTGCCGCGTATGGCCAATCGCCACGGACTGGTAGCTGGTGCCACCGGAACGGGAAAGACTGTCACTCTGCAAGTCATGGCGGAGGCGTTCAGCCGCATTGGCGTGCCCGTTTTTGCCGCCGATGTGAAAGGCGATCTCTCTGGAATCAGCCAGGCGGGAATAGATAATCCAAAAATCAGCGAACGCGTGAAGAAGGTCAATCTATCCAATTTTGCGTTTGCGGCATGCCCAGCGACGTGCTGGGACGTCCTCGGCGAACAAGGTCATCCCGTTCGCGCGACTATTTCCGAAATGGGCCCACTTCTCTTGGCTCGCCTCCTGAATCTCAACGATGTTCAGGAAGGTGTGCTCGCCCTTGTGTTCAAAATTGCCGACGACAATGGACTGCTCCTGTTGGACATTAAGGATCTTCAGTCCATGCTTCAGTACGTCGGCGAGAATGCTAAACAGTTTCAAACACAGTATGGAAATATCTCCGCCGCAAGTATCGGCTCCATCCAACGCGGCATCGTGGCCATACAGCAACAGGGAGGCGACAAATTTTTTGGCGAACCGGCTCTCAATTTGGATGATCTCATCCAAACCGATTCTAACGGCCATGGCGTGATCAATCTGTTGGCGGCCGACAAACTCGTCCAATCTCCAAAAGTCTACGCAACGTTTCTTTTGTGGCTGCTCACCGCGCTCTTCGAACGCCTGCCGGAAGTTGGTGATCCCGACAAGCCCAAATTAGTCTTTTTCTTTGACGAGGCCCACCTGCTTTTCTCCGATCTTCCAAAGTTAATCGAAGATAAAGTCGTCCAGGTGGTTCGTCTGATCCGCTCGAAAGGTGTCGGTGTCTATTTTGTGACGCAGAATCCCCTCGACCTTCCGGAAACCGTGCTTGGGCAGCTTGGCAATCGCGTACAACATGCTTTGCGCGCGTTCACTCCCATCGATCAGAAAGCCGTGCGCGCAGCCGCACAAACTTTCCGCAGCAATCCCAAACTCAACATCGAGGAAGTCATCACCCAGTTGGCGGTCGGTGAAGCACTGGTCTCTTTTCTCGATGACACCGGCACACCTGGCATTGTGCAACGAGCCCTCGTCTGTCCGCCGCACAGCCAGATCGGTCCGATCACTCCCGATCAGCGCAAGCAGTTGATCCAGAACTCCGTGGTAGCCGGCGTTTATGAGAATGTTGTGGACCGTGAATCTGCCTTTGAGATGTTGAAGAGCCGTGCTGGTCGCCCACTCCCAGCCGCACCGGGCGCAGCCTCAAGCACATCGGGCGCTCCCGCTTCGCCACCCTGGTACCAAAATATTCCGGGAATGAGCGGCTCCACGGCTGGAGGCAGGCGCAGCGACAGTATCGTAGACGTGATGGCCAAAAGCGCTGCACGCGCTATGGGCAGCTCCGTTGGACGGCAACTTATCCGCGGCGTACTCGGTTCACTGCTGGGTAGCAATAAACGCTGAGTGCCCATTTTGGGACAGTCTGCCGATTCGCGATAGTGCTCATAAGTGGGCCTTATTGTTGATCTTTTGGCCTTGTGACCCACAGCACAACGTCTTGCGTTGACTTTTCGTTACACTACACCTAGCATTTTTAGTTCTACTCGCGGCGTCTTCCACGCTTGCTCTTCGCCGCTATCCTACAATCCCTCACCGGAGGAAGTAATGCCTATTAAGGTTGGAATCAACGGCTTCGGCCGAATCGGTCGCAATATTGTGCGCACAGCCATCGACGATAAGGACATTCAGTTCGTCGCCGTGAACGACATCACGGACTCCAAGACCCTTGCGCACCTGCTGAAGTACGACTCGGTCCTCGGCAATCTCCCGCACAACATTACTCACACCCAAGACACCATCAGCATCGAAGGGAAGGCCATCAAGGTTTTCAAGGTGAAGGATCCTGCGGAAATCGATTGGAACAGCGTCGGCGCCGATATTGTGGTCGAATCCACAGGCCTGTTCACCAAGGGTGCCGATGCACGCAAGCACATTCGCGGTTCCGTGAAGAAGGTGATTATCTCCGCACCAGCTACCGATCCGGACGCGACTTTCGTTCTTGGCGTTAACGACAAGACCTACGATAAAGCGAAGCATCATGTCGTTTCCAACGCTTCTTGCACCACCAATTGTCTCGCCCCAGTTGCCAAAGTTCTGCACGACACCTTCAAGATCATCAGCGGCACGATGACCACCATCCACTCCTACACCAACGACCAGAAACTCCTCGATCTTCCCCACAGGGATCTTCGTCGAGCTCGCGCCGCTGCTCTGAACATGATTCCCAGCACCACGGGCGCAGCAAAGGCCTTGAAGCTCGTCATCCCTGAACTCGATGGCAAGCTCGACGGCTACTCCATGCGCGTGCCCACGCCCAATGTCAGCGTTGTGGACGTCACCATCTTTGTCGAGAAGCCTGCCACCATCGCAAGCGTGAATGCGGCTCTGAAGGCTGCTGCCGAGGGTCCGCTCAAGGGTATCCTGGGCTACACCGAAGAAGAGCTGGTCTCTTGCGACTTCAAAGGCAATTCCAATTCGTCCATCGTGGACGCCGGTTACACCAAGGTCGTTGGCGACAAGTGCATCAAGGTCCTCTCCTGGTATGACAATGAGTGGGGCTATTCCTGCCGTGTACGCGACCTGATCAAGTTGCTGGCGAAGTAGCCTTCGCATCTCGTATCTCCGCGCGTCCGTGGACTCCTGCAATCGAGCCCACGGGCGCACGACAAATTCCAGAAGTCCGGTCGCGCTTTCCAGTTGGCCGCTGCTTAAATCAAATAATGGGACACCACCATGAACAAACTCACTATTAAAGATCTCGATCTTCACGGTAAGCGTGTATTTATTCGCGTCGACTTCAACGTGCCTTTGAAAGATGGCGTCGTCACAGACGACACTCGCATACGCGAAACCCTGCCAACCTTGAAGCTCGCCATCGAAAAAGGAGGGCGTCTGGTGCTCGCCTCGCACCTTGGGCGTCCGAAAGGCGGCCCCGACCGCAAATATTCCCTGCGGCCTGTCTCCAAGAAACTCGAGGAGTTACTGGGCAAGCCTGTTGTGTTTTCCGACGACTGTTGTGGAACTGCCGCCGAAACCATGAGCAAAACGCTCAAGGACGGCGAAGTCCTTCTGCTGGAGAATGTGCGTTTCCACGCCGAGGAAGAAAAGAACGATCCCAAGTTTGCCGCTCAGCTCGCGGCGCTTTGCGATGGTTTGTTCCTGCTGGACGCGTTCGGTTCCTCGCATCGCGCTCATGCTTCTGTTGTCGGTATCACCAAACACGTGAAGAAGGCTGCGGCGGGATTGTTGATGGAAAAGGAACTCGCTTATCTTGGCAAGGCGGTGAGCAACCCCGCGCGGCCCTTTGTGGCTATCCTCGGTGGCGCCAAAGTCAGCGACAAAATCGAAGTAGTGCAGAACCTGATCAAGCTGGCCGATGCCATGCTAATCGGCGGCGGCATGGCCTACACCTTTCTCAAGGCGAAAGGGCTCGAGATCGGCAAGTCTCTGGTGGAACTCGACAAAGTCCCTCTGGCGACCGAAATCATCACTGAAGCCAAGAAAAATAATTTTAAACTGTTAATTCCCACGGACCAGGTCGCTGCCCCGGAATTCAAGGCCGATGCTCCCGCTACCGCCATGACGGTATTCACTATGCCCGCGGATCAAATGGGTCTCGATATTGGTCCCAAGACCGTTGCGGAATTCTCCGCGGAGATCGCCAAGGCCAAGACAATCGTCTGGAATGGCCCGATGGGCGTGTTTGAGATGCCTGCCTTCGCCAAGGGTACGCTGGAAATCGCAAAGGCAGTTGCCGCCGCAACCACGGGTGGTGCCACATCCATCGTCGGCGGAGGCGATTCCGTCGCTGCGGTCCATCAATGTGGATTGGCCGACAAAATTTCTCACATTTCGACCGGCGGGGGAGCTTCCCTGGAGTTCCTGGCCGGCAGGAAACTACCGGGCGTGGAGGCCCTTACCAACAAATGAGCACCCCAAAACGTCGCCGCGTAATCGCGGGAAATTGGAAGATGTACAAAACTCAGTCGGACACTCGCGCATTTTTTGCCGGGTTCAACCCGCTCGTTAAGGGTATCGACGACTGCGATATCGTGATTGCTCCGCCATTCACAAACATTCCGGTAGCCGTGGATGCCACCAAGGGCACAAAAATCGGCATCTCTGCCCAGGATGTTTACTGGGAAAAGGAAGGCGCTTTCACCGGACAAATCTCCACCACGATGCTTGTCGAAGCGGGATGCCGTTATTCCATCGTTGGCCATTCGGAGCGCCGCCAGTTCTTTGGCGACACGGACGAAACCGTCTTTAAAAAGACGAAAACCGCGCTGGCCGCCGGCCTTACTCCCATCGTTTGCGTTGGAGAAATGCTTGCCGATCGAGAGGGTGGCAACACCGAGAAGGTCATTGGCACGCAATTCCAGGGCAGTGTCGGCGCGTTGACCCCCGAGGAATTCTCCCGTATCCTAATAGCTTACGAACCGGTCTGGGCTATTGGCACAGGCCGTACAGCTACTCCGGAAATCGCCGCGGCCGTGCACAAGTTCATCAGGGGTTGTGCCGCGGGGAAGTTCTCCAGCAGTCATGCTTCCACCCTGCGTATTCTCTACGGCGGAAGCGTCAAGCCCGACAATATCAAGGGATTGATGGCTCAGGAAGAACTCGATGGCGCGCTTGTGGGCGGAGCGAGTCTGGACCCGAAGTCGTTCGCAAGTTTGGTAAAAGATTGGCCCCGGTAAGCCGGGAAACGCTGCCGGGTACAAACCGGCTCTAATTTTACGATTGAGGTGTCGGAAATGCCGTCTGGATTGAAGTGGGGGCTCTCCCTGCTGGTTGGACTTGCCATCATTGTCGTAGGGTTTCGCTGGTGGGGTGGGTTGCTCACCGCGTTCTTTGTGCTGAACTGCCTTGTGCTGATCATCGTCGTCCTGCTGCAGAGCGGCAAAGCGGCTGATCTTGCCGGAGCGTTCGGCGGAGCGGGTAGCCAGACCGCTTTCGGGCCGCGTGGAGCCGCATCCGTGCTCTCCCAGGCCACTACCTGGTGCGCCATCATGTTCATGGTCTGTGCGTTGGCTATGGCAGTCCGCGTCGATCGCACGGCTGGCGAAGGTGGCTCAATCCTTGAGAAATTCTCCAAGCCCGCGCCTGCTACGAAGTCTGCGCCAGCAACCCCGGCACCCTCCGCACCAGCGCCTTCAACGCCACAGTCGCAGCCTCCCGCGACCCAACCCAAGCCATAATCCTGTGGAGTGCGGCAGCTCTGCTGCCGCTTTTACGGTCACACAATTTTTAGATCGCGAGTCCGAAGTAACTGGAAGCCATCGCATAAATGCTTCTTAGGGGGTCGGAGCTTTTAGCCCCTCCAGAGGAAACTCTTTCCTCAGGCAATTTCATTTGTGAGATACGTTCTATTCTTCACCAGCGGCCAGCCCAAAAAGGTTGGCCGTTTTGCATTACACGCATACCGCGTCTCACACCCAGCCCACAAATCGCTGCCATCCTGAGGAGCGCTTTCTGCGACGAAGGATCCCAACCTAAGCCACAGCGCAGTCCCTTCCTGTTCGCACTAAACCGCTAACTACCGATCAGCCGTTCGCCGTTTAATAGTGTGTTGGGAGGTCACAATCTAGTTTCCCTCATTTTCTACATGGCGTCCCAAGATGGAGGATCAAACGGACGGCGTCAGTGCGGAACGGCGTTGACGATCTTTTGGTTTGATTTTCGCAGCCAGAGGAAAAGGCCTTCGCTGGTCCACGCACGAATCAGGCTGTGGCCCTGATCGTTTTCTTCGATCGTGTACAGGTCGGGGCCGTTAGCACTAGGCATCGCCTGCACAATCTGCTTGCTCTTGTAGCCAGGATAACTCGGGACTGACCACTGTATGGTCCCGTCCGGCAACTTGTCACCCTCCAGCACCGTAATGGACGCCTCTGCGGTTCGGCCGCCGACCCAGGCCCGCAACATGGCCTTTCCCGATCGGTGAGTGGTAACTGTTGGAGCGCCCTTGCCGTTCAATGTTGCCACTCCGGGGTCGTCAATGGTCCACTCCGCCTCGCCCGTCAGAATTCTTCCATCGATGTCGAATGCGCAAAACTCGCGAAACTCGCCGGGTAGCATATTCGTGACGGACGGCGATACGAACAAGGTCTGATCAGGATTCACTTCGGTTTCCGCTGTCGCCTTCGATACGCCCTCTGACTCTTCAAGTTTCTGTTTCTGCTCTTCAAATCGTCGCTTTCGCTCTGCCGCCTTCGCAGTCGCATCACTTACAGTTGCAGCTTTCTCGCTGGACTGCGTGGGCTGCTGCGTCGACCGTTGAGCCGATTGAATCGTTGTAGTAAACAAAAGGATGACGGAGATGCACAAGAAATGAATCAATGAAATGCAGTTTGGACGGCAAAGGGAAGTTTGCTTCACAGTGGTTCCAACAACACTAGCCTCTCACGCCATGGCCCTGCCAAATACGCTCTCAATTTCGTGCGTGTCGTGACGATTACGCTGTTGAGACCTTGAGGCGGGTGGCCCTGGATCGATTTGGATTTGCTTGGCATGATGCACGCGCAGAGATATCACTGTGCCAACTTCCTTGAAAGTACAGATAAGCGGAGGGTGCCCCAGGTTCGCAGGTGTTTTCTGAACCTGGGTCTCGGGGTGTTCGTTGAATTTTCCTGGGAAGAATGGTGCGGCCGAGTGGATTCGAACCACCACGGTATTGCTACCGCCAGCCCCTCAAGCTGGTGCGTCTGCCAGTTCCGCCACGACCGCGTTTCAGAACTTTACAAGTATAAACGAGAAGCAAACCGATTGCGAGCCACAAGCCGCACTCTTCAAATTGGCCGCGCCTTCGTTCGAGTCACTTCTCCTGCTATGATTTCTCCATGGCTCTGCAATTTTCTGAAAACGAGATTCGCGTCCTCGGTTGCCTGATCGAAAAAGAAATCACCACTCCCGAATACTACCCGCTTTCTTTGAATGCCTTGATGAATGCCTGCAACCAAAAATCAAATCGCGAACCCGTCCTGTCTCTCGACGAAAACGCCGTCCGCCAGGCGCTTCGTTCTCTAACAGAACAGGCCGTGGTTCGTTCTGCTGGAGGCGATTCTCGCGTCCCCAAATACGAGCATCGCGTCAACGAACTTTACAATTTCCATCGCCATGAGATCGCCGTGCTATGCGTGCTTTTGTTGCGGGGACCGCAAACCCCGGGCGAGCTACGTACCCGCGCCGAACGAATGTTCGCTTTCGGAGATCTTGAGGCTGTGCACTCCGCTTTGAACCTGCTTATGCGTCGCGAGCCGCCACTTGTGAAAGTCCTTCCGCGCCAGCCCGGCACGAAAGAATCACGCTACATGCATCTGTTTGCTGGTGACGATATCTCCGACATGCACGCCGAACGCGAACGCACAGAGGATGGCCCCTCTTCAGTAAGGCTCTCCGCAGAGGCGGAACGCATCTCTCAATTGGAAGTTGAACTAGACGCCTTGCGAAGGGAACTAGAAACCCTGCGAGAGCAGTTCGCCACTTTCCAAAAGCAGTTTCAGTAGTACTTGTCGGCCTGGTGCCTAAAGTATGCCCCAATATTTCAATCAGTTGTGGGGTCATAAATCATGTAATGAGATATAGGCGTCTGGCCTATTACATCGCCTTGCCACTAAGTCACGTATTTTAAAAAAGTTACAAATCAGTCGAAAATGTGTAATGAGACAAGGCGAGTTATCTCATTGCATGGAGCCACTTCGTCCACGCTGTTGCCTGGCGACTCTGTGTATTTTGAATAAACTTACGAGGCGTAGCGCGTCCCCTTGGCCAGAATTCCGCTCCCCAAAAAACTTTTCACCCCTTTCCAACCTCTCCGCTCCCTCTGCGGACTTCCGTGGCATCTGCGGTACTTTCTCTCCTCGCTCTCCCTCAAATCGAGCGTCGAAAGACAGCCCTTACTACCGAGCCAAGGCCACTATGCATCCTGCCCTCTTCCAATTCCGCGACTGTCTCCGAAAGTTCCAATTCTTCGGCACCCGCAAAATCCCGTCGCAGCATTTCCGTGGTATACAGCAGCTCCAGATTCTTCGGACCGCCCGACGTGTAAGCCAATTGTCCTGGATTAAATGCCTCCAGAATCAGGATCCCACCCGGCGTCAAAGCACCAAGCATGCGCGCGTGAACTGTCCGGCGCTCTTCCGGTGGCAAGTGCAAATAGATAGCAGCCACTGCATCGAATTGATCTTTGGGCCACTCCCACGTGTTCAAGTCGCTCAGGAGAATCTCAGCCGAAATACCTGCTGCCTGCGCCGTTTTCCGTGCGCGTTCCACACCAACCGCCGAAACATCGACGGTAGTCACTTCGAAACCCTCCTTCGCCAGCCAGAGTCCATTACGACCGTACCCATCGGCTGGCAGCAACACCTTCATCGGCGGTTTCAGTCTCTTCTCTGTTTGCGATCGGAGATACCTGTTCGGTTCCTCTCCATAGACTGGCTCTTGCCGCCCAAATCGTTCATTCCACATTGCCGCCGCATCGTGTTTTTTTTCTCCTTTCATTACTCGGTCCTTCCTCTGACTAAGATATTCCATTTGCCGGCACCCTTTGTTGCAATTTCTTTTTTAGGCGGTAAGATACCATTTGGTTCAGGGTGCCGCTTGGGGCGGAACTACTTCTAAAATGGTCACTTACGACGACGGCGGCAATCTGCCCGCAAACCACAGACAGGGATTTTTCTCCCGCGTCGTTTTCTCCACCAACCACAAAACCATCGGCCTGCAATACCTATGGCTAGCCCTTGCCAGTGTCTTCGTCGGCATGATTCTTTCGACGCTTCTTCGCATTCACGCTTCCTGGCCTACCACCGCAATTCCGTTCTTGAGCAACCTGGGCGCGACACCCGAGCGGTTCGCAGCCGTCCGCCTCCTGCACGGCTCGCTGATGGTTTTCTTTGTACTGACTGCCGCCCCTCAGCTCGGCTTCGGAAATTTCTTGCTCCCCTTGCAGATCGGCGCAAGGGAGATGGCTTTTCCCTCGCTCAACCGCCTCTGCTTCTGGATGACGTTCGCCTCCCTGCTTGGCATGACGGGCTCGTTTTTTTTCTCCCTGAATTCCGGTATCAATCTCTGGCTCGTCAGCGCTTCCATTTTTTCGCTGGCGGCGCTTTTCAGTGCGCTCAACTTTGTCACAACAACAATTGATCTCCGCACGGAAGGAATGACTCTACCGCGTATGCCCGCAACGGTCTGGGCCTGGTTTATCAACGCCATTCTCAGCATGTTGATTTTCAGCGTTTTGCTTGCGGGGAGCAGCGCTGTGCTTTCGGATCGCTTGTTTGGTTCGAACTTCTTCTCGGCTGTCTCCTTTCTCGCGCATCAACCGCAGAATCTGGTTAGACAAGCCACTCTTCCCATCCTCTGGCAACGCCTGTTCTGGTATTTTGCGCAGGCCGAAGTCTATGTTGCGATGCTTCCGTGTTTTGGATTTGCGACCCATTTGATCTCCACTTTTTCACGCAAGCCGGTCTGGAAAGAACGATTGGTAGTGCTGGCACTCTGCGGAGTCGGTGTCGTCGGTTTCTGCGTCTGGGGCTACCACATGTTTGCCACCGGGATGAATCCCTACGCCCCCTTGGTCTTTTCCGTGCTGGCCTCCTCGCTTGGCATCCCCGCCGCGCTCTTGCTGGCCAGTTGGCTGGGCACGCTTTGGGACGCCCGCTTTCAACTCACCACCGCCATGCTTTTTGCCATTGGTTTTATTTCGCTCTTTGTCGCGGGAGGGTTCTCGGGCCTTTTCCTTGCGCGTCATGAACTCACGCAGGCCGCCGTTAGCGAAGATTTTGTAATTGGTCACTTCCACCTCGTCATGGGCGTTGCCGCTACATTCGCCATTCTGGGTGCGCTATTTTTTTGGTTCCCGAAAATGTTTGGTTGCCGACTCAACGAAACCCTCGGAAAGATCCATTTCTGGGCGACTTTCGCCGGAGTGTATTCCATTTTTATGCCGTTGCACTGGCTGGGGCTCCTGACGCAGTCCCGCGTTCTACCGGATTCGCAACGGATCGCGATTGCCTCGGTCGGTTCCTCGTTTCGAACCTTTGTCACCGTGGCCACGATCGTTACGGTAGCCGCGCAAGTCCTCTTCCTGATCAATTTTGTCGGCTCACTCCTTTTGCGAAACGGTAAAAAGGTCGAGGTAAATAATCCCTGGCGCGCCACTACACTTGAATGGAGTGTCGCTTCTCCCGTTCCCGAACACAATTTCGACTCCCTCCCGACCGTTTACAGGGGAGCTTACGAATTTCATTCAGGCTTCCACCGAGATTTCTTGCCGCAGCACCTCTCGCCCGAGTTGCTGGTTGAGAACGTCATTTAGCAGTTGGAAAGAGAAACCATGCCCGGCGCAACATCCACAAAAGATATCGAACTCATCGTCGAAAAAGGAAAAGGTAGCGGAGGTGGGAATCCGCCGTCAGCCGGTGGCAATGGTGGAGGCGATGGCAGCGGCAATGGTGGAGGCAAGCCGGGACCCAATAAGAAGCAACCTTCGCCGAATATCTACTACAGCGGTATAGCCATAGGGATCGTGTCCATCCTGATGTTTTTCATGGCCCTGGCCAGCGCGTTTCTGGTTCGCAAGGGAACCAGTGGAGATTGGGTGGCAGTACACATTCCCGCGTTGCTCTGGTTCAACACCGCTATCCTGTTGTCGAGCAGCGCCACGCTGGAAATGGCCCGCAAGCGGCTCTCTAAAGATGACCCTGCCGGCTTCAAGAAATTTTGGCTAGTCACCACAGTCCTCGGAGTCGTTTTCCTGATAGGGCAAGTCGTCGCATGGCGCCAACTAAACGGCCAAGGCATTTATCTCGCTACCAACCCCGCCAGCAGTTTTTTCTATATTTTCACCGGAGCCCATGCGCTGCACCTTATGGGAGGCGTTGCCGCACTCGTTTACGTGGCGCGTCGTAATTTCGAGACAGCCCAAGTCACGCGTTCCGTAGCCGCCGAGGTCGCTTCTTACTACTGGCATTTCATGGATGCCCTTTGGCTCTTCCTCCTCGCCCTGCTTTACCTTGGAAAGTAATTAACAAACCCTGTAACTATCTCCAGACTCAGGAATCTAAGACAGCAACTTGGGGTGAATTAATCTATCTCGTGGTCCCTCAAGAAATCCGTGATTTTGTAGGCAAGGGCCAATTTAGATTTGGTTATGTGGAGTTAACAAATAATTGACATGTTCCAGTCTGCGACTCTCACTATAATCCATAGAAATCACAGTGGTTATCTGAAGCCTAAGATGCTTATCGGTGGGAAGAAGTTGGGCTTCTAAATGCAAGTATTAATGGTCTGAGCTCGTATATCACGGAAACTATTTACTTAGATTTTCGTAATTAATTTATACAACTGCTTCGAAGTAACCTGGGGGAAAAGATGTTCAAAGATTCGTCAAATAAACCGCAGAGTCTCGCCTGCAATTATCCTGATCCAGCAAACACAAACTCCTTTGCAAAAATCCGGACACCATCGCAACTCTCAAAAGTGCTGAGCTATACCTGGATTCCAGGAATTCTAGTTCTCCTTGCATGGTTTGCTTGCGGTTCTTCCGCGCTGGCACAGAATGCCTCGATCACCGGCACGGTCACAGACGCCAGTGGTGCTGTCATTGTGGGTGCCAACGTTTCGGCGAAGAACGCGGCTACCGGCGCGGAACGCTCGGTACAAACAGCGGAAACCGGTGCCTATCGCATAGTAGAGTTGCAGCCCGGCCTCTACGAAGTGACTGTCTCGCAGAGTGGTTTCAAGTCTTTTGTAGTGAACGGCCTCACTCTGAACGTCAGCCAGGTGTACACACTGGATGCCAAGTTGGAGGTATCCACCTTGGCCTCTTCAGTCGAAGTAAGCGCGGCAAGCCTGCCAACCATCGAACTGGATAACGCGTCGCTCAGCAATGTTGTGCAGCAGAAGCAGATCGTAGACCTGCCGCTCGTCACCCGTGACCCCTACCAGTTGATCTTGCTTTCACCTGGTGTAGTTCAAAGCAACGCGAACGGTGGCTTCTCCGTCAATGGCCAGCGCGATCGTAACAACAATTTCTTGCTGGACGGTTCTGACAACAACGATACTGACGTTCCCGGAGGCGCTTCAGGGTTCGTTAGTTTAAACCCAGACTCGACACAAGAGTTCCGTGTGATCACCAACAACTTCCTGCCTGAATACGGACGGAATTCTGGCGCGATCATCGACATCATCACGAAGAGCGGTACAAACGATTTGCACGGCAGCGCCTACTGGTTTGGTCGTTACAATGCTCTCGGCGCTCGAGACTTTTTCAACCACAGCGTTGATCCAGATACCGGCCAGGTACAACCACAGGATCCCTATGTGCGGAATATTTTCGGAGGTTCCGCAGGCGGCAAGATCGTCAGGGATAAGGCTTTCTGGTTTGGAAACTACGAAGGCAGCCGGTTTGTTACGACGCTGACCAATTCTACATTCGTTCCGACTTCGGCGTTCAAGACGGGCGTGTTTACGTTCAACGGAGTTCCTGTCGATATAAGCAGTCCTGATTCCCCCCAGAATGCGACGGGATCTCCCCTTGATCCCACCATCGCGAAAATACTGGCCCTCTATCCCGCCGCCAACGCTGGCGCGACAGCTGTGGACGACGTGCGCGGGCTCTATAATTTTGGGAGTTCCTCTCGTACTAACGCCGACAACTTTACGGTGAAGGTCGACTACAACCTGACACCGAAGAACATTCTTTCAGTCCGCTATACCTACAATCGCCTGACGGACCCGAACACGGCACACTCCGACTTTTTGCCTGGCTTGGATTCCGTTGGACTTTACGCCCGGACGCAGAGCGCTTCGATCGGCCTTGTTTCCACGCTGCGATCGAATCTCATCAACGAGTTTCGTGTGGGTGGCAATCGCACTCACTTGGAGTTCACCTGCGGAGGGACATCGACGTTTGATGCCTTCTCCACTCCCGACAGCTTTGGACGCGGGACCGACTACGCTCTGGCGGGGCTAAATACTTTTGGGTGTGGAACATTGGGTGACAGCAACGGGCAGAGCCGATTCACGGGTACTTATAATATGGGCGACTCAATAAACTGGATTCATGGCAATCACAGCTTTAAGATTGGCGCCCAGCACAACCGGATTTATTCGAACAGCTTCAACGACTTCTTCTCGCGGACCGCGGACAGCTTTAACGTTTTTTCGACATTTCACGCTGCTTCCATAGACCTCGATCCCAACAACCCGTGTCTTTATAGTTTGCAGTTCACAAACTTTGACGCGTTCACAGCGCGATGCGGTTCCACGACGCTGCAGAATATGGGCTGGATGCTGACCGGCATTGTTGACAACCAATTCCAGGGTCAATTCTTCAACCGTGAAGGGACTCAAACGGCGAACGACCTGCGAGGTTTTCGTCAGCGGGAATTCCGCATCTACGCGCAGGACACCTGGAAGGTAAAACCGAACCTCACGGTTAATTATGGACTGGCGTGGCAATATTACGGCGTACCCTTCGAGGTTAATAATAATCTCTCGAACCTCTTCCAAGACCCAAGCGGATTTGCACCGTTCACATTTTCGATTGTGGGCCCTGGTACCGGAAAAAAGATTTATAAAGACTACTATCGCTACTACGAACCACGGTTGGGAATCGCGTGGGATCCGACCAAGAGTGGAAGAACCTCTCTTCGTGCGGGTATTGGCGTGTTTCATGACCGTGCCTTTGGCAACATCGTAGAGAATGCAAGGGGCATTCCGCCCTTCGAGCAGGACTTCAACGATTTTCCGGGACTTCCTCTCGGCGAAGTTGGAAACCCTCCTGCGCAGACTCCTTCCCCCGTTGTGCAAAACGAAGCCGGAATCACTCCTGTCATTTTCGATAACAACTTCCGGAATCCGCAAAACATCTCGTGGAATGCAGGTGTCCAGCACGAGCTGGGGAATTTGACCATTGAGGTCAATTATGTTGGTTCGCACACAAGCCATCTGTTCCGAGTGGTCGACGGAAATCCGCCCCAACCGCAATTGGTTGCGCAACTTTTGCAATTCTGCAGCGATCCCGGAAACGAATTCAGCTGCGACAGCAGCACCGTTACCGGCAGTAGTTTGTGGTTCGGCGGGACGGACTTCGGTAATCTTCCTTTTAACGCTGTCAATAACAACGCGTTTTTCCAGGCTGATCTCAACAAGTCTATCGCCAGCGCCACTTATCATGCGCTGCAACTCAATGTGAAGCAGCGCATCTGGCACGGGTTGCAGATTCAAGGTGCTTACACGTACTCCCATGCCATCGACGACGCGTCCGATCCGCTGGTTCCCGCGGCGGGGAATCGCTCGTTTCCACGCAATTCCTTCAACCTCCTCGCGGAAAGAGGCAACTCTGATTTTGATGTTCGCCACCATGGAGTGATCAACTATTTCTATGAGCTGCCTATTGGCAGAGGCAAAGCGCACCTCTCGGAAGGTTTTGTCGGCCGAATCTTCGAAGGCTGGCAAATCTCGGGTCTAACGACTCTTTCCACGGGACTCCCGTACGACATTTTCGGGAATCGTGATAATCAACACACTGGATTAAGCGACCGTTTGAGTATCACGGGGAGCACCGTGTTGCCACCTGGCACTGATAAGACCCAGACCGGTCCACCACTCTCAGCCTTTAGTTTGACGCCTTTTGACAGCGCTTCTAATTTGGGCAGAAACCGCTTCTACGGACCTGGCTTCGTGACCTTTGACGCGGTCGTAGAGAAGACCACCGCGGTGACTGAGCGAATGAAGCTCGTTTTCCGAACCGAAGGCTACAACATCTTCAACCATGTGGCCTTTGGTCAACCAGGGAATGCCTATGCAAACACAGGGACTTTCGGAATCTCAACGACAGCAACAGGCCGTGCCGACGGTACCACGGGTGCGCGCCAGCTGCAATTTGCTTTGAAGCTTCTCTTCTAAATTATTCCCAACAAGAAAGGGCGAGCCTGCGGATCACGCAAGCTCGCCCTTTTATTTTTCACAGAAGTGAGTGTTCGTTGTTTCGTGGTCCTCTATTGCTCTACCGAAGCCGCGCCGGGGGATCGGCAGAAGGTGGCAACGGTTGTAATGGCCGGCTGGGCGCTGAATTCGCCTCTACCTTTGCGGGTGCTGCATTAGCGATGCCCGCTCCTACGTTCCAGTCAAGGTGGTCCTTGCCGCAAGCAGGGCAGTAGCCCTTGCCAGTTTCGTCATCGCGCAGGCTAGCGAGTTCGTAACAACCGCACACACAGTCACAGTAGCCAGTTGCCGATGCGGTCTTAATGGGAATAAGTGCCATAGGTGTGACTCCTCGTAAGAGTCTACGACGAGCACGCTTCGCTTACAAATTCTTCAAATGAGCCAGTCGAAAGGGAGAGCCGAGGTTCTCTCGTAATTCCACCCAGTGTTCCTCGGGGATGGACATAAACACGTCGACGATATTGGAGTCGAATTGCGTGCCGGCGCACTTTTTGATTTCTGCGCGCGCGTGAGACATGGGGAGAGCCTTGCGGTAGGGTCTATCGCTGATCATGGCGTCCAGCGCATCGGCAATCGAGAATATGCGTGCCCCGAGTGGTATCTGGTCACCACGCAGCCCTCGCGGGTAACCGCTGCCATCGTAAAATTCCTGGTGTGCCAACACGATCTCTGCGGCATCGCGCAGAAAAGGAATGCGTGTCAGCATCTGGTAGCCGATGTCGCAATGCGTCCGCATGATTTGCTTTTCGTCGTTGTCGAGCGGGCCCGGTTTCCTCAGAATCGAGTCGGGAATCGCCATCTTGCCGATGTCGTGCAAAAATGCGGCACGCGCCAAGACCGCCAAATAGTCAAGAGGTACTGGCACAGCCTTCGCGATAGAAATGGTGAATGCCGTTACGCGCTGGCAATGGCCTTCCGTTTCCGCATCTTTCAAGTCGAGCGCGCTTCCCAAAGCTTCCAGTGTATCGTCGTAGGACTGCTCCAGCTTAGCCAGCGCTTCCTGGTACTGTACCGTGCGCGTTTCCACTAGTTGTTCCAGGTTTTGCTGGAAATTCTTGTTATCCCTCACTACCTGGCGCCAATCCAGGGCTCGCTTAACGCCATGGAAAAGTTGATCCTTCTCAAATGGCTTCAGAATGTAATCGTAAGCACCGCGACGAATCGCTTCCAGAGCCGTGGAGATGTCGTGGATGGCAGTGACCATGATGACGGGTATGTCCGCGTCGTACTGCCGCAACCAATCCAGCAGCTTGATCCCGTCCATCTCCGGCATGATCATATCGCTGAGGACAAGGTCCGGCGTCTGCTTCCGGATGCACTCCTGCGCTGCCCGGCCATTACTGACCGAAGTGCATTGATAGCCGCGGGACTCTAACATGGTCGAAACAACTTCTCGGATGGCTTCTTCGTCATCCACAACCAGTATATTGCCTAGGTCCACGATGTAGTTCTCCCAAGCACTATTATAGAGGACGTCACACCTGCATTTGTGGGGGCTTGCCCAGTCTGAAAATAGCGTGTTAGCGTCACTGAAGGGAAGGTGTCCAAGCTCCTTTCCAGACAATATCCTCTAATTACTAGTCTCCAACCCTGAATTTTGCCGGGAGGCACGGCCGTGGTTCCGAATCAAGGCCTACAAGGCGTCGCGTTTTTTGAAGCTACTGCGTGCCTGACCCTTTTGGTTTTGTTCATCCATCTCCAGAAAGACAACACCGCCGTTTTCTATCGGTTGTGGCTGTTCGGCTGGATTTCTCTGACGATCTCGTCGGCCAGCGAACTGATTGTTTATTTCGCGCATGTGCCGCTGTTGCCCACCTTGATCGACGGCGCTGGCATTGCTGCTTTTGTTTTCTTCCTCGCTTCCATCATCCAGTTTGTTTCTGGCCCGACACGCTACTATTGGCCCGCCCTATGGCTAGCGGGAGTTTTGGGGCTGGTGACGGCCTATTCCGAAAGTCGAGCTTCGGATTGGATGGAAACCCGGTGGGAAACGGCGATCCTGCAAAGCGTGATTTGTTTGGGAGCAGGCATACTGCTGTTGCGCTCCGCACGCCACGATTCTGGGCATGGTGCGAAACTACTCGCTGGATCCTTCACCCTCCTTGCGCTGAACAATCTAGACCGGCCTGGCTGGACACACGGCGAAATCCATCTCATGCGTTTTGCCTTTGACCATTTTCTCAATGCCAGCCTGGGCATCGGCATGATCGTGTTGTTGCTGGAAAATGCCCGCACGCGCTCTGAGGAAATCAGCGAAAAGATGCGGCAATTCACAATGTTGACCGCATCCAGCAGCCAGTCCGTGTCACTTGGGGAGCTTCTGCAAAAAGTCCTGAGCCAGATTGTGGGCAGCCTGACTGCCAGCCACGGAATGATTCGCCTGCTTGAGGGTAAAGGTGAAGTTAGAGAATATGTTGTCCGTGCATCTGTCGGCTTTTCAGAAAGCTATTTGAAGCATTACGGACTCTCGAGTGCCTGGGTCCCGGAGAATAGACAAGAGCCATATCGGATCTCCCGATTCGAAACCGAGAAAGATCCGAAGGTGCGGCGCAGCATGGCCGAAGCCGGGATCACACAAATGATCACTCTTCCTCTGCGCGGACAGGAAGGTCCAATCGGGCTACTGAAGATTGGCGCGACTTCCAGCAAACGCTTCCACGAAGATGAAATTGGCTACCTTGTGAATGTCGCCAATTTCCTTGGCACTATGGTCGAAAACGTTAGCCTATTCGATCGCGTGAAAACCGTTCAGCAGCAGTGGGCGTACACTTTCGATTCCATTGGCGACCCAATCCTCGTTCACGACCTACAAGGGCGCATTGTTCGCGGAAATCTCCGGCTATCCAATCTGCTGGGCCGGGAGAATCCTGGTTTGATTGGCAGGGCCGTAAATGATCTTTTTAATACGCGAGATGTACCTTTTAGCATCTGTCCGTACTGTGAAGGGATTGCTGGCGACGCCGACTCTCCCGATCCCTGGCTGCAAGGCTATTTCCTGGCTTCTACCTCTACGTTTGTGGATCATCACGGCCACAAACTAGGAACCATCCACGTACTGAAGGACATCACGGAACGCAAGAGGGCGGAAGAAAAGTATCGAGCGCTTGTAGCCAGCGTCCAGGAAGGCGTTTTCATCGCGACGATGCAGGGCCGTTACCTGGATTTCAACGATGCGCTGATGCGCATGACGGGTTATGAGAATCGCGATGAATTGATGCAGATCGAGATCACTCAAACGCTCTTTGTAAACCCTCTCGACCGCGAGCGATTAAAGAAGCTTCTCAATGAACACGGTGCGGTCAATGATTTTGAGTACGAAATTCGCCGCAAAGACGGCGATATTCGCACGGTTAGCGAATCTTCAACCGCCGTACGTGACGCTTTCGGCACCATCAGTGTGTATCAGGGCTTTTTACTGGACGTCACGGAGCGCCGGCATGCCGAGCAGGAAATACGGAGGCGAAATCGGGAACTTGTCGTGCTCAACTCGCTCGCGGAAACGCTCGGCTCGACACTCGATTTCAAGGATTCGATTCACCGAAGCCTTCGTCAGATTCTGGAGCTTTTTTCACTTGATGCCGCCGCACTCTATCTGTTCGATGGTGATGGCACTACCCTCCGGCGGGTCTCCTCGATTGGCCACCGTTCCGAATTCGTCCGCAATTTCCCAGCAATCACAGTACCCGGAGATCTTCTCGCCCAGCTTCGCTCTGTGCGCGCCACATTCCTTTCCATTCAGGGGCTTCCCCTTCCCGCGGTTGCAAAAGAAGTGCAATTGAAGGAAGGGATTGAGTCTGCTTACCTGGTCATCTTGTGGTCCAAAGATAAAATAATCGGCGGCGTGACCGTTGGCAGCCGGGCTGTCCGTGAGTTTTCCAGCGCTGACATCGGCCTGCTGACTGCCGTTGCCGGTCAAATCGCTAGTGCCGTGGAACGTACAATGCTCTACGAAGAAACGCGGCAAGCCTACGAGAATCTGCGCCGTACCCAGGAACAACTACTGCACAGCGAGAAACTTGCCGCCGTCGGGCAGCTCATCTCAGGCGTGGCCCACGAACTGAATAATCCGTTGACCGCTATTCTTGGTTACAGCCAACTGCTGACTTCCAGCGGACAGGTTGGACCTCTTGCTCTCGGCTATACCGAAAAAATCTATAAACAGACTCAACGCACTCACCGAATCGTGCAGAACCTTCTCAGCTTTGCCAGACAGCATAAACCCGAACGAATTCCCGTTCGCCTCAACGCGGCGATTGAAGATACTCTGGCACTCCGTGACTATGATCTGCGCATGAGCAAGATTCGAGTCCATCTGGATCTGGCACCCGACCTTCCGGAAATTCCGGCGGATCCTCACCAATTGCAGCAGGTTTTCCTGAATCTGATTAACAACGCTGTCGACGCCATACTTGAAAATAGTGAGGAAGGCGACTTGTGGGTCAAAACCGGCGTAGAGGAGAGTTTGCTCTTTGTGGAATTCACGGATAGCGGTCAGGGTGTAAAGGATTCTTCCCGGGTATTCGATCCCTTCTACACAACGAAGCCGGTAGGTAAAGGCACGGGATTAGGTTTGAGCATCTGCTATGGGATTGTGACTGAACACGGTGGGACGATTTTAGTCAGAAACGTACCCCCGCGTGGCGCCACTTTCAGGATCGAATTGCCCAGGGAAACGACGAGTTCATCCAAAGGCAACAAGCTACCGCGGGTTGCCATCCCCCTCCTTCAGCAGTGAAGGGAATTGCGATGCCAGTGCGGCACGTTCTCCGATTTGTGTAGTTGCCTGCTCCAAGCGATAGGAGAGATCACTTGCCAACTCGGAGATTTGCGCAAAAGCTCTCCAGGGTTTGAGGCCAGTCCGCAACCTCCAGCGTAGAAGTCCGCACTTCCAGTTAAAGCCGATGCTTAAACGTAGTCTTTCCCACTCCTGCGTGGCTACGACCTCTGGGGCCATTGCTGCCAATACTCGCGACGCTTCGATTAAGTTGCCATAGTCCGTTTCAATGTTCTTCACATACTCGAGCGCGATGCGTTTTCGCTCCAAACGAATCCGTCGGCATAGGTCGGGGCGTCCCCGTTCTTTCAAAAATTCCGTATCGCTTGCCTGCAGGGCCAGCAAGATTTGAGGTAACCGGAAGTAGTCACGAGGAGCCGAAAGCGTTTCGAATACCGCATCCGGAGAAGTGAGCCGTGTTTTCTGGGGCCGCAAGGCAAAAAGCAACAGGCCAACCAAGAGCAGGACGGCGGCGATAAAGAAGATGAAAATGAAGTTCATGAACTCTGTTTCTCCGCACGCAGAAGATGGGAGAGCTGATCATTCAGTTGCTTCAACCGTACGTTCAGTTCCGGGGAAAGGGTCCCATAGGGAACCTTGAGTTTTCCCCCTGGTTCTTTCCTCGTAGAAGAGACTCGCGAGTAGGGCAGCACCGCATGAGACCAGATCAACAGACTGGCCAGGAATGTGAGAATGTCAATGTATCCCCAGAGGGCCAGATAATTGTTAGCTAGTTTTTCGAACATCGTGTCGTTGATGACGTAAAAACAAGAATACATGGCAAAACCAACGGCCAATGCACGGTCAAGAGGATGCACGGGCAGGAGGTATAAGCGCACAAAGAGCAACAGGGATACTACAAACGCGGCAATCCCCAGTTCCAGCCCGCGGTCAAGACTTAACACTATCGAGGAAATACCCTTCTTTGAGATCAGGAAGGAGTATGCTGCCACGCCCAAGCCGACGATGATTAACAGACGTTTTGCCAAGGACCATAACCCCGTGTACGTGGAGAGAATGCGCCGAGCCATTTCAAATACAGCCGCGAATCTTAAGGAAATCACCACTCCCTGACTGACCCAGATGGTAGTTGAAGCTATCACCGACACTATTCCCCAACGGCTGTAGACGAACACGGCAAGCGCACTCTGCGCCACTGTGCTGAAGATGTAGGTGAAGAATGCACCGTGGGTGTTTAGCAGTTTTTGGCGGATCAGAATAATTAACAGGAAGACTTCGGCAGACGTTGTGACCAGCCACAAGGCGTTCCGGAGTGTGAGCAGCTCCACCATTTGATTTTTAGGTTAACATTATATAACGTACAAGTAAATAATACGGGCAGCAGAACCTGTTCCTGGTTGGAACACGATGGTGCTGCCCACTTCCCGTTGTTTGAATTCTTCAGGCAATGCTAAGAGCCTTCTTAGGTGGCGGTGGAGGTGGCATTGGTATTCCATCTGCTACCTGAGAACTGTTTTTCCAAGTTGGTACAGTCGAACACTGATTGACGTGTGCAAAAGCCACCAGTACGATTAGGCTTAGTGAAAGCGTAACGACAAGAACTAGCAAACTCTTTTTCATGGGAACCCTCCTGCGGGCCACATTGCAGCCGAAGGGGGTTAAGTGCGTATCAGACGGAAAAAAGTTCCGATGACGGAACAGAGGGAAGCTCTATCGAGCCATGCTTCATCAGCTGCAGATACACCGCCAAATCCTGTTCAATCTGACGACTCACTATCTGGAGCCACTGGATGGGATTTTTGAGCGCATTAACTATCTTGCTGGTCTCCGCGACCCGGCGACAGGCGTCTATCGACATGATCGTCTTGGAGTTGTCTATGAGGAAGAACCGGTTAACGAAGCTCTGGCCAAATCGCACGAAGAGCTTTTTGAACGATTATTGGAGATACCCCTGGCTCGGCAAGAGCAGGAGTTCCTGGCCTACCTTAAGGGGCGACTCGGGGAGAATGAAGAAGCTCTAAGATATTTTGAAGATACCATCCAATCCTGGATTCCCGCGGAGGCACCAAGCTACCTCAAAGAGTTGTTCGGTTCAAATTTACGCGTTCTGTGCGAATTGCACAGCCAACAGAATTCCACGGCTCATTTAGATACGTAGCCACACCCACTACTTTTCCTACCAGTTCGGCCTCTTCGGGTATCCGCCAGGCTTCTGGTGCACAATGCGAGAGCGGGTGCGGCTGCATGATTAGCTGCGTTTTGTTCTGATGAAACCACCCGCAGCGATATCCTCCACGCAACTCTACGAAATAGATCGGCCGCTCATATTCGTTGTTCCATTCCTCTTCCTCAATCCGTTGCATTGCAGTGTCCACCAGTACGACACTTCCCGGGCGAAGGATCGGCATCATTCTTCGGTCGGACAGTCCTACATATCCATAACGGTAGCGTCCCACTGCAGGTTTTTCACCTCCCAGCATTCCGCCGACGGCAGCAGGGAGCTTCTCCAGCAGATCGGTCGTTTGCGATTTTGGAACCTGAGACTGAAGGGATGGTATCTTCAGCGGACTCAGGAATTCGCTCAAGTGGGTCCGCGGGGAAGGGAAGGATGTACCGTCTTGAAATGTTTCTGGGAAAGGAGCTTCATACCATCCGCTGATTTCGGCTACGCTCAGATGATAGATCACTGCTACGGAATACAACTTGTAGAGGCTGGGAACAACATTTCGGTTTTCAATGTCCGCCAGGCGGCTGATGTGCAATATGAAATCTGGGCGACCACGCTTTAAAGCTATTTCCAGGCTGGCTTTCTCCACTTCGCGGTACGTTAGCCCCAGTCTTTCTCGTGCCTGTCTCAAACGTAGTCCGGGGGGGTACATATCACTCTCCTAACCGTTTCTTAGCTACTATTAGATACACTATGTCAAATTAGCAATATGTTACGAACGCGGAACAGATTGCCGCTGTGGAAAACTAATTGTTCCCTTCTGGTCCAGCGAGCAGGTTTTCTTTGGGACACGCGTCCCGTTTCAGCCTTGTTTCTCTTCCCAGCCCATGAAATTCTTTGAATTGTCGTTCGTCGCTGAATCCTTGGGGAGGGGAACGTGCCACCAGAGGCGTATCTTGTGCGCCACGTTATGAGCCAACCGGCCATTTCGGTCGAGTCTTCCACCCTGCTTCTGGACGCTGCCCTCACCTTGCGGACAGGTTCGATTCGTCATCTCCCCGTCGTCGAAAATGGCCGTTTAGTTGGCTTGCTCACGGATCGTGACATTCAACGCTGCGCTCCTTCCCGGCTCATTGCCATCACCGAGGAGGGCTACAATGCCGTGTTCGCCGGCACTACGGTGGCCCGTGTCATGACCCGCGAGCCTCTTTCCGTCTCTCCGGACCGGCCTCTGACAGAGGCAATTGCACTTATGCAGCAATCGCGTTTTGGCTGTCTCCCTGTAGTTGAGGGTCAGGAACTTGTTGGGATTCTGACCCGCAGTGATTTGGTCGACACTTTGCAACGGCTTCTTTCCGGTCAAAATCCAGTCCGTCCCTCCGAGGAAGCCTAAACGACACCTCCCAGCAGAACGTGTAGTTCGACCGAATCTGGTATTCTGCCTGTCTATGCACTTAGAACGCGGAATCGACCGATTTACCTTGCGCATCGGCGCTTTATGCACTCTCCTGCTGCTTTTTTCAACAGTCTCGCTCTGCCAAAGCTCATCCGCACCTGCCACCCCGCCATCGACAAAGAACAATGCCGAGTTTTTGGCCACAGCGGACGAAGTACTCCGGGACATGAGTGAAATTACCGGCTGGAAACTTAAATCTCCCCTCAAGAAATCCATGCGGTCCCGTGAGGAAATTCACGCTTACGTGCTTCGTCAGATGAACGACGAAAAAGATGCAAAGGAACGCTACGCTTCCACACGAAGCGCCGAAGCATTCGGACTGATTCCTCGAGGGTTCAACCTGGAAGGATTTCTTGTTGATTTACTGACGGAACAGATCGCCGGGCTTTACGATCCGAAAGATCATGAGTTTTATATCGCAGATTGGATTGCGCCCGAGGAACAACGTATGGTCATGTCGCATGAACTGACTCATGCCCTCGAAGATCAACATTTCAACATTGAGCCTTGGGTCAAGGCAGCTCGGCCTAATGACGATGCGGAACTGGCTCGCGAATCGGTGTTGGAAGGAAGCGCCATGGCCGCTATGTTGGACTACCTTCTAAAAGACAAGGGGCTGAAGCTGAAAGATCTCCCCGATATCGATCCGTCTTTGTTTATTGGAGACCTGGGGCAGACTCCGTTGCTGCAGAAGGCGCCGCCGTTCATTAAGGATTCTCTGATGTTTCCTTACCTGAGTGGGCTCACCTTTTCCATGTCTATACTGAAAACCGACAGTTGGCGCGGGTTCTCTTCCGTCTTCGATAAACCACCTGCCAACACGCAGCAGATACTTCATCCCGAACTCTATCGTTCGAACACGGTCCCGCCTCCAATCAAGCTTGGACTGCCCGAAAACTTTCTGGACGCATCCTGGACTCGGCTGGAAGAAAACTCTTTGGGGGAATTCGGCTGGAAAGAAGTATTGAAGCAGTTTCTGAACGAGGAGCGCGCGGGAAAGCTTTCTGTTGCTTGGGCCGGGGATGTCTATGCCACATTTGAACAAAAGGAGAGCAATCGAACTTTATTGGCGACCCACCTCCGCTTCGTGAATCAAGAGACTGCAGCGCGTTTCTTCGGGCAATATTCAGAGGCGTTGGAGCTGAAACACACCAACCGCAGCAATTTGTTTCGCCAACCCAACTATTTCTCGTTCAACACCCTGGAAGGGGGTGTGTTTTTGCGCTGCGAAGTAAAAGAATGCATTACGCTCGAAGGTGGAGATCGGCCACTCTTTCAGCAGTGGCTTAAATCGCTCGGCTGGCCTGGAATTCCCGGTGAATCGCAGAAGCCCGGCGCTGAAGTGAAGACCACAGAAATTCAACGCATTCCTCAACCAGTGGGTGATTGATCATTCGCGAACCAGAGAGACTTCCCGATTATGCTCTGTGGTTGCCGTTTGTACGCTGCAGTACCAAGAGCGTCAGGTCGTCTGTTCGCTTCACTCCCGAGGAAAAGCTTCTAATTTCATTCAGGCACGCTTTAAGCATCGCGTCCGGATGGCCACCACCGTGCCGCGCAGCCAACAATTCCGCCCGGCGCATTCCATACTCATCTCCCGCGGAATTGAAGACTTCCGTGAGTCCATCTGTATAGAGAAACAAGCTGTCTCCCGGAGTCATCTGCAGCTCGCACACGGGAAAGTTTGTGGTGCCAAACATTCCCAGTGGAACTCCGGTTGCCTCTCTCGAAGAAACACCCGTCGCCGAGATATGCAATAGCGGCAAGTGGCCGGCGCTGATGTACTCCACCTTTCCGTCGTGCGTCGCCCGGCCCACTGCGAGCGTTGCGAATTGTCCAGCCATGGTAATGTCACAGAACAAGCGATTGGCATGTTCCACCAACTTTTGTAAAGGCAGCTTCTGACCAGCGAGCGTCCGAAATGTCGCATGCAGGTTGCTCATGAGCATTGAGGCAGACACGCCTTTGCCCACGACGTCTCCGAGCAGGAACAAAAAGCCGTCCTCGGTCTCGATCAAGTCGCAGTAATCCCCACTCACCAGTCCCGCAGGCTCATAGTGATACCGAGCTTGCCATCCGTCCACGGCCCAATCCGACGGTGGCAGAAGTCCTCGCTGAATTTTTGCCGCAAGCGTTAAGTCGGCTTCCAGTGCCCGCTGTTCGGCTTGCGATAAATGGTCCAGGCAAAAACGTACCAGGGGATCGCACAACAACCGGTCGGCTTCGATTGTCTCGTGGCACTCCTCGCAGATGCCAAAAGTGCCTTCATTCAGGCGAGAGAGCGCATTGTCTACGTTGCTGAGCAATTGCCGCAAGGATGCATCCGCCGCGTTCGAGCGGGTCGCGCTCAACAAATGCTCCCGTCGATGCTGCAATTCATTTTGCAGGTACGTCTGTTGTGGCGTGGCCATAATCACCTCGCTGATAGGTTGCTGTTTTGTTCCTGGAGAATCCATCCGATTTGCGCCTCCAAATTCGAAAAGTTCCGAAGAGGTAGAGAGACGGTCAACGAGTCTTTCGCCTGACTCAAGCGCTATTTACCTGGTTCGAGGCCTGCAATGGCATAGGCCGGGGTAAATTCCCTCGGTCTATTCGATGCCGCAACCGTTCCATCCGGCGCGTGAGTTTCACCTCAACCCGAGCCATCCGTGAAAGACCAATTTGGTCCTGAGGGTGTACGTCTCCACCTCCCAGTTTTGCCAAAGCAAGCTCAGTAAATTCCAAAGCTCGTGCAATATCCTTCTTGTGCCGTTCGTAGTACATGGCCAGTTGCTCACATGCTCCGATTCCGTCTTCCGGATGGCCCGCAAGTTCCTTCCATAACGCTGCCGCTGCTTCCAGGTCTCCTCGGTTCTTGGCCATCATTGCCAGTTCTTTTGTTGCCAGTGGTCGGAATGCAGCAGGCAAGCCTGCATCCATCGCTTTCGTGCATACTGCATGTGCTCTGAGTTTCTCGCCCCTCCGGTTCAGGTAGCGCGATAAGCCAAATAGATCCAGAGAATCCGTTTCAGCGGGATTCGATTCCCGCTCATCCAGAAGCGTGTCGATTTTTCCATAGAGCGCGGCAAGGCCACGCAAGTCCATTTGGTTGTGCCTGGCTACGCCCGCTAGCGGGTCCGGCCTTCCTCCACGCAAATAGTCGAAGTAATACTGGGGTATCAAGGAAGAAGTGACATCATCGCCGCGGTGCCAACCCAGCCGCGTCGCATCCAGAACGTGACGCTCCAGGTCCACAAGCCGCACCGAGCCCAGTCTCAACTTCCACAGCGCACGGGCAGGATGGAGCAAATCCAGATGTGCCGTCAGCTTGGGCACTGCGATTTTCCGCGTCATCGTAAAGCGATTTTCGAGTAATGGCCAATCGAACGATTTCCCGTTGAAGGTCACCAGGACTGGCCGCTCTTCCAAGCGCAGTGACAATTCATGCAATAGGGAGTGTTCTTCCGAGAAGTCTCGCAGAAAGAGCTGCTCCACCTGCAAACCGCCGGCATCCCACCAAGCCAATCCCACAAGAAATGCATAGGTGCCGGTTCCGCCAGCAAGCCCGGTTGTCTCTGTATCAAGGAACAACCACTTTTCTGGATTTTCCAGAGCGGCTCGCGTTTTCAAAGCCGCGTGTTCCTGGCGAGGATTTGGAAAAAGCGGGGCCATGGTTCGCGATCGTTTGCCGGGCGATCCTGCCACTCGAGAGAGAAGATCCAGAGCCACTTCCGAGGGTTGCGTAAACTCCGGAGTCGAATACCAGTTCCGTATCGCCAGGTGTTCGCCGAATTCATTCCGAGCAATGCCAGCGCCCAATAAACGTCCAACCAAATCCGTGTCGTCTGGATTGCGCAACTTCGTCTCTCGCTGTGGCATCGTCCGCGCCGGCTTCAGCGCCGCTAATCGAGCGAATTTGTCGAGCGTAGGATTCATCCCCTCGTCCAATCTATCCGCACAACTTATCGAGTATGGCCAGCGCCGCTTCCTTTGCCTGTGGGGCCAAATCTCCCGCAGGACCAACGCAGGAAGGGCAGCCCTGTTCGCACGCGCACGCCCGGATCAATTCTCTGGTCTTTTCCAGCAGCAACTCGTGCTCCCGGAACAACGGTTCCGAAAATCCTATTCCGCCCGGATACGCGTCGAACAAATACAAATTTGGTTCGAAGTACTCCTTGGCATTTGGGCTCAGCGCTTCTTCCATTCGTATCGGAGTTAGTTCATCCGTTTCCGCGTCGGGTGACGGTGGCCGCTCCCCAATCGCTGTGCCCAAGTCTCTTCCATCGCACATCAAGAGCAGAGTAGCTACCGATTCCAGAGCGTGGAGCAGACCAAACATGCCGGATTGCCGTTCGCTGATGGAGTAGGGAAGTGATTCCAGCAGCGCCTTTTCCAAGGTGATCCAGTAAGACGTGGTGTGCATCTCGTTTTCGGGAAGCTCCAGTTGTCCCGCGCCAATGTTTTCGTTGGTAAAGAATTTGATCTTCTTGAAGCCGACCACCTGTGACCTCACCAGTACGTCGCCATGCGATTTCCAGTGGCACGGGCTCTCCAGGGCATGTTCTTGGGCTTGGTTTGCAGCCGCACTGCCGCGAGCCCGCCTTTCTGTTTCCGCGATTTCCAGCACGCGCACCTGCGTATAGCGAATTGCGTCGGTGTAATAATCTACGTCTACCTGCTTCACGTACGCCTTGCGCTCCTTAAAATCCAGATGCTCTACGTGATATTGTTGCCCGCCATGAATGTAGATGGCTTTCTCGTGCACGGTGGTAAGCGCGCTGACAAAATCCACTTCACCAATCACCAGTGGCTGCCCGGTCACGTCGATGATTACGAAGTTGTCGCTGGTTATCGACCGCAAACTGATCGTATCCGCCGGATAGGCCTCATGCGTCCAGTGATAGTTCTCTCCCGCCAAATGCAGATACCCTGCTTCCGCCAGCCGGGCGCAGAGTTCACGTACATCGACATCGCCAAACGCCTCGCTGGGACCAATCGGCAATTCGAAGGCCGCGCACTTCAGGTGATTGATCAGCACTTCCAGGTTGTCCGGTTGAATGAACGCGTGTTCCGGCGTGTTCCCGAAAAAATAATCCGGATGGCGCACGATGAACTGATCCAGTGGAGCAGATGACGCGACGAGCACGGCGCAAGAGCTTCCGCTACGGCGCCCGGCCCTCCCAGCGCGCTGCCACGTCGCCGCGATGGTGCCTGGATAGCCCGCCATGACCACGGCGTCCAGCGAGCCAACATCGATTCCCAACTCCATCGCCGAAGTTGTTACCACGCCGCGAATCTTTCCGTCGCGCAATCCACGTTCAATCTCGCGCCGCTCCGTTGGCAAATATCCTCCGCGATAGCCGCGAATGCTCTCCGGCTTTCCGGGAATCTGGGGATTGGCCTGCTGCAGATAGGTCAGCATCAATTCGGTATGTAGACGAGAATTGGCGAACACCATCATCTGCAGATCGTGTTTGAGAAATTCCTGCGCGACGCGCGAACTTTCGTTGATGTAGCTACGTCGGATTCCGAGTGCGCGATTCACCACGGGTGGGTTGTAGAAGACGAATGTCTTCTCAGCTGCAGGAGCGCCATTCGCTGCAAGAACTTCCACGTCGTCTTCGATCAACCTGGACGCCAGTTCTCCGGGATTTGCGATAGTTGCCGAGCAGCAGATGAACTGCGGTTCGCTGCCATAAAATCTCGCGATGCGCTGCAATCGCCTCAAGACGTTGCACAGGTGACTGCCGAACACTCCCCGGTAAGTATGCAGTTCGTCCAGAACGATGTAGCGCAAATTCTCAAACAGCCGCGTCCATCGAGTGTGATGCGGCAGAATCCCCGTGTGCAGCATGTCTGGATTGGTTAGAACGATGTGACTCTTCTCGCGAATGGCTTTGCGTGCATCGCTGGGCGTATCGCCGTCATACGTGAATACGCCAATTTTGTTTGCCAGTCTGCCATTCAGGTCGTGCAGTTCAGCGAGTTGGTCCTGCGCCAGCGCCTTGGTAGGAAACAGGTACATGGCGCGTGTGTCGTCATCATCAAGAATTGCATTCAGAACGGGCAGGTTGTAACAGAGCGTCTTCCCCGAAGCCGTGGGAGTCACAATCACTACGTTCTTGCCCGCATGTACGGCTTCCGCAGCGGCCGCCTGGTGCGTGTACGGTTGACGTATCCCCTTTGCCCCATAGGCAGCCCGCAAATCGCCGTGTACCCACTCCGGGAAGTCCGCCCATTGGGCTTCACGCGCAGGGTAGTACCGTACCGCGGTCAATAGCTCCCCCGAGTTGTCGCGCGCCGCAAAGCCGTCCAGAACCTGGGTTACACGCGCCAAGGTAGACGAGTCCCGATTGGTCTCGGCATTAGCCTGGAGGGAAGCCGCCTTAGCAAAACGCACCGCGAGAGATTCAGCCATGATGGGATGCTCCAGTCATTCGCCTTTTGTTCGCTAAGGCTAGCACGCCGCTAACAGCCAAACAACTCTCTTTTTTGAGTGTCTAATCTTTGGTAGTGAGACGTAATTGTTCGACGTCTCCAGAGATAAAGGCATTTCAGTGATCGGATTTTAGTGACTGCGCTATCGCATGTTCCTGGGGGTTGGCTAATTAGAGTGACTAGATTTGGTGCTTGGGAAATCCTGGGGTAGCTAACATCTGGGGAACCGCAATATATTGTTGGTTCGAGCCTGAAGGAATATACAAGCTTGTATGCCGTGAGCCCTTCACTACAATTTTAACAATCAAATTGAGATTGCGTTGCGCTATCTAGATTGCCTTAGTAGAGGGTGACCGCTTACTGATTGTGCCGTTTCGACAATTCCATTCGGTCGAATAAGAAGCTTGAGCTCAACATCTCCAGATATCTGTGTTTGCAGAGCGATCGGAGGATAGACAGGTTTGGATAATTTAGTAAGGGAGACGGGAATATCGTCCGTTTCGGAGGAGGCGACCTTCTGTCCGATGTTCTGCTGAGCGTCGAGCGAAGAAAGTGCAATTACCGCAATAGTGCAGGATAAACTCAAAAGAGAACTTTTAAGCCACATTCCCGTTCCGCCTACTCCACTCAACAAATCGATTCATAGCCCTCGATGCTCCTATTGCCTGGCCTCTACGGCAGCACCTTCACCATCACCGCCGAATGCGGCGCGACCTTAGCCTTGTAACTTCCGGTGAATGAGCCGAGGTCTTTGTGTTCCCACAAATCGCGCACTTTTGCGGATAAGTGTCCGGGATACGCAATTTCTTCCCAAGTCAGGCCGATCTCACCATCGGCTTTGCCGCGGTTGAAAAAGATCACTGCACGTCCGCCATCCTTCAATGGCCGAGCCCAGACTTCCAGGTCGCCTTCCTTCTTGATGCGGCGGCCTTGCCGCCCGAGAACGTCCTGATCGATCGCGATTACTTCCTTGTTCTCCAAAATATCTTTTGTGTCTGCGGACATCGACCGCACGTCATTTCCCGACATCAGCGGCGACGCAAATAACGCCCAGAAGCTGAAATGCGCGCGGTATTCCGGTGTGGTCATGCCACCATTGCCCACTTCCAGCATGTCCGGATCATTCCAATGTCCCGGACCTGAGAACGATTCCAGTCCCACCTGCAAATCGAGAATGTCGACCATCCCTAACTCACAGCACCCGCCGTCAGGGAATTTGCCCCCGCCGATAAAGCGATCTCCAATGTCGCCCGTTGTGCGCCACAGGTTCCCGATGCCTTTCGCCCAAAGCCAAGGTTTTGCGGTGCCCCATTCGCACATGCTGAACACGATTGGGCGCCCCGTGGAAAGAAGCGCCTTGCTCATGGTCGAGTAGGCTTCCTCTGCATTGCGCTTGCCCGTATTGCACCAGTCATATTTCAAATAGTCGACACCCCATTTTGCGTACATCAGTGCGTCTTGATATTCGTGTCCCTGACTGGCGGGTCTCCCTGCACAGGTTTTTGTACCGGCATCGGAGTAGATTCCGAATTTCAACCCCTTGGAGTGAACGTAGTCGGCTACGCCTTTGATGCCATCCGGGAAAGTCTTCGCATCCGCGACAATATTTCCGTCCGCATCCCGGCTCACTTGCCAGCAATCGTCGATCACCACATATTCGTAGCCGGCTTCTTTCATTCCATTGGTGGAAATCGCATCGGCAACCGACTTAATGAGGTCCGCGCTCACATTACACTGAAACTTGTTCCAACTGTTCCACCCCATGGGTGGTGTTTGCGCCAATGAATTCCGTTCTATTTGGCCATAGCTCATGGTCGGCAATACAACAAGCGTCAACAAGGCGAATAGCCACATCGCCATCACTTTCGTGAATCGATTCATCGTCTACTCCTTCTTCACTCTCTTTCATTTCAGGAACTCGTTTGTAGTCAGGACGGCTTTTGTTTCACTGACTTCTCCAGCAGATGGAGCGCCAGAGCCTGGTTCGCTTGTGTCCATGCCAGCGGCGTATGCGCGTTCGCAACATAACGCCCCTGTTTGAGGAAATAAAGCTCAGGACAATGACCTTGCGCTGTGACCTGCGACAGCGAACGGTTGAAATAATGAACCTGCTTCTGGTAACTGGCCACATCGGCAGAATCGGCAAGATAGCGCTCTCCATAGATGATGGAAAGTACCGGATCGAAAATGCACCACTGCGCCTCGCAATTCGGCTGTAGAAATGCATCGCGGTAATCATTGCGATCACTGAAATCACTGCTCATTTCGCTGGGTGCAAACCATTCGTCGTAGTCCTGACAGAAATAGGAATCGTTTGCGTATCGCTTGATCCCGTGTTCACCCTTCAATCGAGCTGGCACAAGTTTCAAGATGGCGTCCTGCATGGACCTGGAGCGTACCACGCCCAGCGGGTGGATCAAATTGAGAAGCGCCGAATCCACTAATCGCTCGGGAGGCGCTTCGAAAGGCAAAGTCTCGCCCAATCTGGCCCAACCGCTCGCTGTTAATTTTTCCACTTTTCCAAGTACCGCTCCAGAAAAGGACGCTACGCCGGCTGAACTCCTTCCATCGGCGACGGTCAGGTATTTGCGCAACTCTTCCAATCCAGCGACGACTGCCCCAACACTCGAGTTATTGATCTTCCGGCCTTCTTCCCACGCCCCGCTGTCGTTATCGTGCCAATACTCAATCGCCTCGAAATATTCCGGGAACAGGGAATAGATCTTCCACTCTTCGGGAGTTATGGCCAACACTCCAGAGTTCGCCATAACCATTCGGAACCACAGTGCCTGGCCCAGTGCGTCGTTCTGGGCATGCGGCCATTTCTGCGGCAACTCACTCAAATTGTCTGCTGTAAATCGAATGTGCGGCCGCCGGTTGGCATCCTCCTTCAACACGCGAACCGGGTCGTCGATGATCTCTCGAAAGCGCGGTACTTGTTTCTCAAAAAAACCTGTCAGGCCCTGCATACAATCGATCGCCGCCTTCGTCAGGCCCCGCAGTCGCAGAGAGTTTGCCACCATAATGTTGTCGCGCACCCACACATTCTGATATCCAGTGACGGAATCGGGGGTCTGGGTGCCGCTGGCAGCATAAAGTCCGTGGGCTACCGGTTTGATTTCGTAGGTGCCATGCGCGGCGGCAACTTCTCTGATTTTGGCGAGCCTTTCTGGTGTGTAATTCTCAGTGATCAGATAAGTGAACAATCCCTGGTCTGGCATCCGCTCCACCCTCGACTCGATGTTTGCACTCTACCTCTGAATTCTACTCTAACCCTCGCTGCTGCTCTTCCGCTTGCGCTGTACGACGTTTCTCCCTCGAAATGTTCCCCAACCGGCTCGATTCCTGTGTCCAAGTGGCAAATGGCGGGAACAAAACATCTTTGCCCGGTGTCCTATCATTGTCGAACTCCTCCGCGTATCTTCGTGGCAAGGCTCGCTGCACGGGCTTGATTCTTGCGCGCCATTCGCCGCCTCGAGGAGCGCCAGGTAGATGAAAACGGAGGATGTTGGTACGCGTGGCAAGGAACGCCGGCGCGCGCCGAGGTATCGGTATCAGGCTAGTCTTGAAATTGAATGGGGTTCCGCCCGGCTTAAAGGCCGCACCCGCGACATCAGCGAAGGTGGAATGTTCATTGAATCGGAGGACGTGCTCTGGGTCGGTGCGGGTTTTCGGGCGTGCCTCGTCGCGGATCGGGCTGTCTGGCTAAACTGCTCCGTGAAGCGCGTGGAACCCGGCTATGGCATGGGAGTCGCGATTGCCCACCCTGAGAATCAGAGCCAACAGCAATTTGAGGATTTGCTCGCTAAACTTTCTTCTCCCGCCTAAACCCGCTTTATACTATTTTTCATGACTCGTTGCCTGGATTGTGGTTCACAGCGAACCGCTGACCAATGTCCGGTCTGTGGACTCACTTCCGCCGCCGCTGAGCTTGTCTTCCGCAGACGCCTGCTACGCCAAATGGCTGTTTTTCTCTTTGGTTCCTTGCTGTTTCCGTATCTCAGCCAAATCTACCCGCCACTCGACCTCGATGCTATGTTGGTTTTTTTCGGAGTGGTTTTCTTCCTGGCGCTGGCCTTGGCTATCTTGCTGGATCGCCGGGCGCGAGGTCACCAGGATATCGAAGTCGCGCGTCACCTTTTCACCGGACTTCTTCCCATCCCATTTATCTTCTCTGCGGCGCTTCTTCTCAATGGCAGGCTCGATTCGCCCGCAAACATGAAGTACCACCCGAGCACCGTCGACAGCCGCTATCAGATGAAGGGCATCGTTCGCGGTTCACGACGGATTTTTGTCTATTCGTGGAGGCCAGAAAGGCGCTACGAACGTCTGGCGGTCGATCTGGATGATTTCGATCGATTCCATGACGGGGACAAAATTGTTGTTGGTGTGGAGCCGGGCGCCCTGGGAATTCCCTGGTATTACGGGGTCTACCGGCAATAGTCACCGGAGCATCTTGCTTTTCCCAATGGAGATTAATAGATGGGTTTGCCGGTGGGTGCCAACGGAATCTGCAGCTCCAAATAATGTCCATCTTTTCCCAGCCGGAAGCGAATTCGTTCCACTAATCCCACATCTCTTTGTTTCCAGTCCGGTGTTTCAATCGGATTGTCTGGCACATCGGCCAAAGACCATTCCACGGCATCTCCCACAACTTTGATGTTTCTGGGATCGATGTCGTAAACCTCTTCGTCGTGGGTATCGACGAATAGATAACGCTTCCACAGGCGAACCAGCAGCAGCCCTTTTCTCTCGCCGTGATAAATATTCCAGGAATTTGGCGGCTGATCATTGAATTTGACGATGCCAAATTCGATGGAGTGCCAGACAGACTTCTGGCCAGGCTCTGTTTGCGCTTCTAAATTCGCCAGCGGAAGGAGAGAACTCGCCATAAGGAGAGCCAGAACGCCGCTGATCCAGATGATTTTTTTCACTTTGTCGGCCTGCCACTGTAGCCGCACTCTTTCCACAGCGTTCCCCACTCCCAGAGCCCAAAACCTGCTTTTGGTGGGACGGGATGACCTACCTGTCGTGCCAGCATGGCAATCTGTCCACGATGATGCGAGTCGTGGGCAATCAAGTAACCGACAAAGTTCACCACGTCGGGTCTGAAATTCGGCACTTTCCCGGAAGGATCCTCCAGCGCTTTCACCAGTAATCTTTCAATCGCGGAGGCGCTTGCTTTCAACGCTGCCTGCACTTGCGCACGTGTCACTTTTTCAGTTTCCAATTTCGCCGGTACTTTCGCCGTTTTATCCGCCGCCGATAACCACATCAGCCTCACGTGATGGATGTGTGCGGCAATATCCGCAATGCGCCGGCCTTTGCCTGTCGGGGGATCCGACTCCCACGCTGCATCGCTAAGATTGCTCAACAGGAGTTGGTTGGCTTTCTCATTGACTCCAAAGCTTTCCAGCAAAGACTTCTTGAAATCCAACTCCGGAGCGTTCACTCCAAGAGCAAGCGCGCTTTTCATTGTTGAGGTACCTCGGGAGTACCTCAAAAGTGTACGACAGCTTGATGCAGGGGAGTAGGTGCCAAGCTGCTGCGGACTTTCCCTTTGCACTACTTCAGTCTTGCGGTTCGCACTAGGTTAGGGTCACAGCGTTCTCGATCACCGCAATCAGTTCTTCAAAATCGAAAGAACCGTCGTGGCGTTCCCCATTGATAAAAAAAGTCGGAGTACCGTTCACGCCACTGCGCACCCCACCGGTGAAGTCGCCCTTCACATGGGCTGCGAATTCCCGTTTTTCGAGAGCGCCACGCAACTCCTGGGGAGCCAGCCCAAGTTCGCCGCCTAATTTTAGATAGAGGGCCCCGCTCAGCTGCTCCTGATTCTCGAAAAGCAAATCGTGCATCTCCCAGAATTTTCCTTTTGTCCCCGCAAACTCCGCCGTTTCCGCTGCAGACTCAGCATGGGGATGCGCTTCGTTTAGAGGGAAGTTCCGGAACACAAACCGCAACCGTTTCCCGAAGTGCTTCTGGACGCGCTTTACGATCGGATAGGCTCGCCCGCAATGTGGGCATTCATAATCGCCATACTCTACGAGAGTGCATTTGGCATTACCGTCGCCCTGAATATGGTCCTTTTCTCCTACCCCCATTTTCAGACTCATCGCCCGTCTCCTATTTCGGCAGATTTTCCAACGCTTCTAGAATTCCGTCGGCTCCCGGATTCACGGCCATCGGCGAGCAATAGCTCCAAGCAATCACGCCATTCTTGTCGATCACAAATAAAGCTCGCTCGCAAACGCCTTCCTCTTTGCGATAGGCGCCATAAGCCTGCGCCACCGCCCCTTTCGGCTCAAAGTCCGCCAATAGTGGAAAATGCAGTTTGCGGTCTTTCGCAAACGCTTCATGGCACCATACGCCGTCCACAGATATACCCAGAATTTTGGCGCCAAACTTGTGAAACTCAGAAAGTATTTCGTTGTACAGGCCAACCTGGTCGCCACATACGGGGCTCCAGTCCGCGGGGTAGAACGCCAGGATTACGGGTTTGCCGCGGAGTTCCTTGAGCGCAAGTTTTTGGTCGGGTGTTACGTGCAAGGTGAAATCCGGGGCGGGTGTTCCTGCTGCCAAGAGTGTGGCCATGATTCCCTCGAGTGAGTTGTAAACAAAAGCTTAGATACACGGGGAGGCCGAAGAGGTACCAGAATTACGCTGACCACCTGGAGAAGTATACGATTTTGGGCTGGCTCTCGCTCTACACAGGTCGCTGTATTCGGGATTCTAGGTGAGGTGAAATTGATGCGAAGGAGCAGTTCAAAGCTCCTGACTAAAAGAAAAGGTGTTTCGGCGAAGTCCTGGCTTCAGAACTCACCCTGGAAGTTGTGTTTCCTGCCGGGCTACGACCTTCCAGCCGCCCTGTCCATAAACGTATACGGTCGTCACCCTGGATTGACGAGAAAAGGGAGCACCTTGGTAAGTGCCGCGGGAACTCCAAAGGCACATGGTTACCGCGGTGTTTTGATATACGCGGACCTTGATGTCTGTCGCCACAAACGAAGAGTAATTCACGACGTTGTTTTGCACCCCGGTAACCACGGAAGCCTTGTCCATGCTGGCACCCGAAGGAGAAGTACCAATGAAATCGTCGCTGTAGGTCCGGTTGAAAAAAGTGCTGTTGTGCAACTGTATCGCCCTTACCGTTTCTTTTTGCAGCGTCAAAAGTTCTTCCCGTTGAATCTCAGCTTCCGCGGCTTCTCTTCGCAGCCGCTCCTCGCGCGCACGATCTTCATAGATCTGCGCAGCCGCAATGGAACTGAACAGCAAAGAGACAATTCCCAAATAAACAGCATACCGCTTTTTCATTCGGTACCTCTTCTCGCAAAACGCAATCTCGTTGCTCGGATCATTCTGGATTTGCGAGCGTCTTACACGCACCGGGCGTGGACGTACCCCAGCCTCTACTATGCCTACCATAACGCACTCGCTTACCCGTCAGAAAGATACGGTTGATGTATGAGCTAACGCCGAGTCGCATGCTTGACAGGCCACGCTGAATCGCCGGAGACTTCTACCTTCGGAGCAAGTCCAGTTTGGGAGAGCCGCCATGGCCAGCAGTGCCACGCCCGATCGAAGTGCTCCTTTTCAAGAACTCGATGCGCCTTTCCTTGTTACTCCGCAGCAAATCGCCTCCTACAACGAGAACGGTTACACCAAACTGAAGGATGTTTTCTCACCAGTGCTTCTGGAGCATTTCAGGCAGATCATCACCGCGCGCGTCGCGGAGGTAGCCGCGGATGTACTTCCAATGGCGCAGCGCAACACCTATGGGAAAGCCTTTCTGCAGATTATGAATCTGTGGACGCAGTCTGAGGGGGTCAAGCAGTTCGTATTCGGGAAACGATTGGCTCGAATAGCAGCGAACTTGATGAATGTGAATGGAGTGCGCATCTACCACGATCAGGCACTTTACAAGGAACCGGGCGGCGGTCTCACTCCCTGGCATGCAGACCAATACTATTGGCCGTTATCCAGCGACAAGATCATCACCGCGTGGGTGCCTCTACAGAACACACCATTGGAAATGGGCCCACTCGCCTTCTGCGAGAAAAGTCATCGCTTTCAAATTGGACGCGACTTGGAAATCAGTGACGAAAGCGAACTTACCCTCAAGGAAGCACTTAAGGTTTTCCGTATGGAAGAAAACCCCTTCGAACTTGGCGACGTCAGTTTTCACGCCGGATGGACCTTTCATCGCGCAGGTTCTAATTCCACTTCACGCCCGCGCGAAGTGATGACGGTGATCTATATGGACGAGAACATGCAGCTGGCCGCGCCCAAAAATAAGGATCAAGTCAACGATACGAATCGTTGGTGTCCCGGTGTATCCGTTGGCGAGGTAATCGCTTCGCCCCTGAATCCGGTCCTCTTTTCGAACTCGACCGCCTAATGTCCATTCATTTACCCAATTATTTCCTTAGCTCGCTCCGGCTATACTACTGGCAATGACTAAGGACAGTTACTTTCTCAAGAGAATCCTGCGGTCCTTTGCCCGCGTTTTTCCCCGTTGCAGCATGATCTCTCAAGCCATTGCCTTTAATCTGTTCCTCGCTTTTTTTCCAACGCTTCTGTTTGCAGTCGGATTTGCTTCCGGCTGGCTTGGCACTAAAGCGGCCACGATGGACGCTATCAAGGACTTCATTGGATTCCTGCCTCCAGGCAGTCAAAGTATTGTGGGTGAATTTCTGACTCGCCGGGGTCCCGACATCTGGAAGTACGCCATCCTGGGTTGGGCAGGGACCTTACTTGCCGGGTCCCAAGTCATGAAGCAACTGATGGATGGCATCCATTTAATTTACGGGGATGAAGAGCGACTTGGGTTCTTTCATCGGCAAGTTCGCGGGCTAGCTCTTCTTCTGATCACCATGGCTCCTATCCTGCTCGCCGGCATTCTTGGAGTGTTCGGCAGGCAGATCCGTCACTGGTTTGCAGAGGAATTTGGCAAAGACATGCACGTTCATTTTGCTTGGCTGGTCTTCTTTCCTGCGGTCGCCATGCTTCTGGCCATGGCCGCCCTTACCTTCCTGTATTGGGTCGCGCGCCCAAAAGAGCAGAAGCTGCGCCACGTCCTGCCCGGTGCGGCGGTGGCCACGCTTCTCTGGTGGATCGTCAACGTCATCTTTGGCTTCTACATGAGACGAGTCCCCTACAGCATCCTTTATGGGGGATTGGCCGCCGTTATAGGCCTCCTGCTCTGGATGCAGATTTCGTCGGTTGTGGTCTTTGTCGGCGCGGCCTGGAATGCCGAATTGGCTACCGAACGTCGCAGCTCTCGCTAACCTTCTTCTCACTCCAGCCTTGGCCGTGCGCCATTCCGCCAGATGGCGTATAGTCGTGTTACTAGGACTGAATTGAGGCCGCTCCAAAATGCCTATCGAGCCTCGCTATCGATCTTGTCGGGCCCGGGGTACTGATGAATGTAAACGATTCAAACCACAGTTACTTTCGGTTGTTGCCGCGCGTCTTGTTGGCCCTGTCGCTTCTCGGTTTGCCTACGATCCACCTCCATTCCCAAGACCCTCCCCAATCGGCTGCATTTCCTGCGAGTCAGTCACCTCCGGTTGCTTCGCAAACTAGCAATCCTCTTCCTCAATCGCCTAATTCGACTGCGGAAGGCAGTTCCACGGCGAAACCCGAGAACAAAACTGAGGTGTCCATTCAGGATTCCGGAACGACATTTCGTCTGCGCGTAAATCTAGTTCAAGTGCACGTTGTTGTTCGCGATGGCAAGGGCAATCCCGTTGGCAATCTTCGAAAAGAGGATTTTCTTCTCTACGATCAGGGAAAGCTGCAGCCCATTACCACCTTCGCGGTAGAAACCCAGCAATCGCGCCGCGCCAAAGCGGAGGCTGCGGCCAAAACGCAGGTCGACAATGCCGTTGAACCGGATAAGTCGCCTGTGGCTACTTTGCCTGATCGCTTCGTCGCTCTGTCTTTCGACGACGTTCATATGGCCATGGAAGACACAGCCTTTATCCGTGTGCAGGCCGATAAGTACATCGATAGCCTGGAACCGGCGGATCGTGTCGCCATCTATTCCACTTCCGGCCAGCTTACTCACAATTTTGCCAGTGACAAGGAAGCGCTGAAGCAGACGCTGCGTGGTCTGGTGCCGCGCCCCAAGTTTGACCACTCGAATACGGAGTGTCCCGATGTTTCCGCGTATGAAGCCGATCAATACGAGAACAAGCACAACTCACAGATTCTTGAAGTAGTGGTTTATGAGACCCTTCAGTGTGCCTTCGATGGCGACACCAGGCAGTTGCCCGACGCGCGGGCTATGGCAGAGAGCGCTCTTCAACGAGCCAGCACGCAAGCCGACATTGAAAACCAATTTCTGTACAGCTACACGGAGGATGTTCTTCGGCGGCTGGCTGGAATGCCAGGTGATCGGATCCTCGTGCTGGTTTCTCCTGGATTCCTGTTGACCACGCAACACTCCGACATGTCCGCGGTGGTCGACCGCGCTAACCGTTCCGGGGTCGTCATTAACACGATAGATGCGCGAGGACTGTACGCTCCAGACGTCATGGGAGACATTTCCAAACCCTCTTCGGATACTTTTCGCACTTTGGGACAGAAGGCCACCTATCGCATCGCTGCACAAACCGAACAGGCCTATGTACTGGGTGATCTGGCGTATGGCACGGGAGGAACGTTTTTCCAGAATTCGAATGACCTTGCCGCCGGATTCCATTTAGTCGGAGCGGCACCGGAAGTCTCCTATGTACTGGGCTTCTCTCCGCAAAATCAGAAGATGGACGGACAGTTTCACACTCTGAAAGTGTCGCTTACGGAAAAACGGAAATTCAACGTGCAAGCCCGGCGTGGCTATTTTGCACCCCGAAAAGTGGACGACCCCCAGCAGCAAGCGCGCAATGAAATTCAGGAGGCCGTATTTTCACGCGACGAAATCATGGAGCTGCCCCTTCAACTCCAGACCCAATACTTCAAAGGGGACAACGATTCCGCGCGCCTCAGCGTCGTCTCGCGCCTTGATCTGAAAGGGATTCATTTCCGCAAGGCAGATGGACGAAATGTCGACAACATTGTTTTGGCAACCGTCATCTTTGACGACAACGGCAATTTTGTCACCGGCGGCGAAAAGCTGGTCACCATGAAATTGTATGACGCTACTTACGAGAAGTTGGCTCGCTCCGGGCTTATCGTCAAATCGAGTTTCGACGTAAAACCAGGCCGGTACATGATTCGTCAGGTCGTCCGGGATTCTGAAGGAGCCCAGATGGCCGCGCGAAATGGTGCGGTTGAAATACCTTATTGAGGAGTTCTTTATGCGCAATCCGATCTCATCCATTTCTTTGCGGGCACTTTTGGTGAGCCTTGGCTTATTGGGCCTTGCCGTTTCGGTCGTGATTTGTCCGGCCGTTGCGCAGGACGCTCCCAAGCCTCCCGGCGCTACTGAACAAACTGAAGCGACTGCTCCACTTCCTGTAATCAAGACGGAATCGCGCATTGTGCTTGTCGATGCCGTAGTCACGGATAAAAAAGGGAACTACCTTCGCGACCTGGCCCAGCAAGACTTCAAGGTCTACGAAGACAATAAAGAGCAGGTGATTACCAGTTTCTCGTTCGGTTCTGACCCTACGACGAACCCCAGCGGTGGCCAAAAGCGTTACCTGGTTCTCTTCTTTGACAATTCCTCCATGGGCCTGCCGGATCAGATTCAAGCCCGCAGCGCCGCGAAGAAATTCATCGAGAAAAATGCCTCTCCGGATCGCCTGATGGCCATTGCCGAGTTTGGCGGCAGCCTGCGAATTAAGCAGAATTTCACCGCCAACGCGGAATTGCTGCAAGCCGTGGTTACAGGAGTCCAAAACCCCAATCTGGAATCGAACGGCCAGAGTCAATCCACCCTGGTGGCCTCAAATGCTCCCATTCTTCCGGGTGGCTTGGGCAATGCCGAAGCTGACCTCGGAGCGCGATCCATGCTGCTCTCCATTCGCAGCCTCGCCAAGAACCTACGTGGGATTCCTGGACGCAAGATGGTCATTCTCTTCTCCGCTGGATTTCCGCTTGATGCGGAGCGCATGTCAGAATTGACGGCCACTATAGATACCTGCAACAAGGCTAACGTAGCCATCTATTCTCTGGATGTTCGCGGATTGCTTGCCAACTCTCCGGGTGGAAGCGCCAGTTGGCAACAAATCCCCTCGCAGCGAGCGGTACAATACGCTGCGGCGCACAACGCTACGCATTCAAGCCAACCGAGGCTATTGATGGCACGCTATTCACTGGCATCGGCCGACCCTGATCCGCAGAAACCAGGTGGTGGAGGCGGCGCTCCAGGCGGGGGTGGTGGAGGAGGTCGACCCGGCGGTGGCGGAACGGGTGGAACTGGTGGCACTGGCGGTACCGGAGGCACTGGTGGAGGGACTGCCGGAGGAGGCAAGGGCGGCACTGGTGGCACAGGTGGGGGAACTGCCGGTGGAGGCAAAGGTGGAACTGGTGGAACGACGGGTGGCGGCACCACTGGCACTGGCGGAGGCCGTCCCACAAATACTGGCAATTACGGAAGCTACTACAACAATCCCCTGAATCAGCCGAGAACCATCATTCCCCAGATGCCTTCTTCGGTGACGACGAATCAGCAGATCCTGCAGGCCTTGGCCGAAGGCACCGGTGGCTTTGCCATTTATAACACCAATGACCTTCTCGGCGGATTGGATCGTATTGCCCGCGAGCAAAACGAATTCTACATTTTGGGTTACGTTCCGCAATCTTCCACGGAGGGTAGTTGCCATACTCTGAAGGTAAAGTTAAACAAAGGCGGCACAGAGGTTAGGTCGCGCAGCGGATACTGCAACGCTCGGCCGGTTGATCCCCTGGTCGGCAAACCCCTCGAAAAGCAGATGGAAGTTCAAGCGGCCGGCGCGCAAGCCGGCTCAATTCAGGGCGCTATGAAAGCTCCATATTTCTATTCCGGCCCGAATATCGCGCGCATCAATGTGGCCATGGATATTCCCGGCGATGCGTTAAACTTCAACAAGGAAAAAGGGAAGTATCACTCTAACATCAACGTTTTAGGAATCGCCTACAAATCAGATGGATCCGTCGGCGCGCGGTTCAGCGACACGCTGGACCTTAACCTCGAAAAAGACGAATGGAAGGATCTGACCAAAGACACGTATCACTACCAGAACCAGTTCGATGCTGCGCCCGGAACCTATAAGCTCACTGTAGTACTGAGCGCGGGTGGCGAGCACTTCGGAAAGTTCGAAACCCCTCTTAGCATCGCGCCATATGACGGCAAAAAGCTGACTCTCGGCGGTATCGTGTTGTCCACCAACATGCAGCGCGTGGACCAGATCTCTTCCGGAGTTGATGCCACCCTGCTGGAAGACCGCACTCCCCTTATCATCAAAGGCATGCAAATCACCCCTGCCGCTAAATACCAGTTCAAGAAGTCAGACAATGCTGTTCTCTACTCCGAACTCTATGCTCCGCTGCTAGCCACCGACAAGCCACCTAAGGTCGCTTCCGGCTATCGCATTTTCGATAAGGCCAATAAAGAAATCCAGTTCACCGGAGCCGTTGCCCTTGACGACTATGTTCAAAAGGGGAACGCCGTGGTGCCCTTTGGTCTGAAACTCCAGATCAAGGACCTGCCTGCTGGTACGTATCGATTGGTTCTTCTTGCTGTCGATGGAGCCAACAACCAGGCAGCGCCCAAGGAAGCGGAATTCACGGTAACTGACTAGCGGCGTTAGATTTGGAAGCATTACCTTCAGGGGTAACATAAAGCGCGCAGCTAACGTCGTACACCAGCACAAGGGCGGGGCCTTGCCGTTAGTCGTATCCATCGCCTTTGCTGCAACTTTTGAGACCACTTGGGGTTAATCTCAGGCATGTACTCGCTCCATGATTTTTCCCGCCGTCGAGCCCCGCGGTTTGCGTCTGTATTTGAGCTTGGCCGGCGCCAATTGCGCCTGGCGCCCCGCCCCATTCTCTCTTTTGTACTTGGCTGCTCGCTTTTTCTGACCCAATGCGATTTTCCCTCGGTGGCTGCCATTCCCGCTTCCGGCGACAAAAAACAGAGTATTGATCCCGCGCTTAAGGGACTTCCTGTTACGGAACTCTCCACGAATGAAGCGATCTATCACGCGCTGAATCGGTTGGCATACGGTCCCAGGCCCGGCGATCTGGAACGTATTAAACAGATGGGCTTGGCAAAGTGGATCGATCAGCAATTGAATCCTGGCTCCATCAACGATTCTGCCGTTGAGGCTCGCCTGAACGTGTACCCGACGCTCGGTATGAAGACATGGCAACTGATCGCGGAATACCCGAATCCAAAGCAAGCCGCAAAACAGGAGGGGCTCTCGAAGGAAGAGTTCAAGACGCAGCAGATTGCCCAGAAGCAGACGGACGCAGCCATTACCGCAATGGCTAATGAGATTCCTAACCAGGATAAAGGTGGCTCATCCGCAGAGCCCAGCCAGGCGACGATGACCGCGTCTACCGACGTGCCTTCGCCCATGAAGCAAAACCCCGCTACTCCCGGAGTCGGACGTAAGGACTCGCTCAGCGTCGATCCAAACGCCGTCCCAAGAGCGATTTCCGACGATAGCAAGAGACCCCAGCGGGTTGTGGAAGAATTGGCGATGGCAAAAGTCACCCGCTCGATTTATAGCGAACGGCAGTTGCAGCAAGTCATGGACGATTTCTGGTTCAACCATTTCAACGTGTTCGCAAACAAAGGTGAGGTCAAGTGGTATCTGATTTCCTACGAGCGAGACGTCATCCAACCGCACGCCCTCGGCAAATTCAAAGATCTGGTCACCGCAACGGCAAAGAGTCCAGCCATGCTTTTTTATCTGGACAATTTTCTGAGCGCGGATCCGAACGCTGCTCAGCGACAGGCGCAACAGCGCGCCATGCGCCAGATGCAGCCCCATCCTTATCGATGGGGCGGCCCTCGACCTGGCACACCGACCAATGCACAGCAAAAGCCTAAGAAACAGGATCGCGGCTTGAACGAAAACTACGGCAGGGAATTGATGGAACTGCATACGCTGGGTGTTGATGGTGGCTACACCCAGAAAGACGTCACCGAAGTCGCGCGGTGTTTCACTGGCTGGACCATCGAAAAGCCTCGCGAATATCCCAATTTCAAGTTTGATGAAAAACTCCACGACCCGAATCCCAAATATGTTATGGGCAAAAAGATTCACGCTGGCGGAATAAAAGACGGAGAGCAGGTGATCGACTTGCTCACGAAACATCCCAACACCGCGAAATTCATTTCCACGAAACTCGCACGCCGCTTTGTTTCGGACAATCCTCCGCCTGCTCTGGTGGATCGCATGGCAAAGTCCTTTCTAAAGAGCAATGGGGACATCCGCGATGTGATGCGTACCATGATCTATTCGCCAGAATTCTGGTCGCGTGAAGCCTATCGCGCCAAGGTCAAGACTCCTTTTGAATTGGTGGTAACTTCCGCACGGGCGCTCGGCACCGATGTCGATACTCCTATGCCGTTGGTGCGGTGGGTTGGGCGCATCGGCGAACCGCTTTATCAGTGCCAGCCGCCTACCGGGTATTCCGACAAAGCAGAAACGTGGGTGAACACCGGCGCTTTGCTGAATCGACTGAATTTTTCTCTCGCTTTGGCTGGCAACAAGGTTCGCGGATCTCGCAGTGATGTGGTTGCGTTTCTCGGAAACGATTCAACGAGCAACCCCAAAGCGGCACTGGACCGCGCGGTGCAACTGCTCTTGGGGGGGCAGATCGCTCCTACTACTATCGATACTTTGCAGAAGCAACTGGAAAGCCCGCAGATCATCCAAGCCAAGCTCGATGATCCCGTCAAGCAAGTGGATCTTGGAGTCGTCACCGGCCTCGTTCTTGGAGCGCCCGAATTTCAAAGAAGGTGAATTCGCCATGACTAACATCTGTTGCGAAGGCACTCGCCCCGTCCAGTTCTCCCGCCGGTATTTCATGAAGCAAGGCGGCATTGCTTTGGTCGGTCTCAGCTCCGTCCCTGCATTTCTTCAGCGAGCTATTGCCAGCACTCCCTCAGCCGGAAAGAAGCAACTGGTTGTTCTCTTTCAACGGGGTGCTGCCGATGGTCTGAACATCGTCGTACCTTTTGCTGAGCCCAACTACTATCGGCTTCGTCAATCGATTGCAATTCCTCAACCGAGACGTGGAGGCAATGATGCCGCGGTTGACCTCGACGGATTCTTCGGTTTACACCCGAGCCTGTCTCCACTCGTGCCGCTCTTCCAGAAGAATCAACTGGCGATTGTCCACGCGGCTGGATCACCTGATCCCACACGTTCGCATTTCGATGCGCAGGATTACATGGAGTCTGGAACTCCGGGAGTAAAAGCTACCGAGGATGGCTGGCTTGATCGGGCGATTGGCACGATCCCGGAAGAAAACGCTTCTCCGTTTCGCGCCGTCGCCATGGGCCCGAACTTGCCTCGCATGTTGCGTGGCCGCACCGGGGCGATTGCTCTGCCCGATTTGCGGCAATTCAAGGTGCAAGCGCAATCGGCGGCTTCGGCCAGCGTTGTCCAAGGCGGATTCGAGGCCATGTACGCGCAGTCTGTCGATCAAGCACTTCACGGGACGGGTGCGGAAACATTTGAAGCTATCGACATGCTGCGCAAAATCGACATCAGCAAATTTCCTCCTGAAAATGGAGCTGACTACCCGAAGAGCCCGCTAGGCCAGAAAATGCAGCAGATCGGCGTGATGCTGAAGGCCAATATCGGCACGGAAGTTTTGTTCGTGGATTGCGGTGGTTGGGACAATCACGTCAATGAAGGCGGCGCGCAAGGACAACTCTCGAATCTGTTGCGTGATCTGGGGCAATCACTGGCGGCATTCCACCAGGATTTGGACGATCGCATGAGCGACGTCGTGGTTGTGACCATGAGCGAATTTGGCCGCACCGCAAAGGAGAATGGCAATCACGGCACGGATCATGGCCATGCCAACTGCATGTTCATTATGGGAGGCGATGTAAAGGGTGGCCATGTGTACGGCAAATGGCCCGGCCTCGACGACCATCAGCTCAACGAAGGACGCGACCTTGCCCTGACCACTGACTTTCGCGCCGTGGTAGGAGAAATCCTAACCAGGCATTTAGGGGTGAAGGACTTGGCTCCCGTTTTTCCGGGGTACGACTCTCGGCCCGGCAAGTCGCTAGGGCTCATCAGCTCTTAGTCTTTTGGCTCTGTAATCCGGAGCTGAGGATCTTAGCCGGAAATTAGATTTACCAGTGAAGCCCGCTTAGTCCGCCAGCTCCCGTATCCAAATGTTCCTATAGCGCACGGGATGGCCGTGATCCTGCAAACCGAGCGGCCCGCGATCCTGTCCCACTTTATAGGGCGGCCTTTCATGATGGCCGGTCGGTCCCGTCAATTCCACATTGTCTTGTACCAGCACACCGTTGTGCAACACGGTCACGTGTGCCGGTCGTGTAACTTTTCCGGCGCTATCGAAACGCGGCCCGTGAAACACGATGTCGTACATTTGCCATTGCCCCGGCGGACGCGACGCGTTCACCTGAGGAGGATACTGCCCATACAAAGACGCTGCGGATCCGTCCGCATAGGTCTTGTTCTGAAAGGAATCGAGCACCTGAACCTCGTACACATTGGCCAGGAAAACGCCGCTGTTCCCGCGATCCTGATCCTCACCCTTGGGAGGTGACGGCTCCGCAAATTCGACATGCAATTGCATGTCGCCAAAACTCTGTTTGGTTTGAATGGCCCCAGTCTTCTCGACTACCTGAAAGTACCCGTTTTCCACTTTCCATTTAGCCACGCTCTTGTCTGCATGTTGCCACCTCGACAGATCCTTGCCGTCAAACAGCACAATCGCATCTGATGGCGCCGTCCCCACGGTGTCTTGCGTGCTCGGCACTCCAGGAGTGACCACTGGTGGCAGCGGCCGGTTCCTGTCGTGGATCTCCCATTTCATTGGCGCTTGTCCGATTGCCGTCGCAGCGAACACCAACACACAACCCAAACCGCACCACATCCATTTATTTTTCGTCATAGAATCCCCTCGCAAAAATGCACACGGAGTCTATCACTAAATTTGTAAAGCGAGAGCTCTGCTCCCGCTTATGAGGATTATGGCGGGCTCACATCGTGAAAGCGGCGGCTGAACTGCGGCACTCCAAAAAGAAAGGGGCGGCCTTTCAGCCGCCCCTGTTCAGGCTAGATGTATCTGGTTTCGAGACAAACTGGAAACCTAACTGGCTTCGCTGCGAATCCGCATACCGTAGAAGGAGCGGTAGACGAATACAACGGAAACCAGGAAGAACACCGCAGAAAGTGCGTCGGTGAGTATGTTGCCTTGCGTGGCGGTAAGCCGTACGGCCAGCTCAACTGCCAGCAAGCCAAACAGCGTGGTGAACTTGATCACAGGGTTGAGTGCGACGGAAGAGGTGTCCTTGAACGGATCGCCGACTGTGTCGCAAATTACCGTGGCGTCGTGCAGCGGCGTACCCTTCTGCTTCATCTCCACTTCCACGATTTTCTTTGCGTTGTCCCAAGAGCCGCCCGCATTGGCCATGAAGATCGCCTGATACAAACCGAAGATGGCGATCGAGAACAGATAGCCGATGAAGAAGAACGGTTCAAGGAAGGCGAATGCCAGTGTGGCAAAGAACACCGCGATGAAGATGTTCAACATGCCCTTCTGCGCGTACTTCGTACAAATCTCTACTACCTTCTTGCTGTCAGAAACGCTGGCCTTCGCCGCGCCTTCTAGATGGATGTTCGCCTTGATGAATTCGACCGCTCGATACGCGCCGGTCGTGACGGCCTGCGTGGACGCGCCCGTAAACCAGTAGATCATCGCGCCGCCGGTGATTAACCCGAGCACGAACGGAGCATGCAGCAGCGAGAGTTTGTTTACGTTGAGGGTCAGCCCGCTGGTAAGCCCCATGATGATCGAGAAGATCATCGTAGTTGCTCCTACAACCGCCGTGCCTATCAATACCGGCTTGGCCGTGGCCTTGAAGGTATTGCCGGCGCCGTCGTTCGCTTCCAGCATTTCCTTGGCGCGCTCGAAGTCAACATTGTCGATCTTGTAGGTCTTCTTCAGTTCGTCCTTGATATTCGGAACCTGCTCGATCAACGAGAGCTCGAAGACGGATTGCGAGTTGTCTGTTACCGGCCCGTAAGAATCGACTGCGATGGTCACCGGACCCATGCCCAGAAATCCGAAGGCGACCAATCCGAACGCAAACACCGCGGGTGCCAGCATCATCGTGCCCAACCCGAGATTGCTGATCAGGTATCCAATGGACATCAGCAGCACCATCGCCAGTCCGATGTAGTATGCCGAGAAATTGCCGGCAACAAAGCCCGACAAAATCCCCAGTGAAGCTCCACCTTCCTGTGCGGAGCGCACTACTTCCTTGGTGTGCCGCGATTCCGTGGAAGTGAATACTTTCACCAGTTCCGGAATCAGCGCGCCTGCCAGAGTCCCGCAGGAAATAATCGTCGCCAGCTTCCACCACAGAGAAGTGTCTCCATTCAGGGAAGGAACGATTACCGAAGAAACGACGTAGGTCAGCGCAATCGAAACAAATGAAGTAATCCACACGAGGGAAGTGAGTGGCGTCTCGTAGTTCATTTCTTTGGCGTTGCCGTATTTCGCCTTGGCGATAATGCCGTTGATGAAATACGCGCCGGCGCTGGCAATCAGCATCACGATGCGCATGATGAAGATCCACACCAGCAATTGCACTTGGACAGTGCTGGCCATTTTCGTGGCTGTCGCAATCACGTCGGCCGAAGCCGTTGCCATCGTCAAACCCGCCGGCAAAAAGTGGGCCGGCCCAATCGCCAACAGAATGAAGGTGATCAGGGCTACGCCCGTGACGCCATAGGTCTCAAACCCATCCGCGCTGGGCCCAACGGAGTCGCCTGCATTGTCTCCCGTGCAATCTGCAATCACACCGGGGTTCCGCGCGTCGTCTTCCTTGATTTTGAAGACGATCTTCATCAAGTCAGAACCGATGTCCGCAATCTTCGTAAAGATGCCGCCCGCGATTCTCAGTGCGGCTGCACCCAGGGATTCCCCGATGGCGAATCCGATAAAGCACGGTCCCGCGTAGTCGCCAGGAATAAACAATAGGATGAAGAGCATCATCAGCAATTCCACGCTGATCAGCATCATGCCGATGCTCATGCCCGCTTCCAGAGGTGTGTGGTAGCAGGGGTAGGGCTTGCCGCGAAGGCTGGCAAAGGCCGTCCGCGAATTCGCAAAGGTGTTCACGCGAATGCCGAACCATGCCACGCCAAAACTGCCGCCAATGCCGATCAGGCTGAACGCCAGGATGATGGCCACGCGAAGAAACTCGAATTTCAGGAGCACGCCGAAATAGAGGACGATGATGATGGCGATGAAGATTTCCAGCAGGAGGAGGAACTTGCCCTGTGTAATCAGGTACGTTTTGCATGTCTCATAGATCAGCTCGGAGATTTCCCGCATCGAGCTGTGCACTTCCATGTTCTTCAGGCGCATGAAAATCGTCATCCCGAAGATCAAGCCAAAAACGCAAATCACAATTCCGTAGAGCAGGAGCGTGTGGCCGTTAATTCCCAGAAAATTTACGGTAGAAAGGTCGGGAAGCTTCAAATTGGCTTCGCCACCGACCGCCTCTTCCGGCACTCGCGCCAGCAAACCCGCACCGGCTGCCAGCACTGTCAGCAAAACCACTCCGATTCTCGACATCATCCGACCGCACGTTTGCGCGGCCGCACCTAAGATACGCATGGAGCCTCCTGAACTGTCCTGTTCAATTGGGGAACGGAGCCATCGGCCTCAAACCACTGGCCGAGATCCCTGGAATTCTAGTCGTTCACACTCTTACTCGATTTCTACCTCTAGAACAAGCACACCTATCACGTAACACCGTAAGGCGGACACTTCCCAAAATGGGAAGAATCCTGTATTTGACTGGACGGAACGTTCGCCCCTCGCAGCATCCCTCCAGACCCCTTGCGGGTCAGAACCGCCCCTACTGCTTGGTATGCCAGGACGATGGGCGCAAGAAACGCTGTTTTATAACATTTCGCTTATACCCAGGTCAAACTTTTCCTATGCTGATGCCCCTCTCGAGGTGGCCCAGTTTTCGCTACTCCGTTCATGGAGCGCCTTCCGTACGCTCAGGTCAACTTTATCTGTACAATATCAGTCGCAAATCGGTGGGCATTTAGATACAAGGCCAGGGCGAAACCGCAAGGAGACCATGTTATGAAACAAAGACGCAGTTTTTTGTTCACGTTTGGCGTACTGCTCTTCATAGTGAGTCTCTTTTGTCCTCAACCGGCGGCCTGCCAAGCGACCGCGCAAACACCTGCACAAGCTCCCGCAGCTGCACAACAGCCAAAGTCTCCCGAACAAGCGGCGTACGACAACCTGACGCCGTATCAAAAATCGCTCCTTGAACGCTTCTACACCGACTGGGCCTTTTTCTCCAAATATCGCGACGCGAATAGTGAACTGCCCGCAGCAGCTCCTGGTGAAGCACGCGTAGTGTTTTTGGGAGATTCCATTACCGAAGGTTGGGGCCAGCACGGAGCTGCCGCGCCACCAGACCGGCCTGAATTTTTTCCCGGCAAACCTTATGTAAACCGCGGCATCTCTGGCCAGACCACTCCGCAGATGCTGGTTCGTTTTCGTCCCGATGTCGTGAATCTGAAACCGAAGGTCGTTGTCATACTGGCGGGAATTAACGACATCGCGGAAAACACAGGCAAAACCACGCTCGAAGCGATCGAGGACAATTTCGCTTCCATGGCCGAAATCGCTCGCGCCAACGGCATTCGCGTGGTCTTGTGCTCCACGTTGCCGGCCATAGCTTTTCCCTGGCATCCTGGGCTTGAGCCGGCACCGAAGGTGAAAGCCCTGAACGCCTGGCTCCAGGACTTCGCGGCAAAAAACAATCTCGTTTACGTCGATTACTATTCCCCGATGGCCAATGCTGAAGGTGGTCTGAAGGCCGAACTTGGTAAGGATGGCGTGCATCCGAATAAAGCCGGTTACGCAATCATGGCGCCGCTGGTGGAAAACGGTATCGCGGAAGCGCTGAAAAAGCCAATGCTCTGACATCAATCTCAAGCTTGAGCTGGAACTGCGATCAAGGTTGACCGGTGCGGGCAGCCTGAAATCGGTAGTACGCGCTCCTGCAGAGCCGCAAGCGCACCTGAGTACGGGATGAAACAGAGCACATGAGAGCTAAAAACTAATTTTGCTAGAGTATAAAGTAGATTAGAGTCAAGACATCATTGCAGCTACGGCCCCTTGGCAACCTGTCCTGCTCGTCGAGGTGCAAATGAGGCCCCGCTCGAATCTCGAACGTAGAAAGACTCCGCGCATTCCCACACCGAATGGGCTGTGGGTTTCCTGGGAATTGGGAGAAAGCAAACTCACATCGCGCGTGGAAGACTTCAGCGCACTCGGTGCATTCATCGTTTCGGAACAGGTTCCAACGGTTGGCACGCGGCTTAAGCTGCTCTTCTCGCTGCCCGAGGGTCAGATTCAAATTCAGGCTGTTGTTCGGAACGTCTTTGCCGGTCGAGGAATGGGGGTGGAATTCGTCGCGATGGGGGGCAGGGAATTTGACATCATTCTTAAGGCGGTAAAACGGCTTCTGGGTTAGTTAGTCTATCCAGCGCAGGATGCGCACAGTCCCTCGATACCAGGGATCAAATTCGTTCACAGGCAGTTTCATTTCTCCTACTCCCCGCTCCGGTGTCGCATCCATCCAAACTCCATTGCCGACATAGGCGGCAACATGCACCCCATTAAATACAACCACGTCCCCCGGCTTCAAACTGCTTTCCTTCACGCTCGCGAAGTTCGCGGCTTCCTGCACAATTTCCATCGCTCCGCCGCATCCTTCCCAGATTTCAGCTGCCGTGCACTTTTCGTGTTTCTTCGCCGCGCAGATGTAGGTTGAGCACTGCAATTCCAGGTAGGATGTGCCGTTCAGTTCCGCCAGCCGTCGTACATATTCGGCCCGGCTATTTGCTGCGTTGTTTCCGCGAGCGAAGGCATGCGTTTCGTTCCAAAGTCCGCTTGATCCTGCTACTAGAGTCAACAGCAGCGCGCCAACTAGCGTCGTCCAGATCGTCCTTGCTTTGTTTTGCTTCTGTCGCATCACAATGAACCTCGTTTGGCTCTCTGCTTCACTTGCGACCTGGCGTGCTCTCGACAACAACCTCGTTCCGATGTGAGACAACTTTAATTTCTGGGGCTCGATAAACCGATGGAGCACTCCTCTCAATTCGACCCCTACCCCTGTACCACCGAAAAACACACGTTAGCCCCTACGGGAGTTTTAGTACTGTCTCCCCTCTGTGCACTGTCCCAAATACTTGAATCCAGCTAACTTATGTAGATTGTTATGCTTGCATGGCTGGCCGGGGACGCATTTTCATGTGAATCCCTTTTCCATTCCCAAGGGTCATCTGTTAGTAACCTGTACCCTGAGGTTTTTGCGAAGTCGCGACATCTCCTTGTCTCTTCGATTTGTTGGCGAACTACTGTCCGGCATAGACCCTGGAAAGGGTTGTATTGGGGGTTGGATCTATCGAAAAGGTAGGCTCGCCCAAGAACAGGATTCTTCAGAAGACTGGTTCTTGGTTAAAGAGGGTTTGAAGACGGTGAGTGCCCCGATTATAGAGGGAGAAGAGCGGCGGATAGATCTTTGCGCTATCCAAGAACTACGTGAATTCCAGATAGTTCTGCAGGTGGCGAAGGAGAACAAAGTCGGTTTACAACTGGCAGTGGATTTTTGAACTTTTCCTACGCAAACTCTCGCGGCAAGAGACCATTGCTGCCGTCATTATCCTTTCTCTTACTCCGGTTGTTCCGAACCGATTAACCAGTGATAAGATGTTTATCTTAAAATAGCTTTCCCGTTTACCACGAACCAGGCGAATCGAAATGACCACTGTATCTACCCAGGCTCCGCTAGAAGCAAGCGCTGACACTGTCCTTCGCCACGATTGGACTAAAGACCAGATCGCCGCCATCTATCATCTGCCTCTGCCTGAGCTCGTTTTCCGTGCGGCCAGTGTTCATCGCCAATTTCATGCCGCAGATCGCGTCCAGACCTGCCAACTGATCTCCATAAAAACCGGTGGCTGCCCTGAAGATTGTTCTTATTGTCCACAAAGCGCCCATTACGAAGCCGATGTGGACCGGCAGGGTCTTCTCGATCCCGCTCACGTTATCGCCACGGCGCGCGAAGCAGCTTCCCGTGGCATCACCCGCATGTGCATGGGAGCCGCCTGGCGGGAGGCCCCGCACAATTCGCAATTCGATCAAGTTCTCGAAATGGTGCGCGGGATCTCCAAACTTGGCATGGAAGTCTGCTGCACGCTCGGCATGTTGACCGAGGACCAAGCCGTGCGCCTTAAAGAAGCCGGACTCACTGCTTACAATCACAACCTGGATACATCTCCTGAATTCTACGGCTCTATCATCACCACGCGCGTTTACGACGAACGGCTACGCACACTCGCTTCGGTTCGCAAAGCAGGCATTACGGTTTGTTGCGGCGGCATTCTAGGCATGGGCGAAAAAGATTCCGATCGCGTAGGCCTTTTGCACCAGCTAGCCACGCTGCCGCAACATCCTGAAAGCGTGCCCATCAACATGCTGGTCCGCGTCGAAGGCACTCCATTGGCAAATGTCCCGCCGCTGAATCCGCTGGAGATGGTTCGCGCTATCGCCACCGCACGCATCATTATGCCGGTGTCGCGCGTTCGTCTCGCGGCCGGCCGCAAACAACTTTCCGGGGAAGCGGTCACACTCTGCTTTCTAGCTGGTGCCAACTCGATTTTTGTGGGTGAAAAGCTGCTTACTACGCCCAACCCTGGTCCTGATGAAGACGAACTCCTGCTCCAGTCTCTGGGCATGAAATCTCTGGAGCCGCATGCCGTCTGACGTCCTATCACTTTGGAAGGCTGGTTTGCAGAGAGGGCTGAGTGCGCTCCAGCAACGCAACCAGTATCGCAACCTGCTTGAAATTCATGGCGTCAATCTCTGCTCCAACGATTATCTGGGATTGGCGAACCATCCCACACTGCATGCTGCCGTCTCCATCGCGGTGCAGGAATCCAGCCGTATCGGTGGAACCGGCTCGCGTCTGCTCTCTGGCCAAACCGAAGATTGGCAGGAACTGGAAGCTCGCTTCGCTACATTTGCCGGAACAGAATCCGCTCTTTACTTCACCACCGGCTACGCGGCTAATCTTGGATTGCTCTCTTCGCTCGTCACCAAAGACGATGTGATTTTCTCCGACGCGCTCAATCACGCCAGTCTGATCGACGGAATGCGACTCTCCGGCGCCCGCAAAGTTATCTATCCGCACCTCGATTTACAGTTTCTTGAGGAAGCGCTGCGACAAGAGGCAGGCGCGCCCTGGCGCAAAGTGATCGTTACAGAGAGCGTTTTCAGTATGGATGGCGACGTTGCGCCACTAGCTGAGATTGCCGCTCTCGCCGAAAAATACGGCGCCGCATTGATACTCGATGAAGCTCACGCCACGGCGGTTCATGGCCCCCGTGGGAAAGGCATTGCCGCTCAAGCGAACATCGTTCCGCAATTGCTGGCAGTGACCCATACCTGCGGCAAAGGACTTGGCTGTGCTGGCGCTTTTGTTTGTGGCTCAGCCGTTCTGAAGCAACATCTGATTAATCACGCCCGCACTTTTATCTACAGCACCGCTCTTCCTCCGTACTTTGCCAAGCAGATTGCCGCCGCGCTTGATCTTTGCGACGCGATGGATGACGAGCGTCAACAGCTTCTACAAAATGCGGCGCGCCTGGTCAGCCAACTCCACTCTCACGATTTTGATACCGCCGCAAGCGCCAGCCAGATTGTGCCCATCGTTCTTGGGGGCAACGAAGGGACTCTCGACGCTGCGGATTTTCTGCGGCACGAGGGTTTCGGCGTTCGCGCCATTCGTCCTCCCACGGTTCCTGAAGGGCGCTCGCGAATTCGCTTGTCTTTGACGACTTTAGTTGACCGGCACAAACTTGCTCGTCTTGTCGACTCGCTCGTCGCCTGGCGCTCTCACCAACATTCCACGGTGGTGTCCAAACACGCATGAGACGACACTTTTTCATCACTGGTACCGACACCGGTGTTGGCAAAACGACTCTGTCCGCTTTGCTGTGCGCGGCTCTCGACGCCGTTTACTGGAAACCGATTCAGACGGGAACGCTTGAAGGATCCGATCGTGTATCCGTTATGCGCCTTGCCGGCATCGGGACGGATCGCACTCTCGATGAAGTCTACAAATTTGTTCCGCCCGTATCGCCCGATCTTGCTGCGCGCTGGGCCGGGGTGGAAATCGATCTCGCGCGCATCAATCTGCCCACCAGCCTCATGAACGATTGGCTCATCGTCGAAGGAGCAGGCGGAGTCCTCGTTCCCATTAATGGCAAACAGTTCATGCTCGACATGATGGTAAAGTTCAAGCTGCCGGTAATTCTTGCGGCGCGCAGCGGCTTGGGTACCATCAACCACACCTTGCTTACCTTAGCGGCTCTTCATGCGGCTGAGCTCCCGGTTCACGGTGTAGTGCTCATTGGCGATCAGAATCGCGAAAATCGCGACACTGTCGAAAAGTTCGGCCACGTCCGCGTCATTGGCGAAATTCCAAAACTCCCGAACCTCCACCGCACTGCTCTCATGCAAGTGTTCCTGAACCATTTCGATCGCTCCGCTTTTTCGCAATGAGCTCGCCGCTTCGCATCTGGCATCCTTTCACCAATGAGTTACTCGATCCTGCGCCCATTCCTGTCACGCATGCCGAAGGCGTCTTTCTTTATGCGAAAGACGGCCATAAGGTTATCGACGCCATCTCTTCGTGGTGGGTCAATCTCCACGGTCACGCGAATCCGCGGATTGCCGCCGCGATCGGAGAGCAGGCTCGGAAGCTGGAACATGTGATCCTTGCCGGGTTTACGCATGATGCCGCGGAAGAGCTGGCTGATCGTCTTCGCAACTGGGTCAATCCCCAGCTGACTCATATGTTTTTTTCCGACGATGGTTCCACCGCCGTCGAAGTCGCGCTCAAACTCGCCGTCCAATATTTTGGGAATTTGGAGCGTTCTGAGAAACACGAAATCGTTGCACTTGCGCACGGCTATCATGGTGATACTGCCGGTGCGATGTCGGTCAGTGACGAATCGCCGTTCACCAAGCCGTTCGACTCCATGCGCTATCCAGTGCATCGCGTGAACTCCGCGTACTGCTATCGCTGTCCGGTTGGTCTCAAGCGGGATACCTGCCATATCGAATGTGTGAATCAGCTGGAAGATTTGCTGAAGCAGAGAGGCGAACAGATCGCCGCCGTAATAGTTGAGCCGCTCTTGCAGGGTGCCGGCGGAATGATTGTCCACCCCGTGGAATTTCTGCAAGAGGTTCGCGCGCTTTGCACGCGTTACGACGTTCTGCTGATCGCCGATGAAGTCCTCACCGGCTTTGGCCGCACAGGCAAAATGTTTGCCTGCGATGTGGCGAACATTGCTCCTGATTTAGCGTGTGTTTCAAAGGGAATCACCGGTGGTTTCATGACCATGGGGGTGACACTTTGCACCGACCGGATTGCCTCGGTATTCCGCAGTGAGAACCGTCTGCACACGTTCTACCACGGCCACTCCTACACGGGCAATGCGCTGGCTTGTGCCGCCGCCAACGCCAATCTGCAAATTTTCGACGACGAGCCGGTCTTTGATCGGATCTATGGCATCGCACGCATTCATTCCGAGCGTCTTTCGCATCTCCGCGAACTTCACCAGGTAGGCGACACTCGTCAGATCGGCTCCATCGCAGCCCTGGAACTTCGCGTGGATGACCCCGGCTATCTCTCTGGGCTTCGCCCCAAACTCTATAATTTCTTCCTCGAACGTGGGGTTCTTCTCCGTCCTCTGGGCAACGTTGTTTACGTTCTTCCTCCTTACGTGATCGCTCCCGAAGAACTCCACCACGTGTACGACGTAATCGTGGAAGCCATCGAGACGCTCCTTTAATCTGGAGAGCGAGAGCCTTGCTCCCGCTTTCGCGGAATCAGCCTGACCACTCACGGCTAGGCAGGTAATTCTTGTTTTAACGTTGCGTCTTAGCCTGCAAGAGCGGCAACTGGGCTGCCGTACTCCATAGCGCCCTGCTAAACTGGTTCTCACCATTCACGGAGGAATCTCTCGTTGCAATCGCCGCATCCGTTCACAGGCTGGAAACTGAAAGTTGTGACCTTCGCCGGCGCTTTAGGCGCCCCTGGCCTCTTTCTTATTTCCTTTCTTGATTCCTCCATTCTCAGCTTCCCGATAATCAACGATCTTCTGCTCATCGAACTTTCCATACAGCATCCGCTGCGCATGCCTCTTTACGCCTTCATGGCAGGCGTTGGTTCCGTTCTCGGTTGCGTGGTTCTGTACTTCATCGCAAAAAAGGGCGGGGAGGCTTTCTTCCAAAAGAAAGCCGGAGAGCGCGCCAATTCCATCCGTCAGTGGGTGGAAAACAACGGATTTATGGGGATGCTGGTAGGGGCTCTGCTTCCGCCGCCAACGCCCTTCAAGGTTTTTGTATTCGCCGCAGGTGTGTTCGAAGTTCCACTGTGGAGTTTTACTTCCGCCATCGCGCTGGCTCGCGCTATCCGCTACCTTGGAGTCGGCTATCTCGCCGTTCGTTACGGCAACGAAGCCTTGCCATTTTTGACGCATCACAAGCTGCAGGTTATCGTCTTTGTGATTCTCTTTGTGCTGGTGAGCTATCTATTGTCGCGCCTGATTTTACGTCCTAAACTTCCCGGTGGAACTCCCTAGCTGCTCTTTCTCTGCACCCTCTGCGTCTTTGCGTTATCCCTATCCTTCTCGCTTCTATCTTCTTCCCAGATCTTTGCTCCACACCAACTCATCCTCAACCACACGTGGCTTGTCATCCAATAAAATCCGCGCGGCCACGCGCTGCCGTGTCTCCGATTCCCCCTCATTCTGTGCCGCACGTATCTGCACTTCGTAGCCGTCTTCCAGTTTTTCCACTGTGGCCTTCGGAAATCGCGCCACTCGCAGAAACCGCTGTGCTGCAGCACTCTTTTCTGATGTCGCCAACACTTCCGAGGCATCTGGTTTGTGCTGACAATAGGCTGCGTCGGCATCAAACACCTGGCCCGGTCCCACTTCCACTTCCGCCATGCACATCAGCGAAGTAGTTTCCGCGATTCCATGCCATTTGAAAACGGAGAGAGAATCCGCAAAGGCTCCCACGCGTCGCGGTGTTTCCCCTTTGTACGCATGCGCATCCATTTGTGTGATCGCATTCGTGTGCAAAACCGCCCTTCCCATTACATAAATTAGAATCAAGGCCAGGACTACGCGCGCTCCATTGCTTCCCCGCGGCTTTTTATCTCTTACTCCGATTTCTGTGCCCACTAGCAGAAACAGCTCTGGCACCACAATCCCCAGGATCAGCAATGCCAGAATCCAGGGATCGATCCCGGGCAAAATATCCAGGGCGAATCGTCTGCCGAAAAATGGCGACAACAATGTCACTCCGCCCGACTGGCACATATCCATGGCCAGATGAGCAAGCACGGCCATCGCTATCGCCAGAGCAATTCCTGAACTCTTTTTCCAATCGCGCGCATGCTTAGCCGAATCAGCACTCACATCGTGCTTTTCCCATCGCAATGCCGCAATAGTGCCGATCGCCACGAACAACAATGTTCCGGGCAAGGAATGCGTATAAGTTCCGTGCCACCGCAAATAAGCTCCCGCCCCAAACCACGCACTGGTGCCGTCGAAATCCGCCAACGTTCCTGCCAGGATCATACCGGCCGACACACCCCAACCTCTGCGCGAGAAAAATCCCCGCGCCAACACCCAGGCCAGAATTGCATGCGTAATGATATCCATCTTGAATGCGGCAACCTGGAAGCCGCCTTTGGATCATGACCGCTGAACGATGCAAGGTCGGCTTGAAGTTTATCTTAAGCAGTGAAGCGGCGCCTAATCGAGGTCCACTCTTTTTCAGCTCTAGTCTGACCTTGCTCCGGTTTCCTTCGGTACCAACAGTTTCAATGCCTTCGGCACAATGGAAAACTCCACTGGCAAGCGTGCAAAGGGCTCTCCATCGAGTTGCGCGTAAACTGGCTTGGCATCCAACGGTTCGCAAACGAGTGTGTCCGCCTTCCAGAAATGCACGCCCTCTTCCTTGCGCAAATTGCCCATCCAGAGTGTTGGCAAATAACTCAAATATTTCAACCCGCTCTGCGTTTCCAACGTCATCACTTCAAATTCATCCGCGAACAGATCGGCCTGGTCCGTAATCTTGAACGGACCACCATAGTTTTTCGTTCGCCCCACCACAGCCAGCGTTCCTTCTACCAACCGGTTGCCGGCGCGCACGCGAAATCGCGGGAATGTGTAACGAAGCACCTCTCTCGCTCCTTGCCACCAGTACGCCAATATTCCCACGCGGGCCTTTAGACCCAGGTCCACGGAATACACAATCATTCCGTCCGGTCCTGCGCCCGCTACGCTCAGAAAATATCGTTTCTTTTCCGGTTGCTCCAGTGGCGTTGCCAGACCCAGCGCAATCTCTCGAACTTCGCCGGCAGGCATCTGCTTTGCCGCCCTCAGAATATCCCAGGGCAAATTCAGTTCTTTCGCCAGAATGTTCGCGGTGCCTCCTGGCAGCAGCGCCAGCGGCACTCGATGACCATTCTGCGAACCCGCCAGCCCGTTCACTACTTCATTCAACGTGCCATCTCCGCCGCAGGCAATCACCAATTGCCGCTGCTCGCGTGTGGCCTGCTGTGCTATCTCCGTGGCATGGCCTGGGCCTGTCGTCTCCATCAAATCCACTTCAATGCCCGATGAGGCAAGTACACGCCGCGCCTCTTCCAGCGCTCGCCGCCTGGCGTTCCCGCCATTCCCGGCGTTCGGGTTGTGAATCAACAGCGCATTTTGAAACAAGGTTTCCGCTCCAACCAATCCTCAGCCGTGCCTACCAATTCATTCTATATAACATTGTATTGTTCGCCGTCTTTTCTTCTCGTTGTTGCTTGCGAGGGAGTCTGCAATCGTTCACGAAATTGTAACCCCATTTTCAGATACTCCCTTTCTCCGTTAGAGGCTCAGCTTCGTGCCCTTCTACACAGCCTTCTGTAGGGTGAACCTTCTTAATCGGGCTGCCAAAACCGTTATAATACGGGTCGGCCAAATCCAGGGAGATTTCGCAGCAATGGCGAAAGCAGCAAAAGCAACCAGCGCCCTAAAAAAAGAAGCGCAAGATCTTCGTGAGAAAATCCGGCACCACGAATATCTCTATTATGTGGTCGACGAGCCGGAAATTTCCGACGCGGCCTTCGACCGTCTGATGGTTCGCCTCAAGGAATTAGAGACCACCTATCCTGAACTGGTGACACCCGATTCCCCCACGATTCGTGTAGGGGGCACCCCCCGCGAAGGCTTTACTACTCTTCGCCATGCGCGCCCGATGTTAAGTCTTGACAACGCCTTTTCTTACGACGCGCTTCGCGATTGGGACCGCCGCGTTCGCGAAGGGAGTGGCCGCGAGGATATCGAGTACATCGCCGAGCACAAATTCGACGGCTTAAGCATCTCGCTGCAATATGAAGACGGCCTGCTCGTCCGTGGAGTCACCCGTGGTGACGGTACCACGGGTGAAGAAGTCACACCCAACGTCAAGACTATCCGCTCGATCCCTCTCCGAGTCGATGCCGCCGTCTTAAAAAAGGTGAAGCTTCCCGCCACGTTTGAAGTGCGCGGCGAAGTGATGATGACCCGCAAATCGTTCGATACCCTGAATCGCCAACAGGAGCAATCGGGCGGCAAGATTTTCGTCAATCCGCGCAATGCCGCCGCTGGTGCGGTCCGCGTCCTCGATCCATCCATCACCGCAAACCGCCGACTGGATTTTTTCGCGTATTATCTTTTTGTCGATGGCAAGGTACCTTTCGCGAAACATTCGGTTTCGCTTCTCGCGCTTAAGCAGATGCAATTCCGGGCTTCCGACGACTGGAAACTCTGCGACGGGATCGAAGCGGTCACGTCCTATTGCGAGGCCTGGGACTCACGTCGCGAAAAACTTCCTTATGACATCGATGGCGTGGTCATCAAAGTCAACGCCACCGCGCTTCAGAACGAGCTCGGCTTCACCGCGAAAGCCCCGCGCTGGGCCATCGCCTACAAATATCCTGCACGGCAGGAAACCACCGTGATCAATGAAATTCTTGTGCAGGTGGGCCGCACCGGAACGCTCACTCCCGTTGCTATTCTTGAACCCGTTCAGGTTGGGGGAGTCACCGTCAGCCGCTCGACGCTGCACAATATGGACGAGATCGAGCGCCTGGGCCTGCACATTGGCGATACCGTGCTCATCGAACGAGCCGGCGAAGTGATCCCGCACATTTTGAAAGTAGTGAAGGAAGGGAAGCCGCGCAAGGCATTCCGCATGCCCGAGGAATGCCCCGTCTGCGGAAGCACCATTCACAAAATTGAAGGAGAAGTGGCGTACCGCTGCGTCAATGCCGCTTGTCCCGCAAAGCGCAAGGAATCGTTGCTGCACTACGCGGGACGCCATGCCATGAACATCGATGGGCTGGGCGACAAGATTGTGGATCAACTCGTCGACAAGGGATTGGTGAAAGATGTTGCCGATCTGTACTCGCTGAAATTAGAGGAAGTGGCCAATCTGGAGCGCATGGCCGAAAAGTCCGCGCAGAATTTGTTGGATGAAATCGAAGCCAGCAAGAAAAATCCACTCTCTCGCGTGATTTACGCGCTGGGTATTCAGTTCGTAGGCGAGCGCACGGGCCAGCTTCTTGCCGAGCAGTTTTCCTCGCTTGAAGATCTAGCCGCAGCCAAAGCGGAATATCTCGAAGGCATCCACGAAGTAGGCCCAAAGGTTTCCGAAAGCATCGTCGAGTTTTTCTCAGAACCCGCGAACCGAAATATTCTGAAGAAATTAAATAAAGCGGGCGTGCGGCCGACCGCAGAGAAACGCGAAATCAAAAGCCAGAAGCTCGCCGGAAAGAGTTTTGTCTTCACCGGAGGCCTGGCCAATCGCTCTCGAGAAGAGGCCGGTGAACTCGTCCTCCAGCACGGCGGTAAAGTTTCCGGCTCTGTAAGCAAAAAAACCGACTACGTGGTAGTCGGCACCGACCCCGGTTCAAAGCATGACAAAGCAAAAGAACTCGGCGTGACGATCCTCTCGGAATCCGAGCTCGAAAAACTCCTTGGGATTAAGTAATTCCGACGTAGAGCTGGCTTTTATGCTAGCGCTTGCAGGCCATGCTAACTAGTGTGCTGTCCCGTAAATACGTTCGCATAGTCGTTCAACTTTAGCGAAGATCGAATCCGCCGTGGCGGTCCAGGCGAACGGCTGCGCGTGGCGGTTCGAATTCTGGACGTAGTGATCGATTTTCTCGACCAAGTCTTTCACGCTGCTAAAGGTTCCCCGACGGATGGCTTGTTGCGTAATGCGGTTGAACCAGATCTCCACCTGATTCAGCCAAGAGGCATAGGTTGGAGTGAAGTGTACGTGGAACCGTGGCCGTGTGGCGAACCAGCGTCTAACTCTCAGATGTTTGTGCGTGGCATAATTATCCACGATGATGTGCACTTCTAAGTTCTTCGGGACGTTCTTTTCAATCTCCCGAAGAAAGCTCAGATATTCTTGATGCCGGTGACGCGGTCGACATTTCGTGAGCACTTTGCCGTTTGCCGTGTCCAGTGCGGCAAACAGCGTGGTGGTTCCGTGGCGTCGATAATCGTGAGTCACTCCTTCGACATAACCCAATCCTAGTGGCAACATCGGTTGGGTGCGTTCCAATGCTTGAATTCCGCTCTTCTCATCCACGCACAAAACCACTGCATTTTCTGGGGGATTCAGATACAGCCCTACAATATCTCGTACTTTTTCTACAAAAAATGGATCGTTCGAAAGCTTGAAGTGTTTTTGTCGATGCGGCTGCAAGCCAAACGCTTGCCAGATGCGGTGCACTGTCGATTTTGAAACTCCCGTCTCGTCGGCAATCTGACGGATACTCCAGTGCGTTGCGGCTTTCGGTTTCGACTTCAGCGTGGATATAGTGCCTGGGGAATACCCTCACTAAATATGAAACGAATTCTCGCATTGCTCCGTTCCGTCCTACCTTCCGATCCTTGGCAACTTGTTTTTCTCATTGGGATGATTTTACTTTTCATTACTCCTCGGCTTACTTGGTGGTAACCCATATTTCGATCTGACTGAGCTTTCTCTTTTTTCCACGAGTCGCATAAACAAAATCGAATTGGTTAGACTGTTTCGTATACTCATCGTTCCGTCTATTTTGGGTAGCCTGGTTGTTTACTACACCATATTTTGGCCTGGTAAAAATCCCGCGCGACGTATTTTCTGAGCTACACTGGTTCCTGCAGTTTTCAGTTTTGTTTATCTCGTCTACAGATATCTTCAGCTCCGGAATGTCGCTCCCGAGATCAATCATTCGCTCAAATTACCCGGCCCCGAATCTTGGTACCAATCAGATATTTGGGATGTTCCATCGGGTTTCTTTTTTTATGGCTTAGGCATGGTCCTCATTTTCATATTTGTTCTTAGGCTGTATCGTGGCAGTTCCTTTTGCCCTTTTGCTGTCTGCTGAACGTCTGCACCCGACTGACGAACCTGATTCTTGGGGCCGAGTTCAAGGAATGATATTTGTTCTCATTTGCCCTTTATTTCTGCTGCTCGCGTCGGTCAGCCTGCCGATGTATTTTGCCGTCAACTAGGTCTCGTATCGCGTGCATTCACCTATTCTTTTAACAGTTATGCAGATTTTCATAGAGATTTTGACGGCTGCATTACTCATTGTTTTTGCTCTTTGTTTTTTGGGAAAGTCGGGAATCGCAATGGCTCGTCGTTCGCTCCGACGGCCGGAACCACGTTACGTCTATTATCCATGCGGGGGCCGCGCATGCTTTTTGGAACATGATTGCGTACTCTCGTCCCGCCGATACCTCTTTTTGGAGTCCCGTCGTGACTCTCGCTTCCTGGGCGTTGCTCGCTGCTGTTCTATTCCACTTTTGGCCCATTTCTTATGAAGATGTTCATCCTTTGGAAATCTCGGCAGCTGATTCGATGCCCGCCTGATTTACTGTCGTTCCGTCACACGGACATACAAATGTGATGCAGTCATTTATCCGAGGTATAATTAAGGCGGCGGGTGGGCTGGACAATCGCTGGCCAGAGCTGCGCAAGCGGCCGAGGCGGGAGGAAAGTCCGGACACCTCATCTGCGTAAGCAGAGAAGGGCAATGCGCCTGGTAACGCCAGGGGGCCAGCCACGCAGGCTTTGCCGTAAGGCAGAGTTTCACGCTCGGCGTGTAGTGCCGGGTTCTACCCGGTTCGGTGCGGCTCGGTCACGGACAGTGCCACAGAGACTATACCGCCAGGGTTGTGCGACCGGTGATAGCTTGCAGGAAAACCTGCGAGACATCTTCCTTCGTTTCACTTCTCCGGTAAGGGTGAAAAGGTGGGGTAAGAGCCCACCGCTGTCGCAGCAATGCGGCAGGCATGGCAAACCCCGCGTGGTGCAAGACCAAATAGGAGGGGAGAGCTGGCCCGGCTCACTATCCTGCGCGCAATTGTGCAGGGGCTTGGTTGGCGTGCTTTACGCGCGCGAATCACTGTGAACCCTCGGGTAGGTCGCTCGATCCCGGTCGCGAGGCCGGGGCTAGAGGAATGATTGTCACGGTGCAATGCCGCAAGGCCGAGCGCCGCACAGAATCCGGCTTACATGCTCATCCGCCATAAAATATGCTTTTAACCCATTTATAATGAGTATGTATGCTGTACGGCAAATTGCCGTAATTTTCCCATTGACACGCCCGGCATATTGCCGTACATTGAGATGGTAAATCGGAGGTACATTATGCCGCAGACATTGAGAGCCCCTATTCGACCAGAACGTCTGGAAGCCAGGGTTACGTCGGCCCAAAAACGCCTCATCGAACATGCCGCGCAATTGCGAGGAACATCAGTCACGGACTTTGTTGTGACCAACCTGCAAGCTGCCGCCGCCGCGACTATAAGGGATTTTGAGACATTGTGTCTACGCGATGAGGAGCGTGAACTCTTTGTTCACGCCTTACTCAATCCGCCAGAGCCCAACGAAGCCGCGAAGGCTGCCGCCGCTCGTTACAAAGAGCAGATGTGATTGGAAGAACACCAAGACAAACCGAAGTTCGTTTTTGAGCCGCTCGGACCTAACCATGACCGGGCGGCTTTTTCTTGTGGCTCACCCAAGTTAGATACATACCTGAAGACCCAGGCAGGTCAGGACGGGAAGAAAAATCTCTCCGTCTCATTCGTCTTGACGCCAGACAGCAAAACCATCGCTGGTTATTACACCCTATCGCAATATTCGGTGAAGTTGGACGACATTCCCGAAGAAATCGCACGAAAATTGACCAAACACAATGAAATACCTGCGACATTGATTGGACGACTTGCGAGAAGCGAATCCTTTCCCAGAATGGGGCTGGGTGAAATGTTGCTAATGGATGCCTTGCACCGCTGCTTAATCAACAGTCGACAAGTTGCCTCTTGGGCCGTCATTGTCGATGCCAAGGATGAGGCTGCCATCGCCTTTTATAGGCAATATGGATTCATCGAAGTACCGAAGATGCCGAACCGATTGTTTCTACCAATGGCAACTGTCTCAAAAATGTTCGCCTGACCAATGCCAACATGCACAAGAAATTGTGGCAAGGTTGTGGCAAGAATCCTGACTTCACTGCCAAAACTGACATCACTGACAAATTTGATTTCAACAGAATCAGTAAATTGCGTGTTTACAATGGACCACGGCTGCATCCGGCTTACAGGCTCATCCGCCACATCTTGCTTTTGTTCAGTTACTTACGAACCCCATCTCACGACTGTGACGCCGGTGTGTCAGAATCATCCCCCCGACAACATCTCGTTGCGCTGATGTTGTCGGGTGCTCACGGTGACGGCTTGACAATCATGAATATAAACTTGACAATTATAAACATAACCTTGACAATATCTTAGTGGCTCCCTCCGTGAGGGGAGAGCAGCAGAACCGGAGTCTATGAGAACGCCAACCGACGCCCGAGGGCAAGAGATCCGCCAGTTCATCTTGGCGCGGGTTGATGAACATCCTCACGATATCGCTCAATTGACCGCTAAGCAGTTCAGTCTGACACGTCAGGCTGTCAATCTCCATTTACAACGTTTGCTTGCCGATTCAGATTTGCTTCGACTAGGAAAAACTCGGCGAACGCGATTCTTTCTTGCTCCCAAAAAGACTTGGCAAAAGCACTATGCTCGTAAGCAAAGCGAGTCCGATGTCTGGGAGAACGATGTGCTCCCGCTGATTTCAGATTTCTCTGACAACGCTTTGGACATTTGGCGGTACTGTTTCACTGAAATGTTCAACAACGCCGTGGACCACTCTTCGGGTACACGTATCACGGTGCAGTTGAAGCGCACCGCCGTTAACGTGGAAATTGCCATCATCGACAACGGCGTGGGCATATTTAAGAAGATTCAACGTGCGATGAAGTTCTCCAACCAAAGGTATTCAGTGCTGGAACTGGCGAAAGGCAAGTTCACAACGGACCCAGAACACCACACAGGGGAAGGTATCTTCTTCACTTCGAAAATGCTCGATGCCTTCGACATTTCCTCGGGCGGCGTGTACTTCACCTCAGTGTCGCCGTTGAAAAACCCGAAGGGCACGGCTGTCTGGATGAAATTGAAAAACACATCCGACAGGTCCCGCAAGGAGGTTTTTGATGCGTACGCATCGCCGGAAAACGACTATGCATTCAGCAAAACAGTCGTGCCTGTGAAAATGGCGGAGCAAAGCCCGAACGATTTGATTTCGCGTTCGCAGGCGAAACGCCTTTTGCTGCGCATCGACCGATTCCGAACGGTGATCCTCGATTTTCAAAAAGTCAATCAAATTGGGCAAGCGTTTGCGGACGAAATTTTCCGTGTTTTCGCCCTCAGTCATCCCGGCATAAATGTGCAGCTCATAAACGCGAATGAGGAAGTTCTCAAGATGATTCGCCGAGCGCAGAACGCTTAGAAAGCTCCATCTTGCTCTGGACAAACGAAAGCAAACGATATAAAACGAAACGACACGCAAGTCTGTAAATTGTCCTGGCCGCAGTGACAGAAATTCGTAACTGGCGAATGCGTATGTCTGGTTCGACGCTGCGTTCTGGCGATAGCGAAGTTGAAAAAAAGAGAGGGCATCGATGCAGCGGAGAGACTTTCTAAAAAGCAGTGCAGCGTTGGCAGCGGCTACCGAACTGGGGGCGGCAAAGGCTCATGGTTTTGTGCGCGCCCACAACTGGGCCAACTATGACTTTGGTTCCGGGCCGCAAGTCACCGACCGCCTGAATCAAGGCCCATTCCCCCAGTATGCGCCGGATGCGGTCATCCCTACGGATGACGTGGTCATGACCACAACTCCATCCGAAGAAGTCGTACCGAATTACGGCAAAGGATTAATAACATACGTCACGGCCGACTCTGGCACTGCGGAAATCAAATCAGACAATATTCCGGAAGCGATCGAGGACCTCATCCGCTTTCCCTTAGGTCAGCAACTATACATACGGCCTACGTGGCGCGAGATCCAGCCACGCCCTGGACGTCTTGAGTGGCCAGAGTACCTGAAACTCGTTTTTGATCTGGCAAAGAAAAACAGCAAGCGCGTGGGAATCCGGATTCAGATGAATGCCCCAGACTACACGCACGAATCGGCGCTTCCGGATTTCGTGCTCGACAAAGTGCCGACGGTGGAACTGATTCCGGATGAGAAGGAGAAGAAGGCGGCCGCGCGATTTATACAAAATCATTATTCGCGCTATCAGCCCCGCTATGACCATCCCTTTTTTCAGCAGGCATTCGCTGAGCTGATCGGCCTGCTGGCAGCGGAACTCAACGGAAGCCCCATCATGGAATTCGTCGATACTTTTCTATATGGGTTTTGGGGCGAAGGACATACGTGGCCATTCGTAAATACCCCTTTCCCGGATTATCAGACTGCGGAAAGAACCTGGGTAAAAATGTTCCAAGTGCAATTGGAACACTTCACAAAGACTCCCTTGATGACGAACACGCAGCCTGACTACAGCCGAGTCGGCAATTCAGAAGTTCTTGACCAGACGATTCGCAGCAACAATTGGATTCGCAGCGATACGATATTTATCGAGAACGAGCAGATTGAAACGCTGAGCAACCGCCCGCCATGGATTGCTGCCGCCCTCGAGCAGGGAATTCCCACGAAAAGTCCAGAGACGTTGCCGTTGGAGGAAGGGCTATCGGCGCCAGAGAATATGATCGCTCATGTTATCGATGTAGGAGCCAATTATTGGTCGCTTTGGAATTTTCATGCGATCAGCGCCAAGAATCTGGCGGGGTATTATCAGGCATTCCCCCAATGGTTCGACCAGATTAATCGTCGCATTGGTTACCGTGTGAGACCCTCGATGATCTGGAGCTATGAGGATGGTGGCTATCTCGGGCTGATTATTGGTTTCGCAAATGATGGAATCGCTGGTGTTCCGGGAGTGTTGCGAATCACTGTCGAGAGCGAAGACGGTAAGGTGCTGAGTAGCGGTTGCCTGGACCCTGGCTACCCGATTCCCGGAAAGCTCAGGCAAGCGCAATTTGTATTGCCGCAAGGGACAAAATTCAAAGGATTGAAACTTAAGGCAGAAATAGAAGTGAAAGGTATGAGATACCCCGTGCGCTGGGCGTGTCATCAGAAACTCAACGAGGATGGCTCTCTCACTTTGCGTTCCAACCTCCATCAAGGTATCTAGGCTGTGCACGTAATTGAAAGGCGCTGAGATCGTCGCAGCGTCTTCCAGCGCGTATTCAGAAAGGAGAAATTCATGTCGGGATCAGATGTAAACCGTCGCGAATTCCTGAAGATCACTGCGGGTGCCGGGGCCGCTTTGGCCATTCCGACTTCAGGGCAAGCGGCTGCCAGTTCCAAAATGATCGGCATTCAGGTCGGAGCGATTTCCTTTGTGGATGAAGGTACGGAAAAAGTTCTCGACATACTTCAAGGACGCGGCGCTGTGAACACGTTGTTCCTTGCGGTATTCACTTACGGTCGTGGAATTGCCGGACGGCAGATTCCGGGTCGGCCGCTGCCCGATCACGGCAAGCAGGAGTACGATCTGAATTTTCACGGCGGGAATTTCGCAACGCCGCATCCCGAGTTTTACAAAAACACGGTTCTCAAAGACACGCGCGCGCCGGACCACGGCAACCTGGATATTCTGGCCGAAGTTCTTCCTGCTGCCAAGAAACGTGGCCTGAAAGTCATCTGCTGGCTGGAAGATGTATTTCGTAAGGACTTGCCCAACATCGAGAAACTGCAGGAGCGCGATCTGTACGGCCGGAATACGGAAACGTTGTGCGTGAATAATCCGGAATACCGAAACTTTCTGACTGGTCTGGTCGAGGACTACGCGCGTTCCTATGACATCGACGGGCTGATGTGGGGCTCGGAGCGGCAAGGTGCGCTTGCAGACAGCTTGGGAGCCACGCACGATGTGCCACCGGTCGATCCGGGAGAGGTCACCTGCTTCTGCGAGTTTTGTCAGCGTAAAGCAAAAGAGCGTGGCATCAATGCGGAACGCGCAAAGCAGGGGTTTTTGGAGTTGGAGAAATCCGTCCGTTCGGCTCGCAGCGGTAAGCGGCCAGTCGATGGTTACTATGTTCAATTCTGGCGTCTCCTGTTGCGATATCCGGAGCTAGCGGCCTGGGAAATGCTGTGGACGGATAGCCTTCGCGAGACCTATGCCGCAATTTATAGAACGGTGAAGGCCGCTAAGCCAGGGGTGCCGGTGGGTTGGCACATCTGGCATAACAATTCCTTCAATCCGATCTACCGCGCGGAGCAGGATCTGCAAGAACTCTCGCATTATTCGGATTTTATTAAAGTCGTCATGTACAACAATTGTGGCGGCGAACGAATGGCGCTATATGCGGACAATATCGGTTCAACGATGTATGGCGACCTCTCGAAACAAGGTCTGCTCGATATGAATTACGCAATGATGGGATTGAAAGAGGGAAGCTACGAGCAGGTTCCCCACACGGGACTCTCAGCGGATTACGTATATCGCGAAACGAAACGTGCATTGGAGGGCGTGGCTGGGACGCGTACGCAGATCTGGCCTGGAATCGATATCGATATTCCGACGGAGCCCGGCAACAGCAAGTGCACGCCAGAAAGTGTTGAAGCGGCAGTTAGCGCCGCTCTCCGCGCCGGCGCTCCGGGCTTACTTCTATCCCGCAAGTATTCCGAAATGCGTCTCGCCAACCTCAGTGGAGCCGGAAAAGCGATTCGCGAATTCCAGAAAACGGGTTGAGGATAGCTCACGCGGTCGCGCTGCATAACGACGGACTCGACTGATCCCTTGCAGATATGTTTCTCAAGAGGCGCTGAGCAAAAGGGTAAGACCCGCCGTGAAAATCAGCGACACGGCCCAGATGCGATCGAGATTAACCCAAGCTCGGCGCAACAGAGACAGTCCAACCTGTGTGTAAACCACCCAGGCGATTGCGCCGGTGACCAATAGATAGCCGAATGTGTGAATGCCGACAGCCAGAAATCCAGCCCACGGACTCGAAAAATGAACCGTGTGCAGCTCATGGCCACTTTGCGAGGCATTCATTCCCAATAAGATCGGCAGAAGCATGAACCCCGCGCCGTGCGCAGCTGGCCGTTAGGAAAGACCAGATGGTCAGATCTCGAAACCCAACCTGCATCCCTCCCCATCGCGGATGTTTTCCGAAGAACAGCCGAAACAACCCGAAACACAATAGAAGTCCGGCAACAAAATATCTTGCGTATTGCAGGGGAAGAACTGCGCCAGCAATGACCGCAGTGGCGACTACAGCTCCAATCGCTACAACGTGTCCCAGCGCAATCGGCACCAACGACTGCCACACCGCCCCGCCACTCTGTTTTTGCAAACCAAGGGCAACGGCAAACAGCCAGCCCATCGCCGGGTTAATTCCGTGCCAGGCTCCCAGAAGAAGCAGCGTGATCCATGCCCACGTCTGAATGTGCATCAGGAGTAACAATACGAATCCGACGACGCGTCGCCACCTTCCAGATGAACCTGGTGGCTTCGCAAATCATCGAACTCCAGAAAGAATTTTGGATCAAACGCCATTCCACCTTGCGGCTTTGCGTCGAGTTTCACCATCCAGCTCTTCACCCCATCGGGATAAAACTGCTCGTCCCACGGTGCGTACAGTGAGTTTGTGAAATAGATGCGTTTTCCATCGCGGCTGACCTCGACCATTTGTGGCCCGCCATTCAAAGGAGTGCTCGCATGAACCGGATGACCGGCCCGGCGCACAATTCCACCGAGATGTACTGAGCCTGTCAGTTTGGGATGGAAAGGATCCGAAACGTCGTACTGTTGGAACTCTCCCGTTCCCCAGCACGAGACATACAGGAACTTGTCATCCAGCGACAAATTAATGTCCGTCACAAGGGGAGGCACTGCTTTGAATCCCTTCAACATCGGTGGAAGTTTTTCCGGGTCCGCCGGCTCCGCCGGAATCTCAATCACCTTGGTGATCGCCCACTGGCCATCCTTTCGATGCCACAGCCAGATGGAAGCGGAAAGATCCTTAAGAGAAACGACGACCCCGACAAATCCATAAGCCTTCGAAGGGTCATGGGCGGGTCGAAGTTCGAGAACCATTTGTTGTTCCGCGCCCAAATCCAGAGTTTGCAGGTGTGTCCGCTTTCGCAAGTCCCATACGTGGAGCGCGTGGCCATAACCACTCTTCAGTAGAATGTCCGGGTTCAATCCGGACTCCACCATATTCGGTGTTCCCCATTCGCTGGTGATGAGCGTGTCGTAGCCCAGGTGCCACCAGAAATCGTAGTGCAGCTTTTGCGGGCCCCTGTCGATCTCCCATTTTCCGAGTACATCGAAGCTTTCCGGGTCGAGAACAAAAATTCCGCCCGGCCCATCGCCATTGGGAGCACCAAGCGCGCTGACAAAGATTCCGTTCGGACCGCAATGCACGGTATGCGGGCGGCTATACCCTGCGCGCGCGGCAATCGTTTCGGCTTCAATCACCTTCACGATCTTGGGATTCCTCGGATCTGGTTTAGTATCGATGATATGAATGCGTGAAGAACGAATGCCGGGAACGACCAGGTAGCGGCGTTCCATATGAGGGTGAGGAGCATAGGGGCATAGGCAGGCGCTACACGCATTCCATCCAAAGTGATGCAATTCATCACCTATGTTTGGCATGTCCACGCGGCCAACCGTTTTTCCGTAAGTAGCCGACGAAGGATCAACGTCAACGACGCCAATCGCATCCGCTTTGTCCTTGTAACTTGGGTTCAGCAGTGCGACATACGCCAGCTTCTCGGCCGGCGCCTCACTCGCCATTTTGGGCGAGGGATAAAAGGTAGGATCAGGTCGCCAAAGTGCCATGTTCTTTCTCCTTCATGCGGTAATTAACTATTCGAACTAAAAATAAGAAAGCCCGCCGACCAGTTAGGCTGGAAGCAGGCTTCAAAATTTGGTGTTGCTCTACGCGTTTGTGCGTCAGGAATTCGCGTGAGCCTCCCGCTTGGCCAGATTGTGGCAAGCAGGACAACAACAGATCCAACTGCGGAGCGGTAGTTTCACGCGTTGCAGGATACAACCCTGACCAGAGGCAGTCAATCCATTCCTGAAATCGAGTGGACCTTACGCGATCTCGTCGCTGGCAACGGCCGCCACCGCTGTAGGGCGAAAAATGACCCAAAAGGAATATAATGCGCCCCATGTCGTCAGATGCCTCCACCTCTGATCGGCCAACTCCTCGCGAGGTTGGTCGGGCACAAAAGCGCATCGTGTTCTGCACCTTTGGTTCGCTAGGGGACATCTATCCGGTGCTGGCTTTGGCTCGAGAAATGAAGCGCCGTGGCCATTCGCCTTTGATCACAACAACGGAGTGCTATCACCAGCTCGTGGAATCCCAGGGTGTCGCGTTTTACCCCATTCGGCCAAACGTGGACGTTTCCGATCCAGCCATCCTTCGCCGTGCCATGGACCGCCGTAACGGCGCTCGTTACATCTTCGGTGAAATTGTTCTTCCCAACCTCCGAGAAACTTATGAGGACACGGCACGTGCGGCAGAAGATGCGGATATGATCGTCACACATCCCGTAACGTTGGCCGCTTTGCTTCTAGCTCGCAAGAATACGATTCCCTGGGCATCTGTTGCACTCTCACCGGTCAGCTTGTTCTCCGCGTACGACCCGCCAGTCTTCACCGGGATACCTTTCGCCGAGAAATTGGCAACTTTTGGTCCCTCGTTTCAACGAATCTTTCTGAAGACCGTAACGTTTCTTCTGGAGCCGCTCTGGAAACCATTCCGCGTGCTTGAAAGAGAGCTCGGCCTTTCGCCCATTCCAAATCCCTTGATTTGGCCACCTCCTTCCAACCTGGTTCTGGGATTGTTTTCACCCGTGCTGGGTGAGCCACAACGCGACTGGCCTGCCAACGCATATGCCACCGGCTTTCCTTTCTTCCAGCAGGATGAAAACATTTCGCCGGAGCTGCAGCACTTTCTCGATTCCGGCGATGCGCCCATCGTTTTCACACTTGGATCAGCGGCAGTGGGGGCCGCGGGTGATTTTTTCCAACAAAGTGCGAAGGCCGCAAACCAACTTGGCCGCCGCGCTGTGCTCCTGGTTGGTCGCGATGCGCGCAATCAGCCTGTCGGCCAACTCCCGCCTGGTGTAATCGCGGTTCCGTTTGCGCCGCACTCTGCCGTTTTTTCACGCGCGTGCGCGATCGTGCACCAGGGAGGGATCGGTACCACCGGTGAAGCCATGCGCGCTGGCCGCCCGATGCTTGTTGTTCCCTACAGTCACGACCAGCCGGATCATGCTGCCCGACTGAGCCGGCTTGGCGCGGCCCGCAGGATTCCTCGCGAACAGTACAATTCCGAGATTGCAGTTCGTGAGCTCGAAATCTTGCTGAAGGATCCAAGCTACGCAGAGCGAGCCGCTGATATCGGCAACCGTGTTCGTACAGAAACTGGTCTTTCGACAGCTTGCCAGCTTATCGAGGGTCTGCTCAGCCATTCAGAAAAGGGAACTGTCAGCGAACATTTGGGAGATTAATTGCTTTTTGCGTGAGTCGTAACGCGCACGGATCACTTCTTCATGCACTGGTTGAACAATCCCGGTGACGCGCATCTATCGAGTGAGCTAGAACACGTCGATCGTAGTCACACTCAACGCAGGCAGGGAAATCGTCAGCGAACTTCCCGATGCCGCCATTGTTCCTGCTGCCACCGGTTGAATCGGGCTCTGCCCTGACGCCGTAGTCGCCGTCATGTGATAGATGTGAGCGGTTCCGGACAGAGGCAGCCCGTTAATCGCTGTTACTTGTGCCACCTTCGACCGATTAATCGCTACAAAGACCACGTGGCCAGGATTCCCGCTTTCCTTGCTTGCATACACCACGACGTTTGCAACATTGCTCGACGTGGTCTTCACCGACGTATCGCCAAAGCTCGAATTCGCGCCATCGAAATCACGGTATGCCCGGAAGCCGGCCAGAGTGTACGATTCGTTATTGCTTAGCGGCCAAAGATTCGCGGCAAATAATCCCTGTGCTCCAAATATGCCCAGGTTATCGGCTTCGGCGATCGTTCCTGCGATGTGCTGACTGCCACCATTGTTGTATTCTGTGATGGAGATCTTCATCCCGGGATTCTCCGCAGCAATCCGCGATTGCAGCCGCCCAAGAATGTAGATTGGCCCGCCTAGCACACTGTTGCTGATCCAGGAATTTTCCGTGTAGGTCGTGTCCCACAAGCTTCGCGGACTCTGCACAATGGCCTGCACCTGCGCATCCGTCAGCGTTGTCCCCGTCAGATTGGTCACTCGTGTCGATCCGTCTGTGGCCTCGGAATACCAGTGGAAGTCATACACATCCACCAGCGGTTTCCCATAGGTCGTAGAAGACGTCTTGATCGCTGGCAAATACTTATCCGGGAACCAGTTGTTGCCGGTTGGCGATGCGCTCAATTCTCCCTGCCAGTTGTAGATCCCTTCGAATCCGTAATGCACGGGACCGAAGATCATCACATTCGGGAATTGATCCTTCAGCGCTTTCGTCAGCGAAATTGTTTTGGCGATGTAGTTGTCAGAGGTCACCGCCGTGGATCCCTGCACCTCCAGGTGCGTGGAGTTCCACAACTCCGGCTCGTTGTCCAGTTGCACAAAAACGGGATGCGTCGTCGGCGAAGTGCCAAAGATCGATTGCCCCGCAAAATCTTGATCCAACGTGTACAAAAACTCGTCCATGTACACGTAGTTGTCCGAGGTTGGTGGATTCGCCGTGAATGGTGTCGCGGATTGCGTGCTCTTCTTGAACACCACTTGCTTGAATCGTGCAGTCTGTACCGGGCTCGGTGGATTCACCGGCCCACTCTCGTCTGCGGAAACCAGTCCTTGCATTTGTACTGTGAACAAGCTTGCCATCCCGTTCGCTTGATCGCCGGAAATAAAACTTGTCACCGCGTGCCCGGGAGTCGTGCTGCTGTCCAGGTACGCATCGTTCTCGTACAAATAATCGCTTCCTGCATTCGATGCGTTCGTTTCCCAGTTGTACGCCGTCCAGCGATTTCCACCAGCACGGTCAAACGTCAAATGAGGCGGCGCCCCTGTGATCCCCGAATAGAAATTCAGTCCGTAGATATAAGGAGAAATTGCATGCGTGCTCGATGGATCGACAGTAATCGTTACATCAGGATTGCCACTCGCCGCTGGTGTTCCGTTAACCTGGGCGGAGTTTCCGCTTTCTCCAGCAGTGTTGAGTGCCGTCACAACGTAATAGTAGGTCGTTGCGTTGGTCAGCCCCGTATCTGTATAAGCCGCCGATGTGGGCGCACCTACCTGCGTATAAGGTCCACCGCTCGCAGTCCCACGTTTCACGTGATAGCTTATAGCTCCGCTGCTTGCTGCCCACGTCAATGCTACCTGAGCATTTCCTGCCGTAGCCACCACCCCTGTAGGCACTCCTGGAATTTGTATTGGTGCAACCGGCTTCGCGCTCACCTGCGAAGAATTTCCGCTTTCCCCTGCCGTGTTCAGTGCGGTCACAGCATAGTAGTAAGTCGATCCGTTGGTCAGGCCTGTATCCGTATAAGCCGCCGTTGTTGGAGTACCAACTTGCGTATAGGGTCCGCCGCTCACCGTCCCGCGCTTTACGTGATAGCTGGTCGCTCCAATACTTGCTGTCCAGGTCAAACCAACCTGCGCATTTCCCCCCGTGGCCACCACGCCGACCGGTGCAGCTGGAATCTGCGTGGGTGCGACTGGCTTGGCATTTGCCTCTGACGAATTTCCGCTCTCACCCGCTGTATTCAGCGCGGACACAACGTAATAATACGTTGTCCCGTTGGTGAGGCCCGTGTCCGTATAACTTGCTGCCGTTGGCGCGCCGACTTGCGTGTACGGCCCACCACTCACTGTCCCGCGCTTCACGTGATAGCTGTTCGCTCCACTACTTGCGGTCCACGTCAGCGAAACCTGCGCATTTCCCGGCGTAGCCACCACGCCCGCGGGTGCAGCTGGAATCTGCGTGGGCGCAACTGGCTTGGCATTTGCCTCTGACGAATTCCCGCTTTCACCCGCTGTATTCAGCGCTGTCACAACATAATAATACGTTGTCCCGTTGGTGAGGCCCGTGTCCGTATCACTTGCTGCCGTAGGCGCACCGACTTGTGTGTATGGCCCACCGCTTGCAGTTCCACGCTTCACGTGATAACTGGTCGCTCCACTACTTGCTGTCCACGTCAGCGAAACCTGTGTATTTCCCGCCGTAGCCACGACCCCCGCAGGCGCAGCTGGCACAGTCGGATTCCCTCCGCCGCCCGTTGACCCACCCCCGCTTGCGCATCCTGCCAAAATCGTTGGCACAGCAACCGCCAACGCCAGCAACCGTTTTGCGAGCCAATTGCTAGGTGTCATGACACCACTCCTGTAGAGTCTGGGGAACACACGCCCTTGTAACACCACAGTCTAGTTTTCGCACTCCCTCCAAACAAGCTGGCCAAACGGCCAGATTCTGGCCACCACCCAATTCCGCACTCTGTGGATTCGGGCTTCAAATCTGCCATACGCGCCATTTGTTGCCGCGAAATTCCACCAATTTCCTACGCAACAAGCTCCCCGCATTCCTGAACGCTAGACAGATCTCGCAACGATTTGTCAGAATGGCGCCACTATGCGATTCCAATTGGGGTTTTCCATCATACTTTTGACTGCTGCGTTTCTTTTCGCTCCCACCGGCATCCATGCACAAGACGCCAACATCCCACACCTGGAAAGACGTGGCGCCGCCACCCAACTCATCGTCGACGGCAAACCCTACTTGATGCTTGGCGGTGAGCTCTACAATTCCAGCTCCTCAAGCCTCGAGTACATGAAGCCGCTGTGGCCTAAGCTCGCTGCTATCCCGCTCAACACCTTGATTACTCCGCTCTCCTGGGAGCTCATCGAACCGGCAGAAGGGAAGTATGATTTCGCGCTTGTCGATGGCCTGCTCACCCAAGCGCGAGAGCAGCACGTTCGCGTGGTCTTCTTATGGCTTGCTTCCTGGAAGAATGGCATGTCGAGTTATCCGCCAGTTTGGGTTAAGCAAAATACGAAACGCTTTCCGCGCGCCGTTCTGCACGGCAACGAAGCCAATATCCTCAGCACGATTGCTGGTGCTTCTGACGCCACACGTGACGCCGACGCTCGCGCCTTCGCCGCGCTCATGCGGCACCTTCGCGAAGTCGACAGCCGCGACCATACTGTCCTTATGATGCAAGTCGAAAACGAAGTCGGTGTCCTTGGCGATGCCCGTGACCATTCTCCTGCTGCCGATAAAACTTTCGCTTCGCCCGTTCCTCCGCAACTTATCGACTATCTGAAAACCCATCGCGACTCTCTCGATCCCGAACTACGCGACCTCTGGCTGCAGCAAGGCGCAAAAACTTCCGGCACCTGGGCGCAAATGTTCGGCGACACATCTCGCGCCGATGAAATATTCATGGCATGGAACTATGCGCAGTTCGTTCAGTCCGTCACCAAGAGCGGCAAGGCGGCGTACAACCTGCCAATGTACGTGAACACCTGGCTCGCCGGTTCAGACACTACTCCCGGCGATTATCCCAGCGGTGGACCTCAGCCTCGCGTCGTAGATATCTGGAAAGCTGCCGGCACTGCCATCGATATCTACGCTCCCGACCTCTACGCTCCCAACTTTTCCTACTGGTCCGAGCGCTACCACCGTGACGGCAACCTTCTTTTCATTCCGGAAACGCGTGGCGGAATTGCGGGAGCGGGCAACGTTTATTACGCCGTTGGCGAACACGCCGCCATTTGCTTCTCACCGTTCGCCATTGACGGTTTTTTCGAGGGCACCACCGATCTGGGTGCCAGTTACTCCGCCATCGCTTCCATCGCTCCCATCCTCCTTGGGCAGCAGGCCAACGGCAACGTCCACGGTTTTGTTCTCACCAAGGAACATCCATCCGTCGAGTTCAACATGAATGGCTACGCGGTTCGCGTCAGCCTCGATGAAATTTTTGGCAATCACTCTGAAGATGGCGCGGGTATTCTCATCGCCACCGGCCAGGATGAATTCCTGGGTGTAGGCAAAGGCTTCCGCGTGCTCATTACGCCGCGCTCGCCCAGTCCTTTCAAACTGGGCTGGGCCTCCATCGACGAGGGTACTTTTCAAGATGGCAGGTGGATTCCCGGTCGTCGCCTCAATGGCGACGAAAACGATCAAGGCAATTACTGGCGCTTCGATTCCCGCTCAACAAAAATTGAAAAAGCGGTTCTCTATCGCTACGAATAGCCACCGAGGCGGGCATCGATTGAGTCGGTCCCGGCACCCAAGTTATCGGTAACCCGCACCGACTAGTTTCAAGCTGCGGGTGATCCGAGGCTTTATGGACGTGTCGGCGTGTTTAGGTCAGCCTCGCCGCGCTGCCTCGATGACGGCAATGTCGATCTTCTTCATGGTCATCATCGCCTCGAAGGCACGCTTTGCCTCAGCCCCACCAATCGCCAGTGCATCGGTTAGCGCGCGCGGGGTGATCTGCCAGGAGAGCCCCCATCGATCCTTGCACCAACCGCACTGGCTTTCCTTGCCCCCATGGCTGACGATCGCGTTCCAGTAACGGTCCGTCTCTTCCTGATTCTCCGTCGCGATCTGGAAGGAAAAAGCTTCCGTGTGTTTGAACGCCGGGCCTCCGTTGAGACCGAGGCAGGGAATGCCCACGACGGTGAACTCCACCGTGAGCACATCGCCTTTCTTGCCAGCCGGATAGTCACCGGGGGCCTCGCGGACAGCGGTTACTTTGCTGTCCGGAAAGATGTCGGCGTAAAAGCGCGCTGCGTCATGCGCGTCCTTGTCAAACCAGATGCAGATCGTGTTCTTTGGTTTCATGTTGGTGTGCTCCTGTGCGCCGGTTAAAACCGGCGAGGTGTAGTGAATGAAAAAGTCATACGAATGTGAAGTAGCGACCCACATCGGCCCCGAGTCATGCGGAGCCGCTCGCAAGGGCGGTGTCGAAGCGTTGACAGGGGAACGTGCGGGCCGGGTATTCAGCCGCGTAAGACAATTACTCCGGGACGCCGACGCTGTAGGAGCAAGCGGAAGGCAACATCTGGTGCACCGATATCGCGAGGTGCCCCAGAGTCCCGCGCGGTCAGAGACCCTGTGCACGTACGGAGACACCTCGCGCGGGAACCGGGAGATCCCAGGGCCGTCCAAGGCAGCAGTAGCCTTGGGACGCATCGGGAAGTCTAAGGACGTACGCCGATGACGAACGGACCTGGGAAGTCGGACAGACCTGTAGTACCTGAGAAGTCCCCGAACAAAGCCGGGCAACCGGCGGCGGAGGGGATGGAGGGAAGAGGTCTGGCCAAAGGGAACCTGCCACAGCAAAACGCGTCCCGGACACCGAGCCGGAAAGACGCGCCGAGTGCGCTGGAGCGGGTACGTCAAGCAGCAGGAAAGGATAAGAAGTTGCGGTTCACGGCGCTCCTGCACCACATCTACAACCTGGAAACGCTGCGGATGGCCTACTTCCGACTGAAGAAAGAAGCCGCGCCGGGCGTGGACGGGGAGACGTGGCGGCACTACGGCGAGCAACTGGAGAGGAATCTCCAGGATCTTGTCCGAAAGGCTGCAGCGAGGAGCGTACCGAGCGAAGCCGGTGCGTAGGGTGTACATCCCCAAGGCCGACGGGCGGCAAAGACCGCTCGGAGTCACGGCGCTGGAAGATAAAATCGTCCAGCGCGCGGCGGTCGAGGTGTTGAACGCTATCTATGAAACGGACTTTCTCGGCTTCTCGTACGGGTTCCGACCCGGGCGAAGCCAGCATCAAGCGCTGGATGCGCTCTACACGGGACTGCTGACGAGAAAAGTGAACTGGGTGCTCGATCTGGACATCAAAGGCTTTTTCGATGGGCTTTCCCACGAATGGCTGGTGAAGTTCGTCGAGCATCGGATCGCAGACCGGCGCGTGGTGCGGTTGATCCAGAAATGGTTGAACGCCGGCGTGCTGGAGGATGGGAAGCGAACACGAGTGGAGGAAGGGACGCCGCAAGGTGGCAGTGCTTCGCCGCTTTTGGCGAACGTCTATCTTCATTACGTATTCGATCTGTGGGTCCAAGCATGGCGTCAGAAGCGCGCACACGGCGATATGATCGTGGTGCGATTTGCAGATGACATCGTGGTTGGATTCAACAGCAAAGCGGACGCCGATCAGTTTCGGGCGGAACTCACGGAACGAATGAGGAAGTTCCACTTGGAACTGCATCCCGAAAAGACGCGACTGCTGGAGTTTGGTCCATTTGCGATCAACAACCGGCAAAAGCGCGGAAAAGGGAAACCGGAGACGTTCAACTTTCTCGGCTTTACGCACATCTGCGTGAAGAAGAGAAGCAACGGAATGTACACGGTACTGCGGCAGACGATGCGCAAAAGGTTGCAGACGAAGCTGAACGAAGTGAAAGCCGAGCTTCAGCAACGTATGCACGAACCCATCCCGGAACTGGGCAAGTGGTTGCAAGCGGTGGTGCGTGGACACGTTCGCTATTACGGGGTGCCCATGAATCACTCGGCGCTGGCGCTTTTTCGATTCCAAGTGGGACGGCTCTGGTATCGTGCGCTGTCGCGGCGCAGCCAGAACGGTCGCGTCCACTGGGAGCGCATGCGGCGCCTCATCACTCGCTGGCTGCCTCTGCCTACCGTCTGTCATCCCTATCCCCTGCACCGCATGGGCGTCCTCACCTAAGGCAAGAGCCGGATGCGGGAATACCGCTCGTCCGGATCCGTGGAGGGGGTTGTGAGTAATCATGATTCCTACTCCGACTGTGTTCGGAAAATCTGATGGGGAAAGGACCTATCTCGATTCCGTAACGGGTTCCATTTCTGGATTCAGGTGGCAGACAATCTATGCATAAATTCTCCAGATGAGAAATACAGGAACTTACCAAATTACGTCAGGGAGAATCTTTTAGCGTAAACCCAGGTGTTGCCCAATCCCAATGAGGTCAATCGGAATCAAGATGGCTGAACTGCGGGGAATCGACATTGAGCAGACCGTAAGCCTTCTCCATGGTGCGCACTACATGCTCATTGGGCCGGGTTTCTTCGCCGAGTATCACGAACATCCGGCAGAGGCCGTAAAGCAAGTCCGTAGGAGCAACCAAGACGACTGTCTGATCAACTCCGTAGGCGGGCGGCATCCTGGCAATTCTCTTGATCACTTCGCTAGAGGCCTCAAACGTTGTTACCGCGGAAAAGTCATGGATGCCCCTGCATAGAGGCCGTGAAGCAGCCAACCTTCTTCCAGTGGCGTCACCGTTCAACAAAACTTCGTCCGTTAGTTGGCCTTCCCAGGAACAGCGTAGGATGCTGTTCACCGCGTCGAAATCGAAGGAGTAGCCCACCATTTATCTCGCAACAGTGAAATTGCATATCGGCATGGACCGGAAGCATACCACAGCAGCCGGGAACGTTTCCGTGGAACCGAAATAAATTGAGCCAAGCGCAAACATCTCTCCTGCTGAATACGATTCTTGCGGCTGCGTAACTAGGCGTGCGAATCGGTAGGATTAGGCAAGATTCCGAGAGGATTGTTGTACGCAGTCCGGAAGCCCATGGCGTATACTGAAGTCAAGTATATTTCCACAGCAAGCTGCCATTATAGGCTGCTCGTTCGCTCTACTGTGGGCATGAGGTTTGCCCACGATGCTTCGCGGTTTCCGGTCTCTTCTGATTTTCGTGCTCACCACTGGCGGCGTCTTCCCAGCAATTCCCACCCCAGCGCAAGATTCAAACCAACAGCAGATGCTGAAGCTAGTTGCTGCGCCCCTGCCGGCGGATGCCGCCGCAAAGAACCCCACGAATTTCTACGGACCCGACAATCTCTACGAATACATGGATGGAGGCGCGGACATTTTCGTCCTCTATGGAGTCCGTTCATTGCTGCATCTGGACTTGAAAGCCAAGGCCACAGAAATCTCCGTTGACGTTTTCGATATGGGTTCGCCGGAAACTGCCTTTGCCATTTACGCCGCTGAGAGGTCGCCCGATTTTCATTTCTTCGCGATAGGTGCGGAGGGTTATCAGTACGAGGGCATGCTGAATTTTCTGCAGGATCGCTACTACGTGAAGCTGCTCGGTTTTGGCAATGGCGCAGACGCAGTTATGGAGGCGCTGGCCCGAACTCTTTCGGCAAGAATCGCAACTAATCCGGGATTTCCTGCGTTGCTATCCAGGCTGCCGGCGGAAAATCGCAAACCCCATTCCGAGCAGTACATGCCAAATGATCCCTTGGGCCATTCATTTTTGGCGCCTGCATACATGATCGGGTACAAATCGGGTGATCAAGAGAGCAAATTGCTCGTTACGCTCGCGCTCGACCAGGCTGATGCCCAACGGAGACTCAAGCAACTTGAGCAGAGTTTTACGAAGACAGGGCAGTGCCAACCTGCGCCGGAACTCGGTGGAGACGCAATCAGAGCGAGTAACAGTTTTGAAGGCAACGTCATTGCGCAAACAAAAGGACGTTATCTCCTTTTGCTGCTCAATCCCGGAAAAGGGAGTGAGCAATTGCTGAAAAACGCCGCCGCGAGTTTGGAGTAGCAGCCTGCCGTACCGAGGCTGCGGAGATGAAGACCGGACTACGGTCCTTCAGGAGACCACAATGAACTTTAATTTATGGAATCGCAGAGACTTTATCGCGAAAGTGGTGGGCTCGCTTGCCACGGTTCCGCTGATCGGCCGCTCCGACCTGCTGTTCGGGCAAACCTCAAAAACTGCACCTGCCCTCCTTGCCCCGGGAAGCGTCAGACCGATCTATCGCACGTTAGGCAAAACTGGCATTTCTTTGCCGATCGTAAGCATGGGAGTGATGAACGCCGATGTGCCCGGCCTCATCCCTCGCAGTTACGAGTTCGGCATGCGCCACTTCGACACCGCGGCGGTCTACCAGCAGGGACGCAACGAAGAAATGGTAGGGCGCATGATTAAAGAGATGGGTGTCCGCGACAAGGTGATCATTTCTACTAAGGTCGTGAAGCCGGGATGGAGCCGCGATCGAGAACAGCCGCAGACCTACAGCCCTGCCGAAGCGAAAGCACATTTCAACGAAATTTTCGAAGGCAGCTTGAAGCGATTGCAGATGAATTATGTAGACATTATCTACAACCACTCTGCCGACACAGAAGCGGACATCAACTCACCCGGTACGCTAGAGGCCATGGCGGCTCTTAAGAAGGAAGGGAAAGCGCGGTTCCTGGGAGTCTCCTCGCACCAGCCTCAGATGGTCTTGGAGCAGGCCATGAAGCTCGGCGTATACGATGTCGTGTTGATCCCGATCAACTACACCATGGCGAGCCACGAGAGCCTGTTGAAAACCATCGATGAAGCAGCGAAAAAGGGAATCGGAATCGTCGCGATGAAAACGCAGGCTGGTGGCTCAAAACGGCCCGACCCGAAGTTGGGTAAGCCACTCACAGCGGCGAGTCAGACAGCGTTACTTAAGTGGGTGTTGCATCATGACTCGATCACCACTGCCATTCCAGGCTACACCACTTACGAACAATTGGAACAGAACTTCTCTGTGGCATCGAATCTTGATTACTCGCCCGAAGAGCAGGAATTCCTGTCCGACAAAAATGTCGCCGCTAATTCACAGTTCTGTGTTCAATGCGGTCAGTGCCGTCCAGACTGCCCACTGGGTGTCGACATCCCGCAACTGATGCGATCACACATGTACGCAGTACAGTATTCGAACCACTCGCTGGCCGCGGACACGATGGCTGGGATCGTGAGTGGCAAAGGCCTGGCCGCCTGTAATGGTTGCGAATCTTGCCAGGCAACGTGCCGCAACTCGGTCAATATCGCCAGGAAGATCGAGCATCTGAAAGCGCTGTCATCCAGTGGCGTTCTGAGCGTCTAGCTTGCCGATTTGTGCATCTGTATATCTGCGACGGCTGCGATCATGATTCGCGTGCCTGTGGCGAGAAGTGCTGCTAGGCGCAATTTGTTAAGTCTCCGCCTGCATTTCTCCGGAAAAGCGGCCAGCAAAGCCACCGAACGCGTGAATACGTACGCTGCCGTCGAATACTCCGGTCAGAAGTTTGGGCAACACTGGAAAGATCGCGCGGTCATGCTTTTCAGCATCATCATTGTTCTCCCAGAAACTGAAAACATACGCTTCTCTTCCCTTATCTGACAGCACGATAAGGTAATCGAGGAATCCTTTCTGTTTGCGAAATAACGGGATCAACTCCTGTTCCACTTTCTGAAAAAATTGGGAAGATGCGTCTGACTTCACGCTGAGAGATACCTTACGAGCGTACATGGAACTCTCCTTCTGGTGACCAAAGGAGCGTTTCAGGATAACAGCGACTGGTCACGAAACCTGAGCGCGGCTTCGAATCAGACTCGAACTACTTTCGCAGGGACAATTCATCGTTTGTACTGGCTGTGCCCCGAAGATATCGGGAGATACTACAATCGGAGAATTCTGGGGACTGTCCAAAATTGTACACTTTGTGGTTCTTGGAGAAGGTTAAGAATCACAACGCTTCCTTCATCTGAAAGCGCTAAGCCCGCTTCATTTCGAATGCGTGCTACTTCCACGGACTCATATCGAGATAAAGTTCCCGAGATTTCGGATCGCTGCCATTGCGTTCGTAATATGTCTGCCCGAGAAGGTCGCGTAGTTGCCAGGTCTGGCCATCGAAATCCGCAAAAGGACTCACAAGGACTCCTCGCGGAACGATTGTGATGCGGGTCACAATCAGGAACGGGGCCGGCGACTAAGCTCGTTCCATAAAAGTCAGAGAGCCACTGCTGCCCAGATACACGGCACGCCCGAACTCCGCTGTGCGGACGGCAGACAGAAAGTACGTCTTGGCGATATCGACGGGAGATGTCTTCAACCCCCAATTTGAATAATCTGATCCAAATCTCGGATTGCTCGCCATTCCCGACAGAACCGGGTTCTTCGCCTACCTATCACGCGATGATCAAGCCGCTTGGGGCAATCTGCAATCTCGATTGCACCTACTGCTACTACTTGCACAAGGAAGATCTGTTCGGAAGTCCCAGCAAGTTCCATATCACTAACCAGATTCTGGAAGAACACATCAAACAATATATTGAAGGACAGGACCGCGCAGAGGTCGTGTTTTCCTGGCAGGGCGGCGAGCCTACCCTTCTCGGACTGGAGTTCTTCGAAAAGGTCGTTCAGCTCGAACAGAAATACAAGAAGCCGAATCAACGCATCGAAAACGACCTCCAGACCAATGGTACTTTGCTTAACGAGGAATGGGGAACCTTCCTCCATCACAACGGATTCCTCGTCGGCCTCAGTATTGATGGGCCAAAGGAACTTCACGATCGATATCGCGTCACCAAGGACGGCAAGCCCACTTTCGAAAAGGTTTTTGCCGCTGCCCGACTTCTTCATCGCCACCATGTCCCGTTCAACACCCTTTCCGTTATCAATCGCGTCAATGCCAAGCGGCCGCTCGATGTGTACCGTTTCCTGAAAAACGAAATCGGCCCGCGCCAGATGCAGTTCATTCCTTGCGTTGAGCCCAAGGTTTTCAAGAGCACTGCTCCTCAAAAGTGGGATCCCGTCACTCTGCCGGTGCAAGGTTCTCCCACTGCGTATCCGGGCCATCCTGACTCCATCGTCACCGACTGGACTATCGATCCCGATGATTGGGGTTACTTCCTCTGCAAAGTCTGGGATGACTGGTACCGCCGCGACATCGGAAAGGTCTTCGTCAATCACTTTGAAAACGCGGTCGCTACCTGGAAGGGTCTCGATTCCCAGATGTGTATCTACCACGAGTTCTGTGGCAAAGGCGTTGCACTCGAACACGACGGAAGCCTCTACTCCTGCGACCATTACGTTTACCCCGACTACAAACTTGGCAACATCCTGGAGACTTCGAGTTCGCGCATGGTTTTTTCAGAGCGTCAACGCAAGTTCGGTTTCGACAAATTTCATTCGCTCCCGCCCCAATGTCGCGAATGCCATTTCCTGTTTGCCTGCAATGGAGAATGCCCCAAGAATCGCGTTATCCGGACGCGTGACGGTGAACCTGGGCTGAATTACTTGTGCTCTGGCCTGCAGAAATTCTGGCAACACATTGATCGCGATGTGCAAGACATCTGCCGCCGTCTAGGTCGAGGCGAAACCCTAGGTCCTGCATAACAAATCCGATCATAGAACCGCAAATACCCCGTGCACATCCCGCGCGCCGTTGGTACACTCTCGCGCATGGCCGAAACTCCTCGCTCCCGGCATTCTCTGCTCGTCCGCCTGACGCACTGGCTCACTGTCTTATCCTTTCTGGCTTTGCTTGTCACCGGAGCAGAGATACTTGTCTCTCATCCGCGCTTTTATTGGGGAGAGATTGGCAACGTAAACACTCGTCCCTTATTCACAATTCCGATCCCGTCCTCGAGAAATACCGTTCCCACCGGTTACGGCTACGTGCTCCCCGACCAGAACGGTTGGAGCCGCTATCTTCATTTCCAATCGGCGTGGCTTGTGGTTGGAACCGGCCTGCTTTACCTGGCCTTCGGTTTATTCAAGGGGCATTTTCGGCGCAATCTGCTTCCCGCTCCCGACGACCGATCTCCGCAGGCTTTGGCGAATTCTATCCTGGAGCACTTACGATTCAAGCGGCCGAGCGAGGCGGAAGCCTGGTCATACAACTTGCTGCAGCGTCTGACCTACTTATTCGTCATCTTTGTGTTATTTCCGTTGATCATCTGGACGGGATTGGCCATGTCTCCCGCTATCGACTCGGTGTTTCCATGGGTGGTCACCCTGTTGGGCGGTCAACAATCCGCGCGCACCATCCACTTCTTCGTGACTTTATTGCTGGTGCTGTTTCTTCTGGTGCACCTGTTTATGATTATTTTTGCTGGATTCCGAAATCGGATGCGCGCCATGGTCACCGGTCGCGTCACTGAACCTCTGGAGCGAGCATGAGTAAGATCACACGACGAGAACTGATTGCCACTGGGCTGGTTGCCGCCGGAGGCGCCGCAGGACTGGCGGTTGCGGCGAAGATTGCCTCGCGTTATGGACTGGTGCCGCCAGATGCTCGTGGCGTTTTTGGAGCTGGCGAAACGTTGACTTACGCTGCGCAGCGGCTGTTGACTCGCCACTCCATGGCGCGTGAGTTTTCTCCCAGTCAGATTTCGGAAAAGCCGTTCGCCAACGAAGTCGATCCCTTGGGCGACGAATTCAAGCGGCTTCAGGATGGCGGTTTCGCGGACTGGCGCCTGACTGTCGATGGCATGGTCGCCAAGCCCTCCTCCTTCTCGGTTGCAGACTTGAAGAGCTTTCCGAGTCGCACGCAAATTACGATGATTGGGTGCGAAGAAGGCTGGACGTATATCGCGGAGTGGACGGGGGTGCCGCTCTCTCACATCTTGAACCTCGTTGGGGCGCATCCCGAGGTCCGATACGTCGTCTACCGTTCGATTCAACCCGACTGGTGGGAGAGCATCGACATGGCCGATGCACTGCACCCGCAAACGGTAATTGCCACTGGTATGAACGGTCACGAGCTTCCCGTCGGGTTCGGCGGACCTCTTCGTATGCGCATACCCCGCCAACTCGGCTACAAGAACATCAAGTACCTCACCCGCCTCACCCTAACCGATAGCATGAAGAAATTCGGCAAGGGCTTGGGCTCAGCGTCTCCTGAAGGTGGTTACGCGTGGTACGCCGGCATCTGAGTGCGAAGTTCGCTGCCGCATCTTGGGAAGTGCTTTTCTCGGCGACGGCCCAAAAACAAGGGTGACACCGAACTAAGGCGCCCTACTTCAGATCATCCGTCGGCGGTGCGACGCTGCCATCGGACCATTTGCCCACCGGGATGTAAAAGACCGTCAATCGCTCCTCAGGACTCTGACTAACTAACACCGGAGAACCCGGAACGCCCGCGCCCCAATCCATTGCCTCTTTTTGTGGCAGGAAGAACATTAGATGAGGATGCCAGTGCCCATTGGCATCGCCTAAATAGCCATGAATCGACATCATGTAACACATCGCACCGTGTTCAGGGACCTTCAGTTCGTTCTTATCGAAAGCCGATTTAACTTTCGCGAACATCTGCTCTTTTGTGGCTCCAGCCAGTACCCATTCCGTCTTCTTGAAAGTTACCGGCAGAACAGATCGCGCCGCGGCAGGGTTCATACACATGGGTCCGCGCAATTTCGGATTCCAGAAATCCGGATCGTCAATACCGGCTGTCCAGGAACGCTCCACAAGGCAAACGAATCCGTTCTTGCCTTTGACTGCTGCCTCATAGCCCTTTCGTCCCAGAACCAGGACGTCTGCTTCCTTCGACAAAGAATCCGGCGCTGCACTCCGCGCTAACTCAATTTCGGCATTCCGCTCCATCAGGTACTCATCGAGTGGCGCCATCTTCGGATATTTTGTGTTCTCCACTTGCGCCCAAGCTTGCCAGCACCAGCCGAGCGCAACCATCAGTACAAAGCCCCGCAGTGCGGTACAGATTCTTCTGTTTGCGGATGGCTTTACTCGTTCAGATCTTTGCTTCACCAATTCACCCCCGTTTAGGATGAGGCATTATAAGGCTAAAGCTAAGACGAGAAAACGCATTGCTATTGGGCATTCGCTAGTTGTGCTGTTCCAGCAGGCGCTTCAGCTTCCCGTCCGGCGCGCACTCATACCGCACGCGTTCCAAAGACGCTTGAGAGGAAACCAGGAATGTGCCAGGAGTTGTCTTTGCAATTTGAGAGATTCTGGCTTCGGCGTCACTCAAGTCCTTCCCCCAATACATCCAGGTCATGCCTGTGCTATCCAACAGGAAGATGTCGAGATTCGTATCCATGGAGTCCCCCAAACTAGACGTGGGTACCATGTGGTCCGACGGAAAGGAATGTGATACTAAGTGAACGTTAATACACTGGCAAGCACTTTTTGCGATGCGTCTGAGGGGCTGACCCACTATAAACCAGGAAGCTACGCCAAACTGGTAGTACCTGAATTCTCTCTGTCTGACGCTTCATAACACACAAAAAGAGACTTGCATCTAAGAGTCTATGCGAGGGTATCGGTTATGTGCAGAAACATAAAAACGCTCTTTAACTTTGATCCTCCGGTGACTCCGGAAGAGGTTCGCGCCGCCTCCCTTCAGTTCGTCAGAAAAATCACGGGTTTTAACAAGCCATCCAAGGCCAACGAACAAGCGTTCAACTCCGCCATTGATGAGGTATCCGCGATTTCCATGCGTCTCCTGAGCATGCTCGAGACGAACGCTCCTCCAAAGAACCGCGAAGAAGAACGCCTGAAAGCGCAGCTCCGTTCAGCCGAGAGATTTGGCAACTAAACGAGCTTAGGTCTGCCTAAGAGAACCAATACGAAAAACCATAGATGACTATACATCGAGCCGATTGGACGCAGCGACGCGGCTATACCAAAACCCCGAATCCTTGATCGTGCGTTTCTGGCTTCGAAAGTCCGTATAAATCAAGCCATACCTCTCCGTGTAGCCCTCCGCCCACTGGAAATTGTCCAGCAGTGTCCAGGCGTGAAATGCACGAACGCGAGCCCCATCGACAATCGCTCGAGCTAGTTCAGCAAGCACTTGCCGGTACCACTCGATCCGTCGCACGTCCGGAACGCCTCCGTCGTTAGGCGCATCGAGATAGCCGCAGCCGCTTTCCGTGATCTCGATGATCGGATGGTCGTACTCCTTCGTAATCTGCGTGACGAGGTCGTAGATGCCGCGTGGCCAAATCTCTAGACCGGCTTCCGTAAGTGGACCCTCGGTCGGCATTGCGGCACGAATCCGAGTGTAGGGATCGCGCCCGCCCGGACCGCTTCCTTCAATCTCCGTGCCGCTGAAGCTCCCCCCAAAGTGCTGCTCCTTACTCGCATCCGAAACGATGCGACGCGTGTAGAAATGAAAGCCCACCCAGTCCAACGGTGCATACAGGATCTTCTCGTCTCCTGGCTTAAAGCCCATGGCTTCGTGCGGAGGTTCTCCCACGAAAGCATTTGGGTAGCGTCCCTTCATGGCGGCTTCAAGAAAGAACACGTTGTTCATGGCATGGTATCGCGCGGCTGCTGCGCGATCCGCCTCGGAAGGGGTTTTGGGGTACGCAGGTGCCATTTCATAGGCGCTGCCCACTGTCGCCTTCGGAGATGCGGCCTTGACGGAACGGTGCGCCTCTCCCTGCGCCAGTGCCAGCGTGTGCGCCGCTTTCAGAAAATCGGGCAAACTGGTGCGGCAAGGAGGGAAAGCGCCGGCGGCATAGCCCATATAGGCAATTGCCCACGGCATGTTGAAAGGCGCCCATACCGTGATTCGATCGCCAAGGTGCTTCGCAAGAATGCCCGCATAGTCCGCAAAGTAGCCAGCCAACTCGCGGTTTGGCCAGCCTCCGCGGTTTTCAAGCGCCTGTGGGAGATCCCAGTGGTACATGGTGCACCAGGGGCGGATGCCGGCGGCAAGGAGCGTATCGACCAGTCGGCTGTAGTAATCCAACCCTTTCAGATTGGGAGAGCCAACACCGGTTGGCTGAATGCGCGGCCAGGAGACAGAGAAGCGGTAACTTTTCAGGTTAAGGCGTTTGGCAAGCGCGATGTCCTGCGGATAAAGATGGTACTGATCGCAGGCGACATCGCCGTTCACTCCGCCTCGGACTTTTCCCGGTGTATGGGTGAACCGGTCCCAGATCGATTCGCCTTTGCCGTCTTCATTCCATGCGCCTTCCACCTGGTAAGAGGCGGTGGCGGCACCCCAAATGAATCCATCGGGAAAGCGCGCTTGCTTGATCGCCGATTCCGCTATCGTGCCGGGCACCAAACCCGAAAGCTGCTGGGTCGCCGATGGAGTGACACCGTATACGTCCTCTCCAGCAAGCACTGCACCTGCGGCTGCCGCTACGGAACTTGCTACAAACTGACGCCGATCCATGTCTTCTCTCTTTCCGGTGTACTCAACACTCAGCGATCAGCTGGCGTGCGCACCTTCAAAATGATCCGTCGATAGGACGTCAATGACGGCGCGCCATCGTCCGTCACCGCTAGAATAATGTGCGCTGTTCCGCTTCCCGAACATGGCTTGCCAAGTGGCAACCACAGTGGACGGCAGGCGGTTATCGCCGTCACCACCGCTTTTGAAGTGTCGCCTCCGGCAATCGTCACGCCGGCCAAATTCCCGTCGGCCGCTCCTGCCTCCGCATAGTGGAACCACACGTAGTGCAAATTCTGCCCATCGGGATCGTGACTCTTGCTCGCATCCAGCACTACCGGCTTTCCGACTTCAATTTCCATCGCGATTGGCGCTTTCCCTGATTGGCCGTTTACTTCCAGTAAGGGCGCGTGGTTCGTGTCACTATAATCTGCGACCGTCCAATCCATTCGCGCGGCGAAATCGTGCTGAAATGCCTCGCGCCATCGCCAAATCGTCGCTTGATCGGAAATATGCTCGCGACCATCCACTCCCATAACCGTGTCTTGCGAAGTCACGCGCGAAAACAAATCTCCTCCCTGCGTCCAGAGCGCATGTGTTTCCCCGTACGGCTGCCGAAAAATGTAGCGTCCACCCCACCCACCCCAGTCCGGCCTGCGATACGCATTCAACCCGTTATCGATCAAGTTCAGATAAGACGGCGTGTCTCCTTCCATGATGAACGCAAATCGCGGATACAGTTTTCCCAGCGGACCCTTGCTTCGAATATTCGCGTCTAGCCATTCGTTGGTAACGGTCTTCGTATCGGCTCCCGCCCCGTTGCGGTAATAGATGTCTCCGCTGATTCCTGTCCACGTCGCGTAATAATATTCACCACCGGTTGGAGTCGAAGGCTGCGCGATGTAAAACAACCCAGGAAACTCGCGTCGAATCCATGGACCCGCATCATCCTGATCAGAAATGGAGTACACACGAAATTTTTCGATCACCCTTGCTACTTCATCGGCTGACTGCGTGGCCCGCAACTCCATCAACGCTTGCGCGAGCGTATTCGCTCCGCCCCAGATGCAGATCCACAGCGGACGTTCGTCCTTCTGTTCCGCTGCTCGCAGGATCGCTCTTGCTCCCTCAGACATCTTGTCGCTGCCCGTCGCCGCCATGCCATACGCCGCTTGCCCGGCAAACACGCGCCGATCCAGTTCCTCGGCCGTTGGCCAGCCGGTGGCATGTTTCAAGAGGTTTTGCCGCACTTCACCGTAAGCATGAATCAGCGCGTGCATGGTTTCAGCATGCGTAGCCGCCCTCTGCCAAGTGGATGTGGTCGCAACCATCGCTTCCAGGTCCAATTCGTTCGAATAAAGCAGCAGCCGCACGAACGACATCTGATCGTCCGGTTCGTTGCCAATATCGCTGATGATCACCACGCGTGGGTGTCCCGCAAACTCATCAACACGAGTCGCCGGAACAGTCTGCGCGACCGTGGCAACGCCGCTGAGCGCAAGTCCACAGACCGTAGCCACCATCACAACCATGTAACGCCACCAGCAGTTCATTCTGGGGCAGGGAAATCGCAGCAAATCAAAACACTCGTCAATTTCTTTGTCATTCACAGGTGGGTTCTCCAGAACTCCATCCATCCGTGCGCAAGTATATACAATTGGAGATAGACAGGCGTTGCTCTGTGGGTTTCCGATTCGCGCAAGTGGATCCTTCACGGGCCGATTGCCCTCAAACGACCCTTTGCCCTGTCTTGCCACGCATTGCCCCGATCTGTCGGTTGCATTTGGCAGCCTCCAACCCTGATAATGACGAGCGAATTGTGCCAAGGACTAACGGACCCCATAGAATCAACTGAATCGTTGTGGGAAAGGCCAGGGAACAGCACCCGCACCCCTCTCGAAAAGAGAAGCTTTCATAGACTAGTCAGGGGACTTTTCGCTGTAGCGGATCATTGGTCATTTCATCGGTATACATCAGACATGCCTCGAGTAGAATGCTCGATAGCTAGGAACTGAAATGGCGGAAACCAAAATCCCCGAACGCCGGCGCGCAAAGCGCACACCTCTGAAACGGCGCGCCAGCCTTGTCGTCAAGCGTGGAACGCAGCACGAGCGCGTTCCCTGTATCGTTCTCGATAGCTCGCCAGACGGTTTCAGGATGGGTGGGACAGCACGGCTCAAGCGCGGTCAGCTTGTGGAAGTCATTTTGTCGGAAGATCCATTTAACACGATCCCGTGTTCGGTAATTTGGGTCGGTAAACCGGGTTCCAAACAAGGGGGAGAGGTCGGCCTGCAAGCCGTTGCTCGTCCCGCTTGAAAGCTGCCGCGTGCCGCAACCATGCGCACTGCCATAACAAATTGAAGTAAGGAGAAGCATCAAGCTTGAGTGCGCCGGGGAGAAGCCGCATGCGAAACGGCATCGCGGAGAATGGCTGGCGCAGTTGATCGAAAGCGGAACGCACCGGCGTGCGGAACTGCTGTATGAAGAACTAGACGCTCTACAGTCACCGCGCCGTCAAGCGCGGCGAGAGTCGATCGTGGAAAGCCGCAAGCACGAGGCGGTGAAACTGCTGCGTAGCGCATCCTGTTTTTTTCGTCATGGTTTTATCTCTACAGGTGTGCCGACCTCCACCAGTGGCCAGATCTCATCGATCTCTTCGTTCGTTACCGCAATGCATCCATCCGTCCAGTCGTGCAGTCGGTGGGCGCTGCCGACCCAGCCAAACTTGGCGCCCAGCCCATGAATCTCCACGTCACCACCGGCGCTCACTCCCAGCTTCGCCGCCCGTTGTCGGTCTGCCGCACTTGGATAGGAAAGATGCAGCGCTCGATGAAAAATGCTGGCGGGATTCTTGCGGTCCACCGAGTACAATCCCTCCGGGGTTTTGTGATCGCCTTGGCGGTCCTTCGCGCCGACTGGTTGCCCGCCCAGAGCCACTTTGTATGTCTTTAGAATTTCACTGCCTTGCCGTAGCGTCATCGTGCGCTTGGATTTCTCGATGACGATCTTGTCCGCTTGTTTCGGAGATGCGGACTTTGCCGGCTCAAGCGCAGCGAGCATGCCCAGGCAAGCAACCGAGAGAATCAACAAATTCTGCGCGATGAATTGTCGCCAAAAGGGCATTGCGTTAAGAGCTGCCGATCAACCAGCCCGTCAGAAATACCAATACCCCCCCAACCACCACCTGAAACGCAGCCTGCAAAAACGGCGTATCCATATAGCGGTGGCGTATATAACTGATCGCGCCAAGCTCCACGGCCACGACAAGGACAGCAACCCAGACGGCAAGTTGGAAATGAGGAATCAGGAAGGGAAGCGTATGGCCGAGCCCGCCCGCCGTGGTCATCAATCCTGTTACTGTTCCGCGAATCCACGGAGAGCCGCGGCCTGTCAGCGAACCATCATCGGAAAGCGACTCCGCAAAACCCATCGAAATTCCAGCTCCGATGCTGGCCGCCATACCCACCAGAAACGCGTCCCAGCTTTTGTGTGTAGCGAAGGCGGCGGCGAACAAAGGTGCCAAAGTCGAGACCGAACCGTCCATCAATCCCGCCAGCCCGGGCTGCACATACTGCAGCATGAACAATCGATCTCGCGAATGCCTCTCCAGGTCCTTCGCTTGTTCCGTCAGGTGCTTTTCTTCGTAAGCACCCGCGGCTTGCGTATGCTTGCGCTCCTCGTCAGCCAAAGTGTTGAGCAGTTCCCGTGTAGCCACGTCGGAAGCTTTGCTCGCCGCTCGAGAGTAAAACCGGCTGGCCTCCATCTCCATGATTTCCGCCTGGCGCCTTGCTACTTTTACTCCCAGAGGACGCATCATCCACACCGGCCGGCGCTTCAGGAATCCGCGCACATCCTCTCGCCGTATAGGTGGAATTTGCTCACCAAACCGCTGCCTGAACAAGGCAAGCAGCCGGTCGCGGTGACCCGCCTCCTCATTACGCATCTCCTCAAACATCTCTCCGGTAGCCGGATAGGATTCGCGCAGGGCATCGGCAAACTCCCCATAAATGCGGCCGTCCTCCTCCTCGTTCGCTATGGCGATGGCCAGGATCTCTCGTTCCGTCAAATCCTTGAATTTCTTCAGCATATGTCCCTTCGCACCAACAAACTAGCTGTAGAGAATCGCACAGATTCCCCCGCCAAGTCACGTTATCCCGTTGGTATTTCTTGCTCGCCGGCTGGTTTTCCTCAGCCGCCAGCCGACCCACTTGGCCGCACTGGTACTTCCGTACTACCATCTTTCCAGGAAGTCCCACTTTTTGGCGAGTACGGTCTCCCTATAGGTTTGTTGGACCGCTCGTCGTATTCTCTTGCCATCAGCAAAGAGTATTTTTGCAGGAGAAAAGGGACCCTTCATGGCTTCACCACTCGATGTTATGTTGAAACGACCAGGAATAGCCGCAATGCCTACGACAAAGTCGCAAACTGAGCGCCGCTCCAGCCGGCGCTGCAAGATCACGCAACTGATGCGTATCCGCCCGTCCGACCCGGAAAAGGACCACTTCGACGATATCCGCGGCTCGCTCAGCGTCTCTCGCTCGGGAGTGTTTTTTCAATCCAGCGAAACAAGATATGAAGTCGGCATGCGCCTCTTCGTGACCATGCCTTACACGAAAGAGTCGGCCACCATGCAGCGCGAATTTCTGGCGGAAGTTGTTCGCCGCGATCACCTGCCAAACGGGCTGTACGGCATCGGTTTCAAAATCTTGATGGAAGTCGGATTTCAGACGGAATATTCCTTCGGCAATTACTCGCAACGCAAGTAGATTTCAAGCGGAAAGATTTTCGCTGCTTAACGGTTTGATTTTATAAGGGTCCTGTAAACAACAAGGGCGGGTGGTTGGTAAACCACCCGCCCTTGTTGCGTTTGGGGGTTAGGGAAAATTTTCTAAATTATTCTTTGCCGAACGCCACCATCGTTTTGTGGCGCAGCAATCCGAAGTGCCGGTTCAGCGGATGTTTGCGCTCCAGAAATGTGAACACCGGAGAACGCCGCGGCGTCAGTTTGGCCATCGCGATGTTCAGCCGAATATCCCGCCGCGCATACTTCATGCCGGAAAAGAGCGCTTCCCGAGCGTCTTCCTTGCGTCCCGCCGCGATATAAACTTCCGCCAGGTTCAAATAAAGCTGAGCCTGATTTCGCTTCATGCGCACTGCGGTATCGCACATGCGTTCCGCTTCCGCCCACTTTTGTTCCGTCCGTGCCAGCGCAACGCCCAGATACGACATGTAATAAGGATTGTTCTTTTCCAGTTCCGCTGCGCGTTGAATGTGCTGCAGCGCGCGAGTAGCGGCGTTATCCCGCAGGTAATTCAACCCAGTCTTGAATTCACGGAACGCTTCAGTATCCATCATGGTGCCACCTCTGAGTTACGCTGGATTTGTCGAGGACCACACCGGGAGGCTTCCGGCTGCGCTTCCGCAGCCGAGCAGTTGCCGTTTCGTTCCACGCCCGCAGTCTGTGATGGAACAAAAGAAGGATGCATGCGATGCCGTCAGGCGTCCGAGCGAGAGCGAAAATGCTGCCGAGGTAAGCATTTACCGGTCGTTACTACGCTACGGATTTCCGCTGCGGGAATCTACTGACCGGTGGGACAGTCGTGGTGCAAGGTCTGAAAGTTCTAAGGAACCCAAGAGCAGGTGGCATTGCATTGCTGGATTCCCGGTGAACTCAACGCAGTTCGCTGCAACGTGCTCGATTATCTTGCCGATTTTGTGCGTCGATAGATGCGCCGCCAGAACTTCCAATCGGCCAATGTCGTTTTCAGCATGGACTTTGCCGGTTTGTGCAGCCAACGATTCCTTCTGCGTGCCAGATCCCGTTTGAGGGCTGGAATAGCCTTCTCGCTAGGCGTTCTTCATCGCGTTGTTGGGGCCAGCAGCTCTACGTGGCTGCAATCCGGGGCCAATCGGCGAACCAGCCAGTGCGCTGCATAGTGGATGTGAGGATCGCGTATGCGAATCGCGAGATCGATCAGCTTTCGCGACAGAATCGCGTCCGTTTTCAGATGTTGCGCCCAAATCCACGCCGGCGGAGGAGCTTGTGAGATTTTGACAGGAATTTTTCTATTTCTGTTCCATGAAAATCAGTTGAGGGTAATGACCACTTTTCCTCTCGCATGTCCTGTCTCAACGTATCGTATGGCATCAGGAACTTCACTGAGCCTATAGCGCTTGTCGATCACGGGCGCCATTTTGCCGCTGGCCAACAGGTCTCGCAGGATTACGAGATCTTCTTTGTTCCCCTTGGCGAAAATGCCAACCAGTTTCTGGCTTCCGAGTAGTGACAGCACAAACGCAGCGAGACTCCGTACAATAGTCCCAATCATCCACCGACCTGCGTCTCCTCCCGCGGTGACCAGAATGCCTTTGGGATTCAGAACGCGCTTGCAGGCGAACAGGGAGCGGTTCCCGATGCAGTCGAGAATCAGGTCGTACGAGTGGCCGGTTCTGGTGAAGTCTTCTTTGGTGTAATCGACGACCTTGTCCACGCCAATAGATCGGACCATGTCCAGATTTTTCGTACTGCACACGCCCGTGACATGGGCGCCGAACGATTTAGCGATTTGCACGGCGGAGGTTCCCACACCACCAGCGGCGCCATTGATCAGGACTCTCTGACCCGGTTGAAGTCGCCCTTTGTCACGAAGTCCCTGAAGCGCCGTGAGTGCCGCGATGGGAACAGAAGCAGCTTGCTCAAACGTTATATTTGCCGGTTTGTCAACCAGTTTTGATTCAGACGCGCACGCATACTCGGCAAAAGCTCCGCGACATGCGCCAAATACCTCGTCGCCCAATTTTAGCTGCTTCACATTCTTGCCAACCGCTTCCACCGTGCCAGCCGCATCAACGCCCAGTCGTGGGTCTTTTGGCTTGACGACCCCAGCCATCAGTCGAATCAAGTACGGCGTGCCTCGCATGAAGTGCCAGTCGTAAGGGTTGACGCTCGCGGCGCTGATTTTTAGCAGGACTTCGTCGTCGCCAGGCGTTGGGCTTGGCACTTCGTTACACTGAAGAACGTCTGGTGGACCATAACGGTGATAGACGATCGCTTTCATTAGCCACCTCAGCTCGTTAGTGGTTGCTGGCCAATTCTCGCAGGGCCCTTCAACGCACTCCGTGAAGAAGAGGCTTTCCTGGAGGTCTTCGAGAAGCGAACGCGAATTATCCAATAGAACAGCAGGATCAGAGACGCGAGAGGCGGAACAAACCATATTTTTGCGCCGCGCCAGGAAACGGGAAATACTTTTTGCTGCCCCAGGAAGAAAGAGCCTGCGGCAAAGAACAGCGACAGGCTCATACGCCAAAGATGGCGAGCGACGCGATATTTTCCGGAGATGCCGCCTCGAAGGAGCATACAAACGTCGCCTGACGCGCACAACACAGCCACGAAGGCGAAGATGAAGTAGAGGAAAGCCGGATATCCGTACTTCAATCCCGTTGGGCTTGTCACCGCTTCGACACCAAAAACCACGTAACAGACCAGTAGAACGAGCAGAACAAGGAGCGCGACGGAATCAAAGCCGCTGGTTCCCTGTTCGTCACGCCGGGCGGCCCACCATCCCGTTGAAACCAGATAGATGGTCATGATACCGGCGAAAATATTAGTGATTTGCATTCCGACGCCCTTGAAATAATAGAGGACAAATGCCATGAACGTTGCGCTTCCCGCCATACACAGCATGGAGACAAAGAATGCATTTCCAGAAATGCGATGACCACGTGAGCCTTTGCGGTAGGTCATAGCGATGAAGCCCGTGAGGATTGCGAAAAGTCCGGCGGAAACGTGGAAAACTACCATAGGAAAAAGGCTCATGATTTTGCACTCCTTTCCAGATCAGCCAGTCGCCCGTAACCGCAATACACCGGACATGAATCAAATTGGATCGCGATAGCGTCGCAGACGAATTGCCATGGCGAGGAACGCCACAGTGAATGCAAACCCAATCCACAGCCCGGGGCTGACTAGAAACTCACCGATCATGAGTGGCGTCAGCACATGCATATGGTCAGTTGGGGATGCCGGGTAGGCCATGCGTTGGGAGCCGCCAACAAACCGATCCTGCAGCATGACGCCAAAATGAGAAGTGCTGAATGCAATCTTCTCGACCATACCGACCGCAAGCAGTGGTAAGCCTGCCCATAGAAACGGAGCACGACGAGCCCACGCCGAGACCAAAAGAAGCCATCCATAGATGGGGGCGTAGTAGAGACCATGCATACCCAGAAGGTGGTAGAACAGCATCAGGGACATTTGGAACAAAGGCACGTGGCTCCACAGAATTGTGGGGCTAATGCCGCTCCCCAGAAGGACGATGCTGCTGAGCACCAGCATGGTCAACTGCAGGACAACAGTGATCGTGAACGCGAGCAGCGGAAGAATGAAGAGAGGAATGCTGGCCTTCGAAAGTACAGTCGAAAGATCGGAAACCGGCAACGACTTCCAGAAGAGTATGCTGCGATCACGTCGCTCCCCGTACAGCGCGTCGAGGCAATAGAAAAAGGCGACAAAAATGAAGGTCCCCATCAGAAGAAGCGCCGCGATGTTGTATGGCTGCTGGATAGCCGCGTGCTGCTTCATCGGGTCAAGCGCCATCGCGGCTCGGAATTTGTTCGGCAGACGGGCCAGGCTGAGTAGAAATCCAAATAGAAATAACGCGGCAACAGCCAATGGAGCGACATAGAGGGAGCGGTGCTCCCAAAATTCGCGGACGATAGACCAGTACAAGATCTGGCTCTGCGGAATCAACGCAGGTGCGGCCTCTTGGGGATCAGTCGGGGAGTTCGACATGCTGTTTGCCGGAGTACTCATCGACCCGCCTCCTGTGCCGCGCCTGAAGGATTACCTGTTGCACTACCCATTTCGGCAACGAAAAGGTCGGCGATGCTGGGCGTGCGCAGGTCGCCAAGCGGTGCGAGTTGATTCCGATCGGCACGATCGAAGATAAAGATGCTTCGGCCGAGCGATTGGCGTTCGTGCATGGGTCGAAGCGCGCGTGCCGCGGCGGCATTTTCGGGATTCACCATCAGTTCGAGGTAGCGCGATTCGATTTCTTCCATGCTGGAGTTCAGAACGATGCGCCCGCGATTGATAAACATCAGATCGGTTAGAACATCCTGAATCTCTTCGACCAGATGAGTGGTAACAACGATTGTGCGGCTTCGATCGAAGTAATCATTCAGAAGGGAATCGTAAAATTGCTTGCGATACAGAATGTCCAAGCCTAAGGTCGGCTCGTCGAGCACGAGCAGTTTCGCGTCGATGGCCATCACGATTGCCAGGTGAAGCTGCGTGACCATACCCTTTGAAAGTTCGCGGATCTTGCTGTTTCGATTGATACTAGTCTTCGTCAGGAAGCCCTTGGCTTTCGCACGATCAAATCTCGGATGCACGCCGGCGACGTAATCGAGCGTTTGAGAGACCCGCATCCAGCGCGGGAGGACGGCAACATCTGCAATGAAGCAGACGTCGCGCATGAGATGCTCCCGGGCGGTCCATGGATCGCGTCCCAGCACCCGTAGTTCTCCCTGGCACTGGGTGAGCCCGAGTATTCCGTTCAGAGCGGTGCTCTTGCCGGCGCCGTTGGGACCAATCAGGCCTACAATCCGGCCTTCCTCGACACGCAAATCGATGCCGTCAAGCGCGACGGTTGTGCCGAACGTTTTGCGCAGCCCGTGTGCTTCAATGACTGTCATGATTTCTGCTCCTCATCTGCAGAATGGGGGGATGGTTTCGACGGAGACTTTTCGTTTGTTGAAGCTTCCAGCAGTTCTTCCGGCGTCAACCCAAGCCGCTGAATCGTTGCGCTGATCCTGGGCCACTCTTCCGCGAGAAATTTCTGCCGTTCCGCTTGCAACAGCAGATCGCGCGCGCCCGAATTGATGAACATGCCCAGCCCCCGTCTGCTTTCGACCAGTTTCTCGTCGACAAGTTCCTGGTAGCCCTTCAGAACGGTGAGCGGATTGACACGATATTCAGCCGCGACGGTGCGAACGGAGGGAAGGGGATCGCCTTCCTTCAGTACGCCGTCAAGGATCATCGCGACGACGCGGTCGCGAAGTTGGCGGTAAATCGGCTGATTGTCGTTCCACTCACGGTCCATCATGTCATCCAGGAGATCCTATCCACGATTGCTCTTGCCTTATTTTCCTCGTTGCAGATCAAAGTGAGCGCGGACTGGCTTATCTGCAACCATGAATGTCCAGTCTTCGGTGTGGTGATTCTCGTCGATCACAGTGAAGACGGCATGGTGCATATGGCCGTATTGCGTGCTGCCGGCGACATCCAGGAATTCAAACTCCACCGCTTTGCCATCGGGAGTCATTTTGCCGATCATGCGAGGCCGATTTCCGGCGTCACAATAGTGGGTAAGCATCAGACGCTCGGTGTCAAGATACAGCATCGTGATCGGATCGTCTGTCCGGCCTTCGATTTTCATCTCATGCATCAGCGCGTTGCCCATTGATGTCACCCGCAGCGATACCTTCGCGAGTTTGCCATCCGCTTCTGGTGTCGGTGGGACAGTGGTCAACCGGCCCTCCCATGCGCCAGCCAGCGATTTCAATTTGTCGAAGGACTTTTGCGCGTCGGACTGGGCGAACGCCACAGTGGTCAGCAGGATTACCACGATAACGGCTACCGCAAGTAAGACTAAACGAGAAACTTTCATGATTCTTCCTCCTTATGTTTTTTCACGCTCGGACTTATGGTTTCGGTGATGGCATGAACCCCGGTTCGCTGGTTGGGGGAACGATGTTCTTCATGCGCAGGTAGGTGACGATGTTGCCGTAGTGCTCCATCGTGTGCAGGTTGTTGACGGTCAGTACACCAAGCGCCGGGGTGTCGCGTCCGAAGAGCTTTACCATTTGTGTTGCGGATGCATCTGTCATGCCGTCGTAAGCTTTGCCGCAGTAGGCGAAGGAGTCTTTGAGTGCCGCGATCAGATCGGCTTTCGTTGATTTGGTCTTCTCGATATTCGGTGCAGGGTTTTTGTCGCCGAGAGCGATGGAGCAGAACAAATACTGAGCGTCGGCCACGTGTCCCACGATCTGGCCAAAGGTGCGGACACTGTCAGTGGGCTTGAAACTGTAATTTTCCTCGGGCATTTTTTCGGCAGAGTGGAGAATGATGATTGTCACGGGTGCATAAACGCCTTTCGTGAATGTGCTGAGCGGATCCTTCGTCGGTGCGGGCGCCGGTTTGTCTTGGGCGAGAGCAAGCGCCGGGAGGATTAGAAGGGAGAACAGAAGTGCAAGTCGTCGCATTAGGAACTCCTTTTCAAAGAGAGGCGCTGGAAGAAGAGGAGCGGGCCAGCGCTATGGTGTTATAGTTAACTATAACACTTAACGAATTGCAAGGACTTTTTGTGACTCTTGACCGAGGTACGGGTGTGAGTGGGCTGTGGACAACCTACCATAGGCTTATATCATTATAAAAGTAAGGGACTTAAGGGAACTGGGCGGGTGGTCAATCTCGAGTCGAGATTCATGGTTGCCAGAGGCATTGTGCCGACGCTGACTTGACGGAGGTGAGCTAGAGGAAGGCTAGATGCGGGCGTGAACTACGGCACCACGCATACGCGATTCGTAGATCGGGAAGTGAGCAGCAAGATCGGCTACTTCCTTGCGCACGCGCTGTTCTACAGCCGCGTCCCCTACGTGCAAGAGAATCTCGGCCACCCACTTTGCGATGGCTTCCATTTCTGGTTCCTTCATTCCACGCGTGGTGATGGAAGGCGTCCCAAGGCGAATTCCGCCAGCTTTCATGGGAGGAAGCGGGTCGAAAGGAATGGCGTTCTTGTTGACGGTAATTCCAGCGCGATCTAGTGCTTTTTCGGCATCACTGCCGGTGATGCCGCGCGAGTGCACTTCCATCAGGAAAACGTGATTGTCCGTGCCGCCGGCAACGATGGGGAAACCTTGTTTGGCGATGGCGTTGGCCAATGCCTTTGCGTTGGCGGCGACTTGCTTCTGATATTCCTTGAACGATGGCTCCATGGCCTCTTTAAAGCAAACGGCTTTTGCGGCAATGATGTGGACCAGAGGGCCACCCTGTGTGCCAGGGAAGGTGAGCTTGTCGATTTCCTTTGCGAACGATTGCTTGCACAGGACCATGCCACCGCGAGGTCCCCGAAGAGTCTTGTGAGTGGTGGTGGAAACGATGTCGGCGTGTGGCAACGGACTTGGGTGAACTCCCGCTGCAACGAGTCCGGCGATGTGCGCCATGTCCACAAAGAACATTGCGTCGACAGCCTTAGCGACTTTGGCGATGCGCTCAAAATCGATGATTCGGGAATAGGCGCTGGCACCCGCGACGATTAATCTGGGTTTGTGCTCGTGGGCAAGTTTTTCGATCTCGTCATAGTCGATGTGCTGGTCTTCCTGACGGACGTGATATTCGACGAATTTGTACATGCGGCCCGAGAAATTGAGCGGATGACCGTGGGTAAGATGCCCGCCGTGGGCAAGCGCCATGCCGAGCACCGTGTCGCCGGGCTTCAAAACAGACATGTATACCGCGACGTTGGCGGAGGTTCCGGAGTGGGCCTGCACGTTGGCATGATCGGCGCCAAAAAGTTGTTTGGCGCGGTCGATGGCTAGTTGCTCCACTTTGTCCGCGTATTCGCAGCCGCCGTAATAGCGTTTGCCGGGATAGCCTTCGGCATATTTGTTCGAGAAGATGGAACCCATTGCTTCCAGCACCGCTTCGGATACGAGATTCTCGGAGGGAATCAGTTCAAGTCCGGTGGCCTGCCGCTGGGCTTCATCGCGCAACAGTTCGGCAATTTCCGGGTCGACGGAGTTGAGAGGGCGCTGCATCCTAGTATTCGCTTCGGTGGTCATTCGGTTCTCCTCAAAATTGTTCACGCGCAGTGTGCTCGAAGGAAAATCAAATCGTTGTGATTTCAGTTCTGTTTTCGGTCTTCCTGTTCGATGAGAGTGATTTTTTCCACACGCCGGGCGTGCCGTCCGCCGACAAACGCCGTATTCAGGAAAGTTTGTACCATTTCGATGGCCTGAGTGCCATTCACCACCCGGCCGCCGAGAGCCAGTACGTTGGCATCATTGTGCTCACGCGCCAGGCGGGCAGTGTTTAGATCGTGGGCCACGGCAGCACGAATTCCCGGCACCTTATTTGCGGCGATCGAGATGCCGATGCCCGTACCGCAGACCGCGATGCCATATACATCTTTATGGGAAGCGACTTTGTCGCCAACGGCTTTGCCGTAGTCTGGATAATCGACGGACTCTTCGGACCAGGTACCCACATCATCGACAGGATAGCCCGCGTTTTCGAGGAATTGCCGGATGGTTTCTTTGATAGGGAACCCGGCGTGATCGGAGCCCAGAGCAATGCGTGGCTTGGCAGAAAGTTCTGGCATGCGCGCCTCGTTCAGCGATTGTATCGGAGCGCGTGTAAGGCCGCAATGCGGGCAATGGCGGCTGTGGGAAAATGAGATTGGCAGAAGTTACTTTGCCTGTGTGTGCGACTGATATAAACTCCGTGAGAAGTGGCAGATAAACCCTCGATAATCGGTCGCACCATATCTCATTACACCGTCGTGGAAAAACTTGGCGGGGGTGGCATGGGCGTAGTCTACAAGGCGGAGGACACACGCCTGGGCCGTTTTGTCGCTCTGAAATTTTTGTCGGACGAAATTTCCCACGACCCGCAATCGATTGAACGATTCCGGCGCGAAGCACGGGCTGCTTCCTCACTGAACCACCCGAATATTTGCACCATTTACGATATCGGCGAGTTCGAAGGCTGCCCGTTTATCGCCATGGAGTTGCTTGAGGGCCAGACGCTGAAGCATCGCATCGCGAAAAAGTCTTTCGCGGTTTCCGAACTCCTGGACCTTGGTATTCAAATTACCGAGGGGCTGGGCGCGGCGCACTCGAAGGGAATCGTTCACCGCGATATCAAACCGGCCAACATTTTTCTGGTCGAGCACGGTCCGGCAAAAATACTTGATTTTGGTTTGGCGAAATTGGCGGCATTCCGCAAACCGGACGCGGAATCAACCAGCGAATCCTTCGAGCGAACGCACGCGCATTTCCTTGACGAAGAAATTCAGACAAGCACCGGCACTTCCATGGGCACGGTTGCCTACATGTCTCCAGAGCAGGCGCGTGGCGAAGAGTTGGACGAGCGGACGGATCTTTTTTCCCTGGGAGTGGTTCTGTTCGAAATGGCTACCGGCGTGGTTCCGTTCACGGGTTCGACGGTGGCGCTAGTGTTCGACGGAATTCTGAATGCGACCATAGGCCCCGCCACGAAGTTAAACCCACGCTTGCCGGCCGGGATGAACAATATTCTGGCGAAATCGTTGGAGAAGGATCCCAACCTTCGTTACCAGAATGCCGGGGAGCTTCGCGCGGATCTTAAGCGGTTGAAACGTGATTTAGAATCGGCCGGCTCTGGGACCAGTTCGGCTGTGAGGCAAGTACCGCATCAAAATCAGGGAGCCGCACAACAGCCCGGATGGCGCGTCCGCGCGGTGTTGGCCGTGGGTGGACTGGTTGCCGTCGCGGCTCTTCTCGGATATTTTCTGACGCGCCCTGTTGCTCCTCCCCGGATTTTGCGCACGATCCAGCTTACGAATACCAATCGCCCCAAGGCGGACACGGTTACCGATGGATCGCGAATCTACTTCATTGAAGGACTATCCGTGCTTTCGCAAACGTCCGTAACCGGTGGCGAGACGTTTCCCATTCCCACCTCGCTGGAAGACACGGGCTTTGCCAACATCTTTGATATTTCAGCAGACGGTTCTTCGCTGCTGATGAACACGGCGTTGGGAACCTCTCTCGACGGCCCGCTATGGAGCGTTCCTGTGCTGGGCGGCTCGCCGCGCCGGTTGGGGAATCTCGTGGGTCATTCTGGGGCTTGGTCACCGGACGGCACAAAGATCGCTTTCAGCAAAGGGAACGATATATTCCTGGCAAAGAGCGACGGCAGCGATGCGCGGCAGCTTTTGGCGGCAGGAGGAACTTCCAGCGATCTCCGATGGTCCCCGGATGGTTCGATCCTGCGTTTCACGTTGAACGATCCGAAAACCAACAACCGTTCTATCTGGCAAGCGACCGCCGATGGCCGTGACTTTCACCTGCTACTGCCCGAGTGGAATGCCACGCCCAACGAATGCTGCGGCAAATGGACACCCGACGGTAAGTATTTTGTGTTCCAGGCATTGCGTGACGAGACGTTTGACCTTTGGGCAATGCGGGAAAATGGCGGCTTGTTTCATACTTCCAACCAAGGTCCAGTTCAACTGACCACCGGACCAATGAATGTTGGCGATCCGCTTCCCAGCCGTGACGGGAAGAAACTGTTTGTACGCGGCTGGCGGCCGCGCGGTGAACTGGTGCGCTATGACGCGAAATCCGGGCAGCTGACTCCGTTTCCGCCGGGATTCTCTGCGATGGGCGTCGATTTTTCCCGGGATGGGAAATGGATGGCTTACAACGACAGTTCCGATGGCACTTTGTGGCGCAGTAACGCCGATGGAACGCAAAAACTCCAACTGGTGTTTCCACCGATGCAGGCGTTTCTGCCGCGTTGGTCTCCAGACGGGAAACAGATTGCGTTTTCGGGTCATCCACCGGGCGAACCGTGGCAGTTGTATGTGGTTCCTACGGAAGGAGGGACGCCGAAATTGATCCACCGTGGAGCAGCCAACTTCGTGGATCCCGGATGGTCGCCGGACGGGAAGTCACTTTGCTTCGGAGAGAACTCGCTGAACAATCAGGGCTCAGCGGTTTATGTGCTTGATCTAAAGACGAAAAATGTTTCGAAGTTGCCGGGATCCGACGGATTGTTCTCTCCTCGATGGTCGCCCGACGGGCGTTACATTGCCGCGATGACACTGGATTCGCTGAAGCTGCTGGTGTTTGATTTCACAACGCAGAAGTGGACAGAGCTAGCGAAGATTTTTGTTGCCTATCCGAACTGGTCGCGAGATGGAAAGTATTTATATTTTGATGGGATACTCGACAATCAGGAAGGGTTTTATCGCGTGCAGGTCGCGACTGGAAAATTGGAGCGCATCTTCAGCATGAAAGGGTTCCAAGCGGCGGGAGGAGCGTTCGGCAACTGGTCGGGCATCGGTCCGGACGAAGCGCCATTGCTGGCGCGCGACGCCAGCATCGAGGAACTCTACGCCCTGGAATGGGACGCTCCCTGAGGCCGGGAACGATTGGTTCCGAGTCGTTCCCCCACTTTTCGGTGGATATATCAAAACCGTCGAGTCGAATTGGAAAGCTGATTCTGCCATTGCTGTTTCTAGCGCCAGTGCAACCAGGTGCACTCTGCGAGCGACCCTGACTCTGGCTGGCGGTTTAGGCTTCTACAAAGGCCGCCGGAGTGGCTTATACTTTAGGTAGCTGTTCCCGATACAGCAAATTCAACTGACAGAGGTTCATCATGGCAAATGTGTATGCCGACAACTCGTTGAGCATTGGAAGAACACCCCTGGTAAAACTGAACCGCGTAACAGACGGCGCCAAAGCAACTGTCCTGGCGAAAATCGAGGGTAGAAATCCAGCGTACTCCGTAAAGTGTCGCATCGGGGCGGCAATGATCTGGGACGCAGAGAAGCGCGGCGTGCTGAAGCCGGGAATTGAAATTGTGGAGCCAACGAGCGGCAATACGGGAATCGCGTTGGCGTTTGTGGCAGCGGCGCGCGGTTACAAGATTACGCTGACGATGCCGGAAACGATGTCGCTGGAACGGCGCCGGGTGCTGGCAGCATTTGGAGCGAATCTGGTACTGACTCCCGGGCCGGAAGGCATGAAGGGCGCCATCAACAAGGCCACGGAAATCTACAATTCCGATCAAGCACACTATTTTCTTCCGCAGCAATTTGAAAACCCGGCGAATCCGGCGATTCACGAGAAAACGACAGGCCCGGAGATCTGGGACGACACGGGCGGCGCTGTCGACGTGTTAATCAGCGGCGTTGGAACCGGCGGAACACTCACCGGAGTAAGCCACTACATTAAAGGCACAAAGGGAAAGAAAATCGTGACGGTAGCGGTGGAACCGACAGCCAGCCCCGTCATTACTCAGACCAGAGCGGGCGAGCCGCTGAAGCCCGCACCGCATAAGATTCAGGGAATCGGCGGAGGATTCGTGCCGAAGAACCTGGATCTGAACATGGTGGATCGCGTGGAATTGGTGACCAACGAAGAATCCGTGGAATTCGCGCGTCGATTGGCGCGTGAAGAGGGAATCCTCTCCGGCATTTCCTGTGGAGCGGCGGCCGCCGTGGCCGTCCGTTTGGCAAAGTTGCCGGAATTCGCGGGCAAGACGATCGTGACCGTGTTGCCGGATGCCGGTGAACGGTACCTGTCCACGATTCTGTTCGAGGGCATCGGCCAGTAACTGCACAGAGCAACAATGTGTGGAGAGTGGCGGCGAAGGATGGAACGCCACTCTACCCCCCATTTGTCGCTTTCGGCAGGAAAACTCCTATGACAACTCCGAATAATGACTTGTCGTCGTTGGCGCGCGAATTTCGCCTGGCGCTGGAAACGCGCCTGGGCGAAGTCACTACACTGGGATACCGACTGCCGTCCAAAGATGAAGTGACGGCCTTTTGCCGGGCTTACCTTGAAGGATTATTTCCGCTTTATTTCGCAAAAGAAGAGGTAGAAAACTCAGACCTCGTCGGCTTCAAGGCGCAGCTCCAGTCGCAATTGGCGGAGCAAATCGTGTACGCGATGCGCTTTGATTACAACTGCTGCGGCAAAGCCGTGCCCACGAACCTGGCAGAAACGGCAACGGAATTGATCCAGGCGTTGCGAGAGAGGCTGCCGAATCTGGCGCACCTGCTGGCCACCGATTTGAAGGCGGCGCTCAAAAACGATCCGGCAGCCAGCGGCTATGAAGAAGTGTTGCTGAGCTATCCCGGCGTCGAAGCAATCACGGTGCAGCGGCTGGCGCATGAACTGTATTTACTGGACGTGCCGTATTTGCCGCGCATGATGACGGAGATTGCGCACAGCAGAACGGGAATTGATATTCATCCCGGCGCGACGATTGACGAATCATTTTTCATCGATCATGGAACGGGTGTTGTGGTCGGAGAGACGGCAACGATTGGAAAAAATGTCACGCTATACCACGGCGTGACGCTTGGCGCATTTAACCCTACCAGCAAGCGCGATACAGAAGGCGATCTGGTGCGCGGGCATACCAATAAGCGACATCCGGATATCGAGGATGGCGTAACGATTTATCCCGGTGCAACGATTTTGGGCGGGGACACTCGAATCGGGCACCACAGCATCATCGGTGGAAATGTGTGGCTGACGCATTCGGTTGCGCCGTATAGCCGGGTGACGATGAAGGACCCGGAGCTGTTGATTCGCAGCAACTCTAAACAGTCGGATGAAGAGTGGTTTCTGGGCAGCGCCATTTAGATTATTTCAGCGCGGGCTCGACCGCTTCTTTTCGTGTTCCAAAAGCTGGTCCAGTCTCTTTCTGTCCAAATAAGTGCGACGAAGAATTACGGCGCGGATTTTTCGTATGTTGCGGATATCCTCCAGCGGATTGGCATCGAGCAGAACCAGATTCGCAACTTTCCCTTCCTGGACTGAGCCGAAATCGTGCTCGACACCCAGAAACTGTGCCGGACGAAGTGTCGCAGTTTGCAAAGCTTCCGCAGGAGACAATCCAGCGGAAACCAAGAGCTCCAATTCATCATGGAGGCTAAATCCCGGGTAGGTGTAGGGATTCGGCGTGTCCGTCCCGGCAAGGAGTGGAACTCCAGCAGTTTGCATGGCTCTGACGATTTCCAGATTGTGATTGAAGAGCCTCATCTGGATTTCATCGTTGCGCGGATCAGGTGGGCCGCCCATGGAGTTCCAGAAATTCAGAAGATCATCTGTGATGTAAGCGATGCGAGGGTCTTCCCGAAGCTTCGGATCGTGTATCCGCGTGTAAGAGCGGAGGACAACCAAGGTTGGCGTTTGCCAGGTTTGATTGCGAACAAATTCCTTGAATAGCCTGGAGGCTTTATCCGTATCGTAGGTGGCAAGAACGGTTTGATTGATTTTGTAGAAGAGATCGCGAGCGAGTGCCGGATCTTCACTGTCGTTTGCATCAGTCTGCATCTTCCGCAATTGCGCGGTGTCAGAAGTTAGAAAGCTGGGGATTCCCCAGAGGTGTTCAATGCTTTTCTGGCCGAGGTTAGAGGCTTCCTCCGGAGTGACGTCATCCGGGATATGGCCGACGAAGGGAATCCCAGTTTCTTTAGCCTGCGAAGCGATAGCCATGTACGAGTCGCGCTGCAGGGTATTGTAGACCTTCAGAAAATCGGCTTCCTGTTTCGCCAGAGTGGAAACGGATTGACGAGCATCTGATGAATCCCTGACGGCAATTGAGAAGGGCCAAAACGGTTTTGGCCCTTCCAGTATCGGGCCGGCAGCATAGACTTCCGGACCTAGCCGAATACCCACTGCGATTTCTTGTTTCAATTGGGCGATTTGCGGTAGCGGAATGTCTCCGCCCATGTCTCGAATTCCGGTTACGCCATTGGCCACGAATAGCGGGAAAAAGTGGTCAGGCTGATTCTTGCTCAGAGCATGGACATGCATATCCCAGAGGCCCGCGATCAAGAACTTGCCGCTGGCATTGATGACGCGCACGTTTTTGGGCAAATTCACCGAGCGGCCGGATTCTACCGTTGAAGATATGGATTCAATTCTGCCATTGATAATCTGAATAGAAACGTCATTTCGAGGTGGTGACCCCGTCGAGTCAATGATCGTGACGTGCTGCAAGAGAAGGGCAGAAGAGGAAGTTGCGCGTGGTGTTTGGCACTGCAAATGGCCAGCAAAGCAGGCGCACAATAGAAGCGTTGCAAGTGTTTTCAAAGGAATGCCCATCATGGCAGAAATTGAGTTTCAACCAGACAGCAGGCTACCTCATCTAGACGAATTAGATAGTGGAAACGTCTGGTGCAGGTGGAATGGCAAATAGTTCTTGGGAGGCTTGCGTTGACAGTGCGCGCGGGGGTCCGTTACGCTGAAAAGCTTGGAACTTAGCGGGGGATTGGACAGGGAGACGCATGGCTGACGAGAAGTTACCTACACGGGCGGCGGATTTTTCGGAGTGGTACAACCAACTGGTGCTGAAGGCGCAACTGGCGGACTACGCCCCGGTGCGCGGATGCATGGTAGTGCGTCCGTATGGGTGGGCGCTCTGGGAAAACATCCAGGCGCAACTGGATAAGAGGTTCAAGACTACCGGGCACCAGAATGTGGCGTTTCCCCTGTTGATCCCCAAGAGTTTCATCGAGAAAGAGCAGCACCACGTGGAAGGGTTTTCGCCAGAGTTGGCGGTGGTCACCATCGGTGGCGGAGAAGAGCTTTCGGAGCCACTCATTGTTCGGCCCACTTCAGAAACGATTATCGGGCACATGTGGGCGAAGTGGATCCAGTCTTACCGGGATTTGCCGGTGCTGATGAACCAGTGGAACAGTGTGGTGCGTTGGGAATTGCGCACGAAACTGTTTTTGCGCACGCTGGAATTTTATTGGCAGGAAGGCCATACGGCTCACGCCACCCGCGAAGAAGCGGTGTTTGAAACCAAACAGATGTTGGATGTGTACACCGATTTTGCGGTGAATGAGGCGGCGATTCCGGTGATTCCGGGCGCAAAGTCCGACGCAGAGAAATTTGCGGGCGCTGACGTGACCTACTCGATTGAAGCCATGATGGGTGATGGGAAGGCGTTGCAGTCTGGTACTTCGCACTTCCTGGGACAAAATTTCGCGCAAGCGTTTGAAGTGAAATACCTCGATCAGAACGGGCAGTTGCAACATTGCTGGACGACCTCGTGGGGGCTGTCCACGCGATTCATCGGCGCGATCATCATGGTGCATGGCGACGATCAGGGATTGGTGATGCCACCGCGGCTGGCTCCCACACAAGTTGTCATTGTGCCGATCTTCAAGACGGATGAAGAGAAGGCTTCTGTCCTGCCTGTGGCGCGCGAATTGAAGGCACAATTGTTGAAGGCCGATCTGCGCGTGACGCTCGACGAGCGCGAAGGATTCAGCCCGGGTTACAAATTTAATGACTGGGAGATGCGCGGCGTGCCGGTGCGCGTGGAACTAGGGCCGAAGGATGTTGCGAAACAAGCGGCTATGCTTGCGCGACGCGATCGTCCCGGGCGGGAAGGGAAATTCAGTGCGTCAATTGCCGACCTGCCCGCGACCATTCAGAAGCTGATGGCGGAGATTCACCAGTCAATGTTCGATAAGGCGTTGGCGTTCCGACGGGCGAACACGTACGAAACGGCGACGTATGACGAGTTCAAGAAAGCCGTCGAGACCGGATTCGCGTTTGCGCATTGGTGTGGCAGCGGCGAGTGTGAGGAGAAGATCAAAGAAGAGACGCGCGCAACCATGCGCTGCATTCCTCTGGATCAAGCGGATGTGCTGGGTCACGCGGGCGGCAGCGGAACGGGCACCTGCATTCATTGCGGCAAAATGGCCAAAGAGCGGGCGATATTCGCCCGGGCGTATTGATTTGAATCGCCTAAATGAGTGGGCGGCCTTGCAGAGTCCAGAACCCGCCATCTTTTGAATCACTTAGATTGCGACTAGCATCCAACTACTCAGGCGGTTTCGGCAAAGCCGTTACGAGTGCGGAACATGCTCCCGTGGCAAATCTCGACAGGCAGGCTCGCCAGTGCTAGGTTGGAGTTATCGAGTTTTGTATTCTACCGCGTGGCTTATATCCGCGGATTTGGAGAATGTCTTTGAATTTTGGACAGTATCGTGGAAACCGCAACCAGCGCGGTGAAGGCAAGCTGAAAGCGATCATCTATACCTTGATCCTGATCACGGGCGTGTACGTGGCGATCAAGATTGTGCCCATCTACGTTGCGGAATACCAACTGAAAGACAAGATGACCGAGCAGGCGCGCTTCGCCATGGTCAATCGTTACACGGAAGATCAAATCAAGGATCTTATCTATAAGGTTGTGCAGGATCTGGACATCCCGGCGAAACGCGAAGACATCAAAGTAGCTAATACAAGTAGAGGGCTGAATATCAGCCTTACCTATACGGTGCCGGTCGATTTGATGTTCTACAAGACGGACCTGACTTTTTCGCCTTCCAGTGAAGGCATCGATCTTATGAAATAGAGCTTTGCCTGGATTTCCGCCTGACATTTGGGGCGAACGGATTCCTACGACTTCCCACCAGCCTGTCATTGGGTCACAATAAGAGCGAGCAGCCAGGAGTTCATTTTTGCGCTTTCGACTGGAAAAAGGTTTCTGGACTTCACGCATCGGCCTGGGGTTGTTAATTTTTGTGGCCGGTGGATTTCTTCTAGCTGCCAGTGTCTTCACGTTTTTCTACGTAAAATATTCGCGGATCATCGATGCTCGACTTTCTGGCCACGTTCTGCAGAATACAACGCAGATTTTTTCGGCTCCCGAACGTATCTCCGTCGGGCAAGCCTGGGGCGCGCCTGAACTGGTGAACTACTTACAGAAAGCAGGCTACCGGCCCGCCGCAGATGAAAACTCACTGGGACAATACAGTGTGGCAGGATCGACCGTAGATATCCGACCCGGAAAGCTCTCCTATTTCGGCGAGAACAATTCCCTTGCGGTGCAGTTTAACGGACAGGTGATTCGTTCCATACGGCCTCTGGCGGGCGGATCGGAACTTGGGACAGCGGAAGTTGAGCCGGAGTTGATTACCAATCTGTTCGACAGCGCGCGAGAAAAGCGCCGTCCGGTGCGCTATGAAGATTTGCCCCCGATGCTGGTGCACGCCATTCTTTCGGCCGAAGACAAGCGTTTTTTTGAACATCCGGGATTCGACTTCATCCGCATCTTTGGCGCGGCCTGGGCCGACCTGCGGCACAGCCAGCATCTACAAGGCGCCAGCACCATTACCATGCAGGTGGCGCGCACCTTCTTTTTGTCCACGGACCGCAATTGGAAACGAAAGCTTTCCGAGGCGATGATCTCTTTTGAACTGGAGCAGCGGTTCAACAAACAGCAGATTTTTGAGATGTACGCCAACGAAGTGTATCTGGGCAATCGCGGCAGCTTCGGGATACGCGGGTTTGCGGAAGCCAGCGTAGCATATTTTGGGAAGGACTTGCGCCAGCTCAGTTTGCAGGAATGCGCTTTCCTGGCCGGTCTGATTCGCGCGCCAAATTATTATTCGGTTTCGGATCGGCATCCGGAACGTGCGCCGCAGGCTCGAGACCGCGTCCTAACGCAGATGCTGGACAACAAATACATCACTGAAGCGGATGTACAGGATGCCAAGCGGGTACCGTTGAAACTGGCGCGCACATCGGTGGCCGGCAACGAAGCGCCGTACCTTGTAGATATGGTGAAGGACCACCTGCTGGAAAACTACACCGAGGTGGAATTGCTGAGCCAGAACTACCGTGTTTACACGACGCTCGATCCGCAATTGCAGCGAGCCGCGGCGGCGGCCGTGGAAAGCGGCATGAAGAATGTCGATGACCTGCTGCAGAAGAAGTATGAAAAAATCAGGAAAGCAAAAGGGAAGAAAGCCGTAGACGAACCGATCCCTCAGGCGCAAGTGGCCCTGGTGGCGATCGACGCTCATACCGGAGAGATCAAGGCGATCATCGGCGGGCGCGATTATGGACAGAGCCAGTTGAACCACGCGGTGGCTCACCGCCAGCCAGGGTCCGTGTTTAAACCCTTCGTCTATGCGGCAGCGTTTAACAATGCGGTGGATGGTGCGCAACCGGTCGTTACTCCGGCTACCACGGTCGATGATGAGCCGACTGTGTTTGAGTTTGATGGCCAGGAATACACGCCCAACAATTACGGCGAACGATTCATGGGCCGGGTGACCGTTCGACAAGCGCTGACCAATTCCTTGAACATTGCCACCGTGAAAGTGGCGGAGTTGGTGGGGTACGGGCGCGTGGTGCAAATCGCACGTCAGATGGGAGTGCCACCGAATATCCGCCCAACACCGGCAGTGGCCCTGGGCGCTTATGAAATGACCCCGCTGGAAGTGGCTGGAGCGTACACGGGATTTGCCACTGTGGGAACGCGCGCCGAGCCGTACTTTCTGAAAAACGTAACCAGCGCTGGCGGGAATACTCTGGAAAAGTACACGCCGATTAACAAGTTGGTGCTCGATCCCCGGGTAGCTTACCTGGTTGACAGTGTCTTGCAGGACGTTATGAACAAGGGAACGGGAGCAGCCGTGCGCGCAAAGGGATTCACTTTGCCAGCGGCAGGAAAAACCGGGACATCGCGTGATGCCTGGTTTGCCGGATTCACCAGCAACCTTGTATGCGTCATCTGGATTGGCTTTGACGACAATCATGACATCGGCTTGACGGGTGGCGTTACGGCCGCGCCGATGTGGGCGGATTTCATGATCAAGGCGACCAAACTTCCGGGTTATCGCGACGTGAAGGAGTTCGATAGGCCGGAAGGCGTAGACGCAATCACGATCGATGCGGAAACGCTGCAGGTTGCCACGCCGAGCTGTCCGATCACGCGCGAAGAAGTGTACGTGGCAGGCTCTCAGCCGACACAGTTCTGTGAGACCCATGGTGGGCACGGCCCGGCAACGGCGGTGGGTGGATTCCTCTCTCACATTTTTGGAGGAGGTACGCCGAAAGCCCCGGGCGATGCCAGTGCCGCGGCAACTCCCGGAACCGTGAAACCGGCGGGCGATGACCCAGCCCAATCCGGTGCCCAGGCGGTCAAGGCTCCGGAAAAGAAAAAGAACGCTTTACAGAAGATTTTTGGTATCTTTGGGGATAAGAAGAAGAAAGAGCCCGAGAAACCACCTCGGGACAAAGGAGATTCGCCATGAAGCTCCACCGGTTGGCGATTCCAGCAACAGGTTTTCTACTTTTCTCGGTATTCATCCCTTCGCGTGCGCAGAACACTCCAGACACCACTCCGGCTCAAGTTGCGTCTAACGCAGTCGGCACTCAGCCTGCTCCGGCCCTGAATGATGAAGAGACGGCGCGCCTGCTCCTTGTCCGCAAGCAATACACTGAGGCTGAAGCGATCTTCCATCGCTTGACCGTGGATCAGCCGAAGAATGCGGTTTACTGGAATGAACTGGGAATCAGCAGACACAGTCAATCGCAATTGAGTGCTGCCCTCAAATGTTATGAGAAATCGGCCAAGCTGGATGCGCATTATGCGGATCCGCTGAACAACGCGGGTACCATCTGGTATGAGAGAAAGCAGTATGCCAAGGCCATTCGAGCCTATCGAAAGGCGATTAAACTGCGCTCGGATTTTGCGCCGTTCTACCTGAACTTGGGCTATGCCTTTTTCAACGAAAAGAATTATGACGACTCGATCGCCAGTTTCCGCAAAGCTCTGGAAATCGACCCTGCCGCATTCGATACCGGCCGTTCGCGCACGGGAACTGTGATTCAAGACCGTTCGCTTTCCACGGATCGCGGGCGGTTTTACTTCATGCTGGCAAAATCTTTTGCCGAGGCCGGGAACATCGAGCGCTGCGTCATTTACCTGAAGAAGGCGCGTGATGAGGGATTCAAGGAAATGAATTCCGTGAAAACCGACCCATCCTTTGCCGCGGTTCTGAAAGATCCTGGCGTGCAGGAAGCGATTGAGCCTAAACCGGCAACGGAAATGGCTCAGCCCTAACACAGTTCAACCTGTTTAAATCAAAGCCAATTCACACCACAGCGTAGTTCCTCTGTTAGAATGCTCTCAGATGAACAAGCGGCTGCTACCGTTGCGCCTCTCTCTCTTGGTAATCCTCATTGCTGTTTCTGTTCTACTACCAATTGGACTTTTTTCCCAACAATCGGCTTCGTCTACCCCTGCTTTGCTGCATTCGCATTCGCAAGAAGGCATTTATCTGGTCTTCCCTTTTGAAAATGTGGGCGCACCTGCACGGCTGGATTGGATTGGAGAAGGGTTAGAGGAACTGACCATTCAATGGTTGTCGAATTCCGGTCAGCAGGTGTATTCGCATCAAGGCAGGCTGAACGAAATGGATCGTTATGGTCTGCCATCCACCGCAAAGCTAAGCCGAGCCACAATGCTGCATGTGGCACAGGAACTGGACGCGGACTACATTGTGTTCGGGAACTTCAGCTCCGATTCCAAATCGCTGACGATTAATGCGCGAGTGATGCGCGTGGATCCGGTGGGGCTTCTGCCGGTAGTGCGAGAGACGGCTCCGTTGGAAACTCTAATGGAACTGCAGTCCAAAGTTATCTGGAAACTGTTGAGCACCAACGATCACAATTATTATCTGAGCCTATCGGAATTCAGCAAGCGGCAGCGACCACTCCGTCTCGATGCCTTTGAGCAGTACATCCGCGGCTTGCTCTCCACTGAAGATGAAGCACGCATACGCTATCTGAAGGAAGCCGCGCGTCTGGAACCGGATTGGCCGGAACCCGCATATGCGTTGGGCGAAGTCTATTACACGAGAAACGACTGCGGCTCTGCCTTGCCATGGTTCGCGCGTGTACCCGCGACCCACGATCGAAGTGTCGAGGCGGTTTTTTCGACCGGCGTTTGCCAGATGCGCATGAATCACGCGGACAAAGCGGAGCAAGTATTCACGGGACTGCAAACGGGTTTACAGCACAACACGGTGAGTGGCGCAGACCTGCCGGAAATACTGAACAATCTGGCCATAGCGCAGGCCCATCAGGGAAATCTGCCGGCCGCGCTTACCGCACTGGGCCGGGCGCGAGACATTGATCCCGACGAAGACGATTATCCCTTCAACCTGGGACTGTTGGCACTGCGCCAAAACGAATGGATCACAGCGTCGACGCACTTTGCAGAAGCCGTTCAGCGAGAACCCGACAACGCGGAAGATTTCGCTTTTTACCTGTATGCGCTGGACAAGGCCGGGAAGAAAGTTGAAACGGACCAGCAGCGAATTATGGCTGTCGAAGAGTTCGGCGAAAAAGGACTGCCTTCCCTGAAGGTCGACGGGAAGCCAGACTCATTGATTCGTTACGAGCGCATGAAACTGGAGATGGATACCACAACCCTGCGCCTGGACTTGCAGGCACCGCACTCGCAACAAGTTGCAAATGGCTCTCCGGTTTTGCCAACCAAGGATTCTCCCGCGCAATACATACGGCACGGACGCCAGGAGATGGGCGCAGGCCGGCTGGATGCTGCCGAGCAGGAATTCCGCGCCGCGCTTGCTGCCGACCCCAGGAACGCTTCCGGTCACCGCGAACTTGCGGAGGTTTATCGCCGTCGAGGCAAACTGGACGAGGCCGTGCAGGAATTGAAATTATCGCTCGCGGCGCGCGATTCTGCGGCCGTGCGGGTGGTGCTTGCGCGAGTTTATCTGGAACAGAAAAAACCGGAATTGGCGCGCGTTGAAGTGGAAAAAGCCGTAAAGCTGGCGCCAAATTACCCGGAAGCGAAAGAATTGCTGGAACACCTGGATAAGGGTAAATCCACGGGAGGTGCCAAATGATCGCTCGTGGCAATTGCACTCAACTCAATTTGCGGATGCTGCTCATCGCGGCAGTTCTGCCGTTCCTTGCTGCTTTGTGTCTTGCTCCGCTGGCGGCAGTAGCCGAGGAGCATTCCTCCCCGCTGGTGCTGGAACTAAAATTGGATGGTGAAGTCGAACCTATTCTGGCCACGTACATCGAAGAAGGTCTTGTCGATGCGGCAAACCGCAAGGCTGCCCTTGTACTGATCAGCATGGATACGCCCGGCGGGTTAAGCGACTCCATGAAAGATATCATTCAGCACATTTTGGAGTCGCCTGTGCCGGTGGTTGTGTTTGTCTCGCCGACTGGCTCGCGTGGCGCATCCGCCGGATTTTTTATTCTGCTGTCCGCGGACGTGGCGGCCATGGCGCCGGGTACGCACGCAGGAGCATCCACGCCGATCTTCATTAATGGCGGTTTCTCCATGCCCATCGATGAAGTGCTGCGGAAGAAAGTCAATAACGATGCGATGGCGTTTTTGCGCAGTTTTGCGGAAAAGCGCGGACGCAATCCCAAACTCGCGGAAACGGCGGTAACCGATGCCCGGGCATTTACGGAGAAAGAAGCGCTTGACGGGAAGCTGATCGACCTGGTGGCGGAGAATCGCGACGACCTGTTGAAGCAGCTTGATGGACGAGAGATTACGCGGTTCAACGGCAAAACAGAGAAGCTGTCTCTTGACAATTACATTCGGGCGGATTTTCAGCTCTCCGGGCGTCAGAAATTCCTGGCGCGGATTGTGGAGCCCGATGCGTTCTTCCTCTTGCTAATTATTGGCGTCTTGGGGTTGTACACGGAGTTTACACATCCGGGAGTCGTGGCACCGGGAGTGATCGGCGGAATCTGCATGGTGCTGGCGTTGTATGCGATGCACCTGTTGCCAGTAAATTTTGCTGGATTGGTACTTATTGTCTTGGCTATAGCCCTGTTCGTGTTGGAAGCAAAATTTACCAGTCACGGTGTACTGTTGCTGGGCGGAATTGTTTCCATGCTGCTCGGGGCGATGTTTCTGATTCGCTCGCCGTTGACGCCCGGGGGAGTCAGCGTTGGCGTGGCGCTGGCCGCCACAGTTCCGTTCGCGCTGCTAACCGTGTTCCTGATGCGCCTGGTGTTGAAATCGCGCAAATGGAAAAGCAGCACGGGCACGGAGGAATTGCTTGGTGAGGAGGGCCTTGTTACGGCCGAGATACCGGCGGGAGGGCAAGGCATGATTCGCATCCATGGGGAATTATGGCGCGCCACTTCAAAAGGCGATTTGCCGGAAGGCTCGGCAGTGAGGGTTTTGCATGTGGATGGATTGAAGCTGGTGGTCGAAGCAACTACCGCCGGTGTGCCGGCCGTTAAGTAAGTAAGAATTTCTTGGAATTCGAGGAGGTCTTACATGGAAGCAATGTTTGGATTGAGTGGATTGTTTGTTGTAGGGCTGATACTGATCTGGTTCTGGAATTCAATTTACATCATCAAAGAGTGGGAACGCGGTGTGGTATTGCGGTTAGGACGTTTGATGCCGGAAGCGAAAGGCGCGGGCATTCGACTGGTGTTCTGGCCGATTGAAACGCTGTATCGCATCAACTTGCAGCTGGTCACACTGGACGTGCCGCCGCAAGACATCATCACGCGAGACAACGTTTCGGTGAAAGTAAATGCGGTCTGCTACTTCCGCGTGGTGAATGCCAACCTGGCGATGTCTCAGGTGGTCAACTATCAATATGCGACTTCGCAGCTTGCCCAGACCACCTTGCGCAGCATCGTAGGACAATTTGAGCTGGACGAGATACTTTCCCAACGGGACAAGGTCAACGCCAAATTGCAGATTATCCTGGATCAGGACACAGAGCCGTGGGGCATCAAGGTGAGCAAAGTCGAGGTGAAACAGGTCGACATTCCCGAGCAGATGCAACGCGCAATCGCCAAGCAGGCCGAAGCGGAACGCGAACGCCGCGCGAAGGTGATTCACGCCCAAGGTGAGTTTGAAGCGTCACAAAAACTGGCGGATGCGGCCAAAGTTCTGGAAACGGAGCCCTCGGCGATTCAACTGCGCTATCTGCAGACTCTTACCGAGATAGGTGTCGAAAAGAACACAACGATTGTGTTTCCGCTACCTATAGATATTATTAATAAGTGGACGGAGGCGCTCGGGGGGCGGCCTAAATAACTATGGCATCTGGGGGAAGACGTAGTGCGGGCGAGCGTGTGCTTGAGGGGAAGCACGTAATCGGCTTGTTTTTGCTGATGCTGCTGTTCTCGGGCTTATTTTTTACGCTCGGCTACGTGATGGGACGCAATCAATACGACGGGCAGGTGAGCGCGGCAACCACCAACAAGCACAACGGTGAACCCGCGTATATGCCCAAGAGTGAACCCGCCCCCAAGAAATCCCTTGAGCCACCTGTGATCGAAGCGGAGACGGATCCATCGACCACCGACAAAGTATGGGACTTTTCTCACACAAACTCCGATCGTCCCGCAGAGCCCAGGCTCGCTCCTGAGGTAAAGACACCTCCGGTAGTGCCAGCATCGCCGGCATCGAAATCGGTGAGTGCGAAAGCCAAGACGGAGGCGCCTGTCGCCTCGGTGAAGAACGCCAGGAGCACTGTCAATGTGCCGATGGTGCCGAGCGGATCATTCTTGCTACAGGTTGCGGCGCTCACCAAGCAGGATGATGCCCTTGCGATTGCCAGCAGTTTGCAGAAGCGCCATTTCGCGGCATACGTTGCTCCTCCGCAACGAGACAAATTCTTTCGCGTACAGGTTGGTCCCTTCAAAGATCAAAAAACGGCAGATGCAGCCAAAAAAGGCCTTGAAGGCGCAGGATATAAGGCGTTCTACGTAAAGCACTGATGCTTTTACGGCCCTGGCAGTTCTATATTCCACTTGATCCCCCTGAAAAGATTCCTAGCTCTGTGCGGTTCCTCCTGGCAATCTTCAGCGGAGCAGTTCTGTCTTTGTCATATCGCAGTGCATTCTGGAGCCTGTACTCCTGGTTATGCATCGCCATCCTGTTAGTTGCAATCTTAAGGTCGCGTGCGTGGGTTGCGTTCCTTTGCGGATTCTTGCACGGATTGGTTTTTGTGGTTACGTGCGTGCCATGGATTGCGGAAACGCTTTCCGTGCACGGCGGGATGTCTGCCGCAACTGGCTGGGGCGTGCTGCTGCTGATTGCCTCCGTGTGGGGCCTCATCCTTGGTTCTTTTGCGTGGGGAGTACAGCGCTTATCGATCCGTAGTGTGGAATTGGGGCTTATCGGAGCGCCGTTTCTGTGGGTTTATACCGAAGTAATGCGGGCCTATCTGCCGGAGATCAGCTTTCCCTGGTCGTTACTAGGATATCCAGCGGCGGGTAACGCGGCACTGGTGCAGTTGACCACAATCACTGGAATCTACGGAGTATCGTTCCTGGTGGCGGCATTTAATGCTCTGCTGGTGTGGAGCATCAGCGCTAAGCCTGCCGTTGAAGCGAAAAAACGATGGCAAGTTTGTGCGGTCACAGTTGGAGTTTTGATTCTGGTCCAGTGGATTGGTCCAAGATTTGTTCCGACTGCGGCGGCGACGCACCTGGCGCGCGTGGTGCAGCCCAACTTTCCGGAAAACACGCAATACGTGGGCGATTGGTATGCCGATCACCAGGCGGATATGGCGGACATGGAAAGGCTCAGCCTGCGGCCTTCTGCGGGAAGCCAAGAACCGGACTTGTTGATTTGGCCGGAAGCTCCGGCGCCATTTTCGTTCGGTGATCCGCACTTTGGCCCGATGATGTCGCGCCTTGTAGCCCGGTTTCATCATCCCCTGGTGGTAGGGGTAATCGAATGGAAGCCGGAGCAAGTTGCGGTCAATGGCGTGCAACGGAACATCCTCGCCCCCTATAACAGTGCGGCAATGATCGACGAACAGGGTCAAAGGCGATTTTCATACGACAAGATTCATCTGGTGCCGTTCGGCGAATACGAACCTTTTCCGCTGATTCACCAGGTAGTTTCGAGCGTTTCGGAGGAAGTGGGCGGTTTCCGCAAGGGCAGGGATCGCAACGTCGGGACTTTTCCAAATGGGAATAAGTTCTCAACATTCATCTGTTATGAGGCGATCTATGCGGGGGAAGTGCGGCAGTTCGCCGATCGTGGCGCGGAACTGCTTATAAATATTTCGAACGATGGCTGGTTCGGAACTTCGCAGGCGGCAGAACAGCATTTGCGCATGGCTCGCGTGCGCGCAGTGGAAAATCGCCGGTGGATCGTTCGCGACACAAACAGCGGGATTTCTGCTTCCATCGATCCTTACGGAAATGTGCAGCGTGTAATGCATCGCGATGAACGCAATTCCGCGGACCTACCGTATGATTTCCGCACCGATAAGACAATTTACACGCGTTTTGGCGATTGGTTCGCCTGGATGTGTGTGCTGGTTTCCGCTATTCTTGTTGGTATAACGTTTCGAAAGGGAAAGTAAGCCTGCCGCCTGATTGTGGTGAAGGCGATCCACACAAACTATGGTTCTCGAAGATCTACAGCATCAGTATGAAGGATTGAAGCAGCGCATCACGCTCGTGCGGAGTTATCTTTGACGTTGCGCAAAATCGAGTGCGCCTGAAATCGCTGGAAGAACGCACAGCCGACCCCAATTTTTGGAATAACCAGGAAGAAGCGCAGAATGTCCTGCGCGAACGCAAGCGTGCGGAAGCTCCGTTGGCGGCGGACGAAAAGCTTGGCACGGTGACGGGCGATCTGGAAACCTACATTGAGCTGGCCAAGAGCGAGACGAACGCTCAGCAGAAAGAAGAATTGCTCAAAGATCTGAGCCGCGAACTGACGGCAGCGGAAACCTACGTCGGCGAGCTCGAAACGCAAACCCTTCTATCCGGCGAAAACGATCACCTGAACGCCATCATGACCATAAAGCCCGGTGCCGGGGGCACGGAGTCGCAAGACTGGGCTTCCATTCTTCTGCGCATGTATTTGCGCTGGGCAGAGCGCAAGGGATTCAATGCCGAAGTACTCGACGAAACACCCGGTGAGGAAGCAGGTATCAAGAACGCCACGGTCCAATTCAGTGGGGAGAACGCGTACGGGTTGCTGTCGGGCGAAACCGGAGTGCACCGACTGGTGCGCATCTCGCCGTTTGATCAGGCGGCGCGACGCCATACCTCGTTTGCTTCTGTCTTCGTAATTCCGGAAATTGACGACCGCATCGAAGTGAATATCAGGCCGGAGGATATCAAGCTCGACACATTCCGGTCGGGGGGAAAGGGCGGACAGAACGTAAACAAAGTGGAAACCGCGGTGCGTCTGACGCACATTCCTACCGGAGTGATCGTCGCTTGTCAGGCCGGGCGCAGCCAGCACAAGAATCGCGAAACGGCGATGAAGATGTTGCGCTCGAAATTGTACGACCTGGAAATGCAGAAACGCCGCGACGAAACCGACAGGCTCGATGAAACGAAAATGGACATTTCGTTCGGCAGCCAGATTCGCTCGTACGTTATGCAGCCTTATCGCCTGATCAAGGATCACCGCACCAAGTTTTCTGTTGGAGATGTCGACAAAGTGCTCGACGGCGACATTGAGCCGTTCATTCGCTCCTACCTGATGGCCAAGAAGACCAAGGGCAAGCTGACTGTGGAAGCGGACGACGCAGACTTAGATGTTGCCTAAGGTTGCAAAGCGTGATGCGACGAGTTCGCTTCGCAGACGATACCAATCGATTGCAGCTAAAAATCTTCTTCCGCTTTTCGTGAAATTCAACGCTTTTTCTGGCCATGCGGGAGTGAAGCCGAGACATGTGACTTTACATCGTCCCATGGAATGGTTCTTGTGAGGCTAGAGTCAAGGTTCGAAATGCGCTGAGATATCTCATCCTTCCATGCAGACTCAGCGCTAGCGTTTGGGGCTTCGTCGCGACTGCTCAAGAGCGAAGCTGCAGGCTCAGCGCGCTCTTCCTCCGTCAAGGTCAGCGCCTGATTAAGCAAGTCTATGGAAGGCTGCGTCATGGCGAGAATATACGCCCGAATTTGGCGAGTTTTGAGAGTGTTGCGATGCATCGTGAGGCTATTCGAAACTATCAAGCCTGCGAAGTGCTATTCTGCGATAACCATGAGTTACCAGACGCTTAAATCCGAGCAGGGCGTGCCGATCAAAGCGTGGGTCAAGGGTGTGCCGCTGGAGGACGCGGCGCGTAAGCAACTGCTCAACGTGTCGCAACTGCCCTTCATCTTCAAATGGGTGGCGGCCATGCCGGATGTGCATTGGGGCATCGGCGCAACTGTTGGCAGCGTGATTCCAACCAAAGGTGCAATTATTCCGGCGGCAGTTGGCGTGGATATTGGCTGCGGCATGATGGCAGTGCAGACCGACCTGAACGCGGGCGATCTTCCGGACAATTTGCACGCGATGCGCACCGCAATCGAAGAGGCCGTGCCGCACGGACGCACGAATCATGGCGGCCGAGGCGACAAAGGTTCGTGGCGCGAAATTCCAGAGCGCAATTTAAATGCGTGGGGCGAAAAACTCAAAACGCGTTACGACGCGATTCTCGAAAAGCATTCGAAGCTCGATCGTGGCAACGATTCCAATCATCTCGGTACGCTCGGCACTGGCAATCATTTTATCGAGGTATGCCTGGACGAATCGGAGATGGTCTGGTTCATGCTGCACAGCGGGTCACGCGGTGTAGGTAATCGCATGGGCAGCTACTTCATTGAGTTGGCCAAGAAAGACATGGGGCGGCTAGTCGGCAACTTGCCGGACAAGGACCTCGCTTATCTGGAAGATGGAACGAAGCATTTTGACGATTACGTGGAAGCTGTGGAATGGGCGCAGGATTTTGCGCGTACCAACCGCGATCTGATGATGGAACAGATCATCGGCGCGGTGAGAGATTCAGGTGAGGTGCGGCCTTTCGCCGCGCACGTGCAGGCGATCAACTGCCATCACAACTATGTTGCGCGTGAGCGACATTATGGCCAGGACATTCTGGTCACGCGTAAAGGGGCGGTGCGCGCGAGGGAAGGTGACCTTGGCATCATCCCCGGCAGCATGGGTGCGCGCTCCTATATCGTGCGGGGAAAAGGGAATCCCGAGAGTTTTTCCAGTTGCAGCCATGGGGCCGGCCGCGCGATGTCTCGTGGAGAAGCCAAGCGGCGATTCACAGTCGAAGACCACAAGCGAATGACAGAGGGCGTGGAGTGCCGAAAGGATGCGGACGTGATCGACGAAACGCCCGCTGCTTACAAGTCCATCGATGCGGTAATGAATGCACAGACCGATCTGGTTGAGGTGGTCCACACGTTGCGACAAGTGGTCTGCGTGAAGGGTTGACCGCAGCGCGCGGACAAACCGATCAGCACCTTTCAGGTCGTGGAGATTGGATGCTGGTCCACGGTGAACTCGCCACCCTGATCCTCTACAGCCGGTTCAACGGGCCTTTGGCGAATTTCAATTCCGGTTGGCGGCAGGAAGACAGTTTGTGATTTCACCACCGAACTGTCTGGCAAGATCACAAAACAAAATTTCAGTGTGAGCGAGCGCTTCGGGGTGAAACTTTCCTGGAATTCCCATTGCTGGGCCGCGGCGAGCGCCGCTTCCCTCAGCATGGGATGCCCCTTAAGTACGGTCGCATCCTTCACGGAGCCTGTTCGATCAATCGTGACGCGAACGGTGACGACCCCATCCACTCTTCCCGCCAGCGTGAGTGCGGGATATTTGGGAGCAACCGCAAGTTTTACGGACGGAGGAGCCTCAGCGCTAAAGAGCGCCGGTGCGATCAGCAGCAAAGCGACGACGCCTAAGATAGATGCCCGACTGACGAAGGACCGAGATCCACTGTGCGATCTATTTCTTGCTGAAAAGAATCGGCAAACGGGAATGCGATCTGCGGTGGCACCCGTATTCGTTCGGGGGGAAGCCGGCAGGAAGGATCTCATGGAGTCTCCAATCCATTCGGCGCCCGGGGAGCGAACTTTCTGCGTTTTACTTGTTGTTCCTTCCGGCTGAAAGTCTGCCAGCTAGAGGAGTCAACAAGTCGACGCGCAGGGCGATTCGATATCTTATGAAATAACGTTTAGGTACCGGAATGTACAACGCAGATTTCTTCTGGAATGAATCGATTTTGTGATGGATTAGAAAGAGTGACGCCGCAATCAATCAACTTACTAAAAAGCAACACACGGGGCCCAAAGGCTATTTGGATTTTTGGCGGCTCCAAGGATTTCCGGACCTTCGGTTTCTTCAACATGAGGCCCTCTCCGTGACTTGAGAAGCCCAGGGAATCACCTCCCAAGAATCCATAATCCCTGACCCAAAGGGAGCGAAGAATTATGGGCTGGAGAAGACGCCATAAACGGGGAGCGCCATGATTTCCTGCTCCAACTCAGCCTGTGCCATTCGAGGCGCGAAAATTGCCACTCAATGCGTTTATAAACCCTTGAAAAATCAGTACATTGATTCCGCAACACGAGGATGGTACGCTTTTTAGGATTGATGCGCAGTGACATCCGGCGCATCCCCTTCGCTGTGTGTGTCCCCACCCGCCGCGATTATCTGAGATAAGTTTTGAGGAGAGATGTTTTGAGCGAATCCAAGCGCAATTTCCTGTTTACTTCCGAATCCGTGACGGAAGGCCATCCCGATAAGATTGCTGACCAGATTTCCGACGCCGTGCTCGACGAAGTGATGCGTCAAGACCCAAAAGGCCGCGTCGCTTGCGAGACACTGGTTACCACAGGCCTCGTCGTTGTCGCCGGAGAAATCACCACTACCGCTCACGTGGACTACGATGAATTGATTCGCAACACAGTAAAGGGGGTCGGTTACGACGACGCGTTGTTTGGTTTTGATTCCACCACGTGCGCCGTCATGTGCACCATCAAGCGCCAGTCTCCCGACATCGCCATGGGCGTAGATACTGGTGGCGCCGGCGATCAAGGCTTGATGTTCGGCTTCGCCTGCGATGAAACCGAAGAGTTGATGCCGATGCCGATTCAGTTGGCCCACCGCCTTACGCAGCGCCTCTCGGAAGTTCGCAAGAGCAAGAAAGTCGATTTCCTCCGTCCAGATGGAAAATCCCAAGTCACCGTTGAGTATCGCGATGGAAAACCGTTCCGCGTGGATTGTGTAGTCATCTCGACGCAGCATAGCGACACGGTTTCGAACGAGGATTTGCGCCACGCGATCATGGAACACGTGATCAAGCCCATCGTTCCTTCCCGGATGCTGGACGCAAAAACCAAATATCACATCAACCCGACCGGCCGTTTTGTCATTGGCGGACCGATGGGTGACGCCGGGCTGACAGGCCGCAAGATCATCGTGGACACCTACGGTGGTTACAGCCGTCACGGCGGTGGCGCATTCTCTGGCAAAGATCCTTCAAAGGTAGACCGTTCGGCTTGCTACATGGCACGTTACATTGCCAAGAACGTTGTGGCGGCGGGATTGGCCAGCCGTGCGGAAGTGCAATTGGCTTACGCGATCGGCGTGGCAGAGCCGGTTTCCGTCATGGTCGACACCTTTGGAACCGCAACCATCCCGGAAGAGAGAATCACCGCTTTGATTCGTGAACACTTCTCGCTCAATCCCAAAGGAATTATCGAGACGCTCGACCTCCGCAAGCCGGTGTATAAGCCTACCGCTGCGTATGGACACTTTGGGCGTACTGGCCCTGGCTTTACCTGGGAAAAGACGGATCGTGCAGACGCGTTGCGTAAAGCAGCGGGCGTTGGCGCATCAGTCGCAGAAGTGGCTTCTCGGCGATAGAGCGATAGCGTGCCAGATGGTGCGCTTGCGAGATCGCCACGTTAAATACTTTCTATCCACAGCAACGGTGCCTCTCTTGCCAGTGGATGTGTCAGAACAATAACCGCCCCGGTTTACAGAATCTCAACTTCTAGGAGTCTTCGAATGGCTACTGCAGAATTGAAAAAGGGTGATGTAAAGGATATCGGGCTTGCCGAAGCGGGTAAGCGCAAGATCGAGTGGGCGGCGCAGCAGATGCCCGTTCTGCAACAGATTCGTACGCGCTTCATCAAAGAACAGCCGTTGAAGGGCTTGCGCGTTTCTGCTTGCCTTCACGTGACCAGCGAAACCGCGAACCTGATGATCGCGTTGCGCGATGGCGGAGCCGATATCGTTCTCTGCGCTTCGAACCCGTTGTCCACGCAGGATGAAGTCGCGGCATCTTTGAACAAAGACTTCAACATCCCCACCTACGCCATCAAGGGCGAGAACAACGCCACTTATTTCGAGCACATGAAGACCGCCGTGGAGCACAAGCCGCAATTTACGATGGATGACGGCTGCGACCTGGTGACCATGCTGCTCACCAAGCGGCAGGATCTGGTGGCCAACGTTTTGGCGGGTACAGAAGAGACGACCACAGGCGTGATTCGTCTGCGCGCCATGGCAAAAGACGGCACATTGAAATATCCCGTTGTCGCCGTGAACGACGCAATGACCAAGCACTTTTTTGACAATCGCTACGGTACCGGCCAGTCGACACTCGACGGCGTCATACGCGCGACTAACGTTCTGCTTGCCGGTCTGAAGGTTGTGATTGCGGGCTATGGCTGGTGCGGCCGCGGCGTTGCGATGCGCGCCAAGGGCCTCGGCGCCGATGTAATCGTCACGGAAATTGATCCGGTGAAGGGAATCGAGGCCGTGATGGATGGCTTCCGCGTTCTCCCCATGCTGGAAGCGGCTAAAGAAGGCGATGTCTACATCACCGTTACCGGCAATAAAAACGTGATTCGCCGTGAACACTTTGAAGTGATGAAGAGCGGCGCGATTGTCTGCAACTCCGGCCACTTCAACGTGGAAATCGAAATCCCTTCGCTGGAAGCGTTGTCTTCCGGAAAGCGCGAAGTTCGTCCACTGGTTGACGAGTTCCAGCTGAAAGATGGACGCAAGATTTATCTGATTGCCGAAGGCCGATTGGTGAACCTGGCAACCGCCGAAGGCCATCCCGCTTCGGTAATGGATATGAGCTTTGCGAACCAAGCGCTGTCGGCCGAATACCTGCTGAAAAACTACAAGTCCCTTAAGCCCCAGGTGTATGTCGTTCCCGAAGACATCGACCGCGAAATCGCTCGTTTGAAACTGCAATCCATGGGCCACCGCCTGGATAAATTGACTGCCGAGCAAGAGCAATACCTTGCTTCCTGGCAGGAAGGCACCTAATCCCGCTTTCGAAATTTGAGAAATGAGGTAGTCTCGTAAGGGCACGATTGATCGTGCCCTTAACTTTTGGTGCCAACGATGTGGGATTATTGTGGCCATTCTCTGGACATAGCTCGATTGCGCGGCGCGACGTATGCTGACGTGCGCGTCATGCATCTGCGGCAACGGGATCTCACCACAAAAAATGGCGAAGTTGGTTCGCTCAGCCAGATTGAATCGATTGGTCTGGGAATTCGCGTGGTTGCCAATGGAGCCTGGGGATTTGCTTCTACCGACCAGTTGACTCGCGAGGGTGTGGCGGCGTGTGCGGCTCAGGCCGTGGCTATCGCGAAAGCTTCATCGCTGGCAAAAAAAGAAAATGTTCAGCTTGCCGCCGAAGCGTCCTACATCGACAGTTGGCAAGCTCCCTGCCGCAAGGATCCCTTCGAGATTCCACTGGAAAGACAGGTGGCGCTGCTGCTGGCTGCGGACGAGGCGATGCGCCAGGTGAAGGGCGTAACGCTGACGGAAACGGACATGCAGTTCCGCAAGATCGATTCCTGGTTCGCTTCTTCCAGTGGTTCGAAGCTTCATCAACGCCGCGTGACCTCCGGATGCGGAATTGCCGCGACAACGTTCAAGGGCGAAGCTATTCAGAAGCGCTCCTACCCGAACAGTTTCGGGGGTCAGCACATTCTTGGTGGCTATGAACTGATCGAGGCTATGGAGTTGGTCAAACATGCTCCGGTGATTGCGGAAGAGGCTGTCGCACTGCACTCCGCCGCGCCGTGCCCTGAGAAAACCGGAACGATAATTCTTGGCGGCAGCCAACTTGGTTTACAGATTCATGAATCCGTTGGCCATCCCATCGAACTGGATCGTGTTCTGGGACAGGAAGCGAACTTCGCCGGCACAAGTTTTCTGACGCTCGATCAGCTCAACCACTTGAAATACGCTTCGCCAATCGTCAACGTTGTTGCGGATGCGCGCCTGGAACATGGGCCCGGCCTGGGAACGTTTGCCTACGATGACGAGGGCGTTCCCGCGCAATGCATCGACATTATCAAGGACGGCCAATTCCGCGGGTATCTTTCCAGTCGCGAAACGGCGCATTTGATCGGGTTGCACCGCTCCGGAGGTACCGTGCGCACCGAAGGCTGGAACCGGCTTCCGATGATTCGTATGACGAATGTCAGTTTGTTGCCGGGCGAATGGAACCACGAAAACCTGATTGCAGACACGGATGACGGCATTTTGATGGAAACCAACCGCTCGTGGTCGATCGACGACCGTCGCTATCAGTTCCAGTTTTCCACAGAGATTGCGTGGGAAATCAAGCACGGCAAAAAAGGTCGCATGCTCAAGAATCCAAGTTACAGCGGTATCACGACGGAGTTCTGGAATTCTTGTGACGCCATTTGCGATGCAGAACACTGGGTGCTGTGGGGTACTCCGAATTGCGGCAAGGGCCAGCCGATGCAGACTATGGGCACCGGACATGGTGCATCACCCGCACGATTTCGTAATGTAAAAATCGGGACGGCATTTTCAAGCGAATGAGCGCCAGACAAGAAAAGGCCAGACCAAAACGAACCAGTGCTGCTGCAGGCGCGGTGCAGTTGCGCTCTGATCGTGATTTGCGCCGAATCGTGGACACTGTTTTACGCCTTGCGAAAGTGCGCGGTGTGCCAGAGACTGAAGTGCATGTTGAGGAAGTGATCGACGCTCTCACGCGCTTTGCCAACAACACCATCCATCAGAATGTTGCCGAACACGGAGTAACGGTCTCAATCCGCACCGCCATGGAAGGGCGAACGGCCCGCTTGTCCACCAATCGTGTGGACGAGGACGCCTTGCGAACAGCGATTGACAATTGCTTGTCGCTCGCTGCAAGCCAGCCAAAGGATGCCAATCTCCTGTTTCTGCCTGGAAAGCAAAACTATCGAAAGATCACCCGCTTCGCTCATGCGACGGCCACGCTTTCGGCTGAAGACCGCGCCCGGGCGGTGAAACGAACCTGTGACCTCGCTGAGAAAAATGGACAGGTGGCCGCGGGCATTTTCTCCAGCGGCCAATCGCAAACCGTACAAGGTAATTCGCGCGGCTTGCTTGCCAGCTATCGCCAAACCCAGGCAGAGTTTTCCGTTACGATGCAGCAAGGCTCGGCGGCTAGCTGGGCTAAAGGAAATTCGGCAGACGTGCGTTCACTCGATCCCATCGGCTTGGCTGGAATTGCCAGCGAAAAAGCCGCACTCGCACAGGACCCCATCGAATTGGCTCCCGGCAGCTACACCGTCATTCTGGAGCCCGCCGCGGTCCTGGATTTGATTGGCTTTCTCTTTTACGACTTCTCTGCAACGGCCGTGGCTGACAAACGCTCTTGTTTCTCTGGCAGGCTCGGCCAGCAGTTGCTCGGCAAGAACATTACCATTACCGACGATGTCTACCATCCCGAACAAGTAGGAGCTGCTTTCGATGGAGAAGGTGTGCCGCGCCAGAGGGTGACGCTGGTCGACAAAGGTATTATTCGAAACCTGGTCTATTCACGGCGCTCCGCCAAAAAGGCAAAGACCAAGCCCACGGGTCACGGCTTCGCTTTGCCCAATGACTACGGCGAAGCTCCGATGAATCTGGTGGTTTCCGGAGGGACGTCGTCTCTTCAGGAGATGACCGCCTCCACAGAGCGAGGGCTGCTTATCACGCGACTCTGGTATATCCGCGAAGTCGACCCCTACGAAAAAGTCATGACCGGCATGACCCGGGACGGATTATTCCTTGTGGATAAGGGAAGAGTCGGAAAAGCAGTGCGGAATTTCCGATTCAATCAATCGATTTTAGAGATGCTTAAGAATGTTGAACTTCTGGGCCCATCCCATCGAGCGACGGCCGAGGAGTCCTTCGAAATGGTCGTTCCCCCCATGAAGATTACCCATTTCCATATGAGCGAAGTCACGAAGTTTTAAGCCACTTGCTTGAGAGCTACCCCTGCAAAAACGATTCATTGCATGAAAATTCTGCATTGTACATTGCTCGGCGAGGCCGTTATTAACCTAAAGTATGTGTAGTCTCGCTGCGCCAGCGACCACACGGCACCAGCCCAACTGGGGCCACCCGGACCATGATGCTTGCGGAACAGGATTCATCGCCGCATTGCACGGTCCTGCCCGTTACGAAATCCTGGAAATGTCTTTGCAAGCGCTGGAACGGTTGTCTCACCGTGGTGGTGTGGATGCCGATGGAGCCAGTGGAGACGGCGCAGGCCTGCTCACATCCCTGCCTCTGGACTTCTTCCGAGCGCGCGCAGCAGAAGAGAAATTGTCTCTTGGCGAGCTATTTGGCGTGGGCATGCTATTTGTTCCCTCCACACGTGCGGTGGAGGCCCGGGCGGCCATGGAAGACGCCATCGGCCGCAACAAACTACGCCTCAGCGGCTGGCGCCGCGTTCCGGTCAAGCCGAACTGCCTCGGACTGCGCTCGTTTGAGTCCATGCCGGAGATCTGGCAATTTTTCGTCGAGCCGGTTCCCACCAAGTCGAACGGAAATAGCGCTGCTGTTGCCAACAAATTCGAGCGGAGCCTTCAGCTTTTGCGCAAACGCGCGGAAGGTATGCTTCCCGAACGCAGCTACCTTTGTTCGCTTTCTTCGCGCACTATTGTATACAAGGGTTTGCTGACTCCCTGGCAATTTCCACGGTTCTTTGAAGATTTGCGCAGCGCGGAATTTGCCGCCAAATTCGCGATTTTCCACCAGCGCTATTCCACCAACACGCAGCCTTCCTGGCAGTTGGCACAGCCGTTCCGCTACGTCGCGCACAACGGTGAAATTAATACCGTCATCAGTAACAGGCGCTGGCTGCGCGCGTTGGAACGTGATGTCCGCAAACGCATTGGTGTGGGGAAGTGGTTCAAACTTCTGGAAGACAACGTCAGCGATTCCGCCAGCTTTGATAACGCACTGGAGATTAAGCTGCTGGAAGGGAAGTCCGTCGAAGCTTCCATGTTGGCGCTTGTGCCCCCCGCTTTTCACCATGATCCATTCTTGTCGTCGGAAGTGAAAGCGACTCTCGAAATACTTTCGCGCGACGGCGCTCCCTGGGATGGACCTGCCGCTTTGGTATTCAGCGATGGCATTTCCGTCGGCGCAAAGCTGGATCGCAATGGTTTGCGGCCCATGCGCTACACCGTGACGCATGACGGGTTGGTGATTGCCGGTTCCGAGACTGGCCTGGTCGATCTGGACGAAAGCCGCGTTGCGGAACGTTATCGCCTGGGGCCGGGCGAGATGATCCTTGCCAATCCCACCAACGGCTCTCTGTTGCGCTGGCGTGAATTGTTGAAAGTCGTGGCAGAGCAATACCCCCGCAAGAATGCTACTCAGCCAAGGCGCGTGCATCTGCAAACTGATGCGCCCCTCGATAAATTACAGAACCCTCGGCGCGTGGCCGGTGCCGCCGGGTGGTCCGACGACCAGTACAAGATTCTGTTCCGGCCGCTGTTGAAGGGCAAAGAAGCTGACTGGAGCATGGGCGACGACGCTCCTCCTGCTTTTCTGTCGACGGTGCAGCGTCCGCTGTGGGATTACTTCAAGCAGCGCTTTGCGCAGGTGACTAATCCGCCGATCGATCCTTTGCGCGAGTCGCACGTCATGTCTCTGGACGTCCCGCTGGGCCATGGCGAATTTCTGACTTCACCGATTTTGAGCGTCGGTGAACTGGCTGTCCTTCGCATTTCCCAATGCCCCGTGCAGACCGTGGATTTTACGTTTCCCTCCAAAACCGGAGTTTCGGGCGCACGCCGCTGTTTGACTCAGTGTCAAACTACCCCTCTGAGTAGTGGCGAACGCCCGAGGCTCCTCCTCCTCACCGACCGTGCTATTGGGCCGGAACGCGCTGCCATCCCCGCGTTGTTGGCGGTGGCGAGCGTTTGGAAAAGCATGGTGAAGGAAGGTTTGGCGGATGTGCCGCTGATTGTCGAAACAGCACAAGTTTTTGATACGCATCACGTGGCCATGCTTATTGCGGCGGGTGCGAGCGCCGTTGTTCCGCATCTTGCCGAAGAGTTTGCGGAAAGCGAAGAAGAGGATTCATTCGAGAAAGTGCGCAAGGGAATGTTTGCGGGTCTGCGCAAAGTCCTGGCGCGCATGGGCATCTCCACCCTGGCAAGCTACCGCAATAGTCACTTGTTCGACGCGCTCGGACTCGATCAGGATATTTGCCGCGAATATTTTGAAGATGCTGGCTGCTATCCGGGTACGAAAACCCTGGACCTGTTGCTGCAGGACTATCTGAAAATGCACGCGACGGCTTACGAGGGTTCAGCCGATGAGTTGGCGGATTTGGGCCTCTACCGTTACCGCAAAGGCGCGGAACTACATGCCAGTTCTCCGGAGCTGGTGCGTCGGCTCCACGCGCACGTTCGTCAGCCAAACGGCGGCCACTACGCGGCCGTGGAAGAGTTAGCCGAAGGGAAGGGAGTTACTTTTCTTCGGGATCTGCTGGAGATGGTCGCCGAGAGTCCTGTGGAAGTCGATGAAGTCGAGCCTCTTGATTCCATTTTGCGTCGGTTCAGCACTCAGGCAATGTCGCTCGGTTCGCTAAGCCCCGAGGCGCATAAAACACTCTCTGTGGCGATGAATCGCATGGGCGGCCGCAGTAATACAGGCGAAGGTGGGGAAGACCCCGATCTATATCTGCTGGTCAATTCTGCAAATAAGATCAAGCAAGTGGCCTCTGGCCGTTTCGGAGTGACCGCGGAATATCTGGTGCGCGCTGAAGAGCTGGAAATCAAAATGGCACAGGGTTCCAAGCCCGGCGAAGGCGGCCAGCTTCCCGCCAGCAAGGTGACGGAATACATCGCCAAGATTCGCCACGCGACGCCCGGCACACCGCTGATTTCTCCACCACCGCATCATGACATTTACAGCATTGAAGATCTGGCTCAGCTCATCCACGATCTCCACGCCGTGAATCCCCACGCTCGCATTGGCGTGAAGCTGGTTTCGGGCACGGGAATTGGTGTGATTGCTGCGGGCGTTGCAAAAGCCGGCGCGAACGTCATCACCATCAGCGGGCACAATGGCGGAACGGGTTCTTCCCCCTTGACCTCCATCAAGAACACGGGCCTACCTTGGGAGATCGGTCTGCGTGAAACGCATGAGACGTTGTTGCGCGCAGGCTTGCGTTCTCGCGTGGCTCTTCGCGTCGACGGCGGCTTGCGCTTCTCGCGAGATATCCTTATTGGTGCGATTCTCGGCGCGGACGAATTTGGTTTTGGCACCGCCGCGCTCCTGGCAATTGGCTGCGTAATGGCGCGTCAATGCCACTTAAACACTTGCCCAGTCGGCATCGCAACGCAGGACGAAAAGTTACGCACCCGCTTTAATGGCAAGCCGGAAATGGTCATCGATTATTTCCGCGCTCTTGGCGAAGAGGTTCGCAAAGGGATGGCGGAACTTGGCGTTCGCAGCCTTACCGAACTGCGCGGATGGTACGAACGCCTCGAAACGCATTCCGGTCTCGACGCTTTGCTGGTCATTCCCGCTTCCAAGCCGCACAGTGTCATGCCGCGGCAATCCACTGTGCTTGACGCGGAGACTCTGGAATCGGAACGAAAGTTCGAAGAAGTCCAACAGGGCGATGGTGAACCCGCCGCAATTCACAACTATCACCGCAGTGTCGGTACCCAGCTTAGCGGCGATCGCATGCGTAACCGACTACACGAATCCATCCAGGCTCCCAGCATTCGCGAATTTCGCGGCTCGGCAGGTCAGAGTTTTGGTGCATTCCTCGATGCAGGGCTGAAACTGAGACTATTCGGCGAAGCCAACGACTATGTTGGCAAAGGCCTTTCGGGAGGAACGATCGCAATACGCGCCGGTAACACCGCTTCCAAGCGCGGGGACGTACTCGCGGGCAATACCGTTCTCTACGGCGCTACTTCCGGCCAATTGTTTGTTGCCGGGCAGGCTGGCGAGCGTTTTGCCGTGCGCAACAGCGGTGCAGTCGCCGTCGTCGAAGGCGTTGGACAACACGGCTGCGAATACATGACCGGCGGCATCGCCGTGGTTCTTGGCCCAGTTGGTTTGAACTTTGGCTCCGGTATGACCGGCGGCTTGGCTTATCTGCTGCGGAGCGTGGCAGACCACGTTCTGAACCTGGAGTTTGTGCAGCCTTTTGAACTGGAACCATCGGAAGAACGCGATTTGCGCCGCTTGCTGGAGATGCACGTGGATGAAACACAGAGCCCCATTGCGATTCGTATGCTGATGCAGAACACCACGCTGCCTCTTGTGCGCATTCAGCCGATCCATTTTCAAGGCACATTGGAAACCGCATGGCGATTCCTTACGGAAGCGCACGCAGGCTCTCTCCCGGCGCCCACTTCCGATCTTCTTGCCGCGCCCCCGGCCGCTTTGCAGCACTATGCATAAAGCTCGCAGGAAGTTAATCTTTTCCTTATACGGATTAGGTATACTTCCAACCGAGACCTATAAACTATGGACTTTGACCAGCTAACTACTTTCGTTCAAGTTGCAAAGCTCAAGAGCTTCTCTAAAGCCGGCCAAAAAGTGTTTCGCTCGCAATCGGCCGTTAGCGCCCAAATTCGCCAGCTCGAGCAGGCCTACAAGGCAAAATTGCTCGACCGCTCCGCCAAATCCGTTGAACTGACCCCCTCTGGTGAAGTCTTGTTCGAATTTGCCGAACGCCTGCTCCGGCTGCGCGACGAATCGATGCAAGTCGTCGCCGATCGCGGCAACGTTGTTCAGGGGCCGGTCGCCTTTGGCGCTAACGAAGCCACTTGCCTCTACCTGTTGCCGGATATTTTCGGCGAGTTCCAGCGCCGCTATCCGCTTGTCAATATCAGCATCTATCGCAATTTCAGCCACAAGATTTTGCAGCGCCTGGAAGAAGGCTCGCTGGACCTTGGCATCGTCACTTTGCCGGTGAAGTCGCCCAACCTGAAGATGCACGTGATCAATCGCGATCGCTTGCGCTTCATGGTCAGCACCAAGAATCCACTTTCGCAGAAATCTCATTTGACGCTGGAAGAAGTGGCTTCAGCGCCTCTGATTTTCCCCAAGACCGGCTACACGCGGCAGGTGCTGGATAAACTCTTCCGCCCGTACCGCTCGCGCTTGCGCGTGCCAATGGAGTTGCCCAGCATCGGCATGATCAAGACGTTCGTGGCGGCCGATGTCGGCGTTTCCATCATCAGCGAAAGCTTCGCGCGCGATATCGTTAAGAGCGGCGAAGTGAAACTGCTAAACGTCGATGGCGTCGATCTTTGGCGCGAACTTGCTCTGGTCTATCGGCGCGACCGCAGCCTACCGCGCGGCGTTCAGGCGTTGATCGGCATGATTCGAGAGCTACGCAAGCCGCAAGAAGCGGCGCACAGCTCTTAACCTCTTAACCATTGTGTCCTTGGGGGGACCGCCTCCTGGGGCGATCCGCCTACCAATAAATCCTCTATCGCATTCGGATCCTCTCCGGCGCAATTGCCACCTCAACATCAATCTAATTGTAATTTGGCTCGAAGTAGATGTTACTTCTGCTGGCCTGATTGCGGCTCTTCGGGCTTCAATTTGTCCAATTCAGCAGCCGTGATTTTGCTTTTCTCGAATAATGCGTCGAGGAGGGGAGTTAGATAAAATCGAATTTATTGGTTCCACGTTTTGATCAAGGATCGCAACAAATTCCGTCTGGGTGAAAATGGATTTGGAAATCAGCAACTCGCCGAGGGCTGCCAGTTGTGCATTAAGCTTAATGAGAGGTTCGTCGAGAACCGAAGTCAACGGGTCACAATTCCATCTTTTGTTTTTGCCTCAACTTCTGCGACCGTTAGGCCATGGGCCAAAAGGATTCTTCTTGCAAGAGTCTCTTTCTGCACCTCTCGACTGCGCAACCACCCCCTCCGTTTCCGAAACGGTTGCAGTAGCGCCAGCAATAAATGTTGGGTGCCCACAGTGCTGTGACCCAGGCGTTTATGTTCTTTGTGCGCGTAAACGCGACTCTCTTAGCTTCCGGCGACAATGGCAGTGACTCTTGACTCGGTGCGTCGGTTTTCCCGCCTTTTCCAGTTCCTTCGTCGCACTGGCGTGTTCGGGCATGAGGATCGCAAATACTTAAACAGGGCCATTCGGAAATCCCATCGCGTCGAATGTTGCCGGGTATGCTTGCATGAATCGCCAGCAATTGGGAGTTGAAGCACTATTTTGCGTTTAAATCGACACTAGCAATCGCACGCGTAATCACGTTTTCCTGAATCTGGATCAGATCATTATCCGCGTAGGTCATTCCCAATATCGTAAAAACATCACCGGCGCGTGAAACCACCACCAGCGTGCCAGACCAGTCGTGCATATCCGCCATCCCGCGATAGCGATACTCGACGGCAGGAAGGCCTCCCACGACGGTTTTTCTTTCGGAAATCAGCCGATAATTTTCGTATACCTCACGCATCCGCTTTTCCACCGTCTGGGCCGCGGATTCCAGCGAGGCCTTGTTCTTTTCGTGCGCAATTACCATCAGCGTGGATTCATTGCTCGTGCCCATGGCCACGATGGCATTCGGCAACGCCTGTCCTGCACCGTCGATCACCTGCCAGCTGGGCGCTTTGTACATGTGGAAGCCATACTCATGGTTAATGTACAGATTGCCTTGAATCTCTTCTTTGATCGGCGCCGGCTCTTCTTTTGGTGGAGGTGGCGGTGTGCTTGCGCCGGTCAGCGCCGCTTTCGGTGCTGCGCCTGAATTCTTCAGCGCGGGAGCATTCGTATCGAGCGCTACCGATGTCGCTGCTGGAATTTCCGGCCGCGCATTGGCATGCGTAGCCAATGCTGCTGTCTTCTCGCGCTTTACGGCGTCGGGCGATGAACTCGTCGTGCTCTTTGCTACAGCGGGTTCTGCTTTTACAGGTGTTTCACTGCCTGGCTTTGCCGCGGGCTGTGCAGCCGGTTGAGTTTTCGCGGGCTCGCTTGTTGCCGGTGTACTCGGAATGATCTGCGCGATCTTGTCTTTCTCCACCAGCACAAATCCAAAGTCCGTCTTCACTTTGAACATGTTGTCTTCATACGCGACAATCACGCCGTAGAGTTTCTTTCCATCCTTCAATCGTATTTCGTCGGCGTGGATCGCGGGTGCAGTGAGGCTTGCGGCCACCAGGGCGGCGGCTGCAACTCGAATCGCTATTCGGAAATGGTTGGACATGACCATGTGGTCAGTATGCGGCGGCTCGCTGTTCGCCTGCAAGACTCACCCCGGCGGTGGTGTCCGGCGTGCTACCTCTGCCAGCAGTCCGGCGATGCGCCGGGTGAGCCGGCCCAGTTCGGCGATGGCCGCGTCCAGCCGGGTGCGCGTCGATTCCGGTAATTGGGCATGGCTCCGCTGCATGGCCAGAGCTTCTGCCAGCAGCCTCAGCTCTTTTCGGTTGCGTGGATTCAAGCGCTCCCACAACCGGCGTTTTTCAGTGCGATTGCGCCCCAGCCAGTTTTCCCCGCTCTCCGTGGGGTATCCGGTTTGTGGGTTGAGCGGGGTGGGTGGCTTATTCGTGTAGCGGATCATGCGCGCAATTTCTCCAGTGCTTCTCCATTGATGTGTTCGCCGTCCTGCACGAATCCTGTTACGCGCATTGCCCGCGTTTCGTACACCAGGCCGCCGTATTTGTCGTACACATCGGGAAACAGGATCACTTCAAATAAGCCGCGCTGGTCTTCCAGCGTGACAAACATCATGTTGCGGTAATTCTTTGTGCCCACATGGCGGTACGTTACCACCCAGCCGCACAGCGTCACCCGTTTGCCATGCCGCTTTGGCAGTTCGTCGCTCCACACTTCGTCACGGCGCGGCAAAAAATCCAGCGGATGCCCGCTTACGCACACCTCCAGGATTTCCCGCTCGTAGCGCAGCGTTTGCTCTGGCGTGTAATCGTTCGTGCGCATTTCACTCAGCGCCAGTTCAATCGAGTCGTCCTGCTCCATTTCTGCAAAGAGCATTTCGGAAGGTTCCGCCGCAACTCCCACCGCCGTTGCAGCACCCTCACCTGCGTCTCCACCCAAGTTGTTATTCTGAAGCTGCGGTTTTTGCGGTTGGGGGATCTGCTTTTGATTCGCGCCCATGCGCCCACGCGCTTGCCTGAACTCCCCTCTCGCTTGCAGCAAATTCCACTGCCACAGCATGGCCGGCCGCGTCAGGGGGCAAACATCGTCAAAGGCGCCACACTTGATCAACGCTTCGATCTCATCGCGCTCTGCGGTGATTCGGCGCAAAAAATCTTCCAGCGAGTGAAACGCGCCGTGCGATTCACGCTCGCTCACGATTGCGCTGATGGTTTCCACACGCAGCCCCCGCACCTGCAGCAGCCCAATTCGTAAAGCCCGCTTGCCCTGAGCTTCGAAGGGCTTGCCATTTGTTTCTATTGTTGCCCGCTCCTCCGGCTCTGTCGTGTATTCCATGCGCGAACAATTCACTGACGGCAATCGCACTTGAATCCCCCAGCGTTTGGCCTCCTCCACATAGGCCGATACGTGATAAAACCCTGCGCCCGCGCTGCACATGGCCGCCAGAAACTCCGCGGTGTGATGGGTCTTGAGATACGTCATGCGGTACGAGATATCCGCATACGTTGCGGCGTGTGCTTTGCAGAAGCCGAAGCCCGCGAATTTCTCCACCATCATCCAGGTCTCTTCGCGCGCTGCGCCCTGCAGCCCCATCTGTTCCGCGGCTTTCAGGAATTTGCCGCGCAAGCGGTCTCGTTCTCGCTGTCCGGAAAACTTTGCCGCGGACCGCCGCACAATATCTGCTTCCAGCAGCGACATATCACCAACCGTCTGCGCGATCTGCATCACCTGTTCCTGGTAGATGCATACACCTAGCGTATCGCCGAGAATGTTCTTCAGTGATTCGTGCGCAAAGGTGAGCGGCTCTTGCCCCCGCAGGCGTTTCAGGAACAATTCCTTCGAGCCGTATTCCGCCGCGCCGGGACGTATCAGCGCCAAGGCCATGGCCACTTCTTCCAGCGTGCGCGCTTTCATCGTTCGCAAAAGGCCGCGCATCCCTGGCGACTCAATCTGGAAAACTCCCATCGTGCGGCCCGTGGAAATTACCTCGCACGTGGCCGGATCATTTTCCGGAATGGCTGCAAAATCGATCGTTCGCGCCGAAGGGCAGGGAGTTACGCCATCTGGCGCAACATTGTTTTTCTTCGACTCGCCACTCGCCACTCGCCTCTCGCCACTTCTCTCCACATTGTCCAGCGCCAGTGACATTGTTGTCAGCCCACGCTGGCCCAGCAGGTCCATCTTGATCAGTCCCAATGCCTCGATCGCGTTCATATCGTATTGCGTGACCACGATGCCTTTGGTGGCGCGCTCCAGCGGCACCAGGTGCGTCAGCGGCTTCGCGGAAATCACCGTGCCGCACGGATGAATGCCCAGGTGGCGTGGCGCGTCGTCCAGCCGCAAAGCCACTTGCAGTATCGTTTTCCACGGTTCGTCGTGCACCGGCAAATCCCGGCATTGCGGTAACAATTTGATGGCATCGAGCAGTTCGCGCACGGGCCGGTGCGGCAACCGTTTGCTGAAGTGATTCACTTCGCCGGGCGGCACACCAAACACCTTTGCTACTTCGCGCACCGCCAGCCGCGCGTGCATGGTGATGAAGCTGCCAATCATGGCCACATGCTCCGCGCCCCAGCGCCCGTACACGTAATCGAGCATTTCGTCGCGCCGCGCCCCGCAAATATCGATGTCGATATCCGGGCAATCGCCGCGTTGCACGTTCAAGAACCGCTCGAAATACAGCCCCCAGCGCAGCGGGCACACACAGGAAATTCCCAGGCAATAAGTGACCATTGAACTGGCCGCTGACCCTCGCGCCACCGCCGGAATGCCGCGCCGGTTGGCTTCTTCCACGATGTCCCACACCAGCAAAAAATAGGGCGCCAGGTTCAGCTTGTTGATTACTTCCAATTCATGCGTCAGCCGAGAAAGTACCTCCGGGCGCAACGGGCGGTAACGCTTCTGCGCGCCCGCAAAGCTGAGCTGCCACAAATACGAAAATGGCGACTCGCCCGGGGGTACTGGAAATTCCGGGAAAATTGATTTGCCCAGCTCCAGCTTCAGATTGCATCGCTCGGCAATCTCCAGCGTGGCGCGCAACAGTTCCGGATGATCAGGAAACAGCCTCTGCAAATCTGCCGCTGTTTTGAACCATGCTTCCGGCGTGGTGATGTCGGGCGGCTCGACAGTCGTCAGCAGGCTGCCCGTGCGGATGGCATTCACCGCGCGATGATGCAGATGCTCTTCCGGCTTCAGAAAATGCACATTGTTGGTAGCTACCAAAGGGATGTTGAGCTGTTCGCCGAGTCGCTGCGCCTCTCGCAGAGTCCGTCCATCGCCAGCGGAAAGATGCTGAATCTCGATGTACAGCCGGTTGCCGAAAATGTCTTTTAGCTGCCCCAGAAAAAGTGCCGCTCGCGATTCGTAGCCGGAATCCCAGGCGTCTTTACTATCGAGGCCGGCACATTGTGCCGCCAGGCTTGTGTAGTGGCCGCCTTCCCGGTAGGGCACCTTTCGTCCTGCGCGCGATTGCTGCTGAGTAGCCTCTTTCGCCATCCGCAAAACATCCGTCGCTGGGCACAACGCAATCACGCCGCCACTATGCTTTGCCAACTCTTCCACCGTCACCGCGTTGCCTGCCTCTTCCGCAAATGTTTCCTGGCCCAATCGCAACACGCCAAGCTGCCGCAGCGTCGTCAACCGGCACAGATTGCTGTATCCCTCCATATCCATGGCTAGCAGCACAAAGGGAATTGCCTTTGTTTCTGCACCGTTCCCCGCATCCCGCTTATCTCGTACGGTGTCATCCCGACCGGAGGGTCGATGGTTTTTATCGACCCGTGAGATCCCTCCCCCCGTTGCAACCCGAGGCTCCACTTCCACCACCACGCCAACGATCGGTTTCACCCCGGCTTTTTCCGCCACCTGATAGAACGGCACCGCCGCATACATTCCGTTGCTGTCCGTCAACGCTACGGCGGGCATCTTCTGCTCCACCGCAGCGGCGATGATCTCTTCCGGAGGATTCACTCCCCGCAGAAACGAATAATGGCTGTGACAATGTAAATGCACGAACATGATGGCGACCTGAAGTATTGAATTTTGGGTAGGGGGAGAGAGGGAAGTTCTGCAAAATGTTTGAAACGAAATATGTAGTGGCCGAACTTTAGATCGGCTCTTTTTTGTTTTCTTCCTTTATCTTTTTTGGCCAGTCTAAAGTCTGGCCATTACATGCCAGTTTGTGCTTTGCCGATGAAAGAATGATGTGCTTTGCTTTTGTAGGGACGGCCTTCTGAGGCCGTCCGCCATCGATCAATCTTTCTTTACTGCTTACCGCGATAAACACGGCGTCGACAGCACCAGCCCATTCTGCTTTGTGGCGTAGTGTTCGCGCAGCTCCAGGCCTTTGCCATAGAACACGGCGTTCCAGCCATAGCGGCCGCGCACTTTATCCACTTCCCGGTTGAGGTACCACCGCCGGTTGGCATCGGTGTCGAACAGTTCATTCTGCCGGCGATCCACGTCCAGATTGGTCACGTTCACGCCCACATGGCGAATGGCCACGCGACGCGTAAACAGTTTTGTAAACAGCTCCTTTGCAGCGGCGAGCAATTCGCGCTCGTCATTCGTCGGGTGTGCCAGCCGGACCGCCTGATGTGCGGAAAAGTGATCCACATAGCGCAAACGTAATCCCGCCGTATGTGCCTGCTTGCCGTATTCCCGCAAAGTCGATCCGATCCGCTCGCTCAGATATTCCAGCAATCCGCCCAGAAACTCCGTATCAATGGTGCCGCCTTCGATGGTCGTTTCCCGCGAAACCGATTTTGGCGTGGAGGGCAGCATCACTTCGCGGCCATCCAGCCCCCGTGCGCGCTCCCAAATCTGCTGGCCGGTCACGTCGCCAAACGCTGCCACTAGCACTGGCTTTGGCACCATGCGTAACTGCCCAATGGTCGAAATGCCGCGCTCCGCCAATGCCCCGGCGTGTGTGTGTCCGATGCCGTGTAGTTTTTCCACTGGCAGCGGTGCCAGAAAGTCCTCTTCCATGCCGGGAGCCACGATGCGGAACCCGCGAGGCCTCTCCAGCCGCGAAGCGATCGACGCCACCACCTTGGTGCGTCCCGCGCCCACGGACACGCTCAATCCCGTGCGTCCCAGGATCTCCACCTGTAGGCGCCGCAGCGTCGCTTCGTAATCCGGGTACAGCCGCTCCGTGCCTGCAAAGTCCAGATAGAAGTCGTCGAGTGCGGCGACCTCCACCGCAGGCGTATAGGTTTCCAGGATGCGCCGCACGCGTTCCGCGAAGTCGGCGTAATGCTCATATTGACCGGGCACCACGATGGCATTCGGGCAGATGCGCAGCGCGTCGCGAAAGCTCATGGCCGTCTTCACGCCGCGGAATTTCGCTTCGTAGCTGGCGGAGGCCACCACGCCGCGTCCCACCAGCACGGGCTTGCCAGCCAGCTTGGGATTCAGCACCTGTTCGACGGAAGCGAAGAACGCGTCCACATCGACGTGCACAATGTGGGGAGATTTCTCCGCCGCCCGCACCTTGTCTCGTCCCAGCCAGCGCGTAGGGAACCACGCCCGTTTTTCCGGCGTAGTCGCGGCCGTGGATGTGGGTGCAACTGCGAGAGCAGCCGCAATCTCCGCACGATTCGCCGATTGCACCGGCGATACATATTCGCTATTTGGCGTGGTGAGAAATTCGGGAGAGGCGTTTTCGACACAGGCGTTCATGGCAACTCCTTGGCAGGGAATCGAATCGCGTATACGCTCTCAGCGAGTTCTAACGGGTGGCGTCCGGCTCGGGAGAGCCCGAAGGCAATGGAGTCGAAGCCACCCGTTCCCGTTTCCTCTACCGCCTCTGACAGTAGGCGAATAAAAAGCGAAAGTCAAGAGGCTTTTTGCCGCTCGCCAGTTTCCGATTGCCGCCTTAATCAAGAAGAAAGCATTAACTTCCTAAAAACTTCCTAGAGTTTGGGAAAGTAGTCTAACGCTGCCAAATTCCGAACCGGCTGGGAAAATCTTTTCCGGACTTTCTGCGTCTAAAGAGAAGTTCCCAGAGTCCCTTCTTTGCCTAGCCACCGGCATTCCATTGCCGCTCAGAGACACGGAAAACTGAGCCTGCATATCTATTGAGGAGGACGCGGATGTCTCGATCCATGAGTTTCGTGGTTTTGCTCTTCCTGGGGATTGGAACGACCACCCACGCCGCCGATGAGCCTCCCACGAAGGCTGTCAAGATAAGCGACTCCATTTATATGGCTCCCGTGTCAGGCAACGTCTACATGGTGACGACGCCCGCTGGAAACGTAATTATCGACACGGCGATGGCCGCCGAAGCTCCGATTGCCAGGAAACTCTTGCTTGCGGAAAGCCAGGCGCCTGTCAAGTACCTCATTCTCACTCATGGCCATGCGGATCATATTGGTGGTATCGATCTTTGGAAAGAAGCTGGAACCCAGATCATCGCCCAAAGGAATTACGTTGAATTCGTCAATTACGTGAGGAGGCTTGAGGGTTTCTTTGCCCCCCGCAACGCCGCCGCCTTCAATCGTCCCGCACCGGAAGTAGGCACGTGGGCCGGCAACTACGGCGCCAAAATCGATCCCACCGTCTTCTTCGACGAGACATACAAATTTACTTTAGGCGGCATTGAATTCGACGTGTTCAGCACGCCTGGCGAGACGCCCGACCACCTTACCGTGTGGATCCCCGCCTACAAGGCTGCCTTCATCGGTGACAATTACACCGGCATCGGAATCCCTGAGCCGAATTCCTTCCCAAACCTCTACGCGATCAGAGGTACGAAGCCACGCTGGGCGCTTGACTGGGTCAAATCGCTAGACACTGTGTTGGCACTGAAACCTGAAATCGTGCTGAATGGCCACGGTGAGCCGATCTTTGGCAACCAGGAAATTACCCAGCGGCTGAAACGGTACCGCGACGCCATTCAATATGTTCACGATGAAACGGTAAAAGGGATGAACTCCGGCAAAGATGTATTCACCCTGATGCAGGAAATTAAACTGCCGGCAAGTTACGACCTGAATCAGGTATTTGGAAAGGTCAGCTGGTCAGTACGCGGAATCTACGATGGATATGCAGGCTGGTACGACATGAATCCAGCGACCATGTATGAACTGCCACCCTCTTCCGTGTATCCGGACTTGGTCAAACTAGCTGGGGGACCGGAAGCCATTGCTCGGCGGGCCCTGGAAAAGGTGGAAGCCGGCAAGCCCGTCGAGGCCCTCCACCTGACCGATGTCGTTCTCGCCTACAATCAGAAGAACAGTGCTGCATTGAATGCTCGGATTAAGGCCCTGGAACTTTTGCAAAAACAATGTGACAACTACGTCGAAGAAGGCTGGCTGGAATTCGCGATCACAAAAGCGAAGGAGAACTTGTCGTCAGCAAACTGAGACTGAGGAATCTGGAAAATTGGTCTGGCAATGGAATGTCGACTGGTTGTTGAAGGAGGGGCATCGTTGAGCAGAACTCTTTGTACAACTATTGCTGCGGTGGTTTTCTTCTTAGTTGCATTGCCTGGCCGCAAGGCGGCGGACTCGCAAGTCACAACTTTCCGGCTGGATTCGGCCGACGGCCTGGAAGTGATACACGCTAAACCCGAGGTTGCAACCTACCGTGGACGTAAGGCCGTGCGACTAGTGCCTGTGCCCGAACAGGCGGGCACTGACGATACGATGCTCGCGGTTCTGAAGGCCTCCAGTTTCAAGGACGGTGTGATTGAGGCTGAGATCGCGGGTTCCCCTAGACCCGGAGCGCCGCCGGACGCACGAGGATTCATCGGCATTGCCTTTCGCATGCAACCGGATGATGCGCATTACGAATGCTTTTATATTCGTCCCACCAACGGGCGCGCAAACGATCAGCTTCAGAGGAACCATGCGACGCAATACGTTTCCGCACCGGATTATCCCTGGTTTCGCTTGCGCAAGGAAAACCCCGGTGTCTATGAGTCCTACGTCGACCTTGAAAGTGGAACATGGACCAAGATAAAGATTATCGCTAACGGCGCCCAGGCCCGCCTCTACGTCAATGGCGCCGAGCAGCCTGCGCTGATTGTGAATGACCTGAAGCTGGGCGAGACCCACGGTCAGGTTGCGCTGTGGGCGGACCCAACCACCGATGCGTATTTCTCGAATTTGACGATCAAGTAGGACTTGTTGCCAGTTGCAACAAACTCTAATTCTGTTCAAGGACATCCTATGCAGTCCGTAGTAACTCGGTAGCAAAATGCCGTGCGAGCTATCAATTAAGAAGAACGCCTGGAGATTTCCACCCATACAATTTTCTGCGCGCAACCAACTCTTGTCCTATCCCGGTAGTACTTCCCGCAAGCATGCCTGATTGAAAAAAGTACGCTTGCCAGCGGCCTCATAAGCGGTACAATCACCCCAGAGATTAGGGTGCCCCTAACTCCGGTGTCCCCCCGGGGTAGATTCACGAGAGTTCATGAATTGTCAAAGGCCATCGTCTTGGGCCCTGTCACGTATGCGCAGGATTGGCGCGTGCGCGATTCTGTGCGCCTTGTCACTCTGCGCTGCCCGTTCGGCGAACGCGCAGGATATGGCCGAAGCCGCTCGTCAGGAAAAAGCACGTAAGGCCGCACAGCAGAAACCGCCTGCTCACGTTTACACCAACGAAGATTTGCAGCGTTCGCAAATCCTCACGCCGGAAGATCGCGCCCCCATCGAAGCACGCAAGAAAAACGTCACGCCACCGCCGGCGGATGAAAATTCACCGGCAATCGCTCCATCTCAAGACACGCAGCAAGCTACGTCTTCCGAATCGTTGGGCGAAATTGCTCGCCGCTTGCGCGCGGAAAAAGCGGCACGCCAGGCCGAGCGAGCTCGCAAACTTCCGCAACCTGATCCCTTCAAACTGGATTTGCCGCACGACGCCGTTCTCGCGCGCCCCAAGCCGCCCGCCCGGCCTCTCATTGCGCCCTCCACGGTTCCTTCTTCTTCTCCGCGAATCGTAAAGCCGTCCGTTAATTCCGGCGCCGTGAAACGCGATCCCTTTTCACGCGCCATAATTTCTGCCGCACCGCGCAACGTAATAACGGTGCCCGCGCTGAAACCCGTTGCTCCAGCTTCTCCTGCCCGGCCGACAGCTGGCGCTGTCCCGGCAGTTGCTCCGCCCATCGTGGTCCCGCCCGCCACGATTCACCCATCTCCTGTTAACTCGAATCACCGTCCAGATTCCGTGCGCGTTCAGACCGGCGACTCGTTATGGAATCTCTCGCGTCAATACCTCGGCAAAGGCTCACGCTGGCAGGAATGGCTCAACCGCAATCCCGGAATCGGCGATCCGCGACGCCTGCAACCTGGCGCGGTCCTCCTCGTGCCGTTGGCTGAAGCAGCTGTGGCTACGGCCCCCGCAGATTCTCCATCCAGCCTTCTACCTAATGAAATGCCGCCTGCAACGATGATTTCTGTCCAGTCGGGCGACTCTCTCTGGCGTATTGCTGCCGCGCATCTGGGCAGCGGTGCGGATTGGCCTTGCCTCGCTCAGGCCAACCCCGATCTAAGCGATGTTTCGTTGATTTATCCCGGCCAGACGCTGGTGCTTCCCGCTTCCTGCACCGCTGCCAAGCAAGCTTTTTCAAGAAAATAATTCCCGCGAATAGCGCTTTTCTTCCGCACAATCCCTGCTCACACACTTACCCGGACTGCGTCTATTGGGGATTAGACAGAACCCGGATGATCCGGATGGGGTGTTTACATTTTTTACAAATCTAAAGGGATGGTGTGCGTATGCGTTCAACGTACAAATCTATTTCTAGTTTGGCTCTTGGCCTGACGCTTCTTGTCGGCACCGCGTCAGCGCAATTCAAAAACGGCAGTCAGCCTACCGAACTGAATATCCCCCGCGTCAGCCAGCACGGCAGCGTCCAGCAGACCATCGGCCTTTCCACCGTCACCATCAACTATCACCGGCCCATCGCCGGAGATCGCGAAATCCCGGGTAAAGTTATTCCTTATGGCAAAGTCTGGCGCGCCGGAGCCAACGAAAATACCACCATCACTTTTTCCGATGACGCCACTCTGGAAGGGAAGTCGATCCCCGCAGGGACTTATGGACTCCACATGCTCCCCGACAAGGATCTGTGGACGATTATTCTTTCGAAGAATTCCACATCGTGGGGCAGCTTCAGCTATGACGAAAAGGAAGATGCACTGCGTGTCACCGTGAAGCCGGGTACTGGCGAACAGTTCGACGATCTCACTTACACATTTGATGACGTGAAGCCAGACTCCGCCGCCGCCACGTTGCGCTGGGGAAAGGTCACCGTTCCATTCCGCGTTTCGTTCGACGTGAAAGCCGTGGTGCTGAAGAGCATTCACAACCAGCTTCGCAATGTTGGCGGATTCACTTGGGCGGGTTATGACGAAGCCGCCCTGTGGTGCCTCGACAACAACTACAACCTGGATGAAGCTTTGAAGTGGGAAGACACCTCCATCCAGAACGAAGATCGTTTTGAAAATTGGGAAACCAAGTCACGCATTCTGGAAGCGATGGGCAAGAAAGACGAATCTGCCAAGGCGCTCACTACCGCCTTTGAACGTGCCAACGCCCAACAGATCTATCTCTATGCTCGTGGCCTGCAGCGACAGGGAGATATGAAACGTGCAATCGAGATTTACCCGCAAAGCGCGAAAAAGGATCCCAACCACTGGCTGACCCACTTGGGCTTGGCGCGCGTAGCGTCAAACGCAGGAGACTACGCCACGGCTGCCAAGGAATTGAAGCTCTCCATTGCCGGCGCTCCGGAAGCCAACAAACCCTTCCTGCAGCCCATGCTGACGAAAGTGGAAGCCAAGACCGACTTCAACAAGTAGATTCAGGGGGCAGAGCCTTAGCTCCGACATAAACGGGCACACGGCCGGCGGCTTTGGCCGCTGAGGAAATGGGTTCACCATTTCATCTTGAACGTTTCACTTCACTATTTGCGCGACCGGTAAAGTTGTATAAGCGCAAAAACGAATATTGTATTCGCCACCCAAGCAAACCAATCGCCCAGACCAAGGTAGAGAGTGTTCTCATGCTCCACCGGCACGTCCACCGTCAATATTGAGAACGGCGCGGAATCGCTGCGAGTCTCCGCCAGGATCCGGCCGCGATTGTCGCTCACCGTCAAGTACCCTTGTTTTGCGGCACGCACGATGCTGAAACCGCTTTCTACTCCCCGCATAATCGCCATGTGCCCGTGCAAAGCGCGATCGAGAAAAAAATCCCAGGCGGGCACCAGCAGCAGTCCCGTACCTGCCAAGCCGTACTGACGCGATAGCGTGGTAAAGTCCATGTCTTTGCAGATTTCTATGCCCCAGATTCCAGAAGGCTCGCCCAGTAGCGTCAGCGACGTTCCGGGCGTCAGGCTCGACTCGAACGGCGGCAGCATATGCATTTTGTCGTAAGTGCGAGGCGGGATCCCCGGAGCGTAGATGCGTGCTTCGTTGTATTTGAGCGATGACACCCGAACCATTCCCACGATGAGCTTGGCACTCGTTTTGTCGGCAAGGGATTGAAAAAGGGCATCTGTTGCAGCCGTATCCGGATCTACCACCACTCCTAACTTTTCCGGCAAAACGATTACCTTTGCACCTCTGGCCGCCAGCTTTTCAACTTCATCCGCGTAGTCCCGGAATAATCGGGCACTCTCCTCGCCTCGTTTGGCAACGTCAGCATTGGCGCCTAGATCGGAAGCAATCAACACAACTTTCACGTGTTCACCGCGTACTGGCAGCCGCAGGCGCGCCGTGCCGAACAGTAGTGGCAGCACAACAATCCCCAGTCCCACAAACAAGATTCGCGACACCAGTTTTGGTGCTGTCCTGCGCAAATGTAACCCAATTGTCAGTGCCGCGGAGAAGAACAGCAGAAGGAAACTCATTCCCCACGGGCCCGTGACGGAGGCCACTTGCAGAAAAGGCAGAAACTTAATTTGTGAATAGGAGAGATTGCCCGCCGTTCCGTGAATTGAAGTCAGGGCGAGCATGTATTCATACGAGACCCATGCAGCGGGCAATCCCAGCATTGCGCTCCACAAGGCTCCTCGCCGCAGCAGCGCGCGGAACAGCAGCACTGTTGCGGCAAATACCAGGGAAGGGATGATGAGGATGACTAAAACAACCAAGCGTGGGATCTCCAGCACGCCTGCAAAGTAGTGCCACAAGTTAAGATTGCCCACGATCCACGCCAGAGTCGCTGTGAAAGCTGTAACGCGCCAGGTACTTCGTGTGGCGCAGAGCAGCACTGGCAATGGCGCGAACCACATCAGTGGCCACCAGGGGTTCAGTCCTGTGCCGAACCAGATCAGTAGCGCGCTCAACGCCGCGGCAAGAAACGCCCAGCGTTTGTGCCAGTGCTCATTTCCGGATGCCATGGAAATACCTCCTGAACGATCGCTGGTACAAGGCGCGAAATTCGTTGCTACTTACTCCCAGGCGCCCGCCGAAGTAAAGCAAGATCAGTCCGTGAGAAAGCGCTCCCATCTCAAAGACAATCTCCCAGGCATCATCCTCGCGGAAGTAGCCGCTCTTAATGCCTTCTTCCACAGCTTCGGCCATGACGTTGGCCGTCGGAGATCGTCGCGCCTTAAAGTCGGCGGGATAGCGGCGGGCGCCTTCGCGCGGCTTCAGGAACATCAATTCAAACAGTCGGGGATTCGTGAGCGCCTGCTCTAGATAGATATCCGCCATCTCGGCAAGTCGCTGTTCGAGATCGCCGGAGTAGCGCTTGCTCTTGAGCGCAGAAGCCAGTTCCGCAAAACCCTGGTCAGCCAGAGCGTTCAGCAGGCCGTCCCGGCCCGCGTAGTGCCGGTAGACCGCCATCGGAGTAATACCGACGGCTTCGGCTACACGACGCATGGTTACCGCGTCGGCTCCTTCGCGATTCAGAAGGCGCCTGGCGGCAATGGCGATTCTTTCTGTGGTGGATTTAGTTGCCATGTATACAGCGTATACTAAAATGTCTACGCCGTATACTAATTTTGAATGGCGGCCTTAGCCCCGATCACCAATCCAGGCAGATCAGCGAGACACCTTGCCGTGGCAAATCGAACTTGAGCGACAGGCTGCCCGATTCGCTCCACAGCCATCTCGGCGAATCCAGCAGTTGGAGTTGTCCCGTCTGTTCAAGGTGTTTCTGCTGCTCGGGTGTGGGTGTCTGTGGCGAACCCATGACCTTCCACGCGGAATACGCATTGCTGTGACTGGCATCAATCCGGAAATGCTTCGACAGAACGCGCGTAGAATTCGCGGGCAGGCCGTCTACCGATAGCGATATCGCCGCGTCCGGACCAGCAACATCATCATCGTGATAATTCCAGACTAGAATCGAGATGCCGTGGTCGTCTCGTGATGCCAGCACGTCCACATCTGGTTTGTCTCGAACGCCTTTGGCAAGAATTGAATCGAGCGGCAACGCGCCACTGCTGGTTGCCTCCGCTCGTTCTCCGCGCATCATTCCCGCCATGCGGAACAGATTCAGAACCGGCTTGTCCACCCCGTTCGTTGCCAGCGTGCGAAATCCATCGAAGTAGGGCTGCCCTTCAAACTCGAACGCCCACGTCAGCATTCCTTCAATGACCCCATGATTTCGGCCGCTTAAATCCATAATATTTTTTAGTGCGGTGGCTGTATAGGAGGCATAGAGCGGCCCATTGCGATACGCATTTTGCGGATACACGCGCGCGGAACAAGCTGCGCAGCCTTCCGGATCAGATTCCGTCAGGATCACCGGCAAGTTCTTGAATTGCAGATAGCCCGAAAGCACTCTCAATCCTTCATCAACATCCCGCAGATTGCGCGCTAACCCCATCCGTACATGCCCGTCGACCACTTGCGGCGCACCCTTGGCGTGATAAGTGACAAAATCCAGTGGAGCGCCTTTGTCTCCGGTCACATAATTCTTGCCTTCGGCGCAATGGGTAAGGAACGCCTTCAGATACGCAGCGGCTTTTTCGTTCGCCGGGCCCGTGGTTGCGGGACCGCCCACGCGCGCATTCGGCAGCGCGCGCTTTACGCCTGCTACGGCATAGTCGTAGAGCTTGTTGTAGTCCTCTTGCGTGCTGTGCCAGTAGAAAATATCCGGCTCGTTCCAAACTTCCCAATACCAGGATTCGGCTTCCTTTCTGCCATATTTCTCCGCGCAGTGTCTCGCCCACTGGTACACCAACTCGCCCCAATCGGCGTAATTCTCAGGCGGATAAGACCAGCCAATGGAATATTCATTGTTCGGCGCACCAGGGATCCACGTTGGCTGATAAGGGTCTGGCTTTGACGAAAGCGCCTTCGGCATGAAACCGATCTCTACGAACGGTTTAGCATGCGCCTGCAAATAGGTGTCGAAAATGCGATCCACAATCGTCCAGTCGTAGATTGGCTTTCCCGATGCATTCTCCGTGTAAGCGTTCGTCGATCCCCATTTCAATCCAGCCGCGCCGTCTCCCGTAGCCAGCAGAAAATGCGTCCGGATGTTGACCGGCACCTCCGTAACAGCAGCAAGCTCACCGATGAGTTTCTTCCCGTTCGTCGTGTACGTGTAGTTCGGCTCATCGTACCCAAAAAACGCGTAGATGGGCTTCATCGCCCCCATCCTCCGCGCCGCATCCACCCGAATGGCAATCGCATCTTGCGCTGACGCCGAACTCCCTCCGCTCAGGGCCAAAAGCAGCGCTGCCAGCCAAAATGAAATTATTCGCATATTTCAGGCACCATCCAGAGTTCAGACTCAAATGTTATACTCCGGCCGTGCGTCTGCTCACAAAATCATTTTCGGGTATACATCAAGCCATTTGACTTTACGAACCAGCCCAATTAATCTCCGCCCATCTGCAAATTGCGCTTTTCAAACGCTCATTTCATGCTCCGCGCAATTGCCGTTACTGAGGAATTGACCATGAAAGTCTCTCGCACCTCTCTAGGCGTTGCCGCACTCTTTCTTTTCTTTGGTAGCGCATCGCTTTTGGCGCAAACTTCGCCCATCCTTCCTTCGCAGAAAGTGCCGCTCTCCGAGCGCGTCGTTGCCTACCAGATTGAAGCGAACTATCACGCCCAGACCCACAGCCTCGACGGCCAGGAAACTCTTACCTGGACAAACTACACCGGTCAGCCCCAGGATCGCCTTCCGTTCCATCTCTACCTGAACGCGTTTCAGCCGAAATCCACGTTCGTGCACGAGGTGTTCGTCGAGGGCACGCGAGGCGTCGAAATTGGCTCTAAGTGGGAACAGAAAAGAAACGGCGAGGACGTCATTAAATCCGTCGAAGTCCTTGGCATGGGCGATCTCACCAGCCAACTCCAGTTCATCCATCCCGATGACGACAACGCCGATGACAAAACGGTAGTCGAAGTCCACTTGCCTCGACCCGTCGGCCCGAACGAAAGCATCACTTTCAAAATTGCCTTCCACGATCAATTTCCGGAAGTCATTGCCCGTACCGGCTACAAGCGTGACTACGTTCTGGCAGGGCAATGGTTCCCCAAAATTGGCGTCTGGTGGAAAAACGCATGGAACTGTCATCAATTTCACGCCTCTACGGAATTCTTCGCGGACTTCGGCACCTACGACGTCAAACTCACTCTCCCCACCAATTTCAACGTCGGCGCTACCGGTGTGCAAACCTCCGAAGCCGACAATTCCGACGGCACCAAGACACTCACTTTTAAAGCCGAAGACGTACACGATTTTGCGTGGACCGCCGATCCCACCACCAAAGTCATCGAAGACTCGGTGGAAATCAGCAGCGGCACCGTGAAGATTCGCCTGCTGATGCAGCCCGGACACATGGCCAGCGCTCCGCGTTACATGCAGGCTCTCAAAGGCACCATGCAAAAGTTTGACGAATGGTATGGCCCCTATCCCTATGCGCAAATCACGGTAGTCGATCCGCCACACGGAGGCGGCGCATCCGGGGGCATGGAATATCCCATGTTCATCACCGCCGACACCGCGTGGTGGATGTTCGACGGTTTCAAAATTCCCGAGGTCGTCACCGAGCATGAATTCGGTCACCAATACTGGTATGGCATGGTAGCCACGAACGAATTCGAAGAAGCTTGGCTCGATGAGGGCATCAACCAGTACAGCGAATGCAAAGTAATGGATGCGCTCTATGGCAGCGATGCCGATTTCCTGAACACACGCGCTGCCACCGCCAGTGAACGGGGCTTCGATCGTGTCGGTTACATAGGCGTGGCGGATCTCGATCCCATGACCCGCCGCGGTTGGCAATATGTCAACTTCAATTCCTACGGGGGCATCACCTACAGCAAGACTGCGCTCGTGTTGCTGACGCTGGAACACATCATCGGCGAACAGAAAGTCCGCCAAGCCCAGCGCCTGTATTTTGAGCGCTACCGCTTCAAGCACCCCACCGCCGAGGATTTCATTAACACCGTAAATGAAGTCGCAGGCCAGAATCTCGACTCATACTGGAATCAAGCCGTAAGTGGTACCCAGGTGCTCGACTATCGCATTCTGAACGCCTCTTCCGAGCGCGCCGACTGGACCGACAACAACGCGCCGAAAGAAGAGCAGCAGGGCGTCACGGAATATCTCACTAATGTGATCGTCCATCGCAAAGGAGACTTTGTCTTCCCCGTCACTCTCGAAGCGAAATTCGACAACGGCGAAACCATTCGTGAGCAATGGGATGCCCAGGATCGCTGGCACCGTTTTTCCTGGCAGAAGAAAGCTAAGCTCGTCTCCGCGGAAATCGATCCTGATCACGCCATCTATCTGGACCGCGACCGCTTCAATAACAGTTGGCGGCACGAATCCGATTCGCAAGCCACCGGCAAAATTGCCGGCTACTGGATGCTCTTCACGCAGTGGTTTTCTCAGTTGCTGGCGTGGTTGGTCTAAGGAGGCAGGATGAATCGCCCGCTCATCGATGGTTTCTCTCTGGTCTGGCGTCATCAACGCCTCGTCTGGTGGATTTTCTTCGTCAACCTTTTCCTCGGATTTCTCGCCTCCATAGCTCCCAGGGTTGCGCTGCATTCGCCGCTCGACAAAAGTTTTTATTCTCAGCAACTGTCGCAGCATTTCGACGTAACCGTCTTTATGGAGTTGCTCACCAAGCCAGAAGTCTCTTTGACGCCCGCCATAGCCGGCTCCGCGGTTGTCGGATTCATTTTTGTTTTTTATATGCTTTTTCTTTCGGGAGGCATCGTCTCCGTCTACAACATGGACCGCAAACTCACCCGGGGTGAATTTTTCGAATCGTGCGGCACTTTCTTCTGGCGCCTGTTTCGCCTGCTTCTTTGCTCGGTCATCCCGTTTGGCGTTGCCTTCGCGCTCTACGCAAAAGTGCAAACCGTTTCCGGCAAGATGGCATCCGACGCCGCTTGGGAGTTGCAAGGGTTTTGGGTACACGTCGCTGGCGCTTTTCTCTGCCTGTTGATGATTCTCTTTGTCCGCGCGTGGTTTGACTTGGCGCAGGCCAGTACCGTTCGCGAAGACGTGCGTGGCATGTTTTTCCTCACCTGGCGAGCCTTTGTTCTCGCCCTGCGCAACGCGCCGCGCTTCGTCTTCATGTATTTCGTCGTCACCATCATCGGCGCGCTCCTGGCAATCGGCTCCTGGCTACTTTGGCTGAATATTCCACACCAGTCTTTCGGTGCCAGTTGGCTCCTGCTGGAGCTGCTATCGCTATTCATGATCGGTCTTCGACTCTGGCAGCGCGCCGCAATCGTTCTCTGGTATGACAATTACGCGGCACAGCAAGAGGTCCCGGTTCTTCCGCCGCTGACCCCGTTGCCCTTGCCGCATGATTTTGTCGTTACGGAGCCGGTCCTGCCGCCTTTGCCCGACGACAGCGGTCAGCGCGTCACCTGAAAAAGGTAGTTGCCCTTGCTGCCTTCGTACTTCCCGGTGAGCATGCAGCAACGCTTGAAATTTGCGTCCTGATCCGCACGGGCAAGGATCCTTGCGCCCCAGTTTCTCCACCAATTCCTTCTCGCCGTGCAAGACGCGGTATCCGCGTTTCACTTTTACTTCCGACGGATAGCCCTTTCCTCGTTTACTGCTCCGTTCGAAAACAAAAACCCTCTTCCACCTTGTTCTTCCCCATGGCAGCCTCCTCTGATCTCGCTCCGATTCAAATGTCCCGCCTCTCCACAGGAAAGGCGGGATTTTTTATTGGTTCGCGAGCACTACCCTCCGTCTAAAATACGCGTCCCAGCTGGAAGAACCACTTTTGATGCCCAGTGTCCCCTATGCTCCCCCCGACATACACCGGGCCTAGCGCGGTTTCCGCCACAATGCCCCCAGCCACATCCGCCGAAAGGCCGGGTGCTGCGGGATTTCCATACATTTTTCCGATTTCCCCTGATCCCGACAGGTACACTTGCTTTCCGACAAAGGGCGGCAACGTGAATATCTTGTAGAGATAACCCGCGCGTCCAAAGAAATACTGGTTGCCGAACAGTTCATGGTTTCCGTACGCGCTCAACAGCCGCGGACCTCCCAGAAAGAACTGCGGTGTTCCCACGTGGCGAAAACCGAATGTTGATCCACCTTGCGCGTCTATGAACCCGGAACTCTTTCTTCCAATGGGGTGAAAATACGCCGCAAACAGCTCCATCAGCGGGAACGCTTCCGTGGCCCCCGGATAATTGTCGAAGTAACGGAAATTCGCGCGAAGGAAGTGCCCGTTCGTCGGGATCACCGCCTCGTTGGTATGGTCGCGTGTGTACTGCATCTGTAGCGTGCCAACGGCCCCATTGAACGAAGAAAACTCGGGTGTTCCCAGTCGCAATTGGGCATCGTTGTAGCCCACTCCATACCCGACGTACAATTCGTTGAACCTGTTGAACGAATACCCGAAATTGACACCGCCAAGAACGTTGTCCAACCGGTAGATCGCCTTTGGATCGCTCTTGAAATAAATGTTGAACTTCGATTGCGACGCGCTCAAAAACGGCTCCACAAACCACTTGCTCAACGGCTTTACCGGCTTGAACAGTTGCGTCGCGATACCATACGTTTCTCCGAACGAGAAATCGGTTCGCCATTCGGATCGATAGCCGGCAACATCCATGAACGTCAGCCGCCCGCCCATGGTGAAAGTTACATCGTCGGTCTGCGATCCGTCCACGGCAAATGAGGGCTGCAGGAGCGGCGGCGCGTACGTTTTCTCGTGTACTCTCACCAGCAATCCCGATTGACCGTTTTCCTCGATCATTTCGTAAGTGATGCTGTCGTATCTGCCGACTCCGCTTAACCGTGTCAGCATACCGTCCAACTGCTCCGCTTTCAGAGGCTTTCCTATCAGCGGTTGCAGAAAATCTTTCACAGTCTTTCCCGCGCGCTCATCGATCCCCGCGACCTTGACGAAGTTGGGTGCATTGGCAAGTCCGCGAATCCGCGAATGCTTTTCCTTTTGATACAGCGCCCACTCTTCGTCATTCAGTGCATAGGTCTTCAGAATTTGTGCCTTGGCTTCGGCGGCAGCGTATCCTTTCTGGATCAATTCGTCGGATTTTTCGTAATCTGATGTCGAGAATTTCTCTACCTCGGCAGTCACAACTAAATCCGCGCCCGCCATACCTCTCAGCTCTGTTTCTGCGATTACCAGTTCCACGGAACGTCCCAGCACGCTGAACGCGGACACGATTTCCTTGGCGCTGGTCTTCGAGATTTGCAGATGCACCGCGATGATTACGTCCGCTCCCATCTGTCGCACTACATCCGTGGGAAGGTTATCCACCAGCCCGCCATCCACAAAAATCTGGTCGTCGCGCCGCACCGGAGCAAACACTCCAGGTATTGAAATCGTGGAGCGTAGTGCGTCAGACAGCGAGCCATCTTTGAATACATAGGGCTTTCCAGAAATTAGTTCTGTCGAAACGCACCGGAAGGGAATCGGCAGATCATTGAAGGAGGGAAGAGGAGAGTAGGAAACCGTCTCTCGGTCAATCAGCAAATTGATTTGATGTCCCGTGTTCAATCCCGGCGGTAGGGACACGCCGTTCTTCAAGCCGATTTGAATTGTATTTGGAACTTCACGTGCGTCCTCTTTGCGTCGGTAGGCCAGGGCCTCATACGGTGTTCCGCCACCCAGCAGCAAGGGCCAGTTCGCCTTCTTTATGATGCCCTCCAGATCGTCGGCGGATTTTCCCGTGGCATACAGGCCCCCCACCAGGCCGCCCATGCTCGTTCCGGCCAGATAATCGATGGGAATGTGATGCTCCTCAAACCACTTCAAGACGCCGATATGTGCCTCGCCCAGCGCGCCGCCTCCCTCGAGCGCCACACCAATTTTCGGAACTCGACGCTCCCGAGGCTTTGCCGTCCGCGTGACCTCTGCCTCTATCGGTGTTTTGGGAGCTCGATCTTGGGCGACAACCGCACAGGGGAAAGTGCAAATGAATGACACAGCAAGAACTAGGGAATGGAAGCGCATAGAAAATACCTCGATAGTCGATTCTGCGGCGGAGAGTCAGGCCCTCAGTTTCTACCACGTTACGGTATTGAGCAACTATCTTGTTTGTCAGCTTGCGCGGAATCGCTGCAGAGTGTTTTTGCAGTGAATGTTTTTCATCTCGTCTCAGACATTCGCTTCTTCTTCAGGATGTTTTTGCCGGTGTGCCACGCCTACTCCGGCCAGCACCAGCAGTCCCCCCGCGATCTGCGCTCCCGACAACGGCTCTTTTAGTAAGATCGCTGCAAGCAGTGCCGTCAACGGCCCCTGCGTCAACAAACTGATCGAGGTCACTGTTGCCGGCAGATGCCCCAGCGCGTACGTCAATGCGATATAGCCTCCCAGTTGCGAAACCAATCCCAGTCCAATCAATGCTGCCCAGGTCCGCATGTTCGTGACTCGGAAGGAATGACCTAGCAGCAGGTTGATCAAAAACAATGCCACTGTTGTTGAAATCATGGCCAGCCGCAAAAACTGCAGTGTTCCAATCGTTGTGCGGACTTCTTCGGTAGCCAGCAGATACATCGCAAAAAACGCCGCTGCTCCAACCGACATAGCGTCGCCCAATCCGAATTGTGTGTGGAGCAATAAGTCCGAACGCAGAATAATCAACGTGCCGCCCACTGCCATCAGCAGACCTATCCAGAAAGTCACCCGCGGACGCCGTCGAAAGACCAGCCAAGTTAGCAGACCAACGAAGATGGGAGAGTTATTTCCAAGCAAGGTGGCATTCGCTGCCGTTGTGCGCAGGATCGATGAGTTGTATAGCGCCAGATCCAGCGAGAAAAAGACCCCTCCAAATGCAATGATCCAGAAAGAGCGGCGACTGAGCGGTCTGACATTACTCCGAAAGAAAAAAGTTGGCAAAAGGATTGCCGCCGGAATCAGCATCCGGTAAAACGCAGACACCGGTCCCGGCACATCTGTCCAACGCACAAATATCGCCGACCAGCCAATGCACAAGATCGCCACTACCAGCGCAACGTAAGCAAGCCAGCGCTTTGACGGCGGCGTAAGTTCGTTTGGGATGGAGGTATCTCTTTTCAATAGTCAACCTGAAAGGTTGGTGGAAACAGTTTTGCACACCGCGCACTTAAAGACGTCATCCAAATTGATCGTCTGGATGAATGCAGCTTCTCTACTCTCGAATCCTTTGGACGCCCATCAAGTATTGCGCTCCTGCCTAGTATCGAAATTAGCAGTGAACAGGAAAAATCCGAAACGCCTTTCGGTATTCGGCGCTTTTGATCTGCTCATTGCCCGAAGTCTGCTGAAAATATGTAAGGATGGCCGACCCGCGATATACTACCGAGCGTAATTCTCCTCTGCAAAAGGGCGATGGATGAACAAGGATAAGACCGACCTGGAATTGGGAATGACTCGACAAATTACCCGCCGAGATTTCCTGAATGGCGTGGCTGTAGGCACAGGAGCCGCTTTACTGAACGGTGCCTTCGACGCCGAACAGTTGCTGGCTGCCGGCGTCCTTGACGAGTACGCCCCGGAAAAAGCTCCGGACTATTATCCGCCTGCAAAAACGGGAATGCGCGGTAACCACGACGGCACCTTCACCTTTGCCCACAAACTACGCGACGGCGATAGCTCCGACTCTTTTGGCGATGCAGTCGACACAGGAGAGGTCAACGATCTCGTTGTCGTTGGCGGCGGAATCAGTGGCCTGTCCGCTGCTTACTTCTTTCGCAAGAAGACGGGCAATGCCGCAAGAGTTTTGGTCATCGACAATCATGACGATTTTGGTGGTCACGCCAAACGCAATGAGTTCCAGGCCGGTGGCCGCACGGTTTTGGGCTACGGAGGCACGCAATCCCTGGAAAGCCCCGGCAGCTACAGCAACGAAGCTAAGGCGCTGGTCAAGGAATTAGGCATCGATACGCAAGAATTCTACAAAGCGTATGACCAGAAGCTGTACGCCAGATTAGGCACTGCCGCCTTCTTCGACAAGGAAACGTTCGGTGAAGATCGCCTCGTCACCGGCATGAATACGACAGCATGGCTCACATTTCTCGCAAAAGCTCCTCTCTCAGACGCTGTTCAAAAAGACATCGCACGCGTGTATACGGAAAAAGTGGACTATCTGAAGGGGCTGTCACGCGAGGAAAAGGTCGCCAGGCTCAAAACCATCAGCTATTCGGAATATCTGACGCAACATTGCAAACTCCTTCCCGAATCGCTTCCGTTTTTCCAGACGTTCACCCATGATCTTTTTTGTGTTGGAATCGAAGCAGTCCCCGCGTACACCTGCTATGAAGCAGGCGATGACTACGGCTCATTTGCTTACGCGGGATTCGACGGCCTGGGACTTCCCCCGCACGAGAAAGAAGAGCCTTATATTTTCCATTTTCCCGACGGCAACGCTTCCGTTGCTCGACTGCTCGTACGCTCGCTGATTCCACCGGCCATTCCCGGAAGCACAATGGAAGATGTCGTTACCGCGAAGGCCGATTACTCTCAGTTGGACCGTGCAGGAAATAATATCCGCATTCGACTGAACAGCACTGTCGTGAACGTAAAACGCTCCGGCGTTTCTTCTGGGAAAGAAGGCGCGAACAATGTTCAGGTCTCTTACATGCGTGGTGGCAAATTGCAGAGGGTCAGCGGAAAGAACTGTGTGCTGGCTTGCTACAACGGCATGATTCCCTATCTTTGCCCCGAGCTTCCAGAGCCGCAGAAAGAAGCGTTGTCTTATTTAGTGAAAGCGCCGCTGGTGTACACGCACGTGGCGATTAACAATTGGACTTCGTTTTCAAAACTGGGGATTCGCCAAATCGTTTCTCCCTCCAGCTATCACACCTACACTGCTCTGGATTTTCCTGTAAGCATTGGCGATTACAAATTTCCCGGCAAGCCTGAAGAACCCGCTGTACTTTTCATGTTGCGCACGCCCTGTAAACCGGGATTGCCAGTGCGCGATCAGAATCGTGCTGGCCGCACCGAACTGCTGCAAACGCCCTATTCCAAATTCGAGCGCAATATCCGCGAACAATTGGGACGAATGCTTGGCGGGACAGGATTTGATCCAGCGCGCGACATTGCCGGAATTACCGTCAACCGTTGGGCGCACGGTTATGCGTACACGCCATTTGCGCTGGATACGCCGAACTGGAAAGAAGGGCAGCAGCCTTGGGTGATCGGGCGGCAACCCTATGGAAATATCACCATTGCCAATTCCGACGCGGGCGCCAGTGCTTACACGGATGTGGCGATTGATCAGGCATATCGCGCGGTGAACGAGCTGTTCGAGAAGCGCGGATAAGTGTCTCTTGTCAGCTGTGCACGTAACATATCAGGAACTGCTTCGCTAGATTTCCCTCGTGGTGTTGGCGCGATTGACCTAGGCTTATATTTCCGCGCATCGGAAAAGCGGGTTGTTGGTGAGGGAGGGTTTCGTGAAGATCAAGCGGGCCATCATTGCTGGAAGTGTTTTGCTGCTTGGAGTGGCGATTGCCGTGGCGCAACAGAGCGGTGTTTCCGACGAAGGCGGTCGCGTTCTTGCGCTGGAAAAAGCGTGGAATCATGCGCTGGAAGCGAAAGACACGAAAGCGCTGGATATGTTGCTGGCAAATACGATGGTTTCCGTCGACATCGATGGAAGCATCCAGACGAAAAGCGAATTTCTGGCGAGCATCAAGTCGCCGGATTACCAGCCGTCGCAAGCGGTGACGGAGCAGACGAATGTACAGGTATATGGCGACGCAGCAGTAGTAGTGGGGATTTTCCGCGTAAAGGGAACGGAAAAAGGGAAGCCGTACGTGCATCGCGAGCGATTCGTGGATACCTGGGTGAAGATGAATGGCACCTGGCAATGCGTGGCAACGACAGCAGCTTTGATTCCCGCCAAATCGACTTCCGATTAGACTCCATACAATTTATTGGTCTGGAACTGCGAACCCAACGAGATCTTCTTCTCGCGCTGAGGCTGCGGCCTGGGTATGTGCTGCGGATAGATGGGCAGCCATTCCGAAATGCTGGAAGGGATGCGCAGCATAAACAGCAAGTCGCTGCTGCGCAACAGAATATCCAGAAGTCGCGAGCGATCGAGATTGGTGAGCGTTTCGCAGCGCAGGCTTACCAACAGCGCGCGATTGGAGCATTCCTCGACCATGGCTCTAATCAGGGGAAAGTCGGAGGCATCGGTTGCTCTATCGCGAGCGGCCGGATCCAGTTGATCGAGCCATTCATAGCAGCGCGTGATGAAGTGCTGCAGGCAGAAAGGCTTCTCGCCGAGAACGATGATGGATTCCGTTTCGCAACGATCCGCAGTGCAGCGGTTCTCGCCTAAATTCAACTCCAATTTCGTAAGCGCACTTGGACCGGACTTGTTCATGTTCATGGTTTCCCGTTGTAATTGCCATTGCATACTTCACACCCTTGTAATCCTTCAGAACGATAGCCGCATGCGTGTGACAGGGCTATCAGGGGTTCAAGGTAGAAACACTCTGGAAAGGACAGGATTCCTGGAATTTGCGCTCGAGCGACGAGAGCATGGAAAAGTGGGCGAGGTAGGTTTCTGAGCGCAGCCAGTGGTCGACGTAGGGAGAAAGAAGTTTTTTGATGCGGGCGGCGTTTTCGCTGCAATTGTGGGCGCGTTCCTTGCCGGTCCAGAGAGTGACGACGGTGACGAGCCGCGCTTCCTGATCGGAAACCATAACCATACATCCGGCAAAGCCGGGTGCGACGCGCAACGCTTCGCGAATGGCGACCGGGAGAGTGGACTGGAGTTTAAGGGTCTTGCCGGGAGCGGCTACGAACTGCACGCTGTGGGTGGAAACATCGTAAGACTGCACAGGGTTGAGGGGTGCTGGATCCTGAGAAGGGTGCGATGAGATTTCGGTCCGGGGGCGAAGCGGATCGATGGAACGCCAGGGCTTGGCGGAATTATTAGGAAGCAGGGTAGAAGGCCGAACGATTGATTCACAGATGGTGCTCACTTGCGTTGCCACGATTCCTCCAGGTAAGTGCTCCCTCCGGTAAGGGGGGAAGGGCGCGACTTCGCGTTGGTCAGGGTGTGCCAAGCCGCGCCCGAGGGTACGTGAAGACGGTGACCGGTCTTCACGGAGCAGGGAGTCCCCAGGTTCAAGGGTCCCTATTGCCAAGTAGTGAAGGAGAATAGGGAATCGTTTCATAGTGGGAAGGAATAAAAGTGGTGGGGGGTGAGGAGTGGGAACTGTGTGCGGCTTGGATATGTTGTGGCGTACCCCCCCTGAGTAACACTGCAGTTTTCTCTCCATCTAACTAGATCTCCACCTAAACGAGATTGTGGAACCGGCACAGACGGGACGTTCCTCGCTCCACGAATATAGATTTACTCTTCAATGGCGAATAACTTCAGTTTTTGATCGTGCACGGGTTGGTGGGGCGGGCGACGCGAAAGATTGGACACTGCAACCGAAGGAAGAGGCTGTTGGCATGAGGATTTGTTGAGGAGGGGAGCCCAAGACCCAGGTTCATACCGCAACGGGGAACTTGGGGCCCGCGCTAATGCCCTGTTTTTGGGGGCTTCTGATGTCGGAGCTAAGCTCCGACCCCCCTAAGAACCCACTACATGGGCTTGGGGCGTGTGGAAAGGGATTCGCGATAGAGTTTAACGTTGCTTTTGTCGACTACTACCGTGCCGGTGTCAACGGTGGTGGGCATGGGAGGGGCCAGGGCGGTGCGCCAATCCTTGAATTTACGGATGGAGTTGTGGTGGAGATCATCGAGGAATCGCAGGCCGTAATAACTCATGACGTAGGGCTTTTGTGCGATGGTGGCGGAGATGGTGCCGCGGTCGATCCAATCGAGAGTTTCGGGATCGTCGTCGAAGGCCACGATTTGCAGCTTGCCATCGAGGTTGGCTTGATGAACGGCGGCAGCGGCTCCTGAACCTCCCGCGGCTTCGAGGCAAATAATTCCGTCGATCTTTTCTTTATTCTTGATGAGGTCGGAGACCTGGTCGAGCGCGCTCTTTGCTTCGCCCTTGTCGTCGAGGATTTTGGTGAGTTTGATGGTGGGAAAATTCTTGAGTGCGTCGGCGACACCGGCAACGCGATCGTCGACGTTACGCTGGCCGGGAATGGAGATGACGGCAACGTTGCCAGGACCGGTGATGAGTGCGGCCATCTGCTTCAGGCTTTCTTTGCCTGCTTTGAAATTATCGGTGCCGACGTAGAGGACGCGCTTCGAGCCAGGAACATCGGAATCGACGCAGATGACGGGGATACCCGCGGCAACGGCTTTATCGATGTCGGCCTGAAAGATTTCTGGACGTGCGGCGGAGAGACAGATGCCGGCAGGTTGATCTTCGATGGCTTGACGGAACATCAACATTTCCGCGTTGGGAGCGTAGGCGACCGGTCCGATGAGTTGAGCTTTAACGCCAAGGGCTTTAGCCGAGTCCAGAAAACCGGCTTGCGCTTCCTGCCAGTAGGGCAAGTTGATGTTGGTCGCAACAAAGACGTATCGCTCGTTCTCTTCGTGGAAGGGTCTGGCACACGAGGCGATTAGCGCCGCGGCAACGAAAACAAAAAGAGATACCAAAGCGACCCTCTGTCTTCTCATCGAAATTCTCCTCTCGCGCACGGTCTGGCGTCCGGGGCGATTGAACGCAACCCAAGAGCACTCGAGATCCGGTAATTGCTCAGTTGAGGGAAGCAGGAACGAACATGGGGGGCACCTCCACGACAGCGTCGGACTCGCGATCACCTGCGTCTGAGTAGGGAGGATTTAGCGCGAGCTTTTCGCTATGCGAAACATAGGGCTGAGGACGGTCATTCGTCAAGCTGAATTCGATATGGTGAGTGGTTGAGAGGAGACGCAACCTGGTTGGAGGAGATTTACGCAGATTGCTGGAAGACAAAACTAGTCAGTCGGTGAATTGACGAAAGAGCGGGTGCGTCGTAGTTCGAGGGCGAGGTAGGCGACTACGGCCAAGTTAAGGACGAGGAGAACCAGTTTGGGGATAGTGGCATGGCGATGAATTTCCCAGAGCTCGATGGGAATGAAGGAAGTGGTGAGGATAATGGAGAAGAATTCAGCCCAGCGTCTGCGAAGGGCAAGGCCAACTCCTTCGGTGAGAGTCAGCCCGGCATAGAAAAAAGTGCTGGCGCTGAGAACTTTTAAGTGGGCGTCGTCGAGCACGGAGACACGGTCAAAGAGATGGCGAATAAAGACATTGCCGGGATCGATGCGGACGAGATCGGCCCAGCGGGCAAGGTCCGCGGCGACATCCTTATGGACGAGATTGAGGGCTCCGATGGCGACTGCAAGGAGAAGGGCTGCCTTGGAGAGCTTGAAGGCAGCGATAAAGAGCAGACCACGAGAGCCTGAGGGATGGGAAGGCATATTCACCACTGTACACTACGGCGGCGAAGGCTGCCGAAGCTATGAGAGATAGGTACTAAACTTAAGTAGTAAGTAGGGAGAAAAGGATTCAGAGGGAAAGATAAAACAGGGGAGAGGGCGAAATCGGGTACTGGAATGAACCGAGGGTACGATTGTGCGCAGGGACTGGTAAGGCTATACTGCCCGGCAAGAGGGTCTTAGAGGTCAGGGGCCAGTCGAGACAGTGGAACTCTATCTATTTGATAAGGGCTATGTAGACCGGTTGCGGGAGGGCGATCCGCAGACGGAGCAGCATTTCTATGCCTACTTTGAGCAGATCCTGGGGATAATGCTGCGCGCGCGGATGTTACCGCCGGAGCGAATTGATGATGTGAGGCAAGAGACGTACAGCCGAGTAATTGCAATCCTGCGGCGCGAGGGAGGAGTCAAGCAGCCAGAGCGGTTTGGAGCGTTCGTTAACTCGGTATGCAAGAACGTGTTGCACGAGAATAACCGGGAGAGCTACCGGAGCCAGCCGCTGCTGGACGGGCATCTGGAGACCCCAGACAAGATCGTGGATTTGGAGCGGTCGCTGATTTCGAAGGAAACCAAGGAAAGGGTGCGAGACATCCTGGACGAGATGACACAGCGAGACCGGGATTTGCTGAGGGCGGTGTTCCTGGAGGAGGGGAATAAGGACGAGATTTGCCGTCAATTTGGGGTAGACAGAGACTACTTGCGAGTTCGCGTGCACCGCGCAAAAGAAAGATTTAAAGAGGTTTATGAGAAGGAACTGACGGCACGTACAATCCGTGTGGCGAGTAAGGGTTCCGGGTGAAACGATTAACCCTCCAGATGCACTATCTGTAGGAAGGGAAAATGGAACATCAAACGGCAAAAGATATGAATGCAGCGGAAAGGTATGTCCTGGGTGAGTTGGCAGGACAAGATCGCGATCAGTTTGAGGAACACTATTTCGATTGCGCGGATTGCGCGCTGGATGTGCAGACTGCGGCAGCCTTTGTGGCGGCAAGCAAAGAGATCTTTCTGGAAAAGCCAGAAAACCAGTTGGTGGCAAGCGGCGAGAAGAGCGCAGGCAAGCGGTCAAGATGGGCTGGATGGCTGAAGCCGCTCATCGCAATACCTGCCATGGCGGCGCTGATCGTGATGCTGGGATATGAGGCGCGTCAGATCAAACAAAAAACCGCGGAAACGAGAACTGGAGAGGCCGAACAGCAGCTGGTGGCAAGCGCGGATTTTGGATTGCGCGGAGGGGACCGCGAAGCGAGCGAAAGCGTTGCCGTGCAGTTGCGTGCGGGACAGGCGTTCGGACTACACTTTGATTTTATACCCTCACAGAAGTTTGCGAAGTACGTGGGCGAGATTCAGGATCAGGCGGGACGCGCGCTGATCCGTTGGAGTATTCCGGCGGAGCGAATTAATAAAGAAGTGAAATTCGTGGTGGCGTCTGGGCGTCTGGCTCCCGGGAATTACGCACTGGTGATATTGGGCGATGGAGACGAGCAAGGGCAGGCGACGAAGGTAGTTGTTGCGAAGTATGCTTTTACCGTTGAAATCATCCGCTAATTCAGCAAGTATCATTCTGCTAAGAATTTAAATTCACCCACGAGGTGTCCCGTGAGCGCTAATCCTCGAACCAGTTTTGTAAAATTTCATGCAGGAGGGCATGCCTTCAGTGCCGACTTCGTGCGGCCGGTGTGTTACCAGATACCGACGCAGGCAGCCGTATCGCTGGCGACTTCGGGAGGACACGGACATGCGCAGGTAGACGAATTCTCTGTGCCGCGGGTAGTGCGATTCCAGAAAGCACAGTCGCACGTGTCGGGAAGCTACGAGGACGATAAGACGGCAACTTCGCATGCATCGATTTCGATCGAAAGGCTGAATATATTGGATGTAATCACTGCGGACCGGATCGTAGTGAGGCTGACGTCGGAGCACAAGCTTGGCGATGCAGAAGGACACATTCTGGCGATTGGGAGCTTGTACGAGAATTTGCGAATCGGCGGGTACAAGTTCGACATCAAGTTGAAACATGAGCTGTTAATGAAAAACAAGACGCACAAAGAGTTGTGCAAATCAGTACCAAGCGGGAAAATAACGACATCAGACGAAAAGGTGATGTTGTGCTCGCTGGTGGAAGAGATCATCACGGACTTTCCGGGCTTGTCGGCAGACGACAAGAAGAAACACGTGGTGAAGATTCCGCACTTTGGGACACTCGCGTTCGCGGAACTGCTGAGCCTGGACGGACACAAGACATTGACGATGTTGCGATTCGAATTGGGATCGCCGGACTCCGCTATGGGAACAGCGGTGGAAGCGTACATGAACGGCCCACAGTATCCCCCGCCGGGCGGCGGAAAGTAAGGGAAAAATCGAGAAGCCTTCCGCTGTTGATTTGCATGTCTCTGGTTGTGTTGTCGCTGAGCAGCGGGTGTCGGCGGACGCCCGCGCTCAGCGAAGTCTACGACCGCATCGAACAAAAAATACAACATGGTGAGCTGGACGCGGCGATGGCGGACATCGATCGCGACAGTGGGAAGTATGCGGCGAAGGGAGCCGAGTGGGCGTGGAGCTTTCGCGTTCTGAAGGCGCATGTCTATATCTACCGCCGGGAATTCAAAAAGACGCTGGAGGTTTTGGGAGAGCCGCTGCCAATTTCCCTGGAAAAGACTGAGATTGCGGTAAGAAAGAGTATTTATGAAGGGGCGGCGTACAGATGGGGGCAACAATATGACGCGTCTGAGAAATGCTTTGCGCGTGCTGAGGTGCTGGCCGAACAGAATCATCCAAAGCTGATGTCCGAGGTATTGAACAGTCTAGCGGTGGTGCAATCGGACGAAAAAAAATATGTAGAGGCTGCCGATACATTTCGAAAGGCGCTGCGGCTTTCCCAAGAATATAAGAACGACCGACAAGAATTAGTAGCACTGGTGTCACTGGGTGCGGCGAACGTATATATGGAGCGTTTTGATGAAGCGCTGGAATGGAACCAGGCGGGATTGAAACTGGCAACGGCGACAGGGAGAGAAGAGACGGCAAAACTGATTACGGGGAATATGGGGGCGAGCTATTTTTCGCTTGGGGATTTTGAGAATGCAAAACCGCTGTTCAGGCAGGCGGCGGATGAAGAGGGCAAACGGAAACTGTTCGCGTCTGAAGCGCACTGGTTGATGGCGCTGGCGGAGTGTTTCTATGCGGAGAGGGACTACCCACAAGCAGAGGCGATTTTGGAAGAAGGACTGCGGATCGCACGCCCGCTGGAAGAGAAAACGGCGCTGACGGAATGCTTGAATGACCTGGCGGCGGTGGCGCTGGAAACCGGCAGTTTAGAGACCGCAGAAAAATACAATCGGGAAGAAGTGGAGATTGAGCAGGCGGGACTGGATCGTTCGGCGATGATGGATTCGCAGCTGATTCGGGGTCGAATTGCGGCGGGGAAACATGAATATTCGCGCGCCGAGGAATTGCTTGGAGAGATCATTGCCTCGTCAAAGGCTTCGAAACCACTGCAGTGGGAGGCACAGGCCAGACTGGCAAAAACGCTGGACGATGAAGGCAAGGCAGAAGCGGCGGAGAAGGAATATCAGGAGGCGATACGGAAGATCGAGTCCGCGCGAGAAAGGCGTGCGCGGGAAGAACTGAAATTCAGCTTTCTGACAACGAGCATAGAGTTCTACGAAGACTACGTGGATTTTCTAGTTGCACATGGGCGAAATGGGGATGCGTTGAGGGTAGCCGAGTTAAGCCGATCTCGCACCCTGGCGGAAGGGTTGGCATCGAAGGAGGCAGCATCGCAATTGAGTATTGGAGCGATGCATCCGGGGCAGATTGCGCAACGAGTGAAGCAGACTCTCTTGTTTTACTGGATTGGGCGAAACCGATCGCACTTGTGGGTGATTGCGCCCAGAAAGACAAGCTATTTTGCGCTGGCGAAGGCGGGAGAGATCACGCCGCTGGTGAAATCGTATCGGAAAACGATGCGAGGCATGCGCGACCCGAAGGATTCCGGCAGCGAAGAGGGGCAGCACTTGTACGTGCAGCTGGTGGAACCTGCGAAATTGGTCCTGCCAAAGGACGGGCGGATCATCCTGGTGCCGGATCCCAGTTTGTCTGCATTGAATTTTGAAACGTTGATAGTACCGGGTTCGACGCCACACTACTGGATCGAAGATGCGACGTTGACGACTGCGAGTTCGCTGACGCTGTTGGCAAGAAGTGCGACAAATCATCCGGCGAAGGAAAAGAGTTTGCTGCTGGTAGGAAATACAGAACCGGTGGAGGCGTTTGCACAGTTGCCGAAAGCCCGGGAAGAGATGGAGATGGTGGAACGTTATTTTCCGGAATCGACGAGAGCGGTGTTGGAGGGAAAGCAGGCCACACCCGAGGCATTTTTGCACAGCGACCCTGGAAAATATTCGTATCTGCATTTCGTGACACACGGAACGGCCAGTGTTACACGGCCACTGGATTCCGCAGTGATTCTGAGCCGCGGCGGGGATTCCTACAAACTGTATGCGCGAGAAATTATTCAGCATAAGCTCACCGCGCAACTCGTAACGATATCAGCCTGTGAAGGAGCCAACGGGCGAGCGTATTCGGGCGAAGGGCTCGTGGGGTTATCGTGGGCATTCTTGCGGGCTGGCGCGCACAACGTGGTGGGAGCGCTGTGGGAAGTGAACGATTCCGCAGCGCCACAGATTATGGATGTGTTTTATGGAGAGATCAGCAAAGGCCATGATCCGTCCACGGCGTTGCGAACGGCGAAACTTTCTCTGCTAAAGAACAAAGATCCAGAAATCGTATTTCGGAAGCCCTATTATTGGGCAGCATTCCAATTGTATTCGGGGTCGTAAGCGTTCACGGAGAAAAACGGAGCGCCGCGAAAGCCGAAAAGATAGTCTTCCCCACAAAAAACTGTAACTTCTGACAGTTGCGAAAGCATTCGCGATGTTTCAATCTACCTTTCCCTTGCGGCGAGGCTAAGATTCAGTAATCGGGACTTTTCAGAACTTGATGGATGCGCGGAAGGCCTCACTTTCGCGCAATCCTGCGTAGTAGGAAGTCGTTTCGTTGACATTCAACGGGGCGGAGCAATTCCAGATTTTCTTGGGCGGAGAAATTCTGGGCTACGCAGGATTGCCCGACAGTGAGAGAAATTAGTGCTTCCGGGGCTAAAAAGCCCAACCAGTTCGTTGCCAGATACGCCGGGACTGAAATCCCGGCCTCCCAAAAAACAAAGTAAATAACCAAACTGGTTCAACTGGATAATTCTACGCGTCGCTTTCGGGTTCCTGCGTGACGATGTGCACATCGACGGCCGGAGACTCTCGCAAGAAGCGATGGACAGCCGAAAGATAAAGATATTTGCGCCAGTCTCGGACGGCGGCGCGGCCGAAAATAACCTGAGTGACGTGCTTGGCGCGAACGAATTCCGCGATGGTGTCGGCGATGCTGCGGCCTTTCATCTTAATTACCTGAGCGCCAAGGTTTTCCGCGAAACGAAGATTGGCTTCGAGGACTTTAGGGTTGCGGTCGCCTCCCGTGATTTCACGCTCTACATGGATGACATAAAGTTCAGCGTCCATCTTGCGAGCCATGCGTGCAGCCCGGGCAATGAGGTATTGGCCGCTGGGATTGTCAGAGATGCAGACAGCGATTCGCTCCCGGACTCCCCAGTTCTCGCGGATATCCTTTGTGTCCATGTAGGACTCGAGGCTTCGGTCAACCTGTTCGGCTACTTGACGCAGGGCGAGTTCACGAAGTGCAATCAAATTCCCACGGCGGAAAAAATTCTTGAGCGACTGTTCGACCTTTTCCTGGCCGTAGACATCGCCACGCTTCATGCGGTTCATGAGGGCTTCGGGAGTGAGATCGACCATTACAGTTTCCGTGGCGGATAGGGGAACCCAGTCGGGGACGGTTTCGCGGACAGTGACGCCGGTGATGGCGCGGACGGTAGGAGCGATGCTCTCAATGTGCTGAATGTTGAGGGTGGAAATGACGTCGATCTTGGCAGCGAGGAGATCCTGAACATCTTCGTAGCGTTTGCGGTGTTTGCTGCCGGGGATATTCGTGTGAGCCAATTCGTCGACGAGAACGACATCAGGGCGGCGGGCCAGGATGGCCTCGACATCCATTTCCTCGAACATAGTGCCTTTGTATTCGATCTTTTTGCGGGGAACGGCTTCGAGTTGGGCTACGAGTTCGACGATGCCTTTGCGCCCGTGAGTCTCGACAATACCGATAACGAGATTTTCGCCACGAGCGCTGCGCCGGATGGCTTCGCTCAACATGCTAAAGGTCTTGCCAACACCGGGAGCGTAGCCAAGAAAAAGCTTGAAATTGCCGCGCTGTTTTGCGGAAGGGGAGGCGACCTCCAACCAATCTTCAGGTTTCTTAACCAAGACGAGTTTCTCTCTTCTAGAGTTTGGCGCTGAGTTACAATACTCTCATGGCGCGGTTCCTAGCTGGGCGCGGATTCGGATTTGTGATTGCCGCGCTACTCCTGCTTTCCATTACATTCGGATGCAGGCGAATCCTGCACGTTAATCAGACGACTGTAGCGCTTTCCTTCCTTTTGGCAATTTTAGCAGTTTCGGCGGTTTGGGGGATGGTGGTGTCGGTGTCAATGTCCATCGGTGCCATGATGTTGTTCAATTACTTTTTTCTGCCGCCGACAGGGACATTCACGATTTCCGATCCGCAGAACTGGGTGGCGCTGGGAGCGTTCCTTTTGACGTCGACAGTGGGCAGCCAACTCTCTGCGCGCATACGAAAAGAAGCGGACGCGGCCAACAGCCGGCGGAATGAAGTAGAACGCCTATATTTGTTCAGCCAAAAACTGCTTGGAGAAGGGAACGTGATTCAGTTGATGAACGCGATTCCCAATTACCTGGTGGAATGCTTTGAGGCGGGTGCAGCGGAGTTATTTTTGCCAGAGAAGGAGAAGTTCTATCGCTCGGGATACGGGGCGGCACAGATCGACGAGCAGTTGATGAAAAAGACGTACTCGCGAGACGAGGTCGTGTTTGACCCGCAGCAGGCGCTGCACTTTGTCCCCGTGCGGCTAGGAGTGAAACCGATTGCCAGCCTGGGAATTTCCGGGGCGCGCATGAACCGTCAGACGCTGGATGCGGTGAGTTCGTTGGTGGCCATTGCGATTGAACGCGCACGGGCCGTGGAGCAGTTGGGAGAGACGGAAGCGGAACGTCAAGGAGAGCGGCTGAAATCGGCGCTGTTGGACGCGATTGCGCATGATTTCCGGACTCCTCTCACGGCGATCAAAGCTTCCGTGACGGACTTACTGGGGACAGAGGTGCCGCACTCTGCGCAGCAGACAGAGTTGCTGACCATAATTAATGAAGAATGCGACAGGTTGAATCATCTGGTGGAAGAGGCAGCGGAGATGGCGCGGCTTGAGGCGGGTCAGCTTGAATTGCACTTTGAAGCCGTAGAGCCGGCAAAGCTGATTGAGACCGCAGTCCAAATGCAAAAGAAAACGCTGGGAGATCGGCCGATCCTTGTGAATGTGGAGGCGAACCTGCCGGTAATTCGAGCCGACCTGTCTCGTGCAACGGACATTCTTGTGCAATTGATCGACAACGCGCATATCTATTCGCCGAAGGAGCAGCCGATCACGATCACGGCAGAACGTGCGGGAGAGTTTGTCAGCTTCAGCGTGGGAGATCGCGGACCGGGAATTGACCCGTTCGAGCAGGGATTGGTGTTTGACAAATTCTATAGAGGGCGCGACCAGCGGTATCAGGTGCGCGGGACGGGGATGGGATTGCCGATTGCCAAGGCGATTGTGAATGCACATAGAGGATCGATTACGGTGACGAGTCAGTTGGGGCATGGATCTGTATTTTCGTTCACGCTGCCAGTGATACTTGCCAGAGGGGAAGCGCGATGAACTCGGCAAGCATATTGGTGGTCGATGACGAGCCACAAATCCGGCGAGTGCTGCGATCGACGCTGAGCTTTCGTGGCTACGAAATCAGCGAGGCGAAGAGCGGAGAAGAAGCACTGGAAGTGGCGCGAAAACTGAAGCCGGACTTAATCCTGCTGGATGTGAACCTGCCGGGCATGAGTGGAATCGAGACTTGCAAGGAGATTCGGCGGGGAAGCAAGACGCCGATCATCATGTTGACGGTGCGGAGTGCGGAGCGGGACAAAGTTGTAGCGCTGGACGCGGGCGCGGACGATTACGTAACAAAACCGTTTGGAATAGAGGAATTGCTGGCACGGGTGCGGGCGTCTTTGCGAAGGCACTCGGCTTCGGAAGCGGTTCCGACTTTTGAATCCAAGGATTTGATCGTGGATTTTGAGGCGCGGCGGGTAACGGCGTTTGGAGAGGAAGTTCATCTGGCGCCGAAAGAGTTTGATGTGCTGAAGGAGTTGATTGCCAATCAGGGCAAACCTGTTTCGCATAGGAGGCTGCTGCAATCGGTGTGGGGGCCGGAGTATGGTGAGGAGACAGAGAATCTGCGGGTAGTGATCAACCAGATGAGGAAAAAGATCGAGAAAGACCCTTCGCAGCCTAGATATATTTTGACAGAACCGTGGGTGGGGTACCGGTTTCAGATGCCAAAAGTGAGGGGAACGAAGTGAGGAAGAGTCAGAGAAGACCAGCAAGTGCTCGCCGACAGAACAGCTGCAACCACGCACGACGCGATAAAACCGGAACCGCTTTAAAGACCGGCCACTGCATAAGACAAATTAAAAATCGCAGTGACTATGGACTCTTGGCGAGGAATTTTGCGTCAAGTTCCAAGTTTAATTGCAGAACATTTACACGAGGCTCGCCAAAGATTCCGAACTGGCGCGGCTCTGAATGAGATTGCACGAGCGCCTGGACCTGTTCCGTTGTGATGCCGCGAGCTTTGGCTACCCGGACGATCTGAAATGAGGCGGAGGCGGGAGAAATATCCGGGTCGAGACCTGAGCCCGAAGCGGTGACCAGATCGATGGGGATCGGCTGGCCTGGGTTTTCCTGCTGCAACTTCAGCACATAGGTGTGGACGCGATCGAGGAGTTGCTTGTTCGTCGGAGCGAGGTTGGAAGCGCTGGAGGCCGTGGCGTCGTACCCGGCTCCCGCATTGGATGGCCGCGAGTGAAAATATTTTTCAGCCGAAAATCCCTGGCCGATCAGGCTTGAGCCAACGATTGCGCCACCTTTAGTGAGTAGGCTGCCGTTTGCCTGGCGAGGGAAGAGTAACTGGCTGAGTCCCGTCAGGCTGAGCGGATAGAGCAAGCCAAAGATAATTGACGTGACGATTGTGAAGCGAATGGCGATATTCAGATGTTCTTTCATAGTGGTCCTCTAAGCCAAATGCATCCAGCCAACGATAACGTCGATCAACTTAATGCCGAGGAACGGGGAGATCACGCCCCCTAGTCCGTAAATAAACATATTTCTGCGAAGAAGAGCGGCTGCACCCAACGGACGGTAACGAACACCGCGCAGGGCCAACGGAATGAGCGCAATGATGATGAGGGCGTTAAAGATTACGGCGGAGAGGATGGCGGATTCGGGTGTGCGCAATTTCATGACGTTGAGAGCGCCGAGTAGAGGGAAGGTGCCGGCAAACATCGCAGGAATGATGGCGAAATATTTAGCAACGTCGTTGGCCACAGAAAATGTGGTCAGTGCGCCGCGGGTGATAAGCAACTGTTTGCCGATTTCGACGATCTCGATAAGTTTGGTGGGATTGGAATCGAGATCGACCATGTTGCCAGCTTCTTTAGCAGCTTGAGTGCCGGTGTTCATGGCGACCCCGACATCCGCCTGAGCCAAAGCGGGAGCATCATTGGTGCCATCGCCGGTCATTGCCACCAATTTACCTTTGGCTTGTTCGTTGCGGATGAGAGCCATCTTGTCTTCGGGTTTGGCTTCGGCAAGGAAATCATCCACACCAGCTTGCCTGGCAATAGCCGCGGCGGTGAGCGGATTGTCTCCGGTGATCATCATGGTACGGATGCCCATCGAGCGAAGGTGATCGAAACGTTCGCGAATTCCACCTTTGACGATGTCGGTCAATTCGATAGCGCCGAGGATACGGAAGCTTTGCGCAACGAGGAGAGGAGTGCCGCCGGAGTTGGAAATGCGTTCGACAATGGCCTCAATCTGAGGAGGAACGATCTGTCCTCTCTCTGCGACGTAACGCGCGATGGCCTGCGGCGCACCTTTGCGAATTTCTTTCCCGTCCATGTCGACGCCGGACATGCGCGTCTGAGCAGAAAAGGGAATGAAGACGGGATTGTGCGGTGCGAGTTCGCGGCCTCGGAGACCGTATTTTTCTTTTGCGAGGACGACAATGGAGCGGCCTTCCGGGGTTTCGTCCGCGAAGGAAGCGAGTTGAGCAGCATTAGCTAGATCAACGTCGGACACATTGGGGCAAGGATGAAACGCAGTTGCTTCGCGATTGCCGAGGGTGATGGTGCCTGTCTTATCGAGCAAGAGAACGTCGACATCGCCCGCGGCTTCGACAGCGCGGCCGGACATGGCGATAACGTTGCGCTGGATCAGGCGATCCATTCCCGCAATTCCTATGGCGGAAAGCAAGCCACCGATGGTGGTGGGAATAAGGCAGACGAGAAGAGAAATAAGGGCGAAAATACTCTGCTGTGCGCCGGAATAGACAGCAAAAGGCTGAAGGGTCACGACCGCCAACAAGAAGATGATGGTGAGGCCAGCCAATAGAATGTTAAGAGCGATTTCATTGGGAGTTTTCTGACGGGATGCGCCTTCGACGAGGCCGATCATGCGGTCAAGAAATGTTTCACCGGGGTTGGAGGTGATGCGGACTTTGATTTCGTCGGAGAGGACGCGAGTGCCCCCGGTGACAGCGGAACGATCGCCGCCCGATTCGCGAATAACGGGTGCGGATTCGCCAGTGATCGCCGATTCGTCTACAGAAGCAACGCCTTCGATGACTTCGCCGTCGCCGGGAATGAATTCGCCGGCGGCAACCAGGACGATGTCACCTGAACGCAATTTAGAACTGGCTATGATTTCGGTCTTGCCGTCGGGGCGAAGTTTCCTGGCATCAGTTTCGGCGCGTGCCTTGCGCAGGGTATCTGCTTGTGCTTTACCGCGGCCTTCGGCCATCGCTTCGGCAAAGTTAGCAAAGAGAACCGTGAACCAGAGCCAGAGGGTGATCTGCAGTCCAAAGCGGAAACTACCGGTGTGATGGATGAGGTCTGTAACTAAAACGACGAGGGTAATGACGGCTCCGACTTCAACGACGAACATTACGGGATTCTTTGCGATGAGGCGTGGGTCGAGTTTCCAGAACGAGTCGACGATGGCATTGCGCAAGATCTTACCATCCCCGAAGGAAGTTGCTTTTGCTGGTGTGTTGAGAGTCATGGATTCCTCGAAATCCGCGATGGAAGGCGGGGGGGTCAAAAAGCCTTTCCAGCATTCATTAATAAATGCTCAAGGATTGGGCCGAGACTCAGAGCAGGGAAAAAAGTCAGGGCGCCCACAATTACGACGACAGAGATCAACAGAGAAGTGAAAAGCGGCCCGTCGACCGGAAATGTACCGAGCGATTCGGGAACGTGTTTCTTCGCGGCAAGACTGCCGGCAATGGCAAGGACCGGAATGACTGAAAAAAAACGGCCGAGGAGCATAGCGATAGCAGTGGTGACGTTGAACCAGAGGGAGTTTGCGTTAATGCCGGCGAATGCGGAACCGTTGTTGCCCGCCGAGGAAGTGTAGGCGTACAGAATCTGGGATAGGCCGTGAGGACCCGGATTGGAAATGCCGGCGAGTCCCACTTTGGTGACGACGGAAATGGAGGCAAAAATAAGAATGGTGAGCGAAGAGACGAGAATGGAAAGAACGGCCATCTTTATGTCGAAGGCTTCAATCTTCTTGCCGAGGTATTCCGGAGTGCGACCGACCATCAGGCCGGCGATAAAGACGGCAATAATGACGAAAACGAGCATACCGTAGAGACCGGAGCCGACTCCTCCAAAGACGATTTCGCCGAGCATGATGTTGATCAATGGCACCATACCGCCGATGGGCGTGAGGGAATCGTGGGCGTTGTTGACGGCGCCGCAACTGGCGTCTGTGGTGACAGTAGTGAAGAGCGCGGAGTTAGCGATGCCGAAGCGGACTTCTTTGCCCTCCATGTTTCCGCCGGATTGTTGTTCAGATGCTTTGGTGTCGACGGAAGCGAGCAGGGGATTGCCACGAGATTCAGCACCATAGACGACCATCACGCCAACCAGGAAAAGGGCTGCCATAGCGCTCCATACTGCCCAGCCGTGACGAGGGGAGCCGGTCATTCGGCCGAGCGTATAGGTGAGGCCGGAGGGAATGGCGAAGATCATGAGCATTTGCAGGGAATTGGAAAAGGGCGTGGGATTTTCAAATGGATGAGCGCTGTTGGCGTTGAAAAAACCGCCGCCGTTCGTGCCGAGCATCTTGATGGCTTCCTGAGAAGCTACCGGGCCTTGAGCGATGATCTGGGTTGTGACGGATTCCTTCTTGACGACGCCGTCCGCACCGGTCTTATCGACCGACAGTGGTTCAATGAGGGTGGCGGAAATGTATGGATGCAGATTTTGAACGACGCCTTGCGAGACAAGCAACAAGGTAAGAACCAAGCAGAGAGGGAGCAAAACCCACAAGAAGGAGCGAGTGGTGTCTACCCAGAAATTGCCGATGCCGGGTGATTCACGGCGAGAAACCCCACGGATGAGGGCGATGGCGAGTGCGATGCCAACCGCGGCAGAGGCGAAATTGTGATAGGCGAGGCCAGCCATCTGCGTGAGATAGCTCATCGTGGCTTCCGGGACGTAGGCTTGCCAATTGGTGTTGGTGGTAAAGGAAACGGCCGTGTTCCAGGCAAGATCGCCAGGCAGGTTGGGGAGATGTTGCGGATTCCAGGGCAACCATTGTTGCACTCGTTCGATTGCGTACAGAAGTAGGAGAGAGACGCCGCTGAAGACGAGCATGGCGGCGCCGTATTCGGTCCAGCGCATCTCTTTGTCTTCGTTGATGCCGCAAACGCGGTAGACCAGTTTTTCGATTGGACGAAGCAAAGGATCGAGCCAGGTAGATTTCCGTTCAAACACGCGCCAGAGGTACACGCCGATGGGCTTAGTAAGGAGCAGCACGACCGCGAAGTAGAGAAAGATCTGGAACCACCCGTTAGCGGTCATGTTAAAAGTCCTCAGGTTTCAGCAACGCATAGAAGAGATAGCCGCAGAGAAGGATGGCAACAACGATCAGCAGAATATTTCCAATCATAAATGGCGACCTCTTACCTGAGCCGTTCGCAGCCTCTGAGATAGAGAATCCCGAGGGCGAAGAAGGCAAGGGTGGCAAGAACAAAAAAAATGTCTGTCATGCAGAGCTCCATAGCTAATAAGGAGAATAAGAGAAACAGGGTAAGGAAAGCGTAAGTGGCGCATTAGGGAACCATAAGGGCAAGTGAAGGCGAAACTGGAAGCGGACTGTCCTGGGGATTTATAGCAGAGATGGCGAGGTGCAAAGGAGTTGTCTTGTTGCTGTTACAGAGTTATGCCAGACTCGATTAACGATGGATTTCTCGACTCGTTCCAACTCTTCTGTTTCAACGCCCAATCCACGATTCGAATGGTTTCTGTTGCACGCGGGATTTGTGGTAATCGGTGTAATTACCACGAGTCTTGGACCGCTACTGCCGATGTTCTCGAAGCATTGGGGGCTGAGCGACGCGCAGATGGGAAGATTTTTCCCGGCGCAATATTGCGTCAGTCTGCTTGGAGTGATCGCCACGGGGTGGTTGTTGCCGCGGTTTGGTTTCTCCAAGGTGCTTGGCGGGGCATTTCTATTTCTGACGCTTGGGATGGCATTCATGGGGGTAAGCCCGTGGTTGCTAACGGCCGCGGCCGTTTCGTTGAACGGGTTTGGGTACGGACTGGCTAATCCGACGACGAATCTGCGAGGAACACAATTGCCGTCGTCGAATGTTGCGGCTGCAGTGAGTTTGTTGAATTTTTCGTGGGGTGTTGGAGCGGTGGCGTGTCCATTCCTGGTAGCCGCTCTTGTGCCGAAGATTGGCATTCAAGGATTGGGAATCTGCGTAGCCGTTTTCACCATGGCGATTGCGCTCGCCCATTTCTTCCGAAAAGTTCCGGCAGAGGCGATAACCACGAAACGAGTGAACCATTCGTGGGCCGATTGGAAACAGCACTTGAAGGAAGGAGCGACGATCCCGCTCTTTCTGCTGTTTTTTCTCTATGTTGGCACGGAAACAAGTATTGGGGGATGGGTTGGGACGATGGAAAAACGCATGCCTTCGAGTGCACATTTTTCCGCGCTGACCCTGGGGCCTTTTGTGTTTTATGTGTGTATGTTGCTGGGCCGGGGATTCATGCCGGTTGCGTTGCGGCGTTTCACCGTTGTGAGTATCTCTGCGGGCGGCTTGCTGTCGGCAAGCTTTGGGACGGCTATCATTGCTCTAGCGCCTAACACTCCGGTATTGCTGCTGGGTGTTGCCATGGCAGGAATAGGATGTGCGCCGCAGTATCCAATCCTTGTGACGTGGTTGGCCAAGGTTTTTCCGAAGGATGCCGATTGGACCAGTTCTTTGTATTTCAGCGCGGGCAGTCTGGGAGGCGGGGCAGTGCCGCAATTAGTAGGGAGCATCGCGACGCAATCGCATTCCTTGAGGGCAGGGTTTCTGGTGCCACTGGTGGCGAGCGTCGGAATGTTTCTTCTGGCGCTCCGACTGCGGCCGTACACGAAGTAAGGTTACTTGCGACGGCGCTTTGAATTTTCACGCATCCAAACAGAAAGGAACTGGCGGCACGGAGGCGGATTGCTTGCGTTCGGGGTGTCGCCATCGTACGATTTCTGTTTGGAGTTGTAGCAGGAAAATGTTCAGGGAGAGCGAAGATTCAGCGCGGAGTGAAGGGCAGCGAGGAGAAAGACGGGATGAAATCTGTCGTCGTGGTGGGCGCGCAGTGGGGCGATGAGGGCAAAGGCAAGGTCGTAGATTATATGGCGGGTTCGTTTGATTACATCGTGCGTGTGGCGGGCGGACACAATGCCGGGCACACGGTCATCATTGGGAAAGACCGCTTCGTATTGCAGCTGATTCCTTGCGGGATTCTGCGGCCGAAACAGCACGCCATTATCGGATGTGGCGTTGTGGTGGACCCGTCAGCTCTGGTAGCCGAGATCGAAATGCTGGCAAAAGCCGGAGTGGATGTAAATGGCCGGTTGCATGTCAGCAATCGGGCACATTTGATTTTTCCGTATCACAGGGAATTGGATAAGGCGGCAGAAACGGCGCGTGGAGAGAACAAGATTGGAACGACATCCCGCGGGATCGGACCGGCGTATGAAGACAAGATGGCGCGGCGGGGATTGCGGATGGTGGACCTGTTAACGCCAGAGCTTTTTCGCGAGAAAGCGGCGCGGGTAGTTGCGGAGAAGAATCGCATCGCGCGTGGCGCGTACGGCGCGAATGTGGATTTCACACATGAAGTGGAGGACACGCTGCGGTTGGGTGAGAAGATCAAGGGGTTCATCTGCGATACAGCGGTGCTGACGAATCGCGCTCTCGATGAAGGTAGAGCCGTATTGTTTGAAGGCGCACAAGGAACGATGCTGGACATCGATCATGGAACTTACCCGTTTGTGACGTCGTCGAGTGCGACGTCCGGCGGGGCTGCGACTGGTGTTGGCGTGCCGCCGACGAAGATTCGGCACGTACTGGGGATTTCCAAAGCGTACACGACGAGAGTGGGCGGCGGGCCATTTCCCACGGAGATGCCGGACCTGGAGGCAAAGGAAGTTCGCGAGCGCGGTAAGGAATTTGGAGCGGTGACGGGGCGGCCGCGACGATGCGGTTGGCTGGACCTTGCGGAATTGCAATACGCGAAAATGATTAACGGCATCGATTCGCTGGTGATTACCAAGCTGGACGTATTTGACACGCAACGAGAGTTCAAAGTTGGAGTAGGGTACACCTACAAAGGAACGCCCATCAGTGAAATGCCAGCTTCGGCGGAAGAATATGAACGGGTGACACCTATCTACAAGACGATGCCGGGGTGGTGCGAATCGACATACGGCGTGCAGGACGCAGGGAAGTTGCCCAAGGCTGCCCTGGATTATCTACGATTCATTTCGGAGTTTCTGCAGGTGGAGATAGGAATGATTTCGACGGGACCAGAGCGCGACGCGACGATTATTCAGCCAGGGACGTTGCTGGCACGATGGCTGTGATGGCAGAGCCAGCGACCATAAGCGCTTGCCGAAATAAAAGAAGATGTAGACACTTCAGGGGCTAAAGCGCCAGAAATTTTGTTGCGCAAGCCTCATCGCCTAAAGAGATTCGGTTTTCCAGTAAACTGCTGAGGTATGGAAATGCTTCGCTATGAAGATGCTCGGCAGATGGTTATTGCGCAAGCCGAGGCCAGCCAGGTTTCTCCTTCCTTAATTACAGTCCCCGTAAACGATGCCTTGGGCTATGTGCTTGCGGAGGAAATCCGCACAGACCGCGCGTATCCTCCGTTTGACCGTTCGACACGGGACGGCTATGCGGTACGCGCGAGCGAGGCTGGACCGGGCAAGACAATCCGATGTGTTGGCGAGATCAAAGCGGGAGATGCCGTTACAGAAATATTGGCTCCCGGGACATGCATGCAGATAATGACTGGTGCTGCGGTTCCCGGCGGGGCGGATGCAGTGGTGATGGTGGAGTTCACGAGCCGAGAGGGTGAGGGGGTAGCTTTTCAGCGAGAGACAACGCGGAGACAAAATATTGTCACGCGGGGCAGCGAGGCTGGTGCGGGCGACCTGGCGCTGTCGCCTGGGCTGCGTTTGGGGTTTGCTGAACTGGCGATAGCCGCGCAGGTGGGTGCGGCTGTACTGAACTGTCACAAGAAGCCGCGTGTCGCGATTCTTTCTACCGGCGACGAGGTGGTGCCTATTTCGGATACTCCCGGACCATTTCATATTCGAAACAGTAATAGCGTGTCGTTGGGAGCCCAGGTGCGGCTGGCTGGGGGCGAGCCAGTGTTGCTTGGGAATGCGGGGGACCGGGTGGAGGATTTGGGAGCCAAGATCGAACAGGGATTGCGCGAGGATATGCTGGTGCTTTCCGGCGGCGTATCAATGGGGAAGTATGATTTAGTGGAAGGCGTGCTGAAGTCGATGGGAGCCGAATTTTACTTTGATGCAGTAGCGATGCGGCCGGGAAAGCCAACCGTGTTCGGGCGAGTGCGAAACCGGCTGGTATTTGGTCTGCCGGGTAATCCGGTTTCGACGATGGTGACGTTTCACCTATTTGCGATCCCTGCGATAGATATCTTAAGTGGAGCGAAGGCAAGGGCGCTCCCTTTATTGCAGGCGACGCTTGCGGAACCGCTTCACGAAAAGCCCGGACTGGCACACTTTCTTCCAGCACGACTGGAATGGAAAGGTGAACGCGCACGTGTGGCGGCACTGAAATGGCAAGGTTCCGGGGATATCGCAACGCTGAGCAGGGCGAACTGCTTCCTGGTGGTGCCCTCTGACGTTCAGGACATGGCAGCGGGAGAGTCTATTTCCGTTCTTCCGCGGGGAGACGTACTCTAAGTAGGACTCGACGCCGGAACAGCCAACTGAGGCGGAATTGACGAAGCTATCGCATTACAAGAAGAGCGGCGAAGTGTCGATGGTGGACGTGTCGTCTAAATCCGTGACCACGAGAACCGCTGTGGCGCATGCATTTGTGCGAATGGCGCCGAAGGTGCTTCGGGCGGTCAGAGGGCTGAAGAATCCCAAGGGGAATCCCCTGGAAGTGGCACGGATAGCGGGGATAGCAGCGGCGAAACGGACGGCGGAGTGGATACCTCTTTGTCATCCACTGGCACTCACGCACATTGATGTGACCCCAACCCTGTGCAAAGATGGGGTGGAAATACGTTCGACAGTGACGGCAACGGCGCAGACAGGGGTAGAGATGGAAGCTCTGGTGGCCGCCTCTTGTGCCGCGTTGACGGTGTACGACATGTGCAAGGCTCTGGATAAGTCCATTGAGATCAGCGACGTTTACCTGTTGCAGAAAACGGGTGGGAAGAGCGGCGACTTTGTGCGATCGAGTAAGAAGAAATCAGGAATCACCAAGAGATGACCGCGGTGTCAAACAAGACGGTAAAACTCCTGCTGGCTGATGATAATCCGCTGGTGCGGGATCTGGTCGCGAAGGGACTGGAGCCTTTCTGCGAGGTGATGGTTGCGACGGATGGTGCGGACGCGTTGTTGCGCGTGATTGACGAGCCACCAGACGTAATTCTGTGCGATTTCAAAATGCCGGGCTTGGACGGCCGCCAATTGTTTGAAAAACTGCGTGGGAGGGAAGCTACCCGGCACATCCCCTTTTTGTTTATCGCCAGCCGCGCAGATATAGAAGAGCGGCTGCGGCCTCTGGTGGATGGCGTGGAAGACTTCATCGCAAAACCATTTTTGGTGAAGGACCTGGTACGTTCCGCAAAAAAAGTGATTGATCGGCTCCATCTGGAGAAACTGCAGAAGCGTGCATCCCGTCCCGGCGTGATTCAGGGACGCCTGGAAGAGATGAGCATGATCGATCTGATGCAGTCGCTGGAAATGGGGCAGAAATCATGCCGGCTGGTTGTTCAGAAGGGCGGAGAACAGGCGGAGCTTTATTTTGGGGCGGGGCAGTGCCGCGACGCCAAGATGGGAACGGTAGAGGGAGATGACGCCGTCTACAAGATATTGTTGTGGACCGAGGGCGAGTTTGAGATTGATTTTAATGCGGCGAACGCATCCACAAGAACAACCACGACGAAAAATACGACTGGACTGCTGATGGAAGCGATGCGGCTGATGGACGAATCCAATCGAGATGCCGTGGGCACCGGCTAAGCTCCGATGCGCGTTTCCATCCTAACGATAAGCGACACAGTTTCCAGAGGCGAGCGCGAAGACGTGTCCGGTCCGGCGCTGGTTAATCGTTGCCGAGAATTGGGCTGGGAGGTGAATTCGGCTCTGCGCTGCTCCGATGACCCGGCGAACATACGGACGATCTTGCGGGAACTTGCGGACTCGCGGCGCGTGGATGTGATATTGACGACAGGCGGCACAGGGCTCGGCCCACGCGACAATACTCCTGAAGCAACGAATGATGTGGCCGAGAGAATTATTCCCGGATTAGCGGAAGAATTGCGGCGCAAAGGCGCGGAGAAGACGCCTACGGCTGTTCTTTCGCGCGGAGTTGCCGTGATTCGCCATCACTCGGTGATCCTTAATCTGCCGGGGAGTCCAAAGGGAGCAGTGGAATCGCTGGATGCAGTTGCTGCCATTCTTCCTCACGCGGTGCACGTGCTGAACGGCGCGAGGCACGACTGATTATTGGGGATTCCTCTATCAGGCCGGATCGTACCAATCACTCGACAACAGGCAAGAGGATTCGAGACGGATGGTCCGCATCGTGATGAATCGTCAAGTGACCGACTTGGGATTGCGACGAGATGATTTCTGATCTTCCGGTTTGCAGATTGCGCGAGAAGTGCGGATAGAACGCGCCGCTGATTTGGACGCGGATCTTATGACCTTTTAGAAATGTGTTGCTGGTCAGCAAGCGGTCGAGGTCCAGTTTGTAGATCTTGTCTGGGATCAAAAGTTCCGGCTGAAGCGATTCGTTACGGGAACTGGCGCGAAGCACATCCAAGCCAGGACTCATCAAATTGAAAGCAGTGCCATCGGGAGCGACATCCAGAAGGCGTCCCCACACATCGAAATCGGAAACATCAGCAGAGACGAACAATTCAAGTTTGATTGGTCCCGTTACTTCCGTGTCCGCAGGCAGGGGTTCGCTGTCGAAACTGAGGACGTCTTCGCGGCCAGCGAATGCGCGATAGTCGTGCGCGCCGTACGCGTTGTAGGGATCTGAAACGGGATGAGATGGGTCGGATTTCAATATGCTTGAGGGGGTTTTCGACCTGGCAGGTTGCGACAGCAAAGAGCCAGCGTGTGCATTGGCTGAGTCTGCGGCAAGATAAAGGGGTTGCGTCTTCGCGCGCGGAAGTGGCCATGCCTGCTCATCGCGCCAGGTGTTTGCGCCCATGACAAAAATCCGGACGGGGGCCTCGCGATCGATTCCATTGTCCGCGCCACGAAGATAGTGGTCCATCCAGCGGAGAATCAAGTCGTCATAGTCCAGCGGCGCGGATGGGCCAAAGTCGCGTTCACCGCTTTTTCGTTCATCCTGGCCGCCGTGTGTCCATGGCCCAATGATGGTGCGAGTGCGAGGATCTGCTTCCCCCTTGCGTGAAGCGAGCAAGCCGTTGAAGTTGGTGGTGGCGCCGTCGGGGCCGTAGGCTTCATCATGCCATCCGGAGAAATTCAGGACCGCGCAATGAACCCGATCATATTTGTTCCGAAGTTCCGCCCAATCCCACCAGGGATCGGCGGGTGGATGGGCGAGCCACAGGTAATAGAAGGGCGAAGCCTCTTTCAAATCCGGAAGATCGCGGAGCGGTAGGAATCCTTCTATTCGCTCGTGCTCTGATTTCCAAGTCTCGCGTGCATCCTTGTAGGTGGTCGGGCCGGGGAGATGTTTGCGTTTGCGCGCATCGGGCGCGATGTTGAGCCAAGTCCACTCCAGCCAGGAGCCGTCGAACACGCCACCAGAATAAAAGAAATTTCGAGGAGTGGAATAAGTCATTGCCGGGACCATGGCTTTCAAATGAGGCGGAGTTTCAACTGCTGCAAGCCACTGGACGGCCCCGGGATAGGACAACCCAAATGTGCCAACATTCCCATCGGACCACGGCTGATGGGCAGCCCATTCGATTGTGTCATATCCGTCTTTACCTTCGTGCTGATAGGGGACGAACTCGCCATCGGAGGCGTAACGTCCACGCACATCCTGAATGATGACGACGTAGCAATGAGCGGCGGCTTTATCGAAGGTAGTCCACTCCTTTGAGGCAAATTGTTTTCCATAAGGAGTGCGATAGACGAGAGTGGGGAAGCGGCCGCTGGAACTGGGCAGCCAAACGTCTGCCCGCAGGATGACGCCGTCTCGCATCGGAATGGCTATATCAGTCAGCCTCGTTGCAGATGACTGGGCGCGCGCGAGGGATTGATGAAGAGAAACCGCAACGAGTGTCGCGACGAGCGTAGCCACTCGCAGTTGTATTCGATGAAGTTGCATAGTGGGGCTCATCTTACCTGAACGGCGCACGATAGGACTGAAATATAGAATACCGGGATGGCAGCGCAGGGAAGGGTACCTGATTCAGCAACTCGCCAAGCGTTGGAAGACTCTATTTTGATTTTTGCGCCAAAGTCATTTTGTAATGCAATCGCAAGATGGTAAGGCCCAGAAAGGTAATTGTGTGGTCCGTGCGAAGAACGCCGTCCCCATCGACATATACATGAAATATTTCATGCAAGGATTTGAAATTGCGTACCCGCCAGGCGTCCTTGCCAGATTCAAGGACGCGATAGAAGCCCGCACTTCCGAACGCTGACCCGGTGGAGACCAATCCGAAGGAGCCATCCTCGTAGGCGCAAGGGCGAAGATAAACGCTGCTACTGCCGTAGCAGGGAAATGTGACCTTTACGCACGGGCCGGCTTCCCCTGGCAGCTGAGTTGCAGAATAGAGGCCCGCGTAAATAATCTTGCCGGTAGAGCGGAAGCGCCGGAGCCAGCCGGTGTAAGCGAGTTTTCCCGATTGTGGATCACGGAGTTGCACGATTTCACTGGTCATACCCTTCGCTATTTCCAGGGATGAGATGGGGAAGTTCAGCTGGTCCATCTGCTGGCTGATGAACTCTACCAGCAGCCACAGAACTAGTTTTCCTGCGAGGTACACTTCACTCCATGCCTCCAGGTGATAGGCTGCCGCGTGTTCGTAAAAATGCCTGATTGCCGAGTGCACTTTGTCAGGATCAAAGGCTGGTCCGCGAAGATCCGCGAAATCCGATACCAGTCCCGCTTCCGCTGGCATGGACAAGTCGAGTTTCTTCTCTTCCGCTATGCGTCGATAGAGTTCCGCACCGTTAAAGCCAGCTCTGCCGATGATGCAGTCCAGCCAAGGGGCGTCACGCTTGAGAACGCGACGTCCTGATACGCGAACCAGCAATTCAATGCATGTTTGCAGGACGAAACCGGCGACGGAATAGAACAACCTCTTGAAGACGCCTGACCCCGAGTGGGGCGCGGGGTCAGCGTGCTTCATGGAATCCGGTGGCTTAACGGCGGTGTTCACTGAAATTACAGTATGCCTGTGGTGGGCATATGGCCGATGAACTGGAGACAAGATGTGCCCCAATGATACCCATAAGTTCGTACCAGTTTTCGCTGAAATTCCGCTCCACGTTTCACTCGCCGAAAGACCCAGTGTCGTCGCCAACTGGAAGCTGAAGGCCGTATGTCCGCTTCGGAATCGATTGTTGACGCATTTCCTTGCGTCCGTAACAATGTTGGCATCATGCCAAACAAACTTTCAGAGAAGAATCTTGCGGTCATCGGCAGCGGAAAACTGGGTGGGATCTTGCTGCGTGCCTACTTGAAGCAGGGGTTGTTCACACCAAAGCGTGTGCTGGCGACGGTGCGTCATGAAGAGAAGGCGGCCAAGCTGTCGAAGGAACTGGGCGTCAAGGTGACCACGGACAATCGAAAGGCAGTGCGCGATGCGGATATCGTGTTGCTGGGGGTGAAACCGCAAGTTGTAGACGACGTATTGAAGGAAATCGCACCGGAACTGGGAGAGCACACACTGATAATTTCGGTGGCTGCTTCGGTGCCAACTGCCTACATTGAGCAGCGCGTGGGAGCCAAGGTGGCCGTGGTCCGTGCCATGCCGAATACCTGTTCGATAGTCGATTGCGGGATGACGGGAATCTGCCGGGGCTCACATGCGTCTCCCGAGCATCTGGAAATGGCGAGGGCGATGTTCGATGCCGTTGGCCGGACGGTGGTGGTGGACGAGAAGAACATGGATGCGGTGACCGGGCTATCCGCGAGCGGACCAGCATTCGCGTACATCATTCTGGAATCGCTGGCGGAGGCAGGAGTGAAGGTCGGGCTGCCACGCGATGTGTCCACGCTGCTGGCGGCGCAAACAATGAAGGGAGCCGCGAGTGTGGTGCTGGAAACAGGAGATCACCCGGCATTGTTGAAGGATTCGGTGACGACGCCAGCCGGATGCACCATCGACGGGATTATGGAACTGGAAGAAGGGAAGCTGCGTGTGACACTGATCAAGGCAGTGGTGAAAGCTACACAAAGAGCGGGAGAACTTCTGTTCGATAAATAACATATCCCCCTTGAATACTGAGACGCGCGTCACAATCCAGATGTCCCTTATGTGGTAGGATTTCCGACAGAGGTTCAGTATGGCTGCCGCTTACATTCCCGTGCTGATTTTCGCGCTGCTGGTTCTTTCGTTCCCGGTGGTAGCGCTGATTGTATTCAAATTCATCCGGCCGGAATCGCGGCTGGGCGACGCCAAGTTCCAGCCGTACGAATGTGGAATTCCACCGGAGTCGAACGCGAGGGGACGTTATTCCGCGAGGTTTTACATTGTCGCGATGCTCTTCGTGATTTTCGACGTGGAGACACTATTCCTGTTTCCGTGGGCGATTCTGTTTCGAGGGTGGGTTGCTGTGCACATGGGCGCATTCGCGCTAGTCTCAATGTTCGTTTTTCTTGGAGTTCTGTTGATTGGGTACGTGTGGCTGTACAAGAAAGGTGCGTTGGACTGGGCTTAACCTTAATCAACGAGTGACTATAAAAGAGAAAGGCCGCTGCTTTGGTTGGCAACGGCCTTTTCTGTATTTTCGAGAGTGATTAGCGGTCGATGGTGACCGATTGCGTCAGCTTAAAGGTAACTCTGGATTCGGCGGCCAAGGTGACGTTTTCCCCGCCGGTTGCGCCCGAAGCAGCCAAACCGCCCGCCGCTCCGACGCCCGCGCCGATTGCTGCGCCCTTTCCGCCACCAGCAAGTCCCCCAATCAACGCACCCACCGCTGTGCCGCCACCGGTTACGACGGCCGTTCGCTTGCCTTTGCCCTTAACAGACTGGGCGTAGGTGCTGGATGAAATGGGATAGCTCTTGCCGCCTACGCGGATGCTGCGCAGCTGGATGGCCAAGTCAGCCTGCCCCTTGAAAGTGCCCTGCTTCTTTGATTTGGTGATGACTCCTGAAACGTTTGTGCCCTTGGGAATGGCAACTTCACCATCGACACTAATATCGGAGGCGAAAGTGCCAACGAATTCTTCGCCCGCGCTGTTCACGCGCGAATTAATGGTCTGGCCGAGGATCACGGGAAGCGATGTTCCCGCAGGAACGACGAGAGGCTTGGGCGGTTCGGGTGCTGGAGCGGGAGCAGGTTGAGTCTCGGCCTGCGGCTGCGCGGCGTTCGATGCTGATTGTTGAGGAGTTGCGCTTTGCGTGTTATTGGTTGGAGCGGATTTCTCGCAGCCTGCAAGGAGCAGTCCGGCAATGGAGAACGCGAGCAGAGCCTTCTTTGTATTCATGATCATCCTCAGATTTCAAAGTTTTTGCGTATCTGATCGAAAAAATGCCAACAGGAAATTCTGCTAATAGCGGGCGCACTGCCGGCGGTTTTTGAATATTACCACCTCCCGTAATTTGTGAATAGTTGAGAAAAGTAAGGTATGCCTGCTCGAAGCGGGGGGTACCTGCAGTAGACAGGATGTTGGACGAACAAGCAATGCCCCGATACAATTTGCTGATGATGCCAGAATCGCGGGTTGCCGCACCGCTCGCCTGTTCTCTTGCCGAGAAACTCAGTGGAGAATTTTATGCCATACGGGCGACTGCGCGCGCGTTGCCCGGCGAATACGACGACAACTTCCATCTCACCGCAAGGGATGGGCAAGAATTTGTATTGAAGGTGATGCACCCGGCAAGGGAAGACTCGTTTGTGGAAATGCAATGCCGTGCGCTGACTCATCTGGAGAAGTGTGCTCCGCAGTTGCGATTGCCGCGAGTAGTGCAAACAACACGCGGAGAACTATTTGCAAGTGCAACAGTTGAGGACGGTTCGCAAAGACTGGTATGGATGCTCACATTCGTTCCTGGGAAGGTGTTGGCGGACGCAAAGCCGCGTGACCTTGAATTGTGCTCAAGCCTGGGCAAGTTTCTTGCGGAAATCGATGTTGCGCTGCTGGATTTCTCACATCCCGCAACGAAGCGTGAGTTGAAATGGGATATTACGCGTTCATTGTGGGCACGCGATTTTCTTGGTCACATCAAGAATGGGGAACGCCGCCAGCTTGCGGGGAACTTCCTGCGACTGTTTGAAATAGAAGCTCTTCCACGATTGCCCGCGATGCGGCGCAGCGTGATCTATGGGGATGCGAACGATTATAACGCTTTGGTGAGCACACCGTGGCCACAACCCCGACAGACTCGGAGTGTCATCGACTTTGGCGACATGCACGAGACAGTGACGGTCGCCGAGCCAGCGATTGCAGCGGCGTACGCGTTGTTAGGTCAGACGAAACCGCTTGAAGCCGCTTCGGCGGTATTGGCCGGGTACCACCGCGCGTATCCACTTACGGAAGAAGAAATCGCGGCGTTCTTTCCCCTGCTGGCTGCACGCCTGGCTGTCAGCGTGGTGAATTCGGCGCACCGGCAATCGCTGGTGCCGGACGATCCCTACGTTACGGTAACGGAGGGCCCGGCTTGGGAGGCGTTGGAGCGTTTGGCAAAAATCCATCCGCGGTTTGCTCACTACACGTTTCGTGCCGCCTGCGGTTTGCCGACCGTACCACATGAAACAGAGATTCAGAATTGGTTATCAGAGAATGGTGCGCGCGCTGCCGGTGTGATTCCGCAGAAACTCCATGATTCCACGGTGCATGTGCTGGATCTTAGCGTAGGCAGCAAGGACCTCCCTGGTGACGCTGGCGAAGTGACGGAATCGGTGTTGACCCAAAAACTGCGAGCGATTCTGTCGGGGGTGAATGCGCTCGTTGGTGTCGGCCGGTACAACGAAGCGCGTCCAATTTACTCTTCCCCTTTATTTGGTGAAGCTACAAACCGCACTGGTGAACGACGCACCATACACCTGGGGATTGACTTGTTTGTTGAGGCAGGTACGCCGGTTTTTGCGTCGTTTGATGCAACTGTTCATGCCGTGGCTAACAACAAAGCCGCGCTGGATTATGGACCCGTAGTGCTTTTGAAGCACAATCCAGACGAAGGTATCGAATTTTTCACGCTGTATGGACACCTGTCAACGGACACGCTTGCAGCCCTGAAAGTTGGCCAGCGTGTTGAGCGAGGGAAAGTATTCGCGCGAATTGGAACGGCGCAGGAAAACGGCGGGTGGACGCCCCATCTTCATTTTCAGATCATTCTCGACCTGCTGGATCGGGGTACGGATTTTCCAGGTGTCGCGTATGCGTCGGAACGGGCGGTGTGGACAGGATTATCGCCTGACCCGAACCTAATTCTGAGGATACCGGCGGAACGATTCCCGCTGGAAGAACCTGGTTTTGAGCAGACTCTTTTGACACGAAAGAACGTGCTTGGCCAAAACCTCAGTATCTCGTACAGACATCCTTTGAAAATTGTGCGGGGGTGGAAGCAATACCTTTACGACGACACGGGTCGAGCATTCCTCGACGTGTACAACAATGTGCCCTTGGTGGGGCACTCGCACCCGCGCGTGGTGCGAGCGGCGCAGGAGCAATTGGCGGTCCTCAACACAAATACGCGCTATTTGCATGACAATGCCAATCGCTACGCCGAGAGACTTACGGGCTTGCTGCCAGCTCCTTTGCGGGTGTGCTATTTCGTGAATTCAGGAAGCGAAGCGAATGAGCTGGCGCTTCGACTGGCGCGCACCCATACGGGAAGGGAAGACATTGTTGTGCTGGAGCATGCCTATCACGGGCACACTTCGACGTTGATCGATATCAGCCCGTACAAATTCAATGGGCCTGGCGGACGGGGAAAGAAGCCGTGGGTGCACGTCGCGCCGATAGCAGACGACTATCGGGGCATGTACAGGCGGGGCGAATCGGGGCTCGGCAAGAAATACGCAGCGCATGTCGGTGAGATCTGCCAGAAACTGAAAAGGGAAAGTGGCGGAGTCGCTGCCTACATCGCGGAAACACTGCCTAGTGTTGCAGGACAGATTGTGTTCCCGCCGGAGTATCTCTCAGAAGTATACAAACAGGTCCGCGCGGCGGGCGGGGTGTGCATTGCCGACGAAGTGCAAGTTGGCTTCGGCCGCCTTGGCACACATTTTTGGGGATTTGAAACACAAAAAGTGGTGCCAGACATTGTGGTGTTCGGCAAACCGATTGGCAACGCGTTTCCGCTGGCGGCAGTGGTGACAACACCGGAAATCGCATCGTCGTTCAACAATGGCATGGAATTCTTCAGTACATTCGGCGGTAATCCGGTTGCTTGTGCTGTAGGTCTCGCCGTTCTGGAAGTGTTATGCGACGAAGGGCTTCAGCAAAATGCATTGAAGGTTGGGTCAGAGTGGATGAGCGATTTGCATGCCCTACAAAAGCGTTATCCGATCATTGGAGATGTGCGCGGATCCGGGCTATTTATTGGGATCGACCTGGTTAATTCGCTGGAAACACGGGCGGCGGCCGCCGATCAGGCCTCCTACATTGTGAATCGGCTTCGCGATTTGGGAGTCCTCGCGGGCACAGACGGGCCTCTTCACAACGTGATCAAGCTCAGGCCGCCACTGATATTCTCGGCGTCAGACGCAGAACACTTCACTTCTACGATTGCGTCCATCCTGGAAGAGGACGCCGCGCGTCCTTATAATTAGACTACTTCAATGAAGCCTGGAGGCGCTTCGTGCTCTTGGCGAGCTGCTTCTTCAGTTCGTCCACTTGTTTGGAGATAGCTTTCAGCTCCTGTCGCGCTTCCTTTGCAAGCTTATGGGCTTTGCGGTCGGCTTTTCCGAGTGCCGATCCGACTCTGGCGCTGACTTCCGTGAGCTTTCCTTTTTTCGCCATGATTTTCCTCCTGTATATCTCGCGTGGTTTTTGAGCTTTAAATGCGAAAGCTGATGGAGTTCCATAGTTCCAAAAGCAAATCAATTGCTTGAGCTAGTGTAAGTGAATTAAAGAGCGATTGGTTAACTATTCGATCGAATACAGCAATCGCGGTAGAGTTTCACCGGCTATTTCAGTTCTTCGGAGTCCAGTGGTTCGTTGCTGAACAGCCGGGCAAGGTCCGCATGTTCCATGACGACGGCGGGATCTTTCTGAATTGCGACGAAATACTGCTTCTGGAAACCATCGCCAGTCTCGGATGGGAAGAACATCTTCCGGGCGAGAGAGACGGATTCATGCGAGTCCGTATCTGTAATTTCCTTTTCGCCCGCCAGCATTTCGTCGATGCGCACCACAAATTCGGAAATACTGTGCAGCCAGGCGAACTGTGGATCGCCCACAACCAGGCGAAACAACTCGCCCACGTTTACCTGACCGTGGGCCTTCTCGTAATCTCGCCGCTCCATTTCCAGCAGGGTCTTGTGAAGGCGAAGGAGGTTCTCGCGGAGTGCCACCATTTTCTGTCGGGCCGGTGTGTCGCGGGAGTCGCCTTGATTCGAATATGGGTCTTTTGGCAGAGCCACGTTGTTTCCTCGTCCTTTATTTTGCTTGAGACGTCGCGGATTTTCTACTTGGACAAGACTTCTTTCTTACGCACGACAAGATTGTTACGAAGGTTGGCCAGATTCGGCACTTTACCCGCCAGATTGCCGGCCAGGGATTTGTCGGCATCGGAATTGACAGCACCCTCCAGGCTCACGGTTCCATTCCTGGCAATGATGTGGATGGGTGGCACAGGTTCCACCGCGTATTTCTGCAGGACAGCATCTTCGTAGATGGCGCGATAAACATTGCGCCCCAGTTCATGATCGCTGAAAGAGGCAGGTATGACTTCAATATTGTTGGTAACACTGGCCACTCCTTCCAAGCTTTTAACGGCGGCTTCCGCATTTGCCTTCAGTGTCGGTCGCTGAACCTGGCCAGTAAGCGTGACTTTGTCACCCTCGATCGAAAAACTGAGAAAATCGAAAACCGAATAGAAGGGAACCTCCTGTAGTTGGTGCCGAACTGTGTGGGCCAAAGGATTCTCCCCCTTTTCTACCTTCTTCGAAGAGTTGGCGGCTGGAGTTGATTGAGAAATGGCAGAGAGGGTAACGAAAAGCAGTGATAAGAGGGACACCGAACAACTTACGAGCCATCTATTTTGAACTTTCATCGAATACGCCGCCTTCGCCGTTTTGCGCCTATTAGCCGCTTATGTATTGTCACGCACGTTTGAAATTCGTTCCAGCGCGGACTTTCGCTGTGGGGTGTTAGCATACGACAAGGAATCGCGTGAGCCGGAGTGAAAATGCCTCGCGATTGCTTGGGAGGAATTCTCGATCGTGCTTGCCATCGCTCACCGTGGTGCCTCGGGGTATGCGCCAGAAAATACGCTGGCGGCGTTTAGGCGTGCACTTGCGCTGGGAGCGACGTTTATTGAGACCGATCTGCAATTGACGCGGGATGCGCACTTTGTCGCGCTCCACGACGACACGGTGAATCGCACCACGAATGGGCAAGGCGCGGTGCAGCACTTGACGCTGGCGGAAGTGCGGCGTCTGGATGCCGGATCGTGGTTCGGCAGCGAGTTCATGGGAGAACGAATCCCCACCCTTTTGGATATTGTGGAGTTTTCAGGAAAACACGATGCTGTGTTCTATCTGGAGCTGAAGCCAAACGGTTTCTGGGGCGGAGAACACGCTTTGGTGAGCGCCCTGCGAGAGTCGGGGGCGATTCAGCGCAGCGTTATTATTTCGTTTGACCCGGTCATATTGCAGGGGCTTCGCAAGATTGAACCTACCCTGATGACCGGACTGCTATTTGACGGCCAGATCGAAAACCCTTTTGAGAAGGCGCTGGAGATTGGAGCCAGGCAACTGGCGGTCAAGGGAGATCTGGTGAGCCCCAATTTGCTGAATGAGGCGCACAAACGAGACTTGCAGGTGGTCTGCTGGACTATCAACAACCCCGCGCACATGCGGCTGCTGGCTGCTGCGGGAGTGGATGGAATTATGTCCGACTACCCGGACCGGCTGCTGTCTTCGCTGAAGAAATAGCCGTAAATAGCGCGGCCAAATCCACGACACTCAACTGTTCGGCCCTGGCATCCTCTCTGAATTGCAGAGTTTGAAGAATGGCTCTGGTCTCCGACGGCGGCAACATAGTGCGAAAATTGTTCGTCAGAGTTTTTCGCTTCTGTGCAAAGCAGGACTTCACAAATTCCAAGAACTCTTCCTTGTTAGTCAGGCCGAGTCCTGCGTTGGCGCTTGGAAGGCGCATGCTGACAAGGGCTGAAGCCACTTTTGGGGGCGGGTCGAAAGCAATGCGAGGAATTTGGAACACAAATTCAGGGCGTGTATAGAACTGCGTCGCGACGGAGAGATAGCCATACTCGCTTGTACCTGGGCGTGCCGCGAGTCTTTCCGCGACCTCTTCTTGAATGACAATGTGGATTTCGTCGACGAGATCGGCGAAGGAAAAGAAATGGTGCAGGATAGGTGAGGTGATGTAGTAGGGAAGATTGCCGTAAAGGCGTATGCGCCTTCCGTTGCTGATGGCGCGCAAATCCGCTTGAAGCACGTCTCCCGGCACCACGGTGAGATCTGGATGTTTGCTGGCTAGCTTCCTGAGGCGCTCCACCAGAGGAGGGTCCAGTTCCACAGCATGCACCGGAACACCGGAGCGAAGCAGATGCTGGGTCATTTCGCCGTGACCTGCGCCGATCTCGATCCAGCAGTAGTCCTGCGAGGAAGGAGTTGTCCCAGCATCGATGCTATGGGGCGACACGTGAATTGCGCGGGCAATTTGTTCGCGCCAACCGGCGTCGCTGAGGAAATGTTGACCAAGCTTCTGACGAGTCATCTTAATTGAGTGTAACGCAAGGGGGTCCTGGAGATGGTATAGCGGCGTGGGAGGAAAGTCCGTGGCCAAGGCCGAAAGATTAAGAACATCCAACCTGTACGGCGCTTGACGCTTTGCCCGTGCCTCCGTTAGCGTAGGAAACTGCCCAATCCTATGCGCATACTTTTCGTTGCTTCCGAAGCGTTGCCCTACGCCAAAACCGGCGGTCTTGCGGACGTGATCGAGGCTTTACCCAAGGCCCTGGTGAAAGTGGGCCACGAAGTTGCAGTGTTTCTGCCACGCTATCGGGGTGTAAAGAGCAGCAAAGTGATCCTGCCCAGTGTGACGATTGCACAAGGTCCGCGCTTGCGATTCCCGGCCATCATGGACGGATCCGTTCTGCATGGAGTCCGTTACTTTTTTCTGGATGATCCTTTTTATTTTGACCGCGACGGAATATACGGCGACAAAAATCACGAATATCCGGATAACGCCGAGAGGTTTACGGAGTTTTGCCGCGCGGCGATTGAACTCGGGAAACAGGTCTGGCTGCCGGATCTGATTCATTGCCACGACTGGCAGACAGCGATGATCCCGGTGCTGCTGCGGACTTCTTACGGTGATGATCCCGTAGTGAGGAATCTGCCGGTGGTATTCACGATCCACAACATCGGCTATCACGGGATATTTCCGAAAGAGTCGCTCGAGCGCGCCGGAATTCCTACGGCCGTTTATCACCCTGGCGGTATCGAGTTTTTTGGCAACGTAAATTTCCTAAAAGGCGGCCTGATTTACTCGGACTATTTGACGACGGTGAGCCGTAAGTACGCGCAGGAGATTCAGACCTCCGAATTTGGATTTGGACTCGAGGGGGTTATCCGGTCGCGAGGAGACCGCCTAGTGGGAATCCTGAACGGCGTGGATTATGCGGCGTGGAGTCCGGACAAAGACACGCTGATCCCGATGAAGTATTCCGCGAAAAACATGGCCGGGAAGCGCGTCTGCAAAGAAGCATTACTGGAAGAGATGCACCTGCTGCGCGACAACCCCAACCGGCCGCTACTGGGAATCGTGTCGCGGTTTGCCGACCAAAAGGGTTTCGACCTGATCGCGGAGATCGCGCAGGAGTTAATGCAGGAAGACATCCTGCTGGCCGTGTTGGGCACGGGAGAACGCAAGTATGAGGAACTGTTCCGCGCGCTGGCATCAGACTTTCCTGGCCGTATTGGGCTAAAAGTGGCGTACGACAATCACACGGCTCATTTGATTGAAGCGGGAGCGGACATGTTCCTGATGCCTTCTCGCTACGAACCGTGCGGCTTGAACCAAATTTACAGCCTGCGCTATGGCACAGTGCCGATCGTGCGAGCCACGGGAGGGCTCGACGACACGATCGAATCGTTTGATCTGGAACATGGCACCGGAACCGGCTTCAAGTTCACGGAATACACTGGCGCCGCACTCCTTTACACAATACGCCAGGCGCTGCACCATTATTCGAACGAGGGCATCTGGAAACGTATACAACTAAACGGGATGGCCAAAGATTATTCGTGGAACACGTCGGCGTCAGAATATGCGAAACTATATGAAGCTGCCAAAGCAGCGCGAAACCTAATCACGGTTCCAACATCTAATCCATAGAAGGAAGCGGCTTGTGTACGCATGCCGCAAAGGTATAAAAACTAAATGGCCGAAAACATTCAGGCGGTAAATGATGGAAATTTTGACGCGGAAGTTTTGACCGCGAGCAAGTCTCAGCCGGTAATGGTGGATTTCTGGGCGGAGTGGTGCCGTCCCTGCCACATGCTGGCGCCTACGGTTGCAGAGATTGCGCACGATTATGCAGGAAAGCTGAAGGTCACGAAGCTGAACGTGGACGAAGCGATGAACTCCGCAGGCAAATTCAACATTCGAGGCATTCCCACCCTGCTGGTATTCAAAGATGGACAGGTGGTGGAACAGATTGTTGGTGCGGTGCCCAAGGATCAAATCACCAAGGCGCTTGAACGCCACATCGGATAATTCAGGGTACGAAAAGGTTGCAATGAGTGCGCTTCGGATTGCTCGAGGCGCACTGTTTTTTTGTGAGGACATTTACCGTGGCCACGAAGAAACAAAGTCTTTCGGCAGCGACATCGGGAGTCGTGCGATGCGAATGGGCGCAGAAAGCGATCAACATTCCCTATCATGACGAAGAATGGGGAGTGCCCGTCCACGACGATCGAACCTGGTTTGAGTTTCTGACGCTGGAAGGCGCTCAGGCAGGACTGAGCTGGGACACGATTCTGCAGAAACGCGAGCGTTACCGGGAAGTTTTCGCGGGATTCGAACCGCAGAAGGTGGCGCGTTTTGATTCCAAGAGGGTGAGGCGATTGTTGGCCGATCCCGGAATTATCCGCAACAAACTTAAGATTCACTCCGCAATTTCAAATGCCAAGGCCTTTCTTCAAGTGCAAGAAGAGTTTGGCAGCTTCGACGCTTACATCTGGGGATTGGCAGGGGAAGCGCCGATTCAAAATCAATGGAAGACGCACCGAAACGTTCCGGCAAAGACTCCGCTGGCTATCACGATCAGCAAGGATTTGCTGAAACGGGGGTTTCGCTTTGTGGGGCCGACGATTTGCTATGCGATGATGCAGGCTGCCGGCATCGTGAACGATCACCTGGTTACGTGCTTCCGCTATGCCACTCTTTCGAATTCAGGCAGGGTCGGGAATAAATCTTGACGTCCTGATCTACTGCACGAGGGAGAAGTTGTAGGAACCCGCTCCCACTTCGAAAAGAGATTTGCCATTTTCGTCACGCAAGGATTTAAACTCGGGGCTTTCCCGAACAGCTTTGCCACTCTCGCGAACTCTCCAGCGCACGCCTGCAGGGAAATAAAGCACTGCACTTGTGTTTGCGGGGATGGAAACGCTCCATGTAGTTCTATTTCCGCTCACATTCCAATTTGACGCGATTGGTCCATATACCGAATCGTAGGTCGCGTTCACAGAGCCGAGTGTGGCGTTGAACACCGGATGCAGATGAATGCGATGAAACCCTGGATCTGCAAACTCGCTGTCGATGCCCGCGACATCGCGATACAACCACTCGGCCACGGCACCGTAAGCGTAATGGTTGAACGAATTCATGTCGGGATGATCGAGCATCTGATCGCTGTTCCAGCGTTCCCACATGGTGGTTGCGCCATGTTCGATCATGTAGCCCCACGAGGGGTAGGTGTTGTTAAACAGCAGTTCGTAGGCCACGTCGGCGTGACCACTGGAAGTAAGCTCGAACATCAAATAGGGAGTACCAAGGAAGCCGGTGGTCAGGTGCCCGTTGTTTGCTTTGATGTCGGCAACGAGATTTCTGGCCACAACAGGGCGTAGCTCATCGGCCAGCAAATTCATGTGGAGTGCGAGGACGTAGCTGGTCTGGCTGCCCGTACCAACCGTGCCGTCCGGCTTGACGTAAGCGTCGTTGAAAGCTGCGCGAATCTTCTCGAAAAGTTGCTGATAGCGATCTGCATCGTCTTTGCGTCCCAATACAGCCGCCATCTGCTGCATCAACGTAGCGTCATACGCCCAATAGGCGGTGGCGATCAAATCCTTGGAAGTCTTGCTTCCTATTGCCAGCCAGTCGCCATAGTCATCGCCGCGCACTTTCAGCCAAAGGAAGTTTGGATTGTTGGCCTGCAAATGCTTCATCCACAATTCCATGGCATCCCAGTTTTCTTCGATGATTCGTTTGTCACGGTATTGCTGGTAGGAAGTCCACGGAATGATCACGCCGGCATCTGCCCAACCGGCTGCACCTTCGGAAATCAGGCTAATGCGCGGAGACACAACGGCGTACGGTCCCTTGGGCGATTGAGCGTCGCGCATGTCTGTGGCGAATTTATGTGAAAAGGCAGCAAGTTCCGCGTTGTAGGACGCAGTTCGCCAGAAGACCTGTGCATCGCCCATCCAGCCCAGGCGTTCGTCACGTTGGGGGCAATCGGTTGGTACGCTGAGGAAATTTCCGCGCTGGCCCCAGAGAATATTGCTCCAGAGTTGGTTGACCATCTGATTCCCCGTGGTGAATCTAGTGCTGAATGGAGCGTCTGTGTGGAAGACAACGCCTTCCACCGCATCAGGCGGGGGAGTGCCTGGATAGCCTGTGATCTCGATGTAGCGGAAACCGTGAAACGTGAAGTGGGGCTCGAACTCTTCGTTGCCATTTCCATTGAGAATGTAATTATCCGTCGCGGCGGCAGTGCGCAGGTTGTCTGTGTAGAGTTCTCCGTTTAGCTTCAAGACTTCACCAAAACGCAGACGAATTTTCGTGCCTTTGGGGCCCGAGACGCGCAAGTGCTCCCAGCCGACCATGTTTTGTCCCAGGTCATACACATAAGCGCCTTTTGTCGGATTAGAAACTGTCTTTGCCGCCAGAGTCTTCTCGACGCGAATGGGCTGAAAATTCTGCGCCACCAATGCGGCCGGCGATGTTGGGGCAATCATTGCGGGCTTCCAGTTCGCATCGGAGAACGCCGGCTGATTCCATCCGCGTTCTTCGAGTCTTGCATCGTAGTCTTCGCCGTCGTAAATCTCGGAAACCAGAATCGGAGAAGCCGCAGTTTTCCACGATTCGTCGGTTACAAACGAGTCGCGAGTGCCGTCCGTATATTCGATTTCGAGTTGAGCGATAAGTCGAACAGGCGGTGAGCCGAAGTCAAAGAGCAAGCGCTTCCATCCCAGCGTATCGGCGTACCATCCGCCACCGAGGATCGCGCCAATCGCATTGGCTTTTGGTTGAACCATTTTTGTGACGTCGTACACCTGGTAGACGACGCGCTTGTGATAGTCGGTCCAGCCGGGAGCGAGAACGTCGTCGCCAATTCGCTTACCGTTCAAATAAAGCTGGTAGTTCCCAAGCGCTGAGGAGTAGACGCGAGCCCTTCGTACAGTTTTCGCGACAGGGAATTCGCGGCGGAAGTATGAGGCGGAAACATCAGAACGAGGGTAGCGCAACGGATTAGCGCCCAGCTTTGCAACGGCAGCGGCCTGCTGCCATTTCGAATCATCAAAGATTTTGGCGAACCAATTGGCGGGAGCGATGCGCGTGGTTTTCCACTCGGTACCGGAGAGATATCGCTGAATAGTCCCGTTCAACGATTGCAGTCGCAATACAGCGATCAGCCCGGCAAAATTCGGAGCGTCTGGTTTGTCGGCACGGTCAACGGTTACTTCGGCAGCCAGGACATTTGCGCCGGTTTCGAGGTAGGGAGCAAGCGACAGATTGCGCGAAAACTGCCACTCGGTGCGCTCTCGTAAAACGCTTGTAGAATCGGAAGAGTCCACAACGGGTTTTCCGTTGACCCATACTCTCAGGTGATCTTTGGCACAGATCAAGAGCATGGAGTCTTTCGGCTTTTCCGTCAGGGTGAATTGGAAGCGAAACAGCCGCACGCCAGGCACGGCCTGTGTCAACGCAACTTCTTCAGTGCCCCAAATCCACTTGGAGTCCGGCTCGTAATCGCCTCGCGTCATAGGATTGTCTTCCGCAATCCACTTTGCACTCCAGTCCGATGGGGCGAGCAGTCCCATTTCCCACCAACCGGGAGCGCTGTACAGACCGACTTTTCCTTCCAGATCCCAAACGCGCACTTGCCAGTAGTAGCGTTGACGCGATTGCAGAGCGGGTCCGCCATAGCTGACGTTTACCGATTCGCTGGAAGCTACGCGGCCGGAATCCCACACCAGCGATTCGCCCCGTTGAAGCTGCTCCTTCGAAGTGGCCACGCGAATCTGGTAGGCAGTCTGGAGAGCGCCACGACGATCATCCTGCAGTTGCCACGAAAGTCGCGGTGAGGTGATGTCGATGCCAAGAGGTTCGCTCATCGATTCGCATTTCAAGCGGGCAGGAGGCTTCACGGCGAACGTAGCCGCAAAGGAAGCTGTTGCGGCAAGGAACAGCGCAATGAAAAGCGCTGGGCTCCACCGTGCGAGGAAGCGTTTTGCGAGAAAGGAGCATTGCACAAAGGTGCGGTGAATTTGCGCGGACAATGAGGTGGTCATCGTGAAATCTCCCTGTGACAAATATCTTGTGGCCGGTTCGCTACTGCGGGTTCGTGATGCAACATTCTTTCGGCCACTGGGCCAATTTTGCAGCGGAACGGCTGTGGCAATGTCGTTGGATTTCGAAGCGATGTCCGCACAGTACACCCGCGGAATTCGGTGGGGCAAGAGCGAAAACTATGTTCTTGAAAGAATTCCGCTATTGGAATTCAGCGGAGGGCGGACTGTGTGTGCTCGTTCAGAATGATTAGTGACACTCGGTAGAGTGTCAGGATGAGAACACCGCGATGGGAAGAGTTTGAGTCGGGGGCACAGACCCGGCTTCAATGGATGTTGTTTCATTACTTCAACGGTCGGAACGTGCGGCGGACCTGTCGGCACTTCTCGTGTCTTGTCCCACCTGCAGTATCCGCGCTGGGGCAAAGACAAGCTGGCGGTGCTTCAAGGCCGGGAGAAGCTCACCGTTTCCACGTCCATGGTGGAGCGCATCCTGGTGGATTTGAAGCGGCGTGGGACATTGCACGAACCGCCGAAACCGGCCGTGCTGCGGCAGGCACGGCGGAAATTGCGAAACCGTCCGTGGACCATTCGCAAGCCTAAATACTGGGGAATTGAGCAGCCGGGAGATCTGGTGGAGATCGACACGAAGGAGATTCGCATCCGTGGCGGTGTCATCCTGAGACTTTTCAGTGCCCGCGGAGCTGCAGCAGAACCATGTCAAACGGAATGGATTCGAGGAAGTTGCGTTGCTTCGCCGTACTCGACTGATTTCTGGCAAAAAGCCCCCATCTGAGTTCTGTCATGTTGCTCTAACCAGCCGGAACTAAGTAGGAGGTTTGTATGGGCGACAGGCGTCTTTGCAGTCAGGACGTATAGTGACAGTCATCACACTAAAGAGTGATGGGAGTCACCGTAGTTGCGTGACGCAGAGGGAAGAATGGTTGCCGTTCGACCTAGATATCTGTTGCGCCGGTCACATGTGGAAGCTCTCTCGGGAAGGGTGGTGTCTCTCTTTATGGAAAGTCGGTCACGCAACCTGAATCTGTTCCTTTTCTTTGCCGCTTTTTGTCTGTTCGTGCTCTCGACATTTGTAATGGTGCCGAAGACCAAGGCTATCCCAGCCTTTTCACGCAAGTACCAGACCTCCTGCACTACATGCCACAACAACTTCCCAGAACTGAACGACTTTGGAGAAGCATTCAAGAAGAACGGCTTTAAGTTTCCCAAAGACGACGAAGTGTTCGTGAAACAGGACCCCGTCATGTTGGGATCCAAAGCGCAGAAGGAAGCCTTCCCGGAGGCCATCTATCCCGGTGAGATTCCCGGCACGGTGCCAATATCGTTCCGCTATTCGGGCTACTTCAACTGGAACGCCAATCAGCCGAAATCGGTCATTCAGACGAACGGGTTTGTGCCGCGCACAGATCTGTTTGCGCCAAACACATTCACGCTTCTCGCCGCGGGCAGCTTCGGCCCGAATCTTTCTTTCTGGATTGATGATGACCTGTCGACTGGAGGCTCGGGCGCCGATGGGGGACTGGGCGATGGGTATTTGAAGTACAACGATCTTGGGCGCTTCTTCCATCTGCCAAAGAACTCGCTGAATGTCCGCATGGGGCAATTCGAACTTGATTTACCGTTCTCTCAAGCCAGGACAATCTACCTTTCGGATTTTGACGTCTACGACCAGGCCAACGTGGCGGGCGCTTTTGGCACGACTAACAATCCTTTCGTCATGGGTGCTCCGCAACGTGCCATTGAGTTTGGCGGATACCCTAACAATGGAAATTTCTCCTGGTCCGTCACTTTGGGAAACGGCAGCAATGACGGCCCGGCCATGCGGAACACGAAAGATGTCTATCTTCGCGCGTCCTACAAATTCAATCTGGAACGTGACCCGGAAAGCCGCAAGGCGATTCAGGCCGCCGGTCCAACCGGTCCGCGCGATCACACTTCATTGCGAGTCGGGGGCTTCTACTACTACGGGAAAAACGTACAGAACATCGGTAGCGTTACCTACGCAACTCTCGACAATATCAACGAGCCATTTTATCGTGTGGGCGGCGATCTTCGGTTCAAATACAGGAAGCTGGAACTTCTCGCCCTCGGCATGGTTGGGCATGACGACAACCATACCGTCGACACCATCGGCGAATCGATCGTGCTCAACAAGGCCCATGCCGTCACATACACCGGGGGATTTGTCGGAGCAAACTACTGGATATTTCCGTGGTTCATCGCCACCATGCGATACGACTTCGTGAATTCTCCATCCGACTTCAACAATGGTCCCATTTCCGAGTATCAGACGCGGAATCGTTTCAGCCCCGGATTCCAGATCCTAGTCCGGGCTAACATCAAAATTGCGGGTGAGTATCAATATCACTGGGCCCAACCATACACAAACCCCAACTCCGAAGCTGCACTCTTCTTCCGGCCGAACACTTTCGTGACCGGAATCGACTACGTGTTCTAACCAATATCTGAAGTTTCATAAAGGATTCCAAGTAAACCTGAAAATCGAGGAAAATCATGAAGCTGATTTCAATTGGAAGTAAGACAGTCGCAATGTGTGGTCTGGCAGTACTGCTGGCCAGCGGGACCTATGCAGGCGATATCAAGGGAAAGGTCAGCGTCCAGGGCATCAAGTCAGCCGAAAGCATTGCAGTGTATGTTGATGCGATTCCGGACAAAAAGTTTGACGCGCCCACCGCAAAGCCCGTGATCGACCAGTCCAGAATGTCGTTTATCCCTCACGTCAGTGTTGTACAGGTGGGGACTACCGTGGAGTTTCTGAACAGCGATCCAGTCGGCCACAACGTCTATTGGCCCAGCATCAGCGGCAATAAGAAGCTTGCACACAATCTCGGTACTTGGCCCAAAGGCGAGAAGAAGGCATTCCAATTCAATGATCCCGGCGTTGTCTCCTTGCTCTGCAACGTCCACCCGGAAATGAACGGCTATATCGTCGTCTCTCCCACTCCCTACTACGCCGTCACCGACAAGAACGGAAATTACGAAATCAAGAACGTTCCTGCCGGCAAGTACACCCTCAAGACCTGGAGTGAAGACGGAAAGGCGACTACGCAGGCCGTGGAAGTTACCGCTGCTGGAGCTACCGCCGACCTCACAGTCAAAAAGTAACTCGGCAAGGTATCCGGAGCGAAACGTTGACCACGAGAACCAAGCTCGTTGATCTGGATTGGCTCGAATCGAACTTTCCCTGCATGCGAGCCTGCCCCGTGCACACGCAGGCCGGACGTTATGTCTCCCTTATTGCAGAAGGGGAATACGAGGATGCCTACCGTTACGCCCGGATGCCTAACCCTTTTGCCTCGATTTGTGGGCGCGTCTGTGGCCACCCTTGCGAAAGCGCCTGCCGCCGCGGTCAATACGACTCGCCCATTTCCATACGCGCCCTCAAGCGCTTTGTCACCGAGCGCTATGGTCCGGAGTCGCGGAATCCTCTGGACGTTTTCGCCGGAAAAGTTCGCCCGGCTCGCACCGAAAAAATTGCCATCATCGGATCAGGCCCAGCAGGGATGTCCGCGGCACATGATTTGGCTTTGCTTGGTTATCCTGTAACAATTTTTGAAGCCGCCGCAGTTCCCGGCGGCATGATGCACCTCGGAATTCCTGAGTATCGACTGCCGCGCGATGTCTTAAACGCGCAGATTCGCGAGATCCTCGACCTGGGTCCGGAACTTAAATTGAACATGCGGTTGGGGCGGGATTTTTCGCTAAACGATTTGAAGCGCCAAGGCTATAAATCGATCCTTATGGCGTTTGGTTTGCACCGAAGTCGCGATCTCAATCTACCGGGCAATGAACTCGATGGTGTCGTCAAGGGCATCGATTTTCTTCTGAACGTAAATTTGGGTTACCGCTTCGAGGTCGGGAAGCGGGTTGTCGTGATTGGCGGTGGTAACGTCGCCATTGACGTAGCGCGCTCGGCAATGCGCGAGCAACAGAAACTGGCGAGCGAAGTTCTGCCCAATGAATTGACCTCCAATGAGATGGACGTCGCCATGAAGGAATTCATGGACGTATCACGAGCGGCTTTGCGCATGGGCGCGCGCGAAGTCCAACTCGTCTGCCTCGAATCGCGCGCTGAGATGCCCGCCTCGGATGAGGAAATCCACGAAGGCTTGTTGGAGGGAATGAAGCTCAGGCCGTCATTAGGTCCCTGTCAATTTGTAGGGAAGAACGGCAAACTCGTCGGTCTGGAAGTCATCAATTGCGTTTCGGTATTCGATGAAAACAAGCGATTCAGTCCGAAATTCGCGGAAGGCACGGAATCTGTAATTCCTTGCGACACTGTCATCCTGGCAATCGGCCAGTCCTCCGACATTTCGTTCTTGAAACCTGAAGACGGGCTGGAAACACTGCGGCAGGGCACGCTGAAAATCAATCCAGACACGCTTATGACTACTGCTCCGGGAATTTTCGCCGCTGGTGATATTGCGTTTGGCCCGCGCCTCATCATCAATGCTGTTGCCGACGGCAAGAAAGCGGCTGTTGAAATCGACAAGTTCTTACGTGGGCCCGAATGGAAGCCCAAACCGCGGCATGTTCAGATTACCGTGCTCGACCACCATGAAATGGCCGCCCATTATGATGAGTACACGCGCCTCAATATTCCTGTCCTCCCGCTTGATCGCCGGACGGGCGTGGCCGAGGTTGAAACTGGCTATACAGAACCGGAAGCTCGCGTGGAAGCCAGTCGCTGTCTGAAGTGCTGGATCAATACGATCTTTGAGGGTAACGAAGTCACCGGAACGGAATGCATTCTCTGTGGCGGCTGCATTGATGTTTGCCCGGAGAATTGCCTATCGCTCGTACCTTTGAAACAGTTTGCCTTTACCGAAGAGGACAATGCGCGACTCGCTGAGGAGAAAGATCTTCGTTCCATCGATCTACAGCATATCTCTTCCGAAGACCTGAATCAGGTGGACGGTGCAGTGATGGTGAAAGACGAAACCATCTGCATCCGCTGCGGCTTGTGCGCAGAGCGCTGCCCGGCACACACGATTACCATGGAAGCCTTTGAAGTGTTTGACGATGAGCTGGGCCTGACCGAACGCGAGGAGATAGTGCTACGACCATGAGCGACACGAAATCGACAGAAGCAGCAAGCACCAGTTTGTTGCCACCGGCGACGGGAGTATCGCGCCGCGACTTTCTGGGCGAGCTTACCATTGGCGCGCTGGGCATTGCCGGCTTGGGCGGCGTCGCGCTCACCTACCAATACTTTTCTCCAAATGTTCTCTTCGAGCCTGCGTCCACCTTTCGGGCGGGCAGTCCCGATCTCTATCCTGTAAACTCAGTCACCATTCTGCTAGACCAACAGGTTTACATCGTCCGCACTTCTGGCGGTTTCTTCGCGGTTTCAGCAGTGTGTACTCACCTTGGTTGTGTCACGCAGTGGAAGCCGGAAGCAACCATGATTGCCTGCCCGTGCCACGGTAGCAAATTTACTCCTGAAGGGAAGAAGCTCGAGGGCCCGGCTCCGCGTCCACTTCCACACTACTCCATCACACTTACGGTAGACGGCGAATTGCAGGTAGACAAACTGCAAACGATCAAGGCCGATCAGGTTTTGAGGGCTTGAGGTAAACATGGCGACTTCCTTTACCAACGCTTTGGAACACCTTCGCGAGTCTCGCGTCTGGAAGTCGATCTTCCGACGTGGGCCCGCTCTCACGAATCGAACCCGCAGCATCGCCGTATTCGGGAACCTTTTCCTCCACTGGATGCCCGTCAAGGTCCGGGAAAAGTCGCTACGTGTTCGTGCCGCCTACTATCTCGGTTCCTTGTCCTTCCTTCTATTTATTGTTTTGGCAATCACGGGCGTTCTCCTCATGTTCTACTACCATCCTGCTGCGCCGAATGCGTACCACGACATGAAGGATCTACGCTTCGTCGTGTCCAACGGTGTTTTTCTGCGCAACATGCATCGTATTGGCGCACATCTTATGGTGCTGCTGGTGTTCTGGCACATGTTCCATGTCTTTTATCGTGGCGGCTACAAACCACCGCACGAATTTAACTGGGTTATCGGTGTCGTACTTCTTCTACTAACTCTGTTTCTAAGCTACACGGGCTATCTGTTGCCTTGGGATCAACTGGCTTTCTGGGCGGTTACCGTTGGAACCAACATTATCTCCGCTATGCCGATTGTTGGCAGCAAGGTGCGCTTCGTGGCACTGGGTGGAAACATCGTTGGAGAAAATGCGTTGCTGCGCTTTTACGTATTGCATGTAGTCATACTTCCGTTGCTCGCTTTCCTCTTCATTGGCCTTCACTTCTGGCGCGTGCAGAAGGATGGCGGCTTAACGGTCCGGGCGAAAGACGATGATGGAACAAACTAAAATTCAATCCGGTTTCAGTTCTGATGCCGGAAAAGAACCGCGCCGCATTGTCTTCATTACGCGGAATGTTTCCGCGAAAGTAAAGGATGAGCGCGGCCCCAAACTAATGACCTATCCGCACCTTCTGGTGCGCGAAGCGATCGTTTTTGAAGTCTTGATCATCGCCATGGTGATCGCCGCCCTCTTCTGGGACGCTCCTCTCGAACAGCTTGCCAACCCGCTACTTACGCCCAACCCGGCAAAAGCACCCTGGTACTTTTTAGGCTTGCAGGAGTTGTTGCACTTTTTCCCTCCCTTCGTCGCGGGCATTCTCATTCCGACATTGATCTTTGTCGCACTGGTCGTGATTCCTTATTTCAACGTAAACGTAGAAACGAAACCGTTATGGTCTGAGTCTGCGTCGAGGCGCTTCTCGATTACTCTGATTGTGATCGCCGCGTTGCTCGTATTATTGGCGGCTGTGGACGCGTGGACGATCATCGTTCCGACCGTTTTGGTCGCTGGCCTTCTCATCGCTTCCTATTTCTCAAGAGCCACCGCCGGTTTGATGTGCGCGCTGCGCAACAAACCGCTTTCCTGGTGGGTGATGACCTGGTTCCTGAGTACTGCGATCGCCTTGACCGTTGTGGGTACCTTCTTCCGCGGTCCGGGTTGGTCCTGGGTTTGGCCTTGGGGGACACATGTCAGCTGAAGATATGGGCAAACTGTCTTATAGAGTGCGGCTGACCTTCGCTGTTGCCACTATACTCTGTGTCTTGGTGCTTGCGATTTCGCCGGTAAAAGACTTTCGTGCTGAATGGAAGCGGTACAAGCGCTCATTCCTGCATTTCGCCCAGGGACGCCCCGACACGAAGAAATTGCTCGCCGATTACAACCCGAATATTGACCAGGCCTGGATTCCGGGAATGAAGGTCGTGGATCGCTGTACAACATGCCATCAGGGCATAACACAGCCGAGCCTCGCGGACGATATTGTTCCTCAACCGTTTCGCGCACACCCACCGATTCCCCACAATGTTCGCGATTGGGGTTGCACCATCTGCCATCGCGGCCAGGGTCCCGCCACTGAAGTTGCCGAAGCGCACGAAACAACGCTGGCATGGGAGCAACCCATCCTACCAGCCCATTATCTGCAGGCCTCTTGCGGCAGTTGTCATCAGGAGAACCTCAAAGAAACGCCTCAGTTGGCGCGCGGCAGGGAATTACTGTCGCGTCTGAATTGCCAGGCGTGCCACAAGCTGTTCAATATTGATAAGCCGATGTTGGGGCCGGATCTCTCCAGTGTGGGCTACAAAGTCTCGCGCCAGTGGATTTACAAATGGCTGAAAGAGCCACGAACCGTAGTCGACAAAGATGGAAACGTCACCGTCAATGGTTATGAAAATGGTGACGAATCTCGCATGCCGAGATTCCGCCTGAAAGACGAAGAAATTGTCGCGCTTTCTGGCTATCTCAGCGCGCAAAAAGTCAAACCACTCGAAACCTACAAGATCAATCCCAACGTTGTCGCTGCGTTGGGCAAGAAGCCGGATCTGATCAGTTTGTCTGAAGTGCGCTTCCGGCAAATGATGTGCACTACGTGCCATCCTCTTTCTGTCACACGTGCGGGCGAATCGAAATTGATCGGGGGAAATGTCGGCCCCGAACTCACCAAAGTCGGCAGCAAAGTTAACGAACAGTGGCTGGTATCCTGGCTTCGCAATCCTCAAGACTATTTGGCGCACAACAATATGCCGCGCTATGGCTGGAGCGACGAGGATCTCTACAAAGTTTCCCGGTACGTCATGACCAAATTGACGGACTCCGATCTGTTGACAAATATTCCGCAACTGGGTGAACCCACGGAAGACGATATCAAAACCGGTAAGCGGCTGTTTCTGGAGAAGGGTTGCGCCAGTTGCCACAACATCCATGGCAATTCTCCGCAGAAGGATTTCGGGCCCGACCTGATGGCGCTGGGGGCAAAAAACGAGTCCGAACTGGAGTTTGGGAAATCGCAGATTAAGCACAACCTGTTTTCCTACATTCAGGCGAAATTGCAAGATCCTGTTTCGGTTAACCCGGCTTCACGCATGCCCCAGTACAGTTGGAATCAAGCCGACCTCGAAGCAGTGACGACGGCTTTGTTGAGCCAGACCGGACCGAAATCCACCAGCGAATTGCAGCATTTGGTTGTGGCCAAGAAGGACTACAACTATCTGCCTGTGGGCGAGTTTGCGGAAATCTACGAGCGCTACAAATGCTATGCCTGCCACAAGTTCAACGGGTACGGAGGAACGCTCGCTCCGGATCTTTCTTACGAGGGCAGCCGCGTACAGAAAAGGTGGATCGCGGATTTCCTGAAGAATCCTCAGACCATTCGTCCCACTCTGATATTGCGTATGCCGCAATTTAATATGACTGACAAGGAAGTGGCGATTGTGGCCGAATATCTGTCCATGGCCGTGCAAAAGCCCGACGTGAACCCAGCCAGTATCGACATGAAAAAATACTCTCCGGCGATGGCGGCCATGGGCAAGCAATTGTATGAAGTGAAATACCAATGCCAGTCGTGTCACACGATCGGCGCGGGTGGCGGCTACGTTGGGCCGAACCTCAACAACGCCGGCAACTGGCTGACTCCGGCCTGGGTCGAATCCTGGCTACACAATCCACAGGCGCTGCAGTCGGACACGATTGAGCCACGACGGACCTTTACCGACGACGAGGTTCGCGCTCTTACCGCGTACTTGATGACTTTACGCTCCACCATCAAGTCGCAAACCGGTACCACCTCTTCCGTAGCACATCATTCTGCGCAAGGAGCGGGCCGATGAAATCCAAATTGATCCTCGCAGCGATGCTCCTCGTCAGCGTACTCTTTGTCGTCGTGCTTTCCGGATGCAAAAAAGCGTCTGCTGTGAAGCCTGACGAAGCATTCGGTGCCTACGACACCGAACCGGATTGGAGCGATGCTCAGAAATTGGTGAAACTCAGTTATCTGGAGTCGCAGGGCAAGCGTGTCTTCTATCAATATTGCGTGTGGTGCCATGCGGATGCTTCGCCCGCTGGGCCTTCCAACCGCGGCAACCTTACGCCGGTCCCCCCGTTGATGAACGACGGTGATAAACTGAATCCCGAAAGTGATGAGTTCATGGTGAACAGCATCACGCTGGGTGGCAACGCGCTGGGAAGATCGGCCATGATGCCGCCCTATGGGAAAACGCTCACGCCTGAAGAAATTAGAGCGGTCGTCGCTTTTACGCGGGCGATTGCACAACCTGCCTATCAAAAGCCAGGTCGCCCCGGATCGCCCTATGCTGGCACGCGGTGAATGATAAGATTTAAACGTGAACTTGGTGCGCTCATCCAAAAGGCTCCTTGCCCCGCTTTGTATTTACACGGTGATGGCCGTTTCTACCTCCGCCCAAATCAGCCCGAACGAGATCCACGACCCAGATCTTAAGGCCATGGAAAATCAGTATTTTCAAGAACTGAAGGTCTTGAACCAGAGCATTGCGCACATGCATTTTCCGTTCGCCTTCTACCTTAGCCGGTACGTGGGGCTGGAGCCGTCGAAACAGGCCGAAGCGGATTCCCGCGGCCTGGAGTTCGTGAAGTTCCGGGACCGTAGCGTGTTGAAAGTTACCGGGAACTATAACGCGGCGTACAACGCAAACACATTCACGCGCAACGAACGGGCCGCCCGTACTGTCCAGGACGTGATTCTTCCGATTCTGCGCACCGTGACACAAGGAATCTCTCCGGACGTGGGATGTGATGCCATTGGATTTGAAATTTCCTATCACACGCGAGCGGACGAGAAGAGTTACGACTACGAGGGGAAAGAAACTCTCGTCATCGTGGTGGACAAGCAAGACGCTTTTAAACTCGCTCATGCCACGAACGATCAGGCCCGACAGGATATTCTGAATCAATCGCAGATTTTTCTCGGGGGCAAAGAATATGGGCTGTCTCTCCTTGAGAAAGATCCGTTGCTGGTTGAAAGCCTGCCAAAGAGAGGGGCATCACAGCCGGGTGCCACGACTTTGCCTGCATCTTCGACGGCCGCAAGCCACAGTAGCACGCCGCTACCGCACAGTTCTTCCAACGAATTGACTTATCCATCGAGCGAGAGTTCGATTGCATCGAAGCCGGATCTTTCACAGTCCAAACCTGCCGCAAAGCTGGAAGATGCGGAAAAGCTTCAGGCCGAATACAAGGCTCCACTGGACGCCCTGGCGAGTGAAGGTAAAGCCAAATTCCAGTTTGTGGACTATGATCCCCCTGCTTTCGTCGTCGTAAATAAACGGATGGCCCTTCAGATGACGCTCCGAAATGCACTGCATTTTGACGCAGAAAGAACGTCCATCTATAAACGAGCGGCGCAAACCTTCGACCTGTTTCTCGCGCCGAAGCTGAAGGATATCCTGGCAATTGTTCCGCGTGACGCGAATTTCGACTTCTACGATTTTTCGGTGGTGAATCTTTTTTCCGCGGCGCCCGGCGCCAAAGAACGCTCGGAAGCGGTTGAATTTGTGCTTCCGAAAAACCTCGCGCAACAGTTCGCTGATTCGGAAATTACGAATCAAGCGTTGATCGACAAGAGTCAGGTGCTCATCAACGGCGTCCGCATCGCTCTCAATCTTCAACTGGTTGAATAGCGTGCGTATCTCTAGCATCCGTCAAAGCAAATGTGCTCTTCTTATGTTCCATGGAGTTGTTCCTCACATATGAATCAAACTCAATACTCCGCCGCGCATAAATCCACAGTCTCTCTCCGTAAAAACGGTTGGCCACCAGATTTGCACGGCAATTTGCCAGATTGGAACTTTTCTTACTAAATGTCATTTGAATCAAATGAATAGAAAAGCGAGTCAAGCCTACCGGATAGACCGGCTTAGTCAAACCCTAGAAAATGAGCAGAAGACTTTGGGGATCTGCCTCATGAGACTCGATTTTTGATTTTGTCTCGCCGAAAAGAGGACGGCGACGACAGCAGCCGTGTCTTTGCTGGGCACCCTTTTGAGCGCGATAAAACGCGAATGACCCTCCACCAGTGTCACCATATAACTGTTCTTTGAGCCGCTTAGAAGATCGCCAACCCAATGTCCCGGTACGGCGCGATCCAGCACGTCAGGCCCGCCCAGCCTTCTGTCCAATATTGGTCATTCTCGCCGTCAACACTCATCGCTGTCCTCTTTTGCACAGTATTGCGGAGCGCATCTTGGTAAGGTGAGCATGGACGTAGAATGCCTAAATAAGGAAGGCATTTTCTCCGATTATGAAACCAAAAAAACACAAGAGCAATGGAAATGGAGAGGTTGACGCGTTCAATCCCCAAGTCTTTCTCGATACGGCTGGTGTGTCTAGGAAAATTGCTGAATTCCACAGAAACGAGTCAATTTACAGCCAAGGCGAACCTGCTGAAAGCGTCATGTATATTCAGAAGGGCGGCGTCAAGTTAGCCGTGGTGAATGGATCTGGAAAAGAAGCCGTTGTCGCAATGTTCGGTCCTACAGACTTCTTTGGCGAAGGTTGCATGGCAGGCCAGACGATTCGCATGGGCACGGCTACCGCCGTTACGCCCACCACTTTGCTGGTGATCCAGAAGAAAGAGATGTTGCGCGTACTCCACGCGGAGCAGGAATTATCAGACCATTTCATCGCGTATATGCTCGCTCACAACATCCGTGTCGAAGAAGATCTGATCGATCAACTCTTCAACTCAAGTGAAAAGCGTCTGGCGCGCACCCTGCTACTTCTAGCGCGCTATGGCAAACGAGATCAGCCGGACGGAATTCTGCCCCATGTCTCCCAGGAGACCTTGGCTGAAATGGTAGGAACCACGCGGTCGCGCGTCAATTTCTTTATGAACAAATTCAGAAAACTGGGTTTCCTTGAATACAACGGCAGAATTAAAGTTAACAAATCGTTGTTAACCGTAGTCTTGCACGATTAACGCGATTCCGATCGCTCTGATAACTACCACCCGATTCCGGTTCCAGCTGGAATCGCAGACCGTACAAGTACCTCCAAGGCGATTCGTTCTTGGGTATCCATGCGATATTTCTTTCACGAGTCATAAGTTCATCGAGAACCCAATGTCATTACCGAAAACTCTGCCGCTTCCAGAAGTTGTGACCCATATTGAATTGAAGGCGTTGATCCCTGAAGAAACGCTGCTTGTATTGCCACCTGCGCCCCCCCGCCCTGCACTTCCCAATCGAATCGCGATCGTGGGTAATTACCTTCCCCGACGTTGTGGAATCGCCACGTTTACAACGGACCTATGTGATGCCATTCATGAAGAATACGGAGCCACCGAATTGCTGGCCCTCCCGGTGAATGACACGGATGAAGGCTACAGCTATCCCGCCAGAGTGCGGTTCGAACTCTCCGAAGATAACCTGGCTTCCTACCGGCAAGCTGCCGACTTCCTGAATTTCAGTAATATCGATCTGGTGTGCCTACAACACGAATATGGAATTTTTGGAGGCCCTGCCGGTTCGCATATCCTGGAAATGCTGCGACGCTTGCAGATGCCATTCGTGACGACGTTGCATACCGTCTTGCGCGAGCCTGATTCCGATCAGCGCGCAGTGATGGCGGAAATTGCCACACTGTCCGATCGCCTGATCGTCATGAGCCAGAACTCCTCGGACATTTTGCAGGAAGTGTTCCACGTTCCGATTGAGAAGATCGACCTGATCCCACACGGAATTCCCGATCTGCCGTTCACCGATCCCAGTTTTTATAAAGATGGCTTCGGAACGGAAGGCAAAGATGTATTGCTCACCTTCGGGCTGCTTTCCCCCAATAAGGGTATTGAGAATGTCATTAAAGCACTGCCCAAAATCCTCTCGCGTCACCCCAATGTTGTTTACATGGTTTCTGGTGTCACGCATCCCCATATTCTCCGCCGGGAAGGCGACCAATACCGCGTACATTTGCAAAACCTTGCTAAGCAGCTAGGGATTGAAGATAGTGTGATCTTCCGCAACCGGTTTGTAAGCTACCAGGAATTGGTCGAACTTATTGGAGCGGCGGACATCTACATCACGCCTTACAAGCATAAGGGACAGGTAGTTTCTGGTACCCTCGCATATGCACTCAGCGCGGGTAAGGCCATCATTTCAACGCCTTACCTTCACGCCACCGAATTATTGGACAACGAACGCGGTGTTCTTGTACCGTTCGACGATCCTGAAGCCATCGCGGACAAGACTCTGGAGTTGCTGGACAACAGCACCGCCCGGCATGCGATGCGAAAACGTGCTTATCTATATGCAAGGGATATGGTCTGGAAGCGGGTGGCGCAGAAGTACATGCAAAGTTTTGAGCGAATCTACAACGAGCGCCTGCGAAATCCCCGGGCTACATTCCTCGCTCAGAACACCGAAAAGAATCTCGACAGGCTTCCGGCCGTGAAGCTAGATCACCTGTATCGCATGACTGACCACACCGGAATCGTCGAGCATGCCGTGTTCGTCATCCCAAATTATCCGGAAGGCTATTCCACCGATGACAACGCACGCGCGCTCATCGTCGCGATACTTGCCGAAGAATTTGGAGCCGGTCCGCGAGCAGGCGCAATCGATCTGGCTTCGCGCTATCTGGCATTCTTATGGCTTGCGCTTGATCCCGTCACTAAGCGTTTTCGAAATCTTCTCAGTTATGAACATCAGTGGCAGGAATCAGAAGGTTCCGAAGACAGTCATGGCCGTGCTTTGTGGGGACTCGGAACAGTTCTCGGCCGATCGCATGACGCTGGGTGGCGGGGCGCTGCAGGACGAATGTTTGAACTGGCCGTGCCTGCTGCCACGGATTTTAAGAGTCCACGCGCTTGTGCATTTGCCTTATTGGGATTGCAGGAATATCTTGATTCGTTTCCCGGCGACCGCGCTGCATTGGGTGCTTCTGACATACTCGCCAATCGCTTGCTCAACGCATATCGGGTGCACTGCGCAGATGACTGGAATTGGTTTGAAAATAGCCTCACTTATTCTAACGCTCGGCTGCCTCAGGCCTTGATTCGTGCAGGGATGCGGGGGGCGAATGAAGAGATGGTTTCCGCGGGACTTAAATCGTTGGATTGGCTCCTCAGCATTCAGCGTTGTGAAGTAAAAGGCCACTTCGTGCCGATTGGGTCGGAAGGCTTCTATTCGAAGACCACGGAGAAGGCGCGCTTCGATCAACAACCGGTGGAAGCATGCGCCGTCGTCTCTGCATGTTTGCAGGCTTATCGGGCAACGGGAAAGGGCCGTTGGCGCAAAGATGCTTGGACCGCCTTTAACTGGTTCCTGGGTGATAACGATCTTCAGATCGCTCTTTACGACCCCACTACTGGAGGTTGTCGCGATGGTTTACACCCCGATCGCGCCAACGAAAACCAGGGTGCTGAATCAACCTTGTCCTTTCTGATGGCGCTCCTCGAAATGCGCAAACTGGAAGATGCCGACGGAACAGCAGACAGGCTCTGAACGATCGCGCCAAGTTCCATCACTAAGCTAGATCTTTAGGCTCTTATTCTAAAAGAGCGGACTCATTCACGATGAAAGCCCTGATGACACAATACGAGACTTTGTTTCACCGGCACACCGCCAATCCCATCCTCACCGGGAAGGACTGGCCGTACTCGATGAACAGCGTATTCAACGCTGGCGCGACATTGCTGTCCGATGGGTCCACTCTGCTGCTCTGTCGCGTGGAAGATCGCCGCGGACTTTCTCACTTATGCGCCGCGCGTTCGGTAAACGGAGTGGACAACTGGCAAATTGATCGCGAACCCACTCTCTTGCCCCATCCTGAGCATCCTGAAGAGATATGGGGCATCGAAGACCCGCGCATTACTTTTGTGCCTGAACTTAAGAAATTTGCTGTAGCCTACACTTCTTATTCTCGAGGCGGGCCCGGTGTTTCGCTTGCGCTCACGGAAGATTTTCGGACCTACGAACGACTCGGGGTGGTTATGCCACCCGACGACAAAGATGCCGCCCTGCTGCCTCGCAGAATTGGTGGTTTGTGGGCGATGATCCATCGGCCCATGACGCCGCTGGGCGCGCACGTTTGGATTTCGTACTCACCCGACCTTCGTCACTGGGGCAATCACAAGCTTATGCTGGAAGCTCGCAGAGGCGCCTGGTGGGATGCAAACAAAATTGGCATGTCCCCGCCACCCATCGAGACTCCTGAAGGCTGGCTGATGATTTACCACGGTGTGCGCAGAACACCCTCAAGTTCCATCTACCGTCTTGGTCTCGCGCTCTTCGACCTTCAAGAGCCTGAAAAATGCCTGGTGCGCGGAGATTCCTGGATGTTTGCACCCGAAGCTGAGTATGAACGCAGGGGAGATGTCCAGGATGTCGTGTTTCCTTGCGGCTATACGATCGGTGCCGACGGCGACATTATCAATCTCTATTACGGTGCCGCCGATTCGAGTATTGCTTTAGCGCATGGCAGTATTCGCGCTCTTCTGACATGGCTCAAGGCCAACGGGCACTCCGAACACACGCACGACCGGCGTCACAAATAGTCTTACCTCGATCTCCTGGCGTGGCATCCCAATGAAAAGGAAAAGGCCAAACTGCAAAAGTGTGGTCAGGTGTAGCGACCTTCGCAGTCTGGCCCCTCAGGCCGGAGCGGCGGAATTCTCCACCGAACCGAAATGGCCTTGCAACCCTCCCTACTAGACCACAACTAATTACTACACCCAATTTGCAAACTGGATTGATGTTCCGGGGCAGGAAGAGCGTAGAAGGGAAACAGAAGTAATAGGGCCAGTTAAGACAATGACGAAAAGCGAAGCGGAGCGCAAGAAACTGGAATTCATTCTGAACTTGAAGGTAAATTCAAATGACTATCGGATTCCGTCCTCGCGCACTTTCGCTGATGCAGCGAAGTACTACCGGGAGGTTTTCGCTCCGAGAATGCTTCGGGAGTCCACCTTTTCAGTTGGGGACGGGCACTTGAAATGCCATTTTGAATCAGATTGGAACGAAACTCCGGTAGGACACATTGATATAGACACAGTAAATGAGTGGATCTGGAAGAAACGGCGAGAGGTCTTCATGGGTCACGATTAAGAACATTCTGCGAACGATGCAGCGAGTTCTTTCTTGTAGCTCTAAGGACAAGAAACCACTGTTGTCTCAGGGAGGCCTCGCAATTCCCGAGCGTGACAAGTTGCAGATGAAGATCGAAAGCCGTGACGCTATATCGTTTTCGTGGCTCCAAGCGAAGCAGATTGCAGCTCAAGTCTACAAGCTTCAAGTGGACGAGGCCCGAAAAGAACGATACGCAATGGTTTTTATTCTCGCTGCTGCGACAGGTTTACGGTGCGGAGAGACTGTCTGCCTTGAAGTTGAATGATATTGATTTCAAGACCGGCACTGTGCGCATAGATGAATCGGCCGATCAGCGATTTTACAAAATTGGCCTCTGCAAGAATGCATCAGCCTATCGGACGGTTCTTCTTGCAGACACGGAAGGCAAAGAGGCACTCGCAAGGCTCAAGCGCTACTTAAGAGGACCACAAACTGCGAGTTCCCTGGTGTTTCACTCGAAGCGTGGTACTCCGTTGCGCGAAACCAATGTGCTTCATGAATTCTTGCACCCAGTTTTGAAGGCTCACGGGCTTCCACAAGCGGGGATGCATGCATTTCGTCAGGGCTGCAATCGTAGATGGGAACTCTCTGGAATGAACCCTGCTGTTCTTCGCCAACAAATGGGGCATAGTTCTGCTGTGATGGCGGCAAGATACACCGCAGAAATCCCACTCGAACAGGTGCGGGCGGCGTTTTCCAGCATGGAATTGGAGAATATGGAAAATGGCCGATCTGTACTTGCTGTTGCTTAGTTGTGTATAATCAACTAACTAGGGAGATGAGCGGGCGTCGTACAATGGCAGTATAGAAGCTTCCCAAGCTTCGGACGTGGGTTCGATTCCCATCGCCCGCTCCAGATTCTAAAGCACTTACGCCGCTACCTCATTTTCCATATTTTCCAATAACGGTGTTTTTAGTCTGGAAAATGCCTGTTTGACCTGTTGCAGCGGGATTTCTCCGGTGTATCTTGCCGTCATTGCAGCAGAGCTGTGACCCATCTGCTGACGATGAACGGCAGGATTCAAACCAGCTAATTCCCATCTGCGATTACAGCCATGACGAAATGCGTGCAGCCCAGCTTGAGGCAAATTCAATGCCTTCAGCACGGGATGCAAGCCATCATGCAGCACATTGGTTTCAATCAATGGTGTGTCGTTGGATGAATGGAAGACAAGCTGGCTAGGACTCTGATCTTTCTCAATAAATGGTTTCAGAATCCTGAGTGCTTCTCGTCCTTCTTCGTCGTGCAGCAACACCGTCCGGTAAGCAGCCGCGTTTTTGCAGGGCCCGAGCTTACCTTTGGTGCGCTGGTCGGATGATTCATCAACGCGAACAGTTCTTGCTTTGAAGTCGATGTCATCTACCTTCAACGCAAACAATTCGCTGCACCGCAAACCTGAGGCAGAGGCCAACAAGAAGAGTACGGCGTATTGTTCTTTCCTGGCCTCACTAATGGCCAGACCGTGGCATCGCGCGGCGATTTGCTTCGCCTGCTGCCACGAAAACGATACAGCCTTACGCGTCTCGATTTTCATCTGCAACTTATCGCGGTCGGGAATTGATAGTCCCATTTGGGAAAAGGGAGGCTTCTTATCTTTCGAGTACGCTGAGAGGACACGCTGCATAGTCCGCAGAATGTTCTTCACCGATACCCATGACAGATCTTGCTCTCGCTTCTTCCAAATCCACTCATTGACCGAATCAATCGTGATGTGCTCTACCGGAACCTCGTTCCAATCGGCTTCAAGATGATTCTTGATATGCCCGTCCGCGATTGAAAAAGTGGACGCCCGAAGCATTCTTGGAGCAAACACATTCCGGTAGTGCTTGACTGCATCACGAAACGTTGCCGAAGAGGGAATCTGATATTCACTCGAATTAATCGCAAGCTTCGAGATGAATACCAATTTCTTACGCTCGGCTTCACTTCGTGTCATCTGATTGCAAGCTCCTACAACTTCAGTTTGACGCCTTCTCTCTTCCTGTCCTGGAACATCAATCCAGTATTGGAAAAAGAAGTACTTTTCTCCGTTGGATCGCTTTCCGACGCGAACCTTCGGATTTTGCCCTTTCCTGCGAGACATTCTCTTGCCTCTTCTCTCGCTGGAATTGGCGGCGTGGGGCAGTGTAGCAGGAACTAGAGAGAACGGAATATTTTGTGGATCTACTTCCGATGTTCGTGGAAGTTGCAAACACAGATGTGGTGACTGAAGATAAATTTATTTTGGAATGCACGGACGTACCCTGGGGTTACCGTCCGCGCCAGATCTGGCGGGGCTTATGCGTCATCCACCCTGCGCTTGTTTTGCAGTAAGGACGATGGCACTCAGAGGGCCTTGAGAACTTCGTTTGCTGCGCGGTTGAATTCCGCAAGACGCCCAAGCTTGTCGGTCGCAGCAAAAATCTCTATTTAAATACTAGCAAAGAAAGCTACTTATGTCAAGGCCGGCATCACTATTGAATCTGTCTTTTCTGGCCGGTTCGCAGAGGCTCAATCACCCACGAGCAATCCAATCCGATCTGCATGGCGTCGGCAGGCAGCTGTGATTGGCATCCGGTAGCAGAATTTGCAGGAGGAATTTTCCACACCTGCGGAGTCACCTGACCGAACATCTGGCTTACCATTGCCCACTGGTACGGTAACCGAGTTTGAACGTTTACTAGGCGCTGACGGCGGACTCTTATCGATCCACATTATCTAGCACCCAGATGCTGCCGGAACGGTCTTCCATCGCCAGCACGAGTTTGTCCTGGGTCAGCGAAAGTTCGACGAAGTTTATCTTATCTGGGATCATCAGGTTCGGGTTCTTGAATGCAGTCACTTGGAAGGCCTCTCCAACTGGCTGTCCGTTAATTGGATCGAAGTGGATTCCCCACACGTTGAATATGCCACCCCGGGCTGAAATGAAATAGATTTTCTTTCCATCGGGCGACCACCGGGGCTTGTCGTCCCATTGTCCGCCGTCTGTAACTCGGATCCACGCTCCGCCCAAAGCGGGCATCACGTAAAGAGTGGATTCTAATTTGGGTGATTCTCTAGAGGCTTCGAAGACAATCCATCGGCCATCCGGAGAAAAGTGCGGCTGGGCGAGATCATAGGTTGGATGGGAAGTAATCTTTCGCGCCTCTGGTCCCCAAGGAGATTCTGTGACTATACCGGGCATCACCCAAATGTCCCACCGGTGACTATCGCTATTCTCTCGAGTTACCAGAAGCCGCTTGCCATCGGGGGACCAATCGAACGGTAGCGGGAACTTCGTGCTTAGTAAGGTAAGTGCTTCTTCCTGGCGGTTCTGGCTGGACCAAATCATGATCTGCGTATTGCTGGGCGAGGATTTGTCGAAGCGCAAGTAGGCAAGGCGTGTTCCGTCGGGCGACCAATTGGGAAAGGCACGCTGGTTATCGTCAGCTATGATGGGCGCTTCCCTGCCATCTGACAGTGATTTTGTCCACAGGTCCCATTTGCCTCCTCGCACACTGCAATAGGCCAACTTCGTGCCGTCTTGCGATAGGTTTTCTGCCCAGGCCTCCACACCAGGCGAAGTCACCGCCTGGCCCGGGCCCCCAAGCCGGCCACGAGCAGCATCGAATGGAAAGAGCCAGGCTCGAATACGCCGGGTTCCCCCCGTAAACGCTAATTTCCTCCCATCGGGGGAAAGCGCCAACCGGGTGTCATAATCTGGTCCTGTCGTCAGGCGCTCAACGGCGGTGGCCTTCAGCGTTTTTGGATCGACGGACATCTTCCACAAATTCCTGGAGCCTCGAAATGCACGCTCGAAGTAAATCGCCTCTCCCGAAGCCGACCATGAGAATTCCAAATCCATCCTCGATTCGAAATCCCCGGCGTTTGCCAATACATCTCCAAACTGTTTGAGAATTTCGGGGGTGATTTCCGATCGAATTGCGTGTCCGCCTATTGCGGGCATTGTCCAGAAACTGGGTTCTGAGCCTTGTTCCCATCCCCAAAACGAAATCCTTTTGCCATCTGGATGCCACGCGGCTGAAATCACGAAGATGTTCCGACCGTGACCAAATTCGGCCAATATCCTCTGGGGCGTTCCTCGGGAAACGTCCATCACAAATGTGCCGTCCGAAACCATCCACGTGGGATATGCGCGGAACATAATCTGTGAATTGTCCGGAGACCATCGAGGGTAGTATCCGAAAGATGAGATCTTGCGTTCCAATCCCACGCCGCCCAGTGCGGGCACGATGTACAGACCTCCCTCATCGTTTTCGGAGCGATATGCGATGTACTTGCCATCGTGTGACCAGTCGGGCTGCCAATTGTGTCCCAGTCCCTTGGTTACCTGCACGGGATCGCCGCCGCTAACCTGTTGCACCCAGATGTCGAATTTTCCACCGCGGTCGGAGCTGTATGCGATGAAACGGCCGTCGGGTGACCACGTCGCCTCAATCTGCAGGCCGTCGTCAAATGTAATGCGCGTCAGAGTGCGCTGCATCGTCGGCCCGGAAACTTGGCGGCGCTTGTAAACAAAGAAACCTACTCCGGCCAGCAACACGCACGCACCGATGAGCAATGAGACACGAAGAGACCTGCCGCGTGGTGGCGCAGGCGTAGGAGCAGGCTCAGCGCCTTCGACCGGTGCGATAAATCGGTATCCCCGCCGCGGCAGCGTCTCGACAAAGCGCGGGCTTTCCGCCGAATCGCCCAGCACCTCTCGAATTTTGTTTATGGATGTGTTCAGGCTGTGTTCTACATCGACAAACGTGTCCGGCCATAACCGCTTCTGCAATTCCTCCCGCGTCACGACTGTGCCGGGGTGTTCGAGCAGGATGGCCAGGACCTGAAACGGCAGGCCCGTTAGTTTCAACTTCAGTCCGCTCTTGCGCAATTCTCCCGATTGAACGTCGAGTTCAAAGGTCGCAAACCGAATCACCTGAGCATCATGGTTGGACACGTCCACCATCGGCTACCTCTGAGGCCGCCAAAACCACCAGTCGCAGAAAATTTCATCGCTTGCTCATCGGTCCACATTATCCAGCACCCAGATGCTGCCGGAAAGATCTTCCAACGTCAGCAAAAGCTGGTCTTGAGTCAGGGAAAGCTCGACCTTCGTGATCTGTCTTGGGAGCATCTGGGCAGGATCTTCGAATGTCGTGACACGGAATGGCTCTCCAACTGGCTTTCCTTGAGTTGCATCGAAGCGGATTCCCCACACATTGAAGAAGCCCCTACGGTTAGAGACGAAGTAAATCGTGTTTCCGTCGGGAGACCAGCGAGGTTTGTCGTCCCAATGGTCGCCTTCCGAGATGAGGGTCCACGGTCCGCCGGACGCTGGCATCACATAAAGGGTGCTTCCTGTGTTGGGGTTTGGTGGTTGTTCTACGGCTTCAAAGACAATCCATTGTCCGTTAGGAGAGAACTTGGCCTGAAAGAGATTGTAGGCGGAGTTGGAAGTGACTCTTCGTGACGCCGCCTCCGAGTGGGGGCGATTGGCCACAGGCAACAGCCACATTTCTGCCATCCGAGTGTCGCTGTTGCCCTGCGATATTAGGAGCCACTCGCCATCGGGCGACCAGTCCCACACCTCTCGGTACGTATGGCTGGATGTCGTAACTGGTTCTTCGTTGCGGCTCTGGCTTGACCATACCATCAATTGGCTTCCGCTTTTCGGGTCAAAGCGAACGTACGCCAGGCGCGTTCCATCGCGGGACCACTGGGGTCCAGCTCGACTGTAGTCGTCAGCCACGAACGGAGCCTCGCGGCTGTCCGCTAGAGATTTCTCCCAAAGGTCCCATTTGCCCGCGCGGTTACCGGAAAAGGCCAGTTTCTTACCATCCCGCGTCAGACTCTGCCCTGTGACTTCTACTCCAGATGAGGTAACCGCTTGGCCAGCACCGGTGACCCGGCCCCGGTTGGCGTCGAATGGGAAAAGCCAAGCCCGGATATGTTGAGCTTCCACTGTAAAGGCCATCCTTCCGTCAGCCGAAATCGAGAGGTCCGTGTCAAGCCCAGGACCGGTGGTCATGCGCTCGATCGCGGTGGGCTCTAACGTGTTCGGATCGACGGTCATCTTCCAGATGTTTCGGACGCCTCGAAATGTGCGCTCGAAGTAAATCGCCTTCCCCGACGGCGCCCAAGAGAACTTGGAATCCAGCCACCATTCTTGGCGGCCACTGGCGACGTCTCCGAGCTGTTTTGCGACATCCGGAGGAATTGCTGATTCGACAGCAGTGCCACCCTCTATTGGTACCGTCCAGAAGCTAGGGCTTGGCCTGTTTTCCATAAACCACATAGAAGCTCTCTTGCCGTCGGGATGCCATGCAACAGACAATGTGCGATGCCACATGATTCCACGCTGGTTCTGCGATGAGAATTCTGCTGCGATCTCCCGGGGTGCGCTCCCATCAATGCCCACCACATAAATCCTGTTCAGACCGGCAAGTTGTGTTGTTTGAAACAGGATCTGCGAGGCATTCGGCGACCACCGAGGGTAATATCCGAAAGGAGCGATTCTCCTTTCCAATCCTGCTCCGCCCAACGCAGGCACGATATAGAGGCCTCCATCGCCCTCCTCGGAACGATATGCAATCAACCTCCCGTCCGGCGACCAGTCCGGTTGCCAGTTTTGACCCACCCCTTTGGTGATCTGCACCGGATCGCCACCGCTGATCTGCTGCACCCAGATGTCGAATTTGCCGCCACGATTGGAACTGTAGGCGAGGAAACGGCCGTCTGGCGACCAAGTGGCCCCAATTTGCAGTCCGTCGTCAAAAGTAACGCGCCTGAGCGCCCGCTGCACCGTTGAAGCAGGGACGTGCACCCGTTTATAGATAAATATGGCTGCGCCAGCCAGCAGCAAACACGCCCCGAAAAACAGGGCGAGTCGCAGAGTCCATGTGCGCTTGGGCAATTGTGTTCCGACGCTTGAGGGCCCAGAAGGTTGCGCGTGCAGATTGTCTTCTACCGGCGCGATAAAGCGGTAACCCCGCCGCGGCAGCGTCTCGACAAAACGCGGGCTTTCCGCCGAGTCACCCAGCACTTCCCGAATTTTGTTGATGGATGTGTTCAGACTGTGATCGACATCGACAAACGTGTCCGGCCATAACCGCTTCTGCAATTCTTCACGGGTCACGACCGTGCCGGGGTGCTCCAGTAGAATGGCCAGAACCTGAAACGGCAGGCCCGTGAGTTTCAGCTTCAGCCCGCTCTTGCGCAATTCTCCCGATTGAACGTCGAGTTCAAAGGTCCCGAACCGGATTAATCGAGGGGAGCGGACGGTTTCTTCCACTGATTTTTGCCTCAACGGCCGCTAGTCTAGCACCCATTCCCAATTAAACAAGTATTTGGCCCGTATCCGGACGTAGACCTGACCTCGCAATCTCCTCAAGCCAAGCAAGTTATTCACCGACTTTCTTTTTACCTGTCACTTACCCGCAGTAGTCCCCCCGTGCATTGAGGTAGCCACACCTGTAGCCGAACGTCGCCCCTACCGCGCAACCCGCGGAGGAGGGCGACATGAAAGTAAGCGTCAGGCAGCAGCATGCGGTACTCAACGAAAGTATCAGGAGTAAACGGCTTCGCGGGCTTCGGCTCAGGCTTCGGATCGCAGCGGTGTTACTTGGTGTTATGGGGTTCGCTTTTTCAGATATTGCTTACGCCAGCCCGGCAGAACCAAATCCAACGATGAGGGTGCGGGTTCTAAACTACACGCAAGCCACACCGGCGACAGTGGCTCAGGCCGAACGTGAAGCTGCCCGAATCCTCGGCGAAGCCGGCTTGAAGACTGTCTGGCTAGACTGCCCGCTAGTGGAAGCCAAGGTTGTCCCGCAAGATCCATGTCAGCAACCGTTCGAAGCTAACGAGATTATGGTCCGAGTGCTCTCCGACAAAACGCGAAATGGGTATCAAGACAACGCCTTTGGTTTTGCAGTTGCTCCACTGCTTGCCAGCGTCTACTACGAACACGCTGAGCGCCTCGCCAGAATCGACGACGCCAAGTTCGAGGTACCCATAATTCTGGGTTGCGTGATGGTCCATGAGATTGGTCACTTGCTGCTTGGTTACAACAGCCACTCGGACTCCGGAATTATGCAAAGCCGATGGGAGCGCAAGCAGGTTCGTCAATTGATGATGGGCGGCCTGACTTTCACGGGGCAGCAGTCGAAACGCATTCAAGCAGAGGTGCAGACACGAATGAACCGGCAGACGGCCCAAGTTCACGAGTCGCGTCAAAAATAAATATTTGCGTGTAAACAGCGCATCGACAGCGATTCGGAAGTTATACAAAGGGACAGGTGTCTCAACTTGTCGTCACTTGGGCGTATAGTCGGCTCACCGAACAATGTGAAGCAGAACTTCCCAAAATGACAGACCCAGTTCTAAGCGCATGTTGTCAGGGCTTTGGAACTAAATGACAGAACTGTTTGGCCAGTGTTTGCTTACCCGTTGCAGCTCGGACAACTTCTTCGATGTGATACTTTACGAGAGCACCTACATCAGAATCCTTATCGATGATTTGGAATTCCTGAAGAACGCAGATGATCTGTTCTTTCAGGAAATCCCCGGTGGCGAGCCTGTCCTCGATGACATTCAATCGAGATTGAACATTGTTTGCGGTTGTGAGAATTCGTTCGTTCGCATCTTCATAAAAAGCTTTCGCCTCGGCGTGTAACTTGTTGGCGCGTTCCTGAGCTTCTGCGGAAACTTTCTTCGCCGCGTCCGTATACGAGAAGCCCGTTCTAACTAAGCCTCCGCCGCCAGCCTTAGCTGTATCTCGCGCATGACGAGCATCAAAACTTCAACTTCTTATTTCGCCTGCGCTAGCCCCGCAACAACTGCGGCAACTTTATCGAGTATCTGATTCCAGCCCTCTACTTGCCCGCTGTTTTTTGCGTTCTCCATGGTTTCATTTCCAATGAGGGTGAGTTTCGTTTGGCCGTTTCCAAAATCCTCAAAAATTACCACGTCGTGCGCATCGTCTATGGCCTCATGTTCTATTCCATAGTGCGCAGGCTCAACCTTGTTTCCCTTGGAGTCAGAAAAGTACATGGAGTAAACGATTTTCTCGTGCAGAACAATCTCGTGGTATTCCCCACCATTCCAGAACTCCTGCCCATCGGGCGTTCTCATGCAGCAGAGAAATTTTCCTCCTACGCGAAAATCCATCTCGCAAAAAGGCGCAGTAAAACCCTTCGGCCCCCACCACTGCATCACATATTTCGGGTTTGTCCACGCCTTCCAAACCAATGCGCGTGGGGCATCAAAAACTCTAGTGACGACCATCCGCTCTGGCTCGTTAACCGTGTTTTTTGTCATCTCTGACCTCCGCTTTTTTCATTTGATTCACAACCACATCCAACTTGTCGAGACTCTCTTCCCAGAATCGGCGATAGCTAATCGCCCAGTCGCTGACCGTCTTTATCGACTCTGGCCTAAGCGTGCATACACTCTCTCTTCCACGCTTCCTCTTGATCACAATCCGCGCCCGCACCAGGTAGGCAATATGTTTAGAAATCATCTGCTGCGAGAGTGCGAACGGTTCCGTCAATCCATGCACCGAGGCAGGCCCATGGGAGAGTCGTTCGATCATGGCCCGGCGGGTTGGATCAGAGAGAGCGGCAAAGGTTGTATTTAACTTATCCACAACCATATGGTAGTGAATTATCCGTCGATGTCAAGTGTGGATTTTGGAGTTCCCGATTTCTGTTTACTGATCTCTGAACCCTGACACCTGCGCTAATTTATGCTTCCCCATGCGCCGCGTATCGCAGCTGGCTGCACGGTTTAACAGATAAGCGTCCTTGAGCAATTACTCATTCACATGACGATTAGAGTGCCACCGCAATCTGCGCAGGAGCCCGAGCCGTCACGGCGGAGGCCCTGGCATCAGGGGCCGTCGGCTTGCGGGAAGTGATCGCGATTGCTTGCGGTTGACGGCAACCCGCGAATCCACATCCCTGATTAACGAGGTGGTCTCAATGGGATCACCTGCGCTCGAAGCGGCGCATGCGCCGTTCGCGCCACTCCAGCGAACATGGACACTCCCGGGGTCAGATCGTCGATGCCATCTCAATTCGAGAGCGACCTGCGGAGGCAGAAGACCGAGCCATCCCAGGCCACTGGGAAGGCGATCTGCTCGCCCGGTGGAAAGAACAGCTACATTGCGACGTTAGTGGAGCGGCATTCACGCTTCCTCATGATTCTGGAGTGTGACTTGAAGAGTTGCCATACAGGTGGTTATTGTGACCGTAAGCACATCTTTGGTTACTTGACCTTTGGTACACTTCCGTCTCCCTATTGGTCACTCTTGCACTTGAACGCAAGAACATTTGGAGCGGCCGCCTGCATTCTCAAGTTAGACGGGATGGCGGTGCGCAGAGCAATTTGAGGGCGTGAATTGTGAAATCCAATAATACGAGCGAACCCGAGATCAAGGTTTATGTTCTCGAACAGAACCTACTGCTGCGCAGAGTGTTAGTGCAACTGCTTCGGAAGCGGACGAGTTTCAAAGTACTGGGAGATTGCAGTGATAGCACAGGGATGCTTGAGAAATTGATGGAGTACCCGTGCGACGTCCTACTCCTTAGTTCACTTGAGGCACTTCGAAGCATCGGACAGAACGTAGAGGCATGCGAATCCCTCAAGAATATTAAAGTAGTACTGTTTGGGATGGAGGAGAACCCGGAATGCTTCCTACAAGCGGTGCAATTAAGGGCGACCGCTTACCTGTTAAAAGAGGCATCATCGGCGGACATAATTGCGGCGATTCGAGGTGTCGCCGAGGGCGATGCAATCTGCCCTCCGAAGCTCTGCAAGTCGCTCTTCGAACATTATTCAAATATTTGTTTGCTGAACCCGAAAAGGGTGGGCGCGAGTGACATCGCGACAAGTGACCTGACATGCAGGCAACGCCAGCTAATGGTGCTAGTAGCCGAGGGAATGACGAATAAAGAGATTGCGACAAACTTGCATCTCTCGGAGTTCACAGTCAAGAATCACATTCGCAGGGTCATGAAGTCTTTGGACGTTGACAGCCGCCATGCGGCCGTCGATCTAATTAGAACCAGAGAGTTGTTCTCCGGCACAAACGGAATGTAGTGGTAGAGGAATCTAGCCACTAGCAAGATTCTAGTTCTCGAAGGTTGTACCCTTCGCGTACTGGAGATGCGTTGCATAAAGGGAGTGTCCTAAGAGGGAGCCGGTATGCCTTGCAAGTCGTGCGGGTCAGTCAACCAGAAGAAATTCACGGCGGAGATGGGCATCCATTTTCCCGGATTGGAAGACATTGACAAGCCCACGGTGTGGGTATTCACCGAGGTCATTGTTTGCTTGGATTGTGGCAACGCGGAATTTGCTGTTCCTGAGGCCGAACTGCACCAACTCGCAAAGGGAGATGCCGCTGCCGCAGGTTAACCTAGAATTGAATCTTACTTCTCACTGAGAATAAACGGCTGAATGTTCTGCACAGATGCTCTGGAAAACGTCCTCGTCTTCCTCGCCGTGGAAGCTGCTCAAGGCGTACCCACAGAGGATATCCACCCCAAAGGTTTTGCCCACCGTGTCCCAGAGTTGTTCGACGCGAATCGCGGCGTCGGCGTTACCTTCCGCCCACAAGACGGGTGAACATTCTCCACAAGCCACGATGCGAGGATGCTCTCGCTTCGCCGCATTGGCCGCTGCCTCAATGAGACCACCTACAACCGGGAAGAATCGAGCCTCGTCAGGCATATCATTGACCATAAATCTGGAAAGCGTTTTGTTAACATCCAACTGAATGTAAGTCCCCTGTTGCGTGGCGGCATCAACATCTACACCTTGTGCCTTCAATCTCGAAACAAGACCATCCCGGTGCGACTCGGTAATGACAGCGATAGCCGCACACCCAGACTTGAGGGCAACAGCGATAAAGCAAGCAAACTTGTCTAGAAGAAGTGCGTCATCGGAATAGAATTGAACCTCATGGTGGTGTGCGGCTTTCTCTGCTGAGGTGTCGGTGAATTGGTAGTCTCTTAAGCTGCTACTGACGAATTGCTTACCCTCAAGAACCGCATCTACGGCAGGCAATAGTTCGCGTCCGGCATCTGTCTTGCGAACGTAACCCAACGCACCCATACTCAAAGCCTTTCGAACGATTTCGAGATCACTGTTCTGACTTAGGAAGATAATCTCGGAGTTGGGGGAGAGTTGTCGTATCTGCCGGGCAGCTTCGATTCCATTCAAATTCGGTAGACCGACGTCCAGTAGAATCAGGTCCGGCTTCAATTCTTTGGCCTTCTGAACCGCTTCTGATCCATCCGACGCTTCAGCGATGACCTGACATCCTGGGCGAGATTGAAGCAGCAAACGGACTTGCCGTAGCCAATCCTTGAAATCGTCAACTACGAGAATGCGAATTAATGACAAGTCGCTACTCCATTTCGCTTCGCGGCGCGCAAGTTAGTTGCACGGATTCGCCAAGTCCCTCACCTATGAAGTCACCTCGCGATAGACCAACTACTATCGCATTTGCACCATTCACAGCAACCCCATGTCTTAGTGGTGTAATCGTCTTTCCAGGGTCCTTGACAGTTCCAATGGGCGGAGAAGCTCCCATAAATGCAGCAGCATAAGCATCACATGCCTGCTGTTTGTCGTCGTTGCCCGTACGCAACTCTGGGATTGCTCTAACGCAATTTCGCATCTCGGTTCTTTAACAAGCTAGATTCCGATTGTCACCATGGAACGACCGGCTCCGATTCGCAGCGCGTGGGTTACGCTGTGAGTCGGTAAGACCAAAACGCAGAGCCACAGGCGAAAGGAGCCGGTCAGTGAAAAGGATAAAATTTGTTGGTTTGGATGTCCATGCAGAGACGATTGCGGTCGCGGTTGCGGAGCAAGACGGAGAGGTCAGATCGGTTGGAGTGATCCCGAATCGATGTGAGTCCGTTCGTAAATTGGTAAAGAAACTGGGTTCCTGTTGAACCATCGAGGAAGCCACTCAGTTAGCACCCGCCAGATGCGTGAAGTCATCGAAGCCCTGCAAGCGTTGCGAGGGATTGCGAAGGTATCGGCGGTGACGATCGTAGCAGAACTCGGAGAGCCGTCCCGATTTGGAGAAGCTCGACAATTAATGGCGTATAGCGTGGCGCGGGAACACTCCAGTGGAGAGAACTGCAAAAGAGGTGGCATCACCAAGACCGGCAGTGTGCACCTGCGTCGCATTATTGTGGAGGCAGCCTGGGCCTACCGCCACCCGCCGGCGGTAACCTCATGCTTGCGCAAACGGCAGGAGCGAGTGAGTGAAGAGGTAAAGGAAATCGCCTGGAAGGCACAGCACCGTTTGCACGGCCGCTATCGCAAGCTTGCGGCACGCGGTAAAAACACAGGAAAGGTGATCACCGCAGTAGGACGCGAACTCCTGGGTTCATTTGGGCCATCGGAGTGAAAGTGGAAGCCCAACAAAGAAAAGCACTGGGTCAAGCGGCATAGTGTAATTATTTTCGGGAAGGTAAAACGCAATGGAGGTGGTACAGGTTGCGGTCTTGGAGCCCACGGGAAGGAGAATCCTCGGCCGCGTTATGCGGAAGGTCTACGGACCAACCCGCGCAGATTGTCCGAGGCAGCTCCCGACGGATCACGATTATGCGGCATCGACCCGCGAATATCTGAGTGATCAACTGTCGCAAAGCTTCCTTGACCGCAACCTGGACTACCTCCTCAGGAGGAAAGAATGAAAAATCATTGCCAGTAGTTGACAGGTCGTTCCATATCTAACGCGGAAACCGTCCATTTAAAGTCCTAGAACTTGACTTGATGTCCGGTGTGGCGACTGACCAGGAGTTGACGAGGAAAACTAGTTCAGTTGTCCGGGATGAGCCTCTCTTTTTGCCGACGCGAAGTAGAACCACAGCAAAACCGTACAACCGGCACCTACAACTGCGAAAGAGACGATCATCGGGTAGAACATTCCGAAACAACCCTTGAGGGCCATTACCACCATTAAAACCGCGAGCTCTATGTTCATGATCGCCAACAGAGCCAGAAATGCTGGCGCGAGCGCGTAACCAGATGCTTTTCTGCGGAACAGAAGATAAGCGGTTATGCACATGCCGGGTAAGAGGAACATCAGGTCCAGACAATGAATGAAACTTACAGGCAGGTTCACTTGGATGACGCTTTGAGGGACTCGCCCCGCCAGCAGCGCGGGTATGTCCTCGCCCAAATCGAAAGCAGCGAATAGCAAGGCAATTACCAGGAGCACGATGGCGGTCGTCTTTCGCGGGGCGCGAGGACTATAGGATTGGGCGATGTGCTCCAGGGAAATCAACGGAAGACAGAACACCGTAGCGTAGAAGCACAGGCTCAGCGTCGCGCAATAGACCAAGAACAGCGGGTTGAAGTGCACCCCGAAGGCGTAAAGAACAAAGTTGTAAAGCAGATAGCCCAGAGTGCCCAGCCAGACCAAACGCGCGGGAACCGACCCTCGATACCCCAAGATGCCGCTGATCAGCAAGACCGGCACGACCAACAACAGATCGACAATATCGCTGCCAATGGCCCCGGCGCTTGAATACAGCGTTTCCTTCGCGTACGTTGTTGGCCAAAAGATCCCTGCTACTGCCGTTACGGCAACCAAGAGCGCGATAGCGACAGTACTCCACAAAATCGGGTCATGAGTTCGTTCGGTTGTCATGGTGTCTATCCGATTGGTAATTTTTGCGGGGAGCGAAACCAGCTTCTGCCATCATACTCCGTCGCCGCGCTGCGCCAAAGTTGGAGATTGATCAACCGCAGAGGCTGAAGTGTCACAGAAAGGCGGAATTCATGGATTTCGTTGGGGGGAATCAAGGAGCCACGATAATTGAATTCCGAGGAAGCACTGTTGTGGTCGAGCGTGGTTTCGACGACAAAGGCGCTTACGGCGCGCGATGAAAGGTTATGGAGAGCGATTGTATAGCCTTGGTGATCTTGGCCAAGGATTTTGGATTGGATGGAGGGAACCTCGTTAATGGTTGGCGGACCGGCTGAAGTCGGAAGTTGCGCGTTGACAATCTTGATCGTCCACGGCTGCAAACCGAATTGCTCCATCTCTTGCACCACGACGAACTCGTTCGAATGTAGCGAGTAGGTACCGATGTCCTGTTTTGGATGGTCCGCCGCCATTGGATCCGAACCGGGATTGTTGTCAAAGGTTCCGAAAACCACAGAGGCGGTGATGGCCACTGCGTCGCCAGCTACGTGGTAGGCAAGCATCAAGGCGGAGGCCAGGTTTTTCTTTGCGTCCGCGGTAGTGCGCCCAGACCGGAGATGAAGATACGGGCCAGGGAAGGCGATCGATAGCGACTCACCCCTTTGCGGGACGATCTCATAATGAAGCGGAGGTCCATCCTCAGTGATTTCTAGGGCAAATTTCTGCTGCTGCGTTGGAGTTTGCGCGCACAGCATTGTGGCGGGGCAAAAGAGGAGAATCAATCGGATAACAGTTTGCATTGGCCGATCACTCCGAGGCGGCTCCGTCTCCCGCAGGAATTGCGGAAGAGGAGCGGCATTGCTGCGAGTGGGAAATATATTGCTGGTTATCCTTGCCGACAAGCGCAAATGGCTCGGGGACATGGGCGAAGCTGCAAGATTTTTGAGAGATCCCGTTCAGATGATTAAGGGATCCTGCTATGAAATGGTGGAATCTCTTTTGGCGCAGTTCGCCGGAAGAACTCGAAGAGCCGATACGGCGAGTACGCCTGGCCCCGCCGGGATGGACCGAGGGTACGCCGACCGAGGGCATGCGAGTTTGGCGCAGTGCTGACGGGGACGTCCTCACCCTCACCATTTCGTCGGAACCGTTTCGACAAGCGGACAGCGCCGACGAGGTAAAAATAAGGAAATGGTGCAAAGGATTCGCACGAAGCAACGGGGGCGGGCTGATAGAGTCCTGCGCAGTAGATGGCGGGATCAAACTCATCTTCAAGCAGCTAAAGATGCCAGCCTATGTCTACTCGGGCATTTTCATTACTCACGTTCGCGAAGTGTGGTTCATGTGGACCGCGGTCGCAACCGAACGTGGCGTAACTGGAGTGCGGGAGGCGGTTGTGACTGCAACCCTGTTGCGCGATGGCAAGCTTTTGCCACACGAATATGAACAGCGCTGGAGTCAAGACCCCTATGAACCTGCCTACCGTGGTGTAGACCGAAGCCTCTTGCGTTTTATGTCGGACGACGAGAGTTATGATCAACAATTCCCGCATCATCCATTGTCCAAGGTAAGACGCACATTGGCCACGCTCGCCGAACACGTGGAATACGATTCTTGAGCCATTTCGGAGGAATCACGGGGACAAACGGGACGTTTTCTAATATCAAAGAACGACTGATGAATATACGGTGGATCGAACCTTGGTGTTGCGTTTGCCGTTTCCTTCCGCCTCAATCCAGGCGCCTTAATCAGACCTAGTCTTCTTGCGCGAGGGTTTTCAGGAACATTCTAAATTCGTGCACAATTTGACCTGGCAATTCGCTGGCGGCCTTTTTGGAAAGAATCTCGTGGCCGACGCCATGCACTTCAAAGAGGACGTGGCTGGCGGGGATCAGTTCCAGTGCAGATCTCATTTCCGCAATCGTGCCGAAGGAATCGCGAGTGCCGTGAACGAAGAATGTGGGCGTGGCCAGCTTTGGGAAATGTCCAGTTCGAAGTTCATTTGGCTTTCTGGGAGGATGAAGTGGGTACGAGAGCAGGAGCAAGCCATCCACTAGCTGCGGCTCTTCAGACACGAGCATGCTTGCCTGTCGTCCACCATAGGAATGGCCACCCATAAATAGCCGCCCACTTGTTCTGTTTCTCATGAACGCAACCGCGTGGCGGAGACCGTCTCGATCCCGAATCGCGCTGCCCGGAGAAGGTGGTCCATCAGGTCGAGCGAGGCGGAATGGCAGGTCGAACCGCAATACGGTGAATCCCGACGCGGCGAGCGCAATGGACATCTCAATCAAGAGTTTAGACTGGCAGTCTGCACCAGCGCCGTGTGTGAGCACAATCGCGTTCCCTGTCGACTGCGAAGGCACGTGCAGGAAACCATGAATGGGGGGCTCAGTCTTAAGATCAATAACCGAGATAGACATAAAATCGCAAATCTTAGGGCGTCTGAGAAGCCAGTCTATGCACCAGCCAGCTCTGCCGCAAGTCAGTTAACAACAAATAAGGACACTCCTGCTAGATCACCTTGCGGGATTTCTCTCTGCTAGTACCCACACATCGCAAGACCTCGTAGAATCACTTGAGAGTACGGCAAGGTTCGGGGTGTAGAGACCCCACTGTACAAGTCACAGACTGGGTTTCTGGGGAATTCTCTCAAGACGTGGAACCCCCATCATAAGCTGAAACAGATAAAGGTTTTGCTTGATAGCACCGAAATCCAGTTGAATCCTCCAAATTCGCAGAGTAGAGTTTTGTCATTCCCGGTTGGGCCCCATTCTCAATGATCATTGGAGGATCATGCGTCGTTTACCTCGACTCCTCTCGCTTCCTCTCCTTGCGCTCGCTGCAGGCCTCATCTATTTCACCTCTTCCGCGCAGGAGAAATCTTCCAAACCCGATTTCGACATGACGGCGAGTTATATCGAAGCGTGCAGTTGCGACATGTTCTGTCCCTGCTACTTCAACACTCATTCCACGAATCACATGGATGAACATAATATGGACGCGCATTTTTGCCGCGCCAACCTGGTTCTGAAGGTGGACAAGGGCCATTACAGAGAGACTAAGTTGGATGGCGCCAAAGTGTGGATCGGGAGCGATCTTGGCAGCGACTGGAGTACCGGCAGTGATTCCTGGCTGGTAGTAAATTTCGATCCGAGCGTAGGCAAAGAGCAACAGGCCGCTCTTGTTGACATTCTCACCCAGCTCTATTCGGCGATTCCTTTTCAGAAGAAAGCAGTGACTAACACTGCGTTTTCGTGGGATGTGGACACCAAGACCGGCATCGCCCGTGCCAAGATGAGCGATGGCAAGGGCGAGGTCATCCTGGAACGCGTCAAAGGCGATAGCCCCGACCACGAAGTTGTCATACATAACTTGAAATACTGGAGCGCCCAGTCTAACGATGGCTTCCGCATGTGGAAGAGCAAGCACGAAGCCTTCGAAGGCGGTGGCCACAAATTTGCGTATGACGGCACGAACGGTTTCCTGATTACCATTCATTATTCGGGGATGGCAAAAGCCGCGCCCGCGGGTTGATTAAAGTTTTAACCGGAGCCAAGGAGGATTGGCCACTAGCCCCCGGGGGCCAGCCACCGGGCGCGGTATCCACATTCTCTGGGAGGCTATCCATGCTGCGATCTCTGGTTCGCCTTTTCTCTTGTACAGTTTCCCTTTTGATAGTCCCAGTATTTGGCCACGCCACCGTTCTGACGACGGACGAAATACGACTCGGGAATCCCAATGCCGCGAAGGACGCTGCATTCGGAACGAGCGTGGCGGGAATCGGCGACGTGAACGCCGACGGAATCGGCGATCTGATCGTTGGCGCCCCCGGCCTCGACAAGGTTTACGTTTTCTCAGGCAAGGATCAAAGCGTCCTTCGGACGGTCGGAGATCCAGACGGGCTCTCTGGATACCAGTTCGGATTTTCGGTTGTGGATGTCGGCGATTGGGATGGTGACGGCATTGACGATTTCGCTGTCGGTGCTCCCGGCGTTCCCGGAGCGATACCACTGCCTTGCGTGCTGCAACCATGCAAGGCGGACCCGCAGTGGGGGCGAGCATTCGTAATCTCTGGGGCAAGCGGGCTGTTGATCAAGAAGTTTGAGCCGCCAGAGCAGACTCTGGAATTCGGCTATGCCATAGCGCCGCTGGGAGATATGAATGGCGACGGCAAGCCGGATTTGGCTGTAGGGTCGCCAGTGCTGGCGAACTCCGTTGGGCGTGTTTACGCGCTTTCCGGTACCGACGGATCTCAGATGTGGAAGGCCACGGAGTCCGGAGCTGGCCTAAACCTGAAACAACCGATTGCATCGTTTGGGGCGACGTTAGCCGCGCTGCGGGATATCAATGGCGATGGGAAACCCGATCTTGTGGTTGGCGCGCCTTTTCATGACGACGGTACCGGCAAATTCTCGGGCGTGACTTACGTGCTGTCTGGCTCAGATGGAACCTTGATTCGTTCGCACGCTCCCTCTCAACTGTCGACACAAAATCGGTTTGGCGTCTCCGTGACAGATATTGGGGACCAGAACGGCGACGGCAAAGACGATTACATGATTGGCGATTCGAAGGCGTCGAAGGTGTATTTATTCAGCGGGGCCGATGGAACCTATCTGGGAATGATTGCTTCTCGACAGCTCAATGACTCGTTTGGTTTCGCCGCGGCAAGCACGAGCGACTACGACGGTGATGGTAAGAAAGACTTCTGGATCGCGGCACCGGATAACGACCGCGTGTACCTCATGAACTCAGCAGGAACGCAACTGTTAGATGTGGCGGACCCGGTGAACGGGAACATGACGTTTGGCCACTCGCTGGCGACGGCAAAGGACCTCGCCGGGACCGAAGGACTGGATCTGGTGGTTGGCGCTCCCGGCGAGGTCAACGGATCAGGAGCGGCGTACCTGGTTAAAGTGCGCGAGGACAAGCCGGTGGCAGACGCCGGAGCCGACCAGATCATCGAATGCAACCGCGACGGTGCCGTCACCCTCGACGGATCGGCTTCGTATGACCCCGATGGCGATCCGATTACGTATGCATGGAAACAGGTCTCCGGCGCGCCTATAAGTGTGACCGTCTCGGGAGCGGTGGCGACGTTTAATGCGGCGCCCCCGGGAGTGTACGAATTTCAACTGACCGTAACCGACAACAAGGGTGCGAGCGACACCGACAATGTTGTTGTGACCATCCGCGACACAACTCCACCAACTCTGCTGGTCAACCTTAATCCCAACACCCTTTGGCCCCCGAACCATAAGATGATAGACATCACGGCCAACCTCACCATAACGGATGCGTGCGATGCGCATCCTGCTGTCAAGCTTTTGTCGATCACGAGCAGTGAGCCCGTGAACAGCACAGGCGACGGCAACACATCGCCAGACATTGCCGGCGCATCATTTGGAACCGACGACCGCACATTCCAACTGCGAGCCGAGAGGAAAGGCAATGGGAACGGGCGCGTTTACACTGTGACTTATATTTCGGCTGATGCATCCGGCAACACCCGAGAACAAAACGGTACGGTGAGCGTGGTACACGACCAAGGTGGAGGCGGCGGCAGCGATGCCGACTATAAAGTCGAAGCGTTCCCAACCTCCGCGACCATCAAGCAGGGAAAATCCGCCACCTTCACGCTGACCGTGACGCCTACCAACGGCTTTGACAAAGCGGTTGGGTTTGTCTGTACCGGGCTGCCAACGGGAGCAAGCTGTTCATTTACGCCTGCCTCGGTCACACCGAATGGTGGTCCCGCCACGACAAGTCTCACGGTGACGACAATGGCGCCTTCGATGCACGCGCGGCTCTTTGAACCATTAATCTGGCCTTGGACTCAGGGCGGGGCGTTCGCTGTCGCCGTGCTCCTATTTCCGGGGGCACTTCGGAGAAACGCGGACAGGCACAAGAAGATTGCCGTTAGTCTGATGCTGCTTCTATGTATTTCGCTCATCATCACGTACGGAGGTGGCTGCGGTAGCTCGGGAAATGAGACTATCGTTGCTTCAAACCCTGGCACGCCGGTAGGCGATTCTCTTGTGACAGTTTCTGCAAACACGAGCTCGCCTGGTTCAACCAGCGATCACAGTGTCAGCATTTCTATCACAATCACGCAGTGAGGAATGGGGGCCTGTGAATTCACTTGGCCCAGCAATAGGTCGCTGGCCGCTTGGAGGAAACTGGCCGAATTGCCCATGTGAACATGAATGGGCTCAGGGTCGTAATTTGGAGGAAACACGTGAACTACTGTTAGGCCTCAGTCTACTTGGGGCGGGGAGCCGACATTGTTATGCAATCATATGGGTCCCGATACCCAAGTTTCCGGTTTGCCCGGGACTTGAGAAAATGTTCGGCGAAAGTAGTTCGGAAACGAATGCCATCCATTGAGCGGGATGCGCTTCGGGAAACGTCCAGCCACCACTCACAAGGATTATTTCGACGGTCGAGATCAAACTGCCGGGGAGAGCGACCGCGTGGCCGGGCTGTGAAATTGGGCTGGCTACTGTTTAAATACCAAAGGTGGGCCGCTTACGCGCTTCCCTTTGAGGTCGACTATCACTTCGACACGGTCGGCGATCTTCACTAACGGAATCCCCTTATTCATCCCGTAATCCTTACGGTCGAAAGCCATTGTCCCCTTAATCTCACCTGATCCTGTCCCTTTGCCAGAAAGCGTAAACGTCAGCTTCTCAGGCTTGGTCACTCCGCGTATCGTGAAGTCGCCGAGATAATCAAGCGTGTTCGGGCCGGTCTGAACAATCTTCGTCGAATGGAAGGTGATCAACGGGTCGTGCTCGGCGTCGAAAAAGTCTTTGCTCTTCAATTTTCCGTCTTTCATACCACTACCGGTATTTACACTGGCTGCTTGAATCTTGATGTCTAAGACGCCTGTCTCCACATCCGGAGAGGTCATAGTCGCAGTAGCGTCCCACTTATCAAATGTGCCTTCTATTGCCACCGAGGCACTGACGTGGAACTTAATCGAGCTGTCCTCTTTCGTAAACTTGATGACGGGAACTCCAGCAGGAGCCTGCTCTTGGGTTGATGCAGAAACAAGCAATGCCAGGACGCAGAGAATGGCTGTTCGCATAGCCCGTAGTCTGAGTCGGTCCCGCCTTGTTGTCAATCAAGTTTGAGAAAACCAAGCATCCGAATCGCATTGTAAGCGGCCAAGCTTCCTTGCGCCGGCACGCAGGTGTATGCATCGCGCTACCGTGCCGAATGGCTGGCGGAAGATCTCGGAAGCCAGCGTACGCCGACGTGCCGAGTTCTCCTACCAACAGTTCGACGCCTGGCGGCATTGCGCCAGCAAGTGCGAGGAGAGCTGTTAGCAGAAGCCCGGAAACATCCGGCCATAAGATTCCTGCGGCAGATTCCCTCGATCGGCCCCATCCGCGCCGCTCTGTTGATCGCTCTGATGCAGACTCCCCATCGCTTCCGGACCAAGCGACAACTCTGGGCCTACTGTGGATTGGCGCTGAGAACATACACCAGCGGAGAATATCGGTTTGTCGGTGGCCAACTGAAACGCTCCAAGAAGGTCTTGGCCATTCGCGGACTAAATAAAAACCATAATCACGATTTGAAGAATATCTTCAAGGGAGCTGCTACGCGAGCGGCGGCCACCGCCGGACCGTTTCAGGAATTCTACGAGGCCCGCATTGCCGGCAGTATGTGAGGCTAAAGGGCTGCGGCCAGGCGGCTATGGCGTCCTGCTCACCCAAAAACTCATCTACGAGCTCATTTATGATCAGAAAGGCAATGAAGTCCTGCTTGTGAAGTATCTGAAACGGCACACCCATGGTCCTTGAAGTTATCGCTGCCCACCACGACTTCGTACTCAGATTCTGTACCAAGGCGCGCAGGTCTCGGGCCGTCAAAGCGAAAATCGACCTTCTTGAGTTTTTGTTTCGCTGTTGAGCGGATTGGGAATTCTTCGCTTCGAAGCCTAACGGTTTTCAGCCCTTCAATGAGGGATTGACGCTAGACACTCGGAATCGCTTCCTCGAGGGTCATAACAGGATGTTACTCTGAAATTCCTGATGGCAGGACTGGACGACACGGAATGCGGTAGCGGTGGTTGCCGACACTCCCAAGTGCTAGAGTGCTCTCATGCTGGAACACAGCTATTGTGCGGAAATCATTCTTGGCAAAGAGCATCTCCGTTTGTTCTCCGAAGATAGCCCCCTTGGTGTTCAAGCATCTGTATACAACGTTGCCGCTAAGAATTGGATCTCACCATCCGAACTAGTTAAAGATATCGAAGAAGGCAAAGACCGCGCAGCCGCTCATGCAGCCACATACTTGCGTCGCGTCCTGAATGTAGAACTCCCCAACCTGGTTTGGAAGCAAGCACGCTCTGTGTAGAGCAGAAGAGGTTCCACGGAGCTGCTGAATCTGCCAGGTTAGCCCTCGCCACCCACATCGCCCGGCTCGAGGACACAATCGCGCCACAGTTCGTTCTCGGCGTGGACCTGGCAGAACCATTTCCCGCAGACACCGCACTGATAGCTGGCCTTTGCGTCGCAAGGTCCATCCATCGGAAACTCCGCTTGACAAGTCCATTCGAGATTTCGGGATTCTGTCTGATTAGTTTCTTGCAACATGGTCCCTCCTCGCACAGGTGATTCTGCGCGACCTTGCGATGTGTGGGTACTAGCAGAGAGAAATCCCGCAAGGTGATCTAGCAGGAGTGTCCTTATTTGTTGTTAACTGACTTGCGGCAGAGCTGGCTGGTGCATAGACTGGCTTCTCAGACGCCCTAAGATTTGCGATTTTATGTCTATCTCGGTTATTGATCTTAAGACTGAGCCCCCCATTCATGGTTTCCTGCACGTGCCTTCGCAGTCGACAGGGAACGCGATTGTGCTCACACACGGCGCTGGTGCAGACTGCCAGTCTAAACTCTTGATTGAGATGTCCATTGCGCTCGCCGCGTCGGGATTCACCGTATTGCGGTTCGACCTGCCATTCCGCCTCGCTCGACCTGATGGACCACCTTCTCCGGGCAGCGCGATTCGGGATCGAGACGGTCTCCGCCACGCGGTTGCGTTCATGAGAAACAGAACAAGTGGGCGGCTATTTATGGGTGGCCATTCCTATGGTGCCCAGTCAGCGAGAAATTCGGTGGCTCGGGCTAAAGATGCCAATTCGCTTTCGCACCTCACGCGAAGAATCCCTCGCCAAACATTCTTCTAGTGTATAATCCCGCCCACGAAAGCACATTTCGTCCGTACCTCTAATCTCGAATCTGGGAGGGCTTTTTCTCATGCTACCGGGTACTGAGACGGACCTACTGCATCGAAATCAAACCGCTGACCACACAACCTTCTCAAAGGACTTCGTCCAACCCGTTGGCGCGTTGATCGTTCTCACTGCACCATTGACGGAAACGATTGACCACGCCGGTTATTTCATCCAGATGGCGTTGGCCTCTCTGCCCCAATGGCTCGAGTTTGTTCTCAACAAGAAGTATCCCAAATGGCGCGAGGTTGAGCGCAACAAAGACGGCACGGCACGATACATGCCGGCCGGAGTGCGCGTACTGGAAAAATCTCTGCTACGCGAATACGGTGCGGACGAGGTGGTGGCCTGTTTCCCCGATGATCTTGATAAATTCATCGGGCCCCGGACTCGGGTCGTGGCCGTTTCCACGCACAACCCACTTGGCGTCACATTTGCTGCCGGTGTCTACACGTCGATCTTCGGTTCCTCGAAGGAACCTCTCAATTCGATTTATTCAAGGGCAATGTTTGACAAGATCAAATCGAGTCCGTACCGCAAGAATTTCCAGGTGGTTGTTGGTGGGTCGGGTGGTTGGCAGATTTCGCAAACCAACAAGTTCGAGGAACTGGGCGTTGACTGCGTTGCAGAAGGCCGCAGCGAATCTGCAGACGCTATTGCGCTATTCCAGAGGGCGATTGCGGGAGAAACGCTACCGCGAGAAATCAATTTGGCTCACCCAACGTCACGCGAAGATATACTCTTTCCGGACAAGCGAACTACCTTTGGCGTGGTCGAGATGACTACCGGGTGTGGTCGCAGGTGTCAGTTCTGCGTGCCGGACTTGAATCCCCAGATTGATATGCCCAAGGCGCGCATCATGGATGCCGTGCGCGCCAACGTGCAGCAAGGCAACAAAGTTATTTCTCTGGCCACCGAGGACATGTTTATCTGGGGCCAGGTCCACACCAACACCCCGTTCTTCTTCCCTAATCGCGAAGCGCTGGTTGATCTCTACACCGAAATTGTAAATACGCCGGGTGTAGAGCACCATTTGCTCAGCCACTGCACGATGGCGCCTTTTGTTGTGGATCCCGAAATGATCCGTCAACTCTCTGAGGTTCTACTTCCGAAGAGCCCTATTCGTCTTCCGCTGCTCAGCTCCCATCCCGAGAAAAGGGCGCTGGTTCCATTGATTGGTCTTGAGACGGGCTCCGTGCGCATGGCCCGGCAGATCATGCCCAGCAAAGGCGTTCCGTTTTCCATTGAAGACTGGCCCAGCATCGTTCTCGAAGGGTTGCGCGTGGCCAACCAGAACAACTGGTTCCCGATGATGACGCTGATGGTCGGGAATCCAGGCGAAACCGACCAGGACGTGAAGGAAACTCTTGATCTCGTCTATGAGATGGAACGTCGTGGCGTATTTGCTTTTCTGATCCCTTCCATATTTACTCCGTTGCACGACACCCGCATGGAGCATCAAACGGGCGTGACTCATACGCGCCAGCTAAGCCCTCTCCAATGGCAGCTTATGATGAAGTGTTGGAAGCACAACTTGCGCCCGGGCCAATATAGTTGGTGGGGTCCCATTGCTTGGCGCGTAGGCTCTTTGTTCATGTGGCTCTACCGTCTCCGCAAATTGAATGGCCCAAATTTCACATGGCCACTGATGATGTTCGCAGGTGTGGCACCGGAAAGAATACTCCGCGGCGTTGGCAAGATTCATGTCGGTAAGCCGCTGATGTCCAAGAGTCGCCGTGAACTGATTGCATCTCTACGGTCGAATTATGTGAAGCATCTCCGTGCCGATAACGGCGACCTGCCGGAGGGTGCTAGCGGCTGCGTGGATAGCCGTCCCGCTCGAGGCGAGCCGGACTTCGAGAAAGGGGCGCAAACTCTCAAAATTCTCTCTTAAACTAGCCAGCGATTAACTGGCCGCACGGATACAAAGTTGGACGGCCCCTCAGGGAAGTCGTGCGATGGTACAAAATATCGCACTAGGTTGCTGCGAGTTTCGGTGACTTGGCTTCTTTCGCGGGATGTAAAGCGATTCGGAGTTCGTACCAACTCTGGTCATCCAGACCTTGTGAGCAGGAGGCCGTTATGCCCCCATCGCGAGCGAACCAACCTTATTCCGAAGTGACTGTTTCCTGTAGCCACTGCAAACAGAAACAGGTCGTCCGGGTACTTGCCCGCACTGGATTTTGGCTAGGAGCACACCAGGCGGTGAAATGTTTGAAGTGTGGCCAGGAATTTGACGTGATGCTTCCGGACTCTATTATCGGCGGCCCATTTCTCCCAGAGCAACCTACATAGAGTTGGTTGCTTCGCTCGCCTGAGACTTGATTGCACAAAAATGTCGGCTCCTTGACCCTGTGGTTTGTGCCAAAATTTGCGTCTAGCAGCTAGCATGTCATCAGCAGAATCGGAGCTAGTTTCCGTGCGAACGAAAGCAGTAGCTAGGTAGGGTGTCAGTCTGGAAATCTTGGCGCCCGTCGAGTTCTCTTGAAGGTCCTCACGCGGAGCCCCCTGTGGACGCCGCTGAACTGAATGCGTACAGCGTCAATCTACGTGCAGACATTGCCCAAGGCAAAGACGGTCACACATTCAGCTTGGGGATCGGCGAGGCTTTCTAGAAAAGCTGTTGCCGCTCGAACGGATTCCTTAGATCATGTCTGTCCGTCGCTAGCCAGCAACAACTCATATCCCAAGGTTGGCCAGTGGAAGCGAGAACACTGTTCCAGAGGGTGCCTTTAGAATCGATCTTCTTGCGCACGCGTTGGTCGTCGCGGGTGAACCGGACACCGGATAACGGAGATGGGTAACGGCACTCGCCCAGTCTTGCTATCGTGAAATCGAGATCACCGTCACACAAAAGGGCTCACCTCTTCTTCTTCTTTCACATCACCATCGTGGTTCCGAAAGCCCGCAGCTCGTTCACTGCCTGTTTCACCCGTTCTGCCATTGCAGTCTCGGCAAGTGCCAGATAGGAGCGCGGGTCGTAGGCCTTCTTGTTGCCGACCTCTCCATCCACCTTAAGGACGCCGTCATAGTTCCTGAAGAAGTGGTCAGCGACAGCGCGGGTAAACGCGTACTGCATGTCCGTATCGATGTTCATCTTCACAACACCGTTATCCAGGGCTTCGTGGATATCGTGGAGCTCCGAACCGGAGCCTCCGTGGAAGACCAGGTAAAACCGTGCCTCTTCACCGTATCTGTTGACGACGACATCCTGGCAGTCCTTCAGGATGGAAGGCTTGAGCTTGACATGACCAGGCTTGTACACGCCGTGTACATTGCCGAAGGTCGCGGCAAGCAGGTAGCGGGCGCCTTGTATGGCGTTCAATCGCCGTGCGACCTCCAAGGTGTCCTCGGGCGTCGTATACAGTTTCGCTGCGGCGCTCGCCTTGATACCGTCCTCCTCTCCTCCCACGACCCCAGTTTCGATCTCAAGGATCAACTCGTTCTTCCGGAATCGTTCGAGCAGTTTCACCGCAATATCGAGATTCTCCTTTAACGGCAATGCGCTGCCGTCGAACATATGGCCGTTGAACAAGTTCGGCTTCCCCACCGCCCTTCGACGCTCGGTCTCCTCTACCAATGGGAGAACAAACGTGTCCAGCTTGTCAGCTTGGCAATGGTCTGTATGCAGCGCGACGCAGACCGGATATCGTTCCGCGACGTGGTGGACGTGTTCAGCGATTGAGACGGCACCGAGCACCATGTCCTTCACCATGGTGCCTGAGGCAAACGCGGCGCCGCCAGTCGATACCTGGATGATTCCATCGCTCCTGCTCTCGGCCAACCCTTTCAGGACAGCGTTGGCCGTAGTGAGCGATGTCACGTTGATGGCGGGGTAGGCGAACTTTCCCTTCCGCGCTCGATCAAACATTTCGCAGTATCTGGCATGGTCGGCTACTGGCATACGGACCTCCGCGCTACAACGATGGTTACGTCCTTGAAATTCGCCTAGACGCTTCCGACATTAGGAAAAGGAAACCCAGCCTACTACTAGGAGAATCCCTAGTTGTCTTGAGGATGAAAGCATGTGGAAATCGGTTGGTGAATGGCAACAACAAGACGTATCCGAATGGCGCACTAACCATCGGTACTAGAGACGGTGCAACCATCGAAATGGCCAAGGGAGCGGGCGACTTCTTTCTCTTCGGTCTGACGGCGGATCAGGTTGTCAATAGCCGCGGCTGGTACAGCCCTCACTGGCACTATGATAATGGGCACGAGACGCGCGTGGCGCTGGATTTGATTCTCTCTGACCATTTCAGCCGCAGCGAGCCAGGTGTCTTTGAACCGCTCCGCGAAACGCTGCTAGCGGGTGGGGACCACGACATGCACCTGGCGGATCTCAAGTCCTATCTTGAAGCAGACCGGAAGTTGTGCGAACTCTATGCCCATCCCGATGAGCGGGTGCGCAAAGCCATTTTGAAAGTCGCCAGCTCCGGTAAGTTTTCCAGTGACCGCACGATCGCGGAATATGCTCCCGAAATCTGGAGGGTCGAGCCATGTCCCGTGCAGTGAGCCCGCCCACCGAGACGAACGAGTTGCAAATTGTCCATTGAGCGCAGCCCCCTTCCGTCCGAGTACCGCTCTTCTGGAGTACTCCTGCACGTCACGTCCCTTCCGTCACCATATGGCATTGGCGACATGGGTCCCGCAGCGTTCACATGGATCGATCGACTGCATGAAGCGGGTCAGAGCTGGTGGCAGAGCCTGCCCCTGGGTCCCACTGGGTATGGTAATTCTCCTTATCAAGCCCTTTCCTCTTTTGCCGGCAATGGACTGTTAATCAGTCCAGAGTTTTTGCGGGCGGATGGCTTGCTTCCCGACGACGTCTGCGAAGGTCAATCCTTTTCGCCAAGCTTTGTCGACTATGGCCCGGTAATTCAGTTCAAACATCGACTACTCGACCGGGTATGGGATCGGTTTCTTGCCGGTGGGCAGAGGCACCTAGGTCCGAATTACGAGAAGTTCTGCCATATGCAGGCACACTGGCTGGACAACTATGCCCTCTTCCGCGCTTTAAAGGAGAAGTACTATCGTGTTTCGTATCTTGACTGGCCCGCGGAGTTGATTCGGCGGAATGGCGCGGTGATGGCGCGGGCCCGGAAAGAGCTGTCTAAACAGATTGACAAGATACGCTTCGCCCAGTTTTTGATCTTTCGACAAGCGCAGCAACTTAAGGAATACGCCCACAGCAAGGGAGTTCGATTGATCGGCGACCTTCCCTTTTTCGTTTCCCCCGACTCGAGTGACGTGTGGGCCCACCCCGAGTTGTTCTTGCTCGACGAGGATTGTAAGCCGCGCTTCGTTGCCGGGGTGCCTCCCGATTATTTCAGTGCGGACGGACAGCTTTGGGGCAACCCTGTTTACGATTGGGATGCTCTCCGGCGCACTGGATTTCGATTTTGGATAGATCGATTGCGCGCTCTCCTCGTTCACGTCGATGTGATTCGCTTGGATCATTTCCGTGCGTTCGCTGCAGCATGGTACATCCCTAGCGATGCAACGTCAGCGCGAACAGGCCAATGGATGCCAGGTCCGGGTGCTGAGTTTTTCAATGCAATCCAGAAGGAATTAGAATCGCTTCCGTTCATCGCCGAAGATCTTGGGATGATCACGCCGGACGTTTCTCTCCTCCGAGACGAATTCGGAATTCCCGGAACAAGAGTGCTTCAGTTTGCCTTTGATGGGAACCCTCAGAACCCACATCTCCCCGAGAACTGTCCGACTAACACGGTCGTGTACACGGGAACTCACGATAACAATACAACTCGTGGCTGGTTCGAAGCTTTGCCTGAAACGGAACGCACGAATGTGCGGCGGTATCTGAGCCGAAGCAATGGGGCCTGCGACGACATCGTTTGGAAACTCATACAATTGGCGTGGTCTACGGATGCCTCGCTGGCGATCGCCCCTCTGCAAGACCTGCTCAACCTGGGCGCCGAGGCACGGATGAATACGCCGGGTTCCTCAAAAGGAAACTGGTGCTGGCGGCTGATGGAGGACATTCTGGCCCCCTCAGTTTTCGAGCGACTTCGAGATCTAACTGCAACTTCAAACCGTTCGCGTGAGTTGCAAGACTAGCTGGCATCTGGCGGTTCGAGTGGCCCAACATTCTAAGGGGGTGAACCATGTCCCATATGAGTAATGGCCCAAACATCAATCCGGCTAAGAGTTTTGGGAAATGCGATCCTCTAGGCTCCACAGTCTGTGAAGACGGCATCAATTTCAGCCTTTTCTCGCGCGAAGCTTTCGGTGTGGAACTGCTGTTGTTCGATTGAGAGGACGATGCCCGGCCTGCGCGTGCGATCAGCATAGATCCCACGATGAACCGCAACTATACCAGAAGCGATGGAATACGCGCTGTTGAAATTCGAGCTTGAACTGGAAAAGGAATTGAGTGCCGCGTCGGGATCGATTGAGTCACAACGCAAGCGGATGGACGAACTGGACATTGAACTTGCCCGCCTGGCGGAAGCCGTTGCGACAGAAGAGCCTACCTCTGCTCTATTGAAAGCGATCAGCGTCAGAGAGTCCGAGCGCAGGTCCATCGAACAGTTTCTCTGGGGTTCCGGACCCGGCTTAATCAAGGAAGCAATAAACGATGCCAGAGAGACGGCAACGAAAAGGCTCACCGAAATCCGAGAGGTTATTCAAGGTCAGGCACGGGCGGCAATAGGGTTCTTGACGTCGATTTCTCAGCGAGCCTTGGTGGATTCCGAAGGTTGTGGCGGCCATCCAGCGCTACCATAGGGGCTCTGAGGCTTGGTACTTTCGTCCCTGGATCACGCCCGGGGTCTGGGTATGCGGCCCAAACGTGCGAGTTTCATTGGTCTGGGGGCAAGAATCCTTGAGAACTTTCCTATTCACCAGGAGGCAGGTGTGAAACGCGCGACTCTAGTTGTTCTCTTCTTGATGGTAGGGTTCTTCAGCGACGCCATCTTCGCACAGGAACAAACGGGTTCCCCGAATGCGCAGGAGACGTATTGGCCGACACAGGGATGGCGGTTCTCCAGCCCCGAAGCCCAAGGCATGGACTCGGAGAAACTCGCACAGGCTTTCGATTACGTACGGCTACACCAGGTTCCAATCCACAGTCTGCTGATCGTGCGCAACGGTTACGTAGTGCTGGACGCTTACTTCTATCCATTCCAGGCGGGCCAAGTGCATGACGTGGCGTCAGTGACAAAGAGCATCACCTCCACCCTCATCGGAATCGCTATCGCTAAGCACAAACTCAGCAGCGTGCACCAACCCGTGCTTTCGCTTTTCCCGGATCTCGAAATCGGCAACCCAGACAACCGCAAGGACGGCATGGCCATTGAGCACCTTCTCAGCATGACCTCAGGCCTTGACTGCCACTTCGCTCACGGCGAAATCACCCTGAAAGAAATGATGCAGAGCAAGAACTGGGCGCAGTTCATGCTCGATTTGCCCATGATTGCGGAACCCGGCAGCAAGTTTGAATATTGTAGTGGCGGCATGCATCTGCTCTCTAGAATCATTTCTCAGTCCACAGGCACAAGTGCGCTCCAATTCGCGCGACGTGAACTCTTCCAGCCCCTAGGTATTGAGGACGTCCTCTGGCCTTCCGATCCCCAGGGAGTGAGCGATGGCTGGGGCGATCTCCACCTCCAACCACGCGACATGGCCAAAATTGGCTACTTGTGGCTCAACCGTGGGCGATGGGAAGGGCGGCAAATCCTTCCGGCGGACTGGATGCCCGCAGCGACGCAGACTCATTCGCATCCCAACTTTGGCAGTGGCGAATATGGTTATGGATTTTGGGTATATCCGGAAAGGAATCCACCTCTATACGAAGCACTGGGACGCGGAGGCCAGCGCATAAGTGTCGTGCCGGGCAAGAATGTCATTGTTGTATTCACTGGCGGAGGATTCGAACCGGGCGACATCGGAAAGTTCATCGGAGACTCGATCAAGTCGGACCAGCCTTTACCGGAGAATCATGCAGGCGACGCTCACTTGGTCGCGGCCGTCGGCGCAGCTGCTCAGCCCCCGGCAGCGCCAGCAACTCCCAGGTCCAACGTTATCTCCGGCAGGAAGTATATGGTTGAGAGCAATCCGGTGGGACTGAAATCGTTCTCGCTGACCTTTTCGAACAACAACGAAATGATTGCCAAGTTGGAATTTATCGACGGCCGAGTTGAACAACGACCGCTGGGTCTCGATGGGATTTCCCGTCTGTCCCGGGGCGGTCGGTTCGGGCTACCCGTAGCGTTGCAGGGCTGGTGGGAGAACAACGGCACGTTCGTTTTTGACTACGATGAGATTGCCAATATCAACGCGTACCGCTTTCGGCTCACGTTTGTCCAAGACGACGTCGGCATCGAGCTGAGCGAGAAGACGGGATTGGTGGAAGCCAAGTTCAAGGGGAAAGCAGTGGGTCACTGACGACTGTTTGAGGGTGACCGGCTCCCCCGAAATTTAGTCCAAGCAAGAGTCAACTTCTCCGGGTGTAAAACTGTGAGAGGAGAAGGAGTATGAAGAGGAGTCGATTCAGCGAAGAGCAGATCATTGCGGTCATGGTCTCCGATATGGCGGCTCTCAAACGAGATGACTCCGACTGAACGGAATTATTTGGCAGGTGGAAAGTAAGAAACAAGAACTGAAAAAATTGGGGCGGAATGTCGGGAAAAACGAACACGGGGGCGTTGCCCTCCCTCTCTATTTCCAGAGAACGTATCGCTTCTCCCGCCCCATGTTATTAAGACTCTGCCATCGACTCTGCCGGTATTAGATTTTATCTCGATGAAAAACTAGGAACCGTCCTGATGGTATCACCGCCAGAACAGGCGGCCCGAGGGCCGAGCTCTAATAAAACGGAAATGAAATGAACCACCAAACAAGCCTGGGCTAGGGTCGGGCAATCAAAGGAAATACGTGGAGATTCAGGCGTTGCCCGTCGTGTTCACGCTTTCTGAATGATAGCTCAGTGTCCTGTTCTAGGAGGCCAGCTCAATGAAACGGCTCGAATAACTTGGTAGGTCTTACGCCTAAACCGTGGGCCAGCTTCACGATATTGACCAAACTTACGTTTCGCTCTCCGCGTTCCACGCCTCCAACATAGTTGCGGTGCAGGTCAGCTATCTCCGCCAACTTCTCTTGGGATAGTCCGTGCGCGAGCCTAAGCTCGCGGATGCGTTTACCAAATACACTGCGTGGGTCACGATGTGGCACACCGCAATCATGAGAATATGACCACTATGAGTCTACACACGATGAGTGTGATATGATTCCATTTCACAAATCCTAGATGGGCACGTTTCAGCAGTGAAATCTAGGTAACACCATTTCAATGGGAAATAACTTCAATTCAGTCTCAGCACCCCGATTGGTTGCACTCACTGTCGCCCGGAAAGAGGTCACCACTGCCAATGTAGTTGCTGACGGCTTTGAGGTTCCATCAGAGGTTTCCGATGAAGCCCTATTTACAAGAATTGTTGCAGGAGAACACGAAGGCTTAGCGTTTCTGTTCCGTCGTTATGCGCGGATGGTACACGTCCTTGGGCGCAGAATCCTGCGTGACCCTGTCGAAGCCGAAGATCTCGTTCAAGAAGTGTTTCTTTACATCCATCGGAAGAGTGCGTTATTCGACAGTACAAAAGGGTCAGCGCGCTCGTGGATTATTCAGGTGGCCTACACCCAAGCGCTCTTGCGCAGACGGCAACTGAAGGTTCAGGGGTTCTATGTGTCTGGAGTTGCGGACAGAGCGGTTGAGTGTGAGCAAGCCATCAGAGGTGCCTTTCTCAAGACTCTCGACGACCGGAAGGCAAAAAGATCTAGCGATAAGGGAGCACACTATGACCATACCGTCGAAGGGCTCTTCGGCCGGAACGGATGGAAGAAGATCGTTGAGGATCTAACCGCGGATCAACGAGAGACATTCCGGTTGCACTTTTTTGAGGGCTATACATTCGGAGAGATTGCCGAGAAGTTGGGTCAGTCCTTCGCTAACATCAGAAATCATCACTATCGAGGTCTTGAAAAGCTCCGCAAGCATCTTGCCAATAACGAATTGAACAGGCGATAGTCCGTGTGTTATGAACTAACAATCCGATACGAAGTCGAGGCAGTTGATCGATGAGTTCGCATGAGGAATTCCTCGAACTTTGCGCCGCTTCAACGGCGGGGGAGCTGAGCGCCGAAGAACAAGCAAGGCTGGACACCCATCTCGCCGTGTGTCAGGAATGTCGCCTCGCAAAGAGTGAATACGAAGCCGCGGCGGCAAAAGCGACAGCAGCACTCGCTGAAGACCGTGCTGAAACGAATCCGGAACTAGCACCAATGGTTCCTGGTCCGTTGAAAAGGCGGAGGCAGCGTTTTTCAAACGACTGGACAAAGAACAAGATGGCGGTGGCGTAGGATACGATCCAGCTGATAAACACTGCGACCGGGCGACGCTTCACCGAGCGAGTCCGCTGCATTGAGCCGTGCGAATCCGTCGATTCCTGGTGGTCAGGGAGTGGCAAGCAGTTGCTGTTGAACGCCTAAGGGCGAAGTCAACCGCCCAGGGCATCGAGAAGAAAGCAGTCGAGACGCCAAACGGGACCAGCGTTTCGAATATCGACCCACGTATACCTTGCGGGAAGTGGATCCCGGGCTGCCGCGTTTCCGCCATGGCAAGACACTTCGCGACATGTCGAACAGACATGAAGCGCGAGGCGATGTGCTCGACCGCGTGATCAGCAAAGCGATCGAGCTCCCTCGACTCGCGTGCAAGCGTTGCTCGAAACGAACGCACGAAGTTGCTGGACCAGGCTCGAAGAGTTCAATGGCGCCGAGCTGAAGGCAACCGGACAGGAAGCGGCAATCGCCGCTCTTGAAGCTAAGTCCGCTGTGAGCGAGAGGCTGCAATGGGCTACGGAATCGCAAGCATCACGAGGGCCATCAACAGATCAAGAGTTGGTAACCGCTAAGGCCGAAGCTGTGATCGCAAAGGCCGCGACGGATTCGTGACGTGACAGTGGCGTACGAACGGAACATCTGCGAAAGTCGCGAGACCATGACGCTACATGTCCGTGATCGCAAACCGTTCTAGCAGCAAAATGGAACATCACTTCGCAAATGGCAACGAACCTTGCTGTGATGCACGATCGGGTCTCCGCTGCTGCAGGAGCCCGAATGTACATCGAAGTTCACATGCTTTCTGGTATGCGAAGCAACCAATACGACGACCGAATCATTCTGATCGCGTGAGAAGATTGTTCCTTACGACTAAGATTCTGGAAGTACAGGCAGCATCGAGGCGGCACTAAGGGTTCCGGGAGGCTACCAAGTCCTTCCAAATCAGTAAGGGCCCTACTTAGGAATTCCTTGAAAAACCAAGTGGCGATGATTTCGATTCCCATCGCTCGCTTTTGATCAATTCCAGAAGAATTCGAAAGCAAAACCCACCCTCCCCGCAGGTGCATCTGTGGTGCAAAATGTGCGCACAAAATGAGAGTGGGGAGCTCTCGCTTCCCAGACGCCATTTCTGGACGGTTACGGCGATGTAAAATTCCTGAAAATTGAATTAGAAGGGCGCGACAGTGGTCTACTTCTGGAATTTATTAAGGGCTCCCGTTGGCCTCTATCCTCGAAGAACAAGCTATATTGCATAGAGGCAAAGTCAGGAGTAAATTCTTCCATTGGCTGAGAATTCAAGGTTGGTATTCTAATCACAGAGGTGGCTCAATGAAACGTCGCGATTTCCTGCGTTCGGCAGGAGTGGTGTCAGCATCAATGGCGTTCTCAAAGGCGCGGCGACTGTTTGGACAGGGGACTGCGCCGGATACTTGGCGCACCTTCGATGTGACGACGAGCGTACAAGTCCTGAAACCTTCCGGAACGACACGGATCTGGATGCCTGCGGCACTCCTCAGTCCAACGCCATTCCAGAAGACACTGGCGAATGACTTCAAGGCCGAGGGCGGTACCGCGAAAATGACCGAGAATGGCGCCGACTCACTGGGGATCATCACTGCAGAGTTTCCCGCGGGGATAACGCCAGTGCTCACAGTGACAAGCCGCATCACAACGAAGAATTATGCGGTGGACCTTTCGGTACCAGGCAAGGCGCCGAAAGAGGACCCTTCGGAATTGAAGCATTTTCTGCGGGCCACGAAGCTGATGCCGACCGACGGAATTGTGAAAGCAACTGCGACGGAAATCACCAAGGGATCGAAGACGGACCTCGAGAAGGCGCGCGCGATTTATGAATGGATCGTGGAGAACACCGTCCGGAATCCCAAGACGCGGGGCTGCGGCATCGGGGATATTCGTTTCATGCTTGAGGCTAAGGATTTGAGCGGCAAATGCGCCGACCTTAACGCGCTCTACGTAGGCCTGGCGCGGGCGGCAGGACTCCCTGCGCGCGACGTCTATGGCATCCGTGTGGCAAAGTCCGACATGGGATACAAGAGCCTTGGTGTTTCATCGGAAGTCGTGACAAAGGCGCAGCATTGCCGCGCAGAGGTATATCTCTCCGAGTACGGTTGGGTTCCTGTCGACCCCGCAGATGTCCGTAAGGTCGTGTTGGAGGAGCCGCCCGGGAATCGCCCTCTGGACGACGAGATGGTGAGGAAAGCGCGCACGCGTCTATTTGGATCGTGGGAGATGAATTGGATGGCATACAACTTCGCGCACGATGTCGCGTTACCGGGCTCGAGCGGTGCGCCGATCGGCTTCTTGATGTATCCGCAGGCAGAAACAGCTGACGGGCGGCTCGACTGCCTTGATGCGGCCAGCTTCAAGTACGAAATTACGTCGAAAGAGATCGCGCCTATCAACGGGTGACGGAAACGAGTGGCCAGATCATGCTGGAAGCGGTGAATTATCCGCTCTAGATGCAGACGCCAATCCTGTTGCACAGTGTTGCCATATGGTAACCGCGCCTGATTCCATGATGTCTCACCTGGAATAACGGGATTGTAGGTCGCTTATGCAGGAGACTATGCAATTTCAAGACGCGAACAAGTATTCGGAGTACTTGAGAACTTTCTCTGGAAGGTTGCGCTCCGATCTTGCGTGGGAGAATTTGCAAGGGTTTCTGCCTGACCCGGCACGTCAGTCGCGAGTTCTTGATTTGGGTGGTGGAACGGGTGCTATGAGCGTGCGCCTGGCGACTAAAGGGTTTCAAGTTGTGCTGGTTGACAGCTCCGAAAAGATGCTTACGATCGCGCGGAAAGAGGCAGTGGACTGTGGAGTTGATGAGCGGATTACTTTCCGTCATGGGGACGCCGGTGAATTGGAAAAACTCTTTGAAGCGGAGTGCTTCGACGTCGTCGTTTGCCATAACCTATTGGAATTCCTGACAGACCCAAGTGCGATCCTTTGTGGCATCTCTCACATCTTGCGCAAGGATGGCGTCTTCTCTCTGCTTGTGCGAAACCGTTTTGGAGAAGTGCTAAAAGCTGCAATCAATTCATCGGACTGGGAACTCGCGAAAAATAATCTTTCCGCGGAGATGGTTGTGGATTCTCTCTACGGTAAGCCAGTCCGCGTGTTTACCCCGACGGACATAGTGCAGATGCTCGCGAATGCCAAGCTTGGGGTAGTCGCGGAAAGTGGGGTCCGCGTGTTTTCGGACTACAGGGACTTGGCGGACGCTGACCACGAAACATATCGACAAGTTCTAGAATTGGAGTTTAATCTAGGTTCCCAGCCTCAGTTCGCTTCCATTGCTCGCTACATCCAGATCATCGCCCAGCATTCCACGGCGGCAAGGGTCTCGGACGGACGAACATGACTTTGCCGATCATCCAACCAATTTCTCAGCGCAGTTCGCAACCTTCCTTTGTGCGTCCCGCAGGATCCGGGAGTTTTGCCATCGGTCTCGGCCTGACCAACGAATGCAATCTCGCCTGTTCGTTTTGCTACCGCGACCCCGCGCGTGTTGACCGCCTGAATCTCGAACAAATACAAGCCGCGATGACCAGCCTTCCCGTGCGATCCGTGAATCTGGGCACCGGCGAAAATGGAATGCACCCGGAGTTTCGAGAAATTCTAGCGTACCTGCGCACTCTGCCGGGGAAGCTCACCATCACCTCGAACGGACATAGCGCGTCAGTGCTTACCGACGAAGAGATTCGTGCGTTTCACGACATCGAGTTTTCCCTGGATTACCCTACCGAAAACGAGCAGGATGCCCAACGCGGCGCAGGCAATTGGGCGCTGATACACGAGCAGGCAGCGCGATGCGTACGGTTGGGGACTCCAGTCACGTTTATCAGCGTAATGATGAAGGCCAACTATCTGCGTCTGGCAGAGGTGGCGGGCGTCGCCAAACATTACCAGGCTCCGTTACGGGTCAATGTCTACCAATCCGTGCGTTCGGATATCTACGCCTTGAGTTACCAAGAATATTGGGAAGGCTTTCGCGCTTTGTTTGCCGAAACGGATGTGATCGCTATCGGAGAGCCATTGGTTCGCGCCATGGCGGGTTTACCTTCCAGGATTGGCGGGTGCGGCGTGAGTACTGTGCGCGTTACTCCCCGCGGCACAACTCAGCCTTGCGTCTACTGGCCGGGCGTTGGTGAGCCCCTCTCGGTTCTTCTCTCCGTCGGCTCAAACATCTTGGAAACTTCTCCTTTTGCAGAGGCACGCACCGTACCTGAAGCCTGCCGTTCCTGCGCACATCTCGAGGCCTGCTATGGCGGATGTGCCGGACGGCGACGCATCCAAAACGCATTGCATCAACCAGATTTCTATTGCCCCATTATCCGTGGAGAAACGCAAAAGTTGGAAATTCGAATGGCGCCGGCCCAGGATCTGCCAAAGGGAGAGAGCGCGTGCACCACGATAGTAATTGCACGCGGCCATGATCGCCGAGGGCAGCTTGAAAGATTAAGTTGAAACCTTGAATAACGGCAGGAGCTCTAACCTACAAGAATATCAGGAGCAAACATGACGACAACGAACACGACTCGACCACAAAGCAACACAGCCCATTTCGAGATCCAGCCAAGCGCAAGATTCGGGCTGGCAATTGTTCGACTGACAATTGGTGCGATGTTCGTTTGGGTATTTTTCGAGAATCTGGGCAAAAATCTTTACACTCCAGCCGGCTACGCGGGACTCATCAACTATTACATTCAGCACGATCACGCTCCAGCTTTGTGGAAGTCGATCATGGCCACAATGGCGAGCCACGCCTCAATAGCTGCGCCGCTCCAGGGTTTCACGGAAATTTCCCTTGGCGTTCTGCTTCTGCTGGGCCTGTTCACGCGACCTGTTGCCTTCGTTGCGTTTGGATTACTGGCAAGCTTGTGGATATCCGAGTTGGGCACCAGTTGGATATGGGAGCTGCTTGTTTCAACACTGGCAGCGCTCGCGTTGGTGGTCGGACAGGCGGGCCGCACGTGGGGTATCGACGCGATACTGGCGCGCCGAAATCCATCTTCACTGTTGTGGTGATCATTAGAAAGAACCGATGCGCGTCTCTGTTATCATCCCAACCCGAAACGAGGCCGCGTCAATTGGCCGTGTACTTGCCGATCTGCCCTTCGATCGCGTTACCGAGGTCATCGTAGTCGACAGCAACTCCAAGGATGGAACGCCAGAGATTGCCGCGGGGATGGGGGCGCGAGTTATTCCCGAGGTGCGTCGTGGATACGGCCAGGCGTGTCTTACGGGGATTGGCGCCGCGAATGCGCCCGACGTTGTCGTTTTCCTTGATGGCGATTACAGTGATCGACCCGCTGAACTTCCGTTGCTGCTCGCTCCAATTACCGAGGGCAGGGCAGACATTACCATTGGTTCGCGTCTGGCTGGTCCTCGAACACCAGGAGCGCTTCCTTGGCACGCCCTCTTTGGCAATTGGCTCGCTGCCAAGTTAATCACAAATCTTTACCATGTGAAGATCAGCGACCTCGGGCCGTTCCGTGCCGCACGCGCCGACGTTCTCCGTACGGTTGAACTGGAAGAAACTACCTACGGCTGGGCGGTCGAACTGATCCTCAAGGGAGCCACACAGGGTTTCCGAATCGTCGAAGTGCCGGTAAGCTATCATGCACGCATCGGGCAATCGAAAATCAGCGGCACGCTAAAGGGCACGATGGGAGCAGCATGGTTTATTCTCAGCCGGATCGCGTTCTACTATTTCCGTCCGCGAAAAACGGAAGTGGCACGATCGGCATAGGATTTAACGAGTTAGGTTCCGCTGACTTTCGCATTGGACGGTGACAGCTTTCCATGACATCCATGAATCGCAAGCTGGTCATCATGGCCAAAGCACCGCGGCCCGGCACGGTGAAGACCCGATTGGCGAAGAGTCTGCCAGTGCAGGCAGTAACCGAGTTATATGGATGCCTTCTGAGCGACACCATCTCCCTGGCGCAGTCCCTCAGTCATGTGGAAATTGCCGTCATGTGCCCGGCATCCGACGTGGAAGAGCTGTCGCTCGCGGTGGATAAGTCCGTCCAAATCGTGCCTCAAAAGGGAAGTGGTCTTGCCGCCGCTTTAGATTCCGTATTCTCGCAATTCGCGACCACTGGCCGGCCAGGTGTCATCGCGTTCAACAGTGACTCTCCACATCTTCCTGCATCTACGTTGCAGTCTGCATTTGACGCGCTCGAAACTTGCGATCTTGTCGTGGGACCCACCCACGATGGGGGCTATTATCTTGTCGGTGCGAGAGCGTCGCATCCGGATTTGTTCACCAGCAATGGGATGGGAACAGCGAGCGCACTTGAGGAGTTGCTGGAGCACGCATCGAAGCTGGAGATCTCCGTGCGCCTCATCGAATCGTTCTACGACATCGATGTGGTGGCAGATCTGAGTCAGCTGGCAAATGATTTGCAGAGCGCGCCGTGGAAGGCGCCGAGAACAGCGGAGTGGCTGCGCGAGTGGAAGCGACCGACTCTCCCTACAGCGCAAAACGGCGAGGTAGTGTGACGTTTACGCCGTCCCGCAGGCTCTACCTGATTGGGGGCCTGCTGTTTGCTGCGCTGCTCATTTGTTCTCGAAGCGCAGGCGTCGCGGCAGGTGCGAGCTTTCTTGTCCCCCTGGTTGTTGCTGGCCTCATCTATCTCGCGGCGGTCCGGGAGTTTTTTCGGACACCGCGGTTTCCTCGAAGGGTCGTCTACATTTGTCTCGTGTTGGGGCTGTTGTGGCGGATACCATTCCTGATCCTGCCGCCAGGTCCGGATGACGACATTCACCGGTACTTGTGGGACGGGCGAGTGCAGCGGCTGGGCTATAACCCTTACAAATTGGTACCGGCTGATCCAGCCGTGGCGCGACTGCATACGCCTGAGACTCGAGAGTTGAACAACCCCGAGGTGCCTAGCCCTTATCCAGCTGGTGCGCAGCTTTTTTTTAGGGGCGTTACGACGATTCACGAATCCATATTTGCGTTCAAAATAACGTTCGTCCTCTGTGACTTCGCAATCGTACTTTTGCTGCTCCACGTCCTGCGGCGCAGTGGCCAGGGAGAACACTGGATCCTGGCTTACGCCTGGCATCCACTTATCGCGACGAACGTAGTCGGCAGTGGTCACATTGACATTCTAGGAGCGCTTCTGCTGTTGGTCTCCATCGCCGCGATAGGGCGTGGTTGGCGGATGATGGCTGCGATTGCATTCAGCCTGGCGGTTGCTGTCAAGTTTCTTCCCATCGTACTGGCACCACTTTACTGGAAACGCCTGCGCATTCGGGATGGGCTTCTGGCGGTGGTCACTTTCAGTTTACTGTACCTGCCATTTCTGGATCATGGGCGGATACCCTTCGGCTCTCTGAGTACCTACGTGCAAAGGTTCCGGTTTAACGATCCGATATTCGCTACGCTTGAACGAGTGACGAGCCCGCAGATGGTGGCTGGCCTGGCCGTGCTTGCCGGACTTGTGACTGCCGCATTTTTTCGACGAAAGGCCACAGCCTACTGGGCCGACGAATATGCATGGCCTATGGCGGCTTCGCTTGCTTGTGCGCCAGTTGTGTATCCTTGGTACCTGCTCTGGTTACTACCGTTTTTGAGTTCGAGTTCGACCATCCCGCTCATGGTTTGGACGGTCAGTATTTTGCCGACTTACTATATTTGGCACTTACGAATGCTGGGTGGCGAGTGGCACCTTCCCGCTTGGATCCTATGGTTAGAGTTTGGATCGGTTGCCGCTGTGATTGCGATCATGCTGCTTTGCCGTAGAGTGCAACCGACCGAGCAGGCCTGTGCTGCGGACGCACCTGCAGGCGGCAACGCACTTAACGGCGGAAAGCCAGGTTAGCAGCAGTGGGACTTGCTGGCTTCAATCTACTGCGCGTTAACCCAGTCGTTTGACCCGGTCAGCTTGACGGCCACATCGGAGAAGAAAATTCGCGCCGGCTTGCCATCGGCTGTTCCACGATGATCTGTTGCGACAAGCAGAGGGCCAGCCATCTTGTAGCCTGTCCATGTCGTGGTGAGAAGCGTCGGCTTTTTGCTTCCCCCGCGATGGTAGATAAATTCCTTGATGCGTTTGTCCGGGCCCACGAAGAGTGTCCACGTATCTCCGGGTGTATACCCACCCACTTCTGGGGGATAACTCACAACGACTTTTTGGGCGGAACCCTTCCCCAGCGGCAGCTTCTGCATTCCCGCATCTTCCACCTTGGCCCCGCTGTCCTGGAATTGATGAAAGGCGAAAGTCAGCCAATACTGATCGTTCACGAAGCCTGGTTCGATATCGTCCTTCACGGCAGCAGGCTGGCTGCTGAGTTCAGAACGAAGGTACGTGACTTTCACAGGCTTGCCTTCCTTGTCTTTCCCTTCGTAGGTGACGCGACCGGCCTTAGGCTCCCAAGTCCAGGTACGGGCAAGCTTAATGCCTGGCAAATCTAGGTTAAAGGTGTAACGGATCTGATCGATTTGGCCAAACGAGTCGAGACCGTAGGCCTTGGCAATTTCTTCGGAAATTGGTGGGCGATTCTGAGCCCAGGAAAGCGCAGCAAAAACCAGCACGCCGAGAACCAGCAGACCGACGAAGCGAACACGGCTCGGAATTGTCATGGAGTTCCCCCCTCGTGAAATTTAACGCATGATGCTTTGGATGAAAGGCGAAGGCCTGTGGGTGTAGGAATTCTCTGTCCCGTCGCACTTTTTGTCCGCCCGGCCGGGCTGGCGAAAATTCATCCCCATCCTCGCTCGGCCGCGAATTATACACCGCACCTCGGAATCCAGCGAAGTCCAAACTTCGGACGCTGGTTCTAGTCCCATCGCCAACTCCACGCTCGACTAAAGAAAAAAGCACAGCGAGAACCGCATGCTGCGAGATCTCTGGACTTCTGCGCCAAGCTTTGCAGTGATATGTTCTCTATGCGATCCATGGCAATAGCTTCCAACTTTTGCAGTGCGGGTCACTTGCTCGGCGGCTAAACGTATGACTTCAGCGTATAAAGAGCAAACTGTCATAGTCACCGGCGCGGGGAGCGCAGGCGGGATTGGCTTCGCCATCGCAAAGAGATTTTTCCAAGACGGGGCCTTCGTCGCGCTTGGAGCTACTACGTCACGCATTCAGGAGCGTGCCAGGGAACTCTCGCCGACCGGGGAGCGCGTCTTTCCGTTTGTTGCAGATTTAACTTCAGAGGCTCAAGCTGAAGAAGTTGTTAAAGCCGTGACAATCCACACTGGCCGCATCGATGTGCTCGTGAATAATGCGGGCATGGCTCAGAACGGCAAACAACCGGGAAGCGGCAACATTCGTTCGCTTGGTTATGACGATTGGCAACAACAGATCGCTATGACCTTGAACACGGCATTCCTTATGACTCGAGCGGTTCTGCCCCTGATGCAGGAACAAAAATACGGCCGCATCGTCAACGTCACTTCGATTACCGGGCCGGTTGTGAGCAATGCAGGCTCTGGCGCCTATGGGGCGGCAAAGGGCGCCATGGATGGATTAATGCGCGCCATCGCGATTGAACACGGCTTGGACAACATCACGATTAACGGTGTCGCTCCCGGCTGGATTCAAACCGGATCCTCGCTGCCAGAAGAGTTGGAAGCAGCGAAGTACACGCCAGTTGGCCGCGCTGGCCGGCCCGAAGAAGTGGCGGCCGGTGTCGCTTTTCTGGCATCACGCGAAGCATCGTTCATCACGGGGCAGATTCTTATCATTGATGGCGGGAACATCCTGCAAGAAATTAAAAAAGTATAGGAGAAGGATTGCGGATTATTTGGATAGATAGGGCACAAAACCGTGCGCCTTCGCCTGCAACCGATAGACGGAAGTAGTGGCCGTGATGTAAAGCGTGCGATAGTCCGGATCTCCCCAAGCTAAATTCGCAGGTTGCTCAGGCAGGACGATCGTACCAAGATGACGCCCCTGCGGATTCCAGATCCAGATTCCTTTGGGCCCGGTGACATAAAGATTTCCCGCCTGGTCAACTTTTATCCCATCTGGTACGCCATCTTTTTTCCCGCCAGGCTCTTCCGCGAAAACTCGTCCATTGGCCAATGTGTGCTCAGAAGTAAAATCAAACACCCAGATGTTTCTGCGTTCGCTGTCGTCCACGTAGAAGCGTTTGCCATCGGGAGAAAAGGCCAAGCCGTTTGGCTGAGACAATTCCTTGGTAAGGAGTGTCACTTTTCCCGAAGAGTCAAGTCGATAGACGCCCTGAAATGGCAGTTCCTGTTTTTGTCCCTCGGGAAGATCGAGTGTCGGATCGGTGAAGTAGATCGCGCCATCGGGGCCGGTAACGACATCATTCGGACTGTTGAAACGCTTGCCTTCGAAGCGATCCGCTAACACTTCGTATTTTCCCTGATGGTCAATACGAATGATGGCGCGCAAGACGCTGGCGCAATCGATCAGTCGCTTTTCGCGGTCGTAGGTATTTCCATCTGGATCGCCCAGAGGGAGCAACTCTTCCCTTCTTCCGTCCATGTAAACGCGAAAGAGTTTGTTGGTGACTTCGTCGCTGACGTAGACGAACCCGGCAGGGTCCCACACGGGGCCTTCTGTGAAACCAAATCCTGATGCGACCGTAGAAAGCTTGGCCTGTCGTTCAAAAAGAGTCCAGAAATCGTCAGAGATTGCTTGCAGTTGGAATTCGCGCTTAGGTTCCTGCGTTTCAGCAAAAAACACAGCGAGAGAAAAGGAGGCTAGCAGCGCAGCGGTCAAAAATCTACTGTTCATCTAGAACTCGCTCCCAGATTTTGATTTCTAGTCTTCGTCAACATTTTGAGGATGGTCTTTGTCGTTTTGCAGATGCTCTGTGCGGGAAACGTCAAGTAGAAAGCTGATCAGGTCGTTTAACTCGGCGCTAGAAAGCACGGAGCCATAATCGGAAGGCATTGCGGACATTCCGGCGTAGGTTTCGGCGCGGATATCCGACTTGTTAAGCAGATGAAAAACGCCGTCAGGGGTCTGCAGTTGTAAGGAAAAGTTATCTTCGTTGCGAGCCAGGCCGGAGAGGGAAGTGGAGTCGTTGAGAGTGATGCTGACCAGACCGTGACGCGGATCGAGATCTTTATTCGGATTCACAATGTTAGCCCGCACCTGCTCAGCATCCAATCGTGCTGCGTAGGTGGCGAGTTCTGGCCCAAAGAACCCGCCCTGCCCGCTGACCATGTGACAGTCTGCGCATTTTGCCTTCCCAAAGAACAAATTTTTTCCGCTGGCGGCATTTCCCGGCAGCGGAACTTGCCCTCCGCGCCCTTGCAACGTATGCAGATAAGCGACCAGAGCATTGAGTTTGACGGAACCAAACGCGGAGAACGCCGGCATGCCTGCCGCAGTCTTTCCGTTTTTCAGAATGCCGAAAAGTTCCGCGTCCGTTTTGCGGACCACTTCGGGCCTCGATACAATGTCAGGCCCACGCTCACTACCGCGCGCATCCAGCCCGTGGCAGGTAGCGCAAACGCTCTCATAAGTCGCTTTGGCTTCCGTTCGACGCGCAGCATTTACAGCAGGAGTAGTCGAAGCAGGTTTTCCTTGCGCATCCACCAGGTTTGCCGCAATGAACGCAAAGCAGAACATCGCCATACAGGGCATCAAAACTTTTCGCCACATAGTGAAAAGAGCCACTCGTATTGAGTGAACCAATATTCTCCGGTTGGATTTTGTCCATTCTGGCAAACGCCAGCCAATCTGCCGCGCGCATTGGGATGTTAATGAATTCACCGAACGCTGGCAACCAAATCAAATGGATGAAGCAAAAAAGTTCTAAGAGGCGTGGTAATAATGCTAGAGTTCGCGTGAGTTTAATCCAGGAGGGGCTATGTTGGGTCTTTTTCATTCTCGCGTTGCGGTTTTTCTAGTTCTTGTGTTGGCAGTCACTTTGACCCTCTTGATACCGGCGCGGCATTTCAGGATTTCGGCGCAACAACCGTCATCCGAGGGCCAAACAAGAGACGACTCGGCGCTGCTCGAAGGCTTCCGCCACGTGGAAGTCGCTTCTGTCTCGGATGCTCTAGAGCAAATCGCTGGCAAAAAGATGTACATGACGCATCACATGCGCCCAATATTCAACACTCGTTTCGCAGGTTATGCGCTGACAGTTTCCCTGAAAAAAGAGACAAATCATGATCCCGACGCTCTGAAGGGCATGCTTCACGCGATCGACACGGGAAGTCCCAATTCCGTTTATGTAATGGTCGTGGAAGACGGTGCAGACATTGCCGGCATGGGCGGATTAATGGGCACCGCGATGTCGGCCAGAAATTTTTCCGGCGCAGTCATTGATGGCGGAGTGCGCGACACCGCTTATCTTCAAAAGATCGGTTTCCCCGTATATGCACTAGGCATCATTCCGTCTACGTCGGTGGGGCACTACCGCTTTGCAGGTTCAAATATTCCCGTCACGTGCGATGGCGTACCTGTGACGCCGGGAGACGTAATTGTCGCCGACCCTGACGGCGTTGTAGTCGTACCCCGAGCCTTGGCACCGCAAGCCCTGAAGCTGGCACAGGAGATGGATTTTAAGGAACATTCCATGTATGCCTGGATCGAGAAACTTAAATCGATTGAAGAAGCTGTGGCCAAATTTGGTCGCCTCTGAAAACCCCTAGCCTCGCACCACGAAATTGTAGTATATGATTTGCCGCTCTGACTCGACATCCGCAGACTCGGCGTGGTCGACGAAGTTTCAATCCTGATTGAGGGTGAAAAATTCCCGCGATGGTTCGATGGCGACAATTCTGCTTTGGCTCCGTAATCCTGCTCCTGAATGGGGCGCTGCTGCCTGCTCAGAGTGCTCGGAAGAATTCCGTCAGCACCAGCGTCGACGTTCAGCCAGCTCAATTGCTCTCCAAGCCCGTCTCCGACAATTGGCTTTCCTACAACGGCGACTACACAGGGCGACGGTACAGCAGTCTTAGGGAAATCGATGCCAGCAATGTCAGTCAGTTGCGTGCTCAATGGGTATTCCACTCGTCAAACTCCAATCGCTTGGAAGTTACACCGGTTGTCGCGGACGGAATCATGTTTGTCACTTCCGCTAACGATGCCTTCGCACTTGACGCGCAAACCGGACGAACCCTATGGCATTATTCACGCGCCATCACCGAAGGACTGATCGATGATGCCTCACAACATCACAATCGAGGCGTCGGGGTGTGGCACTCGCGTGTTTATATGGAAACGGACAACGCTCATCTGCTCTGTCTTGACGCGCGCTCAGGCCATCTGTTGTGGGATGTCGCCTACACGGATGGAAACAGGAATTACGGCGCAACCAGCGCTCCGTTGGTGGTGAAAGACAAAGTTCTGGTAGGGACATCGGGTGGCGATGATGGCGTGCGCGGTTTCGTCGCGGCGTACGACGCCGAAACTGGTAAGGAAGCGTGGCGTTTCTGGACTATTCCCGGCCCAGGAGAATTCGGTTCTTCCAGCTGGCCGGGCGAAAGCTACAAACTCGGCGGAGGCACAACCTGGATGCCGGGGACGTACGACCCTGAACTAAACACGATTTTCTGGGGAACAAGCAATCCCGCGCCCGATTTTGACGGGGGTCCGCGACCTGGCGACGATCTGTACACGGACTGCTTGCTGGCTCTCGATCCAGATACCGGCAAACTGAAATGGTATTTCCAATTTACCCCGCACGATCTTTTTGATTACGACGCGGTGGAAACTCCCATGCTTGTGGATGCAAATTTTCGTGGTCAGCCGCGCAAACTCGTGGTTGAAGCCAACCGCAACGGTTTTCTCTATGTGCTGGATCGCACGAACGGCGCATTTCTTTCCGCTACCCGTTTCAGCGAGAAGCTCAATTGGGCTAGTGGAATCGACGAGAAAGGCCGGCCCATTCGCAACGATGTTAAGCCGACCGCATCGGGTGCGCGCGTGTGCCCGGGTATGGTGGGCGCCACAAACTGGCACTCACCCTCGTTCAACCCAGACACATCGATGATTTATTTCATGGCGCTGGAAAGTTGCGATGTCTTCATGCTCAAACCAAAAGAATTCCAGCCCGGCGAAACATACTACTCAACGGGCGTGCGACACAGCGAAGGTGACCACAATCAGAAAGTTTTGCTGGCGTACACCCTGGAAGGGGACAAGCCTGCTTGGCGTTATGTTCAGGCGGGCGAGGGGCATTCCGCCGGAGGAACGATGACGACGGCCAGTGGACTCATCTTTTTCGGCGACGATACCCGAGCATTTGAAGCTGCTGACGCGCTGACCGGCAAACCTCTGTGGCACTTCAATACCGGTCAGACCATCAACGCGTCGCCGATGAGCTATGCCGTCAATGGCAAACAGTACGTAACTATCGCTGCAGGGAGCGACGTTTTCAGTTTTGCGTTGCCGTAAGACATGGGCAGCGCAACCAGAGCTGTCAAGTTTGCAGGATAAGAGTTCAGTGTAATTAGTTTAGGAAAAATAAAGGTCATCAAAATAGGAGGAATAATGTTTTCATCTTTTACTTCTCGGCGTGGATTCGCCGCAAAACTCGCCACACTCATCCCCGGACTGGCTGTTACAGGAGCAGTTGCTCGCGCAGCGACTCCTCCCCAAGCGCCTGCAGGTGTGAAAAAGCTGGACTATGAGGGTAAGCCTGCGGGAACCGGCTTCATCACCCCACTTATTCTGCACAACGACACCATCTATATCGCCGGGCAGGGTGCTCATTCGCATGATCCCGAAGGAAAATTCCCGATGGACATCGAGACGCATACCAAAAAGGTGATGGATAACGTCAAGACGCTGGTGGAAACCGGGGGTGGAACCATGGACAGCATCCTGCAACTCACCGTCTTTCTCACTCAGATTGACAATTACGATGGCATGAACAAAGTCTTTAAAACCTATTTCCCGAACGGCGGACCCGCAAGAACCACCGTGGCCGTTGCTGCGTTGCCGGGCAATTCACTGGTCGAGATTAACTGCATCGCCGCTGTTACGAAGAAGGGATAAAAGGAGTTCCTATGGCCATTCGAAATCTTTGGAATCGCAGAACTTTTCTGGGTCGCGCAGGCATCCTGGCAGGCGTGGTGCTCAACGCTCGGAATGTTTTTGGGGCGCCGAAGACTGCCACAATTGCTCCCGGATTGCCCGAGAAGCTCACCGGCTTGGGCGCTACGGGGAACGTCTATGAAGAGTTGGGCGTGACCACGGTGATCAACGGGCAGGGAACTATGACCTATCTCGGAGGCTCGGTTGTGCGCCCCGAGGTGGAAGCGGTGATGGCGCTCGCTTCCGAACACTTCGTTACCATCGTCGAACTGGAACACGCGGCAGGCAAGCGCATCTGTGAGCTTCTGAAACTCCCGGCGGATTACGATGCGATTGTTACTTGCGGCGCCGCCGCCGGCATGCAGTCCGGACTTGCCGGCATCCTAACCGCCGACAATCCAAAATTTATCGAGCAACTGCCGGATCTTACGGGCATGAAATCCGAAGTCATCATTCAAAAATCGCATCGCAATCCGTTCGATCATCAACTTCGTGCCACAGGAGCGAAGTTGGTAGTCGTTGAGACTCGGGATGACGTGAAGAAAGCCATCACTCCACAGACGGCCATGATGCACTTCTCGAATTTCGCGAATGCGGCGGGGCAGATCAAAGTTGACGAGTGGGTGAAGCTGGCGCATGAATATCAGGTTCCCGCATTTATCGATGCTGCCGCGGACACACCTCCGGTCTCCCATCTTTGGGACTACGCCACGATGGGCTACGATTTGATCGCCTTCAGCGGCGGCAAAGCCCTTCGCGGACCGCAGTGTGCCGGCCTGTTGATCGGCAAGAAGCAATACATTGCCAACGCACTGCTCAACAATAGCCCTCATGAAGACACACTTGGCCGCGCGTCGAAAGTCGGTAAGGAAGAGATCGTGGGCATGGTCAAGGCACTGGAGTGTTTCCTGAGTGAGGACCACGCTGCGCTCGACAAGGAATGGCGGCGCCGCCTGGATGTAGTCTCTGGCCAGATAACGAGCGTGCCCGGAGTCACTACATCCTTCCACGTTCCCGACATCGCCAACCACGTACCGCACATGGACATCGTCTGGGACCCGAGCAAAATAACGCTTAAGCCCCACGACGCCTCCGAAGCATTACGCAAGGGGAAGCCTGCGATCGTTCTAGGCTCGTCGGATAAGGGCCTCGGTATGTGTTCATTCATGCTGAAGCCGGGCGAGGAAGAAATAATCGCCACGCAACTCGTTCAACTTTTTAAAGCACACTCCGCTTGAGAATGAACGCATCACCGGGGAGCCAGGAATGAAGTTGCCGCCTAAAACGAACATCCGCTGGCTCCTCATCTTCTGGCTGTTTGTCCTAAGCGCGGTTGCCTACCTTGACCGTGTGAATCTTTCTATTGCCGGCGCAAAAATCTCGGAAGAGTTTGCCGTCAGCAATGTGCGCCTTGGATTTGTTTTCAGCGCATTTCTTCTGGGTTATGCGTTATTTCAAACGCCCGCGGGATGGCTTGCCGATCGATTCGGACCCAGGCGGGTGCTCACCGGGGGAGTCGTGTGGTGGGGAATCTTCTCCGCGCTCACGGCGGCGGTGTCTCACAACGTAGCCAACCCGGTGATGGTCCTCCTGGTGATCCGTTTCTTGCTAGGAGCAGGCGAGGCCATTATTTATCCGGCGTCCAACCAGTTCGTGGCGCGATGGATACCAAGCCAGGAACGCGGTACAGCTAACGGCATGATCTTCGCTGGTGTCGGTATCGGCGCGGGCGTCACTCCCCCGCTTATCTCCTACGTTATGTTGCACTACGGATGGCGCTCCTCTTTTCTTATAAGCGCGCTGATTGGACTTGCCGTGGGGGCTGTATGGTATCTAGCGGCACGCGATACTCCGGAAAGTCATTCCGGTGTTTCAACGAGCGAGTTAGCACACATTCAGGCTGGCATTTCCATTTCGCCCGCTTCGAAAAACTCCGGCGTTCATTCCATGACTGTGATCCTGTCCAGCCCCATCGTCTGGATCCTGTCATTCGCCTATTTTTGTTTCGGCTACGTCGCCTGGGTTTTCTTCAGTTGGTTTTATCTCTATCTGGCCAAGGTCCGTGGAGTGGATCTGAAGTCCAGCGCCCTCTATGCGACGCTTCCATTTCTGGCGATGGCCATTTGCAGTCCGCTGGGCGGAGCGATCAGTGATTTCCTGACTCGGCGTCTGGGCTCCCGGATTGGCCGCTGCACTATGGCCGTCATTGGTTTTTCACTCACCGCGATTTTTATTGTCCTGGGAGCGGCGGTTCAGGACACGCGCGTGGCAAGCATTGTTCTTGCCGGAGGCGCGGGATCTCTCTATCTTTCGCAGAGCTCGTTCTGGGCTGTGTCCGCGGACCTCGGCCAAAGATCCTCCGGATCTCTTTCCGGCTTCATGAACATGGCGAACCAGATTGGCGGAATGATTACCGTATCTTTGACACCATTTATCGCGGATCGATTTGGGTGGAGCGCTGGATTTAATGTGGCCGCGGCGATCGCAGGACTCGGTGCGGTAGCCTGGCTCTTGATCAATCCAGCAAAAACTCTCTCCCCAGCGTCAAATTCTTAGTCTTTTCGAAGCAGGACAGACCCCGCGCAGGCTTTCGTATTGTTTCGTTTAACAATCCCGCGTTTTGCTGATTTTTGAAGCTCAAAACCGAGAATTATTCTTTCTGCTCCCTGGGAACGAAACAAAAAACAGCTAAACGAAATCAATTTTCCTTATTGCCAGTTTTCGGCATTTTCCCGGCCTTGTCAAAAATGCACGTCCTGCTGCATTTTTTGTGAGTACGACAAAGTTACTTTCAGGCCGCAGCAACGCCTTGCACAAATGTCACAATCGTTGCTTGATTCCGGAAAATTTTCATCTTATACTTCGCGCCCTATGAGGGGGGACTCGATGGACGCTCACCGTCGCGGGCTTTTTACATGGTTTTTAATCGGTTTAATAATGCTGGCTGGTCCTTACGCCGCGCTCGCGGACGTAACGGGAGCGATTCTAGGAACGGTGCGCGACCGCTCGCAAGCAATCGTCGCCGGCGCGCAAATCAGCATCACCAACGTGCAAACCAATTTCAAGCAGGAGACCGATTTCCGGTCCGGACGGTTCGTATCGCATCCTCGCGCTCGCCGCCGGAACGTACAAACTGACGGTGACGGCAAGGGATTTCGCCCATTCGCGTGAAACGGACATCGATGTGAAAGTGAACGACCAACTGCAAGTCGATGTCGCCCTCGACTGTCGGCACCGTGCACGGAAGAAGTCGACGTCGTCGCCAACTGCCGTTCAAGTACAGACGGAAAACACGCAACTTGGCGACGTGATCGACTCCAAGAAAATGCTCGCGCTGCCGCTGAACGGTCGCAGCTACATCGATCTTCTGGGCCTGCAGGCAGGTGTGGCGCCGGGTACGTCGAGAGTCAATCCAGCAGGATCGTCCGGTTTCAGGCTCACTTGAATCCCGGCAACATCTCCGTGAATGGCCAGCGCGAGACCGCCAACGCGTTCCTCGTGAACGGTGGTGACGTCAGTGAAGGACGCAACCTCGGCACCGGCTTGGTTCCGAACCTCGACTCGAGTCGAGGAATTCCGCCTGATCACCAACAGTTTTGACGCCGAATATGGAAAATTCAGCGGCGCGGTCATGAACGCCATCACCAAATCCGGCACCAACGGCTTTCATGGCGATGCTTTCTGAGTTTCTTGCGCAATGACGCGATGGATGCCAACAATTATTTCGCAAATGCGGCCGGGCTTCCGAAGACCGCACTCCACCGCAATCAATTTGGCGCTGTGGGTGGCGGGCCAATCCTGAAGGACAAACTTTTCTGGTTCGTTGACTATCAAGGCACCAGGCAGACGCAGGGCGCGGAGACCACCACCATCCTACCCACGGCGGATCAACGTTCGGGCAACTTCGACCCCGCTGACTTCGAGCGGTTTCGTCGATGGGCCAACGATCGGTCAGGGAGAATTCCAGAGCTGGGCGCAAGTACTTTCTACGCGGCTCGGCTACCCCGTCGCGAAGGGCGAGGCTTATAGTTTTCCAGGCTGTAACAGCCATGATCCTGTTACGGGTTGCGTTTTCATTCCCGACGCTGAGACAGGCCTCGCGAATATTCCCGCGGGCTCCTGGGCCAATCCGGCCAGCAAAATCCTGCCGTATATTCCCGTGCCGAATCTCGCCGGCGCTGGATTCAACTTTACGGACAACAGTCAGAAAAATACATGGAATGACGACAAATACGGCCTGAAGATAGATTTCATCAACAAACTTACCGGGAACTGGTCGTTTTACTACGCGATCGACAATGCCACCGTCGATAACGCCTTGCCGTCTGCCAGCGTCCCTGGATTTCCATCCAACACCCCTTCTCGTGCACAGCAGTTCGTCATGAGCGACGCCAAGACCTTCGGCTCCACTGCTGTCAATGAGGCCCGGTTTAGCTTTTTCCGGACATCGTCGCATTTTGACAATCCGGCCGGTAGCTTCGCGAAGTTGTCTGATCTCGGTTTCGTGACGGGAGCCGGTTCGCTTGGAATTATTCCGTCCACCACACCGGGTTATCCGGAATTTGTCCCTCCGATTATCTTCAACAACTTCACTATCGGGGTTCCGACACTCAACACATTCCAGCCGAACAATACCTTTATGGTGAGCGATGTTTTCTCGAGAGCAATGGGCAAACACACGTTGAAATTTGGAGGGGAGTTCCGCTACCTGCAGGTCAACGAACGCAACTACGCCAGCGCCAATAGCAACTTTGTTTTTGATGGAAGTGCAACGGGCAGTGATTTTGCCGATTTCCTGCTTGGCGCGCCAGCCGCCAGCGGAGGGTATACCCAGGCGGCTTTGCAGCTCCTGGATTCGCGCACTCGTTACGCCGGCGCGTTCATACAAGACGGCTGGAAAGTCAAACCTAACCTCACGCTGAACCTCGGTCTGCGCTGGGAAATGAGTATGCCGTGGTATGACACGCAAGGGAAAATTCAAACCTTCAACCCGGGGCAGCAGTCTTCCGTGTTTCCACTCGCTCCCCAGGGCATAGTCTTCCCGGGCGATCAAGGTATACCGAAGACGCTGGCTCACACCGAGTACAATAATTTCGGGCCACGGATAGGACTTGCCTATTCCCCCGGGTTTACTGAGGGGGCATTGGGCAAAGTCTTTGGCGGCCCTGGCAAGACCAGTATCCGTGCCTCCTTTGGCATGTACTACACTTCGGTCGAGGATTTAAACCTCTTTTACGAAGTGGCGGATGCACCGTTCGGTTTGTACTGGTCTACACCCTCTCCCGTTATGTTTGACGAACCCTTCCGCAATCGCCTCACCGGGCAATCGATCGGTCAGCGGTTCCCGTTTACGGCGCCAACCCCGGGGGCTCCGTCAAATAAGACGCTGAGCTTCACATTTACGAGCCCTTTACCTACTATCCAGGGTACAATATTCACAACACTTTGCCCTACGCAGAGCACTTCAATCTATCCATTCAGCGCGAACTCACGAAATCAACTGTGCTGACCGTTGCCTACGTTGGGACCGGCGGCCACCATATGATCACCCAGAACGAAGCCAATGCTGGCAGTGCCTCCTTGTGCCAGCAACTCACCGCGCAAGGTGCCATAGACGTGTCGGCTGGGGGGGCAGCGGGTTGCGGTTTCTTCAATGAGAACGACGTCTTTCAGCTTCCTAGTGCCACTATCCCGTGCGATACGGTAAGTCCGACACCACTTCCCGGTTGCGTCTATAGCACACGGAGTGGGCTCCTCAGTACCAACTATTGCCCGGAGTCAACCAGCCTGGTCTGTTATGGCTCCAATAATACCAACACATTGACCACGGCCAATTCCATCTATCACTCCGGCCAAATCAGCGTGGAGCGCAAAGCAAGCGATTTTACTTTCCTCGCGGCATACACTTTCGCCAAAGGACTGGATGATTCCTCCGCCTTCAATGATCTGGTGAATTTCCAGAGCCCAAGGTTGAGCCGTGGACTCTCCTCAAGCGATATCACTCACAATTTTGTGGCGAGCTACGTTTGGGCCCTGCCGTTCGACAGACTTTTTGCGAACGGACCCAAGCGTTTGACGCAAGGTTGGCAGATTCAGGGGATCACACGATTCTCAACCGGTTTTCCAGTGCAGATGAACCAATCCGAGGGTGACTTTACCCTGTGGGGCAGTTCTGCCACCGATATGCCGAATCGCGTGGGCAATGTAAGGACGCTCAATCCTCGCGACGCAAATCCGGATTGCCCAACTGAGGATCACACGGGATGCTACTTCATCCCGCCGCCGACTGATCTTGTGACACCGAAATTTCCGGGTGATGTAACAGAATCAGCCTGCCTGCCGAGTGTCGGTGCGTTCTCGCAGAATTGCGTTGTGGGCACCTTCGGAAACGCCAACCGCCGCTTTTTCCATGGTCCGGGATTCAACAACACTGATTTCGGCCTGCTAAAGCACACCACCCTTAAAGAGAACATCGCATTCGATTTTCGAATCGAATTTTTCAACATATTCAACCATACGCAATTCACGAATCCCGGGGGGAACGTTAGCAACTCGTCGTTTGGGATTGTTAGCAATACCCGTCCTCCTCGAATTGGGCAGTTCAGCATCAAGTTCTACTGGTGATTCCGAAAAAACCAGAATATCGCTACCATCGTGGGGAATGACTGGCCTCCAGGGAATGTCATTCCACTTCGATGAGAGCAAAACGATCTAGCACTTTGTCGTACAACTTCGGCACAGGGTCGGTCAGGGCGTTTCTCGTGGTTCTGAGCCTGATGTTTGCGGGAACTGCCTTTGGGCAGACAGCCGCACAGTACCGCCAGAAGGCTGTCGAGTTCTCTCGTACGAAATCGTGGGACGAAGCTATCGCGAATTACCAGAAAGCGCTCGAACTCGAACCCAATGATTCGCTGACCCATTACAACTTGGCGCTCACTCTCAAATACAAAGGCGTCCCTCAACAAGCTGCTGAGGAGTTCGAGGCCGCCCTTCGCCTGAAACCGGATTGGGCCGATGCTCACTACGCTTTGGGGGCGACTTGGTTTGACATGCACGAAGTGGCGTCTGCGACCAAAGAACTCCGGACAGCAGTCGATCTCGATCCCAGGAACGCGGGTGCCCACCGGCTTCTTGCCCGCATTTATTCCCAGCAAAACGATGCAACCTCGGCAGCACGCGAGTTGCGGTTGGCGATTGCAGCAAAGCCATCAGCCGAATTGCATTTTGAATTGGCGCTGACTCAAGTGCAGATTGGGAATCTGGGGATCGCTGCGGAACAGTTGCATCACGCCCTGCTTATGAATCCGCAGTCTGCTCCGGCTCACGCGCTGCTCGGTGTTGTACTCCGGCGTCAAGGCAATCATGTGGGAGCCCTGGCGCAATTCCGCAAGGCTGCTGAACTAGAATCCGAAGGATGCTGAAATCCAATACGACCTGGGCATGGAACTCAAAACCGGTGGTGACAATGCGGGTGCTATCGCGGCATTTCGGCGAGCCATCCTAATCCAGCCTGATTTCGAACAGGCTCACTACAATCTGGGCATGGCCTTGCGCTCGCAAGGGCAAGCTGAAGCGGGGAAGAAGGAACTGGAAGAACTGAGTGCGTTGAAGGAGTTTCGTGCCCATTTGGCGCAAGCGAAATACCTTATCCAGCAAGGCGTGGATGCGCTCCAGCGCCAGAATCTTGACGAGGCTTTGGCCCTGTTCCAGAAATCGATCGAGCAGAGTCCCGAGTTGCCGACCGGCCACTACTATCTAGGGATCGCGTGGGAACGAAAGAACGAACCAGAGCGCGCGCTTGCCGCCTATCAAAAAGCGCTTGAACTGAAACCGGATTACGCGCAAGTTCACTCACGCGTCGGTTTGCTTTACTGGCGACAGGGAAACCCGACGCACGCTCTGCAAGAATTCCACCAGGCAGTCATGTCCGATCCGGATTTGGCGGAAGGTCACTACAATTTGGGTCTTGCCTTGGCCCAGTCCGGGAAATTGAACGATGCCATTCGCGAATTGAGCCAGGCCGTAAGCCTTGATCCGAAGTATACGGACGCCCGCGTTCAACTGGGACTGGTGCTCAATCAGAATAACGATACGGCCCGCGCCACGAGCGTCTTCCGAGAGCTTGTCCGTCGCAATCCGGATTTTGCGGAAGGCCATAACAATCTTGGGCTGGTTTTGTTGCAGGCGGGAGATTTCGGCGCAGCGCAGGCGGAGTTTGCCCAATCGGTGAGACTCAAGCCGAGCTATGCCGAGGCGCACTACAATCTGGCGCTGGCGCTTCACCAGGAAGGAAAGGAGGAGGAGTCGCGTGCGGAGTTCGAGAAAGCCTTCGAAATATCTCCAGAGTTGCGAAACGTGCCTCGCCCATAAGATGCGAATAACGAGAAGTGTCTTCCTATTTTCACTTTTTACTGTGGCTGGTGCTATCGGATTGGCATCTACGGTGGGACTTCTAGTGGCAGGCAACTCCGTCGCGCAAGCAACGCAACCGGGGCAGAGCGACATGTCCGCCAGGGTTTGCGAGGTCTCCTCACCGACAGCGTCTTTTTCTATTCCCTATGTTTCGCGAGCGCCGGAATTGAACATGGACCCAAAATCTCCAACATGGGCGCACGCATCGTCGGCCTGGATTACCAGAGACTGCACGCATCAGATCGATTACCCCAAACTCAAAACGGAAGTACGTGGATTCTGGACTGACTCTGATTTGTATCTTTTATTCATTTCTCCCTACAACGAACTGAATCTCTGGTTGCCGGCTGACAATGGCAAAGATCGCCTGAAACTGTGGGATCGCGACGTTGTGGAATTCTTTCTTGGCGATGATTGGGTGAATATCCGGCACTACCGCGAGTTTGAAATCGCGCCTACGGGAGATTGGGTGGACTTGGCGATAGACCTGGATAAAGATTCCTATGGGGCGGAATGGAATTCCGGGTGGCAACGGCAGGGAAGAATCGACGAAAAGAACCACATCTGGTACGCAGCCGCGCGTGTGCCGCTGCGTTCGGTTAGCGAGAAACCCGTGACTGCGGGTTCGAAGTGGAGAGCAAACCTTTATCGCATTGATGGGCTCGGCCCAGATACGGTGCGGCGTTTTATGTGCTGGCAGCCGACCTGCGTCGTCGATCGCGATCCTAATCATGTGCCTGAACACTTTGGAACCTTGATTTTCACCAAGTAACAAAACTTTCTGGGAGGAATTGTATGCCCCTTGCAAAAGAATCAAATCGCCGTGGATTTGTGAAAATGTTGGCAGCCTCACCGTTGCTGGCTCAGATCGCCGCTCAAGGGCTCTATGTGAAATCAGCGGCGGCAATTGGACTTGATCCGACAGGCAATGTCTACAGCCGCCTCGGCGTCAAGACGGTCATCAATTGCCGCGGCACTTGGACTTACTTGAGTGGATCGCTGCAATTTCCCGAAGTCCGTGACGCGCAAGCAGAAGCCGGGAAGTATTTCGTCAACATGGTGGAACTGCACAAAGCTGTAGGGCGCAGGCTGGCTGAATTGACTGGCGCAGAGTCAGGACTGATCACTTCTGGTGCGGCAGGAGCTATGGCTGCGGCAACAGCTGGCTGCATGGCTGGCACTGATCCGAAGAAGATCTGGCAGCTTCCGGATACTACGGGACTGAAACATGAAGTCATTATGGCAGGCGGCCGTAGCGCGTTTGACAGCGCCATCCGGCTTACCGGAGCCAAGCTGGTCCTTGTCGAAAAGCCCGACGATATTGCGAATGCCATAAATGAAAATACCGCGATGATTTACACCACAGACCTCGGCGATAAACTCGTGCGCGAAGCAGCCATTGCAAAAGATCACAACGTTCCGCTTTTGCTCGATGACGCCGCAGGCATTCCGCCGATTGACAACATTAAGCTCTACGCGAAGATGAAGCTCGACCTTTATACGTTTTCCGGAGGCAAGGGGCTGCGAGGACCACAGTGCAGCGGCGTGCTGCTCGGTCGCAAGGATCTGATCGAAGCTGCCATGCGTAATTCCTGCCCATTCGAAGGTTCGGTGTGCCGTCCCATGAAGGTCGGAAAAGAGGAAGTGATTGGCTGCTTAACCGCTATTGAAACGTGGTTGAAGGCCGATTCCAAGAAACTCTATGACGAATGGAACCTGCGTGTGGATCGCATCGCAAAGCTGGTAGAGACTGTGCCGGGAGTGCGCACCGAAATCTATGTCCCCGACGACGGCAATCGTTACCCAACCCTCCGCGTTTCCTGGGATCAGCAAGCTTGGGGATTCGGCATTACGGAGTGCGTGCAAAAACTGCGGGAAGGGGATCCAGTCATTGAAGTACTTGGCATCGATAATCCGAGCTTGGTGTCCGCGGTGAAAGAAGGAATGGATAAGCCAAAGGTGATTCCCAAGGAGATCAAAGAACAAAATCACATCGAACTGGTCTCCATGACAATCCAGCCGGGTGAAGAAATGATTGTGGGCCAGCGTCTGCGAACCATTCTGAGTTCAGCGCGCAAAGGGAAGTAATCATGAAGCGTTCGATACAACAAAACACCTGGCTGATTCTCTCTGCCGTCCTGCTGCTTGCACTGCCGAGTATCGTCTTGTCTCAAAGTGTGCCGTCCGCTCGTGAAGCGTTGGGCTCTGCCAGCATCGACGCCGGCGACTATGTGTACGTGTCTGGCCAGGGTCCACGTGGTCTTGACGGAACTGTTCCGGCCAAATTTGCCGAGCAGGTTCGCCAAGCTCTCGAGAATGTCAGAAAAGTAGTCGAATCGACTGGTCTAACGATGGACCACGTGGTCTATGTTCAAGTCTATCTCGAAGACACAAATCACTACGGTGAACTGAACGAAGTCTTCGCCAACTATTTTCCCAAAGCTCCACCCGCACGTGGCGTACTTGGTGTGACCAAGCTGCCTGAGCCAGCGGTGCAGATTACAGCCGTGGCTGTTCGCGACCTCAAAGATAAGCACGCGGTTGCTGTGCCGAATCTCCCGCCAAACAAGGCGTTCTCTTACGGGATGTTGACGTACGACCGTCTGTTTGTTTCCACGATGCCAGGCAGCGATCCCGCGAATGGCACTGTTCCAAAGGACCCTGCACTGCAAGTCAACCTGGCACTCGACGGGGTAAAATCCGTGGTTCAAGCGGCCGGTCTTACGATGGCCCACATGGTTTTCGTAAACCCGTACCTCACATTGGATTTGCCCTCGCGAGTCATGAACGAACAATATGCCAAGCGCTTCGAGTTCGGGAACACACCGGGACGTGCAACGATTGAAGTTTCCAGCCTGCCCGAAGGCGCGCACATTGCCTATACAGGTGTCGCCGTGCGCGATCTCAGTAAACGGCAAGCCATCCGGCCGAAAAACATGCCACCGAGTCCGACGGCTAGCCCGTGCGTTTTCGCTGGAGATACTTTGTATTGTTCGGCGAAGAGCGGTTTTATTCCAGGACCTAACGGCGGAATCTTCACGCCTTCTACTGTCGACCAGACCCGGCAAACCATGCGCAACCTTCTCGACAACCTCGAAGAGGCCGGCATGAATTTTGATGAGGTTGTTTCCACAACAATCTATCTGGATGACTTATCGGAAACTCCGTTGTTTGGGGAAGTCTACAAAAAGTATTTCAAGGGACCTTTGCCCGCACAAACCACCGTCCAACAACTCGCGCCAGGCGATCGTAAGGCTGATGCAGAAGGTCACTACCCAACTCTGGAGCAGGTGTCACTGATCGCTGTGAGAGGGCGCCGCATCGCAAAATAACCCTTGCCGGCCTTCGTTTGCTGCTCGCCGTCGTTCTTCGATACGATCGGAGTCTATCCTCATCAGTCCTAGCCCACATGTTCGGTCTTACGCATTTGAACTCTGCCCGTTTTTATTTCCTCCTCAATTCCCCACGAAATGAGGTATCTACTGGATAGTGAGTGCCCAGGTATGGAACGAGGGGCATAAGCAGGGCACGAGGTTCAACTATATGATCAGAAGAATTGTCGTCACTTCTGCGTGTATTTTGTGCGGCATTTGCTGTACGACGACCACAGGCCAGGATCAACCCACGCAAAAGGAAGCGAAGACTGTGGTTGGCAATCAGGCAGCCTACCTGAAGTTCGCAGAAGAAACAGAAGCAATGCTCCGACGCGATGTATTGGGCGTGTGGTTCCCTCGCACCGTCGATAAGAGAAATGGCGGATTTCGCTCGAATTTCAACAGAGAGTGGAAACCTTACGGAAAGGAAAGCAAATTCTCTGTGTTCCAGGGGCGCATGACGTGGATCTCTGGGCAGATTGCGACGCGACGGCCAGATCTTCGCGCGGAATATCTTCCCATTGCGCAACTCGGTGCTGATTATCTGACAAGTGTCCTATGGGATAAAGAGAAGGGCGGATTCTATTGGGGTCTGGAAGAAGATGGGCAAATCTCCTCCTACTACACAGACGGAAAACATCTCTACGGGATGAGTTTCGCAATCTATGGATTGGCCTCTGCTTATCAAGCGACGCATGATCCAAAGTCCCTGGAGTATGCCCAGCGAGGATTTCACTGGATTGAGGAACACGCCCATGACGCAAAAAATGGTGGCTACCATGAATGGCTGACTCGGGAGGGGATGCCCGTACTTGCGCACCCGGAAACGGGCATTGTCGAAGCACTGCCTGTGGCGCAGTTTCCCGCTGGTTACAAATCCATGAACACGCATATTCATTTGCTCGAAGCGTTCTCGCAACTCTACGAGGTTTGGAAAGACGATGTATTACGCCAGCGCATTGAGGAATTGCTGACTATCGTGCGAGACAAGATTTGCGTCGATCCCGGCGTGATGAACTTGTACTTCACGAACGCTTGGCAAGCTTTTCCAGACCACGATTCCTATGGCCACGATGTGGAAACGGCCTACCTGATGCTTGAGGCCGAGGATGTGCTTGGAAAAGGTCACGACCCGCGAACGGAACGGATGGCAAAAATGCTTGTGGATCATGCACTGCACTACGGTTGGGACCAGACGCTAGGAGGCTTTTATGGAGAGGGTACAACTACCGGCAAGCCCGAAAACAAGCAAAAAGAATGGTGGGTGGAATTTGAAGGGTTGAACGCTCTTTTATTGATGCATGAAAAATATGGAAAGCAGACAGACGTATATTTCAAGGCGTTTCAAATGCAGTGGGACTTCATCAAGAAGTACCAGGTGGATTCCGATTTTCGTGGCGTTTTCGTCTTGGTGGGTGAAGGCGGAAATCCTGTTGTTGATGTAAAGGGCGAGATCTGGAAGGCTGCCTACCACGATGGCCGTGGCTTATTGAATGTCACTGAGCGATTGAACCGTTTGGCAGGCAGGATCCCGATTCCAGTTAAGTGATTTCTAGTCCCGGCATCTTGCCTGTGTATGCTGTGGTGAAGATCGTTTCAAGCGCAATTCGATTCTCCCAGGTCCCGAAAGTGCATTGGATTGATGGCCATGCGGCGCTTGTGGGCAAAACGGCGCAATGTCGTCCGCGCTCACCCCCCTGGGTGACTCTCATCACTGCGCTATCCCGTCCCGTGATTAACTCTTTATCAGGCACGTCCTTTGCCTGCGGTACACGGTTGTGAGCGACACGCTCTCGCCCGCCTCCGATACTCGTGTGCCGCGTTCGTATTCGCCCTCGCTCCTGCGATCTCATTGCGCGATGCGAATGAATTGTCTGAATTCGCAGAGAAGTGCTGGTTCCTTGCAAAGGAGCGCCATGCACACACTGTCCCAAGAACCGCTTCCTGCTACGGAGCGGGTTTTCATCGATCAAGTGATTGCCAGGCTGGCCGACCGTCCTGGATCCCTCCTGGGTATTCTCGAAGCGGTGCAAGAGCACAATCCACACAAGTATCTCCCGCCAGAAACCCTGGAATATGTCGCCGCCAAAACGGAGACTCCTCTCTCGCGCATCTTCAGTGTCGCCACGTTTTATGCCCTGTTCAATCTGCAGCCTCAGGGTGACAACACCATCTGCATATGTCGTGGCACTGCCTGCCACACGCGCGGTTCACGCAACCTGCTGCAGAGCGTGCGCCTTGAGCTTGGTATCGGCTCACTCGATCTGAATGACGAGAGTGACGCCGACAAGATTTTGCAGACCACGCCCGATAACAAATTCACGGTCCGCACCGTTGCCTGCTTCGGTCAATGTGCCCTTGCTCCAGTGGTGGAAGTGAACCATCGCATCTGTGGTCATGTGAACGAGCGGACTTTGCAGCGCGAAATCCGAACCATCGAACGGGAGAGTGAGTGATGCCGCGCATCCTGGACATTGGCGCCTTCAACGCCGTTCGCGAAGCGGGTATGGCCAAGTTGGTGCCTTCGGTTCCGCGAATCGCCGTAGGCATGGGCACTTGCGGTCGAGGCAACGGTGCAGAGGGCCTCTACCACGCGTTCGCAGAGGCCATTGAACGCAGCGGAATTAATGCCGTACTGGCGAACGTTGGCTGTTTTGGAGCGTGTTTTCAGGAGCCGCTCGCCAACGTGCGATTGCCGGGTGCGCCGCTGGTCATTTACCACCGTGTTCAAGCCGCCGATGTAACGCGCATTCTCCACGACATTTCCCTCGGTAATCTCACCCCCGATCTGGTCTATTGCAAGGTCGAAGAGTGGGACCATATCACCGCGCACATCAAGTACGGCAAAGGCTATCCGGAAGTACCGTCGTGGAACGAAGTTCCATTCTTCAAAGGTCAGAAGAAAATTGTCCTGCGCAACTGTGGCTTTATCAATCCAGATGACATTGAGGAATATATCGCGGTCGGCGGTTATCAGGCTCTATATAAGGTCTTAATCGATGGTCGGCCAGAGAACGTCATCGAACAAATCAAAGCTGCCAAGCTGCGTGGACGTGGCGGCGCTGGATATCTGACCGGCAACAAATGGGAATTCCTCGCCAAGGCCAAATCCGACCAGAAATACATCATCTGTAATGCTGATGAAGGCGATCCCGGCGCGTACATGAATCGCAACGAAATTGAAAGCGATCCCCACTCGCTGTTGGAAGGCATGATCATCGGCGGGTACGTCATGGGTGCAACCGAAGGCATCATTTATGTACGTGCGGAATACCCGCTGGCTGTCCATCACCTGAACCGTGCCATCGAGCAAGCACGTGAGTATGGGATGCTCGGCGAGAACATTCTTGGCCGCGGATTTAATTTCAATATCGAAATCGTAGAAGGCGCTGGAGCGTTTGTTTGCGGAGAAGAGACCGCTCTAATTGCTTCTCTGGAAGGACAAGCTGGCCGTCCCCGCCCGCGGCCACCCTTTCCTGCGCAAAAAGGACTCTGGGGCAAGCCCACCAATATCAATAACGTAGAGACCTGGTACAACATCGAGCCCATCGTCACCAAAGGCCCTGCCTGGTTTACGGAAACGGGCAGCCCCAAGAGTTCCGGCACAAAAGTTTTTTCGCTGGTTGGAAAAGTGCACAGCACGGGCCTTGTGGAAATGCCGTTGGGTACTCCACTGAAGACCTTTATCTACGACATCGGTGAGGGTGGTGTCGGAGGCCGCCAGGTGAAGTCGGTGCAAACTGGCGGCCCGTCCGGCGGCTGCATCCCACATGAAATGTTCGACACTCCCGTTGACTATGAGAGCCTCGCCCAATTGGGTTCCATCATGGGTTCCGGTGGCATGGTCGTCATGGACGAAGACAACTGCATGGTCGACGTCGCCCGTTATTTCATCGAATTCACGCACTCGGAGTCCTGCGGAAAATGCATTCCGTGTCGTGTGGGTCTTAACAAGTCCCTGCGTATCCTGAACCGCGTCACCGAAGGTGCCGGGACCATGCATCACTTGGAGCTTCTCGACGAACTCAGCCGCTATATCCGTGAATGCTCTCTGTGTGGACTGGGCCAGACCGCGCCTAATCCGGTGCTCACCACCTTGCGGCACTTCCGAAATGAGTTCGAAGACCACATCGTGGCACGCCGCTGCCAGGCTGGAGTCTGTGAAGAGCTCGCGCTCTCTCCCTGCGAAAACAGTTGCCCGCTGCACATGAACATTCCGCGGTTCCTGCAGTTATACGCGGAGGATCGCCTCGAAGAAGCGTTCCTCTCCGTCATCCTGGATAACCCACTGCCCGCTTCCACCGGACGAGTCTGCCAGCATCCATGCGATAGCCGTTGCCGCCGACAGACGATCGACGAAGCCGTGAACATGCGTGAAGTTCATCGCTTTATTGCGGATTCCATCTACCTCTCCGATCGCTATGAAGAAATGGTCAAGCAGATCCTGGCGAGAAGGCTCGACCATACTGGGCGCAAGATCGCCATCGCCGGTGCCGGTCCTGCCGGACTCACAGCCGCGTTCTATCTCGCGATGCTGGGCCACGAAGTCACCGTTTACGACAGCAAAGCCGAAGCCGGTGGCATGCTACGTTTTGCGCTGCCCGAATATCGCTTGCCAAAGGCAGTGCTTGCCCGCGAAGTGGAATTGATCGAGCGTCTCGGCGTGAAATTTATTTTCAACACGCGAATCGGTTTCGACATTCCGTTGAACGAACTCGATGACCGCTTCGACTCCGTCTTCCTCTCCATCGGTACCTGGAAGGAATCCTGGGTCTATCAACCGGGCACCGAACTCAAAGGCGTTTACCCCGCATTGATCTTCCTGGAATCCGTTGCCAAGGGAGAAGAAGTTCCATTGGGGAAGAAGGTCGCCATCATCGGCGGTGGCAACGCCGCAATCGATTCCGCACGCACCGCTTTGCGCAAAGGCGCCGAAGCTACCGTCATCTACCGGCGTGAACGAAAAGACATGCCCGCCATTGAGGAGGAAACTCGTGCTGCGAAAGAGGAAGGCGCCAAGTTTGTATTCCTCGCCGCGCCTCACCGTATCATTGGTGACGCCGCAGGCAACGTAAAGGCCATTGAAATCGCAAAAACGCGTTTGGGAGAGTACGACTCCTCCGGTCGACGCAAACCGGTTTCCACCGGCGAAATTCAGCGTTACGACTGTGACGCGGTGATTTTTGCCATTGGCGAAAACGTTGATCTCGATTTCGCCCGCGCCTCAGGCCTCAGCCTGAAAGAAAACGGTACCATCGAAGTCAATCGCTTCACGCTCGAATCCAGCCGTCCGCGTTTCTACGCTGGCGGCGATGTGATTACCGGGGCGTCCAACGTCTCCAACGCGATGGCCTACGGAAAACAGGCTGCGCGCAGCATCGACCTGCAACTGATGGAAACCAATCGCTGGAACAAGATCTTTCCCGAGTTGGAATATGGCCAGACCGTACCAGAGAATCCGAGTCCAAATCACCGGCACGAAGGCCATTTGTTGCCTGCCGCAAAGCGGGTGGGTTCGAACCTCGAAGTAGTCACGGGCTGCACTCACGTCGAGACATTAGACGAGGCTTGCCGTTGCCTCCGATGCGACCTGAAAGTCGCCAACGTTACGTAGCAATGTAGAGAAAGGAGTGCCAACTTGCCGCAAAAGAAACTATCCATCCGCATCGATGGCGAGCTGATCAGCGCGCTCGAAGGCCAGACCATCCTGCAAGCGGCCAGGGCCAGCGGCAAGTCCATTCCCACCCTGTGCGATATGGAAGGGCTCACCCCAGTCGGCGGATGCCGTCTCTGTATCGTGGAAGTGCAGGGAATTGATCGGCTGCTACCGGCGTGCACCACACCGATACAAGACGGCATGTCCGTCACTACCAATTCGCCCAAGCTCACGAAATATCGGCGCATGTCCATCGAGCTCTTACTTGTAGAGCGCAATCACTTTTGCGCTGTCTGCGTTTCGAATGGCCACTGTGAATTGCAATCAATGGCCACCGAACTTGGCATCAGCTCCGTGCACTTTGCGTATAACTACCCCAAGCTCTCCGTGGATATGTCTCATCCGCGCTTTGTTCTGGACCACAATCGCTGCATTCTCTGTACCCGTTGCGTGCGTGTTTGCGCAGAACTCGAAGGCGCTCACGTTTGGGAAATGACTTCGCGCGGCATCCACGCAAAAATTGTCAGCGACCTGAATCAGAAGTGGGGCGAGTCTCGCGGCTGCACCAGTTGTGGGAAATGCGTCCAGGCGTGCCCGACTGGCGCGCTGGCAGAAAAGGGTTGGGCCGTCGAGGAGATGGTTAAGAATCGCAGCACCGTCAGCTCTCTGGTGCGTCGCCGCGGGGTGCAGGCATGAAGAAAGTAAAAGTTGCGACCGCCTGGCTCGATGGCTGCTCCGGCTGCCACATGTCGTTGCTCGACATTGACGCGGCCATCATCGCCCTGGCCCAGAAGATTGACATCGTTTACGGCCCGTTGGTCGATGCGCAGCAATTCCCGGAGGAAGTCGACGTCACGCTCGTCGAGGGTGCTGTCAGCTCGCAGGACGATCTCAATAAGCTCGTGAAAATCCGCCAGCGCACCAAACTGCTCATCGCCCTCGGTGATTGCGCCCTTACGGGAAATGTTCCCGCGATGCGCAATTCCGTTCCAGTTGCCCGTTTGTTGCAACGCGTTTATGTAGAAGGCTCGCAAGAGAGCAAGCTGATTCCCACGGACGGAGTTCCGGCCTTACTGAAACAGGCCCGTCCACTCCGCGAATTTGTCAAGGTAGACATGTGTCTTCCCGGCTGTCCTCCACCTTCCAAGAACATCGCCAAAGTCATTCTCGAACTTGTCGAAGGGCGTAAGCGCGAAGGCAACCTCGTGATGAAGTTTGGGTAAGGAGTACCCATGAAGCGCATCACCATCGATCCGGTAACCCGCATTGAGGGCCACGCCAAGATCACCATTCATCTTGACGATAATGGGCACGTCTGCGGCTCGGAGTTTCATGTCACGCAGGTGCGTGGCTTCGAGAAGTTCACGGAGGGGCGGCCCTTCTACGAAATGCCCGGGATCACTTCGCGCATCTGCGGCATCTGCCCGATCAGCCATTCACTGGCTTCTTCCAAGGCTTGCGATGCCATCATGGCCTTGCGAATTCCCCCCGCGGCCAGACAGCTTCGCGAATTGATCCACTGCGCACAGATGGTGCAGTCGCACGCACTCAGCTTTTTCTATTTGTCCGCACCCGATTTCCTTCTGGGCATGGATTCGGACATGGCCACGCGCAATGTACTTGGGGTGATTGCCAGCCATCCGGAATTGGCTCGCGATGGAATTGAATTGCGCAAATTCGGCCTTCAACTCATCGAAAGTCTTGCTACCGAACGTGTGCATCCTTCTTGGATTGTCCCTGGCGGTGTCGCTTCACCGCTCTCTTCTCAAGCGCGTGATCGTATCCTTGCCGATCTGCCTTCCGCCAGGGCCATTGCGGAACGAACCCTTCGATTCTTCAAGACGGCCCTGGACAGTTACAAAGAGGAAATCCAGTTCTTTGGTTCTGCCCCCACAATGTACGCCGGGCTGGTCAACGAGAAAGGTGATTTGCAGTTTTACGACGGGACTCTTCGCTTCCGCGAGGCCAACGGCCAAATTGCGGCCGAACACATCGCGGCAGAGAATTATTCTGACTGGATAGGCGAAGGAAGCCTGCGCGATTCGTACCTGAAGGCGCCCTACTACAAGCCGAAGGGATTCCCCGAAGGTGTCTATCGAGTCGGCCCGCTCGCCCGTATCAATACTGCCGATCAATTCGGCACTTCCGTTGCCGACGCCGAACTGTCCGAATTCCGTCAACGTTTTGGGAATCCCGCGCACAGCGCGTTCCTCTATCACTACGCACGCTTGCTCGAGATTATGCATGCCCTCGAAAAGATAGAAGTGCTTCTCGCCAATCCTCAGATTCTCGACAAACAGGTGCGCGCCACAGGGGGAGTCAATTCATTGGAAGGCGTGGGCATGATTGAAGCGCCTCGAGGCGTGCTCATCCACCACTATAAGGTCAATGAAGACGGTGCCATTGCCTGGGCCAACCTGATCGTTGCCACCGGGCACAACAATTTGGCGATCGGTCGCAGCGTCCAGCAAGTCAGCGAGCATTTTGTGGATGGGACCAAGCTTCACGAAGGCATGCTCAACCGCGTTTCTGCCGTTGTCCGTGCCTACGATCCTTGCCTCAGTTGCTCGACTCACGCCGTAGGCGAAATCGCCCTACGCATCCGCTTGGTAAACGCTGCCGGAGAGCTCCTCGACGAAATCTCCCGCGACTAATCTTGCGTAGGGGCGGCTCTATGCACCTTCTTGGGTACAGCATCTAAGCCCTCTCCTCTTGGACTTCTATCGCCAATTCCCAAAATCGCAATTCTCCATGTAAACTCGAGTCCTTGCCAAGGAGGGTTTTCCATGGATTTCTTCAAAAGGCTGGCGATCATTGCGTTCTTGGTTCTCCCCATCGCCGCCTCGCTGCACGCCCAGGAGAAACACACCGCCACGCTCGAGCAGTCGTTAGGCCTCAAGCTAATCAACTCGCCAAGAATTTCTCCTGATGGACGTTTTGTCGCCTATCGTCTGCGCGAAACGAATTGGAAAGGCAACGAATTCCTCTCTCAACTCTGGTTGGTGAACGTTTCGACTGGCAAATCCATCCAATTAACGCGCGGCAAGAAGTCGGCTGGCTCGGCAGAGTGGTCGCCCGATGGACATTGGCTCGCTTTTGCCACCGAGCGCGAATCCATAGCGGTAGTGCCCCCCGCTCTTCCCGAAAAAAAGGAAGAGGCCAAGGACGCCAAGAAAGAAGAGGCCGGCGGCGATGGCAAGCCGGCAGATAAACAGATCTGGATCATCTCTCCCGAAGGCGGGGAAGCCTGGCAACTCACCAAATCCGAAACGGACGTTGACGATTTCCACTGGTCCAAAGACGGCAAGTTCATCCTCTTCTCGGCTAATCCGTCGGAAGCCAAATCCAGTAAGGGCCGCAAAGAAAAATACAGCGAATATGAGGTCATCGAGAAGGACTACCGCCAGGATCAGCTCTGGCTCGTGGACATAATTACTGCGGCGAAGGAGTTCCTGCCCGAGGCCGCCAAGCAACTCACCTCGGATCCTACTCTCAATGTCAACTCTTTTGCGTGTTCCCCCGACAGCACTCGTGTCGCCTTCAGCGCCACGCACAATCCGTTGCTCGCTTTTAGCGTGGAGGAAGATATCTACCTGCTGGACCTTGCCCACGGCAACACCGTTTCGAAAATCGTTGCCCTGCCTGGTCCGGATTCTTCACCCATGTTCTCGCCCGATGGCAAACAACTCGCCTTCTACACCTCTCTCGCTCAGCCTTTCTATTATTACGCCAATGGCCATATCGCCGTTGTTGACATTGCTGCGGTCGTACCCAAGACGGCGACAACGACAGCGGATGTTCGCGACCTCACTCCCAAATTTGATGAAGATGTGCAAGCGATCGATTGGGGGCCTGACGGTATTCACTTCGCGGCACAACAGAAAACCGCCAACCACTTGTACCGTCTCAATCCTTCCACGCTGGAAATTCAACGCATTACTTCTCCGGACAATCTCCTGCTCGAAGAAGTTTCTATCACTCAAGATGGCAAGGCTCTCGCCTACATTGCGGAAGACCCAACGCACATGACGGAGTTGTACGTGTCTGCCGCGAAGCCATTTGCGCCCAAGAAACTCACCGATATTACAGCGCAAGTGAAGGATTGGAAGCTAGGGACTGTCGAAGTCGTTTCGTGGAAGAGCAAAGATGGCGCCACCATCGAAGGCATCCTGCACAAACCAGCCGACTACGACCCCACTCGCAAATATCCTTTATTGGTGCATATTCACGGCGGGCCCACCGGCACTTCGGAGCCAACGCTCTCTCCCGATGAATACGCTTATCCCGTGCAGACTTTCCTCTCAAAGGGTGCACTGGTTCTCGAGCCAAACTATCGGGGGAGCGCAGGCTACGGCGCTGAATTTCGCTCGCTCAACGTCCGCAATCTCGGCGTTGGCGATATGTGGGACGTAATGAGCGGAGTCGATTATCTCATCGACAAAGGCATTGTTGACTCTTCTCGTATGGGCTCCATGGGCTGGTCCGAAGGCGGCTATATCTCCGCGTTTCTGACGACGCACACGGATCGTTTCAAAGCCATTTCCGTCGGTGCGGGCATCAGCGACTGGGCCACTTATTATGCCAATACCGACATCACCCCTTTCACGCCGCAGTATTTGCACGCCACTCCGTGGGACGATCCAGAGGTCTATGCCAGAACCTCTCCTATCACTACCATCAAGCAGGCTAAAACTCCTACGCTTATCCAGCAGGGAAGCAACGACAAACGCGTTCCCGTTCCTAACAGCTTCGAACTCTACCGCGGTTTGCAGGATCAGCACGTCCCTGCACGCCTGATCCTCTATACCGGGTTCGGCCACGGCATCAACAAACCAAAATCTCTGTTGGCCCTTCAGCAGGCCAACCTCGATTGGTTCAACTTCTACATCTGGAACGAGCCGATACCGAAGGATTCACCGCTCTATGGCACCAGTGAGCTGGAAACCGCGAAGTAAAGTTGTTGAACGAGGAAACTATGAGTGACAACGAACATGAATACACGAATGGCGAGATCACTGTCGTTTGGAAACCGCACGTTTGCATTCATTCGGGCATTTGTGCGCGCGGCCTGCATGGAGTGTTTGATCCGAAAGCCCGTCCATGGGTGAACATGACTGCTGCCAGCACGGAACGTATCGCGGAACAGGTGAAGAAGTGTCCTTCGGGCGCTCTGAGTTTTATTCGCAGCGACCAAAGCAATCCCTAATTGTGTCTTACGGCCCAGGTCTTACTCAATAACGCTACTTCAGCCGGCGTCAGCCGCCGGGTTTTGCCCTTCGCAAGATCGCCAAGCTGCAACGACCCAATCGATACCCGAATCAACCGCAATACTTGAACTCCAAGGCCCTCAAACATCCGGCGTATCTGTCGATTCTTACCTTCATCAAGAACAAGTTCGATCCAGCTGTTCTTTTCACCTGCTCGCACGACTCCGACTCGTTTTGCCCGTAGCAGTTCCCCCTTTTCTGTCTCCACCCCGTGCCTCAATTTTTCCAGCAGTTCTGCGCTGGCAACGGCTCCTACCTGCACGTGGTACGTTTTGTCCAAATGGGTCTCCGGATCGGTGATCCGCGCCGCCCACTCTGAATCGTTCGTCAACAACAGTAACCCTTCGCTGGCCTTATCCAGTCGCCCCACCGGGGCGATCCACTCCAGCCCTTGTGGCAGCAAGGTATAAACCGTATCGCGTCCCTTTTCGTCCGATGCCGTTGTCACAATCTCTCGCGGCTTGTTCAGCATCAGATAGATTTTTTCAGCAGCGCCAACTTTCTGCCCCGCCACTTCAATCCGATCCACGCCTAGCCGAACAGCAGTCGATGGATTGTGGGGAATCGTTCCATTGAGCCGAACCTTTCCCTCCCGAATCAGTTCAAACGCCTTGCTCCGCGAACAGAACCCTAGCTTTGACAGGGCTCTCGCCAGGCCCACTTTCTTCAGCGGGCTTTTCCGTTCGGGCTTCTGAAATTTCCGAGGTGGTGATTTCACAGGACTGCCAAAAAGTTAGCTCTTCTTTTCGTCGGCCGGTGCGGCTGGCGCCGCTGGAGTTGCGGGAGCGGCAGGCGGCGGCTCCGGATGTTTCACTTCTCCATACCGTTTTGCCAGCCAATCGCGGACTTCCTTGGGGTCGTAATAAAACGGTCCGTTGCCACCCTTGTAAGATACCCGCCCGTTCTCATCAAGAACGTAGAGGCGCTCGGGCCATGCAGCATAGGCATCGTTTGCGGCGTTGTTCATCTCGTCGACGCCAAACGGCACCGAGTATTTGAACCGTTGGGTAAAGTCGTTGGCAATCGCAATGCGTTGCTCGATGGTCTTCGGTTGCGCGTAGCAGACATTGTCTTTTTCTTTCGTGTTCGATTTCATCTGCCATTCGTCGGTGGGATGTGCTTCGCGCACATAGATTGTCAGAAAATCCGCATGGTCCTTATAGTCTGTATAGAGCGTTTGTATATCGCCAACCTGGCGGCGGAACGGTGGTCATGTGAAGCTGCCGAACACCAGCACCAGCGGGCGTCCAGTGGTTCTCTCTCGAATGTGAAACTGTGTGCTGCCATCGAGCGCCAGCAAGCGTGCGTCTGGCGCATCATCGCCAACCTTCAAATTTCCACGATGCATATGCGGCAGCGCATACCGAACCATGCCGTAAGCATCTTTTGGGCTGCCAGCCATGATGCTCAATCCGATGAAGACGAGCACTACCAGCGCCGCGATCGAGATCAATCCCCATTTAAATATTGGATTCAAACTTAATCCTCCTAGGGTGCTTCCCCAGCCCGCAATTTATCTTTCAAATCCTGGTAGCGTCCCAACGCTTTTTCAATCGCGGCCATCGCCGCGTATGCCGGCCGGATATCCTCCACCTGCACCTGCTTGCCTTCCAGTTGTTTGTAGTCCTGGAAAAAGCGTTTCAATACTAGCAGACGATGCGAAGGCAGGTCACGCGCCTCAATATAATTGCTGAATTCCGGGTCATTGGTCGCTACCGCAATAATCTTATCGTCGACGGCGCCAGAGTCGATCATCGTCATCACCCCGATTGCGCGCGCCTTGATCAGCGCCAAAGGTTGCACAGGCTCCTGGCACAACACCAGCACGTCCAGAGGATCGTTATCCTCGGCATACGTCTGCGGAATAAACCCATAATTCGCAGGATAAAAGACCGCCGAGTGAATGATGCGATCGACCCTCAGTAACCCGGTCGGTTTATCCAGTTCGTACTTAACGTTCGATCCCAGCGGGATTTCGATCAGGGCTTGGAAGTCTCGGGGCAGTTCGGTACCAGGAGAAACGTCGTGCCATGGGTGCATTTAGAGGAATCCTCGCTCTTGGCTGTGTCCTCTCCATTATTGCCTGAGAGGCAGTCGAAACGTAAGGGTTTATCCGCTGATCCGGAAGTCGAACTATTTCACTCGATAAAACACTTGCACAAGGCCACTGGGATGCTGTTTCGACCGTATCAGCTGTAATTCGGTCTCAGGATAGGGTTGTGCGTAAAGGGGCACCCCGTCGCCGAGCAATCGTGGATGAATCGATATGCCGATTTCATTCACCAATTTCTTCTGCAGAAACTCCCGCACCATTTCTCCGCCTCCCACCAGCCAGATATCTTTCCCTGTCCTGGCTCTCATCGATTTCAGCCACGTATCGGGTGGGTCGGAAACCACTTCCACATGATGCAATTGGCCCTTCGCCATCAAGTGCGAAAAAACGTATACCTTCATTCCTGGAAAATTCAGGCCTTGCGGAGACTGCTCCAGGGCCTTCTCGTATGTTTTCCGGCCCATCACGGCTACGTCGACGGACGAAAAAAAGTCCTTCATCCCGTAATCCTGGTCCATGAACAGCCAGTCCACGCTCCCGTCCTTGCGGGAAATGTAACTGTCCAAGCTCGATGCAACAAAATATTTTACGACTCGCATATTCGTCAGGATAACATTACGCCCTTGCTTTATCGATCATCTCTTCCCAAATCCCTTTGGATCTCAGGATCAGCTCAATAGCCTCGCGCACCGCTCCGTGGCCTGCCAGTGCTTTCGTCGTGTAGTGAGAGACTTTCTTCACTTCGGGGACCGCGTCGCCCACCGCCACGGCCAGCCCCGCCCGCCTCAACAACGGAATATCCGGAAGATCATCACCAATGAATGCCACCGCCGAATCCGGCAGTTCCGCCTTTCGCAGGATCTCTTCCCATGCGGGGATTTTCAACGCGATTTTCATGTACACGTAATCCATTTTCATTTCCTGAGCGCGACGGTGCAGTGCGGCACTTTCCCGTCCCGTGATACAGCCGGTTCGCAACCCCGCCGTTTGTGCTAGCGTCAGCCCCTGGCCGTCGTGAGCATCAAACGTCTTAATCTCCAGAGAGGTGCCATCCGTTTGTGACAGCAGAGTTACGCTCCCATCGGTCATCGTGCCATCCACATCCATCAATATCAGCTTGATTTGCGCCGCGCGTTTCTTCAGTGTGGGAGAAATCTTCATTTTTGAAGCCAACGCATCCTCCATATGAAATTGTCAGTAAGAAGCTTATCGGAGCTAAATCAGTTCAAGGGTCCAGAGATCATGGAGGTGGACAACGCCGACGACCTTCTGTGATGCAGGATCTACCACCACAACCGAAGTGATCTTTCTTTTCTCCATCAAGTTCAGGGCTTCGCTTGCCAACACTTTTGGGCTCACAGTTTGAGGCGAACGCACCATGCAGTCCGCAACTTTCATCGAGAGTGCTGCACCGCCGTGTTGCTCCATCAGTCGCCGCAGGTCGCCATCCGTTAGTATCCCTGCCAATTTCCCGTCGGCCATGGTTACCGTCGTCATTCCCAGTTTTTTCGCAGACATTTCGTGAAACACGGCTGGCATCAGCGTTTCGGGTGCCACTCGGGGCAGGGAATCCCCACAATGCATCAAGTGCTCCACGCGCAGCAATTTCTTCCCCAGCCGCCCTGCCGGGTGCAACTCCGCAAAGTCATCCGGCTTGAAGCCGCGACGTTCCAGCAACGACACCGCCAGCGCATCTCCCAGTGCCATGGCCACGGTTGTACTGGCCGTCGGAGCCAGGTTCAAGGTGCATGCTTCCTCTTTCACGCTTACATCCAGCACCACGTCACTGGTTTCCGCTAGCGTCGATTTGTTGTTTCCTGTCAGTGCGACGATCGGAATTTCCAATCGCTTCAGTGTTTCAAGTAAATTCAGAATCTCTTGCGTTTCTCCGCCATAGGTAATCGCCATCAGCACGTCGCCTTTGGCCAGCATCCCCAGGTCTCCATGCAACGCGTCGGCAGGGTGCAGAAAAAACGATGGCGTTCCGGTACTGGAGAGTGTCGCCGAAATCTTCCGACCGACCAGACCCGATTTTCCCATACCTGTGACCACCACCCGGCCCTTGCAGTTCAAAAGCAATTCCACGGCGCTTTCGAACGAAGCATCTAGCCGCGACTGTAAATCCTGCAATGCTTGCGCTTCGATGCGGAGCACCCGCCGCGCTATGTCCATACTCATGGATGGCCCCATCCTCGCACTAGCGCCGAGAGCTGTTTCAGACGCGATAGCAACTGTGGTAGTTGCGCCAGTGGCAGGGCATTCGCCCCGTCAGATAGTGCCGCAGCCGGGTGGTCATGCGTTTCCAGGAATATTCCGTCGACTCCGGCTGCCACTCCAGCGCGCGCCAGCGGTTCGATAAACTCCGGTTGTCCGCCGCTGACATGCCCTTGTCCACCCGGCAATTGCACCGAATGCGTCACGTCGTACACCACCGGGTAGCCGAGTTTCTTCAGCACCGGGAACGATCGCATATCCACAACCAGATTGTTGTACCCAAAGCTGGCCCCTCGCTCCGTCAAAATGATTTTGTCGTTTCCGAATGCAGCGAGTTTTTCCGCTACATTGCCCATATCCCACGGCGACAGGAATTGTGCCTTCTTCACGTTTACAATCCGACCGGTCTTCGCCGCCGCCATCAGCAAATCCGTCTGCCTCGCCAGGAATGCAGGAATCTGCAGGATGTCAGCCACTTCCGCGGCAGGCACAGCCTGTGTCGCATCATGAATATCGGTCAGGATTGGCAGCTTCAAATCATGTTTGATCTTTGCCAGAATGCGTAGCCCTTCGCCGAGGCCCGGTCCGCGAAACGCCTTCACCGAAGAGCGATTCGCTTTGTCGTACGAAGCCTTGAAGACGTAGGGCACCCCGGCGTCCGCCGCAATTTTCGCCACGCGCTCCGCCATCATCAGTGCGTGTGCCTCCGACTCAATGACACACGGCCCCGCAATCAGAAATAGCGGATTGCCGCCTCCAAGGCGCAAGGTACCAAGTGGGATCTCGTGAGTGTGCATTCGTTTTAAAGAAGATATCACAACCCTTGCTTAGGGCGACGGAGAGGGGAACCCCCAACGATTGAATCGATGCAGATTAAGCAGTCGCCTGTGGCGCAGCCCGCAAGGCAGGTGTAGGTGGCTTCGTCTCGGTAGCCGTGGCGCTTACCGTCGGCCGCGATTTCTGAATCCTGTGTTCAAGCGCGGCTCCAATAAATGCCGAAAACAGCGGATGCGGTTCCAATGGCTTGGACTTGAATTCCGGATGGAACTGGCAGCCCAGAAACCACGGATGATCCGGAGCCTCGACAATCTCCACATAATTCTCGTCGGGAGTCCGCCCGGTAATTCTCAATCCGGCCGCCGTCAAAACCTTTTCATATTCGCGGTTGAACTCATACCGATGGCGATGCCGCTCGCTGATTTCTGTCTTACCATACGCCTTATATGCAAACGATCCCGGCTCCAGTTTGCAGAGCCACGCGCCCAGCCGCATCGTGCCGCCCATTTCGTCCACGCCAAGCAGTTCACGCAATTTATAGATCACGCGATCCGGTGTCTGGGGATCAAACTCCGTGCTGTTCGCCTGCTTGAGCCCCGCTGCATCGCGCGCATATTCAATCGTCGCGCATTGCATGCCCAGGCAAATTCCAAAGAAGGGAATCCTATTCTCGCGCGCATATTGAATGGTATGCACCATTCCCTCAATACCGCGTTTCCCGAATCCGCCAGGCACCAAAATCCCATCATAGCCGCGCAACAGCCTCTCTGCGGTTTCCAGCGAGTCAATTTCTTCCGACTCGATCCATTCGATCACCGTCTTGTGATTGTGTGCCAACCCGCCATGCAACAAGGCTTCCCGCAAACTCTTATAGGCATCTTCCAGTTGCACGTACTTCCCAACGATCCCGATGCGCACTTCACCTTTCGGATGGTGCAAGCGCTGCAGCATATCCAGCCAAGGCTGCATGTTCGCCGGACGCTCTTCCAGGTGCAAGCGCTTCAATATCTGTTCGTCCAACCCCTCTTTCGCCAACTCCACCGGAACTTCGTAAATCGCCTTCACATCTTCCATCGAGATGACGCAGGATTCCGCGATGTTGCAGAAAAGCGCAATTTTACGCTTCAGATCGGCGGAAATATGCCTGTCGCTGCGGCACAGCAGCACGTCGGGCTGGATTCCAATTCCCAACATCTCTTTCACACTGTGTTGTGTGGGCTTGGTCTTAAGTTCACCAGCCGCCGCAATGTACGGCACCAGCGTAACATGCACAAATAGCGTGTTTTCTGTTCCCAGTTCCAGCCGCATCTGCCTGATCGCTTCCAGGAAGGGCAGCGATTCGATGTCGCCAACCGTGCCGCCAATTTCGACGATGACAATGTCCACGCCCTCGGCAACGCGTTTAATGCAGCGCTTGATCTCGTCGGTGACGTGCGGAATTACCTGCACCGTTTTGCCGAGATAGTCGCCTCGCCGCTCCTTGGAGAGAATAGTTTCGTAGATTCGACCGGTGGTCCAATTATTGTCGCGCGTAAGTTTTGCATGCGTGAACCGCTCGTAGTGCCCCAGGTCGAGATCGGTCTCGGCTCCATCTTCGGTTACAAACACTTCGCCGTGCTGATACGGGCTCATGGTGCCGGGATCCACGTTCAGGTACGGATCGCATTTTTGGATGGTGATTTTGAAGCCGCGGCTTTCGAGGAGGCAGCCGATTGAGGAGGCAGCAACGCCTTTGCCTAATGAGGAAACAACTCCGCCAGTTACAAAGATATATTTTGGCGCCATCCGGGTTTCTCGCATCCACTTTCGCGGATTTGAGCTTATTAAACCTCCGCAGGATTGACGTACATAGAATTATGTTCGGAACCCTCCACTCTGTCAATGCCAACTCTTTCAGTCAATCCATCGAATTTATTTCTCCATACACCGCAACCTTTTCGAAGGTGACGGGTTTTCAGCTTTGCGGGGAGTTCTCTGAACGTCGCGCAACTGGGGTAAGCGCAACGTTCCCGTGCCGAGATACGTCTAATTTCTGGCTGTTCATAATTATTTTTCGCGTTCTTCATCCTTGGTGAGGCAAACTTACTCTATGAAATCCACCTGGCTTCGAGTGTTCGTTCCTGCATGCTTGTTAATCATTCCGAGTTTTCTTTTTGCCCAGGATAAACCAGCTCTCGGTTCGCAAACCGCCTCTTCTCTCGGCACTTACGATTTAAATCGTGAAGTGACGTTGGTCGGCACCGTCGTCGCCTACACTTCCTCTTCAAAGACTTCTCCTGCCGGCCCGAGAGTGTCTCTTCAGACGCCGAGCGGTCTGGTTGACATCCACCTTGGTGACGCTCGTCTGCTTGCCGCCAATCAATTCACTGTCCAACCCGGAGACACTCTGCGGATCGTCGGAGAGAACATTAGCTTCTCCGGGGGCACTCAATTCGTAGCTCGCATCGTTCAGAAGGGTTCGCAGGCGCTTCTGCTTCGCACCCAAAGAGGGTTCCCCATCAGTTCCTCTGCGCCACGCGCCACGGCAAATTCGGCAAAACAGGGAAGTGCACTGTGAAGTGCCGCTTTCCGTTTTTCATCGCCCTCTTCTCCCTCTTCCTTTCAGCCTGCGGTGGCAGTGGCTCCAACACTACTCCTCCACCTCCTACGGGTGGCTTCACAAATGCCAGCCTCCAGGGCCAGTACGCGTTTTCGATGAGCGGCGTGGATCTGAACGGTGGTTTCCTTGCCCGTGCCGGCAGCTTCATTGCGGATGGAAATGGCGCGATTACCTCGGGCTTGGAAGATGTCGTCTCAGCTTCCTCAGGTGATGCGATTGTTTCTTTCACTTCCGGAACCTACACCATTCAAGCCAACGGCCGCGGCCTGATTGTATTGCCAGCTGCCAGTGGGGGTGGACTGCAGCTGAATATTGTCCTCAGTTCCACTGCCCAGGGCGTAATGGTGCAGACGGACTTGAACGCGACCAGCAGCGGCACCTTTGCCCTGCAGACCACTTCGGACTTTGCCGCAACTGCGCTTGGCGGCAAATACGTCTTCGATTTTTCTGGCCTTTCCTTTGCTGCGCAGGTCGCACCCATTACCACAGTCGGCCAGTTTGCCCTTGACGGCAACGGCAATCTCACCGGTGGAACGTTCGACGACAATGATGGCAACCTCAGCGCCCCTTCCGGCGCCACGGCCATCCAGCCCAGCACCTATGCCTTGGATACATCCGGCAGTAATGGCACTTTCGGTCGCGGAACTCTTTCTTTTGCGGGTCGCGACTTCGCCTTCTACATCGTCAGCCACAACCGTCTGAAACTGATTGAAGAGGATTCGTCGTTCGCAACCAGCGGGGAGGCCCTGATTCAATCATCGACAGTTCCTACGCAAAATTCCGCGTTCACCGGCGGGTTTACTTTCCTGCTCGGAGGAGGTTCCGTCCTTGGGAACCAGGGAGCTGTCGCCAGGGTCGGGCGTTTTACTGCGGATGGTAACGGCGGCATTGCAGCAATCTCCTTCGACGAAAACAATGATGGTTCGGCACGCCACATTTCTCAGGGCTCCAACATTTCGCAGGCTACCTATTCGATCGACGCCACCAAGGCTGGTTCCGGTCGTGGATCGTTTACCTTCACTGATTCCGGTGGCGGTACTTATTCTTTCATTTTCTATCTGATTTCTTCCACGCAAGCCGTGGTTCAAGATACCAGCAATGGCTTCATTACCGATGGCCCGATGCAGGCTCAGACTGGTTCGCCCTTCACCAACGCAAACGTTGGCGGCAATTACGCTTTTAACTGGAGCGGCGTACAGCTTGGTTCGCAGAACGCCATCCCGTTTGAAGAGGATTACGTGGGCCAGTATGCGCTGGCAAACACCTCCAGCGACAATATGTCTGGCGTGATGGACTACACGGAGCTCGGCCTGAGCAGCAAGCAGCTTTTTACAAACACGTTCATCACCGGGACCCTCACCGTCAACGGAGACGGCACCAACAACAACACGTTCCAGGTCCTGAACCACAATTCGCCATCGACCACATACAATTGCGAGGCGTACATCGTCAACTCCAGCACGACCTACATGATCATTACGGACAGCACCCGAGTCACCGCGGGTATTGCCACGCAACAATCGCAGTAGTCCTGGCAAGCGCCGCCAGAAGTCTCAACGTCATTGATCCCTCAGCCATTTTTTGGGTGGCTGGGGGTTCTGTTTTTAACTAGTAGGTAGTAATGGTTGCCAGTGATGGTTTATCTCCTACCGTGCTGTAGCCAGCAGCTTCTCCACCCGCGCCACATCTTCCGGCACGTCCACGCTGACTGCGTCGTGCTCCACTTCCGCCACTCGAATCTTCCACCCGTTTTCCAGCCAACGCAGTTGCTCCAACTGCTCAATTTTCTCAAGCTCGCCCTGCGGCAACGTTGGATACTCCAGCAACGCATCACGCTGGAATACATAAAGGCCCAGATGTTTCCAGTACTTCACGTGAATTTTCTGCTGGGTATCCCGCACCCATGGTATCGGTGCGCGCGAAAAATAAAGTCCATTGGAATCGAAGTCCAGCACAGTCTTCACAACATTGGGATCCATGATGTCGCCGGCATGCCGAATTGACGTGGCTACCGTCGCAATTTGCGCCGCAGGCTCTTCCATCAATGCCGCCACCGCCGTATCGATGGCCACGGGATCGATCAACGGCTCATCACCCTGGACGTTCACGAAGACATCGCCTTGTTCATGAGCGGCTACTTCTGCGATCCGCTCAGTCCCCGTCCGGTGATCCCCCCGCGTCATCCGGGCTTCGCCGCCAAACGCCTTCACGGCTTCGACGATTCGTTGATCATCGGTTGCCACAATCACCCGTTGAGCGGTCTGAGAGTTCTTAGCCCGCTCGTAAACATGCTGCACCATGGGTTTTCCTGCAATGGAAACCAGCGGCTTTCCCGGAAGCCGCGTCGATCCGTACCGAGAGGGAATTACGATCACTACTTGTGGTTCGCTCACAACCGCTCCTGCACTATTCCATAATCCAGCCTTCTTCCCCGGATACTAGCACAGCCTTTCCTTCCCACCATTCAACTCGGGTGTTTCTTGTAAATACGATGTAAATTCACTGAGGGGGGCTTGTCTTCTGGTTAACCGGTGTTATTATGAGAGCTCCGCGCGGCCCTTCCGGACATCCGGAAGAATTGGGGGAGCCGTGAAAGGCCCTAGGATAGAGTCGGTGCCAGGTTCCAGGTTTTTCCTTCTAGCGTCGTCCCGCCTCTTCGCTTGTTTAATTCTCTTGTGTCTTGCCTACCCCCTTTGTGCTCAGGAACCTCAGAACGATTCCTTTGCAAGCAGCCCAGCCGCACCCCCTCCAAAACTTCTTGATGCAAAACGCGACACCCCTGCCGTAAAAATTATCCCCGGCAAGGTGATCCGCACTGACGTTGACCTCGCTCTCGTCAATGTCACCGTAACCGACCCATTCAACCGACTGGTCACCGGCCTCGACCAGGATAATTTTCGCGTCTTCGAAGACAACTCCGAACAGGAGATTGTCAGTTTCTCTTCCGAGGACGTTCCCATCTCCATCGGGGTTGTTTTTGATTTCAGCGGCAGTATGGCAAACAAGATTGACAAAGCCCGTGAAGCAGCTTTGCAGTTCTTCAAGACGGCAAATCCTCAAGATGAGTTCTTTCTGGTCAGTTTCAATGAGCGCGCTGAACTCACCAGCACCTTTACCAACAGTGTCGAAGATCTCCAAAGCCGCATGATGCTGACTGCCCCCAAGGGCAGGACTGCCCTTTTGGACGCTATCTACCTTGGTCTCAGTCAGATGAGGGGTGCACATAACGCCAAGCGTGCCTTGCTCATCCTTTCCGATGGAGGTGATAATCATAGTAGGTACAATGAGACTGACATCAAGCGGCTCGTCAAGGAAGCAGATACCCAGCTCTATGCCATTGGCCTTTATGACCCGCTTGGTTATCGTAATCGCACCACGGAAGAACTTAACGGCCCTACTCTGTTAGCGGATATTACAGAATTAACCGGAGGCCGCGTTTTCGCTGTTGAGCATCTAAATGATCTGCCGGACGTTGCATCCAAGATCGGCATGGAGCTGCGCAACCAATATGTCCTCGGATACAAACCAAGCAATCACGCTCACGATGCGCGTTGGCGCAAGATCAAGGTCAAGCTCCGCGCTCCTAAAGGCCTGCCTCCTCTCACCGCGTATTCCAAGACCGGATACTACGCACCTGCTCACTGATCGCCCTTCATCTCGCTCCTTTTCTTTTCTCGTTACAGTCTCCTTGTTTGCCGCACTCTTCTTAGCGTCCATCTCCACGTACGCCCAGATTCCGATAAACGAGCCGCCTCCGCCACCACCTCCGTCGCCTGGCCAGGACACGGGCAAATCACAATCTGGCAGCAAGATTCAGGTCGACGTTAATCTCGTCGTCCTGCACACCACCGTGCTGGACGACCGCGGCAAATTTGCCGAAGGCCTCACCCAAGACAATTTCCGTGTCTACGAAGATAAAATCGAACAGAAGCTCTCCGTCTTCAAGCGTGAAGACATTCCTGTCAGCATGGGGCTGGTCATCGACAACAGCGGTTCCATGCGCGACAAGCGTCCCCGCGTCAACGAAGCCGCCCTTACTCTCGTTCAGAACAGCAATCCTCAGGACGAAGCCTTCGTCGTCAATTTTAATGATGACTTCTATCTCGACCTCGACAAGGATTTCAGCAGCAGCATCTCCGAACTCAAGGAAGCTCTCGAACGCATCGATGCCCGTGGAAGCACTGCTCTTTACGACGCATTGATCGGTTCTCTCGATCACTTGAAAAAAGGCAAGAAAGAAAAGAAGGTTTTGCTGGTCGTAACCGACGGCGAAGACAACACCAGCCGCAGCTCTCTGGAGAAAACTATTCGCGAAATTCAGAAGACCGACACGGTGATCTACACCATCGGTTTGCTAGGTCAGGAAAGCAAACGCAGCGCCAAGAATGCCAAGAAGGCGCTGCAGGAAATTGCTGCAGCTTCGGGCGGTGTCGCCTATTTCCCGGAAAACGTGGAAGATGTCCACAACATATGCCAGCAGGTTGCCCACGACATTCGCCATCAATACACGCTTGGCTACTATCCATCGAACGCTGTCAAGGATGGCAGCTTCCGAGCCGTCCACGTTGACGTCATTCCTCCGCGCGGTAAAGGCAAACTCGTAGCCCGTACCCGCAACGGCTACTACGCTCCCACCGCCCGCAGCACCACCGCTACCGGTAAATAACAGCAATTTATCATCCTGAAGGAAGCGACTCGATTCTCTACGCGCCATGGTTTGGCGCGTCTCGTCGCATAGTCGAAGGATCGCGGCAGGCACTGACACAAAGTGAATCGTCGGAGTTGTTGAAGGTCCATGATATTCCATCAAACCGTCTCTAGAGCCGCTCCAGAAAACTTTCCCCCTGCGGAATCTTCCCGCCAAAATTCTCCGCCACGGTCTGCCCCATATCCGCCAGAGTTTTTCGCACTCCCAAATTGTTTCCACTCCTTGCGCGCGGTGCATAAGCCAAAATAGGTACATATTCCCGGGAATGATCCGTTGTTTCCCACCTCGGATCAGGATCGCACCCATGGTCCGCCGTAATCAACAGCAGATCGTGTTCTCCAAGGAAGTTCAAATAATCCCTCAGCCACGCGTCGAACTCCTCCAGGCATTTCGCGAAACCTTCCACATCTTTGCGGTGCCCATAAAGCATGTCAAAATCCACCAGGTTGCAGAAAATCAATCCGCCTTTCCGCGCTCGAGTGGCCTCTGAAATCTTCTCCATTCCATCCGCATTCGATTTTGTCGTGACATACTCGTCCACGCCACGCCCGTTATAAATATCGTGAATCTTGCCAATCCCCAGAACGGGTACACGCAAATCTTTCAGCTCGTCCAACAGCATCGGTTTCGGTGGCTCCACGGCATAGTCATGCCGCCGCGCGGTTCGCACATACTGTCCTGCCGTTCCCGTAAACGGCCTGGCAATCACGCGGCCTACCCGATGTTTTCCATCCAAAAGTGCCCGCGCAATCTTGCACATTCTGTACAACTCAGCGACCGGAACTACTTCTTCGTGCGCCGCAATCTGAAACACACTGTCGCCCGACGTGTACACGATGGGTTTCCCCGTGCGCACGTGCTCCTCTCCCATCTCTTTTAGAATCTCCGTCCCCGAAGCCGGCTTGTTTCCCAAAATCCGCCGCCCAATTCGCCGTTCAAACTCTTCGATTACTTCTGCCGGAAATCCTTGTGGGTACACGGGGAACGCTTGTGGCAGCCAGATTCCCGCCATTTCCCAATGTCCTGTCGTCGTATCTTTCCCCGACGAATGCGTTGCCCCTTTTCCGAACGAAGCCCGCGGCTCACTCACCGGCGGCAGATTCGACAGTGGAGCAATAATTGCCAAGCCCAACTCCACCATCGTCGGTATCCGCAGCGCGCGAGACTCCGCGATGTGCCCCAGCGTGTTCCGGCCGACATCTCCATACTCGTCTGCGTCTGGCAATGCTCCGATGCCCACGCTATCCAGCACCACCCAGATCACTCTCTCGAATTGCAACATGCAATACGCTCCCTGGCCGCTCCGCTGCATACTAGCACGAGCTTTTGCGCATCATCCTTCCACGGCTGGTCATGAATTGACGTCACCGCACCCCCGGCCTACGATAGCCTTACACATTCGCTCCGTGGAACTTTTTTCCTTTTTTTGCGTATGAATAGAGTGGAGGGGTCCGCCATGCCCGAACGCCCAAATCGTATTGGCAGTACTTCCGTGGTTTTTCCGCTATTGCTCATTGGCTTTGGCGCCTTGATGCTCATCTGGCGCTCCGTTCCCCATTTTTATCCATGGCATGTGATCTCTAAGTATTGGCCCTTGCTCTTTATCTGTATCGGTGCGGGAATGGTGTTTGACCGCATGCGCTGGCATGCTGACACCTCGGAACCTCGCCCTTTTCCAATCGGTTCCACTCTCGGAACCTTGATTTTCCTCGGCCTTATGGCGCTCCTGATTTCTCACAACCATTCGTCTTTCTCGGGTTTCTCTCATAGAGCATCCGCCGCTTCGCACGAAGCAAAGACCGTCGACCGTGGTGCCGCCAAAGCCGTCCGCTTCAATGTGGAAATGCCCGCCGGAGAATTCATCCTGCAGGGCGGCGATGGCCAGCACCTGCTTTCCGCCGATTTCTTTCAGGACGGTTCCTGGCCCATGCCTCAAGTGGAATACTCCGTTACCGATGGTGTCGGCTATTTGAAAATCAGCCAGGAAGGTCACGATGAATTCGTCGGGAAATCCGACAATACCTGGAACCTCAAGGTTGACCCATCCACTCCGCTGGAATTGAAAGTGGACGTCGGCGCTGGTCGCGGAGAATTCCATCTCGATCGGGTGGACCTCACCAAACTCGAGCTGAACATAGGCGCGGGCCAGGCCAATGTCGATCTCACGGGAGAACGAGCCAAGGATTTGCAGGTCACCATTCAAGGCGGCGTTGGGCAAGCGGTGGTCCGCTTGCCGCGCAACATCGGCGTAGTTGCCAATGTGCACGGCGGCCTCGGCTCCATTGACACTCACGGACTGAAAGAAGAAGACGGCAAATACGTCAACGCCGCCTATGGCAAATCTCCCAACACCATCCACTTGACGGTGGAAGGTGGCATAGGCCAAATCAAACTGGAACAAGAATAGTCTGCTCCTGTAGGGGCGCCTTCTTGCCCTGAGCAGCGAAGGCTTAAGCTGGCTTGTCGCCTTCTGAGGCGGGCAATTCTTTGTTAGCGCTATCTTTCGAGCCAGCAGCTTTTCTCGATTTCTCGTGGCATAGGCGTTCTTGCCTTTTGCTATTTTTCATCCGTTCCTCCCTTCAACAGGCCTATACTCGACAATAGGCTCAGCCAGAGGTTTTGGAGTATTCTCATGACCAAACGAATTTATTTTCTGCTGGGTTCCGCACTTCTCTTGGTCTCCACCCCCGCCTTTTCCAAGAAGAAAGAAAAGCCCACCCTGCCGGATGTTGTCCTGAAAGCGCAAACGGTCCTGGTCCTCATCCAACCAGATGCTGCCGAGCCGCTCACCGATCCTCTTGCGAATCGCAAAGCCCAGGAAGAAGTGGAGAAAGCCTTGATGAGGTGGGGTCGCTTTCGTCTGGCGCTCGATGTAGATACTGCCGACCTGGTGATTACTGTGAAAAAGGGAACCGGCAAAGCTGCAAATCCCACCATCAGTGGTGGACCCGTCGACACTCGACCCGGCACTATCGAAACCACAGACAATGAAATCCGCATCGGTGGGGCAAAGGGCCGTCCACCCGACGCCAACAATCCGATTGACTCCACCAACTCCGATAGCCGAGCTCGCACCGGAATGGAAGTGGGTGGAACCGACGATCTGTTCCGCGTCTTCCTGGGAGGCACAAAATACCCTCTCGACGGGCCCGCGATCTGGACATTTACAGACAAGAACGCGCTGCGCCCACCTGACGTCCTCGCTGTGGCCCAATTCCGCAAAGCCATAGAAGAAGCCGAAAAAGCCGCCAAGAATAAGCAGCCACCACCACCTGCTGCGCAGCCTCAACCCGCAAAAACGCCGTGAGTATCGCACAGTCAATTCCAAAGCTCACAAACAGCGTGTGAGTTTTAGTCGTGGTCTAGTCACTTGGTGGGCATTGTTATCTTGGTTTGCGATACTTGTCAGTTTAGATCCGGTGCTTCAAGCGAACCGCTTGGCAGGTTGACTCCTACTCCAGACAATTGCGACACTCTCTTGCAGTGGTTTTGGGGTGAGCCCTTGCTTGTCACGGCGTCACGATTCATTGGCATTACACTGATGCAGTTCTTGTTCGTCTTTGTGGTCTCTGTCTCTCAAGTGCCCGCGCAGGAAAATGACAAAAGCACAGCACAGGGGCCGGTCTTCACATTTACTGTTCAAATCCTCTCACCTCAAGACCATGTCGACTTTAAGCCTTTTATCTCTTCCTTCCCAGAGGTTCTTCGTCGCAACTGGATCTCGAAGATTCATGAATTGCCTTCAGCTAGCGAAAAAGGGATTGTGCTAATCAGATTTTCCCTCAATCGAAATGGAACTCTCGCAACTCAGCCGGTGGTTGAGGTAAGTTCGGGCTACAGTATTCTTGACGAAACTTCTCTCTCCACGATCAAAGTTTCCGAACCCTTCCAGAATGTGCCTCCCGACCTCAAAAGCACCTCTCTGGATCTTCGCTGCACCTTTCGGTACGGCGTTCTGCCAGACGGACCCTACAAATCGCTCTTTGAGTCGGCACAGCGTGCCAGCGCAAGCCGCGAGTACGCTAGTGCTGCGCAAATCATGGAGGCTCTGCTTGCGAAAGATCCGGACTATACCAATGCCTGGTCTTACCTCGGCTGGATTTACATACAACTGACGCGCTATGACAAAGCAGTCCTCGCTCTGAAAAATGCCATACAAGCAAACCCCTTCGATGGCTTCGCCTATAACAACCTCGGCTATTCGCTGGAGAAACAGAAAAAATACGACCAGGCTATCCCGCAGTATTTGAAGCAAATCGAGATCAACCACCGCGACCGTTCGGCCCACGCCAATCTCGGCCGACTCTATGTAACTATCAACGAATCAGGCAAGGCGCTCCCCGAACTCGAACTGGCTGCGACTCTCACCCCTAACGATCCGTACCTCTACTTCAACCTTGGCCGGGCCTACGGTAAGACCAACCAACTGGAGAAATCCGTTCAGGCTTTCCAACGATCCGTCGAAATCGAGCCAATCCCGCAAAGATGGAATTGGGTCGCCTATGAAATGGCTGAAGAAAAACTTGATCTTCCGTTGGCGCAACGCTATGCCGAACTTGCCGTGGCGGGAACCATTGCAAAGACGCGCGATACCTCTCTCGATCAACTCACCAACGAGGATGTTCGACTCCCCATTATCTTGTCCTCCTATTGGGACACTCTCGGCTGGGTTCGTTCCCAACAGGGCAACCTGCCCGAAGCGGAGAAATACATTCGTTGTTCTTGGCAGATACGCTCGATTGGTGTCATCGGTGATCACTTGGCCCAAATCTACGAAAAGGAAGGGCGCAAAGCGGAGGCCATCCAAACTTACGCTGCAGCCCTGGCCAGTCCCGACCCTCCTGTTGAAACCAAGCGCCGACTTTCTGCTCTGCTTGGCAACGGAGTTGAGTTGGACGAGGTAATTAGAAAGTCCGCTGCGGACCTTCCGTCAGCTCGTGCCATTCCTCTGCCGAACAGACACAATCTGCAAGGTGCTGCGGACTTTTGGCTGCTCCTCGGACCCGGGTCATTGGTCCGCGGCGTGAAGCTTGCTTCAGGCGATGAAATACTCAAGCCACTCTCGAGCGAGCTTGAATCCCTGAAACTTCCCGATTATTTCCCGGAAGCCACCGATTGCCAGATCCTTCGGAAAGCGAACCTAGCTTGCTCGAGTTCGTTCAGTCCACAATGCACGCTGCGCTTTCTCTCTGCCGAAGCCGTCCGTCTTAACAACTGAATAGTATCCCTCCCTCTCCTGCGAATTCCGGACGGCCGCGTTCATTTGCCTGGTCTCCCTTGTCCACGTATAATTCGAAGTTTAGGCAGTGCGCTCTGAAGCCCGCTGTCTGAGCTTCCCTTTGGCTACCTCTGAAATCATCGCTCCGCTCACCCAACAAGAATTTCTCCGGGTTGTCCGTGCGCGTGTCCACAACCTCAAAAACGTTTCCGTAGACATCCCTCACAATGCCATCACAGTAGTTACCGGAGTCAGCGGTTCCGGCAAATCCTCGCTCGCCTTTGACACCGTTTACGCCGAAGGCCAGCGCCGCTACGTAGAGTCTCTCTCCGCCTACGCGCGGCAATTCCTTGAACGCATGGAAAAGCCCGATGTTGATGAAATCTCGGGCATTGCCCCGGCTGTCGCCATCCGTCAGAAAAACTCCACCCGCAATCCGCGCTCAACGGTAGCCACTTCCACCGAAATCTACGATTACCTGCGCCTCCTTTTCGCCCGTTGTGGCACCACCTATTGCATCAAGTGTGGCGCGGAAGTTAAACGCGACTCTCCCGACGAAATCGCCAACAAGATCCTTTCCCTTACGCCCGGCCGCCGTTTCTACGTTCTCTATTCGCTCCATGTAGCTGCCCCCGAAGCCTCAGCCACCGCAGGGAAGCGCCCCCCGCGCAAAAAGCCCGCCGCAGGATCCGCTCCGCCTGCGGACACTCTGCGCCAAACCCTTATCGAACTACAAAAGCGCGGCTTCAATCGCCTCTATCAAGACGGCCGCATCCACGAATTTTCTTCGCCGGAAACTCTGCTTGATGTCAATTTTGCCAAGCCTGTTTTCGTCCTCGTCGATCGGCTTGCCGTAAATCCCGAATCTCGCTCCCGCCTAGTCGATTCCATCGAAATCTGCTATCGCGAAGGCGGCGGCGAAGCCATCCTGGAATTTGTCGCCGACAGCGCTGGTAATCCTGCCGAGCGGATGGCCTTCAATGAGCGTTTCGAGTGCAAAAATGACGGCACGCTTTATCAGGAGCCAGAGCCGCGCCTCTTCTCCTTCAACAATCCTTATGGTGCTTGCCCGCGCTGCCAGGGTTTTGGCAATACCATCGATTTCGATCTCAACCTCGTCGTCCCCGATCACAGTAAATCGTTAGACGATGGTGCCATCGAGCCTTGGACCAAGCCTCGCTACAAGGTTCTTTCGCAAGACGCCCGCAAGTGGGCAAAGAGCCGCGGCATTCCCACCGATGTCCCCTGGCGGCAACTTACTGCCGAGCAGCGCCACATGGTGCTGGAAGGTGATCCAGAGAACGATTTCGAAGGTGTGAAAGGCTTCTTCACCTATCTCGAACGCAAGAAATACAAACTCCACATCCGTGTCTTTCTCTCTCGCTATCGCGGCTACGCCACTTGTCCAGACTGCGGCGGCACGCGTCTCCGGCCCGAAGCACGTGCCGTTCGCATCACCGGTCAAAACATTACCGATCTCTGCAAACTCACCGTGAAAGCTGCCAGAACCTATTTCAGCCAATTGAAGCTCACACCTGCGCAAGCTAAAGTCGCCGATAAGATCCTCGAAGAAGTTCGCACGCGTTTGCAATTCCTCGACGAAGTTGGTCTCGACTATCTGACTCTCGATCGGCTTACCTCCACCCTCTCGGGCGGTGAGTCGCAGCGCATCCAGCTTGCCACCTCGCTGGGCTCGCACCTTGTTGGTGCCCTCTATGTTCTCGACGAACCTTCCATCGGCCTCCACCCGCGTGACACGCAGCGCCTCATCGACATCCTCAAATCCCTTCGCGATCTGGGCAATACGGTCCTCGTCGTTGAACATGATCCCGACACCATTCAGGCTGCCGATCGCATTCTCGATCTGGGCCCAGGCGCTGGCGAACTCGGCGGCAGGCTTCTTTTTTCGGGTACTTACGCCGAAATTCTCGCGGACCCCAAATCCATCACCGGCCGCTACCTCAGCGGTGAACAAAAAATTCCAGTTCCCACTACGCGCCATAAACCCAACGGGAAATTTCTTCGCCTCAGCGGCGCCACACTCCACAATCTCCAAAATGTCGATTTGATGCTGCCTTTAGGCACCCTCACGGTCATTACAGGTGTCAGCGGATCCGGAAAATCCACTCTGGTCCACAACGTTCTCTACCGCGCGCTCCAAGCCAAGCGTAGCGGTGCCAGCTACAAGGAATTCTGCGACAAGCTTGAGGGCGACGGCGAAATTCAGGATCTCGTCATTGTCGATCAATCGCCTATTGGTCGCACGCCTCGCTCTAATCCGGCTACCTATCTCAAAGCTTTCGACGCCATCCGCGAAGTCTTCGCTGACACTCCCGATGCCAAACGCCGTGGTTACACTGCCGGCCATTTCTCCTTCAACGTGCCCGGTGGCCGTTGCGAGACCTGTCAGGGCGATGGCACGGTTACCGTGGAGATGCAATTCCTTGCCGACGTCGAACTGATCTGCGAAGAATGCCGGGGCAAGCGCTTCAAGAGCAGTGTCCTCGAGGTCCGTTATCACAACAAGAACATCCACGATGTTCTCGATATGACCGTTCGCGAAGCCCTCGCCTTCTTCGTGAATCTACCCAAGGTTGTCTCCAAGCTCCGCGTCCTCAACGAAATCGGTCTGGGCTATCTCCGTCTCGGTCAATCTGCCACCACTCTTTCGGGCGGCGAAGCTCAACGCCTCAAACTCGCTGCGCACCTTACGCGCACCGAAAACAGCGGCATCCTTTACATTCTTGACGAGCCCACCACCGGCCTTCATTTCGACGACATCGCCAAACTCCTTGCCGCTTTCCGTAAGCTTCTCGAATCCGGTGCATCTCTCCTGGTCATCGAACACAATCTCGACGTCATTAAATCCGCAGACTGGCTCATCGACCTCGGCCCCGAAGGTGGCGATCAGGGCGGCAAAATCATCGCCACCGGCACCCCCGAACAAGTTGCTCGCAACACGCAATCCCACACCGGACGCTACCTTGCCCGCGTCCTCGTTAACGGGAATGGCAAGGCAAAGCCCAACTCCAATGGCGCATCCAAATCTTCAGCACCTGTTCAAAACAGTTCCGGGAGTGGTGACTGACCCTTGCTTCTCAGCGCGCGAACTCGTCCACTGGCCATCCTGACAACCGCCTGTGCCTTCCTGCTTTTTCATCAAGTTTCTCCCGCCTCCGCACAACAAGCCACCAAGCCTTCTCCGACTAGAGCCAAGCAAATCCGCAACCCTCTAAACGACCTTCTCGACGAAGCTCAGGCCGCCATCGACAAGAACGACTTCGAGTCTGCTATCCCCTCGCTCCAGAAATTCATCGCCGAAAAACCGGATCTTGCCTACGCGCACTTCCAACTAGCCTTTGCCTACACAAACCTGAAACGCCCTGCCGAAGCCCGCGCCGAATACGAACGTGCTATCGATCTCGACCCCAAGATGTTCGAAGCCTATCTCAACCTGGGCACTCTCCTCCTCGCATCCGACGCCAAATCCGCCATCCCGCCGCTCCGCAAAGCGGTCGACCTGCAGCCCGCACAAAGCCATCCACGCTATTTACTCGCCGTCGCCCTCGATCGGTCCGGTGACGACTCTGCCGCCAGCGAGGAATTCCAAAAGCTCCTCAGCCTTGAGCCCAACGATCTTGTCTCCATCAAATATCTAGGCTGGTATTTTCTTCGTCACCAGAAACCCGCCGACGCCGAAGTTAGATTCCGCCACGCTCTGCAAATCGATCCCCAGGATTCCAAAGCCACTCTTGGCCTGGCTCAAAGCCTCGCCGCGCAGCAGAAGCCAGAAGCCTCTGACGCCTTTCAGCAGTACCTCTCCGCCAATCCCGGGAATAACGACGCCCGCACCCAGCTCATCCATTTCCTGATCGACCAGAAGCAGTACGAAGCCGCGCTCGTCGAAATCAACAAGTCTCCAGACGCCAATCCTCCGACCGCCGACACTCTGAAACTCCGCGCCGATCTGCAACTCGCGCAAAAGAACAACGATCAGGCCATCGCTTCTCTCCAGCAGGCCCTGATTCTTCGTCCCCAGGACCCACAACTCCACGGCGGCCTGGGCCGTCTCTACATGGGCAAGCGCGATTTTCCCAACGCCGAAAAGGAACTTCGCCTCGCACTCCAGTTCGATCGCAATAACCTTACCTATGTAAGAGACCTTATCTCCACCTTCTACCTTGCTGGGAATTACCCCATGACTCTTGCCGCTCTCGACGCTGCCGATAAGCTGGAATCTCCACCCGTGGGCGCTTGGTTCATTCGTGCCCTCTGTTACGATAAACTGATGCAAGTCAGACCCGCCCTGGACGCTTATCGCAAATTCCTTGAGCTTGATCAGAATCGCAATCCTGATCAGGTCTGGCAGGCGACACAACGGATCCATGTCCTCGAAAAAATGGCCGAAAAATCCAAGTAAGAGAATTGCAGGCGGTTGCTTGCTCGCTCTCTTTCTCTGTCTTGTGCCATGGATCCATATCGCTGGTGTGGTCACCAATTCCGTTACTGCAGACAAGGTGGGCGAGCTGCAATCCCATTTTGATCATGAACCTCATGCCACTTCAAAAGTTAAGCTTCTCGAAAAGTTGGGTGAAGCACAGTTTGCTTCCGCCACCAGCGCCCAGCACGCCGGCAATTTCAACGACATCGGGATCATCTGTGAAAAGTTTCGAGACAACGTTCGCTCCGCTTTTGACCTTCTAAGGAAGCAGGAACCCAACGCGGAAAAGCACGCCGACGGCTATCGTCATCTCGAACTACTCACTCGTCGCGGTATTCGAGACGTGGAGGATCTTTTGATCATTGTCCCTGAAGAAATTCGCCCGCCGATTGAACTCGTTCGTAGTGACCTCATCCAGATCGACGATGAATTGATTCACTTTCTCTTTCCCCGCCGCAGCAAAGATGCCCCCAAAACTCCGCCTTCGGGAGAAAGACAATGAAGCCTTCGCGCCTTCCGTTCCGCTTTGTTCTTCCACTTGTTCTGATTCTGGCCGCGGCCTTGTCAATCCATGCGCAGCGCCCCGAGAAAGACTATCTCTCTACCATCGAGGCTGACAAAATCCGTGATGCGGAAACACCCAATGACCGCATCACTCTCTTCCTTCTATTCGCCGATGACCGCCTCAAGAAGTTTCAATACGAGCTCGAACACCCTTCACCGACTAAACACACCGAGTTACTCAATTTCATGATGAATTCGTATATTGGTTGCATTGACGATGCTGCCGACATCATTCAGGTCGGACTTGAAAAGCAGGACAATATCCGCCAGGGCATCGATCTGATGGCCACAAAGGCCAAGGAGTTTTTGCCCATCCTGCAAAAATACCTTGCCCAGGGCCCGGAACTTGATTTGTACAAGGAAAATCTCGACGATGCGATTGAAGGGACTCAGGACGCCCTGAACGACGCGGAAAAAGCCAAGAAGAAAGCGGCACCACCACCTGTGAGGCGCAAGAATTGACCATCAGGCCCCGTATTACATCTCTCGTTCCCGGCGGGGAAGCGCTCTTTCAGCGCATGTTTACGCGAATCGGTTGCGCAGAGCGTCCTCCTCATTTCCATGTTGAGTTCTACCCGTACAGCAGTCTCGTCCTCACCATTCGCCGCCGTGGCGATTCTTTCTTTGTCCGCTTCTCCGATCTTCTTCTTCGCGCGCCGCTTGACGTCTTGGAAGGTGCTGCCGCTCTTTTACTCGCCCGTGTGTATCGGCGCCGCACGCCACGTGCACTCGTAAAACCATATCTCGATTACGCTCGCTGCGATCGCACACGCGGCCGCATCAGCACCATGCGACGCACCCGTGTTCGTCCCAAGCACGTGGCCCCGCAGGGCAAACACTACGACCTTGCTGTTTTATTTGATGATCTCAATGGAAAATACTTCTCTGGATCACTGCAGCGTCCCCACATTGGTTGGAGCACTCGCGGCTGGCGCCGCCAATTTGGGTGCTACGATCCCGGCCCCAATCAGATTCTTCTCAATCGCCGTATGGACCGCCCTGAAGTCCCTCAATTTGTCGTCGAATATGTCCTCTACCACGAAATGCTGCACGTCAAGCATCCCACGCGCCGCTCCGGCTGCAGCCTCATTTCTCACTCCCCGCAATTCCGCGCCGAAGAAAAACTCTTCCACCACTTCTCCCCCGCCCGCAAATTCCTCGATCGCCTGGCGCGCTAAACTGCTATTTCCCCTCAACTATGGGAAGTTGTCATCCTGAGCGAAGCGGAGGATCTCAACGTAAACTTCATGCCATGCCTGCAGGACGGGGTGAGTATGTTTTCTCTGACGAACTACTGTTATTCCCGGCTACTTTTGCCCTTATCGATATCCGCGTGCAACTTCTCAATCTTCTTCCGCACCTTATCCCCATCCTCCGCATGCGGATACAAATCCAGATATCGCTGATACGCCTTCACTGCCTGCTTCTTTTTCCCCTTCTTCTCGTAGGCTTCGCCTAGATATAGAAAGGGAATGGCGTAGCCTGGTTTTGCCTCGGCTGCATCCTCAAATCGGTCGATAGCTGCGTCGATGTCGCCCTTCTTCATGTAGTATTTCCCGACTTCCAGATCCTTCTCCGCGCGCAACGGATCCCATTTCGGCTGGTCTGGTGCCGATTGCGCAGCCGAATCGGTATTAGGTTTTGGTTTTGCGGCCTTGTCGGGATTTGAAGGAGGGGCGGGTGCCGGAGCGTCTGGAGGCGGGGGATCTTGTGCCGCGGCAATACATGCCCCGGCGCCAATTCCGCAGGCGCACAACACTATCCCCAGCCACTTTTGCTTTAATCGTTTCACGTCGTCGAACTCCACCTGTTGCGATTCGTCGCAATCTGGGGAGGTTGCCTGCCTTATTTGCCCATCAATTCATCGACAAGCTTTTGCGCTCCATACAGCTTGCTCATTGCTTCGGTCATTCCACCGGTGTGCACCGCTACAGCGCGATTCGAGGTCCCGTCATACACGAAATCGCCGACCAGCGATTCGATGTTTCCGTCGAAGATTAGTCCCACGATATCCCCATTCCGATTTACCACCGGCGAGCCTGAATTTCCGCCGATGATGTCGTTGGTGGTCACAAAGTTGATGGGCGTAGTCAAATCCAGTTTGTCTCGCCCCTCGATGTACCGCTTTGGCAAATCAAATGGCGACGCATAATTAAAGCTGGCCGCCCGGTCATACAAACCAAACATCGTCGTCTTTGGCGGCGCAATCGTCCCATTCATTGGATAACCCTTCACCTGCCCATAAGAAAGGCGCAGTGTGAATGTGGCGTCCGGATAAGTCGATTTTCCATACACCGCAAATCGCGCCTTCCCCAACTGTTCGCCGGATTGCTGCTGCACGCTCTGCACATTGTCTTCATACCATTTGATCTGCTCGCGCCGGATAGGATCTATCCTGCGTGCCATCGCGATCATTGGATCGGTCGAAGCGTTCACCGCCTCTTGCCCGCCGTCCACCAGCGATTTCCGAAACGCGGGATCGCCTACTTTCGTTCCGCCCACAAGCTCTTTCGCTGCTTGTGCCGGTGTACGTCCATCCAGCACGGCCTTAAGCCAAGCATCCTCGGGACCCAACTCCTTCAAATCGGCTTCCAATGTGCTCGTCATTCGAGCTATATCCATTTCCGGATACACCGGCGCAGGAGAGAACAGCCGCACCTTCAGCGATTCCAGTTGTGCTTCGTGGAATCCCGCCAACCGCTCGCCATCCGGTTTCTTGATTTCCGCGACATAGGTCACCACGTTCACTGCCAGTGCGGCTAGTTGCGAATCGGACTGGCGATAGAATTGTTGCTTGATCCGTGTTTTCTGTTTTTCCACGGATTTCGCGTCTCTTTCCCACGCGCTTCCATACTCCTTCTTCCACTCTGGATTCGCGTCTACCTTCGCCTTGAACTCTTCTTCTTCCTTCCTCTTCTTCTCCATCAGGTTTTTGTCCTGCAATCCCAGCAGCCGGCCTTCGTACACTTTCCTTCCGTTTTCCAAGCCAAATATCAAAGAAGCTGCCTGCCTCTCCTGCTCCGGACCGCGTTTCGAATACTCCTTCAGTAACGCGATGCGTCGTTTCAGCACCTGAATCACGGTGGGCGTCACACTGTCGCGGTCAATGACCAGCTCCGCATACGTATCCGAACGCTGCGTCGAACCAGGATGCCCAGACACGAACACCAACTCGCCATCTTCCGCGCCCTTGACATTCCACTTCAGATAATCTTTGCTGTCGATCGGTTTGCCATTCTCATACACGCGGTAAATCGCCATATCCAGGTCGTACCGCGGATACGTGAAATTGTCAGGATCGCCGCCGAAAAATGCCGTTTGCTGCTCCACTGCAAACACCAGCCGCACATCCGTGTATTTCTTGTAGCGGTATAGCCAGTATTCGCCACCCTGATACAGTGTCACCACGTCTGAACGCAGCCCTGTCTTTTCCGTGCTCTCGCGTTCGATATCTGCAATCGCTGCCTTGCGCTTGGCAAACTCTTCTTCGGGATCCTTCGCGCCCTTCACCGCCGCATTTACCTTGCTTGTTACTTCTTCCAGCGACATCAACACGTTCACTTCCAGGTCTTGCGACTTCATCTCCTGGTCTGCGGTAGCCGCATAAAATCCGTCTTTCACGTAGTCGTGCTCGGCCGTCGAATTCTTCTGCAATTGTCCCAGCGCCACGTGGTGGTTCGTCAGCAGCAATCCATGGGCGCTTACAAACGATCCGGAACCGCCGTCGTTCAGTCGTACGCTGGCCAGCCGCAGGTGATCCAGCCACTGCTGCGTCGGCGTAAAATTGTATTTCTCCTTCAGCAACTTCAATGGTGGATTGTCGAAGGTCCACATGCCTTCATCGGTGAGTCCCACTGGCGCAAGTAGCGCAGCTGCCAACAACGCCGCAGATGCCTGGCGAACAAAACTTGAAATTTTCACGGAATTTGCCCCTTTTCGACTGGATACCCCATCAAACTGCCTCATAGCAGTATATATGAATCCCTAAACTCCAATGTGATCTGTGGCCACGGAGACCGTTCCTTGCACGACCAGAATTGTCAATGAAGGGTGGTTTGCCATGACCGATTTTGGCCAATGGTACGAAGTAGGGAGACGGTCTTTGAGGGTGGGCTGGTCATCCCGACCGGAACGGAGCGATTTTGCGCAGCGCAGTGGAGGGATCGCGGCAACACTCTGGCCACTCCACAATCCGCCCTTCGCTTCTACCCCAAATTCTCCAACGCACTCTTGATCAAAAATCTCGTCCCATCATACGAGCTTCCCAGCCCTTCCCATTCCATCGAGCAATATCCCTTGTATCCGCTCGCCTTCAATATTCCGAACGTCTTTTTCAGGTCCACTCGGATCACTTTTCCATCGTCGCCCGCTTCAGAATCCTTTACGTGACAGATGGAATACGCCAGCGGAAACAGTGCCGTCACCGCATCGTAGTTAAACTTCTCATTCCCGCTTCCCATCGAATTGCAGAAATCGGGCAGTGCCTTCAGATAAGGATGGTTCACCTTCTCAATCACCTTCACAAGAAAGAACGCATCTTCGCTTACCAGATTGTCGTTCTCCAGCGTCACTATCACCTCCTTCTTGGCTCCGTAATCCGCCACCTGTTTCAGTTGCTCCACCACCACATTCACGTCCGGTTTTGCATTTTTGGCTTCGGCAATTGACGTTCGTACGCTGGGTGAGCCCAACACAACGGCAACATCGATCCATCTCTTTGCATTTTCCACGGCCAGTTTTCGCGCGCCGGCGTCTCCATCGTAATAACTGTTCTCGCTCTCAACCGGAATATTCACCACACGCACTCCGGCCTTCTCGACAGTCTCGCGAAACGCGTGCAGATAACGTTCATCGGTAGAAGGGAAATGCGAACTCAGCGGCTCCACTCCCGGCACGCCAAAATCTTTCTTTACCGTCGCCGCAAAGTCCTTCAAATCCACGCCCGTTTGTTTCTTGTCACGATAGCTGTTTGTCGGGCTGTCGATGAACGCCCGAAACGGCCAACTAGCCACCGCCAGCCGTTCTCGCGCCGCCACGGGAAATTTCACATTCGGTCCTGCCACACTCTTCGCCGGGGCGGCCAGGATATCCATCGATGGCAGACCCGCCCAAACCATCGCCCCTCCCACTGCCGTTGTCGATTGCTTCAATACTTCTCTTCTCGAAATTCTTTTCATTTTCTCCTCAATCCAACACGTACTTCACCGCCCGCCCATAACATTACTTTGCGGAACCTGGAAAAGCTAACTCTTTCACCGAATCGCTGTCCGACCATCCAATGCTTTTCCGTTTTGCAATGGTAAGCTCGAAAACGTCGCGCAGACCCTTGTGAATTCGGTTTTTGCCTAGGTGAGGAAGAGTCCCATGCCAATCGACCGCCCGCGTTCTGATTCCATGCGAATCGCTTTTCGCCTGGCACAAACCACGTGGTTCGCGAGCAGCCTACTCTATCTTCTCGGTTATCTTTACGTCGCCGACATTGCCTCTGACCGTGCCCATGGATTCGCCCTTGCCGCCGGCATTCTGCTTCCGGCGATCCTCGTTCCACCCTACATTTGGCGGTCCAAGTTTGCCACTCGCAGAGAAGCGCTCATTCGCAGCGTCGCTCCGGGCGTCGCCTTGACAGGCTTGCTCCTCACATTCCACCAGTTGGCAACGCGCTTTCATCAATTCGCATTTGACTTTCGGCATACTCGACTGCAAGTGGAGTACATCTCCGTCGTTTTGCTTTTATCCGGCATCGCTGCAGGAATCGGCCTGGGGCAATTGCGCTGGCGTTCTCTCCAAGTAGGCAATCCCTACGCACCACCGTCAGTGCCGCCGGCCGCTTGGCGTGGGTTCGGCGACTCCGCCATCCTCTGGATTGCTTCCGTAATGTTAGTCGGGACGGTAGTCGGAATATTCACCGGCTGGCACTTTTCCGCTACCTATGCATATCTTGGCATTGCCACGGTCGTGCCTGGCTTGTTTCTGATTGCTCCCTTATCCGTATTTTTTCGGGCGGCTCCATCACTCTCTCTCGGCAGAAGGATCTGGAAATACTGGCAAAAGTGTCTCTGGGTGGTGGGGGCCCTTTTCGCACTTCTCTTTTTGGTCGGAATGGTCCTTGCGAAAAGCGCTCTCATCGTAGTGTATTTCGTTATGTACGCTGTTTACTTCGCACCCGCTATAGCGCTGCTCTGCCTTCCCTGGAGCATTTTTACTGCGCTCGCGCAACAACCGCCTCCTCCGTTAATCCCCGAAGTGGCTCCCCAATCTATTAATCCATTGGTGCCTCAACGATCGCTCGCGATCTCGAGCATTATTGCAATCTCGCTTATCGTTCAGCCGCTCATTTTATTGCCGGCTTTTTGGGTCACCGCGCCCGCTCCGCTCGGCCTCGCGGGCATTGGCTGCGTCGACGCCAATTACACCAATCCTTCGGAATACTGGTTTTCGCAATCCTACAAAGGCATTTATTCGACATCGTCAGGCGCGGAAAGAATGGTCTATCGTCTTGCCACCAATCACCATGTCTGTGGAGTCATCGACCTCCATAAATCCTCCCTGGATGACCCAAAACAAAAAACCATCGGTTTCGCGAACGCGGCCCGCGCCTGGTTTTGGCTGATTGACTCCGATCAATGGGAAAGTCCTCGCACAAAAGAAATCCTTCTCGAACTGAAATTGCTGCTCGGAAAGGATTTTTCTTCCTACGCGGAATTGCAGGACTGGTGGAACCTGAACAATTCCCATCTGCTTTGGTCCGGAACAGACTCACTTCTGGCCGTCCACGAACCCACAATAGAAGAGATGGCTCATCGCACTTACACAGTGACCTCGAGCAGCCCGGTGGAGGAAATCCATCTGCATTCAAACAGCCTCGATTTCCCCGCAACCGATAAGCTCGACCCTCAGCAGGGCGGCCGCCTGAAGTGGTATGACCGCGAGGATCGCCTTCGTGGTTTGAAACTGGCCTCGGAAACCAACATCGCCATTCTCTCCGGCGAACGTGATCGCAACGCGAGAGCGTATCTTCAGAATTTGACCGGTCAGAATTTCGTCACTCAGGCCGAATGGCAAAGCTATTTCGTGGATAATCCCCATGCTCCCTGGAATATGACTCGCGTGGCTGCCGAGGGCTGGATCGGCCTCATCCATCTGTATGGGCGCACCGAACCCTATCATTCACGCTATGTGAAATCCCTCGCTGAGCTCACAGGATTAAGTTACGCGGAGCCGGAAGACTACATTTCCTGGCTCAAAGAGCCATCCAATGCAAGGCAGGACGAATGGTTGAAAGCCCGCGACATGATTTACGATCTGGACACTTCCAATTCTCGCGCCACGCAGAACAGTTCGACGGGATTCCTCAAATTGATCACAGACCAGACGTTTGAGCAGCCGCAGGAATGGGTCCACTGGTGGCAGACGAACCACGCCCTGCTTATCCTCAACAGTGACGGCCGCAAACTCACTCTTGGCCGCTGATTCTTACCGCGACGCCGCGGCACCTTCGTTGCTTCCTCCGCCGGTACTTCGCTTTGCGCTTAAATGCGCCGTAAACTAGCTTTGTGCCCGCCGGATGTAACCCCGGCGCATCTAATCAATCAATGGAACCACGCGAAAAAGCCGCCACCCTCCCCGAAAAACCCGGTGTGTACCTTTTCAAAGACGCGGGCGGAGACGTTCTCTACGTCGGCAAAGCTGCCTCTCTTCGTAGTCGGGTCCGTTCTTATTTTCTCGAATCCAGTTGGGTCAATGCCAAGACCGGCTCGCTTGCCCGCGAAATTGCCGACCTCGAAACCATTCTTGTCGGCAACGAACGCGAAGCCCTCGCACTTGAACACAATCTCATCAAGCAATATCGCCCCAAATTCAACGTTCTTCTGCGTGATGATAAAACCTATCCTTACATCAAGCTCACCCTCGCCGACAAATATCCTCGGGTCTATTTCACTCGCCGTGTAAAAAAAGATGGTGCGCTCTATTTCGGTCCATATTTTCCGCCCAGCCTAGCGCGCCGCATTCTGCAGTTCATCCACAAGCGCTTCATGGTTCCTTCCTGCTACGTCGACCTCAACAAAAACCATCCGCGTCCCTGTCTGCAATACCACATCAAGCGTTGTCTCGGCCCCTGCGTCTCCGGTCTCACCACAGACGATCGCTACGCCGAAGCCGTTCGCGACGCCCGGCTCTTTCTCGAAGGTCGCCGCGCCGATCTAATCAAGAGCATCGAAGAGCGCATGTCTGACGCCGCCGAAAGCGAACTTTACGAGCAGGCTGCTTCCTATCGCGATCTTCTGCGTACTTTGGAAGACATAGAAGAGCGCCAGCGCATCGCCTCCGCACAAGGTGACGACACTGACGTTCTTGGCTATTACGCTGAGCCTCCCCTCGCCGCTGCCAACATTTTCCATCTCCGTGCCGGCCGCGTTGTCGATCGCCGTGAATTCTATTGGGAAGATCTTGAGACCTTTGATCCCCGCGAATTCGTTCCTTCACTTCTGAAGCAGTTCTACCTCGATGCGGAATTTTTCCCCAAACGTATCCACGTTCCCATCGATTTTGAAGAGAGTGAACTTCTCGAAGCCGCTCTATCTGAAAAAGCCGGCCACAAGGTGGAAATCTTCACCCCACAGCGAGGCAGCAAAAGCTCTTTCCTCGACCTTGTCGAAAGCAATGCCAAGCACTCCTTCGATCAGCGCTTCCGCACCATGAAGCCAACTTCAAAAGCGATTGGCGAAGCCCTGCAAAACGCCTTGAACCTCCCCGAAATCCCAACGCGCATTGAAAGCTTCGACATCTCTCACCTGCATGGTTCAGACACCGTTGCCTCCATGGTCGTCTGGGATTCCGGCCGAATGAAGAAATCCGACTACCGCAAATTTATTATTCGCGGCGAAGAAACCGGCGGCCTCGCGCAAGGACTCCGCCAGAACGACGACTTCGCCAGCATGTTTGAAGTTATCACCCGACGTTATCGCCGCCTCCAGGAAGAAAAGAAGCCACTACCCAGCCTCATTCTTATCGACGGTGGAATCGGGCAGCTCCACGCCGCTGCCAAAGCCCTCGACGCCCTCCAGATCATCAACCAACCCATGGCCAGCATCGCCAAAAAGGAAGAAATCCTCTATGTCCTCGGCCAGGAAGATGAACCCTGCATCCTTGATCGTCACTCTCCCGTTCTACATCTTGTTCAGATGATTCGCGACGAGACCCATCGATTTGCCGTCACTTTCCACCGTCAACGTCGTGGTGCCAGGCAAACTCAATCGGCCCTCCTGGAAATCCCGGGTATCGGCCCGCGCACCTCGCAGAAACTGCTCCAACGCTATGGAAGCATCGCTAATCTGCAGAAAGCCTCAATCGAAGAACTCAATCGCATGGTCACCAAAAAAAGTGCTCAAAAAATCGTCGACTTCTTTGCCGCCAGCCATCAGATAACTGAATAAACTTTTCATCCTGAACGGAGTCTTCGAAGGGAAGGACGCTAAACGGAAGATATGACTTCGGGCACCCCGGGGCAAGGGCATGTCCAATAGGACGTTAACCGTTATGTGATTAAATAAGGGTTAGTGTGCATTGCAACTCCTTTTCCCCTATGTTACTTTTCTTTCCGGAGGTTACCATGGCCGATAATGTTGGTTCCAAAGTCTCTTATTTCTTGGTGGGATTGGGTGTGGGAGCTCTCATGGGCGTTCTTTTCGCTCCTAAGTCCGGCGAAGATACCCGCGAATTCCTCGCCAAGCGCGCCGATGAAGGCCGTGACTTCGCTCAACGCAAGGCCCGTGAATTGCGCGATCGCGCCGACGATTTGATTGAAAAGAGCAAAGACCTTGCTTCCCGCAAACGCGAGTCAATCAGTGCCGCCGTTGAAGCCGGTCGCGAAGCCTTTCTTCGCGAATCGAAATCCTGAGCCCGAGAGTTTGCTCCAATGAATCCGCGTAGCTTGCGGATAGGACGGGGTGTGTATGCAATCCACAGTAGAGATTTTTAGCATCATCACCGCTATTGCACTGATTGTGCAGGTCGGGATATTGACTGCGCTCTTCCTGCAACTGAAACGAACCACCGAATCGATCAACAAGACCGTGAACGATCTGAACACGCGCGTTGGGCCAATCCTTACGCGCACGCAATTGCTGCTCGACGACACGCAACCCAAGATAGCCAACCTGGTGGAAGACGCTTCGCAGATTGTTTATATGGCCCGTGGCCAGGCACAAAAGATGGATCGCCTGATGACCGAAGCTACCGATCGCATGCGGGGCCAGATTGTGCGGGCCGATCGTATTCTGACCGGCACGCTGGAGAGTGTGGAAGACGCAGGATTTGCTTTCCGCCGCAATTTCATGGGACCGGTGCAAAAAGCTTCGGCGATTGTGCAGGGAATTAAGATTGGATTGGATGTTTTGCGTTCGCGTCGTGGAAGCAAACCCAGCGCGCAGGAATCCGTCGAGCAGGAAGACGAACTCTTTATCTGATCCAGCCGCCTGCCAGTACTACATTGCCGGAATAAATCGCGGCGGCTTGCCCCGGCGTGATTGCTCTCTGTGGGACAGCAAACGTAATTCGCGCGCGATTTCCGGGCAGCGCTTCCACCAGCGCCGGAGCCGGTTCGTGCTTGTGACGGATCTTTACTTCAGCGCGCAGCGGTGCTGCTGGTTCCTCAATCGAAATCCAATTCACTTCTTCAATCTCAAAAGTAGTTGTGCGCAGCGCTTCATCTTCGCCCACGACCACGCGGTTCATTTCCGCATCAATCGCCAGCACATACACTGGTTTGCCTGCCGCGAAACCCAATCCCTTGCGTTGCCCAATCGTATAGTTGTGGATTCCGGTGTGGCGACCAATCACCGAGCCATCTTCGGTCACAATGTCGCCTTCTGCATTGTTCAGGGGGATTTTGCGCTCCGATGAATAGGCTTGAATGAATTGCACGTAATTGCCGTTAGGCACGAAGCACAATTCCATGCTCTCCGGTTTCTCCGCCACGGGCAGATTTACTTCGCGCGCCAGTTCGCGCACTTCGTCCTTCGACAATTCTCCCAGCGGAAACTCGCTGCGTGAAAGCTGCTCCTGCGTGAGCCCCCACAGAAAATACGATTGGTCCTTGGAGTCGTCGCGTGCGCGCAACAATTCGTGCCGCCCATTTGCCTCGTTGCAGCGGATTCGCGCGTAATGCCCGGTGGCAAGTCGATCCGCTCCGATCTGTCGCGCCATCCGCAGCAGCGGCGCGAATTTTACCTCCGTGTTGCAATTCGTGCAGGCAATCGGCGTCCGCCCGGCAAGGTACTGGTCGACGAACGGGCGCACTACGCGCGCCTCAAACTCGTCCTCGAAATTCACTACGTAGTGAGGAAAATCCAGGTGCTGCGCCACGCGCTTGGCATCATACACATCATCCAGCGAACAGCAGCGATGTTGTGCGGGTCCATTCCCCTGCAATTCCGGCAATCGACGCTGATTCCATAACTGCATGGTCAGTCCGACAATCGGTCGCCCCTGCCGCTGCAAAACGGCCGCAACCGTAGACGAATCCACGCCGCCAGACATTGCTACTGCCACCAGCCCCGGCTTCAATTCCGCCGCGTCAGTTGGCAAAACGTCGAGTTGTATTGATTCAGTCATTTCTTCCTTACGCTATTCTACCGGAACAGTTCAGGACCGTCCCGCAACCTCTCTCCGATAGGTGGGTGAAAGTTCACGCAATTGCCGGACTGCCGCCGGAACAATTTCCAGCGTCTTTTGAATCTCCTCTTCTGTCGTGTGACGCCCCAGGCTAAACCTCACGCTGCTCCGCGCTTCTGGCGCCGTCAGCCCAATAGCCGTCAGTACATGAGAGGGTTCTACCGCTCCGGACGAGCATGCTGCGCCCGTAGAACACGCCAACCCGCGCAGGTCGAGCGCGATAATCAGCGCTTCGCCTTCCAATCCGGGGAACGTAATGTTGCATGTATTTGGCGTTCGCCGAGCCCTGGCCGCGTTCGCAAACGCGTCTGGCACTCGCGCCAATAATCCCGCTTCCAGTTTGTCGCGTAATGCCGACACGCGCAACGCATCTGCCGTAAGAGAGATTTGCGCCAACTCCGCAGCCTTACCGAGTCCCACGATTCCCGGCACATTTTCTGTACCCGGACGGAATCCTCTCTGATGATGGCCGCCATAGAGGAGTTGCTTCAGCCGCGTCCCGCCCTTGATGTAGATCGCGCCGATCCCCTTGGGTGCATACAGCTTGTGGCCCGAAAGCGCCAGAAGATCGATCTGCATTTCCTTCACGTCAATCGGAACTTTTCCCGCCGATTGCACCGCATCCGTATGGAAATAAATGTCGGCTTCCGCCGCAATCTTTCCGATCTCCGCTAGTGGCTGCACGGTGCCCAATTCGTTGTTCGCATGCATCACCGTGATCAGCACCGTTTCCGGCCGGATCGCCGCGCGCAATTCGTCGAGATCGATAAGTCCCTCGCCATTGACCGCGAGATAGGTGACCGCGGCACCCTGTTTTTCCAGCGCCTGGCAGGCATTCAGGACCGCTTCATGTTCGATCGCCGTGGTAATGATGTGCGGCTGGTCGACAGAAAAGACTCCCAGCGACGTCGAAAGAATCCCAAAGATCGCGTGATTATCGGCCTCCGTTCCGCCGCTGGTAAACACAACCTCTTGCGCGCGCGCATTCAGCAGAGTCGCCACCCGTTCGCGTGCTGTTTCCACCGCTGCTCGTGCCCGCTGTCCAAACGTGTGAATCGACGAGGCGTTCCCAAACTCCCCGGCAAAAAAGGGAAGCATCGCCTCCAGCACGGCGGCGTCAACAGGCGTAGTCGCGTTGTGATCCAGGTAGATTCGCTTCATGGTAGTGGAATCTCCAGAATAGGCTCTATCTCCACTCAGCGCAATCTCCGGCGAACGGAAAGGACCACCCCGCGGCTAGGACGACTTCTCTCGGTTTTGCCTTATATGTAATCGACGGGACAAGGACATCCCAGTTTTTCTCGGATTTCCCTAACACGGAGGGCACCCAACTTCTCGAACCTTCCCGTGCTCGGAGCGAATGATATACTCCTGCCGTGCGGATGAGTGAACAAACTCAAATACTATGCGTCACCCTCTATGACTGCGTCGGCTCTGTCAAGAGACACGGGTAGTGTACGAGTCGCAAGGGCTCGTTTCTTCTTCGCCTAAAAGGGACTCTTCTCTTTCCTTCATTTCGACCAAGGCCCGCTTTGTGAATCCAGGGTGGACTCTGGTTCCACCATAACTTGTATGTGCCTGAGCAAGGCAACTCATTCCGCGGCCCGTGTTCCTTTGGAAAATCCACGCTAAGGCTCTCAAGGCAAATCAATTTATCTGAGCTATTCTTCTATCAAATGCAATCTACTGAGCAAACTAGTCTTGCCGAACAACTGCGCCAACAGAATACCCAAGACTCCTCGGACCACCGTGGTACAAGCCGGGATTCCTACGATCTTGTCCTGGGAATTACTATATTTCTCGGTGCATTCCTGCTTTTTCAAGTTCAGCTGATTGTGGGAAAGTACATTCTCCCGTGGTTCGGCGGTACGCCTTCGGTCTGGACTTCTTGCATGCTCGTGTTTCAGATTCTCCTGCTTGCCGGGTATTGTTACGCGCATCTCATCTCGAGTTTTACAAGCAAGAAACTCCAGGACTTGGTGCATTTGGGAATGTTGTTTAGTTCTCTGATTCTTCTCGCCTGGTTGGCCACTCGTTGGAGTACCCCGATTACCCCGGGTCTAAGTTGGAAGCCAACCTCCGAGGACAATCCCACTCTGAAAATTATTCAGTTCCTGCTGGCCTCAATCGCATTCCCCTTTTTCCTGCTCTCCACCACTGGACCGCTGGTTCAAAAATGGTACGTACGAATCAGACCGGGCAGATCGCCTTTCAGACTATACGCCCTCTCAAATCTTGGTTCATTACTTGGGCTTCTCTCTTATCCGTTTCTGATTGAGCCTAATCTGAGAGTCAGGACTCAGGCCTGGATTTGGTGCTCGGGCTATCTCACGTATGCGGTTGCGTGCTTTATTTGTTCGCGACTTCCTGACGGTGTTCCAACGTCTCTCGGAATTCCCGGCGGAAATACTCCCGACACCAAGCCTACTTTTTGGATTCGCTTCTTGTGGGTCGGGCTGGCAACTTGTGCTTCCGTAATGCTCCTTGCCACCACCAATGTCATCTGTCAGCAAGTCGCGGTAATCCCGTTTCTATGGGTTTTGCCTCTCTGCTTATACCTTGCTTCCTTCATCTTCTGCTTTGAAAGTGAGCGTTGGTATCGCCGTTCCATTTTCCAGCCTCTGTTTCTCTTGTTGTCGGGAGCAGCGTGCTGGCTGCTACTGAACCCGAATGATGCACCTGTTTCCGTTCAACTTGTGGTTTTTCCCGCGCTTCTCTTCGTCACCTGCATGGTGTGCCACGGAGAACTCGCTCGAATTAAGCCTGCTCCCGGCTTTCTTACGCAGTTTTACCTACTCGTCGCTGTTGGCGGCGTACTCGGTGGCTTATTCACAAGTCTTGTCGCGCCTTTTCTGTTCACAAATTTTTGGGAGTTTCATTCGGGAGTGGTCATTTCCGCTCTATTCCTACTCCTTGCGATCGCTAACGATTCAACCTCCTGGTGGCACGTTGCTCCTCGCTGGCTTCCGTCAGCGTTACTCTCTGCCGCAGTTTTGCTCGGAATCAATCTCGCAAAAGCATATTCTCCTCACTTGGGCCATTACCTTCCCTATGGACTCTTGGCGCTAGCTGGTCTCGGCGCGGTTTTCTCGTTGTATATTGCCGTCTTTCAGGGGCAAGAGTCTGCAAGTTCACTTTTGATACATGTCAGCGCGCTTATTGCATTTGTGATGGTCGCCTTATCGTTATGGACTGATGCAAACCTGACCAACGAAGATGTCCGGCTGGCGTCCAGAAACTTCTACGGCACCATCGCGATAGTCCGTGCCAACAGCCCGATAGGCCCCTATTTCTTCCTTCGCGACCGTATGACCAATCACGGATTTCAATTCGTCAATCCTAATTTCGTCAACGAGCCTGCGGGATACTATGGTCAGGACAGTGGGATAAGTAAACTGCTGCTCAGTCATCCTCACCCCATGCGCGTCGGCCTAATCGGATTGGGCACCGGTACACTCGCAGCCTTTGGCCGTCCAGGTGACTATTTCCGCTTCTATGAAATCAACCCAGCCGTTGTTAAAGTGGCCAGCGGTCCGAGCGCTTTCTTCACATACCTGCGAAACTCAAAGGCCAACAGCGATGTAATCCTCGGCGACGCACGATTGAGTTTGGAGGGTGAAGCGGCCTCATCCAATCTGCAAGAATTTGATGTGCTCGTGATCGATGCCTTCAGCGGAGACTCCATCCCGGCTCACCTCTTAACTCGAGAGGCGTTTGCTATTTATCTCCAGCATCTGCGGGGGCCCGATTCCGTCATCGCCGTCCATATTTCGAATCTCTCCCTAGACCTCGGGCCGGTTGTTTCGGCGCTTGCCCATGAATTTCACTTGCAAGCAGTTCGGGTTCATCATCCTGAGTTGCGGTCGTTTTCGGCACAAACCGATTGGGTGTTACTCTCAAAAACCACAACGCACCTTGGCGTTGCTCCCATAGTTGCCGTCGGGAATCCACTCCGCTATGAAAACAAAACGCCGTTATGGACTGATGATTACAGCGACTTGCTTCATATAGTCAGGTTTACCAGTCGAGGTAGTCCGGTAACTCCTGCTCATTAATAACTTTCTTGCCAGTATGAGCGGGTGAGTCACAGACCGTCTCGTGTAGCCGCACATGGTAGTGCTCCCAGCAATAGTCCCGTACTTGCAAGTCCTTCAGTTGCCATACATACGCCTACACGATCCCGTAAAACCCTTTATACATCCGAAAAACACAGGGGGAAGGGAGGGGGGAATGCTTTTTCGTAAACAGCTGTCCGGATTTTCAGGGTCTCAGTCATACGATGCGCCGGGACAAGCGGACACTCTCTGGTCTTTTCGCGGCGCTACGCCCCGAATTGGCGCAGGTGATGATCGAGGTGCTTGTACATCAGAGTGGCCCACTCTTGCGGCGTGAGCTGGCCGAAGAAGGTGTGAGGATGCTTGGTACAGCCCGCAGGCCCGGTGGTGGCGAACCTTTCTACCAACGCACGAAGGCGTGCTTGTTCCTTCGCGAGGTCGCGGTCGTCCCTTATCACGAGGGTTTTTGCGGTGCCTGTATTGCGGCGCAGGGGTTCATCGTTGGCAAGCACCCTGGACTTGATGAGGGATCCCAGTATCCGTCCGATGAACATTCGCGGGGCAACGGTGTCGCCAATGGCCCATTCCATTGCCACCGAGCAGTGCGCCATGGCCTGCCCTGGATTCATTTTGCCCCACTGCCGCGCGCTGTCTGGTCTGAGTTGTGCGATCCGTTTTTTCACTTCCTCCACTGTCGCCGCTTCATACAGGTTTTTCATAGCGAGAGTCTCCCAATGACGAACTTTCGGAACTGGTTCGCCAGCGCAAAATATTTGGATGCAGTTCCATGCGATTTGTTGCAGGGAAACCTGCGTCAATCGATAGGCGAAGGCCACCACCACTGTAAGCAAGTGGAAGTAGTGATTTACGCAAGGCTATGGCAGAGTATTACAAATTCGGTTTAAGAAACTCCATTCCGCAACGGAGAAAATCCGAGCCTGGAATTTTATTCAGGCTGACGACTTTTGCCGGGAGGAAAATCGAGGGCGCTTCGGGGTGCTCGCGGGAAAAAGGAACCGCCATGCGCACGACCATGTGCAAAAGATAGGAATTCCGGGTTTTAAAACTGAGACCACCCCTGCCTTTTGAGGGCCAAAGCGCGTAGCATCTGCGAGGCCATGATCTATGGAAAAGATTGATCCAGATCGCGAGCGGGAGCGATTGAGCAAGCGCTACGGCGCGATGAGCGATCTTGAGTTGCAGAAAGTGGGCCACGACCCGGAGGCATTGACCGAATGGGCGCGGCAGGCGTTCAAAGAAGAAATGGAAAAGCGGGGATTGGAGTGGTCGCCAGATGCGATTTCGGCGAAGGCGAAAGCCGTTCTTGAAGAGGAAACGCTTGTTCCGTTGCGAACCTACGATAATCGGACCGCGGCACTGTCCGATAGGAGTGTCCTGCAGAGTGCAGGCATTGGGACTCTCTTTTACAACGAGAATCAAGCGAGTATGGGTTGGGGAGCGGCTCATAACATTGAAATAAGACTGATGGTTCGCGCCAAAGACGTAGCAGCGGCACGACAATTCCTGGAGCAGAAGTCACTACTCGCCGCCGCCCAAGATAGTGAGCAGGTCACCAGGGAGGTCCCCGGCAAACCAGTAGTCCTGAGAGCTTATCGCGATATGCCCGCTGCCTTCGTAGCGAAATCAATGCTGCACGCAGCCCGCATCCGTTGCTTTCTGCAGGATGCGAACGTGGTAGGAATGGACTGGATGTGGTCGAACGCCGTTGGGGGGATCAAATTAGTGGTGGGCGAAAATGATGTTGAAGACGCCGTCAGGATTCTGAACGCAAAGCTCGATGAATTCCCAGCCGACACGGAACGCTAATTCTTGTTCGCGACGCCCCATCCAGTTTGTTCAAGATATTCAAAACGGACATACGATTTCTGTGCTGATCGATGTTTTGCGTGCTTCTCGCGTGCGTGCTAGTGTGAGCGGTTGATTGGTGATGTGTGGGATTTGCAGGAGGAGAGAAGTGGCTTACGAGGACTTGCGAGAGTTTGTAAAGAGGCTGGAAAAAGAGGGCGAACTGAAGCGCGTGAAGGCGGAAGTAGACCCTGTGCTGGAAATCGCGGAAGTTGTGCAGCGCGCGCAGAAGCAACCGGGACCGAAGGGAAATCCCGGTGGAGTGGCGTTGCTTTTTGAAAAGGCCAAGGGTTCAAGTCACCCGTTGTTGATCAACGCGTTTGGAAGCGTACGCCGAATGGAATTGGCATTCGATGTTGAGCAACTCGATGACGTGGCTGCGCGGATTCGGGGATTTCTGGATATGCAAACTCCGCAAGGGTTGTTCGACAAACTGAAAATGTTGCCGAAGTTGGCGGAGCTGGGATCGTTTTTCCCAAAGGTCGTGAAAGACGGAGCCTGCAAGGAAGTTGTCCGCAAAGGAAGCGACGTCAACCTCATGGATTTCCCCATTCTAAAATGCTGGCCGCAGGATGGCGGGCGGTTCATCACCTTTCCACTGGTCTTCACAAAAAATCCGGAGACCGGGAAACGCAACGTTGGCATGTATCGCATGCAGGTGTACGACGAGCGCACAACAGGGATGCACTGGCAGACACAAAAACATGGTGCGGAACATTTCAGGCGTGCGCGTGCAAGAAATCCTGAGGGACGAATTCCGGTCAGCGTGGCGATTGGCGCGGATCCGACGACCACACTCGGAGGGATCCTGCCGATTCCGCCGGACCTGGACGAAATGATGTTCAGTGGGTTCCTGAAAAAGGAGCCGGTGGAACTCGTGAAGTGCGAGACGAACGATCTGGAAGTGCCGGCGAATGCGGAAATTGTGCTCGAGGGCTATGTCAGCTTGAACGAGATGCGTACCGAAGGGCCGTTTGGCGACCACACGGGATACTACTCGCTGGAAGGCGAATATCCCGTATTCCATGTGGAGTGCGTAACGCATCGCAAGGACGCGATTTATCTTGCGACGGTCGTGGGAAGGCCGCCGCAGGAAGATTTTTATATGGGCTATGCGATTGAGCGCGTGTTTTTGCCGCTGATGAAGATGCAACATTCGGAGATTGTGGATGTGTCGATGCCGGCGGAAGGCATTGTGCACAACCTAATGATCGTGGCGATACGGAAATCGTATCCGGGGCACGCACGAAAAGTGATGAACGCGATCTGGTCATTGGGGCAAGCCATGTTTACGAAGACGATTGTGGTTGTGGACCACGATGTGAACGTGCACGACTACAAGGAAGTGGTGTGGAAGGCGCTGTGCGCGATCGATCCGGAAAGAGACGTGCAGTTTGTGCTGGGTCCGGTGGACACGCTGGATCACGCCGCGCGAATGCAGGATTTCGGGTCGAAGATGGGGATTGATGCCACCCGTAAATGGCCCACAGAAGGGTTCAATCGCCCGTGGCCGGATGAGATTTTAATGGATGAAGCGACAAAGGCGAGAGTAGATGCGCTATGGAAAAGCATTGGAATCTAAGACACGTTTGCGAACTATTTCAGCGCGGGGAGCCAGGCGATGCCGTCAACCCCTTTTGTCAGAACGATTGGTTTTTCAAGGACATTGTCGCGGAGGTTCATTACTTCGATGGTGCCTGCTTGCGGGCAGGTGATGTAGGCGTAAGAGCCATCGGCGGAAATGGCTATGGCACCTACGGCGGGTGGAATATCGTACAGTTGGGTTAGTTCCTTCGTGGCCACATCGACAATCAGGAGTTTTCCGGCGGCGGAGTTTGCCACCAAGCGACGTCCGTCCGGGGTAACCGCCGAGGAATAAACTCCATCAGGAATCCCGATCCATCCGGAAACGGTATTGCTTGCTGTATCGATCACAGCAATGCGCGGTTTGTCTTGATCGTGTGTATAAAGATGTCGTCCATCCGGGGCAAGGGAAAGGCGCTGAATTTTATCGGCGACGGGAATGACCTTTACCAGGGAACGGTTCTGGAGGTCGAGAACGCTGATGGTGCCGGTCGATACGTTGGCCGTATAGGCGCGCTTGCCATCCGGCGAGAGAACCAGCATATGCGCTTCCGGTTTGCCGGTGGGTATTTCCGCAACGACTTTGTGAGTGTGAACGTCGACGGCATACACAGCGTTGGCAAGTTCCGCGGTAACGTATAGCAATCCATCCGGGGCAAATTTCGCGCTGTGTGGGCGCACTGGTTGCGGCAGATTAATAATGTCGATGGTGTGGCCGGTTTGCAGATCAACGACTTGAATCGTGCTGCCATCCGTGCCGGGCTTTCCCACTCCTGAATTGCCATACATAGGAACGTAGCCGAGCTTCCCGTCGGGAGAAATTGTTACTTCGTGCCCATTGATGTCTACGCCTGCGACGAAGATTGTTTTGCGCGCGGAGAGATCAATAAGCAGGGCAGTGTGCTCAAACTGATTGGCAACAAACAGGAAACCTTGCGGGGATGCGCTGCCCGCCGCGACGCGTGCACCCACTACGATAGCAATGACGCAAACAGTGAAGACAATGACGGCGGCGAGTGACTGCTTCATGGATTCAGGTCTCCGGAATTGCTGGAATCAAGAGCCAACAGTATAGACACAATATCCACGGAAGCGCTCTTGCGAAGTTGTGAAAACAATAGAATTACAAAGGCAGTTCCGCAAAGTGCGTGGGAAATTGCAGTGAAGGGAAAAAGAGAGTAAAGGGTGAGGACAAAGGATAACCGTCCCGCAGGACAGGGGGTGGATAGAAGAAAAAGCACAAGATGTAGTAGTAATAGATGTTGGTGGACACTATCCGTGGGATGCACTGCCTACAATAACAGGTGAACTGCCTACGATAACCGCCATTGTTAGGACAACTGTCGTAGAGAAATCCTTGACGGTCATACTCTTCCAATGACATAACTTCCCCAAGGGCGGCACCCGGGGAATCCTGTATATCGAAGTGCGGGTGCGCCAATGCTTGCAATTTAGCGTGAAAAGAGACAGGGTGGCAGTCCTCTTGAGCGAATCGCGCGAAGTGATGAATGTCCGGCAGGCCTCTCAGTATCTGGGCATTAGCCCCGATACGCTGTACCGGTACATCACAGAGGGCGAAATACCTGCGTTTAAATTAGGAAACCGTTGGAAACTTAGAAAGACAATCCTGGACCGGTGGATGGAACGCAAGATGAGCCAAGTAGTGGCTCGTCGTCGTTAGTCTGGCTCTACCGAGAGGGAAAGAGGGCGCGATATGTGGTTACCTGGGGGAAAGAAGAGTAAGCAGCTCGTCGGACTGGATATCGGTTCCAGTGCCATCAAAGCCGTGGAACTGAAAATGACCAAGGCGGGATACGAGCTGGTCAGTTTCGGTATGGAGCCGCTCGCGCAAGATACGGTGGTGGACGGCGCGATCATGGACGCGCCACAGGTTGCCAACGCCATCACAAAGATATTCGACACCGAAGCGATCAAGACGAAGAACGTCGCCACTTCGGTCTCTGGACACTCGGTGATCGTGAAGCGGGTGCCACTACCGCTGATGACCGAAGAAGAGCTGTACGACCGGATCCCTTCTGAAGCCAGCCAGCACATCCCCTTCGACATCGCCGACGTGAACCTCAGCTATCAATTGCTGGAGGCGATGGATTCGCAGATGGACGTTCTGCTGGTGGCGGTAAAGAAGGACAAGATTCTGAATCACACGAACGTGCTGGCGCAGGCTGGAAAGACGCCACAGGTTGTGGACATTGACGCGTTTGGCTTGCAGAACTGCTTCGAAGTGAACTACGAGCCGGATGCGGGGCAGACGGTAGCGCTCCTGAACATCGGTGCCAGCGTCATGAACATCAACATCGTTCGGGGTGGTGTGCCGTTGTTTACGCGCGACGTCAGCGTGGGCGGCAACCAGTATACAGACGCCCTCCAAAAAGAACTGGATTTGAGCTTTGACGACGCCGAACGCCTCAAGAAAGGTGATACTCTTCCGAGCGTCACCGACGAACAGAAGGGGCAGATTCTGCGAAGCGTCTCTGACATTCTGACACTGGAAATTCAAAAGACGTTCGACTTTTTCCGCGCCACGGCCAGCGGCGAGAACATTCAGCGCATCATGGTGGCGGGTGGATCCGCACGCGTGCCGGGCCTTGTGGACCTGCTGCGCGAAGAGTTTGCGATGCCGGTGGAAGAATTGAATCCCTTCCGCAAAGTACTGCTGAATCCGGCGAAGCATAGTGAAGATCAGATTCGGGATTTGGCACCAAAACTGGTTGTAGCCGTGGGACTGGCCCTGAGGAGCTTTGACTAGCCATGATCCGCATAAACTTACTTGGACAAACGCGGCCTAAAGCCGCCCGCCGCGCGGCGGATACCGGGGCGGCTCTGCCGCTGGTGTTCATCCTGGCGGGAGTGGTGCTCGGCGGCCTCTTCCTCTTTTACTTCTACCATTCGTGGCAGACGCAACTTGCGGACGAGACGAAGAGGATCAAGACGCTGCAGGCGCAGAAAACCGAACTGGAACAGATCAAGTTGCAGGTGGAAGCTTTTGAAAAACAAAAGCAAGTGCTGCAACAGCGGGTCAGCACCATTGAGCAGCTGCAGCGCGATCGCACCGGCGGCCAGGAATTGCTGGACGAAGTGGCGAATACCGTGTCTCGTGCAGAGAATCTGTGGCTGCTTACGATGACCAAGAAGGGCTCGACGGTAAACCTGGAAGGCGCAGCGGCTTCGATCAATTCTGTAGCGAACTTTATCACTGCGCTGAAGCGTTCCGGTTATTTCACCAAGATCGAAATTAAAGAGTCGAAGCAGGATGACAAGAATACAGCTGTACAAACCTTCTTGTTCTCCATCAATGCGGAGATTGCGCCGAATGGTCCGGTAGGACCGACGGCACCGCAAACCAAGCCGGCCAGCGCGCCGGTACAGACCGTGCCGAACGCTGCGGCACCGGCGAAGAAAGGATAACGAGGAGCCATGGCAAATCCTTTCCGAGATATGTCGGTGATCATGCAGGGGCTGCTGGCGCTGGCGATTGCGGTCGTTCTTGTGCTCGTGGGACTGTATGTGCCGTTTTCTCCAGTGGCGCAGGAACGGGCCGATTACGACAAGGCCGTGCAGGACCGAACGAAATTGAACCAGGAAGTCACCCAGTTGCAGGTATACAAACAACGCTACGGAGAACTGAAGCAGCAGATGGACGCGTTGAACAAGCAGTTGGATACCTTGAAGACGATCGTGCCGGAAGAAAAGGAAGTCGACGAATTCATTCGCCAGGTGCAGGGCGCAGCCAGCGCATCGAATGTGCAACTGCGGAGGCTGACGGCGCAGAAGATCGACACCAAGGAATATCACTACGAGATGCCGTTTGAAGCGCAGGCGGATGGCCCGTACTTCAACGTGCTGGATTTCTTCTCCCGGTTGAGCAGGCTTTCACGCATCATCAACGTTGGGGATTTGCAGTTTGACGATCCCGCTTCCGGCAGCGCAAAGGGAGGCAAGTATCCGATTCGCCCGGGAACAACGGTGAGCGGGGTGTTCACCATTACTACTTATTTTACGAAGCCGGCTGACACGGCTCCGACTTCCGCAGCAGGCGCGGGTAAGCCGGGGGCCAATCCTGGTCAGCCAGCGAAGAAGCCATGAGCAGGAATGAGCGAGCCATGCGTCTAGTGAAAACAGTGGTACTCGGAAGTCTGCTGGCAGCCGCCGGAAGCGGTCTGTACGCGCAGACACAAGCAACGCCGGCTACGAAACCTGCGGCCAAGGCGGCAGCGCCAAAGCCGGCAACGGCCCAAGCGGCTGCGCCGAAGTCTACCGCTCCCCCTCCCAAGGCGGCTGCGAAGAAGGCGCCAAAAGCGGCGGCGACTTCCAGCAAGCCAGCGGAGTCCGCGGAAATGAAAGTGGCGCGACGTGACCCTTTTGAGTCTCTAACGAGCCGGCAGGAAGCGGAAGCGGCAAAGAACAAGAATTTGCCTCCAGGCAAAGCAGGATTACAGGTCGGATCGTTGCGGCTGGACGGCATAGTGCGTTCGCCAAACGGTATGATCGCCGTGGTAACAAACCCGCAAGCGCGCACTTATTTTCTGCGCGAGGGCGACAAGTTGTATGACGGAAGCGTGGAAAAGATTGGGATGGACGCCGTGTCGTTCCATGAGTTGGGCAAGGATGCTTTTGGAAAACCAGTGGAGCGCCAGGTGAATAAGAGACTTTACTCCAGTGCAGGAGAACAGCAATGATGACGAACCGGCCGGCCTTTCAAATTGGCTGCCTGATACTCGCGGGCGTACTGGTGGGCGGGGGCCCATCGGTTGTGCGCGGACAGGAGCCCACTGGCGTGAGCTCGACAGCAGCGGTCATCTCCAGCGTGGCAATCACGCAGGAACCGCAGCGAGCAGCGATACGCGTGGAAGGGGCAGGACGCCTGGACGTTCACGCGGCACGGATGCAAAATCCGGAGCGACTGGTGCTGGACTTCTCTGGGGCGAAGATGAGTGTGCGGCAATCGTCGATACCCGGAGTCTCGGCCCCGGTACGCGGCGTGCGCATGGCGCAGTTCCGGCCAGACGTAGCGCGCGTGGTGATCGACCTGACCATCGCAGCGCCGTATCAAATCGCGCATGATGGCACGGCTGTTGTGATTTACTTCGTGACGGACGCGCAGCAAGAAGTTGCGCCAGCACCGCCACAGGTGACCACAGCAACGCCCGAAAACACCAAGAAAGAGATTACCTACACCGCGGCAACACCGCGCGTGAATACCCATGCCAGCAAGCTGAATAATGTGGCAGCCCCCCGTTTCGCGCTGCCGAATCAGATGACGCAGCCGACGATGGCGCTGGCCTCCATGACGGAAAAATCGGAACCCGCCAAGCCAGAAGCCGCGCAGCAGGCCGCACAGCAGGCCAACGCCGCAGCGACGACCATGGCAGCCGGACAATCCAACAGCGCTTCCCTGGTGACGAATCAGCCCGGACGTTATACGGGTGAACCCATTTCGGTGAACTTGAAGGACGTCGACCTGAAGGATTTCTTCCGGTTGATTCACGAAATCAGCGGTCTGAACGTGGTGCTGGATCCAAACGTAAAGGGCACGCTGACGATCGTGCTCGACGAAGTACCCTGGGATCAAGCTCTCGACATCGTGCTGCAGAACAACGGCCTCGATAAACAGTTCAGCGGCAACGTGCTCCGCGTAGCAACGCGAGACACACTGAAGAAGGAAGCCGAAACAATGCGCGACCTGGAAAAAGCGCAGCAGGAAGCGGTAGCGCCGGTGACGGTGACACGCGTCCTTAGCTATGCCAAGGCCGCGACGATGAAGGACACTCTTAAAAAGTTTCTCTCGCCGCGCGGCGACATCCTCTCCGACGATCGGTCCAACCAGTTGATCGTTCGCGATATTCCTTCGGTCATTCCGACGATTGACAACCTGATTCGCCAAATGGACCGCAAGTCTCAGCAAGTGGAAATTGAAGCGCGCGTGATTTCCGCATCGCGTTCCTTCGCACAAGACATCGGTGTGCAGTGGGGTTTCGCAGGATCCACGACCGGCGGCCGTTCCATTTATTCGGGCAACCCGGCCGTGGGCGTCAGCCCCGTCACAACGGGTACTGGCTTGCCCACGCCTCCTTTGGTGACGACCCCTATCGCTGGCACCGGTGGCAGTTCGACAGCCGGTATCCCTTATAACGTGAACTTGGGCGCAGGTGTTCCGACCAGCGGCTTCGGATTCCTGCACCGTTCACCGAACTTCGCCTTGGATATATTTATCAGCGCGGCAGAAGCCAAAGGCGTCGGCAAACTGCTCTCCAAGCCGAAAGTCATTACCCAGAACAACGAAAAAGCTACTGTCAAGCAAGGTACGAAGATTCCAATTCAGACCACCATCAACAACACCATTTCGGTGCAGTACATCGACGCAGTGTTGAAGTTGGAAGTCACTCCCCAGATCACGGCAGAAGGCACAGTCTTCATGGACGTGCTGGTGGAAAACACGCAGATCGATAACGGTATTCCCCGGGTGCAAGGTATCCCGGCGTTGGATACACAATCTGCCGAGACGAAGGTGCTGGTTGCCGACGGCGGTACAGTCGTAATCGGCGGCATCATCATCACCCAACAAAGGACGGACATCACGCAAGTGCCGGTAGTAGGAAGCTTGCCTTTAATTGGGTACCTTTTCAAGCGCACGAACATTACCGTGCAGTCGCAAGAACTGCTGTTCTTCCTGACACCTCGAATCATCCCCGGCTGAGGTTGGCCGGACGGGTTTTCGGAGCAGGGAAGACAGACAGAACAATTTGAATCCACTAGAATCGAGGAGACGAGAGTCTCCTCGATTTTTTTATGAAGATTGATTACGCGAAAAGACGAAGGGCTGTTGCGAAAGAACTGCGCGCGCGCGGTCTGGATAGCCTGGTGGTAACGCACCCGGCGAACTGGTTCTACCTGACCGGTTTTACAGGTGAATCGGGAGCGCTGGTAGTTAGTCCAACGGGAACGAAACTGCTGACGGACGGGCGGTTTACGATCCAGGCCAAGGACGAGATGCACGGGGTCCGGGTCGAGCTCCAAAAAGGCGCGCTGTATTCCGCCTTGGGAGAGCTACTGCGACACGGAGGCAAGCGCCGGTTTGGATTTGATCCTGGGCAACTGACCGTTTCGCAATGGAAGGCGGTGCGTAAGGCCGCGGGAGCCAATTGCAAGGGCGTTGAGGCTGCTGGAGTAGTCGAAGGCCTTCGCAAGCGAAAAGATGCGGGAGAATTGGCTCAAATGCGCAAGGCGGCTATTCTGGTGGGCGAAGTACTGGAAAGCGCGCTTAAGCTGGTGAAGCCGGGGGTTCGCGAAAGGGAAATCGGGGCTGAAATTGAGTATCAAATGCGAAAGCGCGGTGCCAGTGGCCCCTCTTTCGAGACCATCGTGGCTTCGGGCTGGAGGGCAGCGCTGCCGCACGCGCGGCCTACCGACAAGCTCCTGAGGAAAAATGAGTTGGTCGTGCTAGACCTGGGTGTTATACTCGGCCACTACTGCAGCGATATGACGCGTACGGTGTATCTGGGTCGGGCACCCAAGCGCGTTCGTGGTTGGTATAACGCGGTTCAAGAGGCGCAGGCGGCCGGGATAGCAGCAGTAAAGGCCGGAGTAACCTGCGGGGATGTCGACGCTGCCACACGAGATGTTCTCCAGAAAAGCGGACTGGAATCGTATTTTGTGCATAGTACCGGCCATGGATTAGGGCTGGAAGTGCATGAAGAGCCGCGAGTGGCACGTGGACAAGCGGTTCGACTAGAGCCAGGTAATGTGATTACCATAGAGCCTGGTCTTTATGTGGAAGGCGTGGGCGGCATTCGAATCGAGGATGACGTTGCGGTACGCGCCGGGGGCAATGAAGTCTTCACCCGCGTAAAGCGGGATCTCATCGAAATCTGACAAGGGCATGAAACGGAAAAAACCGTCGAAGGCGAATCCAAGTACATCGTTTGAAACCCCCGAAATAGGGCAAATCGAGCAATTGTTGCGCTTCATGAGCGAGCACAACCTCGAGGAATTTGAGTATTCCCGGGGAGATTTGAAGATCCGGCTGCGGAAGCCGAGTTCTGATTTTCGCCCCAGTTATTCGCGAACGGCCGATTCCGGCGAGATCATCGTTCCGGCGGCTGTTCCACCTCCTGCGGCTTCTGCACCCGCCGGAGAGGCCGGGGCGGATATGCGCGGGGGAGAAGACCTGCACCTGGTGAAATCGCCGATTGTCGGCACCTATTATTCTTCACCGAGTCCGGGAGCCGAAGAGTTCGTGAAAGTCGGCGTGCATGTCGATACCGGACAAACCCTGTGCATTGTGGAAGCCATGAAGTTGATGAACGAAATTGAATCGGAAGTGAGTGGGGAAGTGCTCCGTATCTTCGTGGAGAACGGGCAGCCGGTGGAATATGGTCAACCGCTGTTCGGGATTCGACCAAGCCGGAAAAGATAGCCGTTTCGCCTGACTATGTTCCAGAAAATTCTAGTTGCCAATCGCGGGGAAATCGCCCTGCGCGTCATTTGCGCCTGCAAAGAGTTGGGCATTGCTACTGTCGCCGTGTACTCGGAAGCTGACCGCAATTCACTGCACGTGCGGTTTGCGGATGAAGCGGTGTGCATTGGCCCACCACGAAGCAGCGAAAGCTATCTCAACATTCCCTCGGTGATCAGCGCGGCTGAAATAACCAACGTGGATGCCATCCATCCCGGATATGGTTTTTTGTCGGAGAATGCAAACTTCGCGAAGGTCTGCGAAGCCTCGGAAATTACATTTATTGGACCTCGGCCAGAAGTTATAGAAATGATGGGCGAGAAGGACCGCGCGAGGCGTGAGATGAAAGCCGCGGGGTTACCGACGATTCCGGGGAGTGACGGTGCCGTGGAGGGCGAAGAGCAGCTTTCCAAGGAAGCCGAACGCATCGGTTACCCGTTGATTTTGAAGGCAGCAGCCGGTGGCGGCGGGCGAGGCATGCGCGTTGTCCGCAACAAGGGCGAGTTACTGGCAATGTACCAGACAGCGCGAAGCGAAGCGCAGCAGGCATTCGCGAATCCTGCCGTCTATATGGAAAAGTTTCTCGAACATCCTCGCCACATTGAGATTCAGGTGTTAGGCGACCAGCACGGCAAAGTCATTCACCTTGGTGAACGCGAGTGCACCATCCAGCGGCGCCACCAGAAGTTGATCGAAGAATCGCCATCGCCTGCCCTTGACGCAAAACATCGGAAAGAGCTGGGCCACAAAGTCGTGAAAGCGCTCGAAAAGGTCGGCTACACGAACGCGGGGACTGTGGAGTTCCTGATGGACGAGGACGGCGCGCTGTATTTCATCGAAATGAACACGCGCATTCAGGTGGAACACCCTGTCACGGAGTTTGTCACCGGGCTAGACCTGGTAAAGGCGCAAATCCGCATCGCGGCGGGCGAGCGCATGGAAGAAGCTGCCGGTGAAATGCATTTCTCGGGGCATTCCATTGAATGCCGAATCAATGCCGAGGATCCTGAAACGTTTGTGCCTTCGGCGGGACGTATTACCACATTTCAGGCGCCAGGCGGCACGGGAGTTCGTGTGGACTCCGCGGCATATTCGGATGCGGTGATTCCTCCGTACTATGATTCGCTTATAGCGAAGCTGATTGTAAAAGGCCGCGACCGCGCGGAAGCGATCGGCCGAATGAAGCGTGCCTTGGAAATGTTCGTCATTGAGGGGATCAAGACTTCGATTCCCCTGCATCGCCGGATTCTGGCGGATCCGGATTTCGTTTCTGGTAAATTCGACACCCACTTCATCGAAAAACTGCTGAATACCAACGGTAAATAAACAACTCATGCCGCTTGTGATGCCCCGCTTGTATGTGATATTAGACGCTGGACTCATGACCGGCTTCGCGGAACAAACAGCACAACAATTGATCGAGGCAGGCGTTCGGTTGATTCAGTACCGAAGCAAGGGCGGATCCGCGCGTGAAACGCTGGCGGTCTCCACGAAACTGGCGGCAACTGTCTCCGCGCATGGATCTATTTTTTTTGTGAATGACCGCCCGGACATTGCCTATCTTTCGGGCGCGGCGGGCGTCCACGTGGGGCAAACGGATTTGAGGGTGGAAGAAGCGCGGAAGCTGGTTGGGCCAGAGAAGTGGATTGGTGTTTCGACACACAACGAAGCGCAATTCCGTGCAGCAATGGGCACTTCGGCGGATTATGTGGCGGTGGGGCCTGTCTTCGCGACCCAAAGCAAAGAGAATCCCGATCCAGTCGTTGGGGTGGAATTCATTCGACGCGTGCGCGGTTTGACGACCAAACCGATCGTAGCCATTGGCGGAATTACTCTCGAACGAGCGGTGGAAGTGATTGAAGCGGGCGCGGACTCTGTGGCAATCATCAGCGACATCTTGCACGCCGAAAATCCGGCGGCTCGAGCAAAGCAATTTCTGCAAGTGTTGCAGGCGACTAAGCCCGCGACGGCTCCGTGAGGTTCTCTAGGAATGGCTGAAGCAAATGGCGTGACGCGACCAAAAGCGGGCCAAGAAGAACACCAGTTTGTAAAAGCCATCGGATTGTTCGACGGCACGATGATCGTTGTTGGATCCATGATCGGGTCCGGAATATTCATTGTGGCGGCGGATATTTCTCGAGAGACCGGATCGGCCGGTGGACTGCTGCTCACCTGGGTGTTGACCGGCTGCCTGACGATTGCCGCCGCGCTCTCTTACGGCGAGTTGGCGGCGCTATTTCCTCACGCCGGTGGGCAGTACATTTATCTGCGCGAAGCTTTCTCGCCGCTTTGGGGATTTCTGTATGGCTGGACGCTTTTCCTGGTGATCCAGACGGGAACCATCGCCGCGGTAGCAATCGGGTTTGCGCGATACATGGGAGTTCTGTTTCCTGCGATTTCGTCGAAGACGTGGGTGGTGCCGCCGATTAACCTGGGTTCGCGGTACGCCATCAGCCTGTCCGTGCAACAACTCGTCGCGATTCTGCTGATTGTGTTTCTCACTTTTTTGAATACGCGCGGGGTTCGGCTCGGAAAGTGGATTCAAAATATTTTTACTTCGGCCAAAATACTCTCGCTGGTTGGGTTGATCCTGCTCTGTGTGTTAGTGGCGCGGAATCATGCGGCCATCGTTGATAATTTTACAAACTTGTGGGCAATTCGTGACGCGCAACCGATTGAACCTGGAGCAAACTTCTTGCGCGGGCTGGTGCCTACGGTGACAGCCGCCAGCGGCTGGTTCGGGTTGCTATTGGCACTGGCTGTGGCGCAGGTGGGTTCGCTATTTTCCGCCGATGCCTGGAACAATATTGGATTCACAGCGGGGGAAGTGAAGAATCCGAAACGCGATGTCGCGCTCTCAATGGCGTTTGGAACCATCATCGTCATCACGCTGTATGTTCTGGCCAACGTGGCCTATCTATGTGCGTTGCCGCTGGCGCAGATACAGAATGCTCCCGATGGACGTGTGGCCACTGCGGCGCTCTCTGCAATTTTTGGCGCCAAAGGTGCAGTGCTGATGGCCGTGGCGATCATCATTTCCACGTTTGGCTGTAACAACGGATTGATTCTGGCCGGGTCTCGTGTGGCGTACGCGATGGCTAAGGATGGCTTGTTTTTCCGGGCAACAGGAACGCTGAATGAAAAAGGCGTGCCCGGAACGGCGCTGGTGTTTCAGGGTATCTGGATCGGCATTCTGATCTTGCTGCGCACGCGCACGCCAGAAGGCGGCTACGGCAACCTCTACAATGACCTGCTTGATTATGTTGTATTCGCCGTGCTGCTGTTCTACGTGTTGACCACCGTGGGGATATTTGTATTGCGGCGCACGAGGCCCGATGCGGAGCGGCCGTACAAAGCATTTGGGTATCCGATTGTCCCCTTGTTGTATATAGTGGCGGCTACAGGAATCATGGTGGTGTTGCTGTTGTATCGCACTCAAACCGCTGGTGCGGGCATGGGGATCGTGCTGATCGGCTTGCCGGTGTACTGGCTGTGGTCGCGAAAGGCCCGCAAATCTTAGAATTTTCGACAAGCAACAAACTGGAATCTTGAGAATTTATCTGACAAAGGAGGAGTTGCATGGGCAACCCCTTATTCGCAAAAAAATCGATGACCATGCTTCTTGCCGAGTCGAAAGAGACTGGCGAGCATAGTCTGAAACGTACTCTTGGGCCGTTTCAACTGACGGCGCTCGGAGTTGGCGCGGTCATCGGGGCAGGGATTTTCGTGCTCTCAGGATTGGGCGCGCACTACGCGGGACCGGGGCTGATGCTCTCCTTTGTGATCTCCGGTATCGGTTGCGCGTTCGCGGGACTCTGCTATGCGGAGTTCGCTGCGATGATTCCTCTAGCTGGCAGCGCTTATACCTATGCATATGCTACGTTGGGCGAAATTTTCGCGTGGATTATCGGCTGGGACTTGACCCTGGAATACGCCATGGGGGCCAGCACGGTTTCGTCGGGTTGGTCGAACCACTTCATTGAATTACTGAATATTTTTCACATCAAGATGCCGCTATGGCTGGCGTACGACCACTGGACAGCACTGTCCACGGCGGAAAAGATGGTTGCTCGCCAGATGGCGCAGGCGTCTGATCCCAATCTGGTTCCCGGTACGCAGGCGTTTCTCGAAAAAGTTACCGCCATTATGGGGACTCATTCAGCGGAATTGGTTCAGCGCGCGCATGACATGGTGAACGCTCCAAAGATTTTCGGTGTCGAGATTGGTTTCAACTTGCCGGCGTTCATCATCGCTCTCGTGATTACGGCGATTCTTGTGATCGGTATTAAAGAAAGCGCGAGATTCAACGCCACCATCGTCGTCATCAAGGTGGCCGTGGTGCTCTTCGTCATCGGCCTCGGCATCCGTTACATCAACACCGCCAACTGGGGTATGGGCTGGCACTCGTTTGCACCGATGGGAATCAGCGGCATCGGAGCGGGCGCCGCGTACATATTTTTCGCCTACATCGGATTCGACGCGGTTTCGACCACAGCGCAGGAAGCCAAGAATCCGCAGCGCGATTTGCCCATTGGCATCATCGTTTCACTGTTGGTCTGCACCGCGCTCTACATTCTTGTCGCCGGAGTATTGACCGGGATGGTGCCCTGGCAGGAAGTAAACATCGAAGCTCCAATTGCACGCGCGTTCCTCGACCGTGGATTGACTACGGCTTCGCACATCATCACTTTGGGTGCGCTGGCCGGGCTAACCAGCGTCATGCTAGTCATGCTTCTCGGCCAGACCCGAGTTTTGTATTCCATGGCCAAAGATGGGCTGCTGCCGAAGAAGTTTTTTGCGGCCGTGCATCCTAAGTACCGTACGCCTTACAAGAACACCATGGCCGTCGGCTTGCTGGCTGCGATTGTTGGCAGCGTGACACCCATCGATGACATCGGGAAGATGGTGAACATCGGCACTCTCTTGGCGTTCGTCATCGTATGCATCGCTGTGATGGTGCTACGCAACACGAATCCGGATCAGTCCAGGCCGTTCCGCACTCCACTGGTGCCGTTTGTGCCGATCATGGGCATTCTGTTCAACGGCTACATGATGTACAAGCTCGGGTGGGTCAATTGGGCGCGCCTGATTATCTGGCTGGTGATCGGCCTGGTGGTGTACTACTACTACGGCCGCCATCACAGCCGCGTCAGCAACCCGGAGTTGCGTACCACCGACAACGAATAGCGATTCACTGGGTGCCAGTACGCTTGAAACCAGAGATTCGCAACTGTATAGTTCCTCGATATAAACTGGAGAGTTCTATGCCAGCTTTAAAAACACAGAGGAACGGCAATACTGTCATTTCCGCCCTGCGGGCCCGTGCAAATTTCGGAAAGCTATTACAGCAGGTCGAAGAGCAACGCGGTTCTCTGGTGATCGAAAAGAGGGGGAGACCCCGGGCAATCTTGCTCAGTATCCGGGATTATGTTCGTTTAGCAACGCCGGAGCCAGAGGTTTTAAAACTGCTGGGTGCAGAATCCAGAAGCAAAGGAAAAGACAAACTTTCCACGAAGCAGATCAGCTTCGGGAATCTTGAAACCGGACGGATTGCAGCGGACCGTTTTTCTGCTATCAATTACCCATCCCGCGCGGCTTTATGTTACTGCTTCGATTTTGGAAGAATACGAGACTGTATTGCGGCGGAAGGAATTGGCAATCCGTAAAGGTCTCCGCCTGCAATTCCTCGATACGCTCAAAAGGCATGCACGCACAGTGTCTCCATCAACCGCTCTAAACGTTACGAGTGACCCTGACGATAACAAATTCATTGAATGTGCCGACGTGGCCGGAGCCGATTACCTGATTACAGGGAATCAACGTCATTTTCAGCCTTTCTGGAAGAAAACAAAGGTGATCAATTCACGAGACTTTATCACACTCGTATCGCCGCATCTTGAATTGTGAGCCTGCAACTCCCGAGTCAGCCACTAGTCAGCGGAGTATATAACTAGACTCGTCGTGCGGCGACGAATCGGGTAAAGTGTCTTTTGCACTTCTCGACCAATGACGGCAACCGAACTCCAACGTAATGCATTCTGGAAAAGCCTGTCGAAACTGGACTGGCTGGCCTTAGCCATCGGCGCGGCAGGACTGTTTGCGACGTGGGTCAGCGGACCTTTGCATGACCAGCCCGGCATGGGATTTCTACGTTACCTGGGGGTCATCGCCTTTTTCTATCTTCTTTACCAGTTCTGGAGCCGGTGGCGAAATGACTTGCTCTGGAGCCTGCGTAACCGCCTGGTGGTCGCCTATATCTTCATCGCGTTCGTACCTATCATCCTGCTGCTGATTCTGGCAGTCCTCGCGGCGCAAATCATCTATTCGCAGCTGGGTGCCTATCTTCTTTATGAAGACATTCAGGACCGCATCGAATTGCTGGCGATGTCGTCAGGACACGTGTCCGCGGCGGAAAAATCATTGCCTGCCAACATAGACGAACAGGCGTTGGAACACGCACTGAAAGACACGGTGGAAGCCGCGCAAAAAAGGGAATTGCCACATCTCACAATAAATTTTCATGTGGACCCGGAATATTTCCATCGTGTGGCAGGGCCGAAAGCGACCTCGTTCGCCGGGCTGCTGCAATCCGAGAACACGCTGCGGTTGATCAGCATGAACGAGACGGACACGCCGAGGGGTAAGCGGGTCATCGAGTTGAGTGTGCCGGTCAACCCAGATTTCCTGGAAGGAGTGGCGACGGATCTGGGGCCGCTGGATGTTACGCTTTCGCAGCGCGTAGAAGGTGACTCCGCGCGTTCCGCGGTACGTATAGGCAGCAACGACTACAAGGCTGTGGCGCGCGTTGTCACTCGTAAGCGCGTGCTTCCTCCTGCTGAGTCCTGGTTCATGGATCCGTTGGTGGAAGGCTTTTCGAAATTGGAAGCGACGTACCTCTCAAGTGGTGGGAACGTGGAGCGCAACCATCCCGTGTTTGCGTTCTTCAAAGCGCGCACAAAGCAGTTGAATCGGAGAATTTTCGCTTCGGTGGGAGAATTCAGTGATGCCAAAGTATTCGGATTGCAAATCGTATCCGTATTTTTTCTGCTGATTGAAATTGTGGCCTTGATCATCGGTGTGGTGTTGACACGCGCCATCACGCGAACGATTTCCGGCCTGTATCGGGCAACGCAATATGTACAGGAAGGAAACTTCTCGCATCGCGTAAGAGTGGAACGCAAAGATCAACTGGGCGTGCTGGGTGAATCGTTCAACAGCATGACTGGTTCCATCAGCCGCCTGATCAATGAACAGAAGCAGTTGCAGCGCCTGGAAAACGAAATCTTTATCGCCCGCGAAGTGCAGGATCAGCTCTTTCCACGCAACCTACCGCAGGTGAAAGGCGTTGAGGTGGAGGCGATCTGCCGTGCCGCACGTAGTGTGAGTGGCGACTATTACGATTTCATTCAACTGAGCCCCACGCACGTGGCCTTTGCCATTGCCGATATTTCCGGCAAGGGAATCTCGGCAGCGTTGCTGATGGCGAGCTTGCAGGCGGCACTGCGCAGCCAGCTGCTGGTGCCCGGCAGTGAGACTATGAGCACCGCTGAACTCGTCGCGCGATTGAATATTCATCTGGTGCGAAATACGGGCGATGATCGTTTTGCCACGTTTTTTGTGGCTATTTACGACACCGTTTCACGCCGGTTGCGCTACACCAACGCCGGGCACCTGCCGGGATTCTGTCTCTCTGATGGCCGGGCCATTTATCTGGGTGAAGGCGGCATCGTCCTCGGTGTGCTCGAGGATTATCCGTTTCAAGAGGGCAGCATCACGGTGCCACCCGACTCGGTCCTGGTGGGATACAGTGACGGGTTGATCGAGCCGGAGAACGCCTACGGCGAACAGTTTGGCATTCCGCGGCTAGAAGCCGCAGCGCAGCGCGTGCGCAATCTATCGCCTCGCAAAATTGCGGAAGCCTTAATGACTGCCACCGAAGAGTGGGCCGGCTCCGAAGAACAAGCCGACGACATGACCGTGGTAGTGGCCAAGCTAAGCTGACTGAGATGTAAAGTTGGGTGCTAACCCACGAAGCGGGTAATCAAACCGACGATGATCCCCAGCGCAGTAACCGTCGCAAACGCGGCACCAGCGATTTTCCACGAAATCGTCTTACCGATCACCGAAAGCGAGAAAACGCTGACGATTCCTAGTGTGCAGAGAATGACGGCAACATAGGGCAAAGGCGCCCCCTGTGTCATGGCCACGTAGGCAATGGCCACATCGAATGCCATGGGCACGGGAAGAAATGCGCCTGCCAGCGCGACGAGCACGATTCCCACCAAACTGACTTGCGCGATTATGGCGTGCTGCGGCAACGCTTCGATCAGTCCCGCTCCAAGTACAGCCGCCAGAATCATCAGCGGGAAGGCCACGCGAAAGACATACCAGAAGGCTTTGGCATAAGACTTCAAAACGGAGACAACTGCTTGCGCCCAGGTTTCTGCCGGGGCGAAGTTGATGGGGCAGGGAATGACGGTTTCCGCAATCTGTGGCTGTCGAGTGGCCACAGCCGGGGCGAAAACGAAAATCAGAAAAAGGACCGTAGCCAGCTTGAGCAGCGCGAGGGAAAGTGGGAAGAGGGCAAATGTCATTGCCAGCACGACTACGTTTAGCGCTGGGGAAGCGAACATCGCCGCCAGCACGGACTCTGAACTCATTCCAGAAGCGTAGAAGCCGCGGGCAATCGGAGCGATACAGTTGGAACAAACTGCCAATGGCATGCCGGCCAAGGCCCCATAGAGAGTGTTAAGAAAGCGAGAGTTGGTGCGCCGCCGTTTGACGGTGGAAAGGAAAACAAGCGCAGCGGGGCCGAAGAGGAAAGAGAAAGTCATGCCAACGCGGTTGGCGTCGAGCCAGTTAAGCGTGGTGCGCCAGACGCGGGTTGTGAATGGCATCGAACGATCCACTTGGACGACGGTGCCAAAGGTCAGTGCGCCGGTTGCTTTGAGGTGGGTACCAGCGTTGTAGCGCTTCATGAGCGCAGGGTAGCGGGAATCGACCCAGAAAACTGTGGCGATGACAGCCATTAGGAGAATGGCAAGAGAACGGCTTCGCCAGGAACTGGTGACATTCAAGGAAGAATCCAACGGGAACGCTACGGAAGGAACACTCATATTTCACCCCACGCAAAGGGCTTCGAACCGCCCCAATTCAAGGTCGTAAAGTCATTGGACTTTAGTCGCACAGAGTTACCAGCGGAATAGTACAAATACATTAGAAGCGGGGTCGAGGTGACTGTCCGGGGCATGGGATGCATTGATCGCTGGCGAGGCCGGGCCTGCGGTACAGTATCTAGGAGGAATGCAGGTACGCTATACTGCACGTTTTGACGAGGGAGCGAATGTCCTTACGGAACCGCGTGGCGCTGGTAACTGGTGGAAGCAGGGGGATCGGCAAAGGAATCGCATTGCGATTGGCGCGCGACGGAGCCAGAGTGGCTATCGCGTACCGCTCGAATAAGGGAGCGGCTCAGTTGGCTCTGCGACAGATGCAATCGCTGGGCGCAGATTGCGTAGCGGTGGAAACGGATATCGTGCAGCCTGGCCGGGCGGAACAATTGGTGAAAACGGTCGCGGATCGCTACGGCAGGATAGACATCCTGGTCAATAACGTTGGGGATTTCCGATGGGGAACGCTTGCGGAATCGTCGGTGGACGATTGGGAAAGCATTTTTAATTCGAACATTATGACGGTGATGCAGATGAGCCGGGCCATTCTTCCGCCCATGCGCAAAGGCCGCTGGGGACGCATCATCAACTTGGGAGCCGTCGGAGCGGAACGCGCGTTCGGCCAGGCGAAAATCTCCGCGTATGCCGCGGCGAAGGCTGCGGTGGTAGCGCTCTCGCGATCGTTGGCGCTGGAAGAAGCGAAAAACGGAATTACTGTAAATGTTGTGAATCCTTCAAGTATTGACGAGAAAGATTTGTCACTCGACGAAGCGCGTAAACTGCGCGACGCCAGGTTTCCCATCGGTCGCCCCCCCACCGTGGAAGATGTGGCAAATTCTGTGGCCTATTTTGCCTCGGAAGAAGCCGAATACGTGACCGGGCAAGTGTTGAACGTGAGCGGCGGCTGGATGCTGTGAGTCATTCGGCCCGGCTGGCTATGCGGAACTCAAAATGAAAGCGCTTACTGCGGCAGAAATGCTTGAAGTGGACCGTTTGACGACGGAGCGATTTGGCATTCCTGGCTCTCACTTGATGGAAGCGGCGGGCAGAAGTGCCGCGGAAGTTTTCCTGGAAGAATATGGTCGTCGTCGCACCATTTCACCGGGAAGAGTATGCGTGCTTTGCGGCAAAGGAAATAATGGCGGCGATGGCTTCGTAGTGGCGCGTTACCTAAAAGAAGAAGCGGATCGCGTGGAAGTTTTCCTGCTGGCCAATCCCGACGAGTTGCGTGGGGATGCGGCGATCAATTTTAAGCGCTGGCGCGAGGCCGGTGGTGCATTGTTCGTAGTGCCGAGCGTGGCGGAGTGGGAAAAAGCGTGGCCAGAAGTGGCAGCGGCCGATGTAATTGTGGACGCGCTGCTTGGGACAGGAATTCGAGGTGGCGCCACCGGCCTGATCGCCCAGGCAATCGAAGATGTGAATCGCCTCTCGCACAATGCCACAGCCGCGCGGCCTGGATGGGTGGTTGCCGTGGACACACCTTCCGGATTGCCATCCGATGGTAAGGCTGCAGAAGGGCCGGTCGTGCGGGCGCATCTGACGGTCACGTTTACCGCGCCGAAAACGGGCCAACTTATTTCGCGAGATGCTGCCTGCTGCGGACGGCTTTTTGTGAGGAGTATTGGTTCCTCGGAAGCGCTGGTGGAGGAAATTGGCCAAGGCGCAATTCGCTGGGCAGGACCGGAGGAGTTTGCAGGATTACTGCTGTTGCGTCCTGTGGATTCACACAAGGGAAAATACGGGCACGTGCTGCTTGTGTCCGGTTCTGTTGGGAAAAGCGGCGCGGCAGTATTAGGGGGACAAGCCGCGTTGCGAGGCGGGGCCGGGCTGGTCACTCTGGCGGTTGCAGAGTCGATTCTGCCGATCGTGGCCATGAGCCACGCGGAGTATATGACAGAGCCCCTAAGGGCCACCTCTGCTGGAACAGTTTCAGGGGATGCGGCGACGTCGGCGCGGCTCTCAGAAATATTGCATGGGAAAAGTGTCCTGGCGATTGGGCCGGGGCTCGGAACGGTCCCAGAAACGCAAGAGTTCATCCGCAACGCGGTAAGCACGACAGAGCAGGCGATTGTGCTGGATGCAGACGGTTTGAACGCATTCGTAGGGCGTGCCGCTGAACTGCGAAATCGAAAGACGGCCCATTTGGTAGTCACACCCCATCCAGGGGAAATGGCGCGCCTGTTGGGAGTTTCTGTCGCGGATATTGAGCAAGATCGCGTAAAGACCGCAAGCGATGCCGCACGAAACTGGAATGCCTGCGTCCTGTTGAAAGGCTTTCACACGGTGATAGCTGCACCGGATGGCCGCGTGTTCATCAACACGACGGGAAGCCCGGGTTTAGCCAAGGGTGGCTCCGGCGACGTGTTGACGGGACTACTGGCCGCGCTTATCGCGCAGTTTGAGGTAAATGATCTGCTAAGAGTCGTTACCCTCGGAGCGTATCTGCACGGCGCTTCGGCACAATTACTGGAACAGCAGAGCGACGCTTCCGGAATGATCGCTTCCGAAGTGGCCCACGCGATTCCGTTTGCCCGACGAAAACTGATTGAGGAGTTGCAGTCGCGTGGCTGAAGAGGTAATCACGCATTCAGCTGAAGAAACTATGGCGTGGGGGCGCGAATTTGCAAAGCGGTTACAACCTCCCGTTCTGGTGCTCCTCTCCGGCGAGCTCGGCAGCGGGAAAACCACTCTCACAAAAGGCATTGTGGCTGGGCTAAATGCCGCCACGGAAGACGAGGTCACCAGCCCCACTTTTACCTTGCTCCATGAATATGGCAGCGGCAGGAGAGTACTCCACGGCGACCTCTATCGCATTGAAAATTTCCACGATTTCGAAACGCTCGGATTGGAGGATGCTTTCGCTTCGCCCACTATCATTATTCTCGAATGGTCGGAGAATTTCCCGCTGAAAGCGCCCTGGCCGCAATTACGTTTGAAACTCGAGCACGCCGGTGGGGATTCCCGCCGCATTACGATCCTCTAATATCTTTCTGGGAACATTGTCCGCTTACTCTCTAGCTACCCCTGTACCTCGCGTTCCTTGCGGCCACACCCGTCGGCTGCTACGGTAAAAATTGCTGTTCTCAGGCGGCAGCGGCATGGCCAATGGACCCGGCAGTCCCAACGGGACGGACACAAATCGAATCGATTTAAAGAGCTATCGCGTGATTCTGCCGATGGGAACGTTGTCCATTGGTGTGGACAATATTCACTACGACGTCTTTTTGAGCCCCAAGTTTGTCCAGACTACTCGCGACTACCTGTTCGATTTGATCCGCCAAAACGTCAGCTCCACGTATTTTTCGGGTATAGATTTCCGCAGCAGCAAGCAAGTCGATTCCACCACATTTCGTAAATTACTGACGGAGATGCTGATCAGTTCTCTGAACCGCGCCAAATACCAGAAGAATATCGAAATCGATCTGCTGTTCCGGATGGCGATTCTGAAGTTCTTGAGCGGCGAGTTGGTGAATCAGTTTGCCAACGTGATTCTAGATGGCAAGGAATACATCCGGAAGCGCGGCGAATTCTTCGAGCGTTCCCAGCAAGCGCACGTGATCAAAGCCCGGCTTTCCGAGATGCAATCGGGACGTCGTGACGTGGTGCGGCTGATCGGGCAATTGGTAGCGCAGATCTTTTCCGACATTGAAGATAACGTGGTCGCCAAAGCCCGGCGCGCGTTGTTTGGAGACGATTTCAATCTGTATTACGAACTGCTGAAGAACCGTATGGTTTTTCTCGATGGCGGGAAAGACGATCTCTTTTTCCTCGAGCATTACGTCCTTTTGGGCAACTATGCGCGCGATCCAGATCGCTTCGAAGCTATGGATGAGATCTTTCAACAGTTCCTGGCCGAAGCGGGAGTAACGGTTCCCCAAGATGATGCCGCGCCCCAATTTTCTGAAAGCTTTAAGACCTTGTTCGCGGAAGTGGACCGCTTGAAAAAAGAAATTGGCACGCTGGAAGAGCAACGCGACAGCCTGGCAAAACGCCTGGAAGGCGGCGGTGGTTTGCTGAACAAATTCCTGAGCAATGCGCCGGATCCGGCCGCGACACGCGCGGCTTTGAACGGAATCGAAAAACGAATGAAGGCGCTCAACCTCAAACTGGAGGAATTCGGCCCCCAGCTCGATGCGGCTCGCCAGCAGGTGGATTTTGTCAGCAAGGACTATCAGGGAAAGCTGGGCGATTATCTGAACGAGCCGGAAAACGCCCGCCGGCTGTTTGACGCTTCAAGTGCCACAGACGATGCGGACCGTTCCTGGCGCGCCCACCTGTTGGCCCAGTTGACACAACGCCTAGAAGAGCGGGAAGTAATGCCGCACATCCTGGCCAGCTACGAAATTCGACCCATCGCCAGTGATTTCTGCCCGCCCGTGCACTTGCAGCAGTTGCGGAAGGCGCTAGTTTTCAAGGAAGAAGCCAAGCGCGTCGAGGAAATGCTCAAGCAGGTACCTACAAAACGCCTGACCATGAAGCCGCTGGAAGAGCTTTCCAAGCGGATGCGCCGCTATTCCAAAGAAGAATTGCAGGTGATGACGCTGCGATTCGCAGGGGACTTTCAACGACTAAGGCGCGACTTGCGCGATGCCGAACATCTTTCCACCTGCATGGAGCGAATCAATCTGGTCACCGCGGAAAAAGTGCGCGAACTCTCGCGGATGAACAATCGTCTTTACGAGTGCTTGCTGAAAGAAGAAGCGCGACCGGAACACGACCAGGTGGTCTCTCACGTGATCATCAAGGCAGACGTGCGCGGTTCCACGAAGATGACGCAAGACTTACTTTCACGCGGATTGAGCCCGGCCTCGCATTTCAGCTTGAATTTGCACGAGCCGGTGAAACGGTTGCTGGATCGTTATTCAGCGAAAAAAGTGTTTATCGAAGGCGATGCTATCGTGCTGGCGATTTTTGAGACGGAAGGGAATCAGGCATACGCACACGCAGTGGCAAAAGCCTGCGCACTTTCCCGCCAGATCCTGCTGGTCTGCAATTCCTACAACGATCGGGCGGCATCCTCGCAATTGCCTGCTCTCGAAATTGGAATCGGCGTCGCTTATCAAGGTTCCGCGCCGACATACTGGATCGATGGGGAATCGAAAATCATGATTTCCAAGGCGCTCAACCTGTCGGACCGTCTTTCCGGCTGCGCCAAGCTGGCGAAACGTATGCTGTCTAAGCAGAAGACTGACTTTGCCTTGTTTCAATTCCTGACTGCCATGGAAGGCGCATCGGCCGAAGAACTCGACGAGTTTCTGGTGCGTTACAACATGAACGGTATTGAGCTGAACGAGGAAGGGTTTGAAAAGCTCTCCGAAGAAATTTCGCTGGAACCAGTGGAAATAAGCGTAGATATGCCTTGGGGCAAGGAAGAGGTCACACTCTATGCCGGGGAAGTGCCGATGGGCGAATCCGTAGAAGTGCTGGTTCTGCGCAAAGGAGTAGCGCGCCAGTTGTTACCGGACGGCAAAATCGGCCTAGCCGCCGAGCACAACTACTATGAAGTCTGCAACAGTTCGACCTTGTATGATCTGGTGGCCGCATTGAAGAAAACTCGCGCTCTTGGGTTGGAAACATCGCGTGTCTGACCCGCTTCGTATAGAATCACACTGACCGCCTCCAGAAATCCTGCAGGTTTGTCCTCGCTCATTTGCGTGCCCATAGTTACGGAGAGATTTCCGGATGACCTTCCAAACGGTTCTGCAACGACTCGTTCGATTTACTTTTGTTGTGTTGATGCTCTGTGCCGCATTTCCAGTGCGCGCTGAGGTTCAACTGCCTGCGGTGCTTGCGGAGCACATGGTGCTGCAGCGCGACTTCCCAGTACATCTGTGGGGCAAAGCGAGCGCGGGCGAGATGGTTTCCGCCACGTTTCGTAGTGCTATCGCTAAAACGCAAGCCGACAAACTGGGACGCTGGGAGTTGAGCCTGCCGGCTGGAACTGCGGGTGGCCCATTCGTCCTGGAGATTCAGGCGAGCAACTTGATTCGCTTTGAAGATGTGCTGGTAGGCGATGTCTGGTTGGCTTCCGGTCAATCCAACATGGAATTTGAAACGCGTAAGGTGATCAATGCCGAGACCGAACTCAAGAATGCCAATCGACCGAAGATTCGCCTGTTCCAAGTCGCCAAAGCTTCCGCAACGTTTGCGCAGGATGATTTAGTTGCGAGTACCTGGGCAGCAGTGACTCCTGAATCGGTTGCCAGGTTTTCCGCCGTGGAATATTTCTTCGGACGTGAAATTCAAGACGACCAGAAAGTCCCCATTGGCCTGATTGAAGCGGATTGGGGCGGCTCTCCCGCGGAAACGTGGACCAGTTTGCGCGGACTGTCCTCCGACGCCAGCCTGATGCCAGCGTTTGCGGCGCATGCGACCATGAGCGATCGCGAGGCCACGAAACGTTTGGAAGATATCTGGGAACGCCAGAAAATTGCCTCTGCAAAGACGGCTGGAAAACCAGAGCCCGTTCTCCCATGGCACCCGGAGTTGCGCTCGTGGGAGCCTGCAGGCCTCTACAACGCCATGATCGCACCGCTGACGGCATTCCCGTTGCGCGGCTTCCTCTGGTATCAGGGAGAAAGCAACACTGGCCCGGAGCGCGCGTTTTACTACCGTCAATTATTCGAAGCGCTGATTCGCGATTGGCGCGATCGCTGGGCCGAGGGCGACCTCCCGTTTTTCTTTGTACAGCTGGCTAACTGGACCCCTGGACCGGAATCGAAGTGGCCTGAAGTCCGCGAAGCCCAACGCCGCACGCTGGAACTGCGTAACACTGGAATGGCTGTAACGATCGATATCGGCGATCCCGATGATATCCACCCGAAGAATAAACAGGATGTTGGCAAACGCCTGGCGCTGGCCGCGCGCGCGATTGCGTATGGCGAAAAAATCGAATATTCGGGCCCGCTTTTCCGCTCTGCCATACGTCAGGGAGACACCTTGCGCATCCTGTTCGATCACGCAGAAACCGGACTGGTGGCAAAAGGCGATTCGCTGAACGGTTTCGAGATTGCGGGAGCTGATAAGAAATTCGAACCCGCAGAGGGGCACATCGAGGGAACAGCCGTTATCCTGTCAAGTCCAAAGGTACCCGAGCCGAAGTTTGCACGTTACGCATGGTCCGCCAATCCTGCGTGCATGCTTTACAACAAGGCTGGACTGCCCGCATCTCCGTTTGAGTCGGAGTAGCGTTCCAGCATTCTTGGCTTATTGCCTTGCGTAGCGACCGAAATCAGCCGCAAAGCGGAAAGTTGAACAACTGCGCGCCTATGCTGTAAACTGGTTAGAGTTAGTTCACTGCTTCAGTGCGCCCGTAGCTCAATTGGATAGAGCGTCACGCTACGAACGTGAAGGTTCGGTGTTCGAGTCACCGCGGGCGCACCATTCTTCTGTTTTCACTCTTTGGAATATCAGGTCAAAGGGCTTTCTGTATGTGGGATAGACACTTGCCGCGTCTATCGCACAGTTCGAAAGTACCGTTTTCAGCAGTTTGGCCTTTTCCGCGTGATTCTGCCTAACGTATAGAAAATAAGCCTTGTTTGCGAGTTCTAAGATCCTTGTGGCGTCCAGCATTCTTTCCGGTCTGATTGTCTCCACGGCCTGCATAGAGGCACGAATCTCGAATTCCTCTGCCTGCCACTCTGCCGACTTGCGCTCCCAAAAATCTTCCCTGATCTTGCCATCTAGCTTGTCCTGGTAAGCCTGATCCATCCGGCGATGGACTTGGGCTAGGCGATGAGCCAAATGTTCGCCCTGAGCCTTCCTAACCTCCTCTTCGCGGCCCTTATCGTTCAACAACGACTCTTGTAACTGGGCGAGGATATTGTCCGGAATGTGAATGTCCAGAAGAATCTGCCCAAGTCGGTCTCCAAGGTCATCCTCTCGAAAGTAGGGAAGTCCGCATTTCCCGTGAGATCCTGTGCAACGGTAGTAGGTGTACTCTTCCTTTTTGATTTCCGCAGTGACCTTGCAGTTGTCATAGGCGCACGTTAAGAGACCGCGATAGGCGAAATCACGTGGACTCAGTGCACGGGATCAACCGATGGCCTTCATCGCCCACAGTGCCAATCCTGCATTGGCAATCGAGCCGAGCACCGCGAACTTGACGCACCAGGTCCGCCACCGCAGGGTGCTGACTAACGACGCTATGTCTCCATCAGCGGTCGCGTGCTCGACAGCTGCTCCCCAGCGCACCCACAGAAGCAGCAGAATTGGAATTGGAACCACCAATGTCGTGATACGTCCTATTTCAACCGGAATGGATGGGTGTGAAGTTCTCTCCGTGACAAGATTGAATGCGGCAAACAACAACGCATTGAAGGACAAGAGACCCCCAGCTTTGTTGATTTGGCGATCCAGCGTGGCGATGAGATACTTCACCGCCTCTTCCGGGTCGTTCTTGAACCTTGTCAGCAACCTTCTCTTGAAGTCTTCAAAGTCCATTTGAAAGTACCTCCAACGCATTGGTTACAGGGTCCGACACGGTGAGTTTGCCTCGTCGAGATGCCATAATTGTGTCCTTTCTTAGGTAGGCGGAGGAGACCTGTTGCTGCCGCGAAGAAAATGTCGCCGAAACATAACGCACGGATTTTATTGCTGTCAATTGCTTTTCCATCCAGTTACACCCGTTCGCGCCGTAGCTATCTCGTTTTTGGGAAGTTGGGGACAGACGAGACGCTTCCACGTCAAACGAGCTTTCCCAGATCCAGCACAGGTGCCACTTCACCGAGAAGAGTTCCAAAATCGTCCCCTAGGGCGCACCATTATTCCCAACTTCATTGGTCCGGATAAGAAGGCATCTCCAAGACCCTGTACATAATCCAACCGGAATCCCCAGTTGGAGGAACTTTATACAGTTGGCATTCATTCGCTAGCTGAAACCGGTAGGAGCGAGCTCCAGTCGGGAAGTGTTCGCGAAGGCTGCAGCGCCAATGTGGCGGGCAATCCGCTACGAGGGACGCTCCTAAGTGCCGGCATCTTCTTTTGGAGAGGACACCACGCGAAGAGAATTCTCGTCGGAGACTGGTCGTGCCTGTTCACGAGACCTTCTGAACAATGCCTGCAGATTTCTCCGATCTTCCGCTTTCACATCGGTGAATTTCAGTCCTACTCCACGGTGTGGTTCCGTGCGCTGCACGAGAGCGTCGGCCCTAATCTGCCCTTCCGGAACAAGAAAATGTAGGGCGGACTTCACGCCCACGGGTACGCGCGCTTCCGTCTCTATGAATAGTCCTCCCGCGCTCATGTTTTTCACGCGCGAAAGATCGTCACGTCCTCTACAGTTCCAGTAAACCCACACATCTTGCGATGTCTCAAATCGTGTACTGAATCTTCTCGAAGGGAAGGAAATGGATTTCATGGTGAGCGCCTCCGATCCCGCAATTGCAGGATCGAAACCAGGAATTCGAGAACAGGGGAAAGGTTTTCATATATACGCCTCTGGCGACCTGTCGGCAAGAGCTATGTTCACTTTTCGATCGCAAAATGCGAAAAGTGTAAAAATGATACTCCTCAGTGTTGCATTATTCAGCGGCGAATGTCGGTCCGCAAGCTTAGCGGCGAATTCATAGGTTGCTCCAATCCTGCCGTGAGTACTAGAAGTCCATAAATGCTTCGGAACACTCCATTTCTTTTGGTTCCGCTGGCAAAGGTCGAATTTCGACGTTCGTTGCACGATAAACGCGCCTCAATCGTCGATACTGGTGAAGACCATGAGTGATAGCGAAGGCGAACGCGAGGGCCCCTCGACAACGAGGCAAACCATCGAGCGGACATATCGCGAGCGCGGGCGAGGATTTCTCGCTTGGGCCAGGCGCCACGCGCCCGACGCGGAGACGGCTGAAGACATCTTGCAGGATGCCTTCATCCGGGCCCTTTCTAACGCCGACGCTCTCTCTCCGGTACAGGATCTCGCCGCGTGGATATTTTCCGCCATGCGCAATCGCCTGATTGATCTGTGGAGGGCTCGGGGCACGAAGCGCAGAGCGGGAGCCACCGATCTCTCCGAGGAGATTCTGGAGAACGTCGCTGTTGAGGCCGGACTGGACCCATACGACCAGCTTGAGCGGAGTGAAATGTTCGCTGCCCTCGAAGTCGCGATCGAGGCACTGCCCGTCTCGCAGCGCGAGGTCATCCGCGCTCAGGCCCTTGGTGAAGTTGGTTTCAAGGAGCTAGCCGAGTCAATGGGAGTTTCGATCGATACCTTAATGGCCAGGAAGCGTTATGCACTGCGCAAGCTTGCCGCGGCGCTTGAGTACTGGATGGAAGACTGATTTCGAAACAGGAGGCACACCATGTCGCATTACGAAGAGGAAGATCCCGATCGTCGTTACAAGAAGTGGACCCAGTGGTCGCTTGCGGCAAAATTAGCGTCCATCGCTGCCGCGGCGATCTTCATCCCCGCGTTTCTCGCTCTCTTTGCGGCGGTAACAATGTGGCTGTGGAACTGGCTTATGCCGGTGATCTTCAAGCTGCCCGCGGTTACGTTCTGGCAGGCTGTTGGTCTGCTTATCCTCTCGCATATCCTGTTTAAGGGGAGCCACCTTGGCAAATCGGGGAAGTCTCACTGGAAGAAACGCAAGATCCGTGAACACATGGGAGAACCCGCGCCAGAGCCGAAGGTGCAGTAGAGCCATGGCTATCGCAAGATGAGCACATATTGTCCAAAGGCGGGTGTATCAACCCGCTTTTGCCCTTGGATCCTGATTTCATTCTGATTGTGTGGTCGTTCCGACACCATCACAGCGACTGAAGAAGACATCCGCTAGAGCTAATAGAGTGTGTTAATCCAATATTTGCACTATCTATTAATATTAATTCATTCTATCATCTACTAGCTAAAGACGCAGGTCTCTGGTCTGCCCATCCTTTTCTCCAGGTGTTCGAAACCCTTCGCCTGAGGAGGCGTCATGCTCAAGACATTTCCTCCCGATCGCAATTTCATGTTGCTTACCTTGAAGGATCTTCTGGAAGCCCGGAATCATTATCATGTTCACCTGTCCCACCTCAGCAATGTGGTGGGCACCGCTGTGGGCAGATATTTGATCATTGAAAATGATTGGTACGCGGAGCATCCACCCTCCGTGCCGAGGGAGACACTCAAGCCGAAGACTCCACGCACACTATTCAATTCCGTTGTTCGCGACTGGTCGTGGCCGTGCGTCCTCGTGTTTCTAAACGATTGGGAGCATCACGCCAAGTTCAGGAATGAACCCGATCAGATGGTTCCGCGCGCGTTATACCTTCCCGATGGAAGAGTTGTTCCCACGTGCACTGTTCTGGTTCAGGACGATTTGACGCCGGTGGCTCCTGATTTTCACCTGTCGTTCCCCAACAGCTTCATTGGAGGAGGCTATGTAACCTTCGCGGATGTGCAGGGCCGGCAGCACATGGGTTCGATTGCATGCCTGGTCAGCGATGGAGATCTTACTTATGCCTTAACCAACACTCACGTAGCCGGAGCTGCTGGGCGGGAGATGTTCACAATGCTGGGTGGAAAGAAAGTTCGAATCGGCGTGACGCATGGCAATCGAGTCGGGACGAAGCCTTTCATGAACATGTATCAGGGCTGGGCGGGAGACAACGTGGAGCTGCATCTGGACACAGGACTGATCCAGATTGACGACATTGCTGACTGGACGACACAAGTCGCCAGCATCGGAAGATTGGACGAATTGATGGACCTCACGACCGATAGCCTCACTTTGGATTTCATCGGTGAGCGTGTCCGAGCTTTCGGAGCTGCTTCAGGTGAGTTACGCGGCACTGTGGGTGCTATGTTCTACCGTTACTCGACCACAGGCGGCACCGACTATGTCACAGACTTCCTGATTTTTCCTCAGCGCCAGGATAAAACGGGAACCTTGCATGGCGACTCTGGAACGCTCTGGTTTTGGGAAACGGCGAGCAAGAACCCAAAAGAAAAGAAATTCAAAGTGCTATTGCGTCCCTTCGCTGTCCAGTGGGGTGGGCAGACTCTAATTCAGGAAGGTGCGATCAAGCGTACAGGACATTTTGCTTTGGCGACCTCTCTTAGCAACGTATGCCGCGAACTGGGAGTGACACTCCTCCGCGATTGGAACACGGGGCTCCCGGAGTATTGGGGGGCAGTCGGTCACTACACGATCGGATACTTCGCGTGTAACGACATCAAGGGCAATTTGGGCAAGCTGATGAAGACGAACCAGGAAATTGTCTCCTATCCATTGGACTCCATTAAGTCGACGAGCAAGATCAGCGCTCACGGCTCGGACGGATTTGTGCCACTGGCTGACGTGCCCGATCGAATCTGGGCCCACGGAAAGATGGTTCGAGGAAGCGCGGATGGACCAAATCACTTTGCGGACATGGACCAGCCTGATCCCGGCAATGGAAACAAGACTCTGCTCCAACTTTGCACCGACGTGAGTAAGATCGACCCCACCTTTTGGCTTGGATACTACTCTCGCGTCAAGGATACGCAACGTGGATTACTCCCGTTCCGTGTCTGGCAGTTCTTCGACGAGATGGTGAACGCCGCCAAGAAAAAGGACGTGACGCGATTTGTGGCCGCTGCGGGAATCTGCGCCCACTATGTGGGAGATGCGTGCCAGCCATTGCATCTCTCGTTTATGTACAACGGTGAACCAAATGTCGATGGATCAGGTAAGCGCGGCGAGGGAGTTCATTCGGCTTACGAAGATAAGATGTTGCGTCAAAACTCGGTCGAATTGTTAAGCTTGCTGACGAATAAATTGACCAACGTGACCAAAGTCAAATTGCCGAAGACGGGGAAAGAAGCAGCTATCCGGACCGTTGAGCTGATGAGAACAACATTCACCAAAATCAAGCCAATCGATATCGTGAACGCTTTTGCGGGAGGCAAAGACCTCTGGCCACTCTTCAAAGATGGCACGGTCGAAGTCATGGCCGCGGGAGTCGCAACCCTTCGAGCGGTGTGGCAGGGCGCTTGGGACTTGGGAAATGGCGACGCGATTGCCACTGCCAAATTGATGGCGGCACCGCACGAAGATCTGATCAAGTTGTATATGACCAAGACTTGGATGCCATCGAAGAATTTGAAGGCTATCGGGGCAGTGTTGGGAATCAATCCCTAGTAACATTCTCTTGCCCAAACTCTTGGCCGGTGTATTCTTTTGGCGAACTCCTAGTTTGCCCGCTTTCTAATCTCTAGTTGCACGGGCCGGGCAATCGAGTTGACATCCGGGTCGTAGTATTCATACGCTCGCGAAGAAAAAGTGCGCGCACGAATCGGATACTTGGCGTGCAGCCGGAAGGGCAGTGTGACCGTTTCGCCCGGAGCGAAGGAATCAAAATATAGAATGGCTTGGGTTGCGGTGAGATTGAATTTCTGCAAATGGCCGCTCTTCTGCTTGGCAGACTTTTCCTGATAGTCCTGCAGATCCTCTGTCAGTAGGTCGAAGCCTGGGGGAATCCCAAGGTCAACCATGACCATGTTGGCGTTTTTCTTCATGTTGTTGTGCACAATTGCAGTAGCCGTCGCGATATCACCCTGCGCCAAATGTGTTCTGTCGTACTTCACCGCGATGGAAAGAGGCTCTTCCACGCGCAGTTCGTCCCACGGCATGAAGTATTGTCCCACCACCTGATAACCAAGATTGCCTTTGCCTGCGAAGCGCACCTCCACATGATTCGTGCCCGACTGATCGATATCTTTGTACACGAACTGGTGGAACAGATCGCTGTTGTCCGTGTTTAAATCCAGCAGCGTGACAGGCTTTCCGTTTAAGGTAATTTCCACTTTTCCGCGCGCATCGGCGGAGCCCTTCTCCGAAGCCAGCAGAAGTACTCGCAACGCCACGATCGTTGCCTGCGTGCTTCCCCAGGTCCCAGATGAATCCTTCTTAGATGTGAGGAATGTGAGCGTTTTCCGCGTGACGGCTGGAGCCTGACCCCACTTTAACAGCGCTTGTGTAGCTAATCCTGTGGTCTCCACAGTTGCACTGTTGCCCGTCGCATATACGCCCGTCTCCTCTGAACTCCACCAAACCTGTTCGCCTTTTTCTGTGCGCGAATCCAGCAACAATTCCATTGCTTGACGTGTGAATTCGCGATCCTTCCCATAATCGACAGCAAAATTGGCCACAACTGCCAAAGTGTATGCGTCGACTTTTCCGGAGAGTTGTTTCTGGATGAACCGGTTTGCGTTTTCTGCCGCGCCACCTTGATAGCCGGTATTCCCCAACGCCCAGGCGATGTATGCGGTGATCCTCAGAACGTCGGAATTGTAGCGATTCGTTGCGCCCTCATTGATGAATTGGGTATCCGGTTTCCAGCTTCCATCGGCTAACTGCTGTGATGCGAGCCACTGCTGTGTACGCTCAATCAGCCGCGGATCCACATCATGGACTTTCGACATGTCGTAAAACTCCATCAAGCCATACGCCGTCAGGATTTTGTTGGCGGGCGCCTGGCCGAACCACGAGAAGCCGCCGCCAGGAACCTCGAACGTCAACAATCGTTGGTAACCGTTGGCAATGTATCCTTCGGCCTTTGCGTTGACCTCTGGCGTGAGCTTTTTCGTGCGCTTCATGTAATCCAGCGCCAGAACATTGGGATACGTACTGGAGGAAGTCTGTTCAAAACAACCGCCCGGCATACGCAAGATTGCGTCCATGCCTTCCATAATTTGGCTTAACGGTCCCGGATACAGTCGAACGAAAATCTTGCTGGCCCCGGGAATCGAACTCGCCGGAAAACCAACATCGTGACTTATCGCTGATTCCAGCTGGCCGTTGAAGACTATGTTCTGTTCACGGCCATTGGGAACAACTTCTATTTCCCTCACCACGATGTCCGAGCGCTTGGCGTTCCCCTTCATGCGCGCGGTGAGCGTCAACTTGAATTTGCCGATTTGCTTCGCCTCCAGGGTGTACTGCGAGCCGCCGACATGCCCGGCGTCCACCTTGACCGATTTCTCGTCAATTTCATCCACCAAAGAGAACCATTCGTTGGGCTCCAGTTTTAATTGCACGTCGCCGCTCGCATCAGAATAGTTGTAAATCGCTACCGGAACCGACACTTGATCTCCTTGAGTTAGTGTCACAGGCAGATCCAGGTCCACAAAAAAATCTTGAAACACTTTCAAGCTCGAACTTGCCGTGCCCAATGCACCATGCTCTGTCGAAGCGAGCATGGCCACGCGCCAGGTGGTGATGTTGTCAGCCATCGGGATGGCGATGCTGGCATTTCCGTTGCGATCCGTGATGATTTCCGGATTGATATAGAGCGCTTCTGGAAAGTAAGAGCGCACGTGAATGTTGTGGGAAGCATCCTCGGCGGGAGCAAGCCGGGCAATCCTCACAATATTGCGCCCGTTGATAGGAAGAGCCATAGACTTAGGAGGAGTCATTTGAGCCATAAACATTCGATCCTTTCTGTCGCGATCGACCTCACCCAGCACGCCACCAACTACTCCTCCCATCGTTCCGCCCGCTACGCCGCCGGGAACGCCTGCACCCATCCCGTTGCCAAAGCCAACTGACGAGGTTTCCGTGTTTATCACAAACACGGCGCTGCCGCTGACTTCCACAGACTGACTCACCGATCCGACCATCAGCCGAACATCGAGTTCCGCGTGATCGCGCGGCTCCAACTTAAACGTTGCTTCGGACTGCTGAAATCCAGGAGAAGAAACCACAACGCGGTATCTGCCAGCCCGCAGCGCAGTTATTTGGAGCTTTCCCGCAAGGTCGGACTGGGAAACTATTGATCGTCCCGTGGCAATATTTGTTACGTTCACGCCCGCGTTTCCTATTGCGGCACCGCTCGGATCCAATACCGTACCGGAAATCTCACTCAACCCATTGTTGGGTCCATGATCGTGCTCAATTTTTACGGCGATGACTTTCCTTCCTTCAGCCGGACCAGCCACGATCTCACCGCGCCGGAAATACAGATACATTGTCAGGTCATCCGCTGTGTTGAATTGCTTGTCGAATCCCGCGCTGCGGATTGCGAACTGCGTTCTGCTGGTATCCCAGGGAAGTGGTTCGATACGCAGTTTTGTTCCCCATGCATCGCGAAACTCTGCTTTGCCTGAATCCGCAAGCTCTGCAAACGCCACCTTCAGGTCCTTCTGGCTTGGGTCTTCTTTAAACGAACGCCGAAGCGCAGCAGCAACTTTATTGGCCTCTTTCTGGAACCGAGTCCGGTAGCGGCTCAGATAGTTGTAATATTGCGTTTGTGGAATTTCACGCCCGACTTCCGTTTCAAATTTGTTCTGGGTGACGATCTCGGTGGCGGAGAACAACGCTCTCGCTGCACGATCTCGTTGCTCGCCCTTGGAATCTTCGACTGGCTCCACGACTTCCGCAGGCCCGACCGAGTGAATTTCATAGCGCGGCTTCATCACTTCCTGTTCCAGGTAGAAAAACACCTTGGCAAAACCGGGCTGTTTTTCTGCCAGCGCAAAAACCGCTTCATCGACAATTTGCAGTCCGAGTGCGGCTCGTACACCCTGCCCCTTGGAATTCGTCACTCGAAAACGAATCCGCGCATCATCACCGGGTTTGTAAACCGGCCTATCGGCTATGGTTTCGACCCTCAACTCATCGGCCGGCTGTACAAAAATCAAGCGGTGATCGGCAACCGGCTGCGCATTTTCGCTGAACATGTAGACGGTCAAATCCACTGTGCCCGCCATTTCCGGGCCGGCAGTAAGATTAAGTTCCGCTTCGCCATTGGCAATATCCAAATCGCGGGTCAAAATCGTTTGGCCTTGCTTGACGATGTCGACGTACGCCGTCCCCGTTTTCTTAGTGGCCAGTATTCTCAAATGAATGGGATCGCCCGCGCGGTACACAGCATGCTCGGCGCGCAGTAGCACTTGGGCATCGCCTGTTCGTGGCTGCAAGGAAATGGTCGCTGAGACGGACTCTCCCTCAGCGTTCTTTGCATCGATCTTCAGGTTCTCCGTTTCCGCTCTTGTTTTTATGTGAATGACTGCGACACCGCCGTCGTCCGTGCTGACACATTGCTCCGCGCTGGTACTGGGTCGAACCGTCAACGCCGCTTTCACCGGTGAGCCATCGGGATAGGTCGCCAGCAAGAACACTTGGTTCTCGAGGTTTGGGATAAGCGTTCCGCCCTCTGGCACAGCCAAGATCAGGAACGGCGATTCGCTTACCGTGATGGGCTCGCCTTTGGATTCGGAGTGGTTCGCCGTGTCCTTGACTGTTGCTTCAATCAGCAGTCGCGCCGCGCCCTGATCCAGCGGCCGTCCCGCCATGTAAGAGGGAACTTTGAAATCAAATCGGTAGCTGCCCTCGTGGTCCGTCTTGCCTTCCACAGAAGCCGCTTCAAACGTGGTCACATCCATTCCCAATGCCTTCAGGGAAACTTCGGCGCCATCCAGCGGCTTTCCGAAGAAATAGTTCGCTTGGACAGTGCCAATAATGTGGTCACCGGGGCGGTAGCCGTGCTTCTTTTTGTCGCCCTTCGACGTAAATTCCAGTTCCACCTTGAATTTTGGCAGCACATACTTTTGCACGTTCAGCGCAACCTCCACTGAATTCGCGACATCTTCATTCTGATCGCCCAGGAGTCCCCGCAAATGATAGGTTCCCAAATTCACTTCACTCGCAAGTTGAAACTCCGCAGAGGCCACGCCGAAGTCGTCCGTGCGCGTCGCTTTCTTGAATACCTTGTTGTCGCGCGAGTCTTCCACTTCGAACGTCAAATTGCGATTTGCCACCGCTTCGTGATTGGCTCGGTTGAGCGCAAGCGCGCGAATGTGAATCAATTGACCGGGCTGGTAGATCGGCTTTTCCGTCGTTAACAGGATCCCCACCTTATCCAGCAACCGGATCGTCTGCGTATATTCATTTGATCCGAACGATGTGTTTGCGATGTAGTGCAGGTCGCAATTACCCGTCAGTCCGGCGGGGAACTGGAATTGTGCTTCCGTGGTGCCGTGCCGGTTAAGCTTCCCGCTATACAACGTAGTTCGGCTTTTTCCTTGCACCAGCAAATCGACACGCAACGAGCCTTGGCCGGGGATTGCCTCTCCGTGCGAGTCCGAGACGATCACTCTTACTGAAGCCTCGCTTCCGGACAAATAGCTTTGCTGACCAAGAATGCGCAACACCGGCATGCGCAGGATTTGTCCAATGGATTCCGTACCTTCCAGGTCCGCGATCTTGCTGTCGTCATAAGCAAAGCGATAGCGCAAGCGGTGCCATACCAGTTCATCCAACGGCGGGGCCTTGTCCAACTTCAATTCTTCCTTCCACTGAGCGACCCCGCGAGCGACATCCACTAACCTTTCGGCCCTTCCAACCACGTTGTTTTCGGGGTCGAGAACTTCTACCGTCAGAAATCCCTTGCCAGAATGAGCAGCCTTGAACGGAATAGTCACGTCTAACATGCCATGCGTGTAAACAGCGCCGGGTGATGTCCCCGTCCCATTTGCTCGAAGGTAGGGCTGAACAAGGACCAGCACAATCCCGGAAAGCAGAAAACCAACGATGTAAATGGAGACTCGAACTTGTGTTTTGCGCACGATGGGATGCTCCACGGTGTCTCTCCCTGAACATGAGGTGTCAGCGCCGTTCTTTGTCGTCGCTTGCCCTTAGAACGGAAGCAGTGGCGACTCTTGCAGCGTTTTTGTGGTGTGAGGTCCCAACGTCTTTTGAATGGACACCATTCCACAGCAATTAGTGCCCGTTCGTTGGTCTGTCGACGAGGGTCTGGTCAGTATTTGGATCGGAAAGTCAGAGGATTAAGAGAGGACTTGCATGGGTGAGAGGATTTCGTCGAATTCGGAATTAATTCTCAGGAAATGCCGTCACTACCCAAGGGCTAGTCTCTTACGGAGTGCCACACCGACGCTACCGCGAATAACGGTGTCCCTCGGCAAGTTCTGGGTTACCCGTGGAGTGCCGCGATAGCACCTATTGCTAATTATCCAGTTCGGCACCCTTCCCGTCTCCCGAATTGACTCCCTTTCTCTTCTCACGCAAGCTTGCAATGTAGTACTAAACCCCCCTCTCGAGGCGGTACGTGCGAGTCCAGGACGCGATTGTGATTCCGGCGCCCCGGCCATCTCTCAGGAGAGGGCCCTACTCTAGCAATAAACCTATATTTATCAATATGTTATGGTGCCGTGGTGCGCTTGCCGCACTTATCTTGGCCCTCTTCGTTACTCAAGCCGCAGCTCAATCTCCTCAGGAGCAGGACGTCAAACCCGTTCCCTTACTAACGGGTGGCGCCGGCTTTGTCACCACTTACGACGGTGGCGAGCCTCATTTGGGCCCACTGATCTCGCCCGTTTTACTCCTGCCTCTCGGGCACCGCTGGCTCATCGAGTCACGCGCCACTTTCGAATCCGACCTGGTTCAGATACCGAGCCAGAGTGGCTTCCATGGCGACGTCGAAAAAGAGCTCGACTACGCGCAACTCGATTTCATCGCTAATCGTTACGCCACGATTTCTGTTGGGCGTTTCCTCACGCCGTTCAACATCTATAACGAACGCCTATACCCGATATGGGTTCGAGATTTGCAAACGGATCCGATGATCCTCCCCATTGGCGTTGGCCCAAGCAACGCCAGCAATGGCGGCATGGTGCGTGGCGGCTTCCAGGTTCATCCACAACTGGATTTCAACTACGCGGCGTATTTCTCCACCCTTTCGAATGTGACGCCCGTTGATTCCAGTCGGTTCGCCGGCGGTCGCTTCGGCGCGTTTGTTCCCAAACTGCGCCTGGAATTTGGCGGCTCATTTCAGCATCTCCTCCAAGGTGACCGCACGAACACATTTGGATTTTATGCTGCGTGGCAGCCAACCTCTTTGCCCCTCGATCTTCGTGGAGAATATGCCCGCTCTCAGCAGGGAAGTGGCTACTGGACGGAAGCAGCCTATCGATTGAGCCAGCTTCCGTGGATGCAGAATCAGGCGCGCCGTACGCAACTCGTCGCACGCTATCAGCAGTCTCTTATGGGAGAACAGCCTGGCGATTCGCTTCCCGCGGAAAACACTCGCTTCTTCGAATTCGGCCTCAACTATTATTTCTTCGATGGATTCCGCGCCGTCGGTAGTTACGGCCGCCAGTTCAGCTCAGAAGGCAATTCGAATATCTGGACCGTTGGCCTCACCTATCGATTCGTGATTTCTCTTGGTCATACGGGGAGGGAATAATGCGACGTCTCTGTGTCAGCGTTGGTCTTTTCTTCGTCATGGACTGTCTCGTGCTTTCTTCCTTGGCGCAGGATCGTGCCGTGCCAACTGCTCCGGCTCCTTCCGAGCCTGCTTCTATGTCATCCAGGGCTTCCGCAGATACGCATGGAACGGCATTACCGTCAGCCACGTCTTCCAACTCTTCGGTTGAAAGCAAACTGCGCATCGAAGGCGAAAAACGGTTTCGCACCAATTGTGGCCGTTGCCACATGGCTCCGCATAAGTTTCCGCCGCGTGTCATGGCCACCGCGATTCGTCACATGAGAGTGCGCGCCATGCTCACCGACGAAGATATGCGCCTCATCCTCGGGTACATGACCCAATGAACTTAACTTTGCGATTCGCAAGAAACTTTGCATTACTGGGCGTAATGCCATTCGCTTTCCTTTTTCTGTCCCCCTCTGGTGCTGCCCCGCAGACGCCACCACAACCTCCCCGAGTTATCGAGATCGTCGCGGATCACGATAGCCGTTACCGGATTGCTGGCCAGAAGCATGCGGAGATTAACGTAAAGGCCGGCGAAGAACTCACCCTGCGTATCACGGCGAAAAAAGCCAAGAACATGAACCGCGAAGGCTCTATCCACGGTTTCACCCTGCTCCGGGCCAAAGACCGCACATCCGTCGACGGTTGGGATTTCCCGCTTAAGCCCGGAACGCAGGAATTTTCCGTTCGCGCGCCACAAGAGCCAGGTGAGTATGTGGTGATCTGCACTGTGATCTGCAGCGAGGATCATGAGGGTATGACCATGCGTTTTGTGGTGCTGCCATGACCCACCCAGTCAAACAAGTTTCGTTTGCGCAGTCGAAGATAAGGAGAAATTTGCCATGATCCAACGAATTCATCTGGTACTAGGTTTTTGCGTTCTGTTGGCCATCGCATGCCTCGGCCCACAAGTTCGTTCTGGAGACGAACAGACCTTCCGTGGCGAAATTGCCGACACGCAGTGCGCTCTTAACGTTCACTCGCTCAGCCAGTCTCACAAGGAAATGATTGCCATGGAGCCGTCGGTGAAGACCAACGCCGGTTGCGCGCGCTTCTGCGTTAAGCAACGTGGCGGAAAATTCATTCTGCAGACCAAAGATAAGGTGTATCGTCTCGACAAGCAAGAACTGGCCGAACCGCATGCCGGTCTGGCCGTTAGAATTGTAGGCTCGCTTGATCCCAAGACCAACACCATCTCCATCCACTCCATCACCGCCTTACCTGCGAAATAACCCGCTTTCGAGAGCCCATGCCAACCGACGCACGGGCCGTTCTCATGGCACAGTTGCCGTTTGCTGCGGCCACAACAATCACTAGCCGCGGTAGTACTCGAAATTAGCGTCTCCTCATTCCATTGTGGCGTTGTAGGCCGGTCACTGCCCCCGGTGACTCTGGGACTGAATAACTGTTTCTACCGACTATATAGTGGGGGTTCCTATGCCGTTCTCGACATCCCAGCAGCAACAGTTTAAGGAGACATACCGTGGCGAGGACGAGCCTTGTGGTTTTGGCTTTGCTCTCTTTTGCACTACCGTCATTTGGAAAGATTTACACGAATAACTATCTTGTGCCCTGCAGCGAGGTCTGGGGGCGGCGTCAAAGAAGCCCTGAGCAACCCCGATAACTATGTCATCGTGGAGAGTGACGACGCCAAAATGACGGCTTCCTACAACGTGAAGCACTCCATTCATGTCTCTGTGACCGGAGCGATCATGCAGCGGACCAACCACGTTACCTTGACACCCAAGGGCGGGGGCTGCGAAATGCAAGTCGACTCAATCTTCAGCGGAATGGCACACAACGATCAGGGCGACTTCAAAAAACGCGTTGATGAATCCATGGTTAAACTCAAAGCCACGAAACCTCCCGAACAGGCGAAGCCTGCCGACCCCGCAAAACCTACGGAACCAGCCGAGCCCTCAGAGCCGGCAAAATCCGCCGAGCCAGCCAAGCCGGCAACTCCGCCGAGATAGTTTTGCATTCGAACTTGGGCGCTAGCCCGTGAGGAATTGGCCTTTTCCTCATTCTCACGTTTCGCTCACCAATCCTCTAGGACTTTGGCGGCGAGGTGATTTGCCCACTCCCGCGATAGGCCATGTTGGCGATATGCCCGGCGCGGGCTGCAGAGACTCCCGTTTCGACTGGCGCGTTCGGTTCTTTGCGACTCCTGACACAATCGAAAAAGTTCTGTATGTGAGAAACCGTGCCGTCTCGGAAACTGTCCGCCCTTACCACCGGATTGTCCTTGGCAAGTACTCCTTCGTGATACACGCCAAAACCGCTGCGGTTTATTTTCAGCGTTCCTTCCGTGCCGCGGAATTCGAGACCGCCATCATCGATCGAAGAAGCCATCATGCCTTCGTACACAACGTCGAATCCTGGATAGCGCAGCGCCGCCTGAACCGTGTCCGGGCAATCCCACTGGTCGAAAATGTATTTATCGCCCAGCATCTGTACGGTGTGCGGCTGGTCCGCTTTCATGGCCCAATGCACCACGTCAATCCAGTGTGTGAATAGATCGGTCATTGCACCGCCGCCAAAATTCCAGAACCATCGCCACCGATAGAATCTTTCTTCAGTGAACGCCTGATCCGGCGCGCCACCCAGCCACTGTTTCCAATCCAGCGCCTGTTGATCAACTGATCTCGGCGCCAGGAAAACGCGATAGTTCTGCCACCAGTACGTTCTGACCTGCGGAACGATTCCGATGCTTCCGCCCTGAATCAGATCGACAGCATCGCGGAAATGGCTCCAGCTCCGCTGCTGCATTCCGCATTGTAGAATCTGCTTGCCAGACCGCACCGCGCGCGTCAATACAGCGCCTTCCTCAAGTGTGTGCGTAACTGGTTTCTCCAGGAACACATCTTTTCCCGCGGCCAGCGCATCTACGGCCATGCGCACATGCCAGTGATCGGGAGAGGCGATGATCACCGCATCAATCTGCTGCTGAAGCACTTCGCGATAATCCAAATGCGTTGTCGCCAGCCCGTTGGAGCGTGTCTTGACGAGTTCTCTCCGCGGTCCATAAACATCACTCACCGCGGCGATCTGGAAGCCGCCTACTTGATCCGCGGCATTCAGCAATCCAATCATTCGGCCGCCTGCACCAATCACTCCAACACGAATCGTGTCGTTCGCGCCAAGCACAGAAGTAGAGGCCAAGGCTGTAAGTCCTGTGGTAACGATAAAACTGCGACGATTAGGTGGGTATGTCATGGCCGACATCTTAGCGATTTAGGCTCGATGAGGAAAGTGAAAGAAGTCTGACTCGGCCAACGCGGCATGGATCTCAGGCCGGTTACCAAAGGCTTTTCTGAGAGTATGGTTCATTGAATTGCCGGAATGAGATCCATAAGATTGCCAATAAGGGAGAATGGAACGCGGACGCTTTTCTTCAATTTCGGGTGTTACAAGGGACAAAATGAAGCCATCTGGATTCGAAAGATGGGGCACGTTCAATGGACGGAGTGACAAAACGTTGGGACCTAGAAATACTTTTGCAGGTCCATGCCGTTGTACATGCTGGCGACTTGATCGCCGTAGCCATTGAACATCAGCGTAGGACGTCGGAAGATCTCGCCGAGGCGGCGTTCCTTCGCCTGGCTGGCACGAGGCCCTTCGACGGTTGGATTTACGTTGGAATAGAAACCGTACGCACGAACATCGCTCATGCTCCAAGTTGTTGGCGGTTGCTCTTCGAGGAAGCGGATCCGTACAAGGGACTTGATGCTTTTGAATCCATATTTCCAGGGAACGATCATGCGCACGGGGGCGCCGTCCTGCTTGGGAAGAACTTCGCCGTACATGCCGACCGTGAGCAGCGTTAAGGGATGCAGAGCTTCGTCCATGCGCAGTCCCTCCACGTAGGGAAATTGGATGCCCGCATGTTTTCCCTCGGACATCAGTTGTGGATCATAAAAACTCTGGAAGGCGACGAATTTGGCCTTTGAAGTAGGTTCGACGAGTTTTGCCAAAGCGCTGAACGGATAGCCGATCCAGGGAACGACCATGCTCCATGTATCCACGCAACGAAAGCGGTAGACGCGCTCTTCCAACGGAGCCAGTTTCATAATCTCTTCGATGCTGATCGTGCGTGGCTTCTTTACCTCACCTTCGATAGAAACGCGCCAAGGAGAGATCTGGAAATTCTTTGAGTTTTCGGTGGGATCTTTTTTGCTGGAGCCAAATTCGTAGAAAATGTTGTAGCTTGTGGCGTCTTCACAGGCAGTCTGTTTTTCCGTGGAACTCTGGGGCCATTTGGCGATTCCATCAAGCTTTGGAGAGAATGGATCGGCGACTGGACGCAAAAAAGAGGGCGCGAAGTTCTTCCAGCCAGGCATCAAGCTTCCAGTCGCCAGAAGGCCGGACAGGAAAGTGCGGCGATTGGTGTATAGGCCCTTCGGGGTCAGCTCGGAATAAGGGAAATCAGGTGCTCGATTGATGAGCATCTGCAACCTCCGTCTCGACTGGATGTTTCTTGTCCGCAATCATAGTTGCTCGCGACCGAGTTGGGAAGTAGAGAAGTGGCTACGGGATCTGCGAACTGGGTATAGGATGATCAGGGTAGCAAGAATGGGAGAGAGGCGAAGGTCGTGATGAAAATGATTCGTGGTCTGGCGTGTGGAGTGGGATTGGCGTTGGTTGCAGTGACACCGGCTGTGGCTCAGGAAATTGCCAACGAACAATTATCGTTGCGCGTGGATACAAAGGCTAAGACGTATCAGCTTGCGCTGAAGGGCGGTCCAACGATATTCACAAGCCGGGTTGCGGCGAAGGTCAACCAGGAGTGGATGCGCTCGAACGATTATCCGGAGGCACATGCGGTTGATGGAAAATTCACTGACGAGCTGGGGTCTGGGCTGGAGACGACTGTTACCTGTACAGGACTGCCCGGGAAACCGGACCTTGCGTATGTGGTGCAAATTTATGACGCAAGTCAGTACGCCGCGGTGAAAGTCCTAGTGAGAAACCGAACCGGGAAAGAGATTACTGTACAGGCGATTCGAGGAATAGACCTGATCGGCGATCCACTGATCAATTTGGGAGGGGCTGCTTCCACGGATCGTGTTCTTTCGGATAGTTACAGTGAAGATCGTCCGGACATGCAGCTCTATGATCTGGGAAAGATCGAGGGTGGAATGCATCGTGGGGTGGGAAGCCAGCTGATCTACAACCGCGAAAGCAAGCTAAGCCTGTTTTTGGGAGCGCTTACATCGGAACGATTCCTGAGCATGATTCATTTGCAGGCACAAGGCAGCGGAGCGCAAACGAAGGTCACATCGCTGGCGGTTGCTTCGACGGGAACAACGGAGATCCAGAAAGATTTTGATTTGAAAAATGCGCCACCGGAAAACCAAATCGAATTGAGTCTTCCACTTACCACCGGAGCGGACATGGCTTCGGAGAGGCTGATGCTGGAGGCCGGGTCAGACTACCACGCGCAGCTATTGGCTTATGGAAATGCTATTCGTCGTCTGCACCATGCGCGGATTCCCGGCGAAACTCCCATCGGCTGGTGGAGCTGGACGGCGCTGTATGCCGCAATCAACGAAGGTGAGACTCTGGCGAATGCGGATTGGCAAGCAGAGCATTTGAAGTCGCTCGGTTACAAATATTTTCAGGTGGATGAGGGTTACCAATATGCACGGGGTGAATTCACGACCCCAAACGCCACGCAATTCCCGAATGGGATGAGCGTTGTTGGCCGGCACATTACACGGGATGGATTGACATTTGGAATATGGACAGCGCCGTTTGAGGTGACAACTCGGGCATGGGTTTACGAGCACCACAAAGAATGGCTGGTACACAACGCAAAAGGCGAGCCCATTGCGTTGGGGAAAATATGGCGTCAGCCAACGGACACGCTGTATGTCTTGGACACAACGCATCCGGGGGCGCAGGAGTATTTGCGGCAAACCTATAAGACGCTGGTGCGCGAGTGGGGCGTACGATTCATCAAGCTCGACTTCATGGACACGACGGCGATTGAGGGCTTTTATTATCGGCCGAATACAACGGCACTGGAAGCGGAGCGAATCGGATTGCAGATCATCCGCGATACAGTTGGCGACGAGGTGGTGCTGGACAAAGATGGGAGTCCGATGCTGAATGCTGTGGGGTTGACGGACACCGGAAGAATCTCCGCCGATACGGCACATTCCTTTGATGGGACGAAGGATGCGGCCACTGGCGTGGCAGCGCGCTTCTACATGAATCGCAATTTCTTCGTAAATGATCCGGATGCGTTCAATACGACCAGCCAATCTTTTTCGGATGTGACAAAACGGCCGGCCAAACTGACGCTTGCGGCAGCTGAGGCGTCGATCGCACTGTCGGCCGTCTCTGGGGGGATGTTTGAGATTGGAGATGACATGGTGGTGCTGGGAGGCGAGAAGGATCGGCTGTCACTGGTAGAGAATAAGGATTTATTGTCGATGGCAAAGATCGGGCGGGCCTCGAAGCCAATCGACCTGATGAGTTACGAACCGGAGGACGAACAGCCGAGTATGTTTTTTCTGCGGGAAGGGCCTCGGCAATCGATCTTGACGGTGTTTAATTGGACCAAGAATACAAGGTCGCGCACTTTTCAACTGGCGCAACTGGGACTGACTGCGGAACACAGCTACACGGCGACGGATGTGTTCAATTCGGCGGCGGCCGTTGACCTTGTTGGCGGTAGATTGAAGATCCAGGAACAAATTCCTGAGTCTGTGCGGGTCATCAAGATTGTTGATAATAATGTTTCCGCGTCCGCCCCTCGTGTTAACACTCAGGTGCCGAAAGACGCAAAGACCGGGGAGACGTTTGAACTTTCGGCGGAAACGCAGGCTGAAGGAGTCCCCGCGGTGGAGTACCGCTGGGATTTTGGAGATGGCACTGGCGCGACCGGTGCAAAGGCAAGGCACGCGTATACTAAGCCCGGCAATTTTGCGGTGACGCTCACCATTGAGGGAGTGGATGGCGTGCCTGCGATTCAAAACTTCTCTGTCACGGTTAGTGGATCGCTGTACGCATACCCCAAACTCACGGACAATCGGCGGTTTACGGAGCCGACGGATCACTAAGATGGAATCGCGCGACTGCATTTGTTGTTTTTCTCAAGTAGAATTCTTGCGATACACAGCTCGAGTTTTGAAATAGTCGAGGAAGGGTCTAGTCGATATGCGATTGATTCGCTTTGGAGCGGCAGGAGAAGAAAAGCCGGGAATCATCTCGGCGGATGGAAAGCGCAGAAACCTTTCGGCGCACTTCACGAACTGGGACTTTGCATTTTTCAATGATTCGGGGCTGGAACGGCTCAGTAAATTTGTTTCGACTCATGCGCAGGAAAGTTTTCCGGTGGTAGATGAAGGCGTTCGGTGGGGACCTCCCGTGGCCAGACCGGGGAAAATCATCTGCATCGGTCTGAATTATTCGGATCATGCCAAAGAATCCGGGATGCCCATTCCGACAGAGCCCATCGTGTTTATGAAGGCTGCGAATACGCTGGTGGGCCCGTATGATGAGCTGTTGATTCCGCGGAACAGCAAGAAGACGGATTGGGAAGTAGAGTTGGGTGTGGTAATTGGAAGCACGGCGCGCTATCTGGGATCACTGAAGGAAGCGGAAAGTTGTGTTGGCGGATATGTCCTGACGCATGACGTATCCGAACGCGAGTTTCAATTGGAGCGTGGCGGGCAATGGACGAAAGGGAAGAGTTGCGACACCTTTAATCCACTGGGACCGTGGCTGGCGACTCCAGAGGAAATCAAGAACGTGGGCGATTTACCGATGACGCTTTCCGTGAATGGAGAGGTACGGCAAAAGGGAAATACTTCCACCATGGTTTTCGGAGTGCTGGAGTTGATTCGTTACCTTTCTCAATTCATGACGCTTGAACCAGGAGATCTGATTTCCACCGGAACGCCACCGGGCGTAGGACTGGGAATGAAGCCACCACAATTCCTGAAGGCAGGTGACGTAGTGGAATTGGAAATTGCGGGATTGGGGAAACAGCGGCAGGTGTGCAGACAAGCCTAGCGGAGCGATTCGGTGCAATCATCGTTGATGAAGTCCATCAAGGACTTTCACGTCGAGAAAGATGCGATGGCGGTCTGGTGGCTTGGCCAGAACGGCTATATTTTCAAGTCGCCTGAAGGTACGCTAATTTCCATCGATCTGTACTTGTCGGATAGTTGCGAGCATGCCTATCCGGGTATGAATCTCCGTCGAAAAGTGCCGGTACTGATTGCGCCGAAAGATGTGGAAGTTGATGTTTATGCCTGCACGCACAATCATCTGGATCATCTGGACCCGGACACGATTCGAGCGTTGCGAAACAAGGATACGATGGCATTCGTTGGTGCAGGGCAGTGCGAGCCGCTGTATCGGGGTGCCGGCGTAGAGTCCGGGCGAATTCGGACAGTATGGCCCAGTGCAGTTTATGAAGCGAAGGATGCGCGGATGACGGCGACGTTTGCACTGCCGACGGACGCGACGGAACTGAATCACCTCGGATTCGTTTTGCAGTTCGGAAGTGGGCCGAAACTATACATGACGGGCGACACGGATCATCATCCCCTGCTGTATGCGGCCGCCGAACACAAACCGGATGCAATGATTACCTGCATCAACGGCGGATTCAACAATCTTTCGCATTGGGAAGCGGCGGACGTAGCCAGCAAAATCAAACCTCGCGTGGCAATTCCTTGTCATTACGACATGTTTGAGGATAACCAAGCAGACCCACATCAATTTAAAGTCGCCCTGAAACAACTGAGCCCCGACACCGGTTACCTGAAACTGACGCACGGAGAACCGTTCGTTTTGCGCAAAGAAGGATGAACGTAGTGCGAGAGAAGGGAAGCACATGAAGATTACCGATTACTCGACGTTCGTACTGCAGACACCGTGGCGCAACTTGACTTACCTGGTGTTGGAAACAGACGAAGGGATTCGTGGATTTGGCGAAGCTCGCGTGGTTTCCAAGACGCACACGGTGTGCGAATTTCTGAAGGATGTGCGACGGCACATTGTTGGGTACGACCCGTGCGACATAGAAGAGTTGTACAGGCGATTCACGCTGCTGGATTTTGGATTGCCAGGCGAAGTTGCGATGACCGGACTGGCCCTGGTGGAAATGGCATGCTGGGATTGCATCGGGAAAAAAGCAAAATTGCCGGTTTATCAATTGACGGGAGGGAAGGTACGCGACAAGATTCCCGCGTACGCGAATGGATGGTACACGGTTGATCGTACCCCGGAAGCGTTTGCGGAGGCGGCAAAGAAGGTTGTGAGTTACGGGTATCGAGGAATGAAACTCGACCCGTTTGGCAACGGCAATCTGGAATTGACGCGGGCGGAATATTTTCGCAGCCTGGAGGTTCTGGAAGCTGTGTTTGCGGTAACAGGGCAGAAGAATCAAGTGTTTATCGAAATGCATGGCCGTTTTGCGCCGCACCAGGCCGTGGAAATCGCCAAGGCCATCGAGAAGTACAATCCTGGGTGGATTGAAGAGCCGTGCCGGCCGGATGATCCTGGCGCGTTGGAAGTTGTCGCACGTCACACAACGATTCCTATTGCGACCGGAGAGAGGTATTACACAGCTTCGCAATTCCGCGATTTATTTCCCCGAAGAGCGGTGCAGATCCTGCAGCCGGATATGACGCAATGTGGGGGCTTCCTGGAGACAAAGAAGATTTGCTCTACGGCCGAGACCTATTCGCTGATGATTGCGCCCCACAATGTTGGTGGAATTATCAGTACCACCGCGGCTTTACACTTGATGGCCGGACTGCGAAACGGAAAAATTTGTGAGCATTTCAACGATTTTTCCGACACGGAGATCAAAAAGGCTGGCAGTCCTTATCCGGAAGTAAAAGATGGATATTTCGAGTTGCCGCAAGGGCCTGGTTGGGGTGTAGAACTGGATATGGATTATCTGCGGGAGCACAACGTTGCAGTCGAAGGTAAAGTGATCGCGGATCCTGGACTGGATATGTTCCGGAAGGCAGACTGGTTCAAGAGGTCACATCGCAAACCGTCATAAGATTGGCGCCGTTAGCTCAAATCATGGAGGTAAGAAGTGGTTCCGGGACCTGGACTCGAACCAGGATTTTAGGCTCCAAAGGCCCACGTGCTACCAATTGCACCATCCCGGAGTGGACGCGCAACCCTACTAGTTTACTTGAGACTGAATGCTCTGCAAACTGCAAGTTCAATGAGTTGTGAGATTTTGCGGCCGTGAAGGCGCGGCGTTATGCAGAAAATCCGGGATTCTGCTAAAGTTTAAAGGTTGTCCACACGTCGGAGAGGTGGCCGAGCGGTTTAAGGCGCACGCTTGGAAAGCGTGTGTAGGTTAACCCCTACCGTGGGTTCGAATCCCACCCTCTCCGCCATTTTTCTTGTTAGTTCAGGAGACCGCGCTTTTCGTGTCAAGCCGCGACCGTCTCAGTCGTTTACGGAACCTCCACTGCCCATGCAACCACCTTCCATCCCGTGTTCTCCTTGTTCCACAGCAAGAGAAGTGCCGGTGATTGCTCCTCGCCGAAATTCATTCGGCTCGCGGACAAGTAGTAGGTCCCGTACTTCGCATCCGCTGGCATCAGCTCCGGCGTTTTTTCCAGTAAATACCGGTTCTGGCACAAGAAGCTACCCGCTTTTTGGTCGGGTACAGCCATAATCGCGAACGCTTTTGAGTTTTCTTGCTCCAAGGGTCGCAGCAGGTCATTCACCGGTTGGACGCTCGACATCAGGTCGGACAAATTTGTCCCCTGCGGTATTCTTCCGAGTACGCGGTCCAGTGCCGACCGCATCCGGGCCGCCGGCGACAGACTCTTCTCCGTCGCAGAAGGAGCCTGCAAACAGGCCAACGAACGCTGGGACGCGAAGTTTGAAGCCCGCGCGCTATCCCGTTTCATAATCCAGGTCTGATAGAAATCAGTGATGTCCTTTACGGCCATGGGATCGCCGACTATTGACTTGGGCTCTTCTTCCGCGGGCGCGCTGACGATGGCCTTCCTTGGGATGATCCCCAAATCGCTGTTGTCTTCGAGGCGGATAGCTATGATCTTCCAGTACCCTCCTTCCTGCGCCCAGAGTAGTGACATCATCTTGTTCCCGCTGCGGCCCTGCCTCTCCCTAAACGCGGTACCGTAGTACTTCTCTTTCGGATACTTTCCTGATTCATCGTCCGGCACCGCTGTGCACTCCAGATCCGTCCCTACGTCCGTTGGCACGCTCACCAACCTAAACTCCGTCGAATAACCGTTGTTAGTCGCTTTCAATTCTGGCAACCATTGATCGGCAGGCTCGAACACGGCTCCCACAGAAGCCACTGTACCCGTAGTCGTGTTGAATTTGCTCATTGCCATAACTGCATTCAGTCTCACCATGCCAGAAGCCATCTGCTTTCGGTCCTTCTGCTCTATCGTCTCCAAACACGGATAGCTGCGACGTGAAAAATACGCGGCAGAAAGATTCGGTTGTTTGTCTACCACCCAGCTCTTCAGGAAATCGTGCGCGCTTTTGTCGATTCCCTGATCCCCCTTCGCCGCGGGATTCAACGGGATGTGCCCTAAGCTTTCAGTTGCTCCTTCCTTTGGTGGCTTTCCTCCTCTTCCCAAAAGTCCGAACACTTCTCGCCACCAACCGTTTAACCCGCTCCATCGTTGGTCATGTTTTTCCAGGTTGTTCCCAGCCCGCACGTCCGAGTTTGAGGCCGACAGGTGTCCGTTCACTAAGCCCTTCGGAAAACCAGAGGAGCGGTAATCCACGTCAACGTCCGCCATTTTGTTGTCACGCGAGATCGAAAATTGAATCGACGGTGGGCCGTTCTTCAGCCGGTAGCAGATTGGAAAGCCTTTGTGATAAACGGTGTTGTCACGATCGCGGAAGAATTCTTTGCTTTTTGAGAGGACGTCAACCGCGTTCGGCTTGAGGTAGACGTAGATGCGGAATTGGCGATCGCCTCCGACACCGGAACCCTCTCCCATCACCTCGTCAACAGCATCCACAAGGTCAATGGCACGAACCAAGCCCCTCCCGTTTCCATCCGTCAGTTTCACCTTCAAAAGCGCATGAGTCACTGCGTCAAAGGTCGTTCGCATGGATAGCCGGGCGTTATCGTACGCTTCTTGCGGCACAACCTTGCCTGCGGTGGTCAGGTTGTAATGGCTGACGTAATCGTCGACCAGACGCTTCTGCTCAGGCTGCAATTTAGAGTAGGATTTCCCTATCTCCTGGTCGCTGTTTTGTTGTTTCGGTGGATCGGTCGCCTTTTTCTTGTTTGGTTGCGTCTGACCGACCGCCAGATTCGCCAACACGAATATCGTGAGAACGATTGTTAGTAAGCGAGAGTGTAATCTCATCGTGAGCCTCCTTCGAGGAAAAGTCACGGCCGCCGGCGACACCCGCATCAATTTGCGGAAATGCTAGCTCGCCCTTTTGCGCGAGGTGCTCCTGTGGAGCTTCCATACTTCTCGGTGACGCTTTACTGCGGGGGCTGAAAAGAAATGTGACTGACGCGCCACTCACTAACGCAAAAATGTACTGCGCCGCCGGAGCAAGGGAATTGGCATCTGCTGGGCCGCTATGCAGCCATGGGAAATCGACGACGCGAAGACGGAGAAATAATACAATCATGACGGCGGCTAGCGCTCCAACTGCCGCGCTATAGAACATCTTTGCTGCCTCATCCCGCACAGTAGTAGAGCTCACCTCAAGCTGTCGCAGGCCGAGACGGGAACTCAATAGAGCGCCGCACGCCCCAAGGCAACCAATAAGCAGCATCTGCAGGGAAGAACTGGGGGAGACGTCCTTCGTTTGGAAAACCACCAACAGAGCGATCGACAGAATGCAAAAGAAAATACTCATGGAAATCAGGAGGCTTAGGAGCTTCCATTTAAGCTTCGCCTGACTCATGCGTTGCAGGCCGCACTCGTAGACCGCCCTGGCGAGAGCGGCAATTTCCTCCCGGATTGCCGCGTTGGCGTTCCCATGCCTGACTTCCTGTTCCAGTTGTTCGAGTTTTTGTGTCGACCATACGCCTTGACTCGGCAAGTCGAGAACATCGAGGGAGGTTCGCAAGCCGAGGAGAACGCCTAGCAAGTCCTCCTGAGATGTTGCCGCGATGTATTCCTCGTAGGCCAATTCATATTGACTCCATTGCTTCGCCGCACTGTTGTCTTGAGTAATCGCATTCAGGTGACCCTCGATCTGATGGACAAGCTCTTGGGGGGCCTTGGAGGACTGACGGAGCAACTTCAGTTTGTCGCGTAGGAGTTGTGATCTGAAGGACAAACGGAGTTGATCTAGGTTCTGCCAAGGTTTGCGGATACTGAATCTGGGGAGCGCGTTAACGATGTCCATACTAAATCCTTTCATGGATGATTTTTGAATATGCTTGCGGAACCTGGGCTCAAAAAAGACGGGCCAATCTCAACATTCACAGCACTGAATTCAGCGAAAGGCGGAAGTGTTTGTTGCATAGTAGGTCCGAATCATAGAATTCGATACGTATTTAGGGCGAACCTGCTCAGCAATCTGGATCAGCAGGTTCTATTTCTTCCCCCTCGGTCCTGGGCTGAGCAGCGTTAAAGCATCTTCAGCATTGAACGGGAACTGACGTGCAGACTGTTGTCCTGTACTGCTCAGGGTAATGTCCACGCGCCGGTTCTGCGCCAGCGTCACCACCTTCAAGTTCTTCAGGATTTTGTCCTTCTGTTCCCCACTCAAGTTGGGATGTTGCTCCACCAACTGTTTTACCTGCTCGGCAGTCATGCTGTCTTCTTCTCCATACGCTCTGGTCACAAGATTTGCTTCCGGAATGCCAAGTCCGATAAGGAAGTTTTTTGTAGTTTCGACGCGGCGCTCGGAAAGAGCTTGATTGTATTTCGGTGTTCCCCGGTGATCTGCATGGCCTTGCAACTCGAGATGCGCATCGGGTTTGCTTGCAAGATATTCCTTGAAGTCGCTCGCTAGCGACCTGAGGGTAGTTTGCTGACTTTCCTCCAAGCCCTTGTCTGGTGCCGTGGGTAAGGGCCGGGCCGTGGGGAAATAGATGCTTCGGATGGCCAGTTTGGCTTCCACTGCCGGGGCTTCCAAAGTAATTTCGGCATCGCAATCCGCCGTGCCGCCGCGTCCATCGCTGACGTGGCCCGTCACCGTGTAGTGCGAGGGCGCAACGTGGGTGGTATCGAGGTCAACTTCCGAACCGGAGCCGACGATTTGCCCCCCGGTCGATTCCCAGCCAAATGTTAGCGGATCGTTGTCGGGGTCACTTGCCACCGCCGTGATGTGCATGCGACTGCCCGGTTGTACCGAGGTTGGACTCGCGGAACAACTGATCGTTGGCGGCCGGTTGGGTCGCGGATCCACTCGGACCTCCGCCACGCAACTCACATTTCTGCCGCGACCATCATCCACTCGCGCTGTGACAGAATGGCTGCCCAGTGCCACACCTGCGGGGTTCCATCGCACTTGCGCTCCTGTACCTTCAATGGCCCCATCGGTGGTCGTCCATGTATAGGTGAGCGGATCAGTGTCCGGATCGCTAACATCGGCGCGGACCAAAACGGTCTCGCCGCTACCATCGATAACATGGGTCGGATTAGCTGAACAAGACGCCACCGGCAGATGATTGGGAGGAGAACTGCCCGCTGACCTGTTGGCGGGTGACTTGCTGTTCAGCACAGATAGCAGTTCCAGAGCAGACGATGGCGGCGGAACTTCACCCTGAAGCACAATTGCCTTCGCGCTCACATCCTTTCCATAGAGTTTTCTGTTCGCCTTGTTGTCGGGCCGTAGCGTGGAACCTTCCAGCGAAACACCAGCAAATAGTCCCCGAGCGTGTGAGTATGAAAGTATCTCTGCGCGTAGGAATAAATCTGTGGCGGCAGTTGCTTCACGTCCAACGGGCCCGCCGGCAGCCGACGCAGTAGCGCCGATCTTCACTTTGCTTGTCAATATGCTGCTGGCCGCACGGTCATTCATCAGGAGAAGAACAAAGTCCGTGGCCTGCCCTCCCCCTTGAAAACCGAAGCTGCCTCCCCCCAGCGCGATCATTGACGGGGCGCTCCACGGCCCTTGAAAGGCGGGCCCCCCGCGGCATGTCATTACTCCACGCCCGTAGCTTCCACCAACGCCAGCCGCGAACTTGAGGGTCGAAGGCACAACGATGACGCATTCTGCCTTCTGAAGCACCGACGCGGGTATGCCACTGCGCAGCTGCAGGACATCCCTCAGCACCATGCCAGAATTTGCAACTCGGTCGTTCTCTTTGCTGTGGGACTGGATTGTGGCCGCCGTAACCGCGACTCCCGATCCGCCATCATCCGTTACTCCGGAGAAGGTTGCCGTCACACGGTAGGTGCCTGCGGAACTTCGAGCCGTATAAAGGCCACTTGCTGATACCGAACCGCACTGCGGGCTCGGCGAGCAGGTCCAGGTCGCCATCGAAGTTACATCAAGTGTGCTGCCATCACTCCAATAGCTCGTGGCCGTCAGCCGCAGCGTGGCTGACGTCGTGATCGTATAACCTTCAGCCGTTTTGATCGCGTAATTGTCTGCTGTGACGCAGATAGCGCTCCCGCATGGGCCCGAGCCGGTTAAGCCGGCCGGCGTGATCATGAACGAAGTCGCCGCCATTCCCCCTCTTGCATCCGTTACCGTCACGGTGGCCTGCACGGCAGTTATCCCCGTGGGCGTACCATTGATCAAGCCACCGCCCAAACCAGTGGACATCGATATGCCAGTTGGGAAGCCTCCCGTGAAGGCATAGCTGTATGGTTGCGCGCCCCCTGTTGGAGTAATTTGGCAATTCACGGCGATGTACTGTTTAGCCTGGGAAATGCAAGACGGGGTGTATACGTTGAGAGGATTCGACGCCGTAATTGAACCACCGCTAGTGGTTTGGCTAAAGCTAGCCGCAGGTAGACAAAGAAGCAAGAATAAGTTCAGCCGACGAGATTGACCCCACATCATGGTTGCACCTCCAATACTTCGTGGTCTTTGCGAATTCGATCTCCTTCAGTGTGAGAGGTGATTAAGGCAGCCGGTAGCATGAGCGCGACCTGCGAAAAGTGAATAGAGAAGGACTTCTTACCTGAATCACCTCTTATCGAGAACTCGGTGCTCCTTCTTCTCGAACCATCCTAAGCGTGCGACTTCCCGCGATAGAATCTTGCTACGAGCAATACAATAATCAACCCCAGTATTCCCAGACCGATGAGTGGGAGATTGCTTCCCGTCGGATTTGTTTTTGCAGGAGCAGCGGGCACTCCCGTGTCGCCAGCAACAGGCGCTTCCGCAGGCGCAGGGGATGAAGACGCCCCCGAAGGCGCAGTGGACGCAGGCGCCTTCTTGGTCGCGGCGCTAACAGGCGCTTCCGTAGTCTCCGGCGGAGCGGCCGTGGGCGCACCCTCGGCAACCAGCAAAGGAGTGTCGGCTGGCAGAGTTGGCGGTGGTGTAGGCATTGTGCCTGTCACGCTTTTTTGCTGTGCCGTGGTCGTCATGGGCGCCTCTTCTACGATTTTTATCGCCCTGACCACCATCCCCTTCTTCAGGCTAAACGCGTCTACCATTTCTCCATTCACGTTGAATTTCTGATCCTTCGGGATCTTGAACGACTGATTCGTTCCGTCTTCCAGGGTAAGGATCACCGCGAGTGGTGGAGTAACATGCCAGACCTTGCCAGTGACAGTAAGGATCGTGGTTACGGTGTGAGGGGTGCTCGTCGTGGTAATCGTACGCTGAAGTTTCATGCCGGGTTTCAGGTCGTGAATTCCCAACTGTTTTCCATCAACTGTGGCCTTGGCGCTCTCCGGGATGTTCTCAAAATGTCGGATCGAGCCATCCTCCATTCTCACGATCAAATCGTTGCCTTCTACCGCGAGAACCTCGCCACGATCAACCCGAACTACTTCGCTACTGTGACCTGGTTGTATACTCGTTGTCTTCTGTACTTGTGCTGCGGCGCTCAGAGCAAAAACAATACCGACTGCCCCTATTGCGAGCACGAGTCCGCTTCGCCTCCAACAGTTTCTTGACTTCATATTCTGTTCTCCTTTATTGAATTCGATAAAGACCATCCAATAGAACCACCGGCCAAACACGAAATAGCAGCCCCACACTAAAACCGGAAGCCATAGTGGAGCCTGTCGCAATCAAGACACCGGTATGGTCGAACGGCAAACACCAGAGCCAGAACTGCCAACCCTCTGCGTTTCTCCCTATAGACCTTTCCGTGACAGTAAGGGCATCTCCTGTGTCGATGAGTCGTGAGTGCAAAGGGCATTCCGAAAAGAAAATGTCCTGGGCCTGAGATGGACGACTTTTGTTGCATGACGTCTACTGACTTCTCGATGGCGTGGGTGCCCTTTACTCCGGACGACTCAACTCGAGCATCCGCACAAACTCCACTTTTATGAACAGACGCTGTTTCAGCAGTTCCTTCGCAAAGTCACGCAAGAGAAGATTCACTTTATTCAACTCGGCGTGTGCCTCTATCCCGTCCTGCGTCTTCCGCACTAAGGCGATCAATTCAGCATCTGAGGTCTTGCCATCAACTCCCGCCTTATCCTCCATTACCGCTACCTCGCACATCCCTCTCTTCGGGCCGTGGTGCCCGCTTACCCTGTTGGCTTCTTGTTGCGTTTCAATTGCTTCGATTCTTCATTCCTAGCTATTTTTTGTTAAGGTCGTCGTCCTTGTAGTACTTCGTGCCCTGCAGGGTCAACTGCAGTGCGAGACCATTCTTGGTGATCTGATAGACCCATACTCCCGGGGCGACCTCGGCTGCTCCCGAGTAAGCCCCGCCCTTCTCACCTGCCTTGGCCGCAGCGTCCGCTTGCCCCGAACCGGACCAGCCGGAGTCCAGAAATTGTGCCAGGGCCTTTTCGTTCTCGAAAACAAACACCACGACATAGTCTTTCACCCCCATGCCCAGACCGGCACCGGCCGAGGCCATCTTCATGAAGGTTTCTTGCTTGGCCTTGTTGTTGACGGCCAGTCCCGAACCACGTGCCGTGCTCAACAGCAATACGTTCACCCCCATGTTGTCGAAAACGGCATATCCCGCCGCTTTCTGGATCGATGCTTGAGCAGTGGGTTCCAGCTTGTACAAATCCTGGAGGGCCTCGGCTGCCATCTTGCGGGTTTTCTCCCGCTTTTCTTCATTCTTATCTGCCGCGCCAGATCCTATTGCGGACACGAAAGCCATCGCGAGTACGAAGGTGATAACCTTAAATTTCATGGGAAACTTCCTCCTTAGAACGCATGAGCATTGCTTCCGGGGCACTTTCTTGCTTTGGGCGGGGCGATACAGAAAGCCTAATTCGTGATGCCCTCAAGAAAAACTAGGGATTTCCCTAGTGTGGCAAAATGGCCTATGGTCCTGGATTTCCGGCAAGCGCACCAATCAGGCAGGCTCGAGATTAGGGAGCGTCGAGTCCAGCTTCCAGTCTGCATCTGAGAAGGACAGCAAAACGACTGATACCGTCCGACCCCGCCCTGAGACCAAGCCAGTAGCGCTCTTTCTCGCCGCCCAATCGGGCACGGTATAGTCTTGCAATGGTACGCGCTGTTCACTTTTGCACAGTTTTTCGGAAAGGGTATGCGGTCCCTGGCTCGCACCTTGTGCAATTTTGTACAGACACGATTTCCGCAGGGGAATATTTGTGAGGCTAACGCAAAGTCACTTCCGTGACGACCCCGGGCTCGGCCTGCGGCACTCTCTCACCTGACTGTTGGCGATGTCGCAGGCCCTCGCCTTTGGAATGGCTTCGCCCGATATGAAGACACCCACAATGGACAAGAACAAAATTCGAGACCAATTGAAGGCCAAGCGGAATCGGCTGTCCGAAGAATATTCTATGCATCCTAGGAATGGCCGTTTAGCACTCGAGATCAGATTGATTGACGATTTGGTCGCAAATCTTACTGAGCAGTTGGTTCAACAAGCGAAGTCAGAGCAGGAGTAGGTCGCGATACGGAAAGACTGCCAATCCCCGGTGAAACGAATCCCCTGCGAACTGCACTAATTCCCTGTGGACTTATCCAGTCCATCGGAGGAACATCCCTATGAATTCCTCTTCTTTTTAAGGTCCCAGGCACCGGAAACCAGCCCCGAGTCGCTGAAGCCGACAGTATATTTGAACTGACATAGGCGAGGAGAATCTCGATGTCTGTCCCAATCCGAAAATTCGTGCCGTACGTAATCCCTGTCCTCACCACTATTCTCGCGTTGGTCTTCCCACTACTGCTTCTCACCTCAATTCCTGCAAGCAAGGCGCAGGATCCGCCGCAGTCTGCCGAAGCGAAGGTGGACAAAGCTTTCTACACTGCGAAAGACCGTCTCGCCGCCATTCAAGCAGCTCTGATTTTTACGCCGAAGCCTGTTGCTGACGCAGATATCCTCAAGGGACCCGAACAAGACCCGAAACAGTTTCAATTCCATCCGGGCGACAAGGTGTTCTGTGATTTTGACAAGCCTGGGTCCCAGATGGGTGGGAAAACTCCGAAGTTCTCCTGCAAGATCACGAAGGTGGAAAGCGCGGACGGCAAGGTGCAGACGCTTACGCCGCAAATGGAAGAAGAGCCTGTCAAAGTTAAGTTTGGCGCTGACGACAATGAGATCTACGCCGAGGTCGCCTCAACTCGCTTGATGTGGGCGCTCGGCTTCTATGCCGATTCCTGGTTCCCGGTACATGTCGAATGTAACAATTGCCCTTCCGATCCAGAATCTGGTTCTGGGGATAAGGGAACTCGTTCGTATGATGCCGCAACAATCGTCCGGAAATATTCCGGCCACAAAATGACGGAAGAGGGAAAGAGCGATGAGGGTTGGAGCTGGAAAGAGTTCGATACCAGCAATGGCCGGCCAAGTTCTGAAAAAGACGGCCTCAAATTGTTAGCTGCTTTCATACAGCACAGCGATAACAAACCGCCGCAGCAGCGTCTGGTTTGCGATGGTGTGAAAGTCGACCAGAGTACCCATCCGTTTACCACCACCTGTAAGGATTCCAAGATGATCGTCCAGGATGTGGGCGCCAGCTTTGGAGGCGGCGGTGCTTTTACCAGCAATGGCAGTGCAAAGATGAGTCTGCACGATTGGTCGGGAAAGAAACTCTGGAAGAAAACCGGAAAGCCGGGAATGAATGAAGCCGATTGCCCGGTTTGCCAGGCACAGCTGAGCAAGAGTTGGTCAGCGAAGGATGGTCTCGGCGATCCCACCATCAGTGAAGAAGGACGCCGGCTACTCGCGGGTCTACTGTGCCAGCTCTCCGACGCGCAAATCGCCGATCTGTTTAAGTCCTCGCGTGTCGCATTTAAGCCTGAATATCACAACGGTGATGGATCCTTTAAACAAGGCCTCGACGAAGCCACCATCGAGCGGCAATGGGTAGAAGCGTTTAAGGCTAAACGCGAAGATCTCGCCAGCGGGCGCTGCCGTTGGAAGAACAAGCCGGCAAACCTCACCTTGCTCGACAACCCATTGGGACTTGCCACCATGCCGAACCACTGTGCGGCTCCGCCCTTCTGACGCGCACAAAGGGGCCTACGAAAGCGGAGTTCGAGAGAGGAACAATGTCATGATTCGATCAACAATCTTAGGTTTGGCAATTCTTTGTGGTTCCGTCAGTGTGGCAGCACAAACTAACACCTGCGAAGTGCCTGATCAAATGTCCAAGGAGCAGAAGCTTCCCTGTGTGCGCGTGGGGAAGATCATGCTGGACCAACCCACCCTAACTCCCGCTCAGCTTACAAATGGGCCTGACTTCGATCCAGCCAATCCGGAGAAGAGCCGCTCCACTTACTTTACCGAAGCGGATAGCATCTTCTGCTATTTCCGGCCGCACTACGCGTTCATGAGTGTCAAGGGTGACAGCATGAAGTTTCAGTGCTGGCACATGACCTCGGACGGCGCGTTCAATGGCTCGAAGGGTGACCTCATCCGCGTTGACGGCGTCAAAGTCGTAATCGACTCGAACAAGGATGGTGAAAAATCAGCTTCGCTCTTTGAGATAGGCGACAAGAATAACGAACACGAACTCAAAGTAGACCATTTCAAAATAAAATATCTCAAGCCACCTTTCCCAAACCACAATACGCGCTTCAATGAAGTCTTCACGGAAGTTGCCGCCAGCCGTATCATGTGGGTTCTCGGTTTTCCGGCTGACCACGTCTATCCCGTTGGCTCGGCTTCCTGCATCGGATGTACTGATGATCCATTTACGAAGAATCTTCAAGACAACAAAGCATCGCTCAAAGATGCGCCTCAAGTTTTCAGGGTCGTGAGCGCAGAGAGAGAAACACCGTGGGACGCCATCAAGCCGGATGGCGATGAGACGTGGTCATGGACCGACGCCGCCAAGTTCTATTCCGACGGGACCTGGACACACCAGCAGAAAGTGGAGTACGACGCCTACCGTCTGGCCTTGGGTCTCTTCCACTATCACAACGCAATTGCGCAGCAAAACCGGCTGGCTTGCGCGGAATGGGCTCCCAAGGTGGCTGGCCAGCCACGGGTTTGCCAGCGGCCCATGATTTTTGTCCAGGACCTTGGATCCACTTTTGGTAAGGCCAAGGGAGGTTTGGACGTGTTCGGGACTAACCCCCGAGGCAGCTTCAGTGATTGGGAATCGCAGACGGTGTTCACCAATGCCGGTAGCTGCGAACTCCGCGCTACGCTTGATGGAGATAAACAGGTTCTGAAGGAGGCACAGGACTTGATGATCCAGAGGCTTGCTCGATTGGATGCACAAACCGTTAAGACCATCTTTCGAACCGCGAGGTTTCAGATGATGGACCAAAAGCAGCTTCGTAAACTTCGCGAGAGCGGCGCACAAAATATCGAAGAAGCCGCCCTCGACCAATGGACAAATGCCTTTCTCAAACGCATCGACGAGATCCGTGGCGCACAGGGCTGTAGAGCGAATTAGGCTGGGAGCAAGGCAGTTTTGCTCACCCTGTGCACGCTACACGGATAGTCAACTGGGGATACGCGATGGCTAAGAAAATCATGATTATTCGGCACGGTGAAAAACCGGACAAGGCCGATTCCATTCAAGGCGTCTCTGCTGCAGGCCAGCATGACAAGAACGAACTCTCTCCGAAAGGCTGGCAGCGCTCTGGCGCCCTCATTCGTTTCTTTAACCCCGTTGACGGAGAGTTCTCTCATCCCGGTTTGGCGAGGCCCACAACGATCTTCGCCGCTGGGCCCTCCGGTCACGTGAAGAGCAAGCGTTCGGAAAACACTGTCAAATCTCTCGCGAAGTCCCTGGGTCTCCGGGTCAACCTGAAACATACCAAGGGTAGAGAGAAACAGTTGGTTGAGGACGTCCTCTCGACCCGAGGAGTGGTCCTCATCGCGTGGGAGCACAACGCCATTCTAGACGTTGCCAACCTTATTCTCGGCGATGACCGATCGAGCCCGCAGAAATGGCCGGATTCCCGTTTCGACCTGGTTTGGATTTTCGATCTGCAATCGAGTCCCTCCGGATGGAAATTCTCGCAAGCTACTCAGTTGCTCCTACCCAAAGACAGTCCCCGCATACTCGGTGTTCCCAAGAAACGAGCCTCCCGAACTTGATCGCGCAGCGTGAAAAAGTTGTGAAGATTGAGAATGGGTATTCGCCGATATCTATTCAGGATTCACTTCGTGAAGGTGCCCTGCATTTTCAATTAGGGGGAGGTGGCGATGCTGGTCGAAAATAATTGGATGATGGCGGCCTCAGGAGAAAATGTGCGGTTAAGAGCAAGAGCACAAGATGCGCCGCGACTTCCGAAATGGAGTGAAAGGCGCTGACGACAACGTGAAAGGCAAGCCAGACAAGAAGCAGCCAACGAGCCCAACCATGCCCGAGCAACAAAAACACCCCACCAATGACAGCGATTATACGAATGGCAGAGATAAGGGCGATGTGAGGTTCTAGAGGTCGCTCCTGAAGGTGGTAAACGACACCCACCAGGCCGGCAGCGATAAACAAGGAACCAAAGATCGTGACGGGCAGAGGACGTTTCATAGATTCGTGAACCCTACACCACAGAGATTGAAAATCTTGAATAGAAGATTGCTAACGTAAGCTTGAGCCCGGATTTCGACCAAGTCCTTTGCCTATGTACGGGATTTGGCTGCTACCTGACCAGTGCTTGATATTGTGCGGTAGTCAAAGGCACGACGGACAATCTGCCGATCTTTACTAGTGGTGACGTCGCGAACAGTTTATTGCGTTTAATTTCGTCGAGCGAAACCGGCTTAGGGAGCGCTTGGCCGGATGCTATCGTCACGATGGGCTTCTTGAGATCCTTGGCATCAACGGAGGTAACCGCTGCGGTGCCCACAGCGCTTCGGACACTGCCCGTTTCGTAGATGATCAAGCGGTCGCCCGGTTTCATGCCACGAAGGTGTTTCACGGCTGTTGGATTGGCAACGCCTTCCCAAACTGTTGATTTGTCTTTCTGCAGGTCCGCGAAGGAATATTCAGTCGGTTCGGTTTTCAGCAAATAGTCAGCCATAAGGTCTCCATGTACTAGATTGTTGGATGTTCCGATAGGCATTGGAGATTATACGCGGATACGAATTCGAAGCGACAAAAGTCGTCCTATTGCGCGGCCGAGGGATTGACCCCACAATGGTCGTTCTCGCCCTCCGCCCACAGAGGCCCTATGTTCTTTCGTTCCATCGAGCAAGTCCGTCGGTTTTTTCGTATCCTTGGCGGTTTCACGCTGCTGGTCATCGGCGTCATTATGCTGGTGACGCCTGGCCCGGGCTGGCTGGTTATTTTCCTGGGGCTCACGTTACTTGCGGCAGAATTTGTGTGGGCGAAGCGTTTAATGGACCGGATGAAGCACGAAGGGAACCGGTTAAAAGAGTCGGTATTCAAATTCGGCAGAGAGTAATTCCGAGAGGGATCCGAAGATGGCGAAAGAGTGGGCTGGAAAGTGGGCGTTGATCACGGGAGCGAGCGCGGGAATTGGAGTGGCGTTCGCCAGGCGGCTGGCAAGTGAAGGGACACACCTGGTGTTGACGGCGCGTCGGCGAGATCGATTGGACGAACTTGCGGGAAAGCTGCAAGTGACCCACGGCGTTCGAACAGAAGTTGTGACTGCCGATCTAGCCCAGCCAGATGGGCCGCAAAAGATCTATGAATTTACTCGGACGAAAAAGATCGAGATCGATTTGTTGATCAACAATGCGGGTTTCGGGCAATACGGTGAATTGACAAAGGTGGAAACGCAACGGCTGTTGGACATGGTGCAGGTGAATTGCCTGGCGGTAGTACACCTCAGTCGTCTGTATTTGGCCAACATGGTTACCCGTAAGCGGGGCGACGTGTTGATTCTTGCCTCGGTAGCGTCATTTCAAGCGGTTCCCTACATCTCGACCTATGCGGCGACGAAGGCGTTCGATCTGTTGTTTGCGGAAGGGCTTGCGGAGGAAATGAAACCACACGGGATTCGGGTTTGCGCGTTGTGCCCGGGTTCGACGGAATCGGAATTTCACGTGGTAGCAGGACAGGAGAAATTCAGCAGCGGGAAACAAGAGTCAGCGGAAAAAGTGGCGCGAACGGGGCTGGAGGCACTGGCCTCAGGAAAGAGTTACGTGATTTCTGGCATGGGGAATTATCTCGGCGCACAGTCGCAACGGCTGGTACCGCGGCGGATGGTGACGCGAATTGCGGCAAACATGTTTCGTCCGGAGAAACTAGAAGCAAACTAATTACCTTCAAGTTGGAACCCTTTCCGCCTGGTGTACATCCTACCTCATGTAGGCCATTCTGTATATTATTGACCTTAAAAGGGTTATTCTGCCTTGAGGAGCTTGGGAACTTTTTGCGTTTCTGCGGGAATTATCACTGTAAGCAGGGCTTCTGATCAGGAGAAATGAGAATCGATTCTATTGAGAGGGACGTGGTCCTGCTGCGATGCTCGGCGAAAGGCGACGAGGACTCCTTCACGGAGATTTATCGCCGGCACCAAGCGCCACTTTACCGCTTTGCCCTGCGGATGACTGGGAACGCCTGGGCTGCCGAAGAAATTGTTCAGGATGTGTTCATGACGCTGGTTCGCGATCCGAAAAAATATGATGCGGAACGCGGCACGCTGGGAGCTTTTCTATATGGCGTGACGCGCAATCGAGTGATGAAGCATCTGGAACGCAGCCCTCGAGATTTGCCTTTGCTGGAGAGCGGAACAAATGGGCAAGCGGTACTGCCGCAGACGATCGATCGTGTGACGCCGGCAGAGACGGTGGAATTGGGCGAGCGGCGGGCTCTGGTTAGGGATGCGGTGCTGGAATTGCCGCTGGAGTTTCGCGAAGCGGTGGTCCTTTGCCTATTGGAAGAGATGAGCTACGAGGAAGCCGCGAAGATGCTGGAATGTCCGGTGGGGACGATCCGTTCGCGTCTCCATCGAGGAAGAGCGCTACTGTTGGCCAAACTGGAGATATTGAGAGAAGCGCCGAAACGGGCGATGGCTGGTAAGGAAGCCGGATGGAGAAGCATGCAATGAAATGTGAAGAGTTCCAATTGGCGGCGCTCGGCCTTGCGGCGGCAGAGCAAGACAATCCGCTCGAGCAAGAAGCCCGCGAGCATCTGCGCGAGTGTCCGCATTGCGCCGCGTTTCAACGGAGCTGGCTGGAGCTGAAAACGGACCTGCACGAACTGGGAGCGGAAAATCAGAATGAGCAGACACCGTCGCGGGTGGAGATGAGGTTGCGTCAGGAATTCCGGACGAAACACAAGACGCTGAAGGGTCGCCGTAACGCGGTGATTGCGGCTTGGGCGTTAGCGGCTGCCGCAGTATTGATTGCAACGGTTGGGTGGATCAGTTGGCGGCAAGAAAAGATTAGTCAGTTGGCGACGATTAAGCAGCCAGTACAAACGGGGAATACGAGTGCAAAAGATTCAGGCAAGACAATTGTGCCTGGCGGACCGGAACTGGGTGAGGTTCTGGTCGCGTCTAACGATGCCAGCGACTTTACGCTATTACCCGCGAGCATGCCGGGATTTCTTGGCGATGCAACAGTCGTGCACGTTCAGATGCAGCGCGGGGCATTAGGTGCGCTCGGTCTGACGGTAAATGAAGAGCACGCAGGCGACTGGATCCAGGTGGATTTGCTGTTGGGCGATGACGGGCAGCCCCAAGCCGTGCGCTTGCCGCAATCGTCGAATTGAGTTTCATGCAGGAAGACCCTGCAAAAGTGGAGAGAAGAAGAGAGGGAACAATGAGAAGTAATTGGTGGGCGCTTTCTGTTCTTGGCGGAGCGGCGCTTCTGGGTGCAAGTGCAATGTGTGCCCTTGCGCAGGAAGGGCCGGGTGCTCCTGGTGGGCCGCCGCCGCCCGATGCGATGTTGCCGGGTGGACCGATGGGCGGACGAATGGAAATTCTGGGGTTTGGCGAGATGCATCCCGGAGCAGTGGTAGCAGGGGCTCCATATACAGCAGTTGCTGTCGTGGAATCCAAGCAGACTCTGGCAGATGGCAACAGTATCAATCGCCGGACGCAGACGAATATTTTCCGTGATGGACAAGGTCGTACACGGCGCGAGACCACGCTCCCGGCGGTTGGACCGCTTGCAGCCTCCGGCCAGCCCAAAACGTTCATCATGATCTTCGATCCAGTCGCCTCAAAGTCTTTTGTATTACATCCAGACACGAAGATTGCGGAAGAGATGCCCGGGCACAAGGGTGCCAAGAAGGCTGGCGGGGATTTCCAAGCCAAGTTCGATGCGCACATGCAGAAGCAAATCGCTGACGGCACTCTGAAGAAGGAAGACCTCGGCGTCCAGACAATTAATGGAATCAGCGCACAAGGAACTCGTTACACGCACACGATTCCCGCGGGACAGACTGGCAACGAGAAGGATATTGTGGTGACCAGCGAGCGATGGTATTCGCCCGATCTGCAAATTGTGGTAAAGACGACCAGGAACGACCCGCGCTTTGGTACAACAACTTATACAGTGACGAATCTGCAGAGGCAGGAACCGGCCGCGTCGCTCTTTGCGGTGCCTTCGGATTACACGGTTCAGGCGGCCAAAATGCCGATGCGCAGAGGACAAGGAAAGCATGGTATGGGAATGCCACCCGCTTCGGGCGGGGCTGATGCTCCACCGCCTCCCGGCGAATAACGTCGGTTGTCTTAGAACGAGCTTCTCTCCTGAAGACGGCGCGCCCTTTCTGTAGCTACCCCCATTGCTGCAGGGAGGGCGCAGTCGTTTGTGGAGGCAGGTTCGGATAACGGTAAATCGTGCGGCGCCACTACATCTGAGAAATGCCGGATTCAAGGTTCTGGGGATGACGGATAAAGGCTTCCGCGTATTTTGCTCCGCATTCCATGCCGCGAAACTTGTGCATCATTTCGTGCATGGGATAGAAAGTCGTATCCGGAAACTGGCTGGGATGTGCTAGACAAGCGGTTCGTTTGCGTGCTTCGGTGGAAGTAATGTCCACGTAGTTGGTCGGATGAAATATTTGGCTTTGCTCACCTTGTTCGACTTCGTAGTAGTAAAGATCAAATTTCTTTTTCATATGCAGCCATGCGTCGTAGACAAGTAGGGAAGCCGCGCGGTGATCGCGGTGGGTATCGACGGGCCAATGGGTGACTACGAGATTCGGACGCTCGGTTTCAACTAGTTTGCGAAAATCATCGTATCGCGAGCGGTTTAGTTCAGTGTCGCCATCAATCTGGCCGGCGAAGATTGGTCGCGCTTTCAAAATTCCGCAAGCTTTTTCTGCTTCCGCGGTGCGAATGGCGGCAGCCTGCTGAAGGGTTTTGCCTTCGATGCCACGCTCTCCGCGTGTGAGATAGAGAATCACCACTTCATGACCAAGTTCGGAATAAAGGGCGGCCGTCCCTCCACAGCCAGATTCGGGGTCGTCAGGGTGAGCACCTACTACAACGATCTTTGCCTTCTTTGCCGGCGATGTGTCAGAGAAACGCTCGATTCCTGATAGAGGCAGAGACGCTCCCGCGCTCCCCAGCAAAAAGGCTGATTGTCCCAACAAATCTCTTCTTGTGATTTTTGCCATGTGGAGCCCTCCTGCTGATCCGAAGAACTGTAATGACTCTTAAGACTTGTTTGTGGAGACAGCAGGCGAATTCTGCGCTCGGTCCAATAATTCCACCACGTGCAAGACCTCCTGGCCGGTCTGATGGATTTCCGCGCCAGCGCGCAGTTGCAGTAAGCAGCCAGGGTTAGCGGTGACGATAATTTGAGCCCCGGTCCCTTTCGCGCGTTTCATTTTCTCCGTGAGTAATTCCATGGAAGCTTCGGTTTGCGTGACGTTGTAGATTCCGGCCGATCCACAACAAATATCCGTATAGGGGAGTTCCACAAATTCGAGCCCAGGAATGGATTTCAGCAATTGCCTGGGGGCTTCGCGGACTTTTTGGCCGTGGAGCAAGTGGCAAGAATCCTGATAGGTGACGCGGGCCGACAAGGGACTCGAGGGTGCAATCAAACCGAGGGAGACAAGAAACTCGGTGACATCCCGCATTTTGTTTGTAAAGGCCACCGCGGCGGCGAGTTCCGGTTCGTCGGAAGAAAAGAGATGGTCATATTCCTTGAGTGTGGAACCGCATCCGGCTGCGTTTGTGACGACGGCATCAAATTGCTCCGAAGAAAAAGCGGCGATATTTATGCGAGCGAGTTGCCTTGCGGATTCGCGCACGCCGGCATGGGCTGCCAGCGCTCCACAGCACAGTTGTTCGTTGGGGACGACCACTTCGCACCCGTTGGCAGTAAGAACACGGATGGTTGCTTCATTGAGCTTTGAGAACGCGACGTTGGCGATGCAACCGGCGAAAAAGGCGACCCGAGAACGGCGTGGTCCCTTCGCAGAAAAGGTTTTTCCGAGTTGCGAGTAAAAATAATGGGAGTCAATTGCAGGTAGGATTCGTTCGCGGTCGGCCAGACCTAGCAATTTCAAGATGCCCGACGCGCGGGCAATGGACTGCAAGCCGGAGCGCTGGTAGATTTTCAAGAAATTAGCAGCCATGCGAATGCGTGCCGGGAAGGGAAGCAGATTCTGAAAAACGAGATGACGTGCGATTCGCGTGAAGAAAGGGCGCTTGTATTCTTGCTCAATGCGCGCGCGTGCGTGTTCGATGAGTTTGCCGTATTCAACGCCCGAGGGACACGAGGTCTCGCAGGCACGGCAGTCGAGGCACTTATCAATATGCCCGACAAACGAATCCGAGATGGATAGCTGGCCTTGCTCGACCAGAACCATCTGGCGGATGCGGCCGCGCGGAGAATCTCCTTCGAAATGCCACAGACGGTAAGTGGGGCAGTCATTCAAACAGAGCCCGCAATGGACACAGCGAGCGAAATCTTCATAGACGGGGAGGATTCCTGGAATGTTCTGCGTAACCGCCACGACTTAGAGTCCCCCTACAAAGCGGCCGGGAGAGAAAACGTTTCGGGGATCAAAGGCGCGCTTGATGCGCTGCATAAGTGGGAAATCCGGGCGGTTGGGTCCCCAGACGTTTATGCGTTGCTTCAGAGTCTGCGGCGCATAAAGCAGCGTGGCGCATCCATGAATATTGGCAACGGCTGAAAAGATGGATTCGGCGACGTTGCTTAGAGCATCGATGAAAGAGAGTTGCTCGTGTTCTGCCAGCACGAGGAAGTAGAGCACGTTGCCGGCACGCAGAAATGTTGCGCTGCGCAACGAGGCTGAACGGGCAACTTGCTCGAGTGTGGAAAGAATCGGTCGGTCGACGCCGGGCAGGGTAATCCGAAATAGCGCGACGGCGGGTGCGGAGTACCGAAGCCAGTCAAAAGATTCGCGAAACGTGCCACTGAGGGATGCGTCGGTCGCCGCGTCCAATTCGCTTTGTTCCACTGCGCCTGTGGCTTGCGCCAAGGTTTCCAATTCTCGGGAAATTCGTTGCACTACGGATTCATTACCTTCGTAGGCCACGGACACGACCCAGTTATGGCCCTCGTGCTTGACAGGCAGCGAGACAGTAGATTTCTCAAGCGTCGCGCACAAGAGTTTAGCGGCTCCCGGGTCCAGCAACTCTATGTTGGCCACGGGAAGGGCTTTGCGATCGACGGAAGATCGAAATGCAAGCGCAGCGGCCCCATCCAGGAAACTTGCCAGATAGCCCGCGTAAACCTGCGGCATTGGAAAAGTGCGGAAATTAAGACGAGTAATAACGCCGAGCGTGCCCAGCGAACCTATCAACAATTTGTGAAAGTCGTAGCCAGTTACATTTTTTACAACACGCCCACCGCTTCTGCAGAGGTTCCCAGTTCCATCGACGAATTCGGCTCCAATCAGAAAATCGCGGACAGTTCCGTACTGCTGACGGAGCGCGGAGTCAGCGCCCGAGGCAACGGCTCCGCCGATGGTGGATGATTCGTAGCAGGGAACCGACAGGGGCAAGAACTGCTGCTTCTGCCCGAGGATTGTCTCCAACAGTCGCAACGGCATCCCCGCATCGACGCTAAGGGTAAGGTCTCCCGCGTCGAAATGTGCAATTGCCTGCATGGCCCTCATATCCACAGCGATGTCGTAACGTGCGGGCGGCATACCGAAATCCATTTTGCTGCGAGACCCTGAGGCGATCAGACTGAATCCGTTAGAGGAAGCGAAGCGCACGATCTCCACGACTTCTTCCTGTGAAGTGGGCCGCACAATCGCTCCGGGGACGACTCCATCGACGGCGTATTCGCGCAGTTCTTCTTCTGCAGTGACGACGCGGCCGGGCCCAACCACAGTTTCCAGCCGCGAAATGATATCGGTCGTGGGACTCATGATGACTGCTTCTCGCTCGCGGCATTGCGCTTAACGCGAATTTCTCCGCAACCTTTATTCGATGGGAAGATCTTTCCAGGATTTAGGGACGAATCCGGATTGAAGGCATCGTGAACGCGGCGCATCAGATCAAAATCGGCGTCGCCAAAAAGCAGAGTCATCAACTCGCTTTTCTCCATGCCGATACCATGCTCCCCCGTAAGGGCTCCCCCCAGTTCCACGCAATAGCGGATGATCTGCTCGGAAGCAACGATGGCGTTGTCGAATGCCTTCTCATCGCGTGGGTCATAAAGAACGATAGGGTGAAGATTCCCATCACCGGCGTGAAAGATGTTCCCTATGCCAAAGCCAAATTGTTTGCCGATCTGCTGAATGCGCTGGAGGGCCAAGGGAAGCTTCGAGCGGGGGATTACACCGTCAAGAACATAGTTGCTGGGAGCGAGGCGGCCAAGAGCACCGAAGGCATTCTTGCGGCCCTTCCAGAGCAGGTCGCGTTCCTTGGCGTCTTTTGCCACTCGGACTTCTCTGGCGTGATGCAAAGTGCAAACCTTCTGAATTGCTCCAGATTGTTCCTCGGTTGATTCCTTCAAACCTTCGAGTTCAATCAGCAAGATTGCCGCGCTGTCTCGTGGGAAACCGGCGTGGATATAGTCTTCAATGACGCCAAGTGTCCAACCGTCGACCATTTCGCAGGCTGCTGGGGTGATTCCCCTAGCGGTGATTTCGACGACGGCTTGGCAGGCATCGTCGACCGAATCAAACACCGCTAGAAGCGTTTTGACGGCTTCGGCTTTGCGCGACAGTTTCACGGTGACTTCCGTGACGAGAGCCAGGGTTCCTTCACTGCCCACAAACAATCCAAGAAGATCGTAACCGTCGGCATCACCATGACGGCTGCCGATGCGGACGATTTCGCCGTCGGGGAGGACCATTTCCATAGCCGCGATATGATTAACCGTTACACCGCTGGCCAGAGTGTGAGGACCACCCGAATTCTCCGCTACATTGCCGCCAATCGTGCAGGATTTTTGGCTGGAGGGGTCCGGCGCAAAGTACAATCCGGCGTGCTCAACAGCGCGAGTAATGTCGAGGTTCACGACGCCGGGCTGCACCACCGCGCGGCGATTGTCGACATCAATTTCCAGGATGCGATTCATCCGAGCGAATACCAGCATCACTCCGCCGGTGCGAGCAAGTGCGCCACCGGAAAGTCCCGTGCCGGCGCCGCGCCCCACGATGGGGACCTGGTGTTTGGCCGCAAGTTTCACAATCTGAGAAACTTCCTGTGTTGTGCGGGGAAAGACCACCAGATCGGGGCGAGCTTTTTCCACCGAGCCGTCGTATTCGAATAGAAGAAGATCGTCGGGATGGTGAAGCACGTTGGCCGCGCCCAGTAAGGAGGTTAGTTCACGGAGGAGGGATGTTGTCATCGTAGGAGGTGCGCTCTTGTGCAGTTTACTATAGTGAGCGTCTGGCTACGATGCGATATCGGGCCTGCAGGTAAAGTTTTGCTTATGCTAGTGTAGATGCCGGAGAACGTAGAGACAGCGATGGCAAAACCGAGAGTATTGTCGACCCACGAATTATTTCCCGATGCCCGAACAGTCTTGGAGACCGCATGCGATGTCGAGTATTGGACAGAGTCGGAACGGCCGAGCCGCGAGGAATTTCTGCGCAGGGTCAAGGATAAAGAAGGGCTGGTCTGTCTGCTGACAGAGAAGATTAACGAGGAGATGCTGCGGGTTGCGCCGAAATTGCGTATCGCCTCAAACGTTGCGGTTGGCTATGACAACATCGATCTGGACGCTTGCACAAAACGAGGCGTGGTAGCGACGAATACGCCCGGAGTGCTGGATGAAACGACGGCCGACTTTGCTTGGACGTTGTTGATGGCGGTGGCGCGGAGAATTGGAGAAGGTGAGCAACTGGCAAGATCGGGGAATTGGAAGGGCTGGAATCTGGACCAGTTGTGCGGTGCTGATGTGTGGGGCAAGACACTGGGCATCGTCGGGTTCGGACGAATCGGGCGAGCTGTGGCGCGACGTGCGAGCGGATTCCAGATGAAGGTTGTGTACACGGATGCGGTGCGCGCTTCAGAAGAGGCGGAAAAGTCTGTGAACGCGGAGTTTCGCGATATGAACGCGTTGTTGGCGGAATCGGATTTCATCAGTCTGCACGTGCCGCTCTTGCCGGAGACCCGCGGGCTGCTTGACGGGCCAAAATTCCATAGGATGAAGCCAACGGCGTTTTTGATTAATACTTCACGCGGGCCAGTTGTGGATGAGGCCGCATTGGTGGCAGCCCTGGAGAACAAGAAAATTGCGGGAGCAGCCCTGGACGTTTATGAGAATGAGCCCTTCATCCATCCGGGACTGAAGCGGCCAAGCGTGGTGCTGGCGCCGCACTTGGCGTCGGCGTCTCTGGAAACGCGCACGAAGATGGCGGTGATGGCAGCGAACAATGTTGTCGCGTTGTTTAAAGGACAGATGCCGCCGAATATGCTGAATCCATCGGTGCTGAAGAAATCCTAGAGCGCAGGCTGTTGAACCATGGCAGACGCAAAACGTATCGCACGCCAGATTTTTGAACAGACGCTGGCATCCATCGATATACCCCGTGTCATAGGTAGCAAAGTAGAGTTCAAGAGAAGCCACTTGCATTTGGCAGATCGATCCATTGACATTTCGTCCCCTGAAAAAATCCAAATCATAGCCGTTGGCAAAGCTGCCCATGCGATGGTGGACGGGCTTGCTGCGGTGCTTCCAAAAGGCTTTACATGCAGGGGTGTAGTTGCCGCTCCAACCGCGCCAAAGGTGCCAATGCCTGGGCTTGCCTACCATATTTGCGGGCATCCGATACCCAATGAGGAGAGCGTTAAGGCGGCAAGGAAAATTCTCGAACAGTTGACGGGTTGCGACCAGTATACGTTGGTATTCTTCCTGCTTTCGGGCGGTGGTTCGGCACTCGCCGAACTTCCTCTTGTTCCAGGGATGGGACTTGAAGAGATACAGCAAGTGAATCAAGCGCTGGTCAGTTGCGGTGCACCCATTGATGCAATGAATACGGTCCGGAAACACATATCCGCGATTAAGGGAGGTCGGCTGGCGGTAGCGGCCGGCTCAGCGAGAAAAGTGACGTTGGCCGTTACGGATGTACCCGCGGGCAAGGAATCAGCGCTAGCTTCAGGGCCTACCCTTCCGGATCCAACGACCATCGCGGATGTCCACCGGATATTTAACGAGTATGAGTTACGTAATAAGTTTCCCGGTCGGATTTCAGCATGGATAGACAGTAACTTGGTACCGGAAACGCCGAAGGCCAATGATGCAGCGTTTGATAACGCCCATTTCGTGGTATTGCTGGGGATGCAGGAGCTATTTCACGCTGCGCATCATGCGGTGGAAGCGCACGGTTACGTTGCCTGCTGCGATAACTCAACGGATGACTGGCCGCTTGGAAAAGCCGTGGACTCGCTGTTGGGACAGCTAGAGGATTTGAAGCGAGAGAATCCAGGGCAAAGAGTTGCGTTGATCGCGGATGGCGAAATCGCCTCGCCCGTTACGGGGAAGGGTATTGGTGGAAGAAATTCGGCATTTGTTCTGGCGTGTGTTGAAAAGATTGCCGGGCGCAAGATTACCGCGTTGAGTGCAGGGACTGATGGAATTGACGGTAACAGTTCCGGCGCGGGCGCAGTGGCGGATGGGGACACAGCGGCGCGCGCCAAAGCACTAGGGTTGAATCCCGCTGAATATTTTCAGCACAGCGATTCGTTCACATTCTTCAGCAAGCTGGGGGATGCGATTGTTACCGGCCCCACAAACAACAACCTGCGTGATCTTCGCCTATTGCTTGCAGAGCCGTGAGTGATTTCCGCTCCAATGAATAGCGGGGACTACGGTTTCGCAGGCAATCGGCCTTCAATCGTTTTCAACCTATCGTTCATCTCTTGCAACAATTGTTCGATGTGGTTTGTCTTGGCATCCTCTGCTGGTTGATTGGAAGCGCCTTCTTCTGGCCCCTCTTCGTCTTCGCCCATTGCCGGGCGCGGTTTGCCCTTTGGTGAAGGGTTCTTCAAGTGCTCGATCTGCTGCTTGATCATCGGCGCCATTTCGATGCTCAGATCGTCTTGTTTCAGCAGGGCTTCCAGCGCGGGGATGGCGGAAGCGTCATCGCGAGATCCGAGCGCAAAAATGGTGGAGAAACGAATTTGCGCGTGCGGTTCGCTGAGATAACTGGCGATTTGGCTGGTGATCTCTTTGTTGTCTTTCTGCAGTTTCGCCAGGCTTGCGATAGCGGCCTGTCGCGAATCCAAGTCCTTTCCGGGCTTCGACCAATCCAACAGAAGCGGGACGGCTTTGTCGTCGCCGAGTGAGCCAAGGCCGCGAAGGGAAGCGTTTCGCAAAAAACCATCGGGCGAGTCGCTCCCAGCCATGGTGTCAAGCGTTTCATAGGCTTTCGGCGATTTCATCCGGCCAAGGGCCTGCAATGCCGCCGCACGGGCGCGAAAAGAACTGTCATCTTTTGCGATCGATTCCAACTTAGCGGCAACGGTTGCCTCATCTTTGAAGCTGCCCAGGGCCTGAACGATTTGGTTACGTATCCACGGCTCTTTCGTGGTACCGAGAGAATTCAGTAGTTCTTTTGAGGCACCCGGCGTGGCCAGATCACCGAGCGAGCGTGCAGCTACCATGCGGACTCCATAGGCCTTGTCGTTGCGCAGGGCGTCACCGAGTGCACTGGCCGCATCCTCTTCTTTTTTCAGCTTGCCGAGTTCCACGGCAGCATCCGCGCGGTCCGCTACCTCTGAAGCGCTCTCCAGCTGATATATCCACTCTTTCTTGTCTTTCTTGAATGTCACGGATTTCAACACCTGATTGCCCTTGTCGAACAAGACCATCAGCGGCGCGGAATCGGAGGGGAAAGTAAATGTCTCCGAAGCTTTCACGACGGCAATGGGATAGAGCTTAGGTCCGGTGGCGTTGGTAATTTCCACCTCCATTGGGACGCGGAAAAGACCGACTCGGCCTTCGATTTTTTGAACTTGCTTGACGTTCAACGCGACTTGCTTCTTGACCCCGTCATAAGAATAGTTCAGCTCAAATTTTGGAGCGCCTGCGCCATAAATCCATTGATCGAAAAATTGATCAACGTTTGTATGGGTTACTTCTTCAATGGCTTTGGTGAGATCGGCGGTGACTACATTCTTGCCGCGATTCACTTCAAGATAGTGCCTGAGGCCAGCATAGAATTTTTCAGTCCCCAATTGGTGGCGAAGCATATACAGAGTCCAGCCACCTTTGTTATAGGCATTGCCGTCGAACTCGGCGGAGTCTTCGAAATCATGACGCACGATCGGTTTGGCATAGAGATTGCGACTGGAGAACCAACTTCGCGAGGCATCCCAACGATCATAGTCAGCCATATCTTTGCCGAAGTGCTGCTCAGTCCAGAGGGTTTCCATAAATGTGGCGAAACCTTCGTTCAGCCAGATATTTCCCCAGTCTTTGCAGGTGACCAGATCGCCGAACCATTGATGGCCCAGTTCGTGGGAGATCAGGCCATCTTCTCCTTGGAGATATTCAGCTTCGAGCAGCGGATGACGAAGCGAACTCGCGGTGTTGGTCGTAGCGCTGGAATTCTCCATTCCACCCGCGACGAAATCATCCACCATCGATTGAGCGTACTTTTCCCAAGGATAGTCGACGCCTAGCGTGGTGCTGAAATGCTCGATCATGGCTGGAGTGCGGCCATAGTCCGGAGAGAGGCGATCACCGCGATCTTTAGGGGCGTAATAGGTGACGGGAATAGTGCCCCAGGTGTCTTTCACTTCAGTAAATTCGCCTGCCACAAGCGTGAAAAGGTACGTTGAGCTGGGCAGCGATTCGCGCCACGTCCATGTCTTCTGGTTATTCACGGCGTCGGTGACGCTGATCAATTTGCCGTTGGAGACAGTGATCCAGTCGGCTGGAACGGTGACAACTGTTTCGGTGGTTAGGCGAGCGTTGGGATAGTCGTAGGTGGGAATGTAATAGCGGGTATCTTCCGATTCGCCCTGAGTCCAAACCTGCTTGGGGCGATTGGGGTAATTCTTATCGGGCAAAATAAAATAAAGTCCCTTTTTCGGCTGGCCCTCATACTTGATCTCGATTTCGAATTTGTCGCCGGTCTTTGCGGTACGCGGCAAAGAAACGTTGAGCTTGGAATCTGTGGTGTCAAACTTCGTCGCGGCTTTATTCACTGTGACAGTCTGGACTTGGAGGCCTACGGAATCGAAGGCAATCTTTTCCGTTCCAGTCTGGAGGATGGAGATGGAATGGGTCACGTCACCGATGACCTTCTTTTTGTCCAGATCGAAACGCAGAACTACTTTGGAGTGCTGCAGGTCGTAATTCTTGCTGCGGGCGTATGGCTCGTCCGCCCGGGACGGAACTGCACAAAGTACTGCGAGCAACAGCAGGAGAAACTTCCGTACCAGCTTCGTTATTTGGTTCCCGGTTGCAGCCACTGTCAACGTCATGCGTCGCTCTCCTTAGAAACTTCCAGATTAATATCGGTGTTTACGAATCTGTGGCCGGCGGATTGCAAGGTGGCAATCGCATTGCGAACATCTTTGGACTGCACCAGCAGGTAATCCGTATCAAAGGTGGAAATAACGAAAATTCCAATCTTCGCGACAGCGAGTGGAGCGGCGAAACCCGCGAGAATGCCGATCTCATCGAACTTGAATGGCCCATGGACTTTCAGAGCGCACCAGAGATCCGACGGCCGCTCGTTCACTGGAACATTTTCCTCTGCGCAGACAATGGAGATTTCATCTTGTGTGCGGGTGATAGAAAAGAACTCCCCTGCGGAAGCCCACACAGGAACGGTGGAATCCGGCACAAGCCGAAGGATTGCATAACGGTGCTGCAACAAGGAAAAGGTCAGCGATCGAACGGTAACAGTCATGTTGGCTTAGAGGAGACTCCTGGTTGTACCGCCATCGACGGTGAGGGAGGTACCGTTCACGTAACTGGCACGCTCAGAGACCAGAAAGGCGACGACGGCTGCGAACTCCTCAGGTTTACCCAGACGGCCTGCGGGAATCAGTTTCTTCCAGCCGTCAAAGACGGCTTCAGTTGTGGCGCCGGTTCGCTCTGCCATCATTCCAGCAAGATCATCCAGGCGATCGGTGCGCGTGTAGCCCGGACAGACATTATTTACAGTGATTCCGTGGGCTCCAAATTCACTCGCAAGTGTTTTGACCACTCCAGTCACGCCGGCACGCAGGGAATTCGAGAGGAGCAGGCCTTCTACCGGCTGTTTAACGGAATAAGAAGTGATTGTCAGAAAACGACCCCACTTATTTTTTTGCATTCGGGGCAGCACTTCTTTTGCGAAATAGACAGTACTCATTAGGAGTTGGTCGGTCCACGTACGCCAGTCTTCCTGCGTGGTGGCCATGAAAAGCTTAGACGGAGGCCCACCCGTATTCGTTATGCAGATGTCTACACGGCCAAATCGCTGTTCGACGGCGCTTACAAAACGAGAAACGGCTGCGGGATCGCTGACGTCTAGCGATTGCCAGAAGACGTCGCGACCGCTGGCAGAGCGGATGTATGCTGCGGCTTTCTCCAGGTCCGCGACGGTACGGGCACAGATGGCCACATCCGCTCCCTCGCGAGAAAGTTCCTCGGCAACGGCGCGGCCCAGACCCTTGCTGGCCGCTGCCACGATGGCGACCCGTCCACGCAAACCCAGATCCATCTAGTGCCTCCAAACCAAACTTTTATGTTCTCGTGGAAGGCGCAGGCTCGTCAATGTGGCGGAGAATCTGAAACCAATGAACTTCATTCATGTGACGAAAGCGATTGCAGGATGAGGATTCGCGGACTAATATGCAGGGAAAGACGTGGTTCAATCCCGGAAATTTGACTGGAGGTTTCATGTTTCGCCCCAGAATTTCCTTGTTGCTTCTCCTGATATTTTTCGCTCCCATTTGTCAGGCACAACTTGGCAAAACGATATCGATACCTGCCGGATCCGAAGAGGATCATCAATTGAAAGCCATCAATGATGCGGCGGATACCGCCGAGAAATTAACCCTGCTTACAGCGTTCGTGCAGGCCCACCCGGACGGCGATATGGCAATCATCGCCGACGAGCAGATGGTGAATTACTATCTCGGCGTGAAGCAGTTCGATAAGGCATTCGAGTATGGAGACAAACTCTTTGCGCTTGATCCCGACAATTACGCCAACGCTGTGAACATGATTCGCGCCGCAAATGAAAAAGGCGATGCGGACCGCCTGTTCACCTATGGTGAAAAGGCCTCCGAAATCGTGCTGCGCTATAAAGTGGCGGCGCCGCCGGAGGGAACAGCAACGGATGCCTGGCAATTGCAAAGGAATAGGAATCTCGAAGGAATTAAAGAAGACCAGGCATATATAGAAGCTTCGCTGATGAATGCCGCCTACCAGCAGAAGGATCCAGCCAAAAAGGCGGACTATCTGCAACGATTCGCGAAGGCGTTTCCGGACTCCCCGAACGCCGAACAAGCGATGGGTATGACCGCTTTTGCGTACCAGTCAGCGCAAAACCGAGCCAAAATGCAAGAAGCCGCAAACGCTACCCTGAACAAATATCCCGACAACACTGGAATGCTCCTGCTTCTTTCGGACGACTACGCAGAACGCGGCGAGCGACTGGACAAAGCGGAAACTTATGCGAAGAAGGCGGCTGCCCTCTGTGAGACAGCCAAAAAGCCCGAAGGCGTCTCCGATGCCGACTGGCAGAACCAGATTACACTGCAAAAGGGACTGGCGTTGAGCACGCTGGGCCAGATTGATATCGCAAAAAAAGATAATCTCGGCGCGGTGAAGAATCTTTCAGCCGCAGCGCCGCTATTGAAAGCAAATGCTACAACTTACGCGCGAAACCAGTACCGGCTGGGCTTTGCCTATCTCAACCTGAAGAAGTTGCCGGAAGCCAAGCAGGCATTGACGGAAGCCGCCTCTGTGGACAGCCCGTACAAAGGGCCGGCCCAGGATAAGTTGAAGGCCGTGGCGACAGCCAAACCGGCGGCGAAAAAGGGCCTCTGACGGGGGAACGGCTCAGGTAAATCCAAGAACACAGGCTGAATCTAAACGGCGTTCTCGTGCATCAAAGCTGGAGTAAACTACGACATCTTTGTGCTTTAAAGATGGAGGGGGATTCATGCAAGAGATCGCCACGTTTGGCGCGGGTTGTTTTTGGGGAGTAGAGGCCGGATTTCGAAAGGTACCCGGGGTATTGGAAACTGCCGTGGGATATAGCGGCGGAAAACTGGAAAATCCAACCTACAAGGATGTTTGCACGGATACTACGGGACATGCGGAGGTAGTGCAGGTTACGTTTGATCCGGGAAAGCTCACCTACGAGCAATTGCTCGGCGCCTTTTTCAAATTACACGATCCCACCCAGGTGAACCGGCAGGGACCGGATTTCGGCAAGCAATATCGCACCGCTATTTTCTTTCATTCGCCGGAGCAGGAAGCGACCGCGCGCAAAGTGAAAGAGTCTCTGGATGCCAGCAAGAAATTCAGCAAGCCGATTGTGACAGAGATTTCTCCTGCTTCGACGTTCTGGAAGGCAGAGGAATATCACCAGCGTTATTTGGAGAAGCGTGGCGTGGAAAGCTGCCACATCTGATCGGCCATCAACCCTGATCCTGACCGTCGGTGGAGTGGGTTACCAGATTGGTGGAAATCACCTTTCGAACTGAGTTAGATCACTCGGCACCTAGGGTTACGGTACCAACTGATAACTTACGAACGCAAAGCGCTTGCTGTCCGGCGACCACGACGGCACATTGATTGTTCCCTGTCCGCCAAACAAACTGGCGACCACCGTGATCTTCCCGTCGGCCAGCGACATCAAGCGCAAAACAACATCCTTGTTCTCTGGATGGCCAGTGACAGATTTATCGTAAGAGAGGATGACCATCCATTTTCCGTCAGGAGAAATGTGCGGAAACCAATTGTTGTACTCATCTTTGGTGATCTGTTCCTGCGCGCTTCCATCGGAATGCATTCGCCATATCTGCATTTGGCCAGTGCGTTCGGAGTTGAAGTAAATGTACTTTCCGTCCGGAGAATACTCGGGGCCATCGTCGAGACCTTTGGCGGTAGTTAGTCTGGTTTCCTCCCCGCCCTCCACGGGAATTGAATAGATATCGAAATCTCCGTTGCGTTGTCCGACAAACGCAAGAGTTTTGCCATCCGGCGACCAACCATGCCAATAGGAAGGAGAGTTCTTCGTGATGCGATGCGGTGTCCCGCCGGTGATGGGCAGCGTGTATACAAGGGAGTTGTGGTCTTCTTGAGAATTGTCGCTGATGACCAGGGATTTGCCATCCGGAGAAATTCCGTGGTCGTTGTTACACCGGTTTGCGAAACCCGTTTCGATCTTCTCGATGGGGCCGCCATCAATGGGGATCTTGTGCAGCAACCCCTCACGATTGAAAAGTAGATAACTGCCGTCGCGCGACCAATTAGGCGCTTCAAAATGCTCCGGAGCCACGTACTCGACACGCCGGTCCGTTGAATCAATTGCCATTGTTTCCAGGGCGCTGTAAAGCTTTGGTTGTGCTACGGGTGTGACCACACCAATCTTCACATTGAAGAATACTGCCGTTTCGACCAGGTCTTTCTCATGCGAGCACACGCCAATGCCAACAAAGAAATCTCCCTTGATAGGAATGCGAATCGATCCTCCGGAGATCTTTGGCGCGTTTTGGTCATAAGCCAGCGACATATAGAAGTAGTCACCCCGCTTTTCGAGGAGCAGTCGCTTGGGTGACCACTTTGCCGCCTCAACCTCATGCGTCAAGGCGCCAGGCGACTCTCTAAACTGGAGCGCCGTCATGCCATTTCCGTGCCGAGCAATGTCGACGTATGGCGAACTGGCGTCGAGGGATTGCCGGATCATCAAGACAGCCTTGCGATGCGGGTTCTTGCCTTCCCCCAGGAACGAAATATCCGCGCTGATGGAAATATCGCCTGAGACCTTCTTCCAGGCGAAGTAGAAAGCGTCTTTGGCAAGCCACATATTTTCACCGCTTGCGGTCAGGGTATAAGTCTGCGCGCTTGCGTCAAATTTCATGGAGCCGGGGAGCAAAACTGTTCCGATGTCCTGGGAGCTATCAAACACCCGGACCGGCTGCTCCGTCCTGCTGTAACCTGATAAGGCACCGAAGCAGAGTAACAGGACGACAATCACGGTCCTGCTCAGGAACGTCGGAGCCGAAACTTTCCTGGATGTATGAGTCATGGCACTCCTTTGAATAAATATCGCGCGTGCCCGAAGTGGCCCGAGCAGAGACTGATGACGGTGCTTTATCGTTGAGGCAGTGGAGAGAGAACCTTGCACCGGAGCATTCCTGCGACGATTGTTGGGGAGATTCTAGCGCAGCCAGCAGCAACAATCGACGAAAACTAAAAGTAATTGCCTGGGGACAATTTAAGAAGAACATGTTCATACGTCACTGAGGGGCATCCCTGAAACTGCTAAATTACAGCTAGGCTTTCCGAAGCTGACCAAATGACGCTCAGACCACCGGATTATAGTGCTCGATTCTTCTGTGTCTTTCCTCTTTCCAGTTATTGCCGTCTGACCAATGTTTCTACCTTCAACGAGATCCCAGAGGATCCGGAATGAAAATACTGGGAGTTGTCCTGCTAGGTTATGGCCGCATGGGAAAAGCCGCGCACTCTGCGTTTAAAGAAATAGCAAGAAAGATGGAAGGTGAAGGCATCCAGATTCGCGTATTGGCAATTCTGGATTCGGACCGGAGGCTCATCAAGTCATTGAAGATGGCAGACGGGCCGAAGGCGTTCCTGGTTCCGGAGAATGGATTCACACCAATACCAATTAGCGTAATCCTGCGGCGAGAAGTGGGTCTTAAGCCGCAGGACAGCTTTCTGGTCTATGACGCCACGCGCAGCGCCACGCATTGCGATCACCTGGATGACATCTGCGAGAATTTTCCTTCCGCCATCTATGTCGGTGAAAAGCCGATTTTCACGGAGGCAATTCGGCTCAAGGCTCTCGAGAAATTCCCCGGCCGAGTCTTCTGCAATTTGGTGGAGAGCCAAAACGAAGCAACGCTGAAGTTGCGGGAACTCCAGACCCAGGGATTGCGATTTCGGCGGCTGCGCTTCTGGAGAATCAATTCGGTTGCGTTGTTGAAGGTGTTCGCGGGCCAGAAGCGAGTGGGAATTACCGAAGGTGCGTTGCTGGACAAGAGCATTCATGATCTGGCACTTACGTCCATGCTGCTGCACAACCAAGGGGCGTGTCTCAGCGAAGCGCTCGTGGAAGAAGCTGTGAATCTCGCTTATATGCCGCACGCAGCCGAACCCGCAGAGGCATTCAGCGCGCTCCGAACGGAAGGCGCAATGGATGTGGCAGGATTCGCGAGATTGAACTGGTTGACTCCCTCGGCCATGCAAACCGAATTCAGCTATGGGTGGGTGGGAGTGGGAAGGTTCGACGATCTTTGTGCGGACGCGGGAAGGCCAAGACTGCGAGGACTTTTATCCGCGTTCGGGCTGGAGGAAGCGAAGTGGCTTTTCCGGGCCATGGTGGATGGGGGAGAGAACGGTTCATTTGAGCAGCAGGAATCGCGGATTCTGGTGGTGGAAGGTACGCAAGACGGCAGACCAGTAGACCTCGTCGTGAACTTTCTGCGGAGACCGGATATCCGGCCGTTCGTGTTTGATGCAAAAAAGCAGGAATTCCTGGAACTTGGTCATCACGAGCATGGCACCAATTCTCTGGCCCGCGTGTTTGAAGCGATAGTCCGATCACCCCGAGAAGCGGGAGCCGAAAACAACTCGTATGGTGAGGAAATCATTCGTGAAATTCATGGTGCATGCTTTGCCATTCGAGAGCGAGCTCTCTCCCCGGATCAGTCGGGCGAGGGTGCCGGCGAAAATCATGAGTTTTGTTCCCAGGTGCTGGCACTCTGAATGTCGCTGAATTTTGTCTTTTTTGTCCTCTTGACAGTCGTTCCACGCTACCATCTTGATTTCAAGAATCCACAAATCCTAAACCGACCTTTCCAAAGTGTTAACCGGAGTGTCTGCAAGGACGAAATCAGGGAGTGCAATCGTGGATAAGCGATTCTTACAGTTTTTTCGAACGGACCTGGGAGTCCTTGTTCTACTTGCGCTGGTGCGCGTAATCCTGCACTGTCTGACGAACGGGCAGTACGGATTTCATCGGGATGAGTTGCAGACCATTGACGACGCGAGGCATCTTGACTGGGGTTTCGTGGTGTACCCGCCCATTGCACCCCTGATTGCACGACTCGAATTGATAATCTTCGGGACTTCTCTGGTGGGCTTCCGCATTTTTGCTGCGGTGGCAGTCAGCGCGGCGATGGTAGTGGCCGGAATGATCGCGCGTGAATTAGGGGGCGGGGGCCGCGGACAATTCTTGACGGCCATCGCGGTGGCCATCGCGCCGGTATCTCTGGCGCAGGGGGCGGTGTTTCAATACGTTTCGTTCGACTATCTGTGGGGCGTGACTCTTACTTATTTCCTCGTGAAGCTGTTGAAATCAGAGAATCCGCGCTGGTGGTTGGCGATTGGTGCAACGCTCGGGATTGGCATGGAAACGCGCTACACCATGGGATTTCTTGCCCTGGGTGTTGTGGGCGGAGTACTGCTAACGAACGTGCGGAAACATTTGTTGGACGGATGGCTGTGGGCAGGCGTTGCGGTTTCGGTGGCGCTATTCCTTCCCAATTTGCTTTGGCAAGCCAACCACCAGTTCATCTCGCTGGATTTTCTATCGCATCTCCATGAACGAGATGTGCGGCAAGGGCGAAATCACGGCTTCCTGCTACTACAACTTCTATTCTGCGTGAACCTTGTGACCATTCCACTGACTTTTCTTGGCTTGTGGTTCTACTTGGCGCGCGAAGAAGGAAAGAAATATCGACTGGTGGGTTGGACTTTTCTAGTCGCCTTTGCCTTGTTCTATTTTGCCAAGGCGCGGTTTTATTACACGGTGCCGCTATTCCCTGTGTTGCTTGCGGCGGGAAGCGTGCAATTCATGAAATGGATAGATGGATTGCGGCCGCTTTTGAGTTGGACGATGCGGGGTATTCAGTGGGCAGCTCTGGCGTTAAATGGTGTGCTGTGCGCCTTGTTGGTGACACCAGTGGCTCCTTTCGGGTCGGCAATTTGGAGAGTGACTAGTAAATTGCACGATCAGTTTCGAGAGGAAATCGGTTGGGATGATCTGACCCGGAAGGTGGCACAGGTCTACAACGCATTGCCACAGGAACAACGCATCAAAACAGGCATTTTGACTGGGAATTATGGAGAAGCAGGCGCTCTGAACTTGTATGGGCCGGGGATGGGATTGCCCCACGCCATGAGTGGAACGAATTCTTTTTGGTACCGCGGGTATGACGAAAGGTTGCCGCAGACCGTTATACTCCTGGGCTTCGATCTTAAGGAAGGCAAGGAGCTCTTTGAGAGTTGCGCGGTGAGCGCCAAGAATACGAATCGATTTGGCGTCGAGAATGAAGAGTCGCGAGATCATCCGGACATTCTACTGTGCCGAAACTTGCGACAGCCCTGGCCAGTGTTCTGGAAGAAATTCAGACGGTTCGGATGAAGAGATTGGAGAAGTTCAGTCAGAAATCTGCACGCTAGTTAGCCCGCAAAAAAGAACGGGCGCCATGCTCTCTCATGGCGCCCTTGAAGCAGAAGGGAAGTGAATTCGCTTAACGCATAGACGAGCCGGTGGAACTGCTCGCCGACTTGGCGTTCGGGTCCAGGCTCAGCATACCTTCCGTGGCAGACACGGCGACAAGTGAACCATCGCGACGAGTACGCACAACGGGGAAGTAGCCTTGCGAAAGTGGATCATCCAGGCGCTGCCAGGTCTTTCCGCTGTCAAACGAGGCCATCAAGCCCTGCTTGTGAAGCGAAACGACGAGTGCGTTGCCATTGCCCGCAACGGACTGGAAGGAAAGTTCGCGGATGTCGGTGCGGTTCCAATTGCGACCGGCGTCATGCGAACCATACAATCCCATGTTCGTGGTGATGTAGAGGGACGTATCGTCAAGGCGGTGCAAACGGAGGTTGCCAGCCGCGGCGAAGGAAAGTTCTTTGGCTTCCCAAGTCGTGCCCTTATCGGCGGAGTAAAGAAGGTTGCGCTCGGCGATTGCCCAAACCTGATTGGCATCCGAGGAAATTTCCACGGATTGCGCAGGCTTGCGGGTCAAAGGATCTGTGCTGGCAGACTTCCAAGTGGTGCCCTTGTCGCGAGAGACGAGGACGCCGCCTGCGGTGGCTGCATACCAGGTATCGTTGCCGAACGCCATATCGTTGACGAGGTACGCGGTAAGCGTTGGAACCGCCTGTTTTGCCACTGGGCTCTTTGCGGCTGCTGCACCCTTTTTGGTTTTGGTGGTTGGCGCGACGGTCTTAGGATCGGCCACGTACAAACCTGCGCGGGCCCACTTGTGGGTAGCTTCGTCATACTTAGACCAGCCACCGTTCGTGAGGGATGCCCACCAGCCGGTTGGTGCTGCGTACACATGACGAAGGTCGGTGCGCTTCAGTCCTGGACCAAGAGTCGTCCATGAATTGCCGCCATCCTTGGTAGCAAGGAAAGCGTCGTTGTCGAAGGTGAGCACGACAAGGGCGCGTTCCGGGTGTTCACGGTCCATGGCGACGTCCGTAATGTGCTGGTGCTGGAAACCGTTGTTGGCGGAAGTAAATGTAGAGCCGCCATCGTTGCTGATCTGCACGCCCTGGCGTTCCGTACCGATGATGACGCGTTGCGTGTTCTTGGGATCGATGAATAGTGCGTTGATGATCCAGTCGCCCGGTGTCACTCGCTTAAAATCTTTTTCGTTAACCGTCTTCCACAGCCCACTGGTCGTGCCGGCATAGAGGGTGCTGGGATTCGAGGGATCCATGCGGATCAGTTGCGTGCGGCGGAAGGTGTTGGGAATACCCTGATATTTCACCCACTGTTGTCCGCCATTGGTGCTGTGATAAATGCCGGAGCAAGCTGTGGCGTGCACGTTATCTGAATTCGCCGGGTCAACAATGATGCTCATTACGTCGGAGTCATCGATCATGCCCTTAACAACAGGGAACCAGTTCTTTCCACCATCCGTCGTCTTCCAGGGAAGGTGATATGTGCCCGCATAGAGGATGTTGTTGTCCTTGACGTCGAAGGCCACAGAATCAAAGTTCTTCAAGTCCGCGTGATTGTCTGGCGTAATTTTCTGCCAAGACGCGCCTTCGTCCGCGGAACGATAGACGCCCGTCAGCGAGCCTGCCAGAAGCAGTTTCGGATCGGTAGGAGATTGCGCCAGGGCGCGAACGGTCTCATGCGCGAGGCCGATGATGTTCCAGGTCTTGCCGCCATCTTCGCTGCGATACACGCCGCCACCGTTTGAATAAAGAGCCCATGTGCTGGCGTAAAGGCGATTCGCGTCGCGCGGATCAACAATGATGTGTGTAATCACATCGTCTTGCGCCCCGCTGATGCGGCCGAGCAACTGCCAGTGGCCACCTTCATCGCTAGAAGTGAAAACATGTCCATCGGCGGTACCCAGATAAAGCTTGCTGATATTATTTGGATCCGCGGCGAGAGAAATGACGGTTCCGCCAGAGGGTCCAACCTGATGCCAAGTCTGAGCCTGGGCGCCAACTACGGACGCCAAACCTAGTGCGGCCAAACCCACAAACATTCTCTTCATATGCATGCCATTCTCTCCTAGACGCGAGGGTTCGTCTACAAGGTGCTAGTGTAGGCAAGCGACAAGGGCATGGGTGCTGTCCTTAAGGCCAGATTCAGAACAAGTTACCGTTAGTCCTAGTACCCAAGACCAATGGCCACAGCCCCTCCCCGCGCTATACTCAGTAGCAACTTATTTCCCGTAACGGGGTTTTACCCATCGGAAGCCTCCTCGACGTCTTATATAGGGAGGAAGCTCCCAAGGTTCGGTCAACTGTTCCGGGCCTCTTCAGGGGAAACGTCATGATGAATAAATGGAGCAGGAAAGGCACGCTGGTGATGGCAATATCGCTGGTGGCCCTGCTGTTTTCCGTGGCACCGACCAGCCGGGCACAGAATGAACCGCCAAATGACATTCAAAATAACGACATTCAGACTAACGAAGGTGCAGACCCACCGTCTCGAGTCGCGCGCGTCAGTTTTCTAGATGGTTCTGTTTCGATGCAACCCGGCGGAACGGGCGACTGGGGTAGCGCATCGATTAATCGCCCTGTTACGATCGGGGATAAGTTGTGGACGGATCAGAATTCGCGGGTGGAATTACAGGCTGGCGAGGCATCTATACATTTGGGTGGAATGACCGCCCTGTCTTTCTTGAATCTTGATGGCAACGCGACCCAGATGCGGCTAGCCGAGGGTCGCCTGAATTTTCGAGTGAGAGAGATTCGTGCGGGTGACTTGTACGAAGTGGATACGCCGAACCTCGCGTTCACGGTGAAGGAAGCGGGGGCGTTCCGTATCGATGTAAATGAGAATGGCGATACCACCGGCGTTACCGTGATTCGTGGTGAAGGCGAAGTTGCCACTGGCGGGCAGACCTATACAGTCCATGCCGGCGAGCGCGCCAGCATTACTGGCACGGATAACAGTGTTCAGTACAACGTGAATGCCGCTCCACTGAACCCGGATGACTTTGATAAATGGGCAGAGCAGCGAGACTTGCGAGAAGAGAATTCCAAGTCCGCGAAATATGTTTCTCGCGACGTTGTGGGCTACAGTGACCTGGACGATTACGGTGAATGGTCTGAAGAGCCCACGTACGGACACGTATGGTATCCAAACTCTGTGTCGCCGGATTGGGCCCCCTATAGCAACGGTTACTGGAGTTACGTTGGACCTTGGGGCTGGACCTGGGTTGACTATTCGCCTTGGGGATTTGCTCCGTTCCACTACGGCCGCTGGAACTATTTTGGAGGCCGTTGGGGCTGGTGCCCGGGACCGATCTATGGCGGAGCGGTCTATGGTCCGGCATTCGTCGGATTCCTCGGTGGGTTCCATGGTGGCTTCGGATTCGGAGTCGGAATTGGTGTCGGCTGGTTCCCACTGGGTTGGGGCGAGCCATACCGGCCTTGGTATCACTGTGGCAATGGCTACTGGAACCGGATCAACGTCCACAACACGTATATCCACAACGTGAACATCAACCGCACTTCAGTCAACAATTACAAATATGCCTATGCGCATAACACCAGGGCAGTCACAGTTGCATCGCACAATGCATTTGCCAACGGGCAAGCGATCAATCGCAACAATATGCGCGTAAACGAAGCGGCATTGCGCGGCGCGCATGTGACCAACGGCGCGGATATCAGGCCCACACACGCAAGCTATCTTGGCGCGACGAATACTCACGGCCGGGTAGCCACGCCTTCCAACAATATTCAGAATCGCGCAGTGGTAGCGCGTACAGCTCCTGCGGCAGGTGCTTCGCACCTCCCCGTCCGCACGATGAATACTTCAGCGCTGCGGCCGGGTCAGTACACTCGGCCTGCCACGGTGAACACTGCCAACAATGCTAACAACGGGCGGGGTGCTGTTTCTCCTTCTATGAACAATCGGCCTGGCGGCTTTAGCTCAAATCAAAGCTCATCAAATCTCAGCCAGCAGACCCATTCAGATCGCCCGCCAACAGCTCGCCCACAGGGTGGTTTTGGCGGCAACACGGCTAACAATTCCGTGAATAGCAGAAATGATTCGAGGCCGAACTCAGCGCCAACACGGACATGGAATGCGCAAGGCAATACGACCGACTCTGGCCGTGGACCACAAGGCTTTGGCGGAAATCGGCCGACAGCTTCTGCAAACACCTCGGGAATGCCGCAAAGCAATCGGCCGCCGTCCTATTCACCGGGAAATAATTCTCGTGGATCGGTGAACCGGCCTCCAGCTACATATAACGATAATCGTTCGTATCGGCCACCTTCTTCGAACAACGGCAACATAAACCGAGGTTCTTCTGCGCCGCGCTCCTACAATCCATCGCAGAATCGCAGCTACTCACCACCCTCTTATAGTGGGAACCGTGGGTCATCGGCACCTCGCTCCTACAGTCCTCCTCCTGCACCGCGCAGCTCTGGCGGCGCTGGAGGCGGAGGATCTCATCCGAGTGGCGGAGGAGGAGGCAGCTCCCATCCGAGCGGAGGAGGAGGCAGCTCCCATCCGAGCGGAGGAGGTGGCGGTAGTTCACACCCGAGCGGTGGTGGTGGCGGAGGCGGTTCGCACCCACATCGCTAGATAACCTGACTGACCATTTCACACCGGCCCGCGGCCACGAAAGTGGAGCGGGCCTTCTCTTTTGTGAGCTACCCGTTGCCTGATTCGTTACTCGGTTTTTCACCCTACAACTCTTTGCCTTGGCGCGTGTTACACATAGTGACGTAGGTAATTCAGGCTACACGGTTCAAACGCCAGACTAACTTCCAGCCGGATCAGCGTCCTGGTGGTTTTGAACGAATCCTCACTTCTAAGTACCGTACGACGAAAGAAATGAGGAATGCATCAGGAGAGAAAAGACGATGAGAATAAGAGCGAGTCACTGGCTTACGGTTGCCGCACTCTTATGTAGTTTCAATTTATTCATGGGAAAACCGGCTGTTGCCGATGACGACGATGACCCGCCGGGACGCGTTGCGCGCCTGAGCCTGACGAATGGCCAAGTATCGTTTAGCCCGGCCGGCACCGATGACTGGGTCTCTGCTGAAGTGAACCGTCCGCTTACCACCGGCGACAAACTGTGGACCGATCGCGATGGGCGCGCGGAGTTACACGTTGGTTCCGCCGCATTCCGAATCTCTTCCATGACAGGATTCTCTTTTCTGAACCTGACGGATCGCATGATTCAAGTGCGTCTGACGGAAGGCACGATCAGCGTGCGCGTGCGCAATTTGGATTCCGACGAAGCCATAGAAATTGATACGCCCAATCTCGCGTTTTCCATCTTGAGGCCCGGCCGTTACAAGGTGAATGTGAACGAAGCCGGCGATACAACGATTATCAACGTTCGCGATGGTCAGGGCGAAGTGACCGGCGGTGGATCCGCTTACACCATTCACGCTGGCGAGCAGGCCTACCTGTCGGGAACAGACCAACTGGATGCGGATGTCCAGCCTCTGGCAGATGAGGACGATTTTGACCGCTGGTGCGGCCAGCGAGACATGCGCGAAGAGCATGCTGCTTCGCGGCGCTACGTCTCCGAAGACGTGATCGGCTACGAGGACCTGGATGATTATGGCGGTTGGCGGCCGGTGCCGGAATATGGCACGGTTTGGTTTCCACACGTAACCGTGGTTGACTGGGCTCCGTATCGCTACGGGCACTGGGCGTGGATTTCGCCCTGGGGTTGGACATGGGTCGATGATGCACCTTGGGGATTCGCGCCATTTCATTACGGCAGGTGGGTATCGGTTCGCGGCGCGTGGGGTTGGGTACCTTGCCCGCCACGCGTCGTTGCTGTCGCCTACGTGAGGCCGGTGTACGCACCCGCGCTCGTGGCATGGGTAGGTGGACCCCACTTTGGTGTGGGCATTGCCGTCGGTGGAGGAGTAGGCGTGAACGTGGGCTGGTTCCCGTTGGGCCCACGCGAAGTCTACGTGCCTTCCTACCACGTCAGCCGAACCTATGTGAATAACGTAAACATTTCGAATACCACTGTGAATCAGACCGTGATCAACAACTACTACAACACTACGGTTGTGAACAGAAACGTCAACGTGAATAACGTGCGCTATGTAAACCAGAACGTGCAGGGGGGAGTTACCGCGACGACCGGGCAGAATTTTTCGTCGGCGCGGCCTGTAGGCAGAAATATGGTTCGCGTTGACCACCGAGAAATTGCTTCAGCTCCCGTGGCCGTGGCCGCGCCGAGTGTGGCGCCACCGAAACAAGCGGTACTTGGCGCAGGAGCCGCGAGCAACTTCCATCCCCCAGCCAGTGTGCAAAACCGTGCAGTTGTAGCCAAGGTTGCACCGCCACCACCACCTCCAGCATTTGCCAGACAGCAGGCGGCAATACAGGCGAATGAGGGAAGGCCAATCTCCATGAGCCAGACTCGGCAATTGGAATCGAATCAAGGGCGGCAAGCCGGTGCGTCCGTAAAGGTTGCACCGGTGGCGCCTCAGCCGACGCCAATCGTGAACAACCGGCGCGGCAACATGCCAAATAATCAGCCTGGACCAATGAACGCAAACAGGCCGGGCAACATGAATCCCAATACAAATTCAAACGTGAATCAGAATGTGAACCCGAATGCCAATGTGCAGACAAATCAGAATCGTCCGCCAAACACGAGCGGAAACCCGCCAATGGTTAATCAGAACACGCAGACTAACGGGGGCCGTCCTCCTGCCAACAATGCACAGCAGCAACAGCAACCGGCACCTGTAAACCAGCAGCAGATGCACGACCGTCCCCCTTCCGGGCGGCCGACAGGGAATGCAACTGTTGACCCGCAGCTTGAACAAAAACATCAGCAGCAGATTCAGCAACTGCAGCAGAAGCAGGACCAGGAGCGGCAGAAACTTGACGAGAAGCGCTATCAGCAGGAGCAGCAACTACAAAGGAAGCCCGCTGATGAAGCGCGCCAACGGGAACTGGGACAGAAGCAGCAGCAACAGCTCCAGCAGATGGAACAGAAGCACAACCAGCAGCAGCAAAAGCTGGAGCAGAAACAAGAGACTGACCACAATAAATCGGAACACCGGCAGCCTCCTCCACCATCGGCAAAACCTAAACCCAGTGAAGAGAAGCCGCACCGTTAGCGCTTAACGATGTATTCCGTAAATCAGGAAGCGCTCCGAGATAATCGGAGCGCTTTCCTTTGGCTGTGCTTATTCTTCGCCCAACTCTTGTGCTATCTTCGAGTTATTCGGTATGAGCTCAATCTCCTTGACTCCACAGCAGTTTCGCCGCGTTGTGGGCCACTTTGCGACGGGCATAACCGTAATTACCGTCGAACGAGAGCCTGGCCACGTTCATGGCATGACCGCCAATTCCTTCACTTCGGTTTCTCTCGATCCGCTGCTCATCCTGATCAGCGTCGATCAAAACGCCAGAATGCTTTCGTATCTGAAAGTGCAAAGAAGGTTTGGCGTAAATATCCTGAAGGATTCGCAACAGACAACCTCGGAACAATTCGCCAAGCCGTTGCAGGAAGAGTCGGCGATTGAGCGGCTGGGCATCAAATTCCGCTGGACGGACAGCGGGATCCCTTTGCTTGAGGATGCTCTGGCTCACTTGGCTTGCAACGTTATAGCGGAACATGCGGCGGGTGACCACACGCTTTTCATTGGGGAAGTCGAGAGTATGGAGGCAGGGGAAGGAAACCCGCTCCTGTACCACATGGGGAAATACCGCACACTGCATATTTAGCTGGAACAGTGTTGAAGTCTAGCGCTCGGAACTACCTGAGGGACGAGCCGGTTCGGCGGAATCGCCCAATTCCTTGCGATGACTTTTCACTTCACGCAGCGCATAAATTGACTTGTTCTGGGATTCATAATAAGTGCGCGAGCTGATCTCTCCCAGCAATCCCATCGAGATAAACTGAATTCCGCTCACAAACAGGGCAATCGACAAAAGAAGCAAAGGCCCATGCTGCGCCATGATGTCCTGGTGGAAGACGAACTTGTCCACTGCCAGAAGCAAAGCGAGAAACAACCCGGTCCCGGATCCCGCCAGTCCCAGCAACCCAAAAAATTGTAGCGGTCTGGTGGAATAATCCAGGAGGAACTTGATCATGATCAGGTCAAAGAAAACTCGTACACTGCGACCAAGGCCGTAGTTGGATTTGCCATTCTTGCGTTCGGGGTTTGATATAGGCACTTCGGCGATGCGTGCGCCCGTGGAGCTGGCCAGCGCCGGGATGAAGCGATGAAGCTCGCCGTAAAGTTGAATTTCCTGCAGAATCTCGCGGCGATACGCTTTGAAGGTCGTCCCAAAGTCGTGCAGTTCGATACCGCTGAGCTTGGCCATCAGCCAATTCGCAATGCGGCTCGGCACCTGGCGCATGAGCCAGTGATCTTTACGCTGTGCACGCCAGCCGCTGACTAGGTCGTAACCTTCCTCTATTTTTTCCAGAAAACGCGGAATCTCTTCCGGGTCGTGCTGTAAATCTCCATCCATCGAAATGACCACTTCGCCCCGAGCAAAATCAAATCCAGCTTTGAGAGCGGGTGTTTGTCCAAAGTTGCGGCGCAGCCGTACAACATTTACACGGCGGTCGTGTTCGTAGATGTCAGAAAGAACTCGATAGGTGTTGTCTTTGCTCCCGTCGTCGACAAAAACCATTTCGTATGGTTCGCCTATAGCGTCCATAACCTCCGTCAGCTTCATGTAGAGCTGCGGAATATTTTCTTGTTCGTTGAAGAACGGAACAACCAGCGAATACCGGATGGATGCGTCGCTTCGCATACTTCTTTGTGTGCCTCTCAACTTGGCTTTTGCGGCGCCCGCGCGCCCCAGTTGGCGTTTGCCAACTCTCCCCAGGGACCCTGATTCGTAGCCGAATGAACCTTTTGGCGTGGCAGAGCCGATTAGCCTTCCGCCGCCATATGTTTAAAGTTTATCAGGCGAATACCCCGTGTGGCGACAAGTTTTCTGATGTTGGCATCCGTCAAGATAGCCAGCTCCGTCTCCCGTGATTGTTGTAGCCGCGTACTAGAACGAAGCAGGTCGTCGTCAGCATATCCTGGATGGCACATTAGCTCCGTGTACCCTTCGGGAAGGATTTCCAGTAATCGCTCCACTCCTTCACGCATCAAGACGCCAGTCTGCGCGATTCCGCAAAAATAATCGGTTGTGGCGATGCCAGCTCGGTGAGCTAGGTCCTTGGCGTCGTGCGCAAGCAGCTTCAGGCCGCGTGCCTGCACACCTTGCTTAAGCAGCACGCTGGTCTTTTGATCTTTGCCGGAAGAGAGTACTGCGCGCAGTTTAGAGTCCTCATGAGAGACTCGAATGGCGCCGATCCGGTATTTCTTTGCCAGACGCAAGGCCGCTTCAAACAGGCCCGGAAGCATTTGGACATGTTTGTGGCCATCGAGGTGAGTAGGTTGGACGCCGGCATCGCGGATTTTCTCGATTTGCGCGTTCCACTCACGCTCGACTTCTTCGACGTGCAGGCTCCGCTTGGCCAGACGAAGTAGCAAGCTCTCTGGCCCACCCTCAAATGTCCCATGGCCGTTCAGCAGTCCTTTAACAGCAGCGGGTGGGGCAGTGGGCAAGCCGTCGCTTAAATTCAGGTGCACGCCAACGCCTAGCTCCGGATTTTTCTTAGCCAGGGAGACGCCATCAGCGAACGCAGCACCGTTGGCAAGCAGGGAGGTGCTCGTAATCAGGCCCTGGCGATGGCCCTCGACGATCCCGCGATTCACGCCCGCGGTCCATCCCAGATCATCCGCATTCACGATGAGATTCTTCAATCGACCTGTCCCCAGGTACAGCTATTCATTTGTCGCACGAAGGCAAATCGTACCATTGACCGTGCTTGTCACTAACTTTAGCATGTGCAAGCGAGGGGTAGATGACTGTCAAGTTGCGCGAACTGAAGGAAGTAGGCGCAAAGTACGGAGAAAAGCGCCGCGGCCGCAGGATGAATTCGCGTGTGCCGGTGCGGCTGGAATGGGATTCCACGGGAAGCGGACGTGTGGCTGTCGAGACAGTAACGCGGATTGTCAATCCGTACGGCTGCATGCTGATTTTACGGCATTCGCTGGAGCTGAATCATCGACTGGCCCTGACGAATCTGTCGACGCAATCGAGCAACGCCGCAGTGGTGGTCTGGAAAGGGAATCCGCAGCCGGATGGTTGGGAGTACGGCGTGGAATTAGTCGCGCCAGAAATGAATTTTTGGGACATCGAGCTATGACGCCTCCTCTGAAATCGACTATCCCCGCGCCGGCCCCCGTCGCGCATGTGAAGCGCAGCCCAAACGCTGTGCGCCCGCAAACCGCTGAAGAGCGGCGGCGCGCGCAACGTGTGCTGCTGAGGATGCAAATCCTGGTGCATTTACCGGGAAAGGCAAACCCGCTTCACGGCGTGACGCATACAGTCAGCGAAAATGGCGCAATGATTATCCTGCCCGAGGGACTATCGCAGGGCACCAAGCTGACCATCGAGAACCAGAAGACACAGAAGAAAGTGGAAGCGCACGTAGTGCGTCCACCGCAACTCAACGCAGAAGGATCGCTGATACCGGTGGAGTTCACCGCCGCCAGCCCGAACTTCTGGAATATTTTCTTTCCGCCAAATCCCGCCGCTGTTTAAATTGATTCTTTCCAACGCAAGAAATAGCGCACATGCTGTGCGACCGTCTCAATCTGTGCTGTTAAACCTACTGTAAGTTAATGGTGACGGCTGTCTGATGCTAGAACTGACGACTTTCGCAGTTACGGTAATGCTTTGGCCGAAATTGATGCTGTTGGATGACCCACTCTGGCTGATGGCAGTCGGATTCACAACGGTAACGTTAGTGGCATTGCTGGTTGAAGGCGCATAGTTGATGTTCCCCGAATATTTGGCGGTAATCGAATGCTGGACTATCATCTTCACCGCCACGTGTCCAGACGATGACTTATGGCCGGGGTTAGTTTTAGGAATGCGTATATACACTCAGGAGCGAGTTGTTGATGCAAAAAAGCGCCTGAAGCAGATCCAGGCGCTTTTCTTTTTGATGATTCTCGCGAATTGTTCGCGTCAGTGGACGGTAATCGAAGTGCTTCCGCTCGACGACGAATAATTTGTGTCGCCGGGGTAAGAGGCATTCAACGTAACGGTTCGCCCACCACCGCCACTGCTTCCACCTCCGCCACCGCAACCGACGATCGCCGTTGCCAGCAGGGCTAAGACAATTAGTCCGGCATAGGCATACGCGCGCCGGCGATGTTGTGGCATCCATCGAATTAACGCAAGAAAGATCGCCAGCGCCAACGCAAATAGAACGCAGGGCAGCAAAGGTGTACGCGGCTGTTTCTGCGGCACGGGGTACAAAGCGGAAATCGCCGTTGTTAGTGTTGCCGTGCAAGACGCGGCCGCCGATGCTGAAGCTGCCGAAGGAGTGCATGTGCCTGTCCCCAAGCTTGCCGTTCCGTTGGTGAATGTCACCAAGCCGGTGGGACCCGCTCCATTGCTTTGCGTAGAAATCATAGCGGTAAGAGTGACGCTGGTACCCGAAGTGATGCTGGTCAGATTGCTGGCAACATTCGTGGTCGTGGCCGCCTTCGTAATCGTTACGCTAAGGGCATTTGAAGTTACAGGCCCAGTGTAGCTATTGTCGCCGGGATAGGTGGCAGTAATGCTGTAGCTTCCGACGGACAACTGAATGGGCTGATCTTCGGCGAATCCGCGGTCATTGAGAAAGGCGACATTCGTAGCATTGGGAGTGTGCGCGTTGGGGAAGTCGGTGAGCGGTACGCCGGTGTTCTGGAATAAACTGATCTGTCCGGTGGGGCAAACATAAGGGGTGGTGCTGTTCTGACAAGATGTGCCGGTGCTGTTGGTCACGTCGATGCGCAGGATATAGGGCGAGCCATAGGCCACCGACTGTGCGGTAGTTGAGAGAGTCCCGTTGGAGTCGACCCAGTTTACGATTGCCTGGCTGGCCTGTTTACCAGCGGTCACTGGTTTCGTGGGTGAATCGCTGGAGGCAAAGGTTCCGTCGCCTCCATAGTGGGCCAGAACACTATAGGAGCCTCCTGGCAGAAAATTCGTCGTGCTATTGAAGTTTCCGGAGCTATCCAAATTAAACGTATCAATCGCAGCATGTGTCGTCGAATTTTCAAGGATCACAAATCCTGATGGAGTCCCTGTGCCTGAGGTTTTTGCAACAGACCCGCTAATCGTGACACTGGAATTCACGGTGAAAGAGGACGGCGACGGAGTATTAAGAGTGACAGTTGTTCCAGAAAAGCTGAAATTAGTCCAACTCGCAAGGAGATTTTTGACGTCGACAGTGCCTAGCCCTGTTGCAAGGTCGTAACCAGGTCCGGCCGCATACGCGATTGTGCTCCCTCCGGCGGCAGTTGTGAGTATTCCGAACCCGCCTGAGGTCGTCTTGCTGCAACTGGTTGCTCCACCGGCGCAAGGCACTGAAATGTTTCCAGTCGTAACGTCGTGAAGAATTCCAGCGGTGCTCGCCAGTTTATAAAGCTCGTAGTTGGCAACGCCTTGCCGTCCATGCGCAGCGATCACCATGGCCATAATTCCTGCGAACGTTGGAGTTGCCGCAGATGTTCCCCCAACCCCCTGGAAATCGTGAAACGGTGAAGTGGTCGTGAAGTTCGTCAAGTTACAACCGGTGCTGCCCGCCGTATTCTGATCCGATTGACAGACAATATAGAAGGTACCGGCGACTGGATTGCCACCGTCTCCGGAAAACAGAGACACGTCAGGTATGTCACGGTTCGCGTCCCCACCTGTCTGCCACTTTGGCTTCCGCAGCGCCGTATTTGTGTTCGCTGGGGTATAAACGGTGCTTGATCCACCACTGCCCGCCACTATATTTAGAGTGGACGAAGTGCTCGTCACCGAATTACACCCAGTGATCCCCGTAGCCGCGCAGGAATCGTTCCAAGGGACTTCAGGAATGTACTTCAGAGCAGAACTTACGATACCAGCCGTCTGATTCCAGTACGTACTTATGCCAGCACTATAATCAAAATCTGTGCCGCCCATGGCGATATTGAATGGAGTGGAAGCAATTCCGCTGATGCCTAGTCCTTGTGCCGCGCTGGCCACACTGTTCTGATCGTCGCAACCCGCTGATCCGTTATCTCCTGCCGCCACAACCACAGTGATGCCCTCGGCAGCAGCCTGCTGCCACAGTGAGCTGTAAAACGCATTGCCGTTTGTCCCCAGGCTCGCTTCGCAGGAACCGTAGCTCTCACTCAGAATTGGAGCGATGTTATTGTCCACGATGTAGAGGGCGGAAGCATCCACGCCATCCGATCCGTCCGTTTGCGTGGTTAGGGTGCTGACGAGGATGACGTCGGCTGCCGGGGCTACCGCTCCGGCCCACTCTACGTCGAGATCCGATTCACCCTCATCACCATCCACGAGCCCCGGATCGGGGCCATTCAATATAACTTGCGCTTCCTTGGGGGCTAAGCCAAACATACTGCGAAAATCCCGCACGTCTTGAAGGTTGATGTTCGATCGACCAACTACGGCGATGGCCTGTCCCGCACCTGTCGCCGAAGCTGGAACGTCATAGATCGTTGCGAAGTCCTGCGGACCTACTCCAAAAAACGTTCCGTTCACGTCCGTGAACGTAAATAACGGAGATATCTCTCCGGTGGCCATGTTCTGGCGGAAATTGCCGACATGGTGCACGGAGGCCTTCTTCGGGAAATTGTGCAGCGAAACCACGCCTCTCACGACTGGAGAAAGCGCTTCCGGAATAGCAGGATCACTGACGTTGGCAAAATGCTCTTTTCCGTTTACCGAAAACTTATGAATGTCGGTCTGGAACGCATTGCGAACCTGGGCCACCGTTCCATTGAACTCGATCGTCGTGCGGCCTTTGGAAACCTTGGAAATGGCAAAACCCTGCCGCGTAAGCCAGTCCGTCACCTTTTGCAGGTCGGCGTCTGACGGGCCGAACTGCGCGCCGAACTGTTCGGGCGTTAACCAGGCGTGATAACTTGACGACCCTTTGGTCTGCTGTGCCTCGAGCAGTTGTTGCAGTGCCGCCTCTTGTTCCGCACTCCGCTGGAGTAGCAGCAACATGCGCGTCATGGGCTGCGACTCCGCTACCGCGCCATGGTCGAATTCCGGGCGCGCGAGCGGATGGATGTTTCCTTTCCTCTGCACCGTGCGCGAATCGTCTACTTCCTCAACTACACGGGAAGGAACTACGGGCTTTTGCGCTCTGGCTACCCGCGTTGCAAACAGCAACATCAACGTACACAGGATTGCTGAAGACACTCGCTTTACTGCGATCATAAGTTATCTGGCTCCCAACTCGTGTTGGCCTTCTCGAACTCAAAATGTTGCTGATGGCAGGAACTGCGCGTCCCTGATCCCCACGTCAGAGCCATGCGTCTTGCATTCCCTAAAGAGATGCCAGTCCCGGGTAAACGGTTTTCCGGCACTTTCCCGCTGGCATTCAAGACCATAACTCGGATTTGTCAATTTATTGTCACCGTCAGGGTCGTGGAATGTGCTCCGCTAGCCGCCGTACCGGTTACCGGAATTTGCACGGCACCCGCGATAATCTGCGCGATGGCGGCCGACTTGGACGGGAGAGTGCTTGTATCGCCCGAGTATTGCGCAGTGATCACGTGAATGCCCACAGGAAGAGTAGTGGTCTGGAAGCTGGCGACCCCGGCAGTCACTGTTCCCGAGCTGTACAGTTGCCCGTTGTCCACCAATTGCACGGTCCCACCGGGAGTGCTGTTGGCAGTAATTCGTACATTAAACGTAACCCCTGTTCCAGAGCCCGCGTGCAGATTCGAAGAGGATAGAGTGGTTGTGGATGGAACGGCGCCGCCACCTTCACCTCCACCTCCGCCACAGCCCACAACCAGGCTAGCTATACAAAGCACACAGCCACCGGTGAACGCTAGTTGCCTTTTGTTCTGCGAACCCGTGAAACTAAAGACGTAGATGCCGAAAAGCAGCAATCCTGCGGCCAGTGAAACTCGCCACCCGCGCCAACTCGGCTTGTCCGGCGACGAAGGGAAAACCAAAGCTGTGTTTGTGGCCGACGGACCAATGTTGAGCGTGGTGCTCACTGCGTTGGCGTCCACAATGTTTACGCTGCCTGTGGAAGTTGTTGGAAACCCGCACGCATAACCCGCGACAGGAGCCGAACTTCCGACCGGGCACGTCAAGCTTACGTTCCCGGTAAATCCACCGCTCGGCGCAATTGTCAGCGTGGTTGTGCCTGTAGAGCCTGCATTGAATGACACCGAGTTCGGCGCGACATTAATGCTGAAATCCGGTGAAGCTCCCGAAGTAACAACGACGGTTGGCGAGTCAACCGCTCTCCAATTATTGTCGCCACCATAATGAGCGATCAATGCATGTGTCCCCGCCGGTAATTTCGTGCGAAGCCCATAAACGCCGATGTGGCCGGCACCTGCGGTCAGGTTTTCAGTCGCGAGCAATTGTGCAGCGCCGCCATTCAACGAGTCCCAGAACTGAACCATGCCCGTGGGATAGGGAAGCGAGCTGTTGTTGGGAACCCCCGCCACCGTTGCGATCAGGCTCGCTTGTTGCACAGTAGTGACTTGCGATGGAGCGGACAACGCCACCACCGGCGTGCCTGGACTCACCGTGAAGGGAACCGACTTACTCGAAGAAGGCGCGTAGCTGGGATCACCCGAGTAGACGGCGTAAAGCGCGATGCTGCCACCTTGCGTCCAGGGTATCTGGATGGTCGTGGTTCCATTGGTTATTGGCGTCGCGCTGCTGCGCGGTCCTACTACATCCCACAGTGTTACGGTTCCTGTGGCCACGGTGGGCGAAACGGAAACGGTAAATTTTCCGGTGTCGCCGAGATTGACCGGAAGAGTCACGGGCGCAAGCGTTGTGGTCGTGGCGGTTCCACTCGGCGCTGTGATATTTACCGTTTGCGTCAATTCGTTATTAGTGTCCCCCGTATTCACGGTCATATAGTTTGCGTCGGCACTGCCATCGTATGTCGCGCCGATCACATGCGAACCGGCGGCCAGCCCGCTGATCAGGATTGATGCTTGGGCAGAAGTGTTGAACAGCCCGCCCGCTTGGAGTGGGACACTTGCGTTGTACGCATTTCCATCGACGGTGAATTGCACCGAACCCGTAGCCAGTGCCGTGCCAAATCCGACTACGTTGACGTGCGCGGCGATGGGCTGCGTTGTGGAAACGGTGTTTGAATTGATCCCAACGATCACGGTGGGTTTGCTCTTGCCTATCGTGAATGTCACCGCCGAAGAGCTGCTGGAGTTAAGGCTCGGATCACCGCCATAATTCGCAATCAGTGTATGGTCCCCCACCGAAAATGAGTAAGCCGACCCCGCACCAGTGGAGATAAACGCGCTGCCATCTTGCGCAAGCGGATACGTCCCAACCATTGTGGAACCGTCTTGCAAGGTGATTGTTCCGCTGGCGCTGCCCGCGCCGGAAAGTCCCTGAACTTTAGCCAGGAATTGCACCGGCGTACCGTAGGGTGTCGAGATGGTGCGCAGTCCGGTTGCGGTCAACGTTATGGTGCTGTTCTCTGGCGTGATGTTTACCCCGATGCTGTTGGAATCGCTGGGAGCGTAAGTCGCATCTCCACTGTAGTGCGCCGTCAACGCATATTGGCCGCCAGGAAGATCCACAATCGATGCGCTGGAAAAACTGCCGCCAGTAACCGGAAGATTGTCCGTGTTCTGAGAGGCACTAGTCCTTAAAGAAACCGAACCGGTTGGACTTCCATTTCCCGATGCAGCAACAACCGTCCCTGAAACTGTGATAGCTGTCCCATGCACAAACGAGGTGGTCGGCAAGAGCAGTTGCGTTTGCGAAGCGAGGAAGGTCACGTTCTTCCAGCTGTTGGCGAGGTTCGCTGCATTGACGGAGCCAAGTCCCGTCACCAGGTCGTACCCAGTGCCGGCGACCTGGCCGTTAAGAAAACCATCGACTCCTCCCTGCGTACTGGAACAATCCGGTGTTCCGCCCGCGCAAGGCACGGCGTTGCTGCCAGTGGTAATGTCGTAGAAGATGCAGGAATTTTGCGCAGTTGGATTTGTCTGCGCGCTAGAGTCGCAACTCGCTCCGGAATTCTGCGCCAACTTGTACAAAGTGTTGTTAACCTGCCCCTGGAATGCGCCGTTCTTCTGTTCTACCAGAGCGAGAATTCCTGCCATCGCCGGAGTTGATGCGGATGTGCCACCAACAAGGGATAGACCCACAACCTGATTCTGGGAATTAATCTCACAAGGAATGCCACCAAGACTGTTGCAATAAACCAGAGCATCGTGCCCGGAAGCTGCAGCCAGTGCAATGTCGGGAATATCGCGAGTACCGTCCGTGGGCACGCCTGTGCCGGCTTGCCACGAGGGCTTGGCGTAAATTGTGCTTGCCCCGCCACCGCTGGCCAACGAACTGAAATTCCCGTTCGAAAAAAGACAATTTGTTGAACTGAATGGCTGCGAAGTGTCACAACTCTCGTTCCAAGCCGATTCCGAGATGTAACCAAGTGCCGAAGAATAGTCCGAGGCGTTTGAGGTGCTCCAGTAAGTAGCATCCATTCCTGTTTCGCTGAATTGCGTTCCAGCCACCGCCACATTGAACGGCGTGCTGGCCGCGCCATTTACGGCCTTGCCCAGCGTCGCCGAAGTTCCTGGCGCGTCGCAAGCGGCAGATCCGTTGTCACCGGTAGCTACAAAAACCGTAATTCCTTCGGCTGCTGCCTGCTGCCAAAGCGCGTTATAGAAAGCGTTTCCTGAGGATTGCAGCAGTTGCTCGCAACTTCCGTAGGTGTAGGTGAGAATAGGCGCAATCTGGTTATCGATGGCGTAGGCCGCGGCCAGATCCACGCCATAAGTGGAACTGGTCGTCCCGGCTATCACCAGATCGATTGTTGCACCCGGTGCAACTGCGCCTGCCCACTCTGTATCCAGCGTTGCTTCCTGCTGATCGGTCGGAGTGGTGATTCCGGGATCCGGGCCGTCAACGATGACATTCGGGTCATTTACCTTCAATCCGAAAATTTGCCGGAATTGTTGCACGTCGGTCAGCTCAATCTGCGATTGCGCGGTAATCGCAATAGTGATGCCGGAACCGTCAGTGCCACCCGCGAGAAGCGGTTTCGTATTGTAGATGGCGGCAAAATCTCCTGGCCCGACATAGTACGTGTTGCTGTTCCCTGCAGCGGTAAGATTCGGACTTAGTCCTGTCTTTTGCCCTTGTTCGTTGATTCCTGCAAATCCGCGCGGGACCAGTGTTGGCGGATGCTTGGGAAGATTATTCAACGAGACGACTCCGTGGGAAACCTGCGCGATCGATTGCGGAAGGGAGATGTCCGTTGCGTTGGCCAAATATTGTTGGCCTTCAACTCGAAAATAGTGCATTTCGGTGCGGAATGCGTTTTCCACCTGGCTTGCTGTGCCGGAAAATTCCAGCCAGTGGCCACTCCTGGGCACGTTCGCGACGACAAATCCATTCGACTCCAGCCACACCCGCACGCGCTGGATATCACTCGTTTCTGCACCAAACCGCCTTCCGAACTCAGCGGGAGAAATCCAGCGATGATAGTTCTCAGAGCCTGGATTCTGCTGCTCCTCCAGCAGCTTGCTTAAGGCTTCTTGTTTCTGTGAAGAAAACGAAAGTGTCAGCAACATCCGCGCAATTTTCTTATTCGATTCCACGCGCCCGACGTCGATTCCAGAGGATGTCAGCGGATGTGTGGACCGCTCCAGTCGCACCAAGGCCTCAGGCTGCGTTTGCGCCCGGGAACACGGTATCGAAATCAGGAGAGAGAAGAATGCCAGGCAGAGAAGACCTGTTCGCTTGACCGAAAAATACAACGCAGCCCACCTTCTAAATTTACGAGTACGTACTGTTCCGCACGACAGGCTGGGTAGCATCTTGCGGCTTCGTTACCCGTGGAATCTTCGGTTTCAATTTCGTTGAGCGCATGTTTTATGCAGAATGATTCTACACGCGGCTGGAAGTGCTGACAATCGTGCCTTTGTTGTTACACGTGCACGGTTACCTTCTCAAGTACGATTGCGCGTGTGCGTGTGGGCCCTTGGTCAGGAAATCTCCACGTTGCCGCCGGAAAGAATCACGCCGATCTTCGGAAGCTGCCCATCGGCGCGCGGAGGCAGTCTAAGCGCAGCGACACCACCTTCACGCAGAAGAGGGGCGAGCGCCACCGCACTGGAAGGCTCAATCACAATTTTCATGCGCTGTGCGACGAGCGATTTTGTATCGATAATTTCCTGCTCACTGACCAGCAGGATGGCTTCCACAAAATTGCGGATAATCGTGAAGGTGCGCTGGGAAAGGGAAGCGCGCAATCCATCGGCGATCGTGTCGCTCGATTCCTGGGTTTGCAACACACCGGTCTTCAGCGAACGAAACGCGTCGTCCGCTCGCTCTGGCTCGCACCCGAACACGCAGATCTCGGGACGCACACCCTTTGCGCCCAGGCATGTGCCGCTCAGTAATCCGCCTCCACTGGCCGGTACCAGGATGGCGTCCAGGTCGGATATTTCCTCCACCAATTCTTTTGCGGCAGTGGCTTGTCCAGCGATGATTCGGTCGTCGTCATAGGGATGAACCATGGCCGCGCCGGTTTCAGCTTGTATCTTTGCGGCTGCTTCCATACGTGCAGAAACCTTCGCTTCGCAAAACGTGATTTTGCCGCCATACGATTCCACCGCCCGAACTTTCACGTTGGGAGTGTTGTGCGGCATCACGACCCACGCGGGAACGCCTCGCCACGCTGCCGCGCAAGCCACTGCTGCTCCATGGTTCCCGCTCGAGTGGGTCAATACCCCCTTTGAGGCTTCCTCGGCGGTTAAAGAAAGGATCGCGTTGGCCGCTCCTCGTATTTTGAACGAGCCGGTTTTCTGCAGGTTCTCGCATTTAAAGAAAAGTTGCGCTCCTGCCATCTTATTCAAAGACCCGCTGGTAAGCACCGGAGTGTGATGAATGCGCAGTCTGATCCGCTCGTGAGCTTCGCGAATTGTCCTCGCATCAATGTGTGTTATGCCTTCCGCCAGATTGGGTTTTATGGTCGCCATTTCCACAGTTTATTCCATCTGGCCCAATGCTTGCGAAAGCAAATTTGGCCCCTGGTTCAGCGCATTGGAGCCGCTTTAACCCTTTAATCCAGTGCTCCCGTTTGATACGATAGGGCTTCAAGATTGTGCAGCTGCGAGACGCCCCCCTTCCACGCTGCGGAGTACGCTCTAATGGCTCCCTCAGAACGACGACATCTCGAGCGCTTTCGCCTGCGGGTCCCTCTGCGGTTCCGTCCCACAGGCCTTGCTGCGGACTCCACAGAGCACTTCACCGAAGCCGTAAATCTCTCGCGTGGCGGTTTTTTCTTCGTTACTTCGGCTCCGTTGCAGGTGGGCATGCCCATCGAAGTCTCCCTGAGAATGCCCACGGAAGTTACCGGTAGCCAGCCCGAAGAGACACATTGCAGAGCGCGTGTGGTGCACGCAAAACCGGATGCCTTCAGCGATGGAAGAATGGGATTCGGTGCGGAAATTGAAGGTTTCATCGATCCGATCAAGCCCAAGCCGCCACGGCCTGAGCTTGTGAAGGCTCCGCCAGCCTCAGCAAAACTCAAGCCCTGATATTTCCATCCTCAGTTTTTTGAAGGGGTTACCGAAATCGTCGTTTTTCCCGATCCTACATTCTCGTACTTGTCGTAAGCGCGAACAGCAATGGTGTGCTCTCCGGCCGACAAACCGACCACGGTAAACGAGTAATCCTGTGTTCGACTGTCGCTAATCCCATGCGCAGGAGCCAGCAGTATCCAGTCGCCGCCGTCCACGCTGTATTGTGCGCGATCAACGCTGGTGAATGTGTCGACCGCCGTGAATTGAATATCATAAGCGACGCCGAGAGATCGATCCGCGTTCATCCCGGTGAGACTGGCCGCAAGTTTTTCGATTTCAGGGGGAGTATTGTCGATTTCAAACCGTTCGCTTTCGCGCTCCGTTTTCAGCGCTGCGGCTGGAGGATTGGAAGGCGCGTCGCTCGCACCAATCTTCAAGTAGTACGCCCCATCCGGCATCGTCGTCGTGTCCCACGAATAGAATTTCTGATCGAGATTGTCTTTCAGCAGGCGCCACTCGTGTTCGTTTTCTCCTCGGAAGTACACCGCATAACGAAGTTCGTCATCGTTGTCATCGTGCGACGTCCATAACACGGATTGATAACCCTTTTGTTGCGTACCCTGCGGCTGCTGTTCAAATTTTGTGGTTGTGGTCGTCGTGATTACCACTCCACTCGGGTTCGGCGCTTGCGGTTGGCGCAAGATCACGCTGGGAGGCTGCCCCGCGATTACCTGCTGTGCTTGCGCGCGTACACCGGCGTCCTGCATGGCGATACCGTCAATTACCGGTGCGACATTTCTGGGCTGGTAAGCTTCACTGACCCAATCGATTCCATCGCCGGCCCGGCCATCGTGAATCACTGCTTTCCATTGGAAAAACCGTGCTGCGGGAGCTTCCACTGCCGTACCACTCGTGCTGTAAGGTCCAAACCATTTTGACCATTCTTTGCCGGGGTCTTCCGTGTTTCCACTGCGCACAAAAAATTCCAGGCGTGGCTCTTTCGAATCTACTTTTCGTGCCGGCTTGCCTGAAGGCGTGCTCGCTGCTGCGGGTCCCCACCATTCCAGGCGGCCCCATTGCGAAAAGAGTTTCGCATCGAACGACTGCGAGTCAAATGTGCCTTCCGCTTCAAATTCTGGTCCGACCGAAAAGACCTTTCCAGGATTTGCCGTGCACAGAAAAACCTTGCCGGTGGCATTCTTCGTAATGCCAGTGATTTGTGCCGCGCCAGACTTCGCAAGCTGCGCGTAGACTCCTCGTCCATCGATGACCAGAAGCGATCCGTTATTTCCTGTGCCGGCCAGCAGGCGGCCGTCGGCGTTCAAGCCAAGCGTATAAACTACTTCGTCGCGCGAAGACCAGATTTCTTCTGGCGCGCCTTCGGGAGCCAGCTTATAAATGCTGCTGGAGATGGAAGGCGGAAAATTCAGAAACGGCACAGGGCCTTGGGGAGAAATGGACGTGCCGGAACTTGTGATGGTCGTAGTTCCTTGCGAGGTGGCGATAATCGCGCTCGGAGCGGAAGAACTGGCGCGTGTCTTTTCTCCGATCCCAGCGACGTAAACCGTCCCATCGCCTCCAACCGTCAGGGCGGTTACTTCGCGCCTGGCAGTTTCGTATAAGACAAAGCCCTCCCCTGAGGCCTCGCCGGCGGAGGCTTGTTTTCCGTTTTTCCGTGTCACTCGCAGAACACGGCCGTTTGGCTCCGTACCCGCCAGCAGATTCCCCTTCGCATCGAAGCCAAGAATCTTGATATGCGCTTCATCGCTGGCGTAGAAGAGCTTTGCGTTGCCGTCGGCGGCGACTGCGAAAATCTGTCCCTTATCGCCGGTGGCCACGTATAGCGTTCCGTCGGGAGCGAATGCCAGATTCCAAATGTATTTCGTCTTTGGATCAAAGAAGACCGTCTTTTCACCGCTTGCAGAGACTTTGTAAACTTTGCCGTCCGGAGACGTTCCTACGAACAGGACTCCTTTGGTGTCGAACGCAATAGCCTGCGCCAGCAATTCCGTCGATTCAAAAACTGTCTTGGGCCTCCCCGTTGCTTCGAATCGGAATACTTTTGCCGGCGAACCTCCTGCCGCGTACAAAACCCCAGCAAGGTCGGTCTTCAAAGACCAAAGATAAGAAGCGTCGGCGTCAGAGAGCAAAGTGAATTTGGGAGCCAGTTCCAGGTGTCCGTCGCTCCTCACCGCCACTCCCTTTGCCGAACCCTTCAAGAATTCTTCGTATGTTGACTGGCGCCAGCGTCGAGTGTGCTCTGCATTGGTCACAACGCTGACTGCCAGCAGACACCCGGCAAGTGAACCCGCGAGCGCGAGTGCCCTCAGCGAAGATTTGAGGTTCTTCGAGTAAGCGAGCTGTTTTGAAGAAGTTTTCGACATGGACATGGTCACCGGATTTGCAGATTCAAAGAGATGATTCCCGAAACGGGGCCGCCGAGCGGAATAGAGGCTTCACTGGCTAACGACTCGCGTAAAACTTGCACACTTCCAGGCGCGGGACGGCCATCAATCACGTTGATCGCCGACAACGGCACATTGGGCAATTCCTTGTCGTCCCACACCAGCGTGGGGGCGGGAGCAAAAAGACCCACATAGAGCCGGTCGTTTCGCCGCTCTCGATTCAGCAGAGCAATCAATTGATCCAACCCCGCGGGACCAGAGCCGCCAGGCATTCCCGGAAATCCGAAGCCGCGTGACGCGCGGTTAAGCCACTCTGCATCGCTCACCAGCACCCGCAGCGTCGCGCCCCGCACAGCCTGTTCCGGCACATGCACAGTGGCTTCTTCCACACGCGAAGCCCCGCGATAGGGCCGCAGCATCACGCGCACGCGTACTGTTTCGCCCGGCGCTGCTTCGCCTTTTTCCAACCAGGCACTTTCGATGATGTAGGACTTGCGCCCCGGCTGGCTCTCCACGCGCAGCGTGATGTGTTCAACGCTCGGAATCTCGTAGTTGTTCGTAAACAGACGACCGAAAACGTTCTGCACGGCAAGCGCGATTGGCAAACTGTCTGGCGACAGGGAATCGCCTGGCGCAAACGTGCTCTCGATTTGTACGGGATTGTGTCCTAGCAGGCGAATTTCCCCGCTCAAGTGCAGCGTCGTCCCTTCGCCATAACTGGAATTTTGCGTCAGGCCGTTAAATGTCGTGACTGCCGCCAGTAGAGGAGTCAGCTTGGGATGATTAATCAATTCAAAATGCAATTTCTTTTCGGTTGAGCCCGTGACGAAACTCAGGTCAAGCGGCACCATCGCCGGCGAATTGCCCAGCTTTCCCGTCACCGCAGTAAGATGGTCTCCCGTAATCGTCCCTATTGGTCCACCCACATTCACGATTTTTGTTGAAGCCATGCTCGACGAAAGTGTCGTCACCACGCGACTGCGTGACATTGGCATCTGCACGTCCCCCAGGCTCATAAACGGGTGACCACACAGATATACTCTGTCATCCTGCACCGCCGTCACGGTGCACGCCGAATTGATCGATGCGTCGCCAGACACCAGAACCATCCCAGCCATGTCACCTGGAACCAGGTTCCTATCTTCCGGTCGAGCTTCGGCCGTTCCGCCTTGCGCGGCTACAAAACCGTAGCTTTGCAGTTGTGGCGCAAATTGCTGTACCGCCGCCGGTTGAAATCCGGCGAAAACCAGTGGTGTCTCGATGCGCTCCATGGAAGATCCAATGGGAAGGGAATTGCGTGCAACGGAATCGTTCGGCAGCGGAAACTGTTGCGGCATGGACTGCACATCGGCCGATTGCGCCGGCGGCCGCAGCACGTCTTCGATTGGCGTCACCCCTCCAATCGCTTCTTTTGTGAAAATTCCCAACTTCAAAGACAGTGCGCCAGCCAATCGTCCCTCGAGATAGACCGGGCTGCCGCTCATGCCGGCTACTACGCCTGTGTGCTCAACCTTTTCGCCCTTCAGTTCCACGAGAATGATCGATTGTTTCGGGCCCAGAAAGTTTGGCATTACGCCGATCACTTCCAGGTCAAACTTCTCAATCTGATCGCCCTCAAATATCGTGTAGGCGTAGCCCCGCATGCCGGGACGCACTTCGGCTAGGGGAAGAATCGCATTTGTTTGTTGTGGCCCGGCCAGTGCAAGAGATGCCCAAGCCAGATGACTAGAAATAAGTAGCAGTAGGAAAACGTGGAATCGGCGACCCATGGAAAGAGACAAACTCCCCCGGAATGAACGACCATGATACCGGGGTAGGCATAGCGAGGCAATTCAACTACTGCAGTAGCCGGCCCAGGACTTTAGCCTCATACGTCCTAGAACTGCGTTAAGATGTTTCCCTACAGGAGGCCTCATGGCAGAACCGACAAAAGAAGAATTACTGGCGCGCATCGCCGAATTGGAACAAAAGGCCGAAGGCCGCAAAAAGGGTGCGCTTGAATTTCGCGTGGGAGAAAAGGGCGGCGTCAGCGTGTATGGCCTCGGCCGATTCCCGGTCACGCTATATTACGAACAGTGGGTTCGCCTTCTGGACATGGCCAAGGATCTCCGAGCCTTCCTCGAAGAGAACAAGCACAAGCTAAAGCTGAAGGATCAGTAACTTGAAATAACTCGAAAACTAAAGGCAGGGAGCGCATCTTGAGCATTAAGAGTATGGCTTCGCTGACTCTGCTCGGTGCGTTTTGCCTATATGTACTCGGAATGATTCTCGGAAACCAGATCAAATCGCATTCTGGGAAAGTAATACTCTCTGTAGTCGCGATACTCCCTGGAATACCAGGCTCTCTTTACGTTCTTTATTATCTTCATCTTTTTGATGGCGCGGTTTGGTATTAGAATCTGGGAATTCTTCCATACACAGACTATCTCCCGGCAGACCTCGGTTTTCCTGCAGGTTTCCTGTTTGCGCATTTTCGGCCGACATCATATTCCCAAAAAGTGGTCATCCCTTTGGCGACTTGGGTCGTCGCATTGATTCCATTTGCGAAACCGCTCATCGACCCTTTGGATTACGCAAAATTGACTAGCGACTCCCCCACCCGAATTTGTATGCAGAGCATGCCTTCCACGTGTGGTCCCTCTAGCGCTGCCACGATTCTGAACATGTGCGGAGAATCCGGCTCGGAAGCAGAATTGGCGCAAAATGCCTTTAGTTCTGGGGGGCAACCGAAATTTGGTATCTGGCGCGGACATTGCAGAAGAGAGGTTACGCGACGCAGGTGATTATCCATCCTCTCGATTCTCCATTACCCTAGCTTCCCGCGATTGCTGACGTCGTGTTGGGCGGTGGCGGTGGCCACTTTATTGCTCTGCTGGGCGACCAAGACGGTCAAGTCACGATTGCCGACCCGTTGCGAGGCAAATTTCGGATACCAAAGTCGAACTTAGCGAAAACCTACAGGTTCACGGGATTTTTTCTGGCTGTTAGCCGAAAGTAGAGAACTACCTCAGTCGTGATGGTGCATCGCAAAAATCTTGTCGGGTGAAGACTCGTATGGATAGACGTGCACCATCCAGCCGAAGACCACGGGAGAAAATCTTCCGCCCGCCGCATCACACGCTTCCTGCGTGGTAATCGATCCCTTCAATCCAAACTTTGTCCAGTCTGTGCGGCCAATGTGGCCTTTTGGGGGCATGCAAAGATTTGTATGCAAGTGCCAACTCGCCATGCTTAACGGCACGCGCTCGTTCAGCTGTTCCTCGGTCGCGCGTTTCGGCATCGTGTACATCGCGCCTACCAACTCGTATCCCGTCGCGGTCTTTTTGTAGAGCAGGGAAGTTGGACGCGCCGGATCAAATGTGAACGCTTCCAGGAATCCGTTAGTGTAATTCGTGAAGTGATATTCCTTCTGCGGCACATTGGGCAGAAAAATCTTGAACCCCTCGTCCAGCGCCACATGATAGTCGCGATACTTCTCAATTCCAGCCCGTAGCTTATCGGCAATCTCGTTTGCACGTTGCTGGTCCGCGGCACTCGCGCGACGCATTGCTGTCAGGTGCATGTGTGCGCTGTCCCCATGGTGCATCGTCGCCATGTCCGCCATGGCAGTGTGTTCGCTGGCGCGAGCATCCTCCATGTCCATGCCAGGCATGCTGGTCTGGTCCGAAGAGGCAGTTGGTTGCTGTGGGTCTTGATAGGATTCGGCAGAGTTGCCGGCAACCACAGGAGTGCGATGATTCGGAATTGCCGCCAGCAGAACGCCGACTAGAAACAGAGCTCCCAGGCCGATGCCAGCCTTCGTCAAAAGATGAAGAATCGTTCTGCCGCCCGACATACAGACTCCCAAAGACGCTTTCGCGCTGATTTCTTGCTCACCTAATAATACGAATCGGTGCGCGAATCTGTTTCGATGGAATTGCGACGTGGTGCTTCTAACAAACTGTCCGCGAGTACAGTTTCCTTTTTACCCTTACCACCAGCCGGATTGTCATTCGGAGCGAAGCGAACCATCTCAACGCCCAATCCCTTGCACGAAATGGACTTACAGGCTCTCATTTGGAATCTTTAGCGGGGCAGGATTGCTGGATCTGTCACGAGCGCATGCTAAACTTCTTTCAGGACCCACAAAGTGAAAAAAGTATCCATTCTTCCTGCAACATCCCTGACCGGCGGCCTCGAACTTCCCGGCGATAAATCGATCTCTCATCGCTATGCCATGATCGCGGCTTTAGCGGAAGGTACCAGCGAATTGCGTAACTTTGCGGCGGCCCGCGACTGCCACAGCACGCTCGGATGCATGAAATCGCTCGGCGCAGAAGTCAGTGTGGACAAAACCACGGTGAAGATTACCGGCCGCGGCCTGCGTGGATTGAAGAGTAGCTGGCGAACGCTGGACGCGGAGAATTCCGGCACTACCATCCGCCTGCTCAGCGGAATTCTGAGCGGCCAATCCTTCACCACCAAAATCACGGGAGATTCTTCGCTCCAAAATCGCCCCATGAAACGCGTAGTCACTCCTTTGCGCCAGATGGGCGCCGATATTCGTGCTAAAGACGACAATTTTCCCCCACTCGAAATTCATGGTGGAAAATTAAAGGCCATTCATTACCAAATGCCTATGGCCAGCGCACAGGTAAAGTCTGCGGTTCTTTTGGCCGGGCTCTACGCCGAAGGCGAAACGCGTGTCACCGAACCCGCCATCACTCGCGATCACACGGAGTTGGCACTAGCAGAATTTGGCGCGCATATTGAAAAAAATGGTCGCTCAATCGTCGTGCGAGGAATGGCCAACGCAGCGGACAAATCCAACTTGCAGGCCCGCTCGCTGGATGTCCCCGGCGACCTTTCCTCTGCCGTGTTCTTTCTGGCGGCTGCATCGCTACTGCCGGATTCCAATCTCTTCATCAGCAATGTCGGAATGAACCCCACGCGTTCTGCCATCCTTGATTTCTTTCATTCTATGGGTGCGGCAATTTCTGTCGTGAACCTGCAGTGCAAACAAGGAGAAGTGGTTGGCGACATTGCTGTGAAAGGTGCCGGGCTAAAGGGCGGAGTCGTGGCCGGTGATCTAGTGCCTCTGCTGATCGATGAATTGCCAATGCTCGCCGCCTTGGGGCCGTTCACGGAGCAGGGAATTGAGATTCGCGATGCGGCAGAGTTACGTGTGAAAGAAAGCGACCGCATTTCAGCCCTGGCGGAAAATTTGAAACGTATGGGCGCGACAGTGGAAGAGCGTCCCGATGGAGTGCGCGTCGCAGGCCGCAGCGCAGGCAAGCTCCACGGAGCCGAAATCGAGCCCCATGGCGATCACCGCATCGCCATGGCCTTCGCCGTCGCAGGTCTTGCCGCTGAGGGTGAAACGGTCATCCGCGACGCGGATTGCGCCGGAGTTTCCTATCCAACTTTTTTCGAGGAATTGCATCGCTTGTCGGGAAGCTAAGCGTCGCCAATGAGCTTAGCCTCGTCAGGACACGGCTCTCTAGCCATGCCGTACACACAGATCCGATCCGGTTTCAGCCGCTGAGGGCATCGATCCTCACCCTCTTAAAAGTTTTCAACTATATGACGCGCTTCTATTGTTCCGTAGGCGGCTCCATCGGCGCGGGAGGAGCCGGCACACCAGCCGAGGGAGGCTTGGGCGGGGCAGGGATGTTTACGGAATTCCGGCGCAGTCCGATGTTGCCATAACTCGTTTTTAGAATGATCTTCGGCCCGCGTCCCGACCCGTACTTCCCGGTAATCTGCGCATCACCTGAAGGGGATTTTACCGGCATCAAAGTGGGGAACTCCGAATCGATATCGCAATTGCGGCATTCCGCGCTCAAATCAAAACTCGAACTCCCCGGCAGCGTCAGCGAGATTTCTGAAGAAGAGTTGGTGATCGAAACGTCATCTTTCGGAGCGCTCGAAAAACGCACGTTCACGGCAGCGTTGCGGTTATCGATATTCACCTTGCCGCTTGGATTTTCCAGATTCACTTCCGTGTCGCGTGTGCGTAGGCTCAAAATCCCGGGCACATTAACGATGTCCAGATTCCCAGAGCCCGCTTCCAGGTGCCCGCCGAGCGAGGAGAGTGTCAAATCCGTTTTCACGGTAATCAGACGAATCCCCTTTACGACCCTATCCGCTCGCACTGGCCCGTAAAAATCGCCATCCAGGGTAAAGCTGCCGGATGCGTTGATCACTTCTATCTCGCCGCCTTTGCCTGTCACCTTCACATTTCCATTGGTATCGGAGACTTTCACGTCGCCTTTGCGGGTCTCCACAGAAAGGTCGCCCGTCGTATTGCGGATTTCGACGTCGCCGTTTTGTACGGAGATTTCAACATCGGCAGCTTGATCGGAGACGGTCACGTCGCCCTTCTGCGTCTTCAGACTGAGCGGAGATTTTTTGGGTACAGCAATCACCAGGTCTGTACCGATGCGCGCGTCCGAAAGGTCGAATCCATCCGGATGAATTTCATAACCATCGCCATTCTTAATCACAACTACCTTTACGGGCTTGGCAATTCGTCCTGCTTCCGTCTCGCTCCAGGTGCGAATCGTCGTCTTCGCCGTCACCCGCAGTTGCTGGTCGTCAGACGAACGCATGACTATATCGCCTCGTCCCACGCGCACACTCACCCGGGCGCCAGACGGAATCGTCTGGGGAGGGACTTCCATATCATCGAAGGAGAAAGTGTTCCCGCCAATATTCCATTCGTCCACATCGACCTTGCGTTTTACGATGTCTACCGTGGCAATCGTGCCCAGCAGAGCCAGCATCCCCAGCAGCAGAAAAACTTCGCCGCCTGTGATTCCCCCGCTGCCGCCACCAAATTTCCGGCCCACTGTGCGTTCGTACAATTTCACCAGCCCCAGGAAAATAATAAGCAGGGGCCACCAATGCGAAAAGAACTGCCCGATTTCCAGGTGTCCATAGTTGTGAAGCAGAATCAAAAACCCTACTGTGATGAGAACTAAACCTGAAAAGAAACCGCTGCTGCGCGACTGGGTATTCGCCATAGCGTCTATTGTCCTTGCGCCGAATAGGGAGTTTGTGGGGGCGCTACCGGTGGAACAGGTGGCACCGGCGGATTCGGCGGTGGAATCGCGCCCGCGGCCGGGAAGTCAACATGTCCATCGCGGGGAGCAAATGCCGAACCAAGCTGGAACGCGCCAATCACCAACAATAGAATCGGCCAGGTGTTTCCAAAGAAAAATCGTCCGCCTTGTGTCTGGTGGAGCAAGAATAATACGCCGACGGTTATTACGATCGCAGGGCCCATCAGGCTCCTGATTGTGCAGCTACGGCAATGGCATCGCGTTTGTGCGCTCATTTTGCCGCTCCTTTCAGCTTTGGCCGCCGACCCGATTACGCAGCATTAACACTCCAATGCCGATCAGCACCACAGGCCAGAAAATCTCGCGGATGCGAAACATGTCAAAGATCCCAAAATTGTGCAGAAGGAACAGTCCTCCGATGCCGATCAGAATGAACGGTCCAAGGGAGCGATTCTTCGTCCAACTTTCAAAGGGATCCGCGACTGTCTGTCCGGTTTGCCGCGCTTTCGCCGTTCGCAATGCATCAATTGCCATATAAAAAACAAAGGCAATCAGCGCCACGATCCAGAAAGGTTGCAGGCTGTCTCCCAGCACTCCGGTGATCCCGATGATGATTCCGCCGAAAACCAGGATGTGAATCATGGCCTTGTTGTATTCGCCGTTGTAAATTGCTCCAAGGCCGGGCACGAACCCCAACAAAAAGGCGATTCCTGCATTTCCGGCGGGAACTGCCGAAGTATTCGGCATCGGTGCCGGGATGCTTGGTGCGAATCCAGGCGCCACCGTACTCCCTCCCGGTACCGCTTGCTGCGCCGGAGGCAATCCCATCATCAGTCCCAGGCAATCCTCGCAATAGAGTAGATCGCGCACGGGACGTACACATGCCGGGCACATCGCCCTCCCGCAGTTCCTGCAGAACCCGGTTGCATCCACCTCAGGATGGACGGCACATTTCATCGAAGGCTCCTCTCGTAAAACACGGGACACTGTGCGGCCAGCAGTTCCAGTTGGTGCGCAACTTCATTGGCTCGATTCTGTTGTCTCGGCTGCGCCGGCTTCTGGTCGTCAGTCTGGCCTGGATTCTTGTCCGGTGCTGCCTTGGGCAGCGATTCTTCCGGCGCCTTCTGCAAATCGTCCTGATCTGAACGCAAGCGAGACTGAATCTCGTAAACCACGCGCAAATCGCTGACGTACTTTACGCTGCGCGCATAAGCCAGGTGAGCATACTTGTCCGCATTGTGGTACACATTCGCAGGCCGCAGTTCCGCCAGTTTCGGTTTGCGCAACGAGAATCCCGAAGCGCTCAACAGGATCGCAAACGTTGCCACTACGCTCGCCATTCCATACGCAAACCTCTGCGAACCGAAACCACGAAGCAGATTTTGCAGCGATTGCCAGATAGAAACCGTTTCACGTGGTCCAAGCGTCTTGTCGAGAATGTTGTAAATCAGCCGTGGTGGAGTTTCCAGTTGCTCCATCGAGTGCATTCCGATTACCAGCCTGCGCACACTCGCCACTAACGGCGCGCATTGCGCGCACTGCGCCACGTGCTCTTCAAATGCTTTGTGGTCCGGCGCCTGTAGCTGCCCGTCTAGATAGTCACTCAGTTGCCCTTCAATTTGATCGCATGTCCAGCTCATACCAAACCCCCAGCCAACTTCCCGTGCTTCCTAATCTCTTGAACGCCCGCCATCTTCATTGTGCTCTCACTCCTGATGGCCCTACTCCCATCTGCTGCAAAATCCGTGCCAATTCGATACGTCCCCGGTTGATTCGTGACTTTACGGTACCTTCTGGCACTGCCAGATTTTGTTGAATTTCCGCATAGTCCAGTTGCTGCAAGTCCCGCAAAATAACTGCCTCGCGTAACTCCGGCGAAAGCCTGGTCAATGCAGCTTGCACTTGCGCGCTCAACTCTCCCAAAAGTGCCTGCTCGTCGGGCCGACGGCCTACCGATTCTTTGTTCTCCACCACTGGCATTGCATCGTCCAGTGAATCCGTTATTCGGTCTCGCTTGGTTCGGCGATAATGGTCGATCAGCAGGTTTCGCGTGACGCTGGTCATCCACGTCGCAAATCCGCCGTGCGCCGAGCGATAACTCGCCAGCGTCCGGTACACTCGCAGAAATACTTCCTGAGAGAGATCCTCGGCCTCCGTTCCATTCCCGGTAAACCGGTAGCATAGGTTGAATATCCGGCGCGTATGACGACGCACCAGTTCCTCCCAGGCCGAACCGTCTCCCTGGAGGCATTGCTGGACCAGTTGGGCATCCTGCTCCAAGCTGTTTAGCCCCGATTTCCATAAGCCTGCTCTGACATGGCCTGCCGGTACTTTGCATGGCCTGCCAAACAGTGGAACGCAAAATGTGGCAAAAATGTTCCCTTTTTCCGGTTGAGCTGGACCGACCTTATGCCCCGCATCTTACCTAGGCCTGCCCCTTGATACAAGGTATTGCAACCAAAATGTTTAGCTACGCTTGACGGATGGCTCGTACACCAGTACTCTCGCCCCTCATGGGTGCAAAGTCGAGGAAGTGGTGGATCGCTGGCTTGGCCGTAGCCCTGGTGGGCTTCTTTTTGTATCGCTCGCGGGGCGCTCTACACCTCAACCAGTTTAGCGGCGAGAAACTGTGGGATGCCATTCGTGGCGCCAACTACGGCTATCTCTTGCTCTCCCTTGTTGTTATCTACCTCTGTTATGCCGTTCGCGCCCTGCGCTGGCAGCGTTTCCAGGCCCATGTGGGGCCTGCCAATTTCTGGACAATCTACGCCATGAATTTGGCCGGGTTTTCCGCTTTGTTCCTTTTGGGGCGGGCTGCAGAGCCCGTTCGTCCTGTCCTGATTTCCCGAAAAGAGAAAATCCCCCTCGCGGATACCTTCGGCGTCTACGCTCTTGAGCGGATTCTGGACGCGGCTTGTACCGCCGTTTTGGCCTCCATTGGGCTTCTGGTTTTTGAATCTTCCGGTCACTTGGCTGCCGAAGGTACTGGCCGCGTTTTCGAGAAAGCCGCCCGCACAGCCGGCACAGGCTTTTCGATTGGCGCAATAGTTGCCATTGCCGGACTGATTTATCTTCGTTTCCACGGCTCTTCTGTCTTGGAACGCCGCTCGCAAACCTGGCTTGCTGCTCACGGCTGGCGTGCCGTCTTTGCCCGTGTCCTCCTGGGCTTCTCCAGGGGTGTTCAGACCATTCGTTCCTGGGGAGATCTCGCCTCCGCCATTTTTCTCTCGTTCGCTCATTGGTTGTTGGTCGTCTCGATCTACTGGCTTGTCGCCCACAGTTTTGGCGGCAAGCTCGCCACTCTCAGTTTTTCCGATTCCATGCTGGTGCTTGTATTCACCATGGTAGGTTCTGCCGTGCAACTTCCTGGCGTGGGCGGTGGCGCTCAAGCCCTCTCTATCATTGCGTTCACTCGATTGTATGGAGTACAACAGGAAACGGCCGTCGCTGCCGCGATGCTGCTCTGGCTTATCACTTTTGCGGGTTGCACTCTCGCCGGAGTTCCGATCCTGTTCCGCGAGGGCTGGTCCCTTGGCGAATTGCGAAAGATGAGAGCTCAGGAAGACCAGCAGCTGGACGCGGAAATGTCCGCGAAGAATATGGGAGAAATCAAAGAGTGAAGTGTCCCTTTTGTGCGCATCTGGATGACAAGGTTATCGATTCACGAGAAGGCCGCACAGGCGATACCATTCGCCGCCGCCGCGAGTGTCTTAAATGCGGTCGCCGCTTCACCACCTACGAACGCATCGACGAGATCCCCTACATGGTCATCAAAAAAGATGGCCGCCGCGAGCGTTTCGAGCGCCAAAAAATATTGCAAGGGTTGTTGAAAGCCTGCGAGAAGCGTCCCGTGCCCACTCCCAAGCTCGAATCCATCGTCGACGAAATTGAAGGCGTGGTTCACGAGGCAACGGAAAGGGAACTTACCACCACCGAAATCGGCGAAATGATCATGCATCGCCTGAAAAAACTCGACAAAGTGGCCTATGTCCGCTTCGCCAGCGTCTACATGGATTTCAAGGACGTGCAGGAATTTATGTCTGAGCTGAAAAACCTCCTCAAAGACCGTGGCATTAAGAAGTAGTAACTCCTATCGGCTGTCGATCAGGGAACAAGTTAAGCAAGACTATTTGCGCTCTCGTGCGTCTGTACGGGAAAGGATCCTCCACATGAAAAAACTTGCCCTGCTTTTGCTCCTGTTCATTGCTGTCACAGGCGCCACGAGCGCTCAATCCACTTCTCAAGACACTCCCGCCACCAAACAGTTTCAAGCTTGGCTGGCTGCTTTCAATTCTGGAGATCGCGCCACGGTGAAGGAGTTTCTGGAGAAGAACCGCCCCTCTGCCATGGAACGGCTGGACGGCATGCTCGGGTTTCGTCAGGAGACCGGCGGCTTCGAACTCAAGAAGATTGAAGCCACCACGGCAACCACCTTCACCGCACTTGTGAAGGAGCATGACAGCGAACAATTTGCCAGGATCGTTCTGGATGTTGAACCTGACCCGCCGTATCACATCACCAAATTGGATCTGCGAGCCATTCCTACTCCCCCTGAGTTTGCCGTTTCGCGCCAAACGGAAACGGACGCCGTCTCTGCCTTTCGTTCCTATCTCGAACATACCAGCGCCGCGGATCGCTTCTCCGGCGCCGCATTGGTGGCGCATGATGGAAAGACAGTGTTCGAGCAGGCTTACGGTTTGGCGGATCGCCAAAAGAAAAGTGCGAATCAGCCAGGCACGCAGTTCCGCATTGGTTCCATGAACAAAATGTTTACCGCTGTCTCGATTCTGCAATTGGCACAAGCGGGAAGGCTGCAGCTTACCGATCCGCTCATCAAATTTCTTCCTGACTACGCCAACAAGGATCTGGCTTCCAAAGTCACAATTCATCATCTGCTTACCCATACGGGCGGCACCGGCGATTTCTTTGGTCCCGAATTTGACGCTCATCGCCTCGAACTGAAAACTCTCACCGATTATGTAAAACTCTACGAGAAGCGCCCCTTGCAATTCGAACCCGGCAGCAAGTGGGAATACAGCAACTTTGGATTTCTGTTGTTGGGAGTGATCGTCGAAAAGGTCAGCGGCCAGGATTATTATCAGTACGTCCGTGAGCATGTATTCAAGCCCGCCGGTATGAACTCCACCGACTCGCTCCCCGAAAGCGAAGCCGTTGCTGGCCGCTCCATCGGATACATGAAAGAAGGGCCCAACGCTTCATGGTCGCCCAACACGGATACCTTGCCTTACCGTGGCACTTCCGCAGGGGGCGGATATTCTACTGTCGGAGACCTTCTGCATTTTGCCATTGCGTTGCAAAATCACAAGTTGCTTGATGCCGAGCACACTACTCTGTTGTTATCCGGAAAAGTCGACACCCCGAGAGGCGACAAGTATTCTTACGGGTTCATGGACATGGAGCAAAACGGCGTCCACTGTTATGGCCATGGCGGTGGCGCACCGGGAATGAATGGCGAATTGAAATTCTGCCCGCAAACCGGATACGTGATCGCCGTTTTGGCCAACATGGATCCCCCTGCAGCACAGCGCGCGGTGACCTACGTCTTCGACCGTCTCCCCATGCCCGCATCGCACCCCTGATTAATTACGAATTTGTGCGTTCTCACAATTTCTAACAACTCCGCACCCGGTTCGCTGGTATGTTTCCTGAGGATTAATCGCTTTTCCAGACACTAAGCGAAGGTTTATGGTAGGTTTTGTTCTGTTTTTATTGCTCTCATCGATGCAAATGGGCACTTCAGCGCGAGTAGTTTTGAATCGATTGTGCAGCGCATCCTTTCGTCTCTCAGGCCTTATGGCACTCATTTGGTGCCTTTCTCTTTTCCGGATCGAAGCTCAAGAACAGCGCCGTGGATATTTGGTTCGGAAAAGTCCAGCCAGCGTAACGTGCTGGACCTGACAGGAAGCCCAATTGGTCTGGACAGTAAAGGCGAAAACAATAATAGATTCTGGAGGATTCTTGCCATACCTGGACAAGAAATTGTGGAGTATCACGTGTCCTCACGCGAAACCGCCGAGCTTTTCGACACCATTATTGACTCTGCGTGTATCCATGCCCACTGAGGAAGCAGTCAAGTCCCGATTAAACGCTCTATTCTTACGAGTAGGTCCTAGCCCGACGGACTGAGCCTTAACAATCTGAGGTGTCCTTAGCTGTTCCCTTACCAGATCCTCACCCGATTCGCTGGCGCCAAATACAGTTTCTCTTCTGGCGAAGGCGAAAACGCCGCATACCACGCATCTATATTCCGCACCGTGCAGGCCCGGTATTCTCCAGGTGCATGCGGGTCTGTCAAAATCCGTTGACGTAACGCTGCCTCGCGCGATTTCGATCCCCAGTTTTGTCCAAAGGCAATAAAGAATTGTTGGTCACCGGTGAATCCGTCCTGTGTCGGTGCGGTCTTTCCCGCCAGTGACGCGCGATAACCATCGTACGCAGCGGAAATCCCCGCCACGTCCGCAATGTTTTCCGCCAGCGTCTGTTTTCCGTTCACGGAGAGATCAGAGAACGGTTTGTACGTGTCGTACTGTGCGGCCAGTCTTGCTGTCGCCTCATTGAAGTGCGCCAGATCTGCCGGAGTCCACCAGTTGCGGACTCGCCCCTTGGAATCAAATGCAGCTCCCTCGGTGTCGAAGGTATGGCTGATCTCGTGCCCAATTACCGTGCCAATCGCTCCATAATTCACCGCATCGGGCGCCTGCGGATCAAAAAAGGGTGGTTGCAGAATAGCCGCTGGAAAATTCAAGGCGTTCTGCAATGGCAGGTTTACGGCGTTCACTGTCTGCGGCGTCATGGACCATTGCTTGCGGTCCACTGGCTTGCCCAGTCGCGCAACATCCTTGCGGTAGTCCAGCAATCGCCCGCGCCAGATATTTCCAAAGATATCGTCTGCCTTCACCTCATACTCTGAATAGTCTTTCCAGGTTTCCGGGTAGCCGATTCCGACGTACAACGTCGTCAGCTTGGCCTGCGCTTCCGCTTTTGTTGACGGGTCCATCCATACCAGCGCATCAATTCGCTTTCGAAAGGATGCAATCAGGTTCGCCACCATTGCCTGCGCCCGCGCTTTGGATTCCGACGAGAAATAACGTTCGGCATAAAGCTGGCCGACCGCATCTCCCAGAAATAAATTCACGGTAAGAACAGACCGTTGCCACCGGGGGCGCTGTTCTGTGGTGCCCGTCAGCGCTTTTCCAAAAAATGAAAACCGTTCGTCGGCAAATGCCTTCGGCAGCACACCTCCCGCTGCTTCCAACTCGTGATACGCCAGCCAGTCTCTCCAGGTTTCCAGCGGCACCGATGCCACCAACGCAGCTTCTCCAGCAAATGCGCTTGGTTGCCAGACAATGAAGTTCGCTTCTTTTCCCAAACCCGCCGCGGCCAGATATTCGGCCCAATCCAGCCCCGGAGCCTTACTCGCAAAATCTCCTGTGCTCCAGGTGTTATTCGCTTTGTGGATGTCTTGATTCTCGGTCAGGCTCAAATGCCTTTCAGCAATCGCATGTTCCAATTCCACAATCTTCGCAGCGCGCGTCTCTTCATCCGTTAATCCTGCAAGCTTCAGCATCGCCGCCACATGCGTCTGATACGCGCTTCGTACCTGCTTCATCCGCTCGCTCTCGGACAGGTAATACTCCCGATCGGGCATTTCCAGTCCGCCCTGCATCAGATACGCGGCATAGTGATCGGAATCGTTGAAGCCCGGCGCTACCCATAGCCCAAAAAGATTTGGCGTATGGAAATTCGTGTTGTTCAATGCATCGACATCCGCCCGCAATGTCTGCCCCAGCGCCCGCGCCAGTTCATGCTTGTCGCGAATCGCAGCTATGGCATCCAGATGAGGCCTAATCGGAGACAATCCCTTTGCCTCAATCCCTGCTTCATCCATGTAAGAGTTGTACAAATCCGCAATCTTTCGCGTGCTTGAACCTGCCGGAGCATTAGCCTTCGCCGCCTCCGCAATCAGGTCGGCTGTCCGTTTGCTCGAGATCGCGTCCAGCTTGGCAAAAACGCCGATGGTCGCTCGATCTGCGGGAATCTCCGTCTTCCTAATCCATTCCCCATTCGCATAAAGATAGAAATTCTCACCGGGTTTCACCGAGCGGTCCATATTGCCAATCGCGATTCCGTGCTCTTCGTTTTTTGAGGCGTCCTGCCCGTGTGCGCGCAAAGACACGAGGTACATCCCCAGAATCGCTAAGCAACTCAATGTGGTTCGGAAAAAAGTGCGTACAGGATTCATCGCGCGGGCTCCTGGACTATTGCCATTTTCATTTGTGGCAAACTGTATTGAGGCATTTGCATTGCGAATCCTAACATGTTGCAGGTCACAACGTTGTGCAGCGAGATGATCAGAGAAACAATTCAAGTGTTTAGGCACGTGAGACAGCAGTCGTTTCGATGACAATAATTTGATGTTTCTAAGGCTGCAGGTTCGCAGCAGGTGGCTTATCGGAACTCGCCGGCACTGGCGCCGGCGCCTCGTCGTTCGATGAGTCCGCTGCCGGCGTAGGAGTTGACCCATCCTGCGGCGCGACATCGGGATTTGGCCGTGGCGCCTTCTTCAGCGGAATGTAAGTTACATCGAGCGGCGCATGAAGCGTAAAATCAAGCCGCGTTTCTGCGGGAATCTTCACCTGCTCGCCCTTTGTCAGTGCCTGTACCGCGGCGCCGCTACCGCCACCGGCGGCCGCTCCAATCGCTGCTCCTTTGCCACCGCCGGCAATTCCCCCAATGATTGCGCCCAATGCAGCCCCTCCGCCAATCACTGCAGCAGAGCGCTTGCCTCGCGAACCGCCTTTCTCCTGCACATCGCTGCTCGACACGATGTACTTCTTTCCCTGATACACGAAACTGTCCAGCGAGACGGTCAGCTCACTCCGGCCCGTGATGCGTCCAGCCGTGCTGGCGTTCACCAATTTTAGCGTCACATTCAAATCCTTCGGTGCCACTACCCGGTCATCTACCACGATCGGCGTATCGAGGGACGCCTTGAATGTTTGGCCCGTCTTATTCACCAAAGAATCAATCGGGTCAATCGTGCGTACCGTTAATATCGCGCCTTCCGGGATCGTCACCGTGACCGGCTGTGGCTTCGGCGGCGGAGGAGGTGTCACCGGAGCCGCCGGAGTGGTAGGAGTTGCCATTGGCAGCGGTCCCGGATCGGATGGTGGTGGAGGTGTAGCCGGAGGAATTGTGTCAGTGGAAGTGACCGGTGGTTGCGACGAATCATCCTGCGGCGTCTTTTCAGATGACGCGGACTTCTTCGTGGCTGATGTGCTTCCACGTGCTTGCTTTGGTTCTGCGGCTACATGCGATTTCATTTCCGCCACCGGAGCCGGCGGCGTCATCGCGGCTTGTTGCGTGGCCAACGTCGTCTGATCGATGATCTTGCTCACCCCCGCCGCTTCGGCCGCAATTTTCTGCGCTGCCTGCCGAGCCGCCTCATCCGGCAGTTGCCCTGACAAGGTCACCACGCCATCTTTCGCCGTTACGCTAATTGACGATGCTTTCAGCGATGTCTCCGAAAACATCTTCCCCTGAATTCTGGTAACGATTGCATCATCGGTTGGTTTGGGAGCAGTCCCACACCCCGTGGCAAAAATCAGTAGTGCGATGCAAGACACAGCCAACATTCTCTGACTGAACAAGTGTCACCCTCGCAAATGATCTTCAAGCGCTCTCTCGTCCAGCGCTTTTTCTCAATATCTCCAATATATGATGCAACACAGCCCGCAAAAGCAACCTGCGAGTCTTGCCGGACAATCTGGCCTGCTCTCTCTCTGGATTCATCCAGTCCTCCCTTTGCACTTCACCCTTCATTTTTATATTGTTGGCTTGCACGTTATGTTCCGGGAGATTGGCATGCGCAAATCGTGGTTGGTCGTAGCAGGTCTCGTCCTCACTTCCTCTATTCTTGTCGCTCAGAAGACGCAGACGCCTAAGATTGAAGCGGATAAGATTCGCGATGCTGTGAAATATCTCTCCAGTGATGAACTGGAAGGCCGCGGCACTGGACAGAAGGGTGGCGACGTAGCTGCCGATTACATCGCGGCACAGTTCAAGAGCTATGGCTTGAAACCTGCCGGCGACAATGGAACTTTTTTTCAGAATGTGCCGATGGTGGGCGTGAAAACCCTTCCATCCACGTCGTTCTCATTCGTCCCTGCTACGGGATCGCCGGTTCCACTCAAGAATCTCGACGACTACGTCACCAGCAACGAGACGCAAACACCTTCAGCGGACATCGACGCGCCGATCGTTTTCGTTGGCTATGGCATCACGGCTCCCGAAGAGAATTGGGATGATTACAAGGGCTACGACATGAAGGGCAAGGTTGCCCTTCTGTTCGTAAGCGAGCCTGAATCTAACGATCCCAAATTCTTCAAAGGGAAGGCCCTCACCTACAATGGCCGCTGGGTTTACAAGTACGACGTCACCGCGCGCCACGGCGCCATCGCCACCCTCATCATTCACCGTACCGATCTTGCCAGCTACCCGTGGGAAGTTGTGCGCAACTCCTGGGGCGGCGAACGTTCCTATCTCAAGCTCGATGGCACCCCAAAACTGCAAGCAGCTTCCTGGATTCAACTGGACGTCGCCAGAAAACTCGTCGGCCTGGCGGGGCTTGACCTGGACAAGCTCTACAAACAAGCCCAATCGCGCGATTTTAAGCCCGTAGAACTCAACGTAAAATTGAAAGCCCACATTGCCAGTGAAATCCGCCCTTTTAATTCTCGCAACGTCGTCGCCAAGCTGGAAGGCGCGGATCCCAAGCGCAAGTCTGAAGCAATCCTCTATACTGCTCACTACGATCATTTCGGTATCGATAACAGCCGGCCGAAGGGCGACAACATCTACCACGGTGCTATCGACAACGCCACCGGTTGTGGCATTCTGCTGGAACTGGCGCGCGTCTGGGCTGGAACCAAGCCCACTCCGCCGCGCACCATCCTCTTCAACTCTGTCACTGCGGAAGAGCAGGGGCTACTTGGCTCGGAGTATTTCGGCAAGCACCCCTATGTTCCTGCAGGCAGAATATCCTTGGATTTGAACTTCGACGCGCTTGCTCCCCTCGGTGATCCGGAAGAAGTGGAAGTCAGCGGCGCGGAACGCACTACCTTTTATCCCGAAGTAGAGCGACTCGCGAAAGAGTATGGCCTTGCCATCAAGCCCGACGCGATGCCCGAAGCAGGGCATTACTACCGCTCCGATCACTTCAGCCTATCGCGCGTTGGTATTCCTGCTTTCTCGATCAGTGAAGGTATGAAGTTCAGAGACCACGATCTAGCCTGGGGCGAAGCGCAAGCCAAAGACTACGTTACGAACAACTATCACAAGCCCACCGACGAATTTCATCCCGTCTGGGATTTTCAGGGCCTCGCAAAAATGGCCAGCTTCGGCTACGAATTGGGCCTGGCCGCCGCTCAGCAACCAGACTTGGTCCAATGGCTACCCGGCGATGAATTTGAGCCCGCCCGCAAGATGGTCACGTCGCGGGGTGTTGATGGATCCCTTCTCTTTGCAGGTCATCCGAACCTTCATCTGACAAACGTGGAGCCGATTGACTATCCCCAACTTGCTTTTCAAGCCCGAATTATGGGAAAAGTGCTGTACCGCGTTTTTGTCGCCCAGGATGGTTCGGTTTCGCAGGTGGACATTTTGAGTGGCCACCCCCTTCTTAGGGAAAATGCCAGACTAAACATACTTAAATGGAAATTCGAGCCGGGACTAAGTGAGGCAACGAGATTTGAGTTGGAGTGTGAATTCTCTTTGACGGATGAAATGCCCGTTTCGTCTTTTGCTGTGCTTGAACCGTTGCACTTAGTGGTAGCCAGGCAACTACCTGTGATATCTACAATTGTCAACCAGGTTGCCAAACGCTAGCGCGGCCAAACTCCAGCCGTAAATGACTTAATCGTCGTGAAACCTAGCCGTAGGTACAAATGCACCGCCGTCCGGTTGTCCGACGTCACCGTCAGCGTCAGTTTGTCGTAGTTCATTCCGCGCAGCGCTTCCGCCGAGGTCTGCATCAGGATGCGCCCCAGTCGATGCCCTTGAAATCCCGGCTGCACGCACAGTTGCGTAGTGTGGCCAACTCCCGTTGCCACCTCGCTTGTCAATACAGCGCCAACCAACTCATCGCTTCCCGGATGTCGCACCACGAAGGAAGCCTTCGGCAAAAACTGGCCACAACCGGGCAGCAGTACAATATTTTTCAGGAAGCGCAAAGCCCCGTGCCGTGTGCGGTACTGATCATTGATGTCGCCATCAATGTGATTGGCATACGCCAGATAAATCAGCTTTGCGCACGGCTCAAAATAGCGGTCGTGCCAACTCTCCATGCGCAATTCGGAATTCAGATTTGGCGAGTCTCCGGTTTTTTTCAGCAAGTCCAGCAACATGAACTGTCGGATGTACAGAGAGAATCCCTGCTCGCGCAAGGCGCCTTCCACCGGGCCGCCAAACGGCATCAATTGCGCCTCGATCCGGTGTAACTGTGGCAGCGCGCGCATCGAAAACAGCATTTCGTCCAGCAGCCGTCGTCCAATTGGCTCCTGGTCAGGCCGTGGCGAAACGTATAGCCCGCCAATCAATCCTTTTTGTTCTTCCAGCACGTAGAAGGAGTATCCAACGGCCATGCCATTTTCCACCGCCACGCTGCCGGAAAGCGCGTGGGCGTCCAGAAAGCGCTTGATCAAATCCAGCGCGCTTCGATAGTCCCAATACAGTTCCTCGCGCCAATGGCGGGCCTCCTCCAGCAACAGTGGCTCGAGCTGGCGTACCGTCGTTTGTCTCAGGTCGACTATGTTCATCGAATCGGGCGTAACCTGCGCCCCTGGCGCATTTGCCATCATAGCCGATTCGGCTCGCAGCCCGCCAAATCAGACGCAGGCCGATACGAATCGGGCACAAGGCACCCAGAACCTGCGGAATCCCCCGCGAGCCGCATGTTACGATTCGAATATATTATTTCGGTAACCAGAATCTGGGAGATAGCGTACTCGAACCGGCATTTTTGCCGGAAAAACGGCCCAAGCCAATGTCGATCCTTTTTGAATTGCGGTATCCAACACGCTGGTACACCAAGCTTCTCACTATCATTCTCGCGCTGGTTTTCTTTTCCTTGCTGGCAACCGCGGCAATCTCCTGCGTCCTCGTCTACTGGATTGTCAAACCACAACGCACCAGTTCCGAAATCAGTATGGCCAGTTTTCCAGGCAAGCCTGACGAAGTGGACTTCACGGTTACCGGACTCGGCGACCGGAGGGGCTGGTTCTTCCCAGGCCTCCGGGGAGCGCCAACGATCTTGCTCTGCCACGGTTATCAATCCAGTCGAGGCGAGTTGCTCACACTGGTTTCTGCATTGCAGGACCACCAGTACAACGTATTTGTGTTTGACTTCGCGGCTCATGGTTCAAATGCCGGACTGACCACCTTTGGCTATCGTGAATCCGACGAAGTGCGCTCCGCCATTGACATCATCGCTCGCCGCAACGACGTGGATCCTTCGCGATTCGGTTTGTGGGGCTATAATCTCGGCGCCTATGCCGCCTTGCGCGAAGCCGAAAAAGATCCACGCGTCCGCGCCATCGTGCTGGACTCTGTCTACGATTATCCAAAACAGATGGTGAAGATTGGTGTGGAAAAGACCGGCGTCGGTGGATTCCCCTTTATGGTCCGTTCTGCCGAGACAGGCTTTGAGTGGCTCAACTACGGTTACAAAAGCGACCCTCCGCTGTCCGCCAAGCTCAAAACCCTTAATGGTGTACCTGTTCTTTTTATCGGTGCCGCTGATGACCCGGAACTTTCCGCGATTACTCGAGACATGTTCTTGAAAGCTTCCGAACCTCGCGAACAGCAGATCATCGCCCACGGCAATTTCGTGAATCTGCCTGATGATGAGAAGCGCACCTACGAGAACCGCGTGGTCAGTTTCTTCCTGGCACGCCTCTCGGTCAGCGTTGTACCCGCAACCCCCACTCCGGTTGCGCCGGCCAAACTTGCTGGCAAGCCCGCAAACTAGCGGTCTGCCCCAAGAGTTCCTTGCATTTTTCTTTAGGAGGCCGGCACTTCAGTCCCGTCGCAATCGAGCTATCTACTTTTGGGCTTTTGGCCCCGGAAGTTGCTTCCTATCCTCATATATTCTCGGATGCCACACTAGTTGGCGCTTGCGGTAGCTCCTACGTTCTGTCGTTTCACTTCATATAGGAACCAGCCGCTCGGGTTGGGTATCGCCTGCTCCTCTGAACACGCGAAAGGCTTTTGGACGATCTCCTCGCAGCTCTTTCGTTGTACCAACAAATAGCCTTCACGTGGAGCATCAGGATCCCAATCGCTCGTCTCATGGTGGAGATAGAAGTTCATGCTGAACTGTTGGCCTCGATGCATATTCACAACGTAGATTCGATCAAGCGGAATCTGCATGGCCTTTATCTCTTGCGACAGAGTTCTGCCGGAAGGATCGCGCGGGAACGAATCAGTCGCGATGCTGTTCACCCGTAAAAGCAACAGCAAAATGGGGACAACGCAGAGTGCGGACAATTTAAGTCCCGCAAGTTTTTTGTGTAGCCGCGTCACCAGAATCATGTTCGCTACACCAATACCTAGGACCACGAATACCAGCCCGAGCCCCCCTTGCATATCCGAAGGCAGCAAAACAACGCATGCGATCACGGCCAGAACCCCTCCGCTGAATTGCACCCATCGAAAAATCTTCGATTCTCGGGCGTTCAGGTGAACATAGGATCTGGCCAAAAGCAGTCCAACGGCCGGTATTGCTGGAAGAATGTAGCCGGGCAGTTTCGATTTCGAGAGGGAAAAGAACACCACGCAAAAAGAAGCCCAGCAAATCAGGAATAAAGTCTCTGGAGAAAATCGCTGTCCTCGCGCGTAACGAAATATCCCAAGCCACACTGTGGTCAATAGCGCCAGTGTCCAGGGCAAAAATGCCAGCAGCAGCACGGGAATGTAATACCAAAACGGCTGGATGTGCTGGAATTCCGGAGTCAGAAATCGCTTGAAATTGTGCTCAATAATAAAGATCCGAAAGAAATCCGGGTTTCGCCTCGAGCAGAGGATGTACCACGGCAATGCAGTGGCACAGAAACCGGCGATTGCCACGGGATGCAAGCAGCGAAATGCGTCACGCCAGCGTTTTGTGAGCGCCGCCCAAAGTAACACGGCCGACCCTGAAAGAATGATAGCTGCTGGTCCCTTCGCGAGTACCGCCAATCCCAGGAAGAATCCGAAAGCCAGCAAAGTGAACCAGGGAGTTCGGAGGACTTCAGGGGGATTCTCCTCGCGCTTAAGGCCCACAATCACGGCCGCAAATACCATCGCCACCGTTAGCATTCCGCTGAACGGCATGTCGGTAGCCGAGGCATGAGAAAAGCCGATCATGCCAACCGTTGTGGGCAAAAGCAATAATACCCAGCGACCTATCTCCGCGCCATAAAGTCGAGCTCCTAGCCACCCGACAGTCAGTGTCGCTAGCAGCGCGCAAATCGCACTTGGCAACCGTGCTGTTTTCTCACTCACGCCGAACAATTTGAAACTGGTGGCTGCGCCCCAGTAGTAGAGAACCGGCTTCTCAAACCACGGCTTGCCATAAAGCCGCGGCGTAACCCAGTCTCCCGTTTCCACCATGTCGCGCGCAATCCAGGCGTAGCGCGGCTCATCCGGTCCCACAAATCCCACCACGCCAAGGTTGTGGAAGTAGCACAAATACAGGATCACCAGGATCAGAATGATCCAGAGCATGCGAGCGGTGCCGGAAAGGGAAGCACCGGACGGAGTATGCCCGTCGAGAATAGAGTTGTCCGTTGGCCTCACGAAATGTCGAGTTTAACATTGAAACTCTTCCTCGGAGCGATGGAAGTCCATCCAAAGCACCCGAATGTGGCAAGATACCTTCGACGATGATTGAGCAACTGCAGTACGCGGTCGCATGGTCGCTGATCAAACTACTGGAAATCCTGCCCCGCGCAGTAGCACGCAGCTTGGCTGCGTCCGCAGCCCTCGTTCTGCTTTGGATGCTTCCCAAGTTGCGCAAGACCACGGACTTTAATCTTCAGTTGGCGTTTCCTGAATGGCCGCCAGCCAAGCGTCGTGAAGTAAAGCGCAAAATGGTCCGAAATCTGGGCTGGATGGCCGCGGAGTTTGCGCGCCTGCCCCAATACAACCGGGAAAACATCGAAAAGTTTGTAATCCTCGACGGACACGAAAACTTTCTCGCCGGACAGAGTCGCGGCAAAGGCGTTATCTACCTTACCGGGCACATTGGAGCTTGGGAACTTTCCTCCTTCGCTCATGCTCTCTATGGCTTTCCGCTCCACTACATGGCGCGGCCATTGGACAACAAGTCGCTCGACGCTTTGGTGAATTCCTACCGCGCACTTTCCGGCAATACACCGATCTTTAAGAATGATGCGGCTCGCGGAATGCTTCGCATCTTGAAAAAGGCCGGAACTGTCGGAATTCTGGCGGACCAGAACACTATGCCGGAAGAAGGTGTTTTCGTGGACTTCTTTGGCACTCTCGCGTGTACCACGACGGGCATTGCCCGTGTCGCCCTACACACCGGCGCAGCGGTTGTTCCCGGTTACGCCTACTGGGACGAAAATATTCGCAAATATCGCCTCCGGTTCGAGCCGCCCGTCGAACTAACACATTCTGGAAACACAGAGCAGGATGTTATCGAAAACACGCGGCGCTTCACGAAAGTGATCGAAGACATCATTCGTCAGCATCCCGAGCAATGGGTGTGGGTGCATGCACGTTGGAAGACCAGACCAAAAGGTGAGCCGCCACTGTATAAGTTTCTGTAAGGGTCCAGCCGCAGAGTATGGATGAGAACTCAGTTTGTTTAGAGGGATGGTCATGAAATACACAGCAGCCGATTTGGCTAAAGCGATTGAAGCTCGACTGGAAGGCGACGCATCGCTGGAACTCGCTGGCGTTGCCGCGCCGGAGCGTGCCGGCTCTCGCGATCTCATCTATGTGGAAAGTGCGAAACACGTTGAGCGTGCCCTCTTTTCGCCGTCGATGTGCGTAATCGCTCCGGACGGAATCACCATGACCGGCAAAACTGTTTTGCGCAGCGCCAAACCGAAAGTGAGCTTTGCCAAGGCAGCGGCGTTGCTCCTCGACCGTCCTCCCATTGCCGCAGGCATTCATCCCACGGCCATCGTCGCTCCCTTGGCGCGTCTCGGTGCGAATGTCAGCCTGGGTCCCTATGCTGTGATTGGCGAAGATGTTCACATTGGCGATGGCACCCAGATTGGCGCCCATTCCGTTATCGGCGCAGGTTGTTGGATCGGCGAAAACTGTCGCATTCATCCGCGCGTCTCCTTCTATTCGGGAGTACGTATCGGCCACCGCGTGGAGGTCCATTCTGGCGCGGTGCTGGGCGCGGACGGCTTTGGCTTTGCCTTTGACGGCGAACGCTATTGGAAGTTTCCGCAAGCAGGCATTGTGGAACTCAGCGATGATGTGGAAATCGGTGCGAATACCACAATCGATCGTGGTTCTCTCGATGACACGCGTATCAGCGAGGGCGTAAAGCTGGATAACCTCGTCCACGTAGGGCACAATGTGCAAATCGGCAAGCACACCGTGATTGCCGCGCAGACGGGAGTTTCCGGTTCCAGCACTCTGGGGCATCACGTGGTCGTAGGCGGCCAAGTGGGCATTGCCGACCATTGCACCCTGGAAGACGGCTCGATTGCCGGTGCACAGGCGGGCATCCCCACCGGCAAAATAATCCGTAAAGGACAGACCGTCTGGGGCACCCCCGCTCGTCCACTCGACAAATTCAAGGAAGCCTATTTCTGGTTCGCACGCTTGCCCGAACTGGCAGAACGTCTGAAAAAATTGGAAACCAAGTGACGAAGTCCCCAAATCAGAACGGTCCCGAGTTGTGGAGACTGATTGTCGTTGGTGGCATCTCCCCAAACGTCGGAAGATCTCAATTGGTCTGCGACATCATCCGGGCATTTCCCAAAGTGAATTGGACTGCTGGAAAATTTACCCAAGCCGTAGACGAACCATGCGCCCTCACCTGGGAAACTCAAGAGAATTCAGTAACCGGTGTCGCGCCATTTCTGGCGGCAGGCGCCTCCCGCTCGTTCGAATTGCGGGCCAACCGCGATTCGATCGCGGACTGCCTTCGCCTCTTGAGACGTGCACTGTCGGACTCACTTTCCACCGCGGCCGATCCGCGCAAAAGGGCAGTCGTCATCGAAAGCGACCTGCAAATGCAATTCCTAAAACCCTCCCTTTACTTCGCTGTGATTGATCCTGATAACGAAGATTTCTCAGAAGCCTCTCAGGTTGCGCTGAAAAGTGCGAACGCGCTGGTCTTGCGTGCAACAACTCCAGTCGATCCAAACCAACCCCCGGCCCCGCTCTGGATGAAAGTTCCCCCCAAGTTATTGCAGCAGCGTCCATCGGTCCTGCAAACCCAGGTCGAATCGCTCGCGCGACCGTTGGAGTCATTGATACATCAAATGATTGACGATCCTCCATCCGTGGAGGTCCCGTCTTAGCCAACGGGTGGTGTTCTAAAGAGCATCTTAGGCGTTGACCCTCATTTGGAAGCCGGGGATAATAACTTAGTACCTACGGCACTCAGAAATTTGCCGTATTCGCAGCGGAAGTCTAACGCAACAGGCCAGTTAGCGTGATTATTGCAATGGAGTATAGCCAGGTACCGAACCACATTTTGCTCTTGGGGGAGCAGTAATGGCGTCGTTTGTCCGAGTTGGCGAGGAACTACCGGTCGCTCCTGCGCCAGTGCCTTGGCGTCAGGAAAATTGGGCGGGGCTCGTAGAGAAGGCCGTGGAAAACGGCGCTAGCTATCTTCTCTCTGTTCAATCCGAAGAAGGCTATTGGCACGGCGAACTTGAAGCAGATACCACCCTCGAATCCGATTACATTTACTACCTTTACGTTCTCGGCAAGGCCCATCCCGAGCGTGTCGCTAAATTAGCCAATTACGTCCGCCGCAGGCAATTGCCCGATGGCGGCTGGCCCATCTATCCTGGGGGTCCTTCCGAACTCAATGCCACCTGCAAAGCATATTTCGCCCTGAAGCTCGCGGGTGAAGCTACCGACTCCGCCCACCTGACCAAGGCACGGGAAATCGTCCACAAGCTTGGTGGGCTGGAACATTCCAATTCCTATGTTCGCTTTTATCTTGCTCTGGTTGGCGCTGTGGGATGGGAATTGGTCCCTGCAATCCCGCCAGAGTTGATGCTCCTGCCCAACTGGTTCTACATCAACATCTACGAGATGTCTTCCTGGACGCGTGGCATCGTCATCCCCATGGCCATCTTGTCTGCCTTGCGTCCCGATTTCCGTTTGCCGGAACACGCGCGCGTAGACGAATTGTTCAACGATCCCTCGCAGAAGACCGCTGCGTTCCATTGGAGCAAACAAGTTCTTTCCTGGAAGAATTTCTTCCTGATGGTAGATCGCGGTTTGAAGCTCTATGAGAAGTTGCCATGGAAGCCTCTCCGCCAGAAAGCCATCAGGGAAGCGAAGCAGTGGATGTTGCAGCACATGGAGCGCACCGAAGGGCTTGCAGCCATCTATCCTTCGATGATGAATTCAATTTTTGCGCTTATGGCACTTGGGCATGGGCCAGATGACCCTATAACCTATCGCGAGATCAAGGAATTCTCTCGCTTCGAAATTGAAGACGAAGAGACTATCCGTTTGCAGCCCTGCGTCTCCCCTATTTGGGACACTTGCATTGCCATGGTCGCGCTTGAAGAAGCCGGCCTTCCTCCCGACCATCCCGCTCTGATCAAGGCCGCAGAGTGGACGCTTTCCAAACAAGTTTTGGGTGCGGGCGACTGGCAAGTTAAAAATAAAGATGCGGAACCCGGTGGCTGGGCCTTCGAATTCCGTAACGATTTCTATCCCGACGTAGACGACACTGCCTTCGTTCTGATGGCTTTGCAGCGCGTGAAGTTCCCCGACGAGAAGCGTATGGAAGCTGCCATGCGCCGTGGCATTCAATGGCTCCTCAGCATGCAGAATCGGGATGGTGGGTGGGGCGCTTTCGATCGTGACAACGATCGCCAGTTCCTTTGCAATATTCCTTTTGCCGATCACAATGCCATGATCGATCCCTCCACCGCCGACGTTACCGCCCGCGTCCTGGAATGCCTCGGCCGCTTTGGCTGGACCTCCGACAGCCCCGTCATCAAGAAGGCCGTTGATTTTCTGATGAAAGATCAGTGCAAAGACGGTTCGTGGTTCGGCCGCTGGGGCGTGAATTATGTTTATGGCACCAGCGGCGTCATGCGCGCTTTAGAGACAGTTTCGTTGACCGCACAGGAGTATTGCGGACGCGCCGTGGCATGGCTACGGCAGGTGCAGAAAGCGGACGGCAGCTTCGGTGAATCGCTCGGCAGCTACGAATTGCCTTCCACCAAGGGGCAGGGCAACAGCACCCCTTCGCAGACTGCTTGGGGCTTGATAGGTTTGCTGGCTGGCGCGGAAACAAACGATCCTGCGGTTGGTCGCGCCGCTTCCTATCTTGTCCAGCAGCAAAATTCCGATGGCTCCTGGAGCGAAGACGATTTCACAGGCACTGGTTTTCCGGGGGTCTTTTACCTGAAGTATCACTTGTACAAGAATTCGTTCCCGGTGTACGCGCTGGCCCGTTATCGCAATCAATCCAAGCGAGCCGCCGAATACTGTGCCGTGAAATTCAAGCCCGGCGAATTCCGGCTTCGCAGTGGCTTGTATTCTGAACGCGAACGCCGGGTTTCCTGAAGCAAACGAATGAGGTACCCCTTCGGCCTGGTTTTCGATTCGGCAAGGCACTTGTTGGCGGGGCGGTTGCGCCGCGAGCCTAGATTTGCTTTCTCTGTTTCGCTTGATCCGCTTGGCGGATACGCGGGCGGCTGCTGCTCCACTAAAAACGCCACAAATGGCAACGGCTGTCTTGAAGGGCGTTCCATTCTAACCGTCCAACAATGCCTGGCTGCGCTGGAAGAGTGTCCTGCACCGGTTGTTTCCATTTGTGGTGCCGAACCACTGGAATATCCAGAGATCCCTGCCTTGTGTCGAGAAATTCTCCAGCGAGGCAAACACCTCTTTCTCTGCACCGATGGAACCTTGATTCGCCGTCATCTGCACATGATTCCGCCGTACACCAATTTTTTCTGGAATGTAAGACTCGACGGCACTGAACAGGTCCATGATACCCGTGCTGGCCGCTCCGGTACCTACGCGGAAGCTCTCGATGGCGTGAAGGCTACCAAAAACGCCGGGTTCTTCGTAGTCGTCACCACCACGGTTTATCCGGACACGAACGTAGCCGATGTTGCGGAGCTATACCGCAAACTCCACTCCATGCACGTTGATGGCTATTTCCTGTTGCCGCCGTTCTCCAAGAAAAGTGTAGGCAAACCGGAAAGCGCCACGTTTCACCGAAGCATTCAGCAACGTTTTCGCGAAGCCAGCGAAGTCCTGTCTGCCTATAACCTCATGGTCTCTCCCATTTATCTTGAGTACTTGCGCGGCGAACGCGAACTGGATTGCTGTGTGTGGGGCAGTCCCGTCTATGGCCCGCAAGGCTGGTCCGCCCCCTGTTATTTGTTGAATCGCGGATTTGTTCAGAGCTACGGAGATCTGGCCAAGAATACGTTGTGGGAAAATTTCGGACGCGGCGTAAATCCACAGTGCGAGACGTGCATGTGCCATGCGGGATTTGAGTCCGCCGCAATCCTTGGCATGAACCCAAAGGCAGGGGATACCTGGAAGCTTCTGGCTTGGCAACTTGGTGGCAATCTGGGCGAGAAGCGCATGAACGTGAGAAAATCATGACCACTCTTGTCACCGGAGCGGCTGGATTTCTCGGTAGTCACGTAGCGCGTCAGTTGGTTGCGCGTGGCGAAGAAGTGCGCGTGCTTATACGCCCTTCCAGCAGCAACCGCGCCATCAGTGATCTCTCCCTCGAATATGTTACCGGCGACCTGCGCGATCTTGCTTCGCTCGAACGTGCCATGAGGGGCGTCCGGCGCGTTTTTCATGTGGCCGCTGATTACCGTCTGTGGGCTAAAAAGCCGCAGGATATTTACGATTCCAACGTCGGTGGCACAAAGAATCTCTTGTCCGCTGCCAAACAGGCCGGCGTGGCTCAACTCATCTATACCAGTACTGTCGCCACCATTGCCGTCGACCGCCAGGAACTGCCCAATGAATTTACCAACGCCAAATTGGAAGAAATGGTCGGGCATTACAAGCGGTCCAAATGGATGGCAGAGCAGGAAGTCCTCCGCGAGGCGAAAGAGGGCGCGCCCATTATCGTGGCCATGCCCACTACCCCAGTCGGCCCGTGGGATTGGAAGCCCACGCCAACCGGTAAAATCATTCTCGACTTTCTGAATGGCAAAATGCCAGGCTACGTCGACACCGGATTGAATTTTGTAGGCGTCGAAGATTGTGCCGCGGGCCATCTCCTAATCTCGGAAAAAGGCAAACCGGGAGAACGCTATTTACTTGGGGCGGAAAATCTGACCCTCAAGGGTCTGCTCGATCTCATGGCCAAACTCACCGGCCTGTCCGCGCCTTCACTGAAAATCCCCCACAGCATGGCCTTAGGTGTAGCCTACGTGAATAGCGCTCTTTCCCGTCTTGTCGGCAAAGAACCAGGCATACCCGTGGAAGGCGTGAAAATCGCCCAACACAAGATGTTCGTTGACGCCTCGCGCGCGCAACGCGAATTGGGTTTTAAGCCCGGGCCGGTTTCCGCCGCTCTCGAGCGCGCGGCGCGCTGGTATGTTGCGAATGGATATGTAAAACCGGGTCGCGCTAGAAAAATGAAATTGGCTGCGGCAGCCTAGAGCGAAACCATGAGAGTCCTGGTCACATTCGCGGTCGACGCTGAGTTTGCTCCCTGGCGTAAGCGGCATGTCTTTCATCGAATCGACTTTGAAGGCTTGCGTTTGTGGCGCACGATTGCGGGAGACAATGAAATTACGGTCCTGCTTACCGGTATCGGCGAACAAGCCGCGACTCAGGCTATGGGACTCATGTTGCGAATGGCGGATGAAGACAAATATTTTGGAATTTGTATTTCCAGCGGACTGGCGGGGGCCCTGCAGCAGCATCTTGTACCCGGAGACATCATTGCTCCTCGAATGGTTCGCGCCGACTTCCGGCATGCCGATCTGAAATCCGATTCGCTGGCTGTGGATGAACAACTCCATAGGCTGGCATTGTCAGAAGGCGCGAAGGCTACGGATTGCTTGTTTACAAGCGATCGCGTGCTGCTTACGGCGAAACAAAAGCAGGAATGTTCTGTAAAAGCTCAGTCCGTGGACATGGAGAGTTTTGAAATCGTGAAAGAAGCTTGCGCCTGGGGAGCCCGAAGCGTAGTACTGCGGGCCATCAGTGACTCTGCGAATGAGGATCTTCCCGTCAATTTCAACCTCACCCTCACTAAGACGTCGCAGATCAGCCACAGCAAAGTCATCTTACAGCTACTGAAGAATCCGGCCGTGCTTCCCTCACTTCTACGGTTCGGAAGACAGAGCCGTAAAGCTGCCGAAGGGCTCGCCATTTATCTGGATTCCTATATTTCAAAACTAAGTGGTATGAGCTTCGAAAATCCAAAAAGTTCGGTGGCGGCGCAATGAGCGGTACGAACACCCTGAGGGAAGAAGTTAAGACGCTGGGTATCATCCCCAAAACCATGCGCGCCGGCGTCTATCGGGACAAGGGCGTTGTTCGCGTCGAACAAGTCCCGGTGCCCGATGTTGGCCCCAATGAAGTCCTGATCAGAGTCGCTTCCTGCGGCGTCTGCGGCACCGACATCAAAAAAATCTTCCAACGGTTTGTAGAACCACCACAAATCTTGGGCCATGAATTAGCTGGCACCGTTGTAGCCATCGGTCCCGGCGTTACCAAACGGAAGCTAGGCGACCGGGTCATGAGCTTTCACCACATTCCCTGTGGAAAGTGTTTCTTCTGCGAACGCCGCCTCTTTTCTCAATGCAAACAATACAAGTCTACCGGCCTTACAGGCGGCTTCACTCCCAATGGTGGAGGCTTCGGCGAATACGTCAAGGCCATGCCCTGGGTCGCCGATCAGGGAATCATCGCGCTACCCGACAACGTCAGCTTTGAGGAAGCTACCTTCATCGAGCCTATTAATACCATTGTTAAGGCCGTCCAGAAGGCTCGCATTGTTGCTGACGAAACCGTTCTTGTCATTGGCTGCGGTCCTATCGGATTGCAATTATTAATGGTTGCCAAAACCACGGGTACCCGCATCTATACAAGTGACCCCATGGCCACGCGTCGAGCAAAGAGTATCAAGTTAGGCGCACTGGACTCTTTTGACCCCGTAAGTGGTAAGCTTGTCGAAGAAGTTCGGGCTCGCACGGAGGGGCGAGGGGTGGATGCGGTGTTGGTCGCCGTTGCTCATCCTTCGGTTGTTGTTGAGGCGTTGGCCGCAGCTCGGCCTGGGGGCAGGGTATTGCTCTTTGCCGCAAACGATCCGGTCACAAGAATAGAGTTTCCCGCCGCCGCTGTTGGAATCGACGAAAAGGAGATTCTTGGTAGTTACAGCGCGGCTGTAGATATTCAGGAGAGTGCCGCATCTTTAGTGTTGGGTAAGAAACTCCCCGTGCTCGATATTGTTACCCATCGGTTTCCGTTAGCTAGAATTCAGGAAGGGCTGGAATTGGCTGCAAAGCCCACGGAAGATTCGTTGAAAATTCTGATCACGCTCTCATGAGAACAGCTTCTACCAAAAAGACCGAGGCCGGCCTGGAAGAAGGTCGTATGCCCACCAAAGCTCTCGTCCCGTCTAAAATGACTGCCGCTGTTCTTTATGGCATTGAGGATTTGCGGATTGAACAGATCGACGTCCCGGTTTTGGAAGCGGACGAAGTCCTGCTTCGTGTACGTCTTGCCCTGACCGATGGCACCGATCTGAAAGTCTGGAAGCGCGGTTATCACGCCAAAATGATTCAGCCGCCTGCGGTCTTTGGCCACGAGGTGGTCGGCGAGATTGTTGCCATGGGCAAACGCGTCGATGCTCGCTGGAATCTCGGCACGCGAGTCATTGCCGCGAACTCTGCTCCTTGCTTCCGCTGTTATCACTGCCGTCGCGGACAGGAAAATCTTTGCGACGATCTTTTGTTCAACAACGGCGCTTACGCCGAATATATGCGCATTCCCGGACGCATCGTTCGCGAAAATATGCTGGAAGTTCCTCATTCCGTCGACGACCACAGTGCCGCTCTTGTTGAACCACTTGCCTGCGTCATGCGCGGCATTCATGAGATGGAAGTTCGCAACGGAGACACAGCGGCGGTGATCGGCTGTGGACCCATCGGCCTTAAATTTGTACGCATGCTCTCCCGCCGTGGCGTGCGTGTGATTGCCATTGCTCGCCGCGAAGCCCCTCTTGCTGTTGCGCGCAAGTTGGGTGCTTCAGCAACCATCAATGTCACCGAGACTCTTGATGTCGTAGCTGCCGTTCGCGAACTTACAGAAGATCGTAGAGGGCCGGACTCCGTCGTGGAAGCAGCCGGCAATCCCGCTACTTGGGAACAAGCTCTGAACATGGTGCGCCGCGGAGGCGTAGTAAATTTCTTCAGCGGCCTGCCCACCGGCATGCGCGTGGAGATTGAGCCTTCTGCTGTTCACTACTCCGAAATCAGAATGATTTCGCCCTTTCACCATACGCCCCGCTTCATTCGCGAAGCACTGGAAGCCATCCGCCGTGGCGACGTCTCCGCCCAGGAATTTGTCACCGAAGATATTCGACTGGAAGACCTGCCAGAAGCCTTTGCGCGCATGAAGTCGCGCAGTGGAGAAATCAAGCTGGCTGTTCGTCCGTAACGTTTTTAGTGCGGTTCACAGGAACTTTGTTCCTTCAATATTGTCTGACTGAAAGATAGATTCGCCTTGCGAACTTACGAATCCTGAAAATGCTGCGTCCCGGTGAACTCGAACTAGCCCGAACTCTGCCACCCGATGGCTGCCCCCCGGACGTCGCGCAGCAATATACCCGTTGGCTCGCCACTCACCACTACGAAAATTTCAATGTCGCCTCCTGGCTGCTCCCCAAAGAGCTTCATCAGCACTTCTACAATCTTTACGCCTACTGCCGCTGGGCCGACGATCTGGGCGATGAAATTCCCGCTCGCGATCGTGCCCTCGAACTTCTCGATTGGTGGGAAACGGAACTCGATGCCTGCTATAAAGGTCTTCCCAACAATGCTGTATTCGTGGCTCTGCGGGAAACCATCGTCGCCAAAGACGTTCCCAGGCAGCCATTTGCCGACCTATTGAAGGCTTTCCGCCAGGATCAGGTCGTGAAGCGCTATCCAACCTGGGATTCCGTCATCGACTACTGCGTGTACTCCGCGAATCCCGTTGGCCGCCTCGTCCTCTATTTGTGCGGCTATCGCGACCAGCAGCGCCAGCATCTTTCCGATGCCACGTGTACCGCCCTACAGCTTGCTAATTTCTGGCAGGACGTCTCTCGCGACTTGGATATCGGCAGAATCTACATCCCCCTCGATATAGCTGCCCTTCACGGTTTTCGTGAACAAGACATCGTTGAAAAGAAATTCGATGACCGCTACGTCGCCTTAATGAAAGATCTGATCGCCCGCACACGCGATCTATTCAACCAGGGATTGCCCCTGTCCAGAATGGTGGAAGGCAAGCTATCTATCGACCTCGAAATGTTCAGCCGTGGTGGTTTGGCCGTGTTGGATGCGATCGAATCCATGGGCTACGACACGCTTCATGCACGCCCTTCGGTCAGCAAAGGCAAACAAGTTCGTTTACTAGGAAGGGCTGTGGTGACCCGTTTATTGGGCAACGGCAACGCTCCCGCCCTCGAAAATACGCCTGTTGTGATGCGCGAAGCGGCAGCCTGCTATGAGCAGTGTCACCGAATCGCTCGCGAAGCACACAGCAATTTCTATCCGGCATTCTTCTTGTTGCCCAAGGCCAAGCGCGACGGCATCGTTACTCTCTACGCTTTCATGCGTCTCATCGATGATGTTTCCGACGAAGGAGCGGACCTCGTTGCCAAACAGCGCGGCCTCGCTAGATGGCGTGCCGCCCTAGACCAGGCCATCACTGGCCAGGAGCAACTCGTCGATGGTTCCTCCGCGCTCAGGTCACCTTATGCAAGCCTCAACGGAGCCGATGACGTCCTGCCCGCGCTTGTTGATACCATCGAGCGCTTCAAGATGCCCGTTCGCTATCTTCACGACCTGATTTCAGGCGCTGAGATGGACCTCACCATCCAGGCCTACCCCTCCTTCGAACGATTGAAGGAGTATTGTTACCGCGTCGCGGGAACCGTCGGGCTAACCTGCACGCACATTTTCGGCTTTACAGACGCTCGCGCTTTGGATCTTGCGGAAAAACTTGGTCTCGCTTTTCAGCTCACAAACATTATCCGCGACGTTCGCGAAGATTATTCCCTCGGCCGTATCTATCTTCCCGAAGAAGATCTCCACCGGTATGGCGTTACCAAAGAAGATCTTGGCCGTTCCGAAGCCACTCTCGGTTTGCGTGAACTCCTCCGCTTTGAAGCCGACCGCGCCTGGGCCTGCTACCAGGAAGGTTCCAAATTGATTTCTTTGATCGATCAGGACAGCCGCAGCACGCTCTGGCTTCTGGCTCATACCTACAGCGCACTGCTTGCCCGCATCGAGTCACTGGATTTTGCCGTTTTTGGTGAGCGCGTTCGTCTCTCCAAGCCGGAGAAAATGTTGTTGATTGCCAAGGCGCGATTTGGGCGTCATACGGAAGAGAACATCCTTGCAAAGCGTGATCGTGATCGGCGGGGGACTGGCAGGTCTGTCGGCGGGCGTCGCGCTGGCTGAAGCTGGCTGGCGTGTTCGACTCTTCGAGCAGAGGCCTTTCCTAGGCGGCCGGGCAACTTCCTACGTGTTGCCCGACGGCGAACATGTGGACAACTGTCAGCATGTCACTCTTGGCTGCTGCACCAATCTCGATGATTTCTATCGCCGCGTCGGCTCTGCTGGTAAGGTAAAATTCTTCGATCGCCTCGTTTTCCTCGATCCCCAGGGGCGCATCGGCGAAATGCAGGCTGGCATCCTTCCCGCTCCATTTCACATGCTTGGCTCGTTTGCCACGTTCAGTCCACTTACCTTCAGCGACAGAATCTCCATCGCCCGAGCCATGCTGGACATCTTGCGTTCCCATGGCCACACCGCTGATCTGGACGAGCCCGGTGGCATCTCCATGCTGGAGTGGCTTTCTCGTCGTAAGCAAACCCCGGGCGCCATCGAGCGCTTCTGGCGCGTTGTCCTGGTCAGCGCTCTCGATGAAGAACTCGACCGCACCGACGCCCGCTACGGGGTCGATGTTTTCTGGAAGGCATTCGTCTCCAACCGCACCGGCTACCGCATGGGCGTTCCTACCGTTCCTCTAGCTGACCTGTATGACGGTTGCAAAGCCGAAATCGAGAAGCGCGGCGGGGAAGTGACCCTGCGTTCTCCGGTCCGCAAGATTCACATGGCAAACAACTCCCTCGAAAGAGTGGAGTTCGATGGCGGGCGAATGGAAACCGCCGACGCCTTTGTTTTTGCTCTACCGCACGAGGCACTGCTTAGTCTTCTGCCAGAACCAGCCCTTCAAGCAGAACCGGCCTTCGCCGGTCTCGCCAAGATCCGTGTCTCTCCCATCACCGGCGTTCACTTCTGGTTTGATCGTGAAGTAATGAAGGAGCCCTTCGTCACCCTTCTTGATACCAACACCCAGTGGATTTTCAACAAGACCGCGCTCTACGGTCCTAAAGAGGGAACCAAAGAAAACTCCCAGTACCTGCAACTCGTAATCAGCGCTTCCTACGATCTTCTCCCTAAGTCGCGCCAGGAAATCATTGATCTCTGCCTCAAGGAAGTGAAACAAGTTCTTCCCATTGCCCGCGCGGCAAACCTCTTGAAGGCTACCGTCATCAAAGAGACTGCGGCCACTTTTTCGCCGCAACCCGGGGTTGACCTGCTCCGTCCAACTCAGCAGACCAACATTCGTCGGTTTTTCCTGGCGGGCGATTGGACAAGTACGGGATGGCCTGCAACCATGGAAGGCGCCGTTCGCAGCGGTTATCTCGCCGCCGAAGCCGTCCTTCGCAACGCTGGTGCACCAAAGACTTTCCTGCAACCTGACCTTGCTCCGGATGGCTTGGTCGGTCTGTTCCTCAAGAAGAAATCTGTTCCGGCCTCTGTTGCAGGAAGCAGCCAAGATTACGTTCGTGAATCGTCAGGCTCTCGGTAGTTTTATCCATTTTCGCGTACGCATCCTGGTTGGTTTGTTTGAATCGGTTGTAGTCGTTTTCGGATTCCCAGAAATCGAGCGTGAAGTAAATCCTGGAGCGGGAAGGATCCTTCAGGAGTTGTGTCTGCAGGTAGCATGGATCGCTTCGAAAGAGTTGCACCCAAGGTCCTTCGGGACCATACACTTTTTCAAAAGCCTTCTCTTCTCCCCGCTTGACTTCGAACTCCCATAGGATTAAAAACATAGTGGTCCCATCTCCTGCTCTCGCCCAACGCATTCCGGTCTAACTTCTAAGGGGAAGTCTGGTTAGCACGGGCGATTGTAGCAATCCGATTGGATTTACATCGCGGAAAGTATCGATTTGCCCGAATTGTATCTGGTGTAGTTGCAGTCCGTCAGGACTGACGGACGGAGGCATTTGTGGATCGCAAGTACGGTCACCGCGGCTATCGCGACGCCGAAAGGCAAGAGAAGCAGCAAAAAAAGGATAAGCCCGATCGCAAGCCTCCACAGGGTGGACCCCGCGGTGCTACCGATCACCTCGGTCCCCGCACTCCGCGCATGGTCGGAACCGTCACCCGCGCTCGTTGCTCCAATTGCGGTGCTGTGCTTGTCGCGGGATTTGATCCAAACGGAAAATGCCCCAAGTGCAATTTCGAACTTCATTGCTGCAAGCAGTGCCGATTCTTCGACAGTGGTGTCCAGTTTGAGTGTACCCAACCAATTCCCGCGCGCGTTACTCCGAAAGACACCAGGAACGACTGCAAATTTTATGAATTCCGCACCACTGTAGAGAAGGACACCGCTCCCACTTCCTACATGCAGCCTTCTCAGGTTCCCGTGGAATCTCCTGCTCCTGCCCGGCCCATGGATGCCCGCCAAGCCTTCGAAAACCTCTTCAAAAAGTAGCGCTGTGCCTTCAGGCCAGCATCTTGGCTTCTTCTTGTTCCTATTGTCTAAAGATAATCTTCACTTTGATAAACCCGCGTTGGGAGTCGGAGCTGATGTTTCGGTTGCATCGTGGCTTCAGCCTCTGAGGGAATGAATCTTACGCCAACCGTCGGCCGATGTCGTACACGGACACGCTACCTCAATTTCCTGGGAGACACAGCCGTCTTTAACTTTGCCTTCCTTTCGAACCCCTCGCCTTCTTCCCCTTCTCCGTCCTGCCAATCGGAAACAACGTCGGTGCCGCCGCCATCTCACTCGCAATCTCTTCCAACTCCGGGTAATGCTGTCGCAACGGCTCCGGCACCTTTACTTTTTTCCCCTTTAAAATACTCGCCAGTTGCAGCGCATTCACCACCGCTTTGCCTTGATAGTGATTGTTCGTCACCACAAACGTCTTCTTTGTCTTCTGTTCCACTTTCTGTATCCGCTCAACCCACGGTTTTAGCTCTTCAGCCGAATAAAGATAGTTGTACCGATCATGTGCCGGCACCCCCGGATCATCGCTGAACCACGTGTCGTATCGACGTCCATGGAATCGCACATAGCCTATTGGCGAAGTGGCCTCCGCCGAAGGTTCCAGCGACCGCCCAATAATCGGCTGGTCGATATTGCAGAATCCCGTGTTGTGCTCGTGCAGCAGTTTCAGCGTGTCGTGTGTCTGCCAGGTGGCATGCCGCAATTCCACCACCAGCGGGTAATCCGCAAACCGTTTCAACAGCGCCGTCAGATGAGCGACCGTCTCACTCGTCGCATGAAACGAAAAAGGGAATTGCAGCAGGATTGCTCCCAGCTTTCCTGCCTCTCGCAACACATCGAATCCCGCGCGCACCGCCCGTTCATCTTCTGCCGTAGCTCCAGTCGCATGCGTAAACCGCTGCCACAACTTTGCCGTAAACAGGAACGCTGGATTCGCCGCCACGCGTTCCACCCACTGCGCCGCATGCTCTGTTCTTAACGGCTGGTAGAACGATGTGTTGATCTCGATCGTGTCGAAACACTCCGCCAAATACGTCGCTTCATGAAAGCCCTTAAACCGCGGCGTCGGATACACATATCCCACCCAGTCCGGGTAAGACCATCCCGCCGGCCCCACAAACAATTCGCTCTGGCCTGTCGGTTCCTTCTTCTTTCCGTCATTCATGGCTCTCTAGCCTAGCAGCCATGTCGGAAATTTCACATCAGGATAGTTCGCATCACGAGAGGATGAGCTATTCGACGTTGGGTGAGTTTTGCGCTTCGACGAGAGCTTTGTGGAGAAAGTCGACGCACTGTGCGGGTTTCATCGTGTCGCACTGGTCGTACAGGTTGTCTTTGATTCTATCGATCTCACTTTGCCTATGGCCGTGCTTGTAATAAGTAACTCCGATTTCGTGGATCAGTCGATCCGGCTCGGATTTCGCGGTGACAGCGGCAGTGGCGGGCTTTTTGGCTGTATCGTCGTAGCTACCGTGCCCTTCGCCTTTCAGCGCGAATACCCAAGTCTCTGTTGTTCCTCTGCCGATACCGGCTACCATAACGTTTATGCTATAGTACGCTGCAGTGGAACGTTCGCTATCCACTACATTCATTCGCTCCTTTAAGTTCGCAGGATTCCTGAACGCTTGTCTTCAGATTCGACCAGCGTGTGAAGGGGAGTCGTACGCGTGAATAAGATTGTGCGGAGTGCCGCGAGCAAAATAACGAAGCCACTTTGCAAAAATCCCACTCTATCCTCCAACGGCCTTCAGAATTTCCTTATCCACAACGGCCGCCTCGGCAACTCCATTTTCTTTCACGAAGAATGTTTCCTCGGTCACCCGTATCCGGTGAATTTGCCTTCCACGGTGGCAATTTCTTCGGCGAAGCCGGTCCAAAGACGAAGATTTTACAGGTCAGGGCATAAACGCCAGGGAAAGCAGGTCGCGTATGACTCAAACCATTCAAAAACTCTCCTTCAAGGAAAAGTTCGGTTACAGCCTTGGCGATATGGCGGCGAACTTCGTTTTTCAGTTCATGATTGCTCTCCAATTGGATTTCTACACCCACACCTTCGGCCTGACCCCGGCTCAGGCGGGAACCCTGTTCGGTGTCGTTGGTCTGGGAGTGGCCTTCCTCAATCCCATCATGGGTGTTATCGCCGACCGTACCACTACCCGGTGGGGCAAGTTTCGCCCCTGGCTCCTTTGGACGGCGGTGCCTTTTGGCCTGATTGGTTTCCTCACTTTTACTACGCCTCAGATCAGCCCCGCCGCCAAGCTCATCTATGCCTGGGTCACCTACACCCTTCTCCGCGTCATCTACATTATTAACAATGTGCCATACGCTTCTCTGACGGCCGTCATGACCGAAGATCCAGACGAACGCACCAGTATCTCTTCCTACCGTCAAATCGCCGCCAACGCCGCGGGCTTTATCATTGCCGGCCTCGCTATCCCCATGGTCACTTTCTTCGGCCACGGCAACGATGCTCGCGGCTACCAACTCACCATGGGCATTCTGTCATTCGTCAGCGTAATCTTTTTCATCATCACCTTCTTCGTCACCAGAGAACGCATCCAACCGGATCCCCAGCAGAAGTCCTCGCTCACACAGGATCTCTCGGATCTCTTCCGCAATCGTCCGTGGGTCGTGCTCTTCCTCGTTACCCTCTTTTATTTCACCGCAATCCTCGTCCGTGGCAATGTTATGGCACCCTATTTCCGATACGTGGTTGGCGATGTGACCCTTTACGCCTGGTTCAACGGCTTCGGACTCGCTGCGCTTCTTCTGGGTGTTGCCTGCTCCACATTCGTCTCCGTCCGGGTGGGTAAGCGTGAACTCTTTATCGCCAGCATGTTTCTCACGGGCTTCTTCAGCACGTTGCTATTCTTTCTGGCTCCCAGGGCCACCGCCGTCATTATCGGAGCGGAAGTTCTGCGCCAATTCTCCTTCGGATTGTCTGGTCCAATCCTCTGGGCCATGATGGGCGATGTTGCTGATTTCGGCGAATGGAAAACCGGCCGCCGCGCCAGTGGCACCGTTACCGCCGCCGTGGTCTTCGCTCTCTGGGCAGGACTCGCCCTCGGCGGCGCAATAGCCGGGTGGCTCTTCTCCGCTTACGGCGTTGTCTCGGAAGCCGCCGTACAAACTGACCATGCGCGATCCGGCATTCTTCTCACCGCCAGCGTCTATGCGGGAATTTGCTTCTTCGCCGCCGCCGCGTGCCTCCTCTTCTATCCGCTCTCCCGCGAGAAGACGCGCTCCATCGCCAACGATCTCATCGAGCGTCGCAAGAGGTACGTTTCATGAAGAAAACTCCCAATCATGTTTCCTCAAAGCTATTCCCAGCAGCAGGCCTGGCCTTTATGAGCCTTGCGGTTGTCCTCATCGCCGCTCTCCACGCAAATGCCCAAACGTCCTCCCTTAAGGAGACGTTCAAGAGTTCCTTCGTCGTCGGTGCGGCTCTCAACCCCGCTCAATTCACCGAGCAGGACACTCGCGGCGCTGCTCTTGTCAAAGCCCAATTCAACTCCATCACTTCTGAAAATGTTTTGAAATGGGAGCGCGTCCATCCCGAACCCGGCGTCTATAGTTTCGACTTGCCCGATCGCTATGTCGCCTTTGGCGAGAAGAACCGCATGTTCATCGTCGGCCACTGCCTTCTCTGGCATAACCAGACTCCCAAGTGGGTTTTTCAGGACGACAAAGGCAATCCCGTTGACCGTGAGACTCTGCTCGAGCGCCTGCATGATCACATTCTCACTGTCGTTGGTCGCTACAAAGGCCGCATTAACGGATGGGACGTCGTCAACGAAGCCCTCGAAGAAGACGGCACCCTCCGCCAGTCCCCTTGGATGAAGATCATTGGCCCAGACTACGTCGCCATGGCCTTCCAATTCGCCCACGAAGCCGATCCTCGCGCCGAACTCTATTACAACGACTACAACACGGAGAACGGAGCTAAACTCAAGGGCGCTCTCGATCTCCTTCACAAACTCCAGACGCAAGGTGTTCCCGTCACCGGTGTCGGCATTCAGGGCCACTACCACATGGACGCGCCCACCAACGAGCAGGTAGACGCCGCCATCACCGCTTATGGCAAACTCGGCCTGAAAGTCATGTTCACGGAACTCGATGTCGACGTGCTGCCGCTCGCCTTTCAATACATGGGCGCGGATATCACTGTATCTGCCGAGCTTCAACCCAAGTTAAATCCGTTTCCGAAAGAACTCCCCGCTGAGGTCCAGCAATCGCTCGCTCATCGCTACGCAGGCCTCTTCAGCGTCTTTGTCAAACACCCCGGCACTCTCACCCGTGTCACCTTCTGGGGCGTTACCGACGGCGACTCCTGGCTCAACAATTGGCCGGTGAAGGGAAGGACAAACTATCCCCTCCTCTTCGATTGCAACGCCCAGCCTAAGCCCGCCTTTGATGCTGTAATCCGCGCCGCCAGGCCGGCCATGGCTCGCAGCTTCTCTGCATTTTCACTTCATCGCTTTCTTGCTTCCTTGTTTCCTTGCATCCTTGACATGTTATCCCCAATTCATCGCGAGGCAAAATCATGACCAGTCGTCGGCCGCTTCCATTTCATATCGGGTTTAATTCCCAGCACTCTCCCATGGGTGCCTTCATGAGTTTCACATGCGGCAATCCTGGGACACGCGGTGGCATCGGCCTTCAGATCGGCCAACCCGCCGATCAGGAAGTTTTTATCGGGGTCGTCGACGGCGACCGCTACAGCGACTCACCCCTGAAATGTCTTCCGTTTTATATCGGGGCTGCCCCCAAAGCTGCCGACGCTTTCCTCGTGGAGCAGGCCGGCCCTTCGGAGCAAAATGTCCGCCCCGACGCGGTTCCCTTCGACTCGAAAGTTGTCGAGCGCTCCTACGGCTGGTGCACAGACGCTTGGCATGCCGGTGAGATGACCTTCACGGTGTACACACCGTTCGGCCCGATTCCCGATCCCTCCAGCGCAACCGATAAAGATATGCGCGAAGCGCTTCTCCCGGCGGTGGTCGCGCAGCTTGTCATCGATAACGCTCGCGGCGTCAAGCCAAAAACTGGGATCTTCGCTCTGAATCACTCCCGCCCTGGGCCTCTCATGATCAATGATGACTTGGGTTCTCCGGATCGCGTCGGATTTGCCTTCCGCCGCGAAGCCGGCGTTGCCGCTCAGGTCTCTGATCTTTCCGACAAAAATGCCAAGCTGCAGGCCTTTAGTTTTATGCGCTGGTCGCCTACCGACGGCATTCGAGAGCGCCACAATCCTGTCCACTTGCTCGGCTCTTGCCCCGGAGTCGGCTTTGAGGTGCCCGCCGGAAAATGCTACTGCATGACACTCGCCATTGGTTCCTTTCTTGCCAATATTGAAACCACCGGGCTCGATGGCCATTATCTTTATGCTCGATACTACAAAGACCTCACACATGTTCTCCGTGCCGCCCTCGATCGCTCCGCTCAATTAATCGCTTCCGCCGAAGCTCTCGACGCTACTCTTGATGCTTCCCCCCTCTCCGACGAACAGCGCTTCATGATTGCTCACTCCACTCGCAGCTACTACGGCAGCACCCAGTTGCTGGAAATTGACAAGCAGCCTTTCTGGGTCGTCAATGAGGGCGAGTACTGCATGATGAATACACTCGACCTCGCCGTCGACCACGTTTTTTGGGAGCTCGACCGCAATCCCTGGCTCGTCCGCAACCTACTCGACAATTTTGTCAGCAATTACAGTTACACCGATGAAATCAAAATCTATAGATCCGAATCCGCGGCTTCGGCTCATCAAACCCAAATCGATCCTTCGCAGCCACCACCGCCTCCAGACGCCGCGCAGCTTGCAAGACCTTACGACCGCAAGCCCGGTGGACTCAGCTTCTGCCATGACATGGGCGCCCACAACAATTTCTCTCCGAAGGGATGCAGCAGCTATGAACTCGCCAACCTCACCGGTTGTTTCAGCTACATGACCCAGGAGCAGCTCTGCAACTGGATCCTCGTCGCCTCCTGTTACCTCGCTAAGACCCGCGACGTCTCCTGGCTCCAGCGCAATCGCCCCATCGTCGAGGCCTGCCTTGCCAGCATGATCAACCGCGGTGGAGACGTCGGCTTCGCCCAGTACGACAGCACCCGCTGTGCCGGTGGGCAGGAAATCACCACCTACGACTCCCTCGACCACTCCCTCGCCCAGACCCGCAACAACGTCTACATTGCTGTCAAAAGTTGGGCCAGCTATCGCGCTCTCGCTCTCCTCTTCCGCGATCTCGGCCACACCAAAACACATGACAATTGTCTGCAACTCGCTGCCAAAGTTGCCGCTGTTGTCGCTGATCAGCCTGTCGACGGAATTCTTCCTGCCATTTTCGAGAAGTCCAATCCCGGATTCCACTCCCGCATCCTCCCCGCCATTGAGGGATGTGCCTACGCGCTGTATTTCGAAAAGACCGGCTACGCCCAGCAAAAACTCGAACAGATTTTCGCCGGCGCTTCGGAACGCAAAATGTTCGACGTGCTCAAGGAACACACCAGGAAGCTTCTGCTCGATCCTGATCGCAGAAATCTCTTCGCCGACGGTGGCATCAAACTCTCCTCAACCAGCAACAACTCATGGATGAGCAAGATCGCCATCTTCCTGCATGTTACCCGTCGCGTCTTTCATCTCGACCAGGACCCCCACGTCGCGGAAATCCTCCGCAAAGCCGATGCTGCTCACGTCAAATGGCAGACCGAAGGCAGTTCCTATTGGGCTTGTTGCGATCAAATCGTTTCCGGCGAGGGCAAGGCGAGCCGCTACTACCCGCGCGTAATTACCAGCGCTCTCTGGCTTGATTGATTTACCGCCATCAATACTAGTTTTGCAATCGTCCTGAACACACACTTCGTTTGTATGAGGCCGGTTCATGGAAAACCGGCCTCTCTTTGACAAATCCACTAGTGGGCCCCCGCCGCCTTCTTTGCTGCGGGCTGAGTGAGCCAGCTATCGAATCGCGTCTCGCCGAGTCGTGCATCGTCACCAGGCAGCAGCGTTCTCTCGCTTAGCTCAATGCCGTAGTAACGCGCCTGCGGGTCAGCGACAACCTCGCGCGTATCATTCCATGCCGCCAGACCTCGCCGTACGAGTTCATCGAGAGGAAACTTTTCCGGTCCGCCCACTTCAACGGTGCCATTCACTGGCGAGCCCACCGCGATCCGGCTTACCGCACTGGCAACATCGTCCGCCGCCATGGGCTGGACTAGTGCCGATGGCAGGCGCACTTTGTTGCCATCAGTGGAAATATCCGCGATGCTCTTCACGAATTCGAAGAATTGCGTCGCGCGGACAATGGAATAGGGGATCGAGGAACCCTTGATTAAATTCTCCTGAGCGATTTTTGCCCGGAAGTACCCGCTTTCCAACATACGCTCAGATCCTACGACAGACAGCGCAACGTGATGTCCCACGCCCGCCGCCGCTTCGTAGCCGAGAAGGTTACCGGTTGATGTCTCGAAGAACTGCATTACCGCCGAGTCTTCCCATGACGGAGCGTTCGACACGTCAACCACCACCGCTGCACCTTTCAACGCTTCGGCCAGCCCCTCGCCGGTAATCGAATTGACGCCCGAATTGGGTGATGCGGCAACTGCTTCATGTCCGCGCTCGCGCAACTTGGGAACGAGATTTGATCCGATCAGTCCACTACCGCCGATCACTACGATTTTCATGATTGCCTCCTGGATTTTCGAACTCGGCATTCCCAACCTGCCAGTCGTACTCGCTTAAACCGGGCATCCCATTCGTTTTGTGACTCGATCGATGAGGAGCGCCCGTTGTGCTTGAGCAAATCGTGGAGCAGGGAGAATACTTCAGCAAGGGCTGTCCCCGTTTGGATGCAAGAGGACGGCGCTGGCGTTACAGTTCTCGTAGATTTTACTTTGCGGTGTGCCCCAGGTTCGCTTTCGGGGTTTGAACCTCGGTCTTGGACTCTTCCCCACAAGGAATCCCCATGACAGCAGGCTTTGCCAGGACCACAGGCTCTATCCTGCATCTCCGCTTGCGTAGCTTTACGCCGCCTGCTTATGTTCTTCTCTGTGTCCTCTGTGGTGAATGTGCCTAGGTTCGCCTTTGGGGTTTGAACCTGAGTCTTTGAGGGCCACTTGGCCGTACGATCTGCTGAAGCCGCACGTAACGGAACTGGTGGTGTGCGATCCGCGGAAGAATCGCAGACAGGGGAACAAGAACGGTCAGATCGATGCACGTGAGCTCGTTGCTGCGCAGCATCCAGTAGCGTCGGATCGCCAACTTCCTTGCCGTCGCCACCTTGGCTACTCCTTTGCCATGCGATGGCAGCGATGCAAATACTCATTGCGAAATCCAGGATCGTAGCTCGCCGCTCCCTGCACCGCTTTCACCAGCAACATGCGCAGAAAACTATTTCCTTGTTTGCTGTTCGATCCTAGTCGTCGCTTCCCGTCCGAACTGTACTCGCGCGGAATCAATCCCAGATAACTGACCACCAGTTTCCCTAGCGGAAACCGGTTCACGACTCCGATGGTCAGCACGAAGGCCAGCGAAGTGATCGGCCCCGCGCCCGGTTGGGTCATTCTTGCCTCTCACACGCGTCTATTGAACAACAAACCACCCCAACGCGAAGATGACCTCACCGCGGAACTCGCCAGTCCCGGCGGTGATTTCACCTCCCAGATCGACATCAACCACGTTCTTGGCAAACTCTTTGAGGCACTCGCCTCCAACCGCGTCTCCGCCCGACGCGCCAGCACACTCGCCTACATTGCCTGCCAGTTGGCGCAAACTCAAAAGGGAGCTGTCCACGAAGCGGTTATGTGGACATCCGAGTCCAAGGTCATCGAAAGAATAGCGAAGGTAAGGTTCCCTCCAACGCCCGGAAACAGCCCTCAATCACCCGCAAAAAGCCAGGCAATGGATCAGTTACACCAAAATCGGCTAACTCCTTTGTTTCCCCTTGATACGAAAAACGCGGCGTGGGGCTATCATTGCACTCGGGACCGCTCCTTGTTATGCTCCTCCCGTATGCGGTGCAGAACCCAACACTGCGTCGCGCTCCTTCCTCAATCCATGAAATCCCTACAGGTGCAATCATGAACGTTTCTTTCAGCTATAAGCATGTCGATTCGCAACAAGATGTTGCTGCTGAAGTGACGCGCCGTTTGGACAAGCTCGGCAAACTCCTGCAGAGCTACCAGCCGGATCTGATTCAAGTGCACGGTGTTTTCTCCAAAAATCATCGAACGGAAGAACAGACCCTCGCTCTCACCCTCTCTCTTCCGTCGGGCTCGCTGCATGCCATCGGCAGCGGCAAGAATGTTCTGGCAGGTTGCAAGAATGCCTTCAGCGATATTGAAGCTCAGCTCAAAAAGCACATGTCTCTGCTGCGTCGCGAACATGAATGGAAGCGCAAGCGCCCCACCCGCGCGCGTCAGCATCCATAAACTTTTCCAGGAACAGGAATGGACAATCTCCCCGACTATCGCTCAATGTTGGCTGTCGCCATCGCCGAAGCTCGCCTCGGCCTTAAAGAAGGAGGCATTCCGATCGGCGCCGCCATCTTCGATTCCACAGGCAAGCTTCTGGGAGCCGGCCACAATCGCCGCATTCAGGAAAACGATCCCTCCGTCCACGGCGAAACCGATGCCTTTCGGAAAGCCGGACGCCAGCGCAGCTATCGCAAACTCATCATGGTCACCACCCTGGCCCCATGCTGGTATTGCAGCGGCCTGGTCCGTCAATTTGGATTTGGCACGGTAATCGTAGGCGAAAGCCGCAATTTTCAGGGAGGAGTCGATTGGCTCCGCTCCTTCGGCATCAACTTGATCGATCTGAATTCTGAAGAGTGCTTCGCGATGCTTGCCAGCTACATCAGCGCGAATCCCGCCGTATGGAATGAAGATATTGGCGAGGAGTAGTTTCACTTCACCATGGCAAATTGCAGCGTATAAGCGCTGGCAGGATCGATTTCTTTTTCGATTACTTTCAGTTCCAGCAGTTGCTTATAGATCTTCGTCCATCGTTCCACATTCATTTGTCCCACCCGTTCCACTGGGCAATTCCGAGTTCACACCAGGGGAGAGAATCGCGAGACCGGTAAAACTACCGGTTGGCAACGGAACGGCCTGGATCTGATCTTTTTCGAGGATATAGCCGTTGGTCGTGTCTTCGGAATTCATGAGCGGCGCCGCCTCCACTGTGACGGTGGTTCCCACGGCTCCGACTTTCAGAGTCGCATTGACTGTGGCGGTGCGGGCTGCCTGGACGGTGACGGAAGGGATTTTCAAAGTTTGAAATCCGTCGTGAGTGATCGTAAGGGAATAAGTGCCAATGGCAAGGTTCACAAAATCGTAGCTGCCGGTATTGCTGGTTTTCTGCGCGCGGGTAAGTTTTGTAGCTTCCGCCACCAGGGTGACTTCCGAATCGGCGACAGCTCCGCCGGATGCGTCGTTAACCGTTCCAGTTATTCCACCAAGAGTCTGCTGCGCGAAGGCCTGCGGTACAAGAATGGGTATTCCCAGAAGAAAGCAACAACAAGCGAGGACTGGAGCGAGAAGAAATCTACAGAATCCACGTGCTGTTTTGATCATTCGATGCCGCCTCCCAGCGTTCTCGAAATCCGAAGTACCGATGCCTGAAAAAGGGAATGACCAAGCAGTTTTGTGGATTGCTGAAATTCACCCCTACTTGGCCACCGCGTCCTGCAATCAGGTTTTCAGGAAACTATTCCAATTCGGAGTGGAATCGAAGCGCAATTTTTTGCTTTCAATGATTCATTTTTTAGGAGTATCTGTTTTGTGGGCATTCTTCACGGAATAGCCAGCGGTTTGGCCGCCAGCCTGTGGATATTCGGGTGAACAACGAGGCGTGTGGATACATCTATCCGCCTGCGGACTCGGCCAAGTTCATGATCAGAAGAGTGTGCGGCTTGGAAGAACTGACTTCGGAATCGCTGCACATACCGTGTACATCGGTTCGTTGACCACCTGACTGAGGCGCAGGTTCATCGCCACACTGCACAACAGATAGGCATGGACTTCGCTGAATCCCCAGTGGTTCGCCAGAAGGTCAATCATACGGGAAGTGGCTGAGCGAGCGGCGGTGATCGCGTCCGTAGCGGACTCAACCACGATCCAGCTTTCCTCTCTACTGGCCGCGTGAGTTCGGTGCGGCGATTCAATCAGCGGACCGGTTAATGACTTTTGCTTGTGTAATGTAAAGCGCAGGATGGCGTTCGCCGGGCACTCAATCCCATTGATGCAAACTTCTCCGTCACCTTGAGCGGCGTGGACATCGCCAGCAGAAAAGAGAGCGCCTGGGCTCAGCACCGGGAGGTAAAGAGTAGAACCGGTGCAAAGTTCTCGCACATCCATGTTTCCGCCAAAACCGCCCGGCGGACGTGTACGAAACTCACCGTCTTCCGCCTGTGCCACTCCCATCACACCACAGAAGGGTCGCAGGGGAACTACGGCAGGGGACAGAGAGTTGCTCAAGGGCCCGTGCAGTTGCCAATGGAAGAGACAGGGTTGGGCAAAGCGTTCCTTCAGAAAACCGAGACCGTTGATTACACTGCTCCAGCCCCAACCTTTGTGGGCTACTTCGAGTACATCGATTTGCAATACATCTCCCGCACTTGCCGTATCGACATAGATCGGCCCAGTGAGCGCGTGGATGAGGCCCCGGTCGATTTTCAAGAACTCTTCCACGGTCATGCCCGGGCGAACCTGCGATCCACTGGAATCCACGCACTCAAGGTGCACGGAGTCGCCGCTGGCGATGTGGATTCGTGGAGGTAAACTGCGGTTCCAACGAGAATGTGTGGGTTCGGCAGAAAGGAAATGATCGGGCATACTTTGCTAGATCTCCACAGTCATCTGGATTTCAACGAGTGCATTTCGCGGTAGCGAGCTGACACCTACAGCAGCGCGAACGTGACGACCTGCCTCGTCGTAAAGCTCCACCAACAAATCCGACGCTCCATTGATGACCTTGGGTGAATCGGGAAATCCAGGGACAGCATTCACGTATCCGGTCACGCTGACGATGTTTTTGACCAGATCGAGCGAGCCCAGATGCCTGCGAAGAACCGCCAACTGTGTCAACGCGCAAGCCCGCGCAGCCAGGCGGGCTTCTTCCAGGCTGCGGTCCAATCCAACGGTGCCCGTGATCACCCCGTTCGAGTTACTCGAAATTACGCCCGCGAGGTAAATGAGATGACCGATCGTTTTCGCAGCAATGTAATTTCCTCCAAGTGCCGGTAATTCGGGCAGCGTGATCCCACGTTCGATAAGACGAGCTTCTGTACGGTCTGGCATGATTCAACCCGCTTCCATCGCTTCAATTACCGCGACACTCTAGCATAGCCTCAAGAAATCAAATCCGCGCCTCCCGATTTTTGCTCTTCCCAAAGGGGTGACGTGGGATAGCATGTGCCATGCCAATTTCGTTGATCCGGCCGGGCAAACACTTTTTAGTTCTCTTTCTTGGAATTAGCTTGATCGTGGGAGTCCCAGGCCGTGCGCAACAAACGGGTAAGCGAAAAGAAGATATGGCGATTACTCTGAATGTCACGCGAAGTTCGCCACTCGATCTGGAGGTTGCCGGGGATTTGGCGGGCATCGCTCACGGATCAGCCAGGTACATCACACGAGAGAACTTGCGGGCCCTGCCACAAGTCAGTTACACGGTCAGTGACGACGCGAATTTCAAGGGCCCGACCAAGGTGAGTGGGGTGCTTCTGGAAGTTCTGGCAAAATACGTCGGCGCCAACCCAAAGTCAGACATGGTTGTTGCGATCTGCAGCGATCGTTATCGCTCGAACTATCCTGGTTCCTACATCACCGAGCACCATCCGTTGCTCGTACTGCAAATCAATGGTCGTCCGCCAAGCGCCTGGCCAAAAGACTCGGAAAACCATGGTTTCGATATGGGACCTTACCTGATTTCTCATGAGGAATTTGTTCCCAGTTTCCGTATTCTATCGCATTCCGACGAACCACAAATCCCATGGGGTGTGGTGCGAATCGAGTTTCGCGATGAAGTCAAAACCTTTTCTGCAATTGCCCCGATGGGTTCACAGGCGTCCAGTCCACAGGTCCAAGACGGTTTCCGGATTGCGAAACAGAACTGCTTCCGTTGCCATAACAACGGGAGTGAAGGCGGGCAGAAGGCTGGACGTCCCTGGGAAGTGCTTTCCGTGTGGGCCTCTGCTTCGCCGGAATACTTTGCGGGCTATGTACGGAATCCAAGACAGAAGAATCCGAAAGCGCAGATGCCGAGCAATCCCAATTACGATGACGCGACAGTTCAGGCCCTAACCGCTTACTTTCGGACGTTTCAATCCAAGGGGACGCCATGACTGTGCGTATTGTGAAGATTTCACTTGTGTTTGGAGTGGCGCTGTTCTACGTCTTTGTGGTGTTCAATAATCTAACCGATTACAACTCGAATTATCAGTTCATCCGCCACGTTTTGATGATGGACTCGACTTTTCCAGGGAATCAGGGGATGTGGCGGGCCGTGAATCAGCCGGCCTGGCACACGATTTTCTATCTCAGCATCATCGGATGGGAAAGTGCGACCATGATTCTATGTTGTTGGGGTGGTCTCCGGCTGGTGAAGACAGCGCGCTCCAGCGCGGATGCGTTTCGGCAAGCGAGCAGCATCGCAGTGGCCGGACTCACCATGAGTTTGCTGATGTGGCTGGTTGCTTTTCTAAGTGTGGGTGGCGAATGGTTTCTGATGTGGCAATCGAAAACCTGGAACGGGCAAGAGGCTGCCTTCCGCATGTTCACGGTTGTCGGAATTGTTTTGTTGGTCTTGCTGCAACCTGAATCCGCTTGAACATCGCTAGCCCTGGCTTCTGAAGTACCATTACCACGCGAACGCACGTAAAACCAAATCAAGCCGAGGACCAGATAGCCCAGATAGATATAGGGGAGCTTTCCATAGGGTCCTTCGGGGACTGGATATAGATTGCCGATGAGAGCCAGCAGCATGGCCAAACACGCCGCCCACGGAATCAAACTTGCGCCGCGGTGATCTGCCGAGTGATTCTGTAAATACTTGGGCAATGCCAAACAGACCAGCGCGTATGTGACGATGAAGCCGTAAGTGGCGAGGGAACCCATCCAACCGTAGACATCGAGGCCGCTGGCGCCTCTCGCGGCCAATACCGCAACGGGGGCCACCGCCGCGAATCCGGTAATCGCAATAGCGCGTCCCGGCGTTTCGTTGCGCACATGCGTTTCACGAAACGATCCGTGCGCCAAGCCGTTGTGGGACATCAGCAAGAGCACACGTGCCGCCGCAGTGATGCAGGCTAACGTTCCGGCGAACATGCTGACGAGTGCGCCGATATCGATCAACACGCCCAACATCTGGACTCCACCCACACCGGCGAGAACGCGCATCGGCGCGGTGCTGGTCCCGAGGTCCTGTCTCGCGATCCGCAAACCCAGAACTTCGGTGTAGGCGCAGACGGTGAAGATCACACCCGCCAGGATTGCACTCTGGATGACTGCTCGTGGAATGGTTTTGAGAGGATTCCGGGCTTCAGAACCCAGCGTTGTTGCGCTTTCAAAACCCACAAAGCTGAACAGCGCGAGCACCAGACCCAATCGGAGACCACTTCCTGTCATACCGCGCAAATGGAATTGTTGCCAATCGAGATGCCAACCGTTTCGCCACAATACCAGCACAATCACTATGAGCATGAAGGATAGGGAGATTGCTTCAATCCAAAGCATGAGGCGTGCGGAGATTTTTACGTCACGCCAGGCAATCCAGATGGAGATGGCCGTGACGGCAATGGCCCAGAACACGGTGGGTGCCTCGTGACCTATGGCGTCTTTCAGCAAGAGATTGGCGAAATGATAGAAGCCGCCGATTACGCTTGCACCCGTAGCGATGTAGGCCAGAAGCAGACTCCACGCGGCCGTTGCGCCAAGTACGGGTGGCAAGATCATGGATGCGTAGGTGTACAAGGATCCCGGGGAAGAGGAATAACGGGCGAATCTGCCGACGCAGATGGCCACCAGAAGGATCGCCATGGTCGCCAGCGCGTAGGCTAGCCAGGTGCCGTTTCCGGCAAGGGCGCAGACGAGCGGAATCGTAGCCACGGGAGTGGTGGTCGGCGCGATGGTCGAAACAGATTGCGCGAGCGTCTCCAGGGGAGAAAGGACATCGCGACGTAATCCGTAGCCGGCTGCGGAGGTTTCTGATTTCGCGGTCGTGTTCATCCAGGATCGATCTCCCTGCGAGATTTTTCGTATTTGTGAAAGCCGCTACAGTACAGTCCTTGTGAATTTCGCGCAAGTCTCGGAGTTTTTCAGTTTTGTGCCATGGATAGCTTGCGTGACCAATTGATTGTTTGAGATTCGGTGCGTGCGGTCTGCGCAAAACTTGCTAAGATACCGAACTTCACGGCGACGACGGGTTGTTCAGATCGCATCGCGCTGAGTTTGGGAGAAACTCGATTGCTTGAACGCATGTTTCATCTGGAAGAAAACCAAACCACCGTGCGCCGGGAACTGCTGGCGGGACTCACGACTTTTATGACCATGGCTTACGTTGTGGTGGTCAATCCCCGGATTCTTGCCGATGCGGGGATGCCGGTGGATGGAGTGCTGTTCGCTACGTGCATTTCGTCCGCGATTGCAACGCTGATTATGGGGCTCTGGGCAAATTATCCGATTGCGCTTGCTCCGGGAATGTCACTCAATGCCTACTTCACGTACTCCGTTGTGGTTGGCCGCGGCGTTCCATGGCAGACGGCGCTGGGCGTGGTGTTCCTGTCGGGGATTCTGTTTCTTTTGCTAACTCTCACGAAATTGCGAGAGCAGATCGTCAACGGAATTCCGGATTCGCTGAAGTTTGGAACAGCGGGGGGCATCGGGTTGTTCATCGCGTTTATCGGATTGCGGAATGCGCAAATCGTGGTTGCCAACAAAGCGACGGTGGTTGGCATGGGACATATAGGCGATCCGCAAGTGTTGCTGGCAGCTGCGGGATTGATTTTCATCGCGATTTTGATGGCTCGGCGCATCGGGAGCGCCATTTTGTTGGGGATTGCGGCGATTACAGTGGCGGGTATTCCGCTTGGGCTTGCGCATTGGCCGGATCATTTCTTTTCGTTACCGCATCCATCGTCCACGTTTCTCAAACTCGATCTTCGTGCTGCCACTAGAATTGGTCTTGGCGAACTGATCTTCGTGTTCTTTTTTGTAGACCTGTTCGACAACGTTGGCACGCTTGTGGGGGTATGCGAAGAGGGAGGTTTCCTGCGGGAAGGCAAATTGCCGCGCGCCAGCCGGGCGCTGCTCTCGGATGCGTTTGGCACGATCTTTGGGGCGCTGACGGGAACGTCGACGGTTACGAGCTACATCGAAAGCGCCGCAGGCGTTGCCGCAGGTGCGCGAACTGGCCTTGGCAATATTCTTATCGCAGGGCTGTTTCTTATTGCCATGTTCTGCGCTCCTCTAGTGGCCGCGATTCCCACGTATGCGACCGCTCCAGCACTTATTTTGGTGGGCGCGCTCATGTGCGGCTCGCTTGCCCGCGTAAAGTGGGACGATTTCAGTTCCGCATTTCCCGCATTCATCACGCTAGTGGCAACGCCGCTTACATTCAGTATTGCCACGGGGCTTAGTCTGGGACTGCTGTCGTTCACGTTTATCAAACTGGGAACGGGTAAATACCGCGAGATCAGCCCGTTGATCTGGGTGCTGAGTGTTCTTTTTGTGTTGCGTTATATTTTTCTAGGATCGGAGTGAAATGTGAATCGCTGATAGAGGTGATGCGGAGTGTTAACGTTTGGTGATTGAGATGAAAAGGGAAGTGGACGATTAGAAGGGGAATGCCAGTGGACAATGTACTTCACCTTAGAGCAACAGCTGAGGATATCGGGTCGTACGTGTTTCTCTGCGGAGATCCCAGCCGGGTTGCGGCGATTGCAAGTGATCTTGATGACGCACGTGAGGTATCCACCGCGCGGGGCTACGTTATTCACAGCGGCAAACTTGCGGGACAACAGGTGTCTGTTGTTGGCAGCGGGATCGGTGGTCCATCCACGGCGATTGCTGTCGAGGAATTAGTCACACTGGGCGCGCGAACATTTCTCCGCGTTGGCACTTGCGGTTCCCTGCAAAAAAGAGTGGCGGTGGGGGACACGGTGATCAGCATAGCTGCGGTTCGCGAAGAGGGAACTACTCGCCAGTACGTTTCGCTGGAATATCCCGCCGTGGCGAGTTGGGAAGTGGTGCAAGCTCTCGTGGACGCTTGTCAGACGGCGAAGGCGCCATTTCACATTGGACTGACTCACTGTAAAGACGCCTTCTATTCGGAGTTGCCCGAGTATACGGCTGACCCTGAAGGGACGGAACGCCGTTGGGCAGCGTGGACGCGCACAAACGTATTGTGCACTGAGATGGAAGCCTCTACGATTTACGTGATTGCCTCGATGCGCGGATGCCGCGCGGGCGCGATTCTTCACGTAGTGGGATCGACGATTGATGGAACGTTGATCACGAAGGCTCCGCCGATCGACAATGTGCTCAAGATTGCGGTTGCTGCGATGACGGAGTTGATCAAAAGCGACTCTGGGCCCAGGTAATTTCAAGTACGGGCAACTTCCTGTTTTCCATCTGAATCTGAAAAGGCTATACTGATAGGCTAATAACTGGCTCGAAGTTTAGTCCGGCGGTCTGCGCTCGCCCGCGCGGTTTTTTGCCTCGTCAGTACCTCTCGGGAAGGAGCGCTTTGGCATTGAAAGTAAGGACTCGGGTTGCTTTTGCATTAGTTCTGGCGTGTTTTTGTTTGCCTGGAATTGTGCTTTTTGCTCAAGTCCCGCTCGATCTCACTTCCGGTCCGCAGGATATTCTATACGCACAGTCGGACCTGCTCCGCGCTATTGATCAGACCTGGTTCACTCCGCTAACGCCGACTAGTTCTGAGACGCGGTCGTCGAGTACTTCTAAATCGAAACCGTTGTTGACAACCGCGCCATTGAGCGAGCCTTCCGAAGCAGCAAAGTCCAAAGATAGCAGCCGAATCAATTCCCAGGATCCAAAATCCCATTCGAAGTCCGAAGGCAGATTTCGCTGGGGACCCGCATTCGGCGAGTCGCTTCTGTACACCGGAATAATGCACACGTTTGACCTGGGATTTCAGCCTGGGACGCGAGACGCACTGAATGGCCATTGGTTCACCCACTATGAGCAATCCGTCGCGGCGTTGCGTGGATGGAGTGATAGCGACACGTTCATGGCGCCTTATGTGGGACATCCCATCGAAGGATCGGTGTTTGGCTACATTCAGCGCCAGAATGATCCCCGATATCATCTCGTTCAATGGGGCGATGGCCGGGAATACTGGATTAGCATGCTGCGTTCAATGGCTTACGGGGCGGTATGGCACACGCAGTGGAAAATCGGTCCGGTTAGCGAGGCTTCTATTGCCAACGTCATGTTGCATGCCTCTCCTGGCTTCATCACGCTGGTTGACACTCCCACGCTTGGCTTCTGCACAATGCTTGCCGAAGATGCAGCGGACCGCTACCTAATCATGGGTTTGGAGAACCGTACCAATAATCGTGCTGCGATTATTCTGGCGCGCAGTTTTCTTAATCCTGGGCGAACGTTCGCCAATATGATGGCCTTTCGCGCTCCCTGGGTTCGCGATACTCGCCTGAATCTTTATGGCGAAAATTACGAAATACGCAAACAACTGTTCGACGATTACCGGAACAATGGAGGGGATAAGCCCTTCCAGTATGTGAAGAACGCCTGGATGGAGCCGGGTGTGGAGTTCAAACATTCTTATCCCAAAGAGGCGGACATCGAGCTAACGGCATTTCCCTACTACGAAACGTTTCTAGGTGGTGGTTCTTGCATTGGGGGAGGTGGTTCGGGCGCTGCGCGCGTAAACCCGAAACTGCAGGTGATCACAGAAGTCAGCGGCTGTCTTATCACCAACATGCACCAATCGAATATCAGCGCCGATTCTCTTTTTTATGGAGGTGGGTTTCGCTGGACTCCATTCGCTTCACATCGATTTTCTCCTTACACGCAATTCATGTTTGGGGGAAGAAAAGTCACCATGGAAATCATGGACCCGGCCCTGCGCGAGCAATTGCTGAAGGAATGGGATGACGGAGACGGGACGCTGCCGCACTATCCGAAGAGAAGTGATTACTCGATCGAGAATTCCCAGAATGGACCGAGCATCGCTGTTGGTGGAGGCGTGGATGTAGTAGTTACACGGCCGTTTGCGTGGCGTGTGGTGAATCTGGAATATACACATTCCTGGATGAACGACGTCGGTCAGATCAAACCGCAACAGGGCTTGAAGATTTCCACGCAAGCAGTGGTCCGCATCGGAACCTGGTAGCAAATTAGATTTGTCCTGCCGTGACGCGATGCCTGCTATCTATAGAGATTTCGCATTAAAGCCGCGAGCGGCTAAACCAACGGCTCAACCGGGTTGAAATTGTGACGCAGGGTTAGCGTGCCATCGGAATTGAGTTTTTGCCGGCAAGCCCAGCGAACCGGATAACGCACACCCTTTACTTCGATTTCAGCTTTTAAGCGAAGTCCTTCCCATGGCGTCCCTGCGGGGAGCACCAGCATGGCTTGATGAACGCCAGTTGGCTTGGGGTACCCAGGATCGATACAGCCGGATATGTGGACTTTGTGATCCTCGCTAAATACAGTCAGGCGAAGCACTCCTGGAACCGATGCGATCCCATCATTCGAGAGACCAATCACGAGACCGGGAAGGCCATCTCGCGTAAATGTCCAAATGAACGATGGACGAACACGGTAACCGACCTGGCGGGCGAAGTCATCGATATGTTGTGGGAACTTGTTGTAGTAGCTCAGAACGTTGGCAGCTGTCTGATTGTGCCAACTCCAGACGGAGAGGTAGTTGACACCGACGTCGGCGGCGTGGGCGATGATCTGCTCGTTGTAGGTGAGGCCCTCATCGTCAATGCGTAGCTCCTGAGCATCGCCGGTGGTGAATCCGACTTCACAAATTGCCGCGACCCAGGGTGGACGATAGCTCAATGCCTCGATCTGAGTATTTTCGATGAAGATCGTATCGGTGCGAATCCAGTTGCCGCTCCGGATGGTTCGATCCAGCAGATCGGAATTGCCGACGTTGCTGAAGTCGGGTTGCGTGTTAGTGGCTAGTGGGACTTTAGTCCATAGATCGAGTTGTTGCTCGAACATGGCCGACCAGGTTTGTTCCGCGACCAACTGACTTGGGAATGGATTTCCCTCATAGGGCCAGGTATGCCCTTCGCCCCAGAAGCCATACATCATGGTATCGACAAATTCGACAAGTGGATGGCCGTTGAGTTCGGCGGCAAGCAGTCCGTTTAGCTCACGGAACGCTGCCTGATATGCTGGATGATCGTAACGCGGAACAAGATTTTCCTTTTTGTAGCGCGTTTCCTCGGAGTTGCCTTTCCACTCGCCCTTGAGCTTTACATAGGGGACTTTGCCGACGAGAAAATCCGGGACGCCGAGTTCCGGGACATCCGGATTCTCCAGCATGACGCGGAAGCCGATGCGCTTGTCGTACTGGCGAGCAAGATCGAAGGTGATCTTCCACCAATCGGGGAAGTCGAGGCGGCCAGGGCGCTTTTGAACAGCACGCCAGTTGGGGCGAATGTAGATCTTTTGCACGAAAGGCAATTTGATCAGATCCTCGAGCGATTTTTCCGTGGATTGGCCTGGGACATGGATCGCACCGGTGTCGTCTGAGAGATAGACCATGAGGCCCATACCATAGTTGGGAACAATGTCCTTTGAGGGGGTGGTGACCATCCACACGTCGCTCTCGGGGACGACGGCACCTGGACCGTATTGTGGAAATGGTCCCTGATACAGGCGATCGGGAACCGAAGGGCCCGAGCCCCAATCGTGTTTCTCCCAATTGTGCTCGGGAATATAGGCATAGGCTGGGGCGGCATTGAGCATGCTTACAGTGAGACCGGTGGTGGTGGCGGACTTCAAGAACTTGCGTCTGTCCATGATGGCTCCTTGGGACAGTAGAGATAAAGAAGGGTTAGAACCCGGGAAGATGGTAGAACGTAAACGAAAGTAAAGAAAGTAAAAAGGAATGATTCGTAACTAATCAAATGTGGCCGAAAGAATCAGCACCATTCTTTGCAGAATTCCATTCTCCCAAAACATCAAAGCACTTCGATGGGTTTCCAAAAGCCAACGATGTAGACTTCTTTCACGAATTGCGGCCGGGAGGAGGGCAAACCATGCAAACCCCCGAGCAGTGGAAGCGAATCAAGCAGATTGTTGGCGAAGCGCTGGAGAAGGAAGAGCCAGATAGAAACGCCTACGTGGCCAGGGAGTGCGGCGAAGATGACGATCTTCGTGCAGAAGTAGAGTCCTTGCTGGAAGCCCACAAACAATCTGATGCGTTGTCTTTGGATCCTTCCAAGCGACTGTTGCTGGAAAACTCGGAGCGACTGGAAACGATCGGTGCCTATCGATTGATCAAGAAACTAGGCCAGGGTGGGATGGGGCAAGTGTGGCTGGCTGAGCAGAAATTTCCTGTGCGACGCCAAGTTGCCGTGAAACTGCTAAATCCCGGTTCTTACAGTCCAGCGGCGATGCAGCGATTCCAGTCCGAGAGGCAATCGCTCGCAATGATGGAGCACCCAGCGATTTCAAAGGTGTTCGACGCGGGTTCGGCGCCGGATGGCCGGCCATACCTAGTGATGGAATACGTTGATGGCGTGCCGATAACGGATTATTGCGATCAGCACAAGCTCAATGTTCGACAGCGATTGCAACTGTTCAATCAAGTCTGCGACGGTGTACAACATGCTCACCAAAAGTCGGTTGTTCACCGCGACCTGAAACCGTCGAATATTCTGGTGATGGAAGTAGATGGGAAGGCACTGCCGAGGATCATCGATTTCGGAATTGCAAAATCGATCACGCTGGGGACGCAGGAGGAACAAACGCTGTTCACGCAAGTGGGTTCACTGATCGGGACACCCGGCTTCATGAGTCCGGAGCAACTCGATCCGAACATTTCTGATGTTGATACGCGGACGGATGTGTTCTCGCTAGGCGTGGTTCTTTATTTGCTCCTGACGGGAATGATGCCGTTTGGTGGAGAAGACTGGAGCAAGAAACCAATCGAGCAAATCCTGCGGGAGCTTCGCGAAAAAGAACCGCCGAGTCCGAGCACTCGAGTCGCCAACTCTCGCGAATCTACCGTTGAAACGGCGGAGCTTCGAGGGACAAGTCCGGACCAACTGGTCAGCGCTCTTCTGGGCGATCTTGACTTGATCACTATGAAAGCGATGGAAAAAGATCGCGAGCGAAGGTATGCAAGCCCAGCGGACCTGGCGGGTGATGTTCAAAGATATCTGGAAAATCGGCCCATCCTGGCACGGCCAGCCAGCGCGGCATATCGATTGCGGAAATATGTCGCCAGAAATCGGGTGCTTGCGACGGCTGGAGCACTGGTTGCCGTCTTGCTAGTGGTCTTCGTTGGGATGTTGGCCTACCAGTTGCAGCGGACGACTCGAGAACGTGACCGGGCAAATCGCATCACTGAGTTCATGACAAAGATGTTTGAAGTGGCCGACCCGAGCGAAGCGCGTGGAAACAGCGTGACTGTGAGGGAGATACTCGACAAAGCTTCCAAAACAATCGAAGCCGACCTTAACAAAGATCCGCAACTGCAGGGGCAAATGATGAGTGTAATGGGCGACGTATACCACCGCCTTGGACTGTATTCGAAAGCGGAGCCACTTTTGAGGCACGCCATGGAAATTGAACGCCGGGAATTGGGTCCCGAGAATTCAGAAACGGCCTCTACGACGAGCCGGCTGGCGGCTTCCCTGGCCGACGCGGGAAAGCTGGCGGAAGCGGAGGCTCTTTTGCAACCATTGGTGGAAATTCAGAAACGCAGATTGGGACCCACTCACAGGAAGACACTGATTTGCATGAATCTGCTTGCAACGACGCTCCATGGCCAAGCTAAATATGCCGATGCCGAAAAGATGTATCGAGCAATTTTGCAGGTACAGCGCCAAACGTATGGCCCTGACGACCCGATCACACTTACGCTGATGAGCAATATCGCAGCCGTACTTTCCGACGCTGGAAGCCATAGCCCGGAAATAGAAAAACTTCATCGGGAAGTGCTGGAAGCACGGCGGCGCACACTGGGGCCAGATCATCCGGACACGTTGGTGTCGATGGGTAATCTAGCCATTGCTCTCAGTAACGAAGGGAATCGAACGGCGGAGGCGGAGAAATTATTGGACGACACTCTTGCGGGACAGAGACGAATTCTCGGCGCCGAGCATCCGGACACTCTGGGCACCATGATGGTGCTCTCTGGCGTCTACGAACAAGAGTACCGATTTGCGGATGAAGAGAAGCTGGTGCGAGAAACGCTTGAGATACAGAGCCGCGTCGATGGTCCAGAGCATGCGGATACCCTGGGCTCTATGGGAAATCTGGCGAGTGCGCTGCGATGCCAAAAGCGCTATACCGAGGCAGAACAAGTCGGTCAGCAGGCCGTAGCGATCGAAAACCGGGTTCTGCCGCCAGAACATACTACCACTATTTCGACCAAGGCCAATCTTGCAGATGTTCTCGAACTCGAACGCAAACTTCCGGAAGCTGAAAAGCTTGTTTTGGAAGTGCTCGAAACGGAACGCCGGGTTTTGGGTGCGGACAATCCGGCAACGATCCAAGCAGATTATGTACTGGGCAAGATACGCAAAGACCAGGGCCGTCTGGACGAGGCGCAAGCTATTTTTATACGGGCTCGCGAGGATTTTGCGCGAGTACTACCTCCCGACGATCCGAGAACCGCATTGTGCATCCACGCATTAGCCCGCGTGGCAGCACTCCGCGGCGATCGCACACAAGCCATTTCATTTCTTCGAGAGTCATTGGATCACGGGCTCGACCCGCCAACCGCACAGGGTATAGCAAAAGAGCCTGATTTTAAATCACTGCATGGCGATGCGAAGTTCGAAGCAATCCTCATGGGGATTCGTCAAAGCCGCGGTGCGGGGAAGACATAACGTAGCAGGGCCGGGGTACTTGCCCTGCTTAAAAGCGCCCCATGACTGCGGCGGCAGCGAACTTCGTGCTCGGAAGGTGGTGAGCGTGTAAATTCAAAGGTTAGGGGTGATATAAGAAGTTAGGGCAGTATCCAACTAACTTGCCCGAAGGAGATCAAACATGAAGTGCAAATTGTTAATTCGAGTTTCATTTCTTGTTGGCTCGCTGGTGATTGTGCCAACGCTGTCCTGGGGGGTAGAGGACGGAGCCGCACTCTATAAGTCAAAGTGTGCTGGTTGCCATGGCGAGAGCGGTGAAGGAAAGCCAGCAATGAAGGCGCCTGCGCTGAGAGGCACGCCGGTGACGGCCGACCAAATCACGGAACGCACCACGAAGGGGATAGCCACTTCAAAGGCACCTCACAATAAGGGCATATCGGGTATCAGCGACGGACAGGCAAAAGCGATTTCCGAGTTCGTAAAGACCATGCTACCGGGAGCCAAGAGCAGATAACGTGGACGAGCATCGGTTTCGCTCGCGGGGAGAGTCAAACGGCGGCTTCTGAAGGCAGACTTTTCTCTGAACCCGGCCACGACGTCTCTTCTAATTGGTGCCAGCCCCGAACTTTCGCAGGATGTCTTCCATAAGACACCATTTGGTGAAACCGGATTGCAGGAGGTTGGCACCAACAAAGGCGGTAAACCAATACCAGTTGTGATTCACCCAGGTTCCCAGTACCAGGGACACCAGGACAAGTGTTCCTGCGATTACGCGGATGTATTGTTCCATTTTCATTTCTGACCTCGTTCACTCATGAAATAAAGGACCGGAACTGCCATGCGGGAAAGCAGTGTGGAAGCCACTTCGCCGGCCATCAGCGAAATGGCGAGTCCTTGGAAAATCGGGTCGAATAAGATCACTCCCGCGCCGACTACCACGGCTGCAGCGGTGAGAAGCATGGGGCGGAAACGAACCGCGCCTGCATCCACGACTGCTTCTTCCAACGACATACCCTGTTCGCGCCGCAATTTGATGAAATCAACAAGGATGATTGAGTTCCGCACGATAATTCCAGCGCCAGCAATAAACCCGATCATGGAAGTTGCTGTGAAAAACGCGCCCATTGCCGCATGAGCAGGGAGAATTCCCACGAGTGTTAGTGGGATCGGTGCCATGATCACGAGAGGTGTTTTGAAGGACTTGAACCAACCGACTACCAATACGTAGATCAGCGCCAGCACAGCCGCGAAGGCCAAACCTAAATCGCGGAATACTTCGTAGGTGATGTGCCACTCTCCATCCCATTTGATGGCAAGTTTTTTCGAGTCGGGCGGCTGCATAGCGGTGAACTGTTCGATTTTGTAGCCCTCCGGAATTTTCAACGCGCTGATCTTATCGCCCAGCTTGCCGATCGCGTAGACGGGGCTTTCTTCCGCTCCTGCCACGTCGGCTGTGACATAGACAACTTCACGAAGATTCTTGCGATAAATATCTTTGTCGATCGAACCTTCTTGCGTTTTGATCAATTCACCCAGGGGCACCATTGCGCCATCGGGGGCGTTCAAATATATGCCGCGTAATCCCTGCGCACTGGAGCGGCTTGCCCGGGACATCTGCACACGGATGGGAACGTCTTCGCGCTCATCCGGCACATGCATGAGCCCGACTTCCTTTCCTCCCAGAGCGACCGCCAGAGATTGCGAAACATCCGCCGCAGAAATTCCGCGTATCCCAGCTTTGTCTGGTTCAACCTGGAAATCCAACTTCTTCTGATCTGCCGCAACGTACCAGTCGACATCGACTACGCCCGGCATCTCATCGAAAATGCCGCGTATCTGCTTGGCGACTTCTATCTGGCGTTTGTAATCCTGTCCATACACTTCCGCGACTAACGTGGAAATCACGGGCGGTCCAGGCGGCACTTCGGCTACTTTAACTCGCGCATTCCATTTGTTCGCGATTTCCTGGATCGGACCGCGCATCTCTTTGGCGAGTTCGTGGCTCTGGCGGCTGCGATCGTCGACGGAGCGTAGGTTCACCTGGATGTCGCCTTGATAGGCTCCATGCCTCAGGTAGTAATGCCGCACGAGGCCATTAAAGTTGTAGGGACCGGACGTTCCTGCGTAGACCTGATAGTTCAACACTTCGCGCTGCGTGTGCAGGTAGGCGCCGATTTCTTGTTCGACGGCGAGCGTGCGTTCCAGTGGTGTGCCTTCCGGCATGTCCACAATCACCTGGAATTCGCTCTTGTTGTCAAACGGGAGCATCTTCACGCGCACGGCCTTGAACGCTACCAACGAGCAGGCAAGAAGCATCAGTACGACGACCGTTGCCAGAAACAGCCAGCGTTTGCGGCTGCTTTGGATCAGGCCACCCATCCACTGCCGGTAAAGCCGCGTGAGCTTTCCTTCAGCTTCACCCTCCGAGGGCCTTCCAGTGTGTCCGCGCAGCAGCCGTAGTGCAGCCCACGGGGAAACCACGAACGCGATGATTAGCGAAAACATCATCGCGGCGGATGCACCGACAGGAATCGGCCGCATATACGGCCCCATCAGACCGCGTACAAAGGCCATCGGCAAGATGGCAGCGACCACCGCAAACGTGGCGAGAATGGTTGGGTTACCGACTTCGTCGACGGCTTCGACCGCGACATCACTCCACGAACGGCCCTGGCTCCCTGGCAGACGGAAGTGGCGCACAATGTTTTCAACAACGACGATCGCGTCATCGACGAGGATACCTATAGAAAAGATTAGTGCGAAGAGCGTGACCCGGTTCAGCGTGTAACCGTAGGCGTAGAAAATGAATAAAGTCAGCGCCAGGGTGACGGGAATTGCAAGAAGCACGACGCCTGATTCGCGCCAGCCAAGTGCCAAAGCCACCAGTAGCGTGACGGAAAGAGTCGCAAGAAAAAGATGCTTTAGCAATTCATCGGACTTGTGTTTTGCCGTCTGGCCGTAATTTCGAGTAACTGTGACCTGCACATTGCCAGGCAAAACGTAGCCACGTTGAGCGTCGATTTTTGCAAGGACCGCATTTGACACGTCCGTAGCGTTCGCACCCTTGCGTTTCGCTATGGCAAGGGTCACCGCTGGGAAGTTGCCCGCTTCTCCAGCCACGGCGCCGCCCGTGCCGAAATAGACGTAATCTGCCGGTTCTTCCGGACCATCAACGATACTGGCGACGTCTCCGAGATATACAGGTCGGCCGTTTTGTACGGCCACGACAATCTTTCGAACTTCTTCGGCGCTGTGCAGGAATGCTCCGGCTTCCACTACAAATTCCTGATTACTTTCTGCGAATGAACCCGCATGGGAGCGCTGGTTGGCTCCCAGCAATGCCTTAGCAATGAGAAGAGGACTGATGCGGTAGGCGGCAAGCTTTTGTGGGTCCAAGATGATCCGTAACTCGCGCTTCTGGCCTCCGAGCAGGGTTGACTCTGAAACGTTTTCGACCTGCTTGACGCTCTGTTGTACTTCCGCGGCGATGCGGCGCAACGCGAAACCGTCATAGTGCTGGCCCCAGAAAGTCACAGCGAGAACGGGAACGTCGTCAATCGAACGGGCTTTGATCAATGGCCGCGTTGCTCCTTGCGGAATGCGGTCAAAATTCGCGTAGAGCTTGTTGTATGTGCGGACAATCGCATCTTCCTCCTTGATCCCCACGTAAAAGCGCACAATGACGAGCGCGCCACCAGGCTGGCTTGTGGAATAGAGATACTCCACTCCCGGCAATTCACGCAGCAGCCGCTCCATCGGGATCGTGACGCGTTGTTCCACTTCCTGGGATGACGCCCCTGGCATGCCGACGTAAACGTCCAGCATCGGAACTACGATTTGCGGTTCTTCCTCGCGAGGCGTTTGGAAGATGCTAAAAAGCCCTAACAATAAAGAAGTGAAGATGACGAGAGGCGTCAACTTTGAATCAATAAAGACGTGAGCAATTTGTCCGGCAAGACCTCGTTTCACGAGAGCGTCTCCTTGCCCACTGCTCCTGCCCTGGCAATCTTCTTACCGTCCAACTCTTTCGTGCCCGGATTTAGAACCACAACGTCGCCGTCGTTCAAACCGGACAATACCTCCACCTGATCGCTCAAAACTTTCCCGAGCGTCAATACGCGCCAGTGGATCAACCCATCTTTTTCGACAACGTAGATTCCGCGAAGTTGTCCTCTCGTCATCACGGAAGTACTCGGCACCACCAACGCATGCTTCTCTCCTGCAGCGAAGAACGCACGGCCGAACATACCGGATTGCACGCCGGGCTCGTTCGGAAGGTCAATGCGCGCTTTGGCGGTGTGTGACACCGGGTCCGCACCCGCTTCGATCTCCGCCACTCTTCCTCTATTCGGTTTTTCTGGCGACGAATCTATTTGCACGCGCGCCGTGCTTCCTTTGCGAACCGTAGGGAGTGAATCTGTCGGCAGAGTCACCTCAAGCTGGTAGCGAGAGGCATCCTCCACCACAAACAGTGGCATCCCCGGCGAAACCAGCGATCCCGGTTCCACCGTGCGTCGCAGCACTCGCCCATCGAACGGAGCGACTACGCGTGCATAACTCGCAACACTCGCAGCCGCCTGCACTTCAGATTTCGCCTGCGTTGACCCCGCCTGCGCCTGTTGCAGGGCGGCTCGCGTCTGTTCGAGGCCCGTCTGCGCGGCCTGGTTCTTCGCAGCGACTTCATCAAACTCCTGCGGACTTACCGACTTCTGTTCTTTCAGGTAGACGTAGCGGTCATAGGTCTTCTTTGCAAAGTCTGCCTGCGCTTGTGCGGCAGCTACCGCCTTGGACGCTTGCTCCACTCCGGCGTTTGATCCCTGCTCTGCTGCCTGGGCCGAGATGTGGTGCGCAGCCAGTTCGCGTTCATCCAATTGTGCGAGCAACTGCCCGCGTTTCACGAAGTCTCCTTCGCGTACCGCAACTTGCAACACCGTTCCCATCGTTCGCGCGGCGACTTGCGCAGTCGTTGCCGCAATCACTGATCCCGGCGCTTCGAATTCATCCGGCACGTTTTGTATTTGAATCTTCTGTGTCTGAACGCCCTGCGCCGTCTCCGCCTTTTGTACGGGTCCGTTACTCTCGCCGCCGCATCCCCAAGCAAACGCTGAAATACCTATCAGCACGATCCAGTTCTGTCGTCTTATCATTTCTCCCACCGTCTGTTTGAAGTTCATGGCCTATCTGCTCCCGTAATCAGCGTGGACCCTGGGGTAAGAACTCCTGCCGCACGCTCCAGTTGAGCCCTGGCCACTTGCCAATCCTGGACCGCAGCTAAGTATCCGGTCGTCGCATCCAGTTGCGACGTCTGTGCCCGCAGGAGTTCTGTCACAGTAGTGAGTCCGGCTTCGTATCTGTTCTGTATGATTCGCAGACTCTCTTTGGCCTGGTCCGCTGTATCGCGTGCCGTTGTCGCTCGCTGGGCCGCTGCATTCGTGTCGAGGTATGCCCTTCGCACTTCAATCTGTACGCCGGAACGAAACCATTCCACATCGTGTTTCGCTTTATTTGCGTTCGCCGTTGCCTCTGCCACCCGTGCTTTTTGTGCGCCTCCCGCGAAGATGTTGAAATCGAGCCGCGCACCAGCGGTCCAGTTCGTTCCCGAAGGCCCAGCCATTGTCATGGCATCGCGTTCGGTGGCCCCAAACAACCCGATCTTTGGTCCGAACTCTGCTTTGGCGGCCTTTCGTTCCTGATCCATAGCATCACCCTGCAATTGCGCTGCGCGAAGTGCAGGACGCTGCTCCAACGCCGTCTGCACCCATTCCTGTATGGTCTTCGTAGTTGACTCTGGGTGCCCCAATTTCCCCGCGATGTCGGACCGCGCTTCCACGGGCAAACCCATGTTTCGCGCGAGTTGCATGGCCCCCAGTTCCAGATCGTTATTCGCACGAATCTGCCGGTCTTTCATCTGAGCGAAAAACACTTTGGCACTCAATAAATCGGAATCAACGATTAAGCCGGCGGTGTGCATCGTTTCTATGCGTTGGGCATTTGCTTCTGCCGTCTTTACTGCAGCGTCCGCTGCCTTCAGGTTCTCCTGCAGAACCAGCACGGCGTAATAGCCCCGAACAACATCCAGAATCAGATCCTGGCGAGCCTGCTCTGTTTGGAAATCGGCAGCAGTCACCAATTTCCTGGCACTTCTCTGGTGAAATAAGGTCTGCCCGGAATCGAACAGCCTCCACTGGCCGTCGAATCGGGTCTGGAAATTGTCCAGCGGTGTTGGCGTGTTCAGGCTGTTTAGGGCAAAATCCGCGGCAGTGAACTGTCTCTGCGTCAACTTTGTGCCGAACACGTAGACAGGATTGTTTCCACGAGTAAAATCCTGATGGAAATCTATCCTCGGAAACCACGCCGCCTGTACCTGCTTCAAGCGTGCTCGCGCCGCATCGGCTTCATCCCTACTTTCGCGAAATGCCGGATTTTGCTGAAGAGCCATGCCCACTGCTTGCTCGAGTGTCAGTGTGCCGGTCTTCTGCACTTCCTGCGGATTCACCGGCACTTGCATACTCATGCAAATGACGAAGACCACGAGCCACAGTCGGCTAATTGTCCCATTCCATCGCATGAACATTCCTTATGAACTCAGTTGCTCTATTGCCGGGGCTGTCTTCAACCAAGGGGTTTTTTCCTCGTTGATTTCAACCTCCGTGTGCAGCGCTGCACTCCTCTGAATCATGGCGCCGACGCTGCAGTACTTCTCTTCTGAGAGTTGAATCGCTTGCGCCACTGCGGTCTTCTCGATATCGAATCCAGTTACAACATGGCGGATTCGTACAGCGGTGAATACCTGGGGTGGCCGATCCACCTGATCTGCCTCTACATGCACTTCGTATCCCGTGATTTTCTGATGATGCTTCTGGCGCAACATAGTGATGACATCAAAAGCGGTACATCCCGCCAGAGCCACTGCTACCAGTTCGATTGGCTTCGCGCCGCTCGCACCAGCGGCGTCATCGAGAATGAGATGGTGGCCGCTGCCTGTCTCGGCGACGAATTGTCGCTGGCCGTTTAACGATTGCGTGAGATGAACCTTTGCTGTGATCATTTTTGAATCTTCCTTCTTGAAGGAATTCGCCCAGGTAATTTCCTGCTCATTCACTCTGGCCGGATTTTAGAGGACACGTACTAATGCCCAGGAGGGAATACGCACCGCAATAGCGAATAGCACCGGTTGCCAGCGCGATGCCTCCGACGACGTACGCAGTAATGGCCAAACCGCCAGTCACAACGTGAGTTGCGCCGAGAGCGATAAGTACGATTCCCAACAGAATCCGAATGATGAGGTCGGTGCCGCCAACATTAGCGATCATTTGTTGTTCTCCTCGATGGGGCGGTTAGAAATGCCCTTGCACCAGAACAAATGCAATCGCGCGGAATTTGTTACAAGAAAAGTTGTAAAGCGGAGATTGGCGCCAGCAGTCCTTCAGGTCGGAGGTAACTGGTGAAGAATCAGCGCATTGCCTGAGAGATCACATAGGGTACAGGGATACATGTGTTATGTTCGGTGCTGTGCGCAAGGAAATTGAACAAGCGATAACACTGCTAGCAGAGAAAGACCCGCAATCCGTCGAACGTGCTTTGGAACTGCTTCAAGGAACGGTCTTTTCCTTCAGCATGAGAGTTTGTGGCCAGCGTGAAGATGCCGAGGACACCATGCAGGAAGTGCTGGTGAAATCGCTTCCATACCTGCCGAAGTTCGATAGTCCCCGCGCCTTGCTGGTCTGGCTATATAAAGTTGCAAAAAATCGCTGCCTGCTGAGTCGCCGGCTCAGCAAATTCGCGCCGAAGCGCGAACTGTCCCTGGATGAACTGATGCCCGACAAGCAAGAATTTGAACGCCTTACCACTGCCGGCCCGCTTAATCCAGAGTCGCTCGCCATTCGCAGTCAACAGGCTCGCCGTCTCCGCGAAGTCATCCAGAAGCTTCCTCCGCAATATCGCATCATCCTGGTGATGCGCGACATGGAAGGGCTTACCGACGAGGAAGTGGGCGAAATCACCGGTCTCCGCGCGGGCACAGTGCGGGTAAGGCTGCACCGCGCCAGACTGTTCGTTCGCAAGAATTTGGTTGAACTGGCGGCAACGAGAAAACACCCACGCAATGTAGCCGCCGTTTCCTTGAGGAAACCATTAGCTGTTTCTCAGAAACGCCCGCGATCCTGCAAGGCTATGTTTTCGGAGCTTTCGAACTATCTCGATGAACGGCTCGACGACTCACAGTGCGAAAGGCTTGAAGAACATCTTGAAGACTGCGAAGCGTGCAAGTTGTTTCTAGCATCCCTCGAAACGACGATCCTCCAACTTCGCAGCATGCCTCAGGAGTCTTTGAATAAGGCTGCCGTCGCGGAGTTGCGCCGCAAATTGCTCACCAGTCAATCCGCACTCCTCACGATAGGGAGCCACAGCCGCTAATTCCACGAGGCACTGTGTGAGCACTGGCGCGGATTACAGCGCAAGCCAAGCGCATGGCTGTTTCCAGGCAACCGCTGGCATACCGGTGATTCGCCGATCGACACCAAGATGGTCTGGAACGCTTGCAAGGAAACCGCTCAGCGAGCGGGCCTTCAGAAACGTGTTCATCCTCGCACGCTTCGTCACTGTTTTGCGACGCATCTACTCGAGGACGGTGCTGACCTGCGCACCATTCAAATCCTGTTACCCAATCCCTGTGAGCCATTTGCATCTTGATAGTTCGAGCATAAGAGTGTTGTTCGGGAACCTGACCTTTGTTTGTGGATTCCTTTTGATTCTTAAGACAAATGCATTGGAGGACTGAAGGTTTGGGATGTGTCGGCGGCTAAGCCCCGTTTGTCGGGTTACCGGTACCGGGACCCACCTCTTCCGCGTTAACCGGGACCCTTCGAGTAGTGGTAGTGTCAATAGATAGCAACGAAGCCGGTGAAGAGATTCAGTATCTCCATCGCAGGAGACCCGTCGTGCATAAAATACTTTCCAAGCCCTCGACGAACGTAGCCCTGCTTCTCATCATTCTCGCGGTCGTAGTCTCGCTGAGAGCAGCTGATCGACACACACTCATCATTAACGGGGAGTCCACAGATGTGCCCGTCATTTACGTAAGTGGCCATCCCTATGTCGGCCTGGAAGCTCTCGCAAATGCTCTCAATGGTTCGGTCAGTTCTTCTGGTGCCATAGTAGCTCTCAGTCTCCCCGCCAGTTCCGCTAAGCGCGCTCCATCTCCAGCAACAGCGTCTGCGGCTCCCGCACCTGCCGCCCAGACGCAAGCGGCGGCATCGAACCAAGGATTTTCAACGCAGTTTCTAAACGCTGGCATCGAGCAGATGTCCACTCTGCGTGAATGGCACGCCGCGCTAGACTCCGCCATCCAAAGTGGAATCCCTCTATCGGCAGGTCTGCTTGCTCCGTATCGAGCGCAAGCCGCCACGAATCTTCGCCTGGCCGAAGTCGCTGCTGTCACACCTTCCGATCGCAGTGCCTCTCAGCTCTTGAACAAAGCATTTCAGAACATGACAAAACTCGCCGATAGGTACGTCAACATGCGCGCCAACATGACTTACATCTCGCCAGACGCGCTGCAGAATGACGGCCTGAATCAGCGCCTCATTGCCTGTGGCCGCTCGCTCAGATCAATGGCAGCAAACGGGCAATTTGTTGATGACGGTTCGTGCGATTGAGTGTGGAGGAAGCTAGGTCGTAACTCTCGGCAAACCGTCCATAGGGGTACTATGAGCCACTTGATCTCCGGTAACCGCTTCAATCAGTTGACTGCAACTCTCCGGTCACCGCCGGATACTAGGGATACTCCCAGTTGTGTCGGAGCGTGGCCAGGAACAAATTGGAAATCTAAAAGGAGAATGTGACCATGAAAAAATTGAGATACTTTGCAGTTTGCGCCGTGCTGACGATGGGTGTCTGCGTGGCGCAGGATTTGGTGAACATAATCCTCGGGACGATCACGAAAGTGGATAGCACCACGAAGACAATTATGGTGAAGACTGCCGATGGAACCGAGCACACGATCAAGGTGATGGATGCGGCAACGGTGAAGGGAACCAAGGACGGGTTTAGCGGATTAAAAGAAGGAGCGCAAATCGTGGCACGGACCACAGGGAAGGGTGCTGACGAAACTGCGATGGAAGTCGGGAAGATTAGCGAAGATGGCTTCAAGGCTACGGATGGCACCGTTAAGAAGTTCGATAAGGACACCAAGACAATCGTAGTGAACGATGTCCATGGAGCAAAAAAGAAGTTTGAGTTAAGTGGGAAGGCCTTGGAAGACGCAGGCAAGGCTGCCAAAGCGGGTATAGCAAAAGGCACGATAGTGACGGTGTATTACACGGAAGAGGGCGAGGAGAAGGTAGCTTATTATGTTTCGAACTGACAGCTGGAAAAGAACAAACACGATTCCGGCAACCTGAATTCGCAGAAACGAAGAGAGGGTAAGTATTTCAGCATGGCTCCTCCTGATAGGTGAACTCGTCAGAATCGAGTCAGATCAGCGTCATTCTCAGTGCCGAGAACAATGCCAGTTTGAGTTCCGTAATCCCACTTGACCAACCGAAATCTGCGGCGTATGAGTATCTTCGACACGGCCAGAGTGGGAGGAGTTCTGTGCCATACGCGAGCGGCGAAGTTCCCATTGTCGGTGACTACGTAAGGAACCAATGGGAGCAACCTGGAACGGTGCTAGAAGTTTGCCTCGCCGCGGGCAACTTTCTTCATGACCAAATCAGTGTGAGGTGGGACGATGGCGGCACGGACCTGCCACTGACACCAGCGGTGGAATTTACACTCGTTTCACGACCGTCACAAATCATCGCTGACTCTACCGACCATATTCCCCATGGCAGTGTAGAGAAAATTTCACAGATGGAAGAGCGGACCACTCGGCTCGAAATTGTGCCTGAAGTACCGCCTCCGATCGTTGTCGTTGTCTGCTCAACGTGCAAGGGATGCTTCTATTGGCCACACGGTCTGGCGCTGCCAGCCTATTGTCCGCACTGCGGCGCAAAGCACGTGACCACACCGCCTCGGGCTTAGCCCGACTAATCCGTCGGAGAAGGGCCTTTTGCTTTCCACGTGCACGCTAGGTCCTGTAAATACGTTCGCATAGTCGTTGGACTTTAGCGAATATCGAATCCGCTGTGGCGGTCCAGACAAACGGCTGGGCATTGCGATTGGAGTTCTTGACGTAGTGATCTATTTTTGTGACCAGGTCCTTCACGCGGCTAAACGTTCCCCGGCGAAGAGCCTGTTGCGTGATGCGATTGAACCAGATCTCCACTTGATTGAGCCAGGATGCATAGGTTGGAGTGAAGTGTACGTGGAACCGTGTCCAGTGCGGCAACAGCGTGGTGGTTCCGTGGTATCGATAATCGTGAGTTACTCCTTCGACATAACTTAATCCTAGTAACAACATCGGTTGGGTGCGTTCCAATGCTTGAATTCCCCTCTTCTCATCCACGCACAAAACCACTGCATTTTCTGGGGGATTCAGGTACAGCCCTACAATATCTCGTACGCAGGCGAAAGTGGTGGAGATGATTCTGCCGGAGTGAAAACGAGCAGTGGGGACACGAGGGCCGCTTAATGTGTACCTTTTTGTATACCACAACACTCTCTCAAAAGTAGAACTAAGTCTTTTGAAAAGAATGGCGGGGAGGACGAGACTCGAACTCGCGACCTCTGCTGTGACAGGCGGGGATAATCCAGTACTCACAACAACTTACAAGGCTGTTGGGGACTGCCAAGTACTTGATAATGCCCAGTAGTCGGACGGATCTCGGATTGGCTTTCGGGTTAAAAAACAAGACTCCGGCGCTCTCGAAGAGGATCGCTCGCTTAATCCAGCTATTCAGCTTTTTTCGTACTTTACGTTTGACGTAACGCGTACTTCCTGATATTTTTGAGCAGTGATCGTCAGCTATCGGGACAAGCGGACCAGAGAATTCGCCGCCGGGAAACGGGTCAAGCCATTCTCTGGATTTGAACGATCCGCGCGCCTGAAGCTTGACCGTATGGAAGCGGCTACGTCGCTGAGGGACCTTGCCGCATTGCCTGGGAACCGTTTTGAGGCGCTGGTCGGCGACCGCCAGGGCCAGTACAGCATCCGCATTAACGATCAATGGCGGATTTGCTTCGAGTGGGCCGACCGATCGCCGGGGCCCTCAAACGTGGAGATTGTTGATTATCACTAGGAGCATCGCTATGGCATTGACCGCTATCCATCCCGGTGAACACCTCGCTGAAGAGCTGGAAGCACTCGATATGAGCGCGGCTGAACTAGCGCGAAAGATCAACGTGCCGACCAATCGCATCACGCAAATCTTGAACGGGACGCGCTCCATCACGGGCGACACCGCCCTGCGCCTGGCTCATTTCTTTGGCACGAGCGCTCAGTTTTGGCTGAATCTGCAAAGCTTCTACGACCTGCGGCGCGCTCAGGAGAAGGTAGGAAAATCCATCAAGGCACTTCCCACGCTCAAACAGCGCGAGCTGGTCCACGCATGAAGGGTTAACGCGAGGGAGCTGGCTTTCCGGTTAGCACAGCGTCGGCGTCAGGACCGTTGTCGTCAGATACGGGATTGCGAGCCTCTGGACAGCGGCATTCCGTGTGCCCATCGCGAGCGCCGTCAGGGCGATCAGAGCAAACGGTTGAAAGGAATCATCCAGCAAATTGCCTCGGTATCCGATGCCGCAGAAGGACGCAGCAAACAGGAAGGCTCCCTCCAGGAGGAACGACTGAAAAAAATGGCGGGGACGACGAGACTCGAACTCGCGACCTCTGCCGTGACAGATGGCCTTTCAACCGCTGGCACACGCAGAATCAGTAGGTTACGTGTGCGGTTGTCGGCAACCGTTGGCTTCGTTGGGCAGGGTAGGTTGTTTTTTGTGCAACGATTTGTGCAACGTCTTCTCAGCTCGCTCAAAAACTTGCCCAGTTCTTCGCCCGTGAGTCTTCAGTCTTTCGCTGCCTATTAGGACCTCCGTCGACTCAACCGTTACCGGCAGCCGGGACGATCCTGATTGCTCCAGCGCAACGACAGACACCTTCAAAGCGGCCATAATCTTCTTAATCGGTTGTGCATAGGACAGCTTCCTCGTCTCATGAGCGGGGAATGCAGGGAAGGCAGTTACTTCGCGCAGGGCCGGCCTTGTCCAGCTGGCCCTTTTTACAATCGACTCCGTCAGCGTGGTGCAGCATCCATCCCCGTTCGTAATGCTTGTTTCGCGACTGCCTTCCGCAGTCTATAGATTATCCCGTCTCCTGTATGGTTCGGAGCCTGGCCGACTTGCCTTTACTCTTCCTCCTGTGCAACATGCGTGGAACTGCCACTATTAGTCTTTTAGATTCAGTAAACTGCAGGCGACCGCTGGTTAGGCGTCATTCAGTTTTGCGCGAAAGCCAGCCGCGCCCGCTGTGTCCGTTGCCCCCGTTAAATCGAGGGACCCATTGAGGCCCCCCACCAGGAACACCCCCTCCCCCTCATGCAAGAACGTGCAAAGCCTCAGCGCTGACTCAGAAAAAAATTAAAAGTCGCGGTTCCGGTACCCAGGGACAAGTTACCGGTTAGCGCGTTAGGACGTAGCCGCCCGGCGGCGGACGCTTCGCTTGACGTACGGGGCAGTGTTTGCCAAGCGGATTTGATATAAGTGTGGGCCACGTTGGAAGGGGGGAGGAGGTGCTCCCGTGAGCCCACCGGCGCTCGAGATTGCCGATCTCATCCGCACGGCTGGAGCCGCCTTCGTCGAGCGAAACCGCCAGTGGATCCGTTGGAGGCATGTCAAAGTACTGCTGGCCATGGCGCGGTGTCGCACCGCCGCACTTGGCGGTCATCTCGATGAGTGCATCCGCTGCAGACATCGTGCCCCCATTTCGTACAACAGCTGCCGTAACCGCCACTGTCCGAAGTGTCAGACCGCAGCGCGCGAAAAATGGATCGCGGCGCGTCAAAAGGAACTGCTCCCCACGCGCTATCTGCACGTGGTCTTCACACTCCCCCGGCACCTGGCCCCACTGGCGTTGCGGAACAAAAAGGTGATCTACGATCTCTTGTTTCGTGCCAGCGCGGAAACTCTTCTCGAAGTCGCTCGCGATCCCCGACACCTCGGTGCCGAGATTGGCTTTTTCAGCGTGCTGCACACATGGAATCAAAAGCTCAGGATCCATCCGCATGTCCATTGTGTGGTTCCCGCCGGCGGTCTCTCCCTCGATCACACTCGCTGGGTGCGCTCGCCGAACAACTACTTTCTGCCCAAAGGTGTGTTACGCAAGGTCTTCCGTGGCAAGTTCGTCGCAGCTCTCCGGCAGGCCTTCCGGAATGGTGAGCTGCGCTTCCCCGAAAAGTTAAAGCTACTCGCGTACCCCAAGATCTTCGCCGCCTGGCTTCGCCCGCTGATGACTGCACTCCCACAACTCAATCAGTAAGGGTGCAAGAAGAAAATTGCCTGAATTACAGCGATCAACAAGGCCACGGCATACTTCCACATTCCGGAACGTACTATCCACTGCCGGACAATAGAGCGGAATCCATCACCCAAGAGAAAAGTTCTCTCACCTAGAGTCGGCGCCTCATCAAAAATCCACAGCATCTCTTCCGCAAAGCGCTCCCTGAAAGAAGGAGGGTGGAGTCGAAGAAGAGACAAATACAAAATGCGAATCACGACGCCTCCTTCGGTCTGGCTCCTCGCAAGCGTAATTTGGCCTGACGAACCATCGTCTCTAGGCGGTCAATCTCAGCCGAGAATACGCGCTGGCCAAGCGCAGTCAGCCGGTAATAACGTCTGCGTGGGTCGTCATTAGAATGTCGGTGCGACACTTCTGTTACCAGTCCTTGGCTACTCAGCCTTTCCAGAGTGTCATAGAGGGTGCCCGGGCCGAGTTTGTACGTGCCTTCAGATTGCCGAGAAACCTCTTGCATGATGGCGTAGCCGTGTCTGTCTTCGCCGGATAGAGCGAGCAGGATGTGTTGAGCCGCTACGGATAAAGGCAAGAGAACTTCGAGTGGAACTCTCATAGTTCGCATTCCGATATATCGGAATGCGACTGATTTGTCAAGCCGGGCGTGTACTCTGGAGGACGATGCGATTGGACAACTCCTGTGTAGTCGGGTAACCGGACAGTTGTCCGGTTAGCGCGTTTATTTCAGGCAAGTGAAATCTTCAGTTTGCGATGCTCTGGCACCGGAACCCAATTTGCGCGAGACAGAACCAGATTCCCGCGCAACACGAGTTACTCCCAACGAAACACCTTCGCCGAAAGCGCCGTGCAAACGACAAACAACTACGGCCAGTGCCGCTACGTCGCCGACGTGCGCCGACCACGTGTCGCCGTTCCAGATTCCCTCGAGCAGCGACACCGCGTAGGTTAGCGGCAGCACTCGGGCCACCGCGTGGAGCACCGGCGGCAGCGCTTCGACCGGCACGAAGAGTCCCGAGACACGCGATCATCGGGTACAGAATGAAGGCGCCGATCGGCTGCGCAAAACGCGCCGTGGGAACGATGCTGGCGATGAGAAAACCGATCGACAGAATGCTCCAGGTGCTGATCAGCAGCGCAATCGTAAACGAGAACAATGGAACATGAACGCCGACCGGGTAGTAGCGTTTGCCCGCCAGGACCATCAAGGCCAGCGTGGCCGCGGTGAGTATCAGCTTGACGATCACGTGGGCGGTAAGAATGGTCTGCGGACGCAGCGGCGTGGCGCGCAGCCGCTTGAGGATGCCGCCCTCGCGGTAGATCGAGATAATCGTGACCAGCGAAAGCACGGCGCTGATGGCGATCAAAAGCGACGCGAGAACCGGGAGACCCACGTGGATAAAACTGTTGGCGGCGAGTGTAGCGGCGGCTGGAGCCTGCGGCCGACCACTCGACCCACCACAAGAAAAACCAGAACGGGGAAAACGATGGTGCCGAACGCGCCCAGCGGCTCGCGCAGGAAGATCTTGATCTCGATCCAAGTCAGTTTCCAGAGTCCACGCAGCATCATTCTCGTCCCTACTCGCGAATCGAGTGACCAGTCAGTTTCAGAAAAACGTCTTCAAGATTGGGAAGAATCGTGCGGAAATCAGTGACCCGAATCCGATTCTCGGACAGACAATGAATCACCTCGGTCACCAAGTCGTCGCCGCGGCCGCGAATGGTGAATCGCGAGTCAGTGCGGGTCACCGCCTCAACTCCCGGGATCGCCCGAAAGCGCTCTTCCGCGAGTGGATTGTCCGTGGCGAGAACGACCGTTCGCTCCGGGCAATGCCGGTTGACCAGGCTCTCCGGTGTGTCGATGTCGATGATCCGTCCGTGCTCGATGATGGCTACCCGGTCGCACAACCGTTCGGCTTCCTCCATCAGATGAGTGGTCAAAAAGACCGTCTTGCCGCGCTCGCGGATGCCGCGCACCAGATCCCAGATTGCCCGCCGCGACTGCGGATCCAGCCCGGTGGTCAGCTCGTCGAGAAACACCACTTCCGGATCGTTGATCAGCGCAAGGGCGATAAACAGCCGTTGCTTCTGGCCTCCGGAGAGGTTCATAAACCATGCGTTCCGCTTGTCGGTAAGGCCGAGCTGTTCGAGCAAGCGCTCGCCGTCTATCGCTTTCTTCTGGTAAAGCGAAGCCCAGAGGTCTACCGCCTCCCACACCTTGATTCGCTTCTGCAATTGCGCTTGCTGGAGCTGAACCCCGATGCGCTCCTGCAGCTTGTAGACTCTGACGAAAGGGATCAAGACCCAGAACCGAGATGCTGCCCCGGTCGGGCGTGCGCAGACCTTCGATGCACTCCATCGTGGTGGTTTTTCCCGCGCCATTCGGCCCGATCAAACCAAAGATCTCGCCGTCGTTGACCTCGAACGACACCTCGTCGACAGCTACCGTTGGGCCGTAGGTCTTGCGGACTCCCGAAACTTGAATGACGGGACGCATGATAGTTTGCAAAATCGCAGATTCACTGAACCGAACCGAAAGTTTATATCATGGACTTAGGGTAAGTCGCGAAATCGTCTATGTGGCTCATAGTGGCCCAAGACGGTTTCCGCGTTTACAAGGACTTTGTAATTCTCGCTCTCGCTCCGACCTCAACGAGTCTACGGAAGGTCGAGTTGTCCGCCTTCAAGTGTCGGTATCAAGTTGATATGGGGGTTTGTGGGTCCACGGCCAAAACACGCAATTTGAGTGTGTATGAATCTGAGGGCTTTAGCCGCATGTTCAAACAGTTCACGTGATAGTAGGCAGCTTCATTGGGTCCAGACATGAGAACCCACTCTTTTTGTCGCCTGGCCTCTATCTCTTTATCCGTTGGAATTTTGCAGTCGTCGCAAGGCTCGCCCTCCTTGGGTACCACTCCAGAGCCCGCGCACACCACTCGGCCTTTTTGGTCTGTCAAGACAGCCTCTAGCTGAGTGCTGAGGTTCGTCAAGGCCGAGCGGCCGTACTCGTCGTCCGTATAAAGCTGAAGCGACATTTCTTCGTTGGGCATGCCACGGAACTGAAAGCTGTACTCGCCAGCTTTCCCAAATGGAATCGCCTTCAATCGAATCCAGTAGCCAAACACAGGGCCACCTGAAAACTGCCCATCACCTCGGAACCGCAGTGCGGGATATTCGTCGGCGAAGACGAGAAGCAGCGGAAGGACCAAAATTGTGACCAGCGCTACCTTTTTGGTGGTTAGCTTCATCTGGTAAGGTTCACCACCACGCTAGCATCTCGCATTTCATTGGGAAACTGTTCAACGGTTCAGTTGCGTCTTTGCGGTCAACTCCCGATTTGTCGTTAATCGGGACCTTTGTAGTACGCCATGGGCAAGTGGACGAATGCCTGCTGCCATCACGAAACTGGTGCGTAACTTTTTGGTCGCCGTGAGCCTTCTTTGTGTACTGCTCGCGGCTTTCATTCTACCGGTTGTTGCCATCTCTAAGTGGGGACACGATACAGCTTGGGGCCTGCTGCTGGGATTCTGTTGGTATTTCTGCATCCTCATATTTATTCACAGCAAAGCCAAGAACAATCGCACTGTGAACCAATTCTTGGAGAGGCAATTCAAATAAGCGCAGTTCTTGTGCTAGTGGCCTGTACCAACTGATTGTGTACTGAGATGGCGCGATGGATCTGCATATTTCCATTTCACTGTACGAGGCGATTTGTTGTAGTGCCGGATGTAGCGCAACAGCTTCCTGTTCAGATCAGAGACGGAAGTGAATACGCCTCGCGCGATGACGTCGCGGTCGATCTTGCTGAACCACAACTCGACTTGGTTCAACCAGGAAGAGTAGGTCGGAGTGAAGTGCAAGTGAACTTTGGGATGCACCGCCAGGAAGTCTGTGACCGGTCTGCTCTTGTGTGCAGATTGGTTGTCGGCGATCACATGGATCTCTTTGCCGCGAGGTTGATCGATCACAATGTCGGTAAGGAAGGCGACGAATTCGGCCGAGGTGTGCCGTTCCGTTGTTTTGCCGAGCACCTCGCCGGTCTTGGTGTTAAAGGCGGCATACAGCGACAACGTGCCGTGACGAAAGTATTCAAAACCGTGCCGTTCGGCGCGTCCCGGGGACAGCGGCAGAACCGGATCCTTGCGATCTAGGGCCTGGATAGAAGTCTTTTCATCCACGCTGAATACCGCCGCATGCGCTGGTGGGTTTAGATACAACCCAATAATGTCAGCAGCTTTCTTCTCAAAATCCGGATCGTTCGACGCCATATAGCGTTCCATGCGATGTGGCTGAAGTCCGTGTTTACGCCACACTCTCGCCACCATCATGTGGCTGACATCTAAATGCACTCCGAGTTTACGCGTGCTCCAGTGGGTGGCACCACCCGGCGGTGCATGTCGTGTTGCCTCCAGAATCCGTGCTTCCAGTTTCGGAGTGAGCACGGTGGCCACTTGCCCCAAATGCCGACTGTAGAGTCCCGCAATGCGTTGCTCTGCAAATCGTCTGCTCCAACTGGCCACAAAACCCCGGCTACAGTCGATGTGCTCAGACACCTCATCCCATGTATGGCCCTCGGCCAGCAACAAGATCAGCCGCGCCCGCCGAGCATCTTCGGCTCGGCCCGTCCGGCTCATGGCTCGTTGTGTCAATTCCTTCAGCTCCGAATTTGTAAGGATAATCGCGTCGCTCATGGATGCGATTATAGTCTATAAATGGTTGTTACAGTCAACTAGTACGAACAAGTCCGGTTAGCGCTAATCAGGACCTTGCTTCCGCGGTGAATCCGCGCTTCTCGGTGCCGTCAATCCTTACTGCGGAATCGAAAAATCGTAGATCCTCCCTCCTGCGCTCCCACCCGACCGCGCCGAACCCATATTCCCGCCCGACATGTTCGATTGCATTCCGGTCCCGAGAAAAAATCCATACTCCCCGGCTTTCAGATCCGCGTCCAGCGTCACCTTGTACATGCGAATGCCGACATGCTCCGCATGAAACGGCACTTCCTTTTCGTTCTTGACCCCGGCTTTTCCCCCTGTGACACCGCCGAAGCTCCCCACTTCAAATTCCCGCCGGTCGCTTTTCTTCTCCAGCTTAATCAGCACGTAATCCGCGGAAGTATCACCATCCGGCACGTACAAATAAAACATCGGCCTACGATCCTTCACATGGTTGCGCGATGTTGGCCCCTCAATCGTTGCGTCCCAGTGTTCGGATCGCATCCCATTCGTGAAAAATGCGCCGGCGCGCCCTCCTGCCTTTACTTTGCTCAGCGTCATTCCCTGAATCAGAACAAACGTCTGCCCATCTTTCCAATACACGCCCACTTCTGGGGGTGGGAAATTCGGATCATTGGTTACTGCCGTAGCCGCCACCACAACAGGCGCCGGCGGAGGCGCGGGATTTAACATCACTTTGATCACCGCATCGGACACATTCGCGGCCTTTAGCCCTTTCAGTCCGTCCACCGACGTATCAAACGCCAACCCATCCGCGCCAGAAACGCTCCGTATTTTAGCGATCATCACCTCATCGGAAAGCCCCAGCGCGGTCATATCAATAATATCTTTGTTCGTCAGCCGTTTATTCAGATTCTGGCCGAACGCCACACCTGCGCCTAGGCCCAACAACAAAAGTGCAGCAATCAGAAAGCGTGAGATCACCTCTACCCTAGCCGGAACTGTTCTTCCGCGGCCATCGAACATAACGCCTCCGTTTGTATTGCGGCAGACTCCCGCGAGCTTGGCGCGTAACTGCTCCGGGTCTTTGCCCACCGTGGCTTGTCAATCTACCATAAGCTTCGGCGCTAGGTGGAGTCTGCTGATTTCAGGAAGGCTTCCACGAATGGACTGGGAACTCCTCTGAGCTATGAATGGCATGAATCTTCTTCCACCCCATTCGGCGCCCCGAGCCTAACTCCGATAACCAGGACCTGAGTCCTGTGGATCTCAGTCGTCGCCTTGCCGGTCGGCTCGGTGGCCTCCGAAGGCGTGAATCGTTCTGGTCCCAGCCACAACTTCACCACTGTGCCGCACGCCCTGCGGGATAAAGTACTCCTCTCCAGCCCTTACGGGAATCCGTGCCCCGTTAATGATCAACGTGTAGCAGCCCTGGACAACGATCATGTACTCGTCATATTCATGGACATGTTCCGCGGAGGAAGCATTCTGAGCACACGTCCAGAATGCCATTTGGCTTCCATCGGCTCCATCGAAGACATAACCCTCGACGCCGGGAGTGGCCTGATTGGACCGGGCAATCCTGTTGGTGGGGTGTTTCATGAATTTGGGGAAGTTGTCCATGTGGTCCGGCATTGTCGCATCACCTGCGGCTGCTTCGCTACTGTTACCGGAGAAGTCCGTCCCGGCGATTAGCGCGTTACCAGGCATATAAATTACTTCCGAGCACGCCATCATGAGACCAGGGCCACTCCTCACGGGATCGGCCAAGCACTAGAACTCACTTAGCCGAAAGAGTACGATCATTCTCGTGCGAATACGTTAGTGGAGGAAACCATGCATCGAGAGGACCAGTTCATCCCGGAATTGATTGTGCATGACGGACCCGCCGCGCTCGATTTTTACAAGAGTGTCTTTGGCGCAGAAGAGGTAGACCGCATGTTGAAACCGGGCAGCGAGAAGCTCATGCATGGCGAATTGACTTTGGACGGACACAAGTTCTTTGTCTGCGATGAGTTTCCAGCGAGCGAAGGCGGAACCTGCAAGTCACCGGAGACGCTCGGAGGAACGGGTGTACGCATCACGCTACTGGTTAACAATGCCGACGGAGTCGTCGAGCGTGCGGTAGCTGCTGGTGCGCGCGTGAGCATGCCCGTGCAGGACATGTTTTGGGGAGGACGCTACGGAAAGATCGTCGATCCTTTCGGCCACGAGTGGGGAATCAACCAACAGGTCAAAGAGCAGAGTCATGAAGAGACTCGGCGGGCGGCTAACGAATTCTTCGAATCGAAACGAAAATAAGCCTGAGAATTGGCTTGACCCTGGAACCAATTCCAGGCTTTAGGCTGATCCCGTGAGTTCCAAGGATTCCACAACTCGACCCCTGTATTGCGGCGAATTAGCGCGCCTCTGCGGAGTAAGTGCGGACACCGTTCGTTTCTATGAGCGGCGATGGCTTCTGCCACCAGCGGCCCGAACGTCAGCTGGATACCGCATATTTCCGCCGGACAGTTTGGCTCGGATGCGTACGATAAGAGCCGGGCTGTCTATGGGGCTCTCGGTCGGTGAACTGGCGGACATCTTCCGCGAGCGAAATGCCGGGGATGCTCCTTGCCATCGAGTTCGGAAGCTGGCCGCTGAAAAGTTGGCACTTCTCGAAGCCAAACTGCGCGATTTGCAGAATTGGCGTCGAGAGTTACGTTCAACCCTGAAGGCGTGGGACCGTCGGCTGTCGAAGACTCCTCGCGGTAAACAGGCTCGATTGCTGGAAACACTCGCTCATCCGAAGAGCCGGACACGATTTCCGTCTCGCGGCATTCGCAAACGGGAGACACCATGAAGCTGATTTTCTTACTGGCGTTAAGTGTTGCTTCTCAATCGACCCAGAATCCGAAGCCGGAGGAGTGCCCGATGCACGCCGCACATACTCAGATGAATGAGCGCGGAGAAAAAGGCATGGGCTTTTCTCAAACCACTACGACACATCACTTCTTGTTGAAGTCGAATGGAGGAGTGATTCAGGTTGAGGCTAACGACTCCGCCGACACTACCAATCGAAACGAAGTCAGGATGCACTTAGGACACATCTCAAAAGCGTTTCAAAGCGGAGATTTCGATATTCCGATGTTTGTTCACGATACCGTTCCGCCGGGGGTGCCAGAAATGAAGCGGCTGCGGAAAGACATTCAATATTCGTTCGAGGAAACTCCGAATGGAGGACGCGTTGTTATTTCATCTGCGAACAAAGAGGCCATCGAGGCTATCCACCGATTCTTGTGCTTCCAAATTGAGGAGCACAAGACCGGCGACCAGATGGACGTGCGATAAAACGTTCTTGCGGAGCGCTAAGTCCTGGTCGGGGAACCGGAAACTTGGGTACCGGGACCCACTTCGGCGGTTAGCGCGTTAATCGAGCACTTGAAGGCGACTTCAGAGTTGACCACTTACTCTCACCTGTACAACCGTACGGTTGGCGGTCTGACGGCCCACAACTACAATTTGAATAAACGCTCATTGTGCCAAGTCAAGGTCAAAAGAGGCGTGCATGAAATTGGTCCTTACAGTGTCGCTCGGAATTGTCGCGAGTTTCGCCTTCACTGTTCTTTTTGAAATGCTCCTGATGGAAGGATCAGCACCTCTTACTGTCCTACACATCTACCCGGAATTCCCGGCAATCACAGTGTCAGTCGGCATACTCGTCGGATTAATCGCAAGGAATAGGGCATTAATTGCTGGAGCACTGAGCCTTCTACCTTGGAGCGTAGTTATGATTCTCGGCGCGAATAGGAATCATTCCAGTGCTTCAAGGTGGCTAATTGCAACCGTTGTTGTCGCGATTTACTCCGCTATCGGAATCGGCGCAGCGATTTTGACTGCAAAAACAGTGCGTAGGGTCTCACAACTCAAAGTCAGTGCCTGATTAGAGCTTACCGGAAACTTGGGTACCGGGACTTTTCCGGTTAGCTCGTTAACCAGGATTTGACCAGGAATTTCACGAAGCGTCAGACTATCATCCGCATTAGTAGCCCTGTGCCGAAACGGGTCTCCGCCGTCCCAATCACTTTGAAACCACACGCAGTGTAAAAATCCTTTGCATGGGGATTTCCGACTACGCAAAGGGCAGTGGATTTTCGTGTGCGGGCAACCTCAGCGCAGTGTTGAATTAATGATCGCGCAATTCCGCGACGTCGCATGTTCGGGTCGACGAACAATGCGTCAAGTTCGCTCTCTCCGTCTCCTCTAGGCTCCACAGCCGCAAATCCGACAATTGTTCCATTCCATTCCGCCACAAATACCCCGCCGGCGGCGATTTGTGTGAGCGGTAATTCGATGGCATCAGGATGGGCCAGCAAAGCCTCACGGTCACCAGCATTGGTAAGGGACGCCCGAAGCTGCAAATCCTCAAGCTCTTTTTGTTCGGAGGTAGCCGCACTGCGAATCAGAAGATCCTGCATATCGCACTATCCTACACCGGTAAGAACGAACTCGGTCGTTTCGATGGCTGGCAATCAAGGGTTGCCGTCACGCATAAGGCGGGCCAGAAATTCGGTTAGCATTATCATGCGGTATCAGTGGCAACACAAAAGGCAGGCTAACTCCCGATTTGCCTAACCGGACATCTCTAACAATGTCGGCCCTGTCAAATACTTTTTGAGCGTGCTCCTCCGTTCACTCCGAAGAGTGGTCTTCCTTGTTCTTCTTTGACCTCTGCTTCGACGACCACGGCTCGCTCGTAATCTATCGGTCGGTTTCAGTCCGACCTAAACATCTCTTCGATCCATACGTCGACCAAGATTACTAATTCAAACTCCCTTTGCAGGGAGCAGGATGCCCAGTCAAGTGCACGGCGTTCTACTTCACGCCATGTCCGGTTTCGAGCTTTCCCACGTACGAACCGAATTCTAACGACGGCGAATACTCACATCCATTCCTCCACATCCAGTACAACCGAATCCCCAGCCGGCGCCCCATCGCTACCTTGGCAATACTTCTGTGCCGACGCATCGCCAGGTGGTGATACCTCCGCCGCCAGTCCGGATGGACACGTGCTGCTGCCTGGGCCGCCTCTACCAACAAGAACCGTAACAAGGAACTTCCTTGCTTGGTGACGTGTCCCAATCGCTGCTTGCGAGCACTGGAGCCCTCACACGGGATCATTCCCACGTACGTGCCGATCTGCTTGCCACGCTCGAACCGATCCGTAGTTCCGATGATCAACACATAAGCGAGTGCCGTAATCGGACCAACACCGGGATGAGTCATCAGCCGCAGCGCCTCGGGTCGCTTTCTAGCTTCCCGCTCGACGGCTGCAGTTAACTCCTCAATCATTGGATTCATGCGGTCGAGCAGTTCCAACAACTCTTGCCGGCGCCGACTGGCCCAAGGACCCAACGAGAGTTTCTCTAGCAGCGCTCGTCCTTGCTCGCTGAACAATTTTTTCTTCCAGCGATAGCCCTCGTTCATCGCCAACGCCTGCAACTGATTCATGATCCGCGTGCGCATCTGCACCAACCGATGCCGGTGCCACAACAGTTGTCGCAGATCCCGATTCTCCGGACCGGGTACCCAGATCCGAGGAAAGTTGTTCTCCCGCATCAGTCTTAGCATGAGCCGAGCGTCCTCACGGTCGTACTTCATCTTCTTCACTCGCTTCGCTTTGATCTCCGCGGGATGGCCGATCCACAGCTCGAAACCTAATTCAGCCAGTAATCGCTCGAACCAGCGTGCATATCCGGTAGCTTCCATGCCTACCCGTACGCTGATTCCTCGCTGCTTCAGGTCTCGATAGAATTTCTCTGCTTGTCCATCGCTGTGGTTCAGGTCCTGTTCACCACACTCACCAGTCTCTTCAATAAAAAATGCAACCGCCTGAAAGCTCGGGTGGTAATCTACGCCTATCAACATCATGTTCGGCTCCTTTCTCCCGAGCCTATGGTCGTTAAGCAACCACAGTTTACTCGGGTCGAGGAGCCGACATTGTTATGCAATCAACTGTCCGGTTAGCGCGGACCTGAGTGAGGTTTTGGGAAATGAACGGTCGTGGCATACTCAAATGCCATGAAACACAGATTCCTATTGCACAGCCTAAATCACACTATTCTGTGCGTGGACATCTCTAGCGTCGGCATACCTGTAGGAATCATCAGCGGTGATGGTGAAACTAAAACGTTGCCCTCGATTCGATTTAGAGAATGGTCCAGCGCAGAACAGTACTTTCTTCGGTTAGCGGCAAGCCACGAATCACTTCGCACAATAGAGGACTTGTTGAAGAAGAACGGCGTTGCTGTCTTGACCATCACTTAGGGCGGGACGGTGCCGATGTTCGCGTGCGTACCGGGACCCACGATTAGCGGGGTTTACCAGGTCCAATGGTCAATTCATGCCAGATGGCCTGCGGTGCAACTCATCTGAGGTGGTGGCTCACAGAGAACAATTAAGTCAACGGGGAGTGAGACCACCGGCGCGGCCCGTATCGTTAACGGGCAGCAACGGCATGGCGATGACATCGAATGAAGGCCCACCGCTAGGGACACAATCGCCCTCCTTCAGGGGTATCGCTCGGGGGCGTTTGCAGCTATTGACCGCCGTCACTACGTCAGCAGATATACGATGAGTATATTGGCAAACTGAGTATTCGATTCCGTTTGTAAATTCGCGGACCGCATCCGCACGGATTACTTTTCCATTGACGAGATGCAAGTATGCCGGCTTGGGTGCATCTTCAATCCTGAAAGTGAATGAGAGGGGAACCTCTATCTCTATTGGTTTACCCGGCAACTTTGCCACTGAAGAATAGATACGCCACTGGCGAACGGCCTCTAGCGAGGAGTCCAGAAGAAGTGAGTCACCTGAAACAGCCTGAATATCGGCGATGGAATTGTCATCAGCAATTATGATGATGAGCTTGGCCACTCCTTCGGTGTGCGCGAGCCTCGCTTCTCGCGGGTAAATGGGCCTTACGAATTTCATGTTGAAGCAGCAAAGTTCTTCTTGCTTCATCTGAGTCCGAGGGGTCTTTGGGACCGGTGTGGCGTCAGTGTTCACGCTTCTAAAATCATGTTGCGTTGGCAAGAATCCCGACGACTATGTGTTCACTCGCGAGGACCGCTCGCCCGTCCGTGACCTACGAGACGAGTGGTACAAACTGTGCGTCGAGGCGGGCTTTGGGGGTTACGTGAAAGCCAAACCGCAGAACGGCAAGACGTACGACAAATACGTCGGCTTGCAACCGCACGACTTCCGCCGTACCGCCGTCCGAAACCTAATTCGCAGCGGCGTGCCGCAACACACGGCCATGAAAATCAGCGGGCACAAAACCGAAGAAGTTTTCAGGCGCTATGACATCATCGACGAAGCGGACCTAATCGACGCAACCCGAAAACTCGAAAGGCAAGCATTGGGTCAGGCGGAAACTGACACAAAAACTGACACATCGGCATTTTCAGACACCTATGCCCGCAATTGAAATTAGGCGTAACTCCTTTAGAAAAAGTGGCGGGGACGACGAGACTCGAACTCGCGACCTCTGCCGTGACAGAGTGGCAGGATGCTGGAACTTAGTGATACTGAACGGCGCTGACAGCCCGACATTGGTATTCTAAGGAACTCTTTGCCACGGCTTATTGGACCCTGATCAGACCCGGGCTTTTCTGCACACTCGCTGTGGGGACAGTTTTCGGCTGACATTGTGCTTTGCTGGACGAATTGCACATCTGCTTCGTTCCTCGGATATGATCTTCCCTACAGGGCCAATTCGTGGCCGTACAAGTTTGGAACAAATGGCTGACCACACCGGAAATCAAGACGGTATGCACGTACGCTTGAAGGCTGCGCAACAAGAATGTCAACGGCTTCGAGAAGAAAATGACCGTCTCCGGGCGATGCTTGGCATAGACCACCATTTTGCCAATCAAACTGTTTCCCAAGCCGCCCCTTTCGCAGTGCCTTCACTCAGCGCCACGAGCGAAGTGTACACGCCAGAACGAAAGATCACACTTTTTCGGAGCCTCTTTCGTGGACGAGAAGATATATTCGCCATTCGGTGGGAAGGGAAGGGCGGCAGATCTGGCTATTTGCCGGCAGGCACCATGGACTGGCGGGCCATCCATGCAGCGAAACCGGAAGATCGAAAAAGAGTTGGACGCAAGACGCGGATACTCGAGCCATTGACGGATGAGGTGATTAAGCAGCATTTGACTGGAAAACAGACGATCGGTATTTATCCACTCCTTTTAGACGAGACTTGCTGGTTCCTTGCCGTGGATTTCGACAAAAAGTCCTGGATGGCCGATGCGGCGGCGTTCGTCGCAGTCTGTAGAAAGTTCCAGGTTCCGGCAGCCGTCGAGCGTTCACGTTCGGGAAACGGAGCGCACGTTTGGATGTTTTTTGACCGTCCGGTATCTGCGGTTGACACACGAAGGCTAGGGTCTGCGTTGCTGACCCG